>NZ_JBIBDE010000005.1:28066-334774 GCF_042901625.1 Paeniglutamicibacter sp. NPDC012692
GTGCTGGTAGATGTCCTTGATGGACACCGCCGGCAGGTCCGGCTGCTTGCGCACCCTTGCGCAGAACTTGGCCATCACCAGCGAGTCCGCGCCCAGCTCCTGGAAGAAATCAGCGCCCACCGGGACCTGCTCGATGCCGAGCACGCCGGCGAGAATCTCGGCCAGCCGGCCCTGCACGGGCGACTCCGCCGGTTCCGCCGGTGCCAAGGCCGCGGCCAGGGCTGCGATTGACGGGTGCTGGTAGATGTCCTTGATGGACACCGCCGGCAGGTCCGGCTGCTTGCGCACCCTTGCGCAGAACTTGGCCATCACCAGCGAGTCCGCGCCCAATTCGTAGAAGAAGTTGGCGTCCACGGGGACGTCGTCCTTCTTCACCACCGATGCGAGAAGATCCGCTAGCCGGCGCTCCAAAGCAGCGCCTGCACCCGTGGCAGGCGCTGCTGGAGAGTCGTTCCCGGCCGGAGCCGTAGGTGCCGCCAGAGTCGGGGGAATCGTCGGAATCGTGGGACACTGTGACGCTGGCGGCGTGTCGACGGACTTGTTCACTGCGCGAGCCTTCTTAGTGAGGCAGTGGCCACGGAATCAGTCATCGGGGCGGCTGCCGGAAGTTGTGGCCCCGAGACCGGGTCGGACTGCAGGCCGGGGTCTGCCGTAGAGCCCGCGCTTGCGAGCATTTCGGCCCCGAAGTGGTCGAGCACCCAGCCGGGCTGGTAGACGGTGTCCAGGTACGGGCGGCCCATGTCGGGCGAGATGGCCACCGCGGTGACGTCCTGGGCGTGGTGGTCGGCGAGCCATGTCATGGCGCCATGGACCACGGTCCCGGTGGACCCTCCGAGCAGCAACCCGCCCGCGGCCAGACGGTGGCAGGCGCGCACTGTGTCCAGCTCCTTGACGAACACCACGTCGTCGAGCAAGGACTCGTCAAGCTGGGGCGGCCGCACGCTCATGCCGAGGCCGGGGATCAGCCGGCGCGCCGGCGGGCCGCCGAAGGAGACCGATCCGACGGCATCGACCGCGACGATCCGAACGTCGGGGCGATACTTACGGAAGTACCGCGCGCAACCCATGAGGGTGCCCGTAGTGCCGGCTCCGACGAACAGAACATCGAGGTCGGGGAATTCGGCGGCGATTTCGGGGGCGGTCCAACGGTAGTGCGAGCCCCAGTTGCCGGGGTTGACGTACTGGTTGAGCCAGACGTACCGCTCGTCGGACGCGCACAGTTCCCGGACGTGGTTGAGCCTAGCGCCAAGGAACCCGTCGACGGGATCCGGTTCGGCGACCAGGTCAACCTGTGCCCCGAGCGACTCCATCAGCTGCCGGGTCGTCTGATTGCAGTTCGGATCGACCACGCACACAAAGCGGTATCCCTTGCTGGCAGCGATCATGCTGAGCGCGACACCGAGGTTGCCCGACGAGGACTCCACGAGCGTGGAGCCGGGCCCGATCAGCCCCTCCCGCTCGGCGCGCTCGACCATCTCCCGCGCGGGCTTGAGCTTGATCGAGCCGGCGAAGTTGAACCCCTCGATCTTCAGGTAGAGGCGGCGGCCCAGCACCCCTTCCAGATCGACGAATAGGCTCTGCTCGTTGAACAGGTGCGGATCCTTGATGATCGTCATGATCTCCCTCGTTCTCCTGCCATGAGCTTGGCCAGGGTCGCCAGGGAATGGCGGTTTGGATCAGTGAGCATCGCGTTACTCCCCAAGCACCCCATGAAGCTGCACGTTTGCGAATGCCTTCACAGTGGACCCCGACATGTCTCAAGTCAATATGCTTGCCAAATAGTTATCGCGGTGTTATCCCGCCATTATCGGCACAGAATGAACTGCCAATTTGCCCGCATTTGTCGGTCTTGACAAGGTGCCTTCGTTCTTCCGGAAAGTGGTCGAAAGGTGCCTTCGTTCTTCCGGGAAATGGCCGAAAATTTTCCGCAGCCCTTCCTGACATGACGGGGTGGACTGGCCGACTAGCATTCCCTCCGGATACAACGAAGCCGGGGGACAATGTGAGACTGACGGCCTCGGCGAGTCCATTGCCTCGACATATTGGCAGCGCGCCTGGACGGAGGACTTCCTGGGGGCTTTCGAAGGCAACGAGCGCAACCGGCAGGAAACGGTCCTTGCCATGTTTGAAAACTAGTTGCCGACGTGTTCTTCACCGGGAATTACAGCAACCCCGGGTTGGGGCTGGAAACGCAATGTGCTCGAACCTGTCAAGCACGGCGACGTCTCGGAGATGAAGTGCCAGCACGGCAGCTGCAGGTCCGTCCTGGACAAGACAGCGTAGGCCGTCCAGAACCGAGGACTTCGGGGCACGCCGAGCCGCTCCCGCGGGCCGGCACCAGATCAGACCGGTGGTTGCGGCGGTTTTCCTGTGGGCGGATTTCTTGATCTGCCATGTCTTGTCTTTTACGAACCGAGCCATGGCCGGGTGGAGTCTATCGTTCCACCCTTGGCCCCATCAGTGACAGCCGACCCAACGAACCTCACTCAGGCGGTGCACATGGCTGCTGACATCAATGCAGAAAATTCCTGAAAATGACACACGGCATTACTTCCCCAGAGCGAGTTCTAGACGCCATCAGTTACGGGAATGGCAGCTAGTGCTGTGTCAGGAAACCTTTGCCCGTTTCATGGTTTCGGCCAGGGGATGACCTTGCGCAGCCGGGGGTCGGTGGTGTGGCGACCTATCATGCTGGATTGCTCGCGGTGGCTTGGGTGGTCGGTTTCGTTCAGGGCAAATCAGCGCAGGGCGGTGAACTGGGGTTCGATCCGGTTCAGCCATGAGCCGCAGAAGGGCACGTAGGCGAGTTCGCCGTTGTTTGCCGCGGCCCAGGCCCCGGATCCAGGTGTCCACCCCGGTGGATTGGTGCGGGCAGTAGTTGTCCATGATGATGGCGATTCGTCGGGAGAGTGGGCGCAAGTAGCGCATGAAGGCCAGAAACTCGGTCCTGCGATTGTGAATCTTGACGTGCCCGTAGAGCCGGTCGGAGGACATGTCATAGCTTGCGAGCAGGTGCCGAACCGCGTGCGGGCGTTTGAAGGTGGCCCTGCGCCGTCGCCGTCGCGGGGTACCTTGATTGCCGGTTGCTTGTTGCTGGTTCCCGGGGCGGTCGGCGCCCATTGGTGACCGGGGTGGGGCTGGAGGTTCAGGGGCCCGCATTCGTCCATGCAGATCACCACGTCCGGGTCGCCCTCACCTGGTTCGGCCCTGCCTTCGGAGACCTCATGGAGGTGAAGGGCGCGGTTCTTCTTTTCCTCGTACTGGGGGTCGGTTCTTCTTTTTCACGTTTTGATGGCTTGGGAAGGAGACGCCCTCGTTGCGCAACAGCACGCGCAGGCCCTCATTGGAAATCTCGTCAACCACCCCCTGGTCCGCCAGGTAGCCAGCCAGTTTCGACAGGCTCCAGGCGGAAAACGGCAGGCAGTGGTCGGCGGGACGCCCAAGGGCGATCCTGGTGATCTCTTCGCGCTGCGCCTCGGTGAATTTCGCAGGACGCCCGCCCGCGTAGCGGGGATGCAGCGAGTCCAATCCGTCGGTGTTGAAGTTGTGCAGCACGTCGCGGACCCTGTCCGGGCTGGTGAACGCGACCTGCGCGATCATTGCCACGTCCAGGCCCTGGGCCGAGAGCAAGACCATCTGCGCCCGCCTCCAGGTCACCACCGGGCCCGAACCGCGCCGGACCATCTGCAACAGACGGGCATCCTCGTCGTTTTCAAGTTCTCGTACCACCACGCGGTGTGACATCGAAGCCTCCTGGAGAGAGGGGAAACCCGCATATCCAGCCTGCGGCCAACCCACCGCGTACGCAACGGGAACCGACCCCACCCGTATCGCCAAGGAAGCAAACCTTACAAGCCGCGGTACTAGATCTTCGGTCGCCAGCGGTACTCGTACTCGGGGCGTCCGCGGGTGCCGTGGCGTGGCGCCTTGGAGGCCTGGTTCGTTTCCGCCAGGTGTTCCAGATAGCGCCGCGCCGTCACGCGTGAAAGGTCAAGGACCTCCGAAACTTCCGTGGCGGAAAGGGCGGTTTCGGTGGACCGAAGCGTTTCGCCGATGGCCGCCAGTGTTTCGGCGATCAGGCCCTTGGGCAGGGGCGCGGGGCCGACGGAGCGCAGCGCGGCAAACGCGTTGTCGATGGAGGCCTGCGACGCGGCAGTCCCGGCGGTGCCCAGATTCAGCCGGAACTCGCGGTAGTTGGAAAGCTTCTCGCTGAACGCCGCAAAGCTGAATGGCTTGATCAGGTACTGCGTCACCCCGGTGGCGATGGCCGTGCGCACCACGTTCAGGTCGCGGATCGCGGTGATGGCGATGATGTCGACGGTGTCGCCCTTGCCGCGCACACGCCGCGCGACATCCAGCCCGTGCAGGTCCGGGAGGTTCATGTCCAGTAGCACCAGATCGATGGGCGTTCCCTCGGCAGTGGCCCGGCTCAGCTCCGCGAAGGCCTCCGCGCCGTTGTGGGCGATCGCGTGCACGACGAAGCCCGGAACACGGGAGACGAAACTGGCATGCGCCGAGGCGGTGGTGGGTTCGTCGTCCACCACCAGGACGCGGAGCGGTCTGTTCGGGGTATCCATGGCCGCGTGCGGGTCCTTTCCGTTCACTGGGTTCTGGTTCTGGTTCGAGGGCCGGTCGCCGGGCCGAGGGGCGTTGGAGCCCAGCGCACCATTCTAGTGCCGATAGCCAAGACCGCCCGGGGGCGGCAGGGGGATGGTGACGGTGAAGATCGCGCCGGCATCGTTGTCCACGTCCAGGGTGCCGCCGAGCCTGGCCACGGCCTGGCGGACCAGCGCCAGGCCGAGCCCGCGCGGACCGCTTCCCGGGACGACGGCCTTGGAGGAAACACCCATCCGGAAGAATTCCTCGATCAGGTCGGTGTCCAGCCCCGGCCCCGAGTCGGCGATCGAAATGACCACGGATTCCTCGTCGGCCGCGAAATCCGCCCACACCCGGCGGAGCTCGGAGCCGGCCGCCGCGTCGAAGGCGTTGTCCAGCAGGTTGCCGGTGATGGTCACCAGGTCCCGGGCGTCCAAAGCCCCGGCTGGCAGGGACCCGGAGGCGCTCAGGGTCAGCGTGATGCCGCGTTCGTGCGCCTGGGCCGCCTTTCCCACCAGCAACGAGGTCAGGTAGGGCTCGTCGATGGCCTGCACGAACTCGTCGGTCAGGCGCTGCGACTCCTGGCGGTCCGCCACGGCGAAGTCCAGGGCCTCGCGTTCCCGGCCGAGCTCGATGAGCGTGGCGATGGTGTGCAGGCGGTTTGCGTGTTCGTGGGTCTGGGCCCGCAGCGCCTCGGCGAGCGTCGTCATCGACTCCAGCTCGCCGGTCAGCGCCTGGACCTCGGTGCGGTCCCGCAGCGTGGCGACGGTGCCCAGTGACGATTCGACGGCCTTGCGGCGCAGCGGCCAGGGAACGCGCGCCGACTCGATGGCGTCCGGTTGTTCGGCCCGTTGCTGCGAGATGACCAGCACCCGGTTGTTGGTCAGGTGGATCTCGTCGGTGGCCCGGCGGCCGGAGGCAAAGAGCCCGGCCACGGTTTCGGGCAGGCCGATCCTGTCCACCGGCAGCGGGCGCAGGGTTCCGGCGGGAGGGAGTCCCAACAGCCTGGCCGCCTGGTCGTTGTAGAGCACCAGGCGTCCCTTGGCGTCCACCAGCACCAGGCCCTCGCGCACCGAGTGCAGGGCGGAGAAGTAGTAGGCGTAGAGCCTGCGAAGCTCCTCCGGCCCGTAGCCGAGGGTGGCGCGGCGCAGGTAGCGGCTGAGCGCGTAGGCAAAGAGCGCACCGAGCCCCAGCGCGAGGGCGCCGGCGCCGATGATCGCCGGAACCGTCGCCGCCTGGGCGAGGCTGAGGTTCTGCAGCGTCACGCCCACGGCAACCAACGCGGTGATCCTGCCCTCCGCGTTGCGGACCGGGACGATCGCGCGCACGGACTCGCCCAGGGTGCCGCGGTAGTCCTCCACGTGGCTTTGCCCGGCCAGCGCCTGGGCCACGCTGCCCACGTAGGGCTTGCCCACCTCGCCGGGATTCGGGTGCGTGTAGCGCGTTCGGTCGGTGCCCATGATGGTGACGAAGTCGACCGCCGCGGTGCCCACCACCGAATCGGCGAAGGGCTGCAGCTTTTGCGAGGGATCTGGCAGTTCCACCGCGGACACCACGAACGGGTCGTGGGCCAGGGTCTCGGCCACCGAGAGCACCCGCTTGGCGGAGAAGCCGTGGGTCTGGGATCGGACGTTGACGTAACTGGCGGCGCTGATCAACAGCACCACGAGGGTCACCAGGCCGATCTGTGCCGCCAGGATCCGTGCGGCCAGCGAGAGCGAGCCGGGGGACCGGCCGGCGGGCGACGCCCGTTGAACTCGTGGCATGGCCACCTCCTTGATCTGCTCCATTAACGCACGTCCGCGGATTTCGGTGATGCCCGGCCGTGAACAATATGAACACAAGCGAGATCCCCGTCACGTGTGGCAGCACCATGGAAGTAGTCCGGGACCCCCTCCAGGTACCCGCAGCCCCGAAACACTTCCAAAGGAGTCAGCGCATGGCAACGAAGCCAGCATCGACAGGCGTTCTTGAGCCGGAACCGACCACCCCGGAGGCACCGCCGGCCAAGAAGGACCGCACGCACTGGCTCTACATCATGGTGATCGTCGCCGTGGTGGCCGGTGCGACGATCGGCCTGGTCGCCCCGGAGCTCGGCAAGGCCCTGAAGCCGCTGGGGAGCGGGTTCGTCGCGCTGATCAAGATGATCATCGCCCCGGTCATCTTCTGCACCATCGTCTTGGGCATCGGCTCGATCGCCAAGGCCGCCACGGTCGGCAAGGTCGGCGGCCTGGCGCTGCTGTACTTCATCACCATGTCCACCTTTGCGCTGGCCATCGGACTGGTCGTGGGCAACCTGATCCACCCGGGCTCCGGCCTGAAGCTCCAGCCCTACGAGGGTGCCGCGGGCGGCACCGAGAACGCCACCGTGAAGTTCCTGCTGGAACTGATCCCGGGCGACATCCCGGTGCTGCCGACGCTCGTGCTGGCCCTCTTCGTGGGCTTCGCGCTGCAGTCCATGGGCAAGAGCGGCGAACCGGTGCTGGGCGCCATCAAGCACATCCAGGCCGTCGTCTTCCGCATCATGATGATGATCATGTGGGCCGCCCCGATCGGCGCCTTCGGTGCCATCGCCGCCGTGGTCGGCGCCACCGGCTGGGCCGCCATCGGCTCCATGGCGATCCTCATGGGCGCCTTCTACGCCACCTGCGCGCTGTTCATCGTGGTGGTCCTCGGTTCGCTGCTGCGCGCCGTCACCGGCCTGAACATCTTCCAGTTGCTCAGGTACCTGGGCCGCGAATACCTGCTGATCTTCTCGACGTCGTCGTCCGAATCGGCGCTGCCGCGGCTGATCGCCAAGATGGAACACGCCGGCGTTTCCAAGCCCGTCGTTGGCATCACGGTGCCGACCGGCTACTCCTTCAACCTCGACGGCACCGCCATCTACCTGACCATGAGCGCGCTGTTCGTCTCCACCGCGATGGGCATGCCGATGAACATCGGCGAGCAGATCTCCCTGCTGGTCTTCATGATCGTCGCCTCGAAGGGCGCCGCAGGCGTCACCGGCGCCGGCCTGGCCACGCTGGCAGCCGGCCTGCAGTCGCACCGCCCGGAACTGCTTGACGGCATGGGCGTGATCGTGGGCATCGACAAGTTCATGTCCGAGGCCCGCGCGCTGACCAACTTCACCGGCAACGCCGTGGCCACCCTGCTGATCGGCAAATGGACCAGGGAGATCGACATGGACCAGGCCCGCGCGGTGCTGGCGGGGGATCGCCCCTTCGACGAGCTCTCGCTGACCGAAAACGGCCACTGACCGGCACCCGGCGCCCATCGCCGGGCCGCAATCTACAGTCATCGCGTTCACTTCGGTGGGCGCGATGGCTGTACGGTTTAACGCCGGAGCCGGTTTGAAAGCGACCGGCATCCTAAACCTTGGACTTCAGCTTTAAGGTAAAGGCTCGCCGTGAGCGGGCCAAGGTGTCCGTGGCGCACCGGCGCAACCGATACCCTTAAGGCGATAGTCATCAATTCCCACAACGAACGGAAGCGTGGTTAATACCGTGAGCGAGGAACAGGGCAGCAAGCCCCGGGGCGTAGGACTGCTCAAGGAACCGACCCCCCTGGGTCCCACGGGTCGCCCGCAGACGGATTTCCCCGAGCCGGGATCCCTGGATTCCCATGGTCCGGCCCGCGTCATCGCCATGGTGAACCAGAAGGGCGGGGTCGGCAAGACGACCTCCACCATCAACCTTGCCGCGGCACTGGCCGAGTACGGCCGCAAGGTCCTGCTTGTCGACTTCGACCCGCAGGGAGCGCTCTCCGCCGGCTTTGGCACCAACCCGCACGAACTCGACGTCACCGTCTACAACGTGCTGATGGACCGCAAGACCGACATCCGCGACGCGATCATCACCACCGACGTCCCGAACGTCGACCTGCTGCCGGCCAACATCGACCTGTCTGCCGCCGAGGTCCAGCTGGTCAACGAGGTGGCCCGCGAGCAGGTGCTTGAACGCGCCCTGCGTTCGGTGACCGACGACTACGACATCGTGCTGATCGACTGCCAGCCCTCGCTGGGCCTGCTCACGGTCAACGCGCTGACCGCCGCGCACGGCGTGATCATCCCGCTCACCGCCGAGTTCTTCGCCCTGCGCGCCGTGGCGCTGCTGGTCGAGACCATCGAAAAGGTGCAGGACCGGCTCAACCCGGCCCTGCAGATCGACGGCGTGCTGGCCACCATGTACGACCCGCGCACCCTGCACGGACGCGAAGTCGTGGGCCGCCTGGTGGAAGCCTTCGGGGACACGGTCTTCGAGACGGTCATCCGTCGCACCATCAAGTTCGCCGACGCCAACGTCGCCGCCGAACCCATCACCACCTATGCAACAAACCACCCGGGTGCAGAGGCCTACCGCCAGCTGGCCAAGGAACTGATTTCCCGTGGCGGCGCCCCGTAATGACGGCAACCGCCGTCCTGCCAGCCACCGTGCCGACCGTCGAAGACGACTCGGCCGGTGGCTTTCGGGTTCAGCTGGAAAACTTTTCCGGGCCCTTCGACCTGCTGCTCTCGCTGATCGCCAAGCGCGAGCTGGACATCACCCAGATCGCGATGGCCGAGGTGACCGACGACTTCATCGGCTACCTGAAGGTCCTGCAAACCAGGCCCGGTTCCAAGGCGCTGGATGAAACCACCGAGTTCCTCGTCGTCGCCTCGACCCTGCTGGATTTGAAGGCCGCGCGCCTGCTGCCCCGCAACGAAAACGACAATGACGAAGACATGGCGCTGTTGGAGGCCCGCGACCTGCTCTTCGCCCGCCTGCTGCAGTACAAGGCCTTCAAGCACGCGGCCGGGTGGATCTCCGAGCGGCTCGAGGACGAGGCCGAAAGCTTCCCGCGCCAGGCCGGTCTCGAGGCGCACTTCGCCGCGCTGCTGCCGGATCTGGTCTTCAAGACGACGCCGGAGATGCTCGCGCAGTTGGCGCTGACCGCGCTGGCCCCCAAGGAAGAAGCGGCGCCGGCCGAGGTCGGCGTGGCACACCTGCACGGGGGAGCGGTGAGCGTGCGCGAACAGGCGGGCATCCTGGCCCTCATGCTGCAGGAGAGCCAGACGCTCAGCTTCACCGAGCTCACCGCGGACGCCGACAGCCACCTGGTGGTCGTGGCAAGGTTCCTGGCGCTGCTGGAGATGTACAGGGAGCGGGTCGTTTCGTTCTCGCAAAATGCGCCCTTGGACACATTGCAGGTGACCTGGTCCGAAACTGCGGAGGACTGGAACGCGGTGACCCTGAGCGAAGAATACGAGGCCGCGGTGCCCGATGGGGCCGCAGCCACATCACCAACAACCAGCGAGGGGGAGCCCGAGGCATGAGCGAGACAAACACCGGGGTTCCGGCGCCGGCGTCACCGGAACGGGCGGTGCCGACTGCCGATGCAACGGGCGCGGCCGTCGACGATTTGCCCGGCGGGCTTGCCGCGGGCATCGAATCCATTCTCATGGTCATCGACGAGCCGGTCGGGGCCGGGCGTCTGGCCGAGGTGCTGGAGGTCAGTGAGGAACGCGTCACAGCGGCCCTTCACGGGCTTCGGGCACAGTATGATGGAGGGGATACACCGCGCGGTTTTGAGCTGCGCGAATTGGCCGGAGGATGGCGCATCTTCTCCCGACGTGATTTTGCTCCCTTTGTTTCACGCTTCGTCATCGACGGCCAAACGGCAAGACTAACCCAGGCTGCCCTGGAGACTTTGGCAGTAATCGCCTACCGGCAACCCGTTTCACGCGGGAGGGTCGCGGCGATTCGTGGGGTTAATGTCGATTCAGTGGTGCGCACGTTACTCACGCGCGGACTGATCCACGAGGCACCCGATGAGGGTGAAAGTGGTGCCACGTTGTATCAGACCACCTCGTATTTTCTGGAAAGATTGGGGCTGGGCAGCGTTTCGGAGCTACCCATGCTTTCCCCGCATCTCCCAGGAGTGGGCGACATTGACGAATTTGACGTTGATTTGCCCTAGCAATTCGGCGAACCACGAAACAACATAAGGACAGACATGACCCAGGGATCGCGCTCAGGCCGCGGCAACCAGCGCCCACAAGGCTCCGGCTCCGGCAATGGCCGAGGCCGAGGAGCAGCCGGCGCAGGCCGCTCGAACTCCAACCCTCGCTCGGGCTCCGAACGCGGCGGCGAATCCACCTCGGGTTCATGGTCCAAGACCCACGGCGGCCCCAAGCAGGGCAAAAAGCCGGGAACCGGCGGCTCCGGCGCCAAGAAGTACACGGGCCCGAAGGCCTTCGGCAAGGAGCGCTTCGGCCAGAACCTCGGCCCGGTCAAGGCCGACCGTCCCAACAAGCCGACCCAGCGCGAGCGCGCCCAGGCCGCACACTCGGATCTCGAGGGCGTGCGCCTGCAGAAGGTCATGGCCAACGCCGGCGTGGCGTCCCGCCGAGTCTGCGAGGAAATGATTGCCGGTGGCCGCGTTGAGGTCAACGGCGCTCTGGTCGTCGAGCCGGGCGTCCGCATCGACCCGGAGCGCGACACCGTGCACGTGGACGGCATGCGCCTGCAGCTGAACGAGGAGATGAAGTACTTCGTCTTCAACAAGCCGCGCAACGTCGTCTCCACCATGGAGGACCCGGAAGGCCGCAAGTGCATTTCCGACTTCATCCGCAAGCAGGGCCAGCAGCGACTCTTCCACGTCGGACGCCTTGACTTCCAGACCGAGGGCCTGCTGATCCTCACCAACGACGGCGAGATGGCCAACCGCCTGTCGCACCCGTCCTACGAGGTCCCCAAGACCTACCTGGTGCAGGTCCGCGGCCCGATGGCCAACGGCATCGGCGCCCAAATGAAGAAGGGCATCAAGCTCGAAGACGGCTGGGCTTCCGTGGACTCCTTCCGCCTGATCGACTCGACCCCGGGCTACCTGCTCATCGAGGTCGTCCTGCACTCCGGACGCAACCGCATCGTGCGCCGCCTCTTTGACGCGGTCGGCCACCCGGTGACCCGCCTGGTGCGCGTCCAGGTCGGCCCGATCCGCCTGGGCGACCAGAAGCAGGGCACCATCCGCCCCCTGGGCAACCAGGAAGTCGGACACCTGCTCGCACTGGTGGGGATGTAACAAGACGATGCCCACCACGCACCTGGCCGGACCAATCCTGGTCATCGGGACCGGGCTGCTGGGCACCAGCGTTGGGCTGGGGCTTAGTCAGCGCGGCCTGAACGTTTGGCTTTCCGACCCCTCGCCCAGCGCGCAGACCGTGGCGCAGGACATCGGCGCGGGCACCATCCTCACCCCCGGGCGCCCCCTGGCCCCGGAGCTGGTGGTGGTTGGCGCCCCGCCGGACGTCTCGGCGCAGGTCGTCGTGCAGGCACTGCTTGACTACCCGATGGCCACCGTGGTGGACATCGCCAGCGTCAAGGAGTCGATCCTCGAGGCCGTGCGTGCGGACCCGCGCATCACCGATGCGCACCTGGCCCGCTACGTGGGCACCCACCCGATGGCGGGGCGCGAGAAGTCGGGCCCGGCCGCGGCGCGCGGCGAGCTTTTCACCTCGATGCCGTGGGTGGTGTGTGCGCACACCGGATCCCGCGGGGAATCGCTGAAGACCGCCGAGGCCCTGGCCATCGACCTGGGCGCGACGGTGTCGCGGATGAACGCTCAGGACCACGATTCGTCCGTCGCGTTGATCTCCCACTTCCCGCAGGTCGCCTCCTCGTTGATCGCCTCGCGGCTGATGAACGCGCCGGGGCATTCGCTCGCGCTGGCCGGCAACGGGCTGCGCGACACCACGCGGATCGCGGCCAGCGACCCGAAGCTGTGGATCCAGATCCTCAGCCACAACGCCAATGCGCTGGTGCCCATCCTGCGCGGCATGCACGAGGACCTCGAACGCCTGATCGGCACCCTCGAGGACCCGACGGCACCCGGCGCGCTGCTGGACCTCGCCCAGCTGATGGCCGAGGGCAACGCCGGACAGGCCCGGATCCCGGGCAAGCACGGCGCGCCCCCGCAGGCCTTTGCCCTGGTCACCATCGTGGTGCAGGACAGGCCGGGCCAGGTGGCCAAGTTGCTGGTGGACATCGGTGATGCGGGCATCAACGTCGAGGACGTGCGCGTCGAGCACTCGGCCGGCCACCAGGTGGGCCTTGTCGATGTCTCGGTGATCCCGGGCCGTCGCGAAGAATTGATCACAGTGCTCAGCGCACTTGGCTGGAAGGTAGTGCAGTAGTGCAGAAAATCGTGGTTGCCGTCGACGGCCCCTCGGGCAGCGGCAAATCCTCGGTCTCCAAGGAGGCCGCGCGCCGGCTGGAGGCCGCGTACCTGGACACCGGTGCCATGTACCGCGCGGTGACCTGGCACGCCCTTGACGCCGGCACCGACCTGACCGACGCGGAGGCCGTTGCCGCCGCCGTGAAGGCGGCGGACCTGTTCATCTCCACCGACCCGGACGTCGAGCTGGTCAAGATCCACGGCACCGACGTGACCGAGGCGATCCGCGAGCCGTTCGTCTCGGCGGCCGTCTCCGCCGTGGCCACCAACCTGGAGGCCCGCAAGGAGCTTGTGGCGCGCCAGCGCGCCATCATCCAGGCGCACGACCGCATTGTCGCCGAGGGACGGGACATCACCACCGTGGTGGCCCCGGACGCCGACGCACGCATCCTGCTCACCGCCTCGGAGGAGGCGCGCCTGCGCCGCCGCGGCATCCAGCTGGGCGGCACGCAGTCCGCGGCCGAGCTGGAGGCGCAGGTCCTGGCGCGCGATGCCAAGGACTCGACGGTCGTGAACTTCCAGGTCGCGGCCGACGGCGTCGCAACCGTGGATTCCTCGGATCTCGACTTCGAGGAAACCGTCACCGCGGTGCTTGCAGCCATTTCGGCGCAGGCCCGCTCGTAGAACCCCACCCCGTCCGGGGGTTTCCCGGGCCGCTTCCCCGCACCGGCCAAAGCGCCGATGCGGGGCACATGCTTAAATGGATACTGGCTTCCGCGTTTGGTGGAGGCACGCAACGCAAAGGAACCGCACCATGAGTGAGAGCCTGCTAACGGGAGACGGCGAAGAGTACGTCCCCGTCAACGACGACCACATTGCCGACCGCCTGGCCGAAATCAGCGAGGAAGAAGCCGAGCAGCGCGCCAGCGTGCTCCTCTCCGGCCTCGAGGACTACGAGCTTGACCCGGAGGACGCGGAACTTCTCGCGCGTCTGGGCGATGACTACGACGACGATGCCGACGAGGTCATCCCGCCGGTGCTGGCCATCATCGGCCGACCCAACGTGGGCAAGTCCACGCTGGTCAACCGCATCCTGGGCCGCCGCGAGGCCGTCGTGGAGGACGTCCCGGGCGTGACCCGCGACCGTGTCTCCTACCAGGCCGAATGGAACGGCCGGAACTTCACGGTCGTCGACACTGGCGGTTGGGAGCACGACGCCAAGGGCATCCACGCACGCGTGGCCGAGCAGGCTGAGATCGCCGCAGACATCGCCGACGTCATCCTCTTCGTGGTTGACTCGCGCGTTGGCGCCACCGCCACCGACGAGGCCGTCGTGAAGATGCTGCGCCGGAAGAAGAAGCCGGTCCTGCTGGTCGCCAACAAGGTCGACGATGCAAACCAGGAAGCCGACGCCTCGTTCCTCTGGGGCCTTGGCTTCGGCCAGCCCTGGCCGGTCTCGGCCCTGCACGGCCGCGGCGCGGCCGACCTGCTTGACGCAGTTGTCGCCAAGCTTCCCGAGTACTCCGCCTTCGGCGGCATCATCCCGCGCGGCGGCCCCCGCCGCGTCGCGCTGATCGGCCGCCCGAACGTCGGCAAGTCCTCGCTGTTGAACAAGATGGCCGGTTCCGAGCGCGTTGTCGTCGACAACATGGCCGGCACCACCCGCGACCCGGTGGATGAGCTCGTCGAGCTCGGCGGCGAGGTCTGGCGCTTCGTTGACACCGCAGGCATCCGCCGCCGCCAGCACATGGCGCAGGGCTCGGACTACTACGCTTCGCTGCGTACGCAGGCCGCCCTGGAAAAGGCCGAGGTTGCCGTAGTGCTCCTGGCCGTCGACGAGGTGCTCTCGGAGCAGGACGTCCGCATCCTGCAGATGGCCATCGACTCGGGCCGTTCCCTGGTCCTCGCCTTCAACAAGTGGGACCTGATGGACGACGATCGTCGCCGCTACCTCGAGCGCGAGATCGAAATGGACCTGGCGCACGTCGAGTGGGCACCGCGCGTGAACATCTCGGCGAAGACCGGCTGGCACAAGGACAAGCTCGTTCCTGCCCTGCACACGGCCTTGGAATCCTGGGACAAGCGCATCTCCACCGGCAAGCTCAACGCCTTCCTGGGCGAGCTTGTGGCGGCCCACCCGCACCCGCTGCGCGGCGGCAAGCAGCCACGCATCCTGTTCGGTACCCAGGTGTCTTCGCGACCACCTCGCTTTGTGCTCTTCACCACAGGTTTCTTGGATCCGGGCTACCGCCGATTCATTACTCGCCGCCTGCGCGAGACCTTCGGATTCGAAGGAACCCCCATTGAAGTGGCCATGCGAGTGCGCGAAAAGCGTCAGCGTACAAAGTAGTCCGAAAAATAGGGTAGGGTTATCTAGGAGCTTTTCGCAGACGGCACCCGCACGCAAGTGTTCGGGAGAACGGCTGCGAAAGCAACCGGGCTATGGCGCAGCTTGGTAGCGCGCCTGACTGGGGGTCAGGAGGCCGTGGGTTCGAATCCCGCTAGCCCGACCGGTTGAAACCCCGGGGAATCAAGGATTTTTCCAAGATTCCCCGGGGTTTTTCTCTGTCTGCGGCCCATTTCGCACTTCCGCGTATTTCCGAGGGTTTCGGATTCTCTGCCCGGACTCATTGCCAGTGGATTTTCGCACGGGATGAGGTGAGCGCCGGGGATAAATAAAGCAGGTGTCCGAGAAGTTCCAACCAACTCGGGCACCCGCCCTACCAAGTATATTTACTCGAGAAGTCATGAAGTATTTCAATCATCCCCTTGCTCTAACCGTAATCCTGGCCGGCGCCGTCATCGGTGTTGGCGGAATCCTGTTCAGTGAGCGATACCCATGCTTGTGGATCGGGCTCAGCGCGGCTTGGGTCGTGGTGGCCGGATTGTCCGCTGACGTCATCAGGAAACGGTGAACGACCAGTTAGCATATTGGACCGGATCCGCGTAGACGGTGACTCCAAAGCCGAAGCGCAGACCGTTCTTGAAGAAAAGTCTGCGGCGCTGAACGAACTTGTGTGCGAAGCGTGCGCGGAGGGAATTGCGGCCGTTCGCATCACCGAGGCAAGGGTGCTGTCAAAGCTGCGGATCTACCAGATCCGGGATCATCGGTAGCCCGGTGTGACCTTCTGAGCGCAAAACTAGCCCCACTCTCAAACCGAGATTGGGGCTAGTTACGAGTGTTTCGTGCGCGTACCGTCCAAGGCGTACGCACGCTATTTAGTTGTGAGACAAACATAAGCGGACTGAAGCCTTGTGTATATAGCTTTCAGTGCTTGGTTTTAGTGCCAATCTTGCTCGGCTAGTTTGTCCGAGAGCGAGTGCAGCACTGGGTGATGCTGCCAGAAATGCGCGGTGCCCCCGAATGCGAAGATGGGCCCCGCCCCCATCGAACGGGGCCCATCGGATTCGTAGATGCCTTCTGGGGAAAGCACCTGCAATCGCAGGCGCAGGGACTTGGGGGACACCTGCGCCGCCGAAACCCTGCCAACGATTTCAGGAACCGGCGACTAGCCACATCTGAAAAACGGAGTCCCACTACACCCGGGAGCAAGCTGGTGAGCTTTCCTGGGTTCATTTGCGGTTCGGGGTTTCACAACTATTTGTAGTTGTCCGAGCGACACTACGCCCGAAACCAGACGGTGTCTAGGGTTCGCCGAAGCGCGGGATACGCGTGGGCTTGTCAGGTCAGAACCGGGTAATAACGACGGCTTCCTTCTGAACGCAAAAACAGCCCCGCCCTTTCCTTGCGGATCGGGTGGGGCTGTTTGATTTGGTGGCGTGCACAACCCTTCCAGAGCGAATGCACGCTATTTAGTTGTGGCGCCAAACTATCCCACGGGGAGGTTGCTGTCTACGGTGAGTAGCGACCGGGCGCGTCTACTCGCCCTTGAGGTCTTTGGCGGCGTCCTTGATGTTTTCGCCTACCTGTTTGGCCTTTGCTGCGGCCTGGTCCTTGTGGCCTTCGGCCTTCAGGTCCGGGTTGTCGGTGGCGCTTCCAACGCCTTCCTTGACCTTGCCGGCTACTTCCTGGGCTTTGTTGCTGATCTTGTCTCCGAGTCCCATGTGGGTTTCCTTTCGATGATCTGGCTTGTCCTTTCGACCCTAGGGCCCGTTTCTGATCAAACGCTGGGGATTTCGATAGCCAAGCTAGTTGTTGTGCTGCTTGCCATGGAAAATCAACAAGTCTTGTTAAGAGCATCTGACTAGGCGTAGGCTCGTGCGTTGTGCGCAGCGGCAGGTCCACGCCACTGGCTGGCTTTCCTGACTTGGGGTCGGGGGGGCCGTGGGTTCGAATCCCGCTAGCCCGACCGGTTGAAACCCCGGCAGATCAACGAATCAACGTTGAGCTGCCGGGGTTTTTTCATGCCCGGAAATTTTTTGCGACTTTTGTGCATTTTCCGGGATTCGGATTCCCTGAAAGGGCTGAAGCGGCTCAGGGGTTGAGTTCTCGCCGAAATGCTCGGGGCGATTCCCTTGTGGTGCGGTTCATCGCCGCGCCGGTGGCGTCGTCGCCGGCATGGCTGGCTTTTTGCCGCCGCCCGATCATTGCCGCCCTGGGTCTTGAGATCTGGGGCGTCGACGGCACTTCCTGCCGATTACTGGGACTTGTCGATGATCGTTTCTCGGAATCCCATGCGGGTTTCCCGTAACGGTTCCGGCTTACCTCTTCGGCACCGGGAAAGTTTCAGGTACATTCACTGGCAACAAGTGATTTGGCGTCGTGATTCGCTGTGGCTGCCCATGCGCCCCGGCAAATTCCTCAGAGCTGTTGTCGCATGCGGCAACGCGGCATTCAACCTTATGAACAATTCGGCATGTGGGGTTTCCATGACAATGCTTGAAGGACAAATGCTCTTGGCCATGGTTGGCATGATGCTGGCCGTGTTGGCTTCAGCGGTCCTGGGTCAACGTTGGGCGAATCATCGTGAGCGTGTGGCCCGGGAGGCGGAGTTCGGGAGGGATCGCGGCACTGCTTCCGGTCCAGAAATTGCAGGGATTTTCCCCGAGGTGTCGGGCCCCTGATGGGCGCGCAAGGATGCGCCTGGCTTGAGTGCCCGGCACCCCGATCGACCGGCAGTGGGTTCGCATCCCTCTAGCCCGACAGGCTGATGCGCGGGCGGTTCGGCAAATCCCTGGCGAGCCACCCTCGTTTCCATGCCCAGTGGAGATTGGATTCTTGGCGGGCTTCGCGAGCATCATCGTCCCTGGGGCGGACAAAACGCGCCCCGGGACTCAATGCCAGTTGCCGTCCGGCTACGAGTGACCACCTCGGCCCGCCGCCGGGTGTCGCGCGAGGGCCAGCGCCGCCGTTTGGATCCGCGTTTCAGCCCACTCCTCGATATGCGCTGCGTCATGCACCTTTGTGAGTGCACTCACTTCCGGTTATGCTTTGTGTGCGATATTAGAATTCAGTGTTCCATTATGGAACACAACGAAACGATGACGGCCGAAGTGACTGAATCGTTCACAGAGAAGTGAGGAAAACCAGTGCAGTTCCACCACAACGGGTACGTTTCCGGAAACCCGCTCACCCAGCCGCCTGCGGGTGTTGGCATCGACCGCCCAGAGGAACTCCCCGACGAGGTGGACGTCCTGATCGTCGGCTCCGGCCCGGCCGGCATGATTGCCGCAGCGCAGTTGTCGCAGTTCCCGGGTGTCACCACCCGCATCGTCGAGCGCCGCCCGGGCCGTCTGGAAATCGGCCAGGCCGACGGCATCCAGGCGCGCAGCGTGGAAACCTTCCAGGCCTTCGGCTTCGCCAAGCGCATCAGCGAAGAGGCATACCACATCACCGAAACGGCGTTCTGGAAGCCGAACCCCGAGGATCCCTCGAAGATCTACCGTGCTGCCCGCACCGCGGACGACCCGCACGGCATCAGCGAGTTCCCCCACCTGATCGTGAACCAGGCCCGCGTGCTGGACTACTTCGCGGAGTTCATGCACAACGCACCGACGCGCATGAAGCCCGACTACGGCTACGAGTTCCGCACGCTGAGCGTCGACGACGAGGCCGAGTACCCGGTCACCGTGACCCTCGTGCACACCTCGGGCGAGCTCGAGGGCCAGGAGCGCATCGTCAAGGCCAAGTACGTGGTTGGCTCCGACGGTGCCCGCTCCAAGGTCCGCGAATCCATCGGCTGCACCATGTCCGGCGACAAGGCCAACCATGCATGGGGCGTCATGGACGTCCTGGCCGTCACCGACTTCCCGGACATCCGCACCAAGTGCGCCATCCAGTCCGGCAATGGCGGCAGCATCCTGCACATTCCGCGCGAGGGCGGCTCGCTCTTCCGCATGTACGTCGACCTGGGCGAGGTGGCCGACGACGACAACGGCAACGTGCGCAACACCCCGCTGGACGAGATCATCGAGAAGGCCAACCAGATCCTGCACCCGTACACGCTCGACGTGAAGTCGGTGGCCTGGCACAGCGTCTACGAGGTCGGCCACCGACTGACCGACCGCTTCGACAACCTGAAGGACGGCGACGCGGACGACCGCACCCCGCGCGTCTTCATCACCGGCGACGCCTGCCACACGCACAGCGCCAAGGCCGGCCAGGGCATGAACGTGTCGATGCAGGACGGTTTCAATATCGGCTGGAAGCTCGGCCACGTGCTTGACGGTCGCAGCCCGGCCGAGCTGTTGCGCACCTACTCGGCGGAGCGCCAGGTGATCGCCAAGAACCTGATCGACTTCGACAAGCAGTGGTCGACCCTCATGGCCGCAAAGCCCGAGGAAATGGCGGACCCCGCCGAACTTGAGCGCTTCTACGTGCAGACCGCCGAGTTCCCGGCCGGCTTCATGACCGAGTACAAGCCCTCCATGCTGATCGGCGAGGCGACCCACCAGGAGCTCGCCACAGGCTTCCCGGTGGGCAAGCGCTTCAAGTCGTCGCCGGCCCTGCGCGTGGGCGATGCCAACCCGGTGCAGCTTGGCCACCACCACCGCGCCGACGGCCGCTGGCGCCTCTACGCCTTTGCCGACGCCGCGGCGCCGCAGGATGCCTCGGCCTTGCGCGAGTGGGCCGCCTGGCTGACCGAGTCGCCGGAATCCCCGCTGCTTAAGTACACTCCGGCCGGAACGGACATCGACTCCATATTCGACGTCAAGGTGGTCTATCAGCAGGACTACACCAACGTCGACTTGGGCCAGGTCCCGGAGGCCTTCATGCCCCGCACCGGCGTGTTCGGCACCATCGACTACGAAAAGGTCTACGCAACCCTCGAGGGCGACGACATCTTCGAGAAGCGCGGCGTCTCCCGCGACGGTGCGATCGTGGTGGTCCGTCCGGACCAGTACGTGGCTAATGTGCTGCCGCTGGGTGCCCGCGAGGAGCTGAGCGACTTCTTCGCACCGATCCTGATCGAACGCTAGGCCCGACCGAGAAGCAGGCGCCCCGCGAATCCGTGGCCGGCCTCCGATCTTCGGGGCCCCTCAACCGCAGACAGCAGTGTCCCGGCGAATTCGATTCGCCGGGACACTGCTGTCTTAAGGTTCTTGACCGTGGCCCGGGAAACCGGTCCGAAATGTGTGGGTCCTGGGCCTAGGCAGGGGTGCTTGCCGGCGGCATTCCGTCGGCGGGATCGCTGTCCGCATCGCTGTCCGCATTGCTGTCCGGTTCGCTGGGCGCATCGTCGGCAGGACCACTCGCTTCAACGCCGGCTGTTGTTCCCTGCGCTGCCGCAGGGTTCGACCCGGCCGTGGCCCGGGACTTCACCTCAAGGCGCAACGACTTGATCTTGCGCCCGCGGGAACGCCACATGTGCCAGAAGGTTGCGATGCCCGCAAAGAGCAGCACGCCGGCCATCGCGCCGCCGATCGACCACGACGGGAACCAGATCGCCGAGGTGTCGATCATCAGCCTGGCCTTCTGCGCCGCGCCGGACGAGTTCAGGTAGATGCCCAGCGTGAGCAGGTTCGGCAGGGCAACGAGGACCGCAACGCCGATGATCACCCACTTCCAGGGCCACGAGATCTTCTTGTAGCGTGCCTGCCATGCGATGACCAGCGGTATGAAGGTGAAGGCAAAGCCGTAGGTGAGGCCCAGCAGCAGCCCGCCGCTCAGCGAGCCCTGCGTTTGGTTGGCGATCCGGGTGGCCCACCAAACGGGCAGGAACAGGCGAATGAGGAGGAAGGCGACCGCCAGCAGGGCAAGCCCCGCGGCGCCCAGGCCGATCCGCAAGCCCCAGCGGGGTTTCGTGGCCGCGGGCGACTGCGGGGGACGCTCTGCCGCTGCCGGAGGAGCGGGGATATCTGAATCTGGCATGCGTGCATCATCCCATGCCGAAGCGGAAACGGCGGAGATTTGAAGACCTTCTTGCGCGGAATCCCCGATGAACGCGAGTAGGCTAATCTGGTTGTAGACGCATTGCCCCAATCTGGGATGGAGCAGCGGCTAAGGATTTGTTTGAGCAAGAATTTTTGGGAGGACTGGACATGGATGAAACCCGGGTGCCGAACCAGCAGCGCGAGGCTTCGACCGAAACGACGGGCATCACCCTTCCGCCGGTGCAGCGCGAACCAGTAGTTTTCTATGCCCTGAGCCCCGAGGAACGCGCGGCGGTTTCGGCGTTGCCGGCCGGCTCCGCCCTGCTCATTGCGCACTCCGGGCCAAACCAGGGTGCACGCTTCCTGCTGGATGAGGATGTCACGCAGGCCGGCCGCCACCCGCAGGCCGACGTGTTCCTTGACGACGTCACGGTCTCGCGCAAGCATGCACAATTCGTCCGCGACGCCAACGGCTTCACGGTGGTGGACTCCGGTTCGCTGAACGGCACTTACGTCAACAACGACCGCGTGGACTCGGTGCGCCTGGTCAACGGCGCCGAGGTGCAGATCGGAAAATTCCGCCTGACCTTCTACGTCGCGCTGCCGAACAACCCGGCCAACGCGCTCGACTAAGCAGGAACCCCGTGAATCATGTAGCCCGAAACCCTCGACTGGCTGTCATCAGCGGCGATAGCGCGCGCCCTGTGGCACTCAATATCGGCGAGGTGCTTTCGGAGCTGCATGACGAATTCCCGCAGGTGACGGCATCGAAGATCCGCTTCCTTGAGGAAAAGGGCCTGCTGACGCCGCAGCGCACGTCGGCCGGCTACCGCAAGTACCTGCCGGACGACGTGGGGCGGTTGCGTTTCATCCTGGGGCTGCAACGCGACCAGTACCTGCCGCTGAAGGTCATCAAGGACTACCTCGACGCAGTGGACAGGGGAGAGCGCCCGGAGCAGCTTCCCGGCGGCCACACCCTGGCCCCGCGCAGCATCAGCGAGCAGATGACCCAGGACCTCGTCGCGCACGCGCGGCCCGTCACGAAGGCCGAGTTGCAGGGCCTGTGCGGCGCCAGCACCGAACTCGTTGACGACCTGCTGGCGTTCGGGATGATCGTTCCCGAGAACGACCGTTTCGACGAACACGCACAGAAGATCACCGCGGCTTCCGCGGCGCTGGCCGCCCACGGGATCGAACCCCGGCACCTGCGTGCCTTCCGTGCCGCGGCCGATCGCGAGGTCGGCCTGGTGGAACGCGCCGTTGCACCCCAGATGAGCAGGCGCGACGTCGCCTCCCGTGCACGGGCCGCCGAGACTGCCCGCGAAATAAGCGATGCCTGCATGGCGTTGCATGGTGCGTTGGTCAATGGTGCCATCGCCAAGCTGGACCACTAGGTCGACCGACTACGGTGACCCTTGCAGCAGGGATCACGCTAAGGAGCGAACCATGCATGAGCTTGAAGTTGTGGGAGTTCGCATCGAACTTCCCTCCAACCAGCCCCTAGTCCTGCTCAAGGATGTCAATTCCAAGCGCCACCTGCCCATCTGGATCGGTGCCCCGGAGGCCTCTGCGATCGCCATGTTCCAGCAGGGGATTATCCCGCCGCGGCCGCTGACCCATGACCTGATGATTGCGACCCTTGAGGCGCTTCATGCACCGCTGCTGCGGGTGGAAATCGTCTCGGTGCTCAATGCGGTCTTCACCGCGGAACTCGTGTTTGCCAACGACGTACGCGTCGATGCCCGTTCCTCCGATGCCATTGCGCTGGCGCTGCGCGCCGAATGCCCGATCATGTGCCACGAACACGTTTTGGACGAGGCGGGCGTGCTTGTCGCCGACGATCAGGATGCCGCCGAGGGCGAAGAAGACCAGCTGCGGGAATTCCGCGAATTCCTCGAAGAGGTCGAGCCCGAAGATTTCGATAAATAGACGACCGTCGACGACACGCTCCAAGTTTGGGGTGAAGGTCTTTGACGAAGCCCCTTCCAAGTCGTACCGTCGAAACATAAGTTCCCAAGGTTTGCCGACCGCGGACACCGATTTCACTCGCAAGGAATCGTTCCACGCCATGAGCAACCCTCCCTCCCTTATGGGGATGCTTGAGCAAGGAGATTCCGATGAATCCCACAGATGATCAACGCGCAACCGAGACCCGGCCTGCCGCGTCGACCGGCAATACCCAGGGTCTGCTCTTCACCGAAGACCTGCCGGTGCTGGACGAAGATGCGGGCTACCGTGGCCCGATCGTCTGCAAGGCAGCCGGAATCACCTACCGCCAGCTGGATTACTGGGCCCGCACGGGTCTGGTTGAACCGGCCGTTCGCATCGCCAAGGGCTCGGGCTCCCAACGTCTATATGGGTTCCGAGACATCCTTGTCCTTAAGGTAGTTAAGCGCTTGCTGGACACGGGTGTGTCCCTGCAGCAGATTCGGACGGCCGTCGAGCACCTTCGCGAACGGGGAGTGGATGACCTGGCGCAAATCACCCTCATGAGCGACGGCGCATCGGTCTACGAATGCACCTCCGCGGACGAAGTCATTGATTTGGTCCAGGGCGGGCAGGGCGTATTCGGAATTGCCGTTGGCCGTGTCTGGCGCGAGGTGGAGGGATCGCTTTCGCAGTTGCCAAGCGAGCGTGCCTCCGATTTTCCCGAGGATGAACTGGCCCAACGCCGGGCCGCGAAGCGAACTGCAAGCTAAGGCCTCCGATACGCGAGTTCTTCCCAACGGCCGGCCGGCCCGTACACCGCCAGGTGTGCGAACCGGCCGGCCGTTGCGTTATCCGTTCCGGCCAGGCACTGCCGGGGGACAACGCAAGAGCCGGCGCCCCACTGGTTTCCCAGTCGGACGCCGGCTCTTCCATGAATCTAGGAATGCGCCGCCAGCAATTGGCTACCGTGCACGCATCTTTCCCGCGTCGGAAATGTTGCGCAACAGGTCATCGAACAACTCCGCCGTCTTTTTGGCGGCCTTGCCCGGCCACTGGTGCACGGAATATGCGGCACCCTGGATCTGCTGCCAATCGGCAAACTCGGGCAACTCGGGGTTGAGTACCGCGCTGCCAAACATCGAACGCATTTCGGTGAGCCTGAAACGGTGCTCGTCCGATTCCTTGCGCACCCGGTTGATCACGACGTCGATCGGTCCCAAGTCCGGGGCATATTCATTGCGGAACATTTCAAGGGCACGCTGGGTGCGTTCGGTTCCGGCCACGGAGAACAAGCTCGGCTCGGCAACCAGCAGCACCCGATCGCTGGCGCTCCATGCCATGCGCGTCAGGCCGTTGAGGGATGGCGGGCAGTCAATGAGGACCAACGCGTATCCGGACGTGCGCGCAAGCAGCTGGGTCAGTCGGCGCAAATCGCGTGCGCGCAGGTCTGGCCGGTCGTAAATGCCGGTGTAGGCATCGCCGACGGCGACGTCCAGGACCGGAACCCGGGTGAGGGAACGCTTCGAAATTGCCTTGGCTTGCCACGCACTCGAAACGATGTTCTGTGACATATCAGCCTTGCGCGCATATTTCAGCATGCGGCCGATTGTCATCTTGCCATCGGCGCGGACACCCAGACCGGTGCTGGCATCGGCATGCGGATCCAGATCGATGACGAGCGTGGGGATGCCAGCTGCCAGGGCGGCCGAAGCGAGCCCCAATGTAACGGAGGTTTTTCCTACGCCACCTTTAAGGCTGCTAATGCTCACTACCTGCACGGAACGGACCACGCCCTTTTCTACTGTCGATTTCCCATGATGCAACGATTGGTTCCCTTAATATCATAATCGGGTTCACGGACCTTTGCCGCCACGGTTACCAGCTTGCGGTGAGACTACTGTTTCGTACCCTGCGCAATCTTTTTGCTTTGGGTGCGCCAGATCACGGTATGGTGTGACTTTGGGGGCCGGAAACCTTGGCTTCCATCCCGAAACCATGAGTTCTGACCCTCGAACCCGTGTGCTTAATTCACCCTTAATATCATTTTGCAGGAGCGCCATGTTTACGAAGATCTTGGTAGCCAACCGCGGTGAGATCGCGATCCGCGCCTTCCGGGCCGGCTATGAGCTGGGCGCAAAGACCGTCGCCGTGTACCCGTACGAGGACCGCAACTCGATCCACCGCCAGAAGTCCGACGAGGCCTACCAGATCGGCGAGGAGGGCCACCCGGTCCGCGCCTACCTGGATGTTGCCGAGGTCATCCGCGTCGCCAAGGAATCGGGCGCGGATGCCATCTACCCGGGCTACGGATTCCTCTCCGAGAACCCGGACCTGGCCCGCGCCGCGGCCGCCGAGGGCATCAAGTTCATCGGCCCCTCCGCGGACGTGCTGGAGCTCGCGGGCAACAAGGTTGCCGCGCTGAAGGCGGCCCGCGCCGCGGGCATCCCCGTGCTGCAGTCCTCCGAACCGAGCGACGACGTCGCCTACCTGACCAAGGAGGCCGAGAAGATCGGCTTCCCGATCTTCGTCAAGGCCGTCGCCGGCGGCGGCGGGCGCGGCATGCGCCGCGTGGACACCCGCGACCAGCTCGCCGAATCCCTCTCCGCCGCGATGCGCGAGGCCGGCAGCGCGTTCGGGGACCCCACGGTCTTCCTGGAACAGGCCGTCCTGCGCCCGCGCCACATCGAGGTCCAGATCCTGGCCGACGAGCACGGCAACATCGTGCACCTCTTCGAGCGCGACTGCTCGCTGCAGCGCCGCCACCAGAAGGTCATCGAGATCGCCCCGGCGCCGAACCTGGACGAGGGCATCCGCCAGGCGCTCTACGCCGACGCCATCAAGTTCGCCAAGGCCCTGGGCTACCAGAACGCCGGAACCGTCGAGTTCCTGCTCGACACCGTGGGCGAACGTGCGGGCCAGCACGTGTTCATCGAGATGAACCCGCGCATCCAGGTGGAGCACACCGTCACCGAGGAAATCACCGACGTCGACCTGGTGCAGGCGCAGATGCGCATCGCCGCGGGCGAGTCCCTCGAGGACCTGGGCATCCGCCAGGACGAGCTGCAGATCCGCGGCGTCGCCCTGCAGTCCCGCATCACCACCGAGGACCCGGCCAACGGCTTCCGCCCCGACGTCGGGACCATCACGGTCTACCGCTCCGCCGGCGGCTCCGGGGTGCGGTTGGACGGCGGCACCATCTACACCGGTGCCGAGGTGTCCCCGCACTTCGACTCGATGCTGGTCAAGCTCACCTGCCGCGGCCGCGACTACGCCACCGCGGTGGCCCGTGCCCGGCGCGCGCTGGCCGAGTTCCGCGTCCGCGGGGTCACCACCAACATCCCGTTCCTGATGAACGTGCTGGCCGACCCGCAGTTCATCGCCGGGGACGTCGCCACCGACTTCATCGACAAGCGCCCGGACCTGCTCACCGGCAACAAGTCCCAGGACCGCGGCACCAAGGCCCTGTCCTTCCTGGCCGGGGTGACCGTCAACCACCCGAACGGGCCGCGCATCGAGGGCATCGACCCGCGCCTGAAGCTGCCCTCCTTCCCGGGCGACAAGCTCTCCGAACCGGACCGCTCCCCGTTCGACGGCCCGTCCACCGAGCAGGCCCCGCCGGCAGGTTGGCGCCAGCGCCTGCTGGAACTCGGCCCGGAGGGCTTCGCCAAGGCCCTGCGCGCGCAGACCGCCGTCGCCGTCACCGACACCACCTTCCGCGACGCGCACCAGTCGCTGCTGGCCACCCGGGTGCGCACCCGCGACCTTTTGGCCGCGGCCCCGGCCTACGCGCACGTGATGCCGCAGCTGTTCTCCATGGAGGTCTGGGGCGGGGCGACCTACGACGTGTCGCTGCGCTTCCTGGGCGAGGACCCGTGGAAGCGCCTGGAGCTGCTGCGCGCGGAGCTGCCGAACATCCCGCTGCAGATGCTGCTGCGCGGGCGCAACACCGTGGGTTACACCCCGTACCCGACCGAGGTCACCGACGCGTTCGTGAAGGAGGCCGCGGCCACCGGCATCGACATCTTCCGCATCTTCGATGCGCTGAACGACGTCTCGCAGATGGCCCCGGCGATCAAGGCGGTCCGGGCCACCGGCACCGCGGTGGCCGAGGTGGCGCTGTGCTACACCGGCAACCTGCTGGATCCGGCCGAGGACCTGTACACGCTTGACTACTACCTGAACCTGGCCCAGCAGATCGTCGACGCCGGCGCGCACATCCTGGCGATCAAGGACATGGCCGGGCTGCTGCGCCCGGCCGCCGCGGCGAAGCTGGTCACCGCCCTGCGCGAGCGCTTCGATCTGCCGGTGCACCTGCACACCCATGACACCGCCGGCGGCCAGCTGGCGACCCTGATGGCCGCGATCAACGCGGGCGTCGACGCGGTGGACGTGGCGGCGGCCTCGATGGCCGGGACCACCTCCCAGCCCTCCTCCTCGGCGCTGATCGCCGCGCTGGAGAACACCGAGCGCGACACCGGCATCTCCCTGGAGGCAGCGGCCTCCCTGGAGCCGTACTGGGAATCGGTGCGCGCCATGTATGCGCCGTTCGAGTCCGGCCTTGCGGCCCCGACCGGCCGCGTCTACCGCCACGAGATCCCCGGAGGCCAGCTCTCCAACCTGCGCCAGCAGGCCATCGCGCTGGGCCTGGGGGAGCGCTTCGAGGCCATCGAGGACATGTACACCGCGGCGAACCACATCCTGGGCCGCCTGGTGAAGGTCACCCCGTCCTCCAAGGTGGTGGGCGATCTGGCCCTGGCGCTGGTGGGCATGGGCGTGGACCCCGACGAGTTCGCGGCCGACCCGAAGTCCTTCGACATCCCGGACTCGGTGATCCAGTTCCTCTCCGGGGAGCTGGGCAACCCGCCGGGCGGCTGGCCCGAACCCTTCCGTTCCAAGGCGCTGGAGGGCCGCGTCGTGCACCCGCGTCTCGAGGTGCTGGACCCGGAGGACTCGGCGGCGCTGGAGGCGGATTCGGACACCCGCCGGGCCACGCTGAACCGCCTGCTCTTCGCCGGCCCGACGCGCGACTACCTTGCGACGCTGGAGACCTACGGGGACCTGTCCGCCCTGCACACCCGCGACTACCTCTACGGGCTGGTGCGGGGCCGCGAGCACGTCGTGTCCCTGGGCAAGGGCGTGCGCCTGCTGGTGTCCCTGCAGTCGGTCTCCGAGGCCGACGAGAAGGGCATGCGCACCGTGATGGTCACGCTCAACGGCCAGTCGCGCCAGCTGATGGTGCGCGACAATTCGGTGGAGTCCACCGCGGTGCTCGCGGAGAAGGCCGATGCGTCCAACCACGGCCACATCGCGGCGCCGTTCGCCGGTGCCGTCACGGCCAAGGTCGCGGTGGGCGACCTGGTCGAGGCCGGCGCCACGGTGGCGACGATCGAGGCCATGAAGATGGAGGCCGGCATCACCTCCGCCGTCGCCGGCACGGTGAGCCGCCTGGCCATCGGCGGCACCGCGCAGGTGCAGGGCGGGGACCTGCTGCTCGTCGTCGTACCCGCCTAACCAGCGCCAGCCGGTACACCAACCGGGCACGAACCGGGCATTGACTGCGGTTGATGCGTGGTTCGTGCACCAGATGAACACGTGAGCGAGGATGGACCCCGGACCGGGCGTTCATCCTCGCTCACGTGTTATGGTGCGATTCGGCGGCCTGACCACAGGTTGGGCCGCCCGCGGCAAACAGCTGTTTCGAAAAATTGTCACTGCGAACATAGACACTGCGAAAAGGGGTCGGGTTTCATGCCAGGGAGTTCTGCGGGTTTCTTCGCCAGGTTGTTCCGGAAACGCGGGGCCACCACGGGGGCGGCCGCGCCGTCGGCACACAAGGCTACCGGGGCGAGCCCGACCGAAGGCCCGTCCGCCGGGCCGGACGGCAAGCCGCAGGCCGGGGCCCCGGCGGGATTGCACGCCGCGTCCGCGCCGGCGGATTCCGATGCCGAGGTGGCGGGGGAGCGGCTTACCGGACGGCCCGATGCCCCGGCCGGCGCGCCGGGAATCGTCACCGTCGTTGCGCTGGAGCCGCATGCCGGCCTGGCGACGCTGTGCGCTGCGCTCGAGTACCGGTTGGAGGGCCGGAACCTGCAGGTCCGCGGCGCGGGCCCGGGCCTGATGCGTGCCGCCTTCGACGGATTGCTCAAGGACACCGACGTCCTGGTCCTGCTGGCACCCGCCGCGGCCCCGGCGACCGGGACCTTCCGCGAGAAGCTGGATTGGCTGGAGGCCAACGACAACGCCGGTCTCGTGGAGCGCACGGTCTTCGTCGTCAACTACGGTGCCACGGAGGACGGCGGCGCACTCGAACTGCCGGCGTCGCTGGACAGGCCCGTGGTCGTGCTGCCGCATGACGCGGCGCTGGGCCTGCCTGCACCCGAACGCCGGGCGCCGCGCCGGGCCGCACGCCACGCGCTGGACCAGCTGGTCGCCGAAATTTCCGCGATTAGGGCGGGGAGCTAGGCCGTGGCGCACTACGGGACCGCGCACTACGATCTCGCAATCATCGGCTCCGGCTCCGGGAACTCGCTGATCACCCCGTTCTGGGACGACAAGAAGGTCGCCATCATCGATGCCGGCATCTTCGGCGGCACCTGCCTCAACGTCGGGTGCATCCCCACCAAGATGTTCGCCTACCCGGCGCAGCTGGCGGCAAGCGCCGTGCAGGCCCGGGAGCTCGGGGTGAACCTCGTGCACGAGGGCAGCGACTGGGCCGCGATCCGGGACAGGATCTTCGGGCGCATCGACGCGATCTCCGAGGGCGGCCGGCACTACCGGGCCGACGAGCTGGAGAACGTCGACCTGTACCAGCAGCACGTCACCCTCACCGCGGACCACCGGCTGCTCACGGATTCCGGGACGACGATCGACGCCAAGAAGATCGTGATCGCGGCCGGCTCGCGCGCCGTGCTGCCGCAGGTGCCGGGCATCGAGCTGCCCGGCATCCACACCTCGGACACCATCATGCGCCTCGAGGCGCTGCCCGAACGCCTGGTCGTGGTCGGCGGCGGGTACGTGGCCAGCGAGTTTGCCGCGGTGTTTGCCTCCTTCGGCTCGACGGTGACCCAGGTGAACCGCTCCGGCGCGCTGCTGCGGGAGCAGGACGCGGACATTTCCGCGGCGTTCACCGAGGCCGCGGCCAAGCGCTGGAACGTGGAGCTCGATGCGAACCTGGTGCGCATCGAGGAGCACGACGGCCACCTGCGCCTGCATTTTGCCCGCGCCGGGGGCGAACTGGTGCTGGACGCCGACACGGTGCTGGTCGCGGTGGGTCGCCGGCCCAACACCGACACCCTGGGCGTTGCGGCGCTCGGCCTGGACCTGCGCTCCAACGGCGCCCTGTGCGTCGATCAGTACCAGCGCGTGATGCGCGGCGGGGAGCCCGTCGAGGGGATGTTCGCGCTGGGCGACGTGGCCAACGTGGACCAGCTCAAGCACGTGGCCAACCGCGAGGCGCGGGTCGTGGTCCACAATCTGGAGAACCCCGGGGCGATGCGTGTCATGGACCGCGGCGCCGTGCCCGCTGCGGTGTTCAGCAACCCGCAGGTCGCGTCCGTCGGGCTCACCGAGGCCCAGGCGATCGCTGCGCACGGTGCCAACGACGTGGCCACGGCGATCCAGCACTTCGGGTCCACCGCCTACGGCTGGGCCATGGAGGACACCGAGGGGATCGTCAAGCTGGTGGCGCACAAGGGCACCCGCCGGCTGCTCGGTGCCCACATCATGGGGCACGAGGCCGCTCTGCTGATCCAGCCGCTCATCCAGGCCATGGTGACGGACCTGGACCTGGTCGAGATGGCGCGCGGGCAGTTCTGGATCCACCCGGCGCTCAGCGAGGTCGTGGAAAACGCGCTGCTGTCGCTGGGCCTCGAGTCGCGGCCCGGGGACCCCCTCTAGACTCGCGGCCGCCCGGGACGAAAATGAGGGGCGGGGACAGACACCGTTGGTGTCCGTCCCTGCCCCTCAGGTACGGACGGTTCTCCCGCGCCGGGCCCGGCCCGGCGTTGCCGCGGCTCTCAGGCGCGCGGCTTCACGCCCCCGTAGATCTCCTCGACCACCGACTCGAAGTCCTTCAGGACCTGGGCGCGCTTGATCTTCATCGACGGGGTCAGGTGCCCCGACGCCTCGGTGAAGTCGGTCGGCACGATCCGGAACTCCTTGATCTGCTCCGCGCGCGAGACGCTGCCGTTCGCCTTGGCAACCAGCGCCGCAACCGCCTCGCGGACCTCCGGCATCACGGCCGCCTGCGCGGTGGTGGTCCCGGCCGGAAGGTGGTGGCGCTCCAGCCAGCCCGGCAGGGCCTCCTCGTCCAGGGTGACCAGCGCGGAGATGAACGGGCGGGCATCGCCCACCACGACGCACTGGGACACCAAGGCGTCGGCGCGGATCTGGTCCTCGAGCATCGCCGGGACGACGTTCTTGCCGCTGGCGGTGACGATGATTTCCTTCTTGCGCCCGGTGATGCGCAGGAAGCCGTCGGCATCCAGTTCGCCGATGTCCCCGGTGCGGAACCACCCGTCGACGAAGGTCTCCGCGGTGAGGTCGGGCCGGTTGTAGTAGCCGCGCATCACGCAGAAGCCCTTGGCCAGGATCTCCCCGTCCTCGGCGATCCGCACTCCGTTGCCCGGCAGCGGGCGCCCGACGGTGCCGATCTTGATGTGCTTCGGGGTGTTCACGGTGATCGGCGCGGTGGTCTCGGTCAGGCCGTAGCCCTCCAGGACCGTCAGTCCGATCCCGTGGAAGAAGTGGCCCAGGCGTTCGCCCAGCGGGGCGCCGCCGGAGACCGCGTGCACCACGTTTCCGCCCATGGCGGCGCGGATCTTCGAGTACAGCAGGACGTCGAAGAGCTTGTGCTTGAGCTTCAGGACTAGCGGCACCTTGCCGTCCTGCTCCGCGCGGGAGAAGGCGATCGCGGTGTCGGCGCCGGCGTGGAAGATCTTGCCCTTGCCGCCGTCCTCGGCCTTGAGCATCGAGGAGTTGTAGACCTTCTCGAAGACGCGCGGCACGGCCAGGATGAAGTTCGGTCTGAACGACTGCAGGTCGCCCATCAGGTTCTTCACGTCGGCGGTGTGCGCGACCCTGACCCCGGCGGCGACGCTGAGGACCGAGATGTAGCGGGCGAACACGTGTGCCAGCGGCAGGAACATGATGGTCGATGCGCCGGGGTACACGCACTCGGGCAGCGCCGCGGCGGCGTTGTCGCTGAGCTCCACGAAGTTCGAGTGGGTCAGCTCGCAGCCCTTGGGCCGCCCGGTGGTGCCGGAGGTGTAGATGATGGTGGCCAGCGAGTCGAGCCCGGCGGCGGAGCGGCGCTCCTCCAAGGCTGCGTCGCTCACGTCCCTGCCGGCCTCGCGCAGGGCGTCCAGGCCGTTGCCGTCGATCTGCCACACGTGGCTGAGCTCGTCCAGGCCCTCCTGGTGCGCCGCCTGGCGGACGACGTTTTCGTGGCGCGGCGCCTCGACCACCACGGCGGCGGCGTGCGAATCGCCGAGGATCCAGGCCACCTGGCTGGGGGAGGAGGTCTCGTAGACCGGGACCGTGACGCAGCCGGCAAACCAGATGGCGAAGTCGACAAGCGTCCACTCGTACCGGGTGCGGGCCATCAGGCCGATGCGGCCGCCGGGTTCGATGCCGCTGGCGATGAATCCCTTGGCCAGGGCGGAGGCGTCCGCGGCGAACTCGGATGCGGAGATGTCGATCCAGCTGCCGTTCGGCCCCGGCTTCGAGAGCAACGGCGGGTTCGCCGCGGAGCGTGCGTGGCGCAGCAGCAAGTCGGTGGTGTTGGTCTGGGGCGGCGACTCCACCAGCGGTGGGACAACTAATTCCTGCATCGGGGCTCCTTCGGTCGGAGGGCCGGGATCTGCATGCCTGCTACCGGTCCCACTACCACCATCCTAGTGGCTTGCGTCACATTGTTTACTCACTGGTAACCTACGGGGATTTTCCGGTCTTGGCAACACGCCCGATCGTCTTTGCGGTGGCGGGAGCGGGGACGCGCGATTCCCGACGCGAACGTCGACGCGCATCCCGAGGCCGCGACCGGCACCCTAGACCCGGGCCCCGTCGTCGCCCTCGTGGCGGAAGCGAGGCAGCCGGGCGAAGAGGAACCCGCCCGCGGCCAGCGCCACGACGCACAGGCCGATCCACAGGGGCATGGGCGCCCGCCGCCAGAAAATGGCAAGCACCAGCAGCATCAGCGGGGCCCCGGCCGCCGCGGTCCAGGCGAGGGTGAGCAGCGGGTTCCCGGAGCCCAGCGCCGGGGGATCCTCGGGGACAAATCCCTCGTGGTCGTCGGCAGCCTCGTAGTCGCGCGGGCCGCCAAGCGCGGGGTGCATCCGGAAGAGCGTCGGGTCCACGTGGTCGGTGCCGCCGGAACCGGTGCCGGTGCCGGCGCTGGGGCTCGGTTCCCCGGGCAGGTCCGGACCGGCCGCGGGATCTTCCTCCAGGCGGCGCACAAGGTCCTCCCAGACGGCGTCGTCGGAATCGCCGGGGGATGCCGGCTCGTGAAACGGATCAGTCATGGTGCGCGCTGCTCAACTTCCTGAAGAACTCGATCGACTCGTTGAAGATTTCGTCGGCCTCGTAGTCCAGCGTGGCCACGTGGTAGCTCCGTTCCAGCCGGCGGATCTGGACGGGAAGGTTCTCGTTCAGCCCGGAGCGCAGCACCTCGATGCTGCTTTCGGGGACCACGTGGTCCTGGTCGGACCTGAAGACGATGATGGGCGAGGTGATTTTCGGCAGGCCCTGCGTCGCGGCCTTGAACAGCTTGCGCAGCTGGTGGACGCCGCCGATCGGGGTGCGGGAATACGCGTGTTCGTCGCCGCCGGGCTTGGCGATGTCGTTGGCGATCGACTTGATCGACGGCAGGAAAAAGCGCAGCACGCCGGTGAACTTCACCACAGGGGACTCGATCGTCAACCCCGGGTTGATCAGCGCCAGGCCGGCCGGGGAGTGCGTTGCCGCAAGGTGCAGGGCCAGCGCCCCGCCCATCGACATGCCGGCGACGTACACCCGCGAATGCTTGGCGGCCAGCGCCTCGTAGGCCCGCTCCACCGCCGAGACGATGTACGAGTGCGGCGTCTTGGAGAGCTCCTGCCAACTCGTCACGTGCCCGGGAAGGACGGGCAGGTCCACGGTGTATCCGGCCTTGGCGAACGCCTGGGCCCAGGGCAGCATGCTGGCCGGGCCGGCGGTGAACCCGTGGATGACCAGAACCGCCTCGCCGTTGTCCCCCTTGTGGTGGAACGGCGCGTTGACTTCTGCGTCCTGGCCGGAAAGCTTCTGGTTGCTTGGCACGGTTTGCTCCCTCGCATGGGTTTGGCCGAACGGCGCTCTCGGCACGGGCCGGGGTATGACCTTTGGCAATGTTTTGCCTACAGTTAGAGCCTAACGGAGAACGACCGAATCATCACTTGATTTGCGGTGCGGGCATTTTCGCGCGCCCGCCAGCACAATCCCATACCGGCCCGGAAGGCACACACCACATGTTTTACCTGTTCATGAAGCGGTTCATCGTCGGACCGCTGGTAACGGTGTTCTTCAGGCCGTGGGTCAAGGGGATCGAGCACATCCCCGAAACCGGGGGAGCGATCATCGCCAGCAACCACCTCTCGGTCTCCGACTCGATCTTCCTGCCCGTGGCCGTCGACCGCCCGGTGATCTTCCTGGCCAAGAGCGACTACTTCAACGGCAAGGGCCTCAAGGGCCGCGTCACCGCGTGGTTCTTCCGGATGATCAACCAGCTGCCGATGGACCGCTCCGGCGGTGCCGCCAGCGCCAACTCGCTCGGCGCAGGCGCCCAGGCGCTGGTCGACGGGCAGCTGCTGGGCATCTACCCGGAGGGCACCCGCAGCCCCGACGGGCGGCTCTACCGCGGCAAGCTCGGCGTGGCCAAGCTCGCCCTGGAAGCCGGGGTTCCCGTCATCCCCGTCGCAATGATCGGCACCGACAAGGTCCAGCCGATCGGCAAGCGCGTGCCAAACATCCGCCGCGTCGGCATGATCATCGGCGAACCGCTGGACTTCTCCCGCTACGCCGGCATGAGCGAGGACCGCTTTGTGCAGCGCTCCGTCACCGACGAGATCATGTACGCGATCATGCGCCTCTCCGGCCAGGAATACGTGGACTCCTACGCGGCGACGGTGAAGGCGCGGCTCGACGCCGAACGCCGCGAACAGCAGGGCAAGAAGTAGCCGGCGGCGCCGCCGGTGCGCCGCGGATTGGCGGCGCACTGTGAACGGCCCGATGCCTTGGGTTACGCTCCGGATGCCCGCGCGGCGGGCGCGGCGGTTTACGCTTAGAGGGTGACTCAGCTATCTTCGAATTCCTCATTGCCAGGCCGTTCGCCGGCGGGCCCCGCAGCCGACCCAGCACTGGATATTTGGCGCACCCTGCCGATCGCCCAGCAGCCGACCTGGAACGACAACCCGCACTATGCCGAGTCCATTCGTGAACTCGGCTCCCGCCCTCCGCTGGTCTTCGCCGGCGAGGTCGACGTGCTGCGCGAGCGCCTCGCCGCCGCGGCGCAGGGCAAGGCCTTCCTGCTCCAGGGCGGCGACTGCGCCGAGACCTTCGACGGCGCCACCGCCGACAAGATCTCCGCCCGCGTGCGCACCATCCTGCAGATGGCCGTCGTGCTGACCTACGGCGCCTCCATGCCGGTCATCAAGATGGGCCGCATGGCCGGCCAGTTCGCCAAGCCGCGTTCCTCCAATGACGAGACCCGCGAGGGCGTGACGCTGCCGGCCTTCCGCGGCGACATCGTCAACGGCTACGACTTCACCCCGGAGTCCCGCGCCCACGACCCGCGCCGCATGGTGCAGGCGTACAACACCTCTTCGGCCACGCTGAACCTGATCCGCGCCTTCACCCAGGGCGGCTTCGCCGACCTGCGCGACGTGCACTCCTGGAACAAGGGCTTCACCACCAACCCGGCGCACACCGCCTACGAGCAGCTGGCCGGCGAGATCGACCGCGCGGTCAAGTTCATGGACGCCTGCGGCGCGGACTTCGAGGCGCTCAAGCGCACCGAGTTCTTCGCCTCCCACGAGGCCCTGCTGCTGGACTACGAGCGCGCGCTGACCCGCACCGACTCGCGCACCGAGCTGCCGTACGACACCTCCGGCCACTTCCTGTGGATCGGTGAGCGCACCCGCCAGCTGGACGGCGCGCACGTGGACTTCCTGTCCCGCGTCCGCAACCCGATCGGCGTCAAGCTCGGCCCGACCACCGCCCCGGAGGACGCACTGGCGCTGATCGACAAGCTCGACCCGAACCGCGAGCCGGGCCGCCTGACCTTCATCACCCGCATGGGCGCGAAGAACATCCGCGAGAAGCTGCCGAACCTGGTCGAGAAGGTCACCGCCTCCGGCGCCCAGGTCCTCTGGGTCACCGACCCGATGCACGGCAACACCGTGACCAGCGGCAACGGCTACAAGACCCGCAACTTCGACGACGTCATGGACGAGGTCCGCGGCTTCTTCGAGGTGCACGACGCGCTGGGCACCTTCCCGGGCGGCCTGCACGTGGAGATGACCGGCGACGACGTGGCCGAGTGCCTCGGCGGCGCCGACCCGATCCGCCAGGAACAGTTCGACGACCTGTACGAGTCGGTCTGCGACCCGCGCCTGAACCACCGCCAGTCCCTGGAGATGGCGTTCCTGGTCTCCGGCGCGCTGGCCAAGCGCGGACAGCGCGGCTAGCGGTTCCCGCAACCACGGCATAGCACGATGGCCGGGTTCCTTCCCACGTTTTCCGTGGGGTAGGAACCCGGCCATCGGACTTTGTGCGCCCGGGACTTTGGCCCGTTGCGGGCCATCACCCGTGGCGGCACGCAACAGGCTGATCGCCTAGAACTCCGGCGGGCCCGGGCTCTCGACGATTCAAGTTTGCAGCGGGCAACCTGCTGCCCGGAACGCCTTCCTAGACGACGACCAGCTTGACGGTCGATCCCTCCGGGGCGGTGCCGCCCGACGGGCTCTGGGAGCGCACGGTGCCGAAGAACCCGCCGAGGAACTCGTCGACCTCGACCTTGAAGCCGAGCGCCTCCAAGGCCGCGCGGGCCTCGCCCACCTGCTTGCCCTGCACGTCCGGGACCTCGATCATCCGCGGTCCGCGGGAGACGACGTAGGTGACGGTGGAGCCGCGCTCCGCCTGGCCGCCCGCGGGGTCCTGCGAAACGACCGCGCCCTCGGGGACCGTGCGGCTGTACTCCTTCGACCCCTCGGCGCCCTTCAGCCCCGCATCCTTGAGCGCGGACTTGGCCTTCCCCGCCTTCATGCCCACGAGGTTCGGCACATCGACCGGCGCCGGCCCGCGGGAGACGACGAGCGCGACCTTGCTGCTGCGCCGCACCTTGTCCCCGGTCTCGGGGCTGTGGCTGATCACCACGCCCTTGTCGACCTCCTCGGAGTACTTCCTGGACACCTCGCCGAGGGCCAGATGGGCCTCCGCCAGGTCCTTTTCGGCGGCGGCCAGCTTGCGGCCGGTCAGGTTCGGCACGGCAAAGAGCTCCGGACCCTTGGAAACGCTCAGCTCCAGACCTTGAAACCGACGGATCGTTTCCCCGGCGGCGGGTTCACTTCCCACCACGAGGCCGCGCTCGATCTTCTCGTCGAAAACTTCCTTGGTGGTGGCGGCGACGCCCTGCGACTCGAGCCGCGAGAGCGCCTCCGCACGCGCCACGCCCGTCAGCTGCGGAACCGTGAAGGGGGCGCCGGGGCCCATGCCGAAGAACAGGCCGACCGCCACGATCGCCGCCGCAAGCATCGTCAGCAGCACGGCGATGAGCCACTTGCGCCGTGCGGGGGACTTCGGGGCGAGCTGGTGCGTGGGGATCTGGGCTTCTTTTTTCCACGCCAGTTCCGCGGCCCGGGCGCTCTTCTTGGCCTGCCGCGCCGAGAGCGGGCGCTGGCCCGGTGACTGCACCGTTTCAAGCTGCCCGGTGTTGCCGCCGACCGAACCCTGCCGCGAAAGCACGCTGGTTTGGTCGGAGCGGGGCTGCAGCAGCGTGGTCTCCTGCGAGGGCGCGGGCATCGCCTGCGTCCGGTCGTCCGAGAGCGACGCGGCCTCCGGATCGCCGTCCCGCGCCAAGGCCGGGAGGGCCGCCGTGGCGTCGTCTTGCGGCGCATGGACGGCGGTTTCGCCCGCCGCGCCGGCCATGGCCGAAGCGGCGCTTTCGGCGGCGGAATTGCGGAACAGCTGCGCCTGGGCCAGCCTGTCGTGCACCGTGGTGTGCGGGGCCGCGGCCGGGGGAATGAGGTCGGTGATGCCGCCCAGGGTCTCGGAATCGAGGTCCAGCTGTTCGCGGGTCAGCGACTGCTGGATCTGCTTGAGATCGCTGAGCAGGAACGACGCGTCCTGCGGGCGGTCCTCCGGGTCCTTGTTGGTGCAATAGGCGACGAGCTCGTCCAGCTCCGGGGAGAGCCCGGGCACGATCGCCGAGGGCGCCGGGACGCGGTCGTTGATGTGCTTGAACGCCAGCCCGTAGGCGCTTTCGGAGGTAAACGGCTGCTGCCCCGTGAGCAGCTCGTAGGCGATGATGCCCACCGCGTAGATGTCGCTGCGCTCGTCGGCCGGGTCGCCCACGGCAAGCTCGGGGGAGATGTAGGCGGCGGTGCCGAAGAACGTCGTCGCGTTGGTGTGCGCGGAGGCGGCGCGGGCGAGCCCGAAGTCGGCGACCTTCACGCGTCCGTCGTCGGAAATCAGCACGTTGGCGGGCTTCATGTCACGGTGGACGATGCCTTCGGCGTGCGCGACGGAGAGCCCGGTGCAGATGGCCTGCAGCACGGCAAGGGTCTGGCGCGGGGTGAACCGGCCGCGCTCGGCCAGCACCTCGCGCAGGTTCAGCCCGCGCACGTACTCCATGACCAGGTAGGCGGCGTCGCCCGAGACGTGGTGGTCGCGGACGCCCACGATGTTCGGGTGGGTCAGCCCGGCGGAGATGATGGCCTCGGCGGCGAAGCGCTCGAGCACCACCGGGTCGGAGGACATGTGTGCGTGCAGCACCTTGACGGCCACCGTGCGGTGCAGGCGGGTGTCCATGGCGCGGTACACGGTGGACATGCCGCCGTCGGCGATGCGTGCATCCAGCCGGTAGCGGCCGTCGAGGGTGGCGCCAATGCGTGGGTCGGTTCGGGGCTCTGTCACTTATCGATCGTAACTATGGGTGCGGATATCGGGTTGTTCCAACACGAATCCGTGCAGGTTTGTTGCTGCCGGTGTTCGGATCGGGAGGTGTGGAGGTGCAAAATCGGGGGCCGGCTCCATTGGAACCGGCCCCCGATCGAAATCTTGGTGCTGTGAAGCGTCAGGAAGCGCGACGGGCGCGTGCAGCCCGGCGCTTGAGCGCACGGCGCTCGTCTTCGCTCATGCCACCCCAGACGCCGGCATCCTGGCCGGATTCGATGGCCCATTGCAGGCAGGTGTCGACGACGGGGCAACGTCGGCAGACACTCTTGGCTTCTTCAATCTGGAGCAGAGCCGGTCCGGTGTTTCCAACCGGGAAAAACAGCTCCGGGTCCTTGTCCAGACAGGCCGCGCGGCTACGCCAATCCATGCTTGATGATGCTCCTTGAAAGTAGGTCTGAGGGAGAACTGCCCAAGGCTTGCAGCCGGGGCGAAAACAGCAGGACGGGAGAATTTAGCTCGCCCGATCGACTGCCTAACAAGGTTTTCATGTTACGTTCACGTAAACAAGGGGCCGGTGTTGTAAATAGGGCCGCAGTCTTGAGTGCTTCGTCACAAGCCGCCGAAACGGGGCATCGAGTAACAGGTTTCGGCGCCGCTGACAAGGGTGTTGTTTGGCACCTTCGCCGCCGTTCGGGTCGAATTCCGATCCCCTCCGCTTTCGCTTCGCCGGGTGCGCCCGGCTAGATTTGAGGGGTGATGAACCAGCCTGCCGTGCAACCCTCCCATCCCGTTCCCATGCGCCGTCCGGTTTCGGTGCTGCTGATTAGCGCCCTGCTGGTGCTCGAGGGCGCGGCGGTGCTCGCCTACGGGGTGGGCTACGCGATGCAGCTGGGAGCACCCGGGACACTGGGCCTGGGTGCGCGGCTGTTCATGCTGGCGCTGGTCCTTGCGGCCGGGGCATGGCAGCTGCTGGTCGCCCACTTCTTCTTCCGCGGTCGGGCCTGGACCCGGGCCGCCGTGCTGGTCTGGCAGGTCTTCCAGATCATCCTGGCCTTCCAGTTCGTCATGCCCGGCAACGCGCTGATGGCCTGGTTGTGGCTGGTCCCCGCGGCCGTGGTCACGGTGCTGCTTTTCGATCCGCGCACCACCGGTTTCCTGGGCGATCGGCCCTCCGCGGGCCGGGCCGACGCGGGCCCCGGCGACGGCTAGCCAAACCGCGGGCATGCCCGGTCGCGAAGGTGTCATGAAGCGTTCGCGCACTGGATCTGGCGCAGCGTCCCGTTGTCACAGACCAGCGCCCTGCCTGGAATGCTGCGGGCATCGGGAGTGAACCTGAACCCGGAAGGGTCGGCGTCGGCAGGCGAGCGCGGATCGAGCACCAGGAAGCTGTGCTGGTCGCGCACCACCGCGCCGAGACCCAGCTCCATGAGGATGCGCGCCGACGGCTCGGTGCCGAAGACCACCTGGATCCGCGCCTCGCCCAGGATCTCCAGGGCCCGGGCAGCCTCCCGCACTCGCAGGTCGGCCCTGTCAATCAGCACGAGGCCCACCCGTGCGTCCGCGAATCGCCCCTCCCTCAGCTGCCCCGGGTGCGAGGGCAGCGCGTCGTCCAGGCCGAATCGCAGGCACGTTTGGTTCCCCGGCAGGCCGCGCGCCGCCAGGTGGCCGAACAATCCGCTCTTGCCGGAGCCCTCGTGCCCGATGACCACCCCGAACTGCCCCGGTGACCACTTGAATGCCCGGTTGTCCGGTCCGCACGCGCCGATCGGGAGCGCCGACGGGCGATGATCCAGACCGTTTCCAGTCGGCCTGCGCGACTCCGATACCGACGCCGGCAGCAACGCGTCCAACTCAGCGGGCCGCAACAGCTCCGGCAGCGGGACCGATCGGAGCCAGCCGGGCGGAACCGGCCCCCGGGGATGGCCGGCCGCTGCCGAGGGATCGAGCAGCTGGAACTCCGTTCCCGTCTCGGGTTCGCCCGGCCCCACCAGCAGGCCGCGCCCCGGGAACGGGCCGACCTGCTTGAGCTTGGGCCAGCCCATCAGGACCTCTGGCCCGGCGCCGCGCGGAAAGTACCAGCGCGTTTCACACAGCGACGCGATGCGGGAACCGGCCAGTTCGCGGTCCCCGCAGAGCACCAGCGCCCGGCCCGGCGTTTGCGCGGTCCGCGCAAACGCGCCCAAGGCGGCCTCGAGCAGCGCCTGGGCGCCGGGCCCCAACGCTTGCGCCCAGCCGCCGAGCCCGCTGACCACCAGCACCAAAGGGTCGGTGGGTGCCGCATCGGCCAGCTGGAGGAGCAGCTCCTGGATGCGCCAGGAATCCTGCGGCCCGAAGTAGCCGCCGACCCCGGGATGCCCGGCGAGCTCCCGCTGCGCGCCGTTGCCGTCGAGCACAAAACAGGGAGCCGTCCAGGCCAGCCGGTTCAGCGCCCGGACCAGGAGCGCCGGCACGGTTTCGGCGCCGGACCCGGGAAGGCCGCACACCGCCAGCCCGCCGCACGAGCGGATGTCGAAGAGCATCGCCGCGGGGCGGGCGGACTCCACGCGGTCGACCAGCCCGATGGCGACTGCGCCGTCTGAGGGGACCGACTGCATGGCCGCCCGGGGAAGCTGCGCCAGCACCTCCGGCAGCGCGGGGGAGAAGGGGCTTGCCGCGCGTTCCTGGCCGGACCAGACGCGACGGATCTGCTCGACCGCCTTCGCGGTTCCGGTGCCGGGGGCCTGCGGGCAGGGCTGTTCGACGGGCCCTTGTTCATCGGGTTGCCGTCCGTTCACTGCAGGCCCGCCGAGTTCCTGCCGCCACAGGGGGGTGCGCAGGCTCCTGCCCCAGGCCCGGAGGCTTGCCCCGGTGCCGGCCGAGGCGTTGATGTGCACCCTGAATTTCAGCGGGGCCTCGCCGCCGAACCGCAGGAACGCCCACCCCGGTTCCCCGGGTTCCAGGTGCGCTGCCGCGTCGGTGCCGATCAGGTCGGTCGACTCGAATTCGCCGGTGGTGCGCAGGGCGATGACACTGGAAATGTTGGCGCGCAGCTGCGCGTTCAGGGTCCCGGCGGGGCGTTGGGTGCTGAGTACCAGGTGGATGCCCAGCGACCTGCCGACGGTGGCCACCTGGACGATCCGTTCCAGCGCCCCGGGCAGCTCGGTGGCGAAGACCCGGAATTCGTCGACGACCACCACCAGTGCCGGCAGCAGCGGGTCGGCGTCGGTGCGCGATTCCCGGTAGCTGGCGATGTCGGTGGCGTGGTGGGCCGCCAGCAGGCGTTCGCGGCGGAGCAACTCGCAGGAGAGTTGCTCCAGCACGCGGCGGGCACCCGCGGCGTCCAGGTCGGACACCAGGTTCTGCACGTGGGGCAGCCCGGCCAGCGGGGCAAGCGTCGCCCCGCCCTTGAAGTCCACCAGCATGAAGGCCAGTTCATGCGGGCCGTGGCCGCGTGCCAGGCCAAGCACCAATGTGCGGAGCAACTCGGATTTGCCCGATCCCGTGGTTCCGGCGACCAGCAGGTGCGGCCCGTGGCGGAGCAAATCCAGCGGGAGCGGACCGCCGTCCGCGTCGCCGACGACGGTGTCCAGGGCCCGCCGGGGTGGCCCCGGCGGCAGGGGGACGGCGCCCGGGGTGAGCCCCGTCGCCGGTGGCCGCGGCCGGTCCCCGCTTCCGGTCGACAGCACCCGGCGGACCGCCCGGGCCAGGGTCTCGAAGCCGAGGGCGGCCGGTTCGATCCGCAGGCCCTCGGAGGTGGCCGCGGCCCCGAGCCACGGGCTGTGGGCGAGCGCCGCCTCGTCGAGCAGCAGCAGTCCCGAGCCGTCGAGCGTGACCTGCGCGCGCACCTGCTTCGGGGTCCCGCCGCAGTACACCCAGGCCACCGGCGCACCGTACTTGCCGCCCGGCGCCGAGGCGGAACCGGGCCGTGGCTCCGGCTTCGGCGGGGCTGTGTTCCCCGGGGTGGCGCTTCCGGCGGGGCCGTATTCCTCGCCGGGCGCGACCAATACGACGGTCGGCACGGGCACGGCGGCTGTGAACTGCCCGGCACCGCCGGACCCGACCTCGCAGACCTCAACGCCGCGGAGCATGAGGAACTCGGCGGGCAGGAATTCCGCCGGGCCCACCAGAAACACCCGCAATGCCCCGCTGTGCAGCAGCGGCAGCCAGCGCACCAGCACGGCCCGCAACAGCCCGCCCCGCCGGGAGTCGCTGCCCTCGAGCGCCAGGAGCAGCCCGTCGTACATGGCGACCAACACCGGGGAACGGCGCGCGGGTTCGCCGCGCGATGCGAGCGCTCCCGCGGCCGACGCGGCCCCCGACGCGGCCCCCAAGGCCGCTCCCGGATCCGCCCCCGACGAGGCCCCCGAGGCCGCTCCCGGATCCGCCCCGGACGCCGCACGAATCCAGGCGCGCTGCACCGCGTGCCCCGGCACCATCGGCGGGAAGCCGTCGGCGCCCGTTGTCACGGCCCGGCACAGTCCGGCGGCCACCGAGCCGATCGGCGCCGCCAGCTCCTCGCGCCTCGCCGCGTCCCTGGTGCGGGCCAGCCCCGCGGCGCGCCGGTAGGCCCGCCGGGCCCGGAGCATGAAAAACGCGGGCAGGCCGCCGGTGAGCAGGGACAGCGTGGAGAAGAGCAGGAAGAAAGCGCGGCCGGTCATCAGGTAGAGTCCCGCGCCCAGCACCAGCGGGGTGAAGGCCCCCAGCAGCACGGTCCCCGGGTGCGAGGGCGGCTCGCGGCCCTCGATCGCGACGGGACGCAGCGGCCAGGGGCCGCGCCCGGTCTCGCGTGCCTGGGTGGCAAGCACCGCAAGGGTGCTGCCCCCTGCGGTGAACCGCTCCCCGAGCAGCAGCCGCCTCTCGCGGATCCTTGCCCCGGCGAACCAGAGCCCGTTGGCGGAGCCCTCGTCGCTGATCCCGATGGAGGTCTCCGACACCCGGAGCACCGCGTGCAGCCGCGAGAGCCGGGGATCGTCGATGCGGAAGTCGACGTCGCCGCGCCCCAGCGAGTACGCGCCGCGGAGCAGCGGCAGCGCGCCGCCGGGGTCCGGGCCCTCCACGACGACCAGGGCGGCCGTCGCCCGGCGAACGCCGCGCTCCGTTCGTCCGTCCGTTCGTCCATCCGATTGTCCGTCCGGAGGTCCGTCGATTGGCCAACCCGGCCGCCCGCCCTTCGAACCGTCCGGAGGCCCGCCCATCGGCATGTCGCACAGGAAGATTTCGCCGGACACCGGCAACAGGTGGACCTCCGACAGGGGGACCGGCCCCCAGAACCAGCGCGCGTCCGGCCAGTGCCCGCCCAGCGCCCCGGCCAGCAACCGGCCGCTGCACGCCCGGACGCACACCAGTTCCAGCAGGGCCCGCCGCTGCGGATGCCCCGAGCACAACCGGATGAATAGCCGATCGGCCATTTTCTGCCTTTCTGCGCGGTTCCGAGGCTGCTGGCACCGGCGCGCCGCGGCATCGAAAATTCCTGGTCCAATCGTAAGAGTGCAGGTGGGGAGCCGGTGCGCGGGAGGTGCGGACTGTGGACGGGCGACCCGCGGCCCGGGCCGGATATCAACAGATTCCGCCGCGCCCTTGTTTGGCCGCTGCGGCCGCGGGTAGTCTCGCCGTAAATATGGGGATCCCGGCGTCACATGGGGCAAGACAGGCGGCCCGAAGCGCATTCGTTCGACGACACGCCGGATTCCGCCGGACCTTCGGTGGGTCGGCTTGAGCGGAACGAAGCGGGGGGCGAAGTTGTGGACGCAATAAACATCGTGGTCGATGAGGTGCGCGAGCTCATCCGCCGGCACGGTCTGGATCCGGCCACGCAGCTTGGCGACGTGCGCCGGCTGGCCGAGGACGTGGTCCGCGACTACGACGAGCGCTCGCTCATGGGGGTGCTGCCCCCGCTCGGGGACCTGACGGCCGCCAGGCGGCGCGTGCTCGATGCCGTCGCCGGGCTCGGGGCGCTGCAGCCGCTGCTGGACGACCCGGAGATCGAGGAGATCTGGATCAACGGCCCGCATGAGGTCTTCGTGGCCCGCGGAGGCACCTCCGAACTGACCAGCATCAGGATCCCCGAGACCGAGATCCCCGCGCTGGTCGAGCGCATGCTCAAGGCCTCGGGCCGCCGGCTGGACCTCTCGCAGCCCTTCGTCGACTGCCAGCTGGCCGACGGCTCGCGCCTGCACGTGGTCATCCCCGACATCACCCGGAGGCACTGGGCGGTGAACATCCGCAAGTTCATCGTCAAGGCCAGCCGGCTCGAGCACCTGGTGGAGCTCGGAACCATCACCCCGCAGGGCGCCCACTACCTGGACGTGGCGGTCGCTGCGGGACTGAACGTGCTGGTCTCCGGCGCCACGCAGGCCGGCAAGACCACGATGCTCAACTGCCTGTCCTCCTCGATCGGCAGCCGCGAGCGCGTGATCACCATCGAGGAGATCTTCGAGCTGAAGATCCACCTGCGGGATGTCGTCGGGCTGCAGACCAGGCAGCAGAACCTGGAGGGCACCGGCGAGATCGACATGCGCAAGCTGGTCAAGGAGGCCCTGCGCATGCGCCCGGACCGGCTGATCGTCGGTGAGGTGCGGCAGGCCGAGTCCCTGGACATGCTGATCGCCTTGAATTCAGGTTTGCCCGGGCTCTCGACCATCCACGCGAACTCCGCGCACGACGCCGTCACCAAGCTGTGCACGCTGCCGCTGCTGGCCGGGGAGAACATCTCTTCCGCGTTCGTGGTGCCCACGGTCGCGGCGTGCATCGACCTGGTGGTGCATTGCCGGCGCGATGCCTCCGGGCGGCGCTACGTGGGGGAGATCCTGGGCCTGGGCCGCCGGGTGGAGAACGGCGCCATCGAGACGACGACGCTCTTCGAGGCCGTCGACGGGGTGCTGCAATTGCAGCCGGCCGCCGACCTGGCCCACCAGAAGCTGCTCGACGCCGGGATCGACGTGGCCGAACTCGGGCGGGCCGTGGCATGAGCCTGCTGCTGGGACTGACCCTGGGATTCGGGCTGCTGCTCGTCTTCCGCTCCTTCACCCCCGCCAGGCCCCGCGCCCGGGACGCGCGGCCCTCGAGGATCGACACCCTGCTGCTGCACGCGGGGATGGACAAGGTCACCCGGGCCGGCTTCATCTCCGCGTCGATCACCAGCGCCGTGGTCGTCGGGCTCACGGTCCTGGTGCTCACCGGCGCGTTCATGATCGCGCTGACGTTCACCGGGTTCGGGGCCTTCGCGCCGTGGGCCATCGTGCACCGGCAGGCAGGAAAGCGCCGCGCCGCGCTGCGCGAACAGTGGCCCGACGTCGTCGACCACCTGCGCTCGGCCATCCGCGCGGGGCTCTCGCTGCCCGAGGCGCTCACCCAGCTCGGCAAGCAGGGGCCGGAGGCGCTGCGCCCCGCCTTCATCGACTTCGGGCTCGACTACCGGGCCACGGCCCGCTTCGAGGAGTCGCTGAACCGGCTTGCGGACCGCCTCGCGGACCCGGTGGCGGACAAGATCGTCGCGGCGCTGCGCATCACCCGGGAGGTCGGCGGCACCGACCTGGGCGAGATGCTCGGCACGCTCAGCTCCTTCCTGCGGGATTCGGCCCGCGCCCGGGGCGAGCTGGAGGCGCGGCAGTCCTGGACCGTCTCCGCGGCGCGGCTGGCCGTCGCGGCCCCCTGGGTCATCCTGTTGCTGCTGGCAGGCCAGCCCGCGGCCGTCGCCGCCTACTCCACCGTGACCGGCATGCTGGTGCTGCTCACCGGCCTGGGCGTGTCCTTCGTCTGCTACCGGGCGATGATGCGCATCGGGCGGCTTCCTGCCGAGGAACGGGTCTTCGCATGAGCCCCACGACGATCCTCGCGCTGGTCCTGGGGCTCTGCCTGGGCAGCGGCCTCTGGCTGGTGCTGGTCAGGCTGCCGGCCATGCGCCCGATCAGCTTCGCCGACCGCATGGCCCCGCACCTGCGCACCGGGCGCACCAGCTCCCGCATCTTCGGCGAGCCGCTCGCGGCGCAAACCCCGTTCGGGCCGCTGGGCCGCATCCTGGGCCCGGCGCTCGCCGACCTCGCCCGCTTCACCCATCGGCTGAACCCCGGCAACGACGCGCTCGCCCGGCGGCTGGCCCGCGCCGGCCTGCCGATCGGCGTGCTGGATTTCCGCGCCCAGCAGCTGTTCTGGTCCGCGGGGCTGGTGCTGGCCGGCGCCGGGTACCTCGGCCTGAACCTTGCCAGCGGGTCCTTCAACCCGATGCTGGCGCTGGTGGTGCTGGTCTTCTGCGGCCTCTCCGGATACCTGCTGCGCGACTGGTGGCTGGGCGAGCAGATCGCCCGGCGCAGCAAGCGCATCCTGAACCAGTTCCCGACGATCGCCGAGCTGATGGCGCTCGCCGTCGGCGCGGGGGAGAGCACCATCGGCTCCATCGAGCGCGTGGCCCGCACCTCCAAGGGGGCGCTCAGCGACGAGTTCTCGATGGCGCTCGCCGATGTCCGCTCCGGCTCGACGCTGGTGGCCGCGCTCGCCGCGATGTCCGACCGCATCCAGCTCACCGCCATGACCCGCTTCGTCGACGCGATCACCGTCGCCAGCGAACGCGGCACGCCGATCGCCCAGGTCATGCGCGCCCAGGCGCAGGACGTGCGCGACGCGGCCAAGCGCGAGCTGATGGAAACCGCGGGCAAGAAGGAGATCGGCATGATGGTGCCAATCGTCTTCGGCATCCTCCCGCTGACCATCGTCTTTGCGGTGTACCCGGGCCTGTCGCTGATCGACATGAGCTACTGATGCGCGAGCCACCGATGCGCCGGCCGGGGGATCCCGCCACCGAATCGCTCCCGAAAGACCGCCCGGGGCTGCACCCGGGCACCACTGTTGTCCGCAAGTCCGCATGCCTCTTCGCCGCAGTCCCGACCCCGGGCGAAGGGGCTCCACACCGGGTCAAAACCACGGAGGAACCGTCATGAGAATCGCACACAGGATCGGCTACTTGATGTTCGGCGTCGGATTGTGGGTAACCGCCTGCACCGGCAACCTGGCGCGGCGGGTCCGGCGCGATGAGCGCGGGGACGTGCCCGGCTGGGTCATGATTTGAAATAACGAGTTATGTATATGCGGTGAAACCCCGCCTATCGTCGGGTAAGCGGGGTTTCACCCTAATTGGATCTGCCGATCAAAAGGTCACGGGTGTGGAATCCAAGCATTGATAGCGGCATCGAAATATTCGTAGCAATTCCTGCCAAATGATTCATCGCGTCCAATTCGGCGATCACCATGTTTTGGTGGGATTGATTCATCCGTGTAAATACGGCGACCGTTACAACGGCTATTTGGGCGTAGTGTGCTGACAGTGTGAATCATTCGGTACTCCTCAATAACGTGGTGTTTCATGGAATTGAGTGCCCGTGTTCTACCGATCAACTTTTGTACCCCGGTAGATTTCTACGGTTGTGAATTATGCGTAACTTGAGAAATGTACCGGGTGTACGTTATTGTTGTAATAACTTCTAAACCTCTAGCGATGTTGAAAAGTTGGTAACTTAACACAAGCACTCAGTCGTACATGCTCGAATCATGTGCGACTTTCGTGCGTCACAATGAAGTGACTAGGAACTACTCTACCAGATACCTTGACTAGCCCAGTGACTAGCTTGAACGCCCCCAGCCGTTGAAACGGCTGGGGGCGTTTGTGGCACGGGAGAACGGTTGGTTTAGCCCGAACGCCGAACCAATGCGCGCGTTCGACCGGCACCAAGCGGTACTTAGGAGCTAGTCAACCTTTGCCTTGACTTCAGCAGCAACACGTTTCGCCCACCCGTTCTTGTGGATGATGCGAATGAAGTTCGCCGTTGGGTCGGACAGCAGGTCGGGGCGGGTTCGCTGGCTGAGGGTTTTCCAATCATCGAACATCACGTATGCAGCATTGCCGTAGGTGAAGTTCTCCAGCACAACGGCTTCATCGAAAACGAAAGCCATATAACGGCTGAACCCGGAAGTTCCTTCGTAGATCTCCCTCGGCGCAAGATTCTTCATCGTTTCGTATCGCTCACGATACGTATCCGGCAGTTCTCGTCCGGTACGGAGCTTCGAGCGCTGAGCTACCACGTCGAATTCGGGAAGCGGTCCGTCATGGTCCACTGGCAGGATTTCCCACGCGACCGCCTGTGTTGCCGCCCATTCGGCAGCGGTCTGCGTCGCGGTGATTACCTGCGGGTATCCGACCGTTTCGCCGATCAGGGACACAGCCATCAGCAGGTCAATGTCGTGATCCTCAACGCCTGACGGGAAGACAGCATCAACCACGAAGGTGAAGATGAAGGAATCCTTGGACTGCTCGTCGTGGGACACAAGGATCTGGTACCCCCGCCCGTGGAGCAATTCGCGTCGGAATGCGAGAGCTGAGCGAGTCTGGGTCGAATAGCCGTTCCTCGCACCATCACCGAAGTTCGGCGAAGTGATTGACCATGAGACGGTTCGCTTGGGCAAGTCCTTTCGGACCTTCAGCCTCCCATTGACGTTCCATCGTGCCCACCTTTTGCGGGGTGCGGGCAGGAATGACTCCTCGTAGGTGACCGCACCGTTTACGACAGTTACCCCTGCATGGGCAAGGAATCCTTGCTCCAACTGATCCTTGGTAAAGACGCGCCGGTATCCGATCTGAAAAGTCGAACCTGTGCCAAGATCTTCAATCTGATGCAGGATTGCGGGTGGGGTAGCCCTGAAACCGCCTCGTGAGGCGTTGGATGCCGTGCTCATGTTCAGACACCACGTCCAGACTTGTTGGCCGTCCGGTCATTCATCACATATGTTTGCCCGGCCTTCGGCGTGGGAGGTAGCTTAGTCCCCTTGGGGACGGTGCGTTCAATCCCCGTGTCTGCCCCGCGTGCTCCACGGATTCCGTACTGTCCTGATGCGGGTGCTGTCTGCCCCGGCTTAAGTGGCTTCTGGGCCATGTTTGTCGTCCTTCGACTCGTGTTCAGAAATCGGAACCTGTCGGAAGGTGGGACTCGACATAAAAGTTGGTGATCGTGCCTACCAAATACTAGGCTAGATAAATTCCGGTCGCATGGAATCAACTCAATACCGAATCTCAGCCCCAACGGTCTAGCCGTGGGGCTAGATTTGTTCGAACTTGATTTCTAATTCAATACTACATCTAGTGGGGCCGGAGGGGTTATACCCCCAGATGATGTATTACACGTTTGTCATTCCGGTCAGCCGCACTCCACATGCACTGTGGATAAGTTGACCCACTTTAACCCCGTGATTCCAGCAAAAGACCCGCTATGTCCACACCCTGTGGAGGGACAACCCACAGTTAATTATTTTGGCGTGTCGCACCCCTCGGCGTGTCTAATTCTTTGCTATGGTCGCCGCTTGAGGTGCGAGTCCGCAACCACGGGAGTGTCCACAAGTAAGTTTTCGCCGCTAGTGCACTTCAGCAAAAAAGCCCTCCCGCCGCTTGGCGAGAGGGCCCATGACTCGAACCTCATCTCATGTGCGTGTGTTGATTCATGCTTCTAGGCGGCGAGTCCCAAGCGGTTTCGGGCCTTGATGAGTGCCGAGGTTCGGGTTCGTTGAACGGTGCTACGGGTTAGATCTAGGATCTCGCCAACTTCGGCATCAGGCTTCACTTGGTCGTCGTAGTCGAGGAAGCCGTATGCCGTGTGCACCACCTTCAGCTCGCGCTCCGTGAAGTCCAAGTTGTCGCCTCGATCTTCAAAGATGATCCGGATGAGTTCGAGGTCGGTTTCGGCGATTGGTTCGGTTGCCACGAGTGGACCGTCAACGAGTTTCCATGCGGCTTCAACGTCACCATCGGAAAGTGCCTTATCAATGGAGCCGATCTGCCGAAGTGCTGTGAGTATCGATATGAAGACTTCGGCGCTCATGGACTGTTCCGGAGCCAATGAAAGTGCGTAGTAGATGTTGCCATCAGCTTGGCGAAGCAGGTTGAAGAATCGGGATAGGGTGCGTTCCGGGACGTGGAATCCCATGGCATCCTGACCGATCTTGCTAGTTTCGGCCAGCACGAGTTTCTTGATGACACCGGCGAGGCGTTTGTGCTTGCTCGGGTCAAAGGCTTTGAGTGCTTCCAGGAATCCCAAGAGGACGGCTGACTGAACGTCTTCCTTGTCGGCGCTCCATGGAGCTTTCTTGATGGCGGACTTTAGGACTGGTGCATAGGTAAATAGAAGCGTCTCGATGGCTGTCTCGTTGCCTTCTAGGGCTTCGGAAATTAGGTTGCGCTCCACTTCCTCGGTGAGGGTCGGGACGGCTATGTATGAGTTGAATAGGGTGTCTAGAATATTGGTCACTGTAATTCCTTCGTTTGTAAACATGTGCATGTTGAATGATGCTTATAATATTTTACCACGGTAACAACAACCATATGCAGAAAATATTCTGGGCAAAGGGAAAGACCCCCGAGTAGTCGAGGGTCTTTCGTGGTCCTACTTGAAGATTGCTTTCAGGTCATCTCTGTTTTTGTCCGGAATCCGCTTGCTGAGTTTCGCAAGGATCTCCAGCGCCTGTGGAAGTTCATCCGGACTGAGCTTGCCGCCGCCGTTGATGATGTGGTTCAGGTTGGCAATGGAATTGTTGACCTTTTTTGAGCGCTCCTTGGGGGAGGAAGGGAGTAGTCCGGCTTCCTTCAATTGTTCTGCTGGAACAATCTCACGGAGCGCGTTTCCTGTGTGGAATCGAACGCGAGCAGCCAATGAGCTATCTTCGCCATCAAGGAATGCCTCCTTGGCCCATTGTCGGTAGGCCCATGACTGCCCCTTGAGGTCGGGGTCTCCAACTTTGTTGGTGAAGTGGTCTTGGCGAGCCTCTACGATCAGCTTGGCAATGGCCTTGAGATTATCCACGGAAGGCATTCCGGAAGAGTCGCGCTCGGCCTTGAGTAGCTTCTTGATCTGCTTGGAAATCTGGTCAAGTGATTTGCTCATACATCAAGGGTACATCCAGATGTTGATATGCGTTTAGGGGCCTAGCTCTTCCTGATCCGATTCCGGGGATTCCTCCAACGGCTGCGCTTCCGGCTTGGTGTTGGCAGAAGCGAGGGAGTTGGTGCCAACCCCGAGAATGGCTCCCACGAGCACCAACCAGAGACCTCCGGTTGCGGCGGTAAGTGCTCCGTAGCCGATAAGGAGCGGGATGGCCGCTGTGGCAATGCCGTAGATCCACTTGCGGGTCTTAGGCTCCTTGAGCTTGTTGAATAGTTCGTTCATTGCGGTGTCTTTCTAGTCGGTGAACTCTTGAGGTTCATTGGTTGGTTGTGCCGAGTGCCTAGGTTCCTGCCTCGGCTTTCTACGCTCGGGGACTGGGATGGCGTTGGCTCGGAGAAGTTCGATTAGTTCCCCGATGTAGGCGTGGCTATCCGTGACCAAGTCTTCGAGCAACGAGATTCTGTTTTCGCTTGCGGTAAGTCGAGCTTCCAAAAGGTTGACAACCTTGATGGTGCTGTTGTCTTCGGCAATCTGTTTGCGGTTCTTGTGGTCACTAACTGCGGTGATAATCCGGGGAAGACCACCACCGGCAAAGGCGGCAGTTACTAGGACACCGAGAAAGATGAGGAATTCGGCCATCACCAAGCTCCGATCTTCTTGAGGCTTGCAGCGAGATCCGGGCGCTTCCATCCGTTGCGGTGGAGGATATCGGCAATGCGTGCTTCGGAGGGCTTGCCGATGTAACCGTCAACGGCCAGCTTGGCCGTGGTGCTCTTCAGCTTGTTGAGCGCCTTCTGGAGCTTGATGTTGGTCTGGTACTTTGCTTCGGTCTTGGTTCCCCAACTGCCGTCCTCGAAGAGGCCGTGTTGCTTCTGGAAGGTGCGAACCGCGTTGGCATCCTGTTTTGCGAAGCCCATCTTCTTGAGCTTGGCCTTCACCTCGGCGGTCAGGTTGGACTTGATGACAACTTTTTCCGGCTTTGAAGGTTTCGGCTTGACCTGACCTTCTCGGATCTTGTCCGCAAAGGCTGAAACCTTGGCGGCTGAGGCGTTGAGTTCCCAGTGCATCGTGTCCTTGCGGAGTAGGTACGTTCCACCCCAGCGAAGGACTCCAGCGGATTCCTTGGCGATTGCCTTGCAAGCGGCAATCTGTTCCTTGGTCATGGTCTTGGCGGGGGAGACCCCCAGTGGGTGCTTCGGTGCGTTGAAGTCCACGGCGGTTCCGGAGGCGTGGTTGGACGGGGTTGTTCCACCTCGGATTGGTCGGGGTGCGAATCCCCATGAGTGGGTCTTGGTGATCGGCTCAACGCGTTTTTCGTATTCCGTGGCAAGCCACGTGAAGATGGTGTTGACATCCCCGCCTCGGAGCTTGCCGGTGATTGGTTCGAAGTTCTGGAGGAATGCGCTGGAGCCGGATAGTACGGGCCAACCATTCTGTGATGTAGCCATGTGCTACTCCTTAAATTTGGAAGGACGGGACCGAATCGAAGTGATTCAGTCCCGTCCTTGTGGATCGGTATGTTCAGTTATTTGTGGAGGTGTTGATTCATGGATCAGGCTTCGGGTGGGAAGCGTGCTTCCAGATTTGCCAACCGGGTGGTGAGGTCTTGAACGGAAGATCCAAGCTCATCGATTCGGTCTCGTTGGCGTGCAACCACCGGAATCAATGCGACACCAAGACGGTCATACATCAAACCTTCTACCTTGCCGTTTTCGCCGTAGTGGACAAACTCACCAAGACCAGCCGCTAGGACTTCCTCGGCAATCATTCCGGGGATACGCCTGAGTTCATTAGGTGTCTCAAGGAATTGGACGTTGCCATCCTCATCCACCGGGAAGTCGTTCTCCGCTATGCGGCGGTAGTATTCGGCCACCTTCTCGGACTCGGTCTTGTCGAACCAAGACACGGAACGAAGCGAAAGGATCTTGTCATCCATGGTGCCCGGAAGAGTTTCAACCACGAGCTTGTTCCGGATAGAGGACGTGGAGCGTCCAATGGTTCCGGCGCTGGTGATGTACATGTTGGCCGCGTTGGTATAGGTACGGTCGTAGATGCCCATCGAGAATAGTCGAGCGGAGCTGTCATACCCTAGCGAGAAGTCAGCCCCGTTCATGCCCTTTAGGTACATGGTGTTGGTTGACTCTATGGTGAGCGCACCCATGCCCGTAATCGATCCAGCGGTACCCACCGTGATATTGGCATTCGTAGATGCCAGAGTCAGGGTAGGAGCCTTACCTTCCATGAAGATGTCGCAGTTGCTGTTGATGATTCCTGCACCTGAGCTGACGTTGCCTTCCATTCGGAGGTAACCTCTGAGCGGATATGCGGCAGTGGCCGGGGTTCGAAGAATCAAACCGCCTTCATCCGTTGCGCGGATAGAACCCACCGTCGTGGATAGCGGAGTTGTGAAGCTGATCAACGAGCCAGCGGAGTCCCGGTTGATTGAAACGTCGTACCCGGTACCTGCCCCTGTTCCGGTGTAGTTGAATGCGGCACCGTTGATGGTTCCACCTGTGATGGTTGCACCTGTAATGATCTTGGCATCAAGGGCACCGTCCACGATCAGGGAAGCATCCACGGCCTTGGACGCGTAGAACGAATCAAACAGGACAGTTGCCCCGTTCGGGGTATTGCTTTGGGTGTAGACACCGAAAGTAACCCAAACAGCTCCAGCCCTTGTTGGTACAGTGCCTTTCACTTCAGTCCACACGTTGGCCGAGATCGCCGGGTGATTGAAAGTTGCGTTATCCGCACCAATGACCGCTGTCCCGTTGGCTTGAAGACTTCGTGCATAAAGACCAATACTGTTGATGGGCAATGCCACCGAGGATTTCACCCAAACGGAGAGTTTGTATGACTGCCCCGGATTGGTTTGTTGTAGTTGGTTAGCATACATACCTGCCTGAGTTGCGTTGGTGATCTGCTTGTATGCGGTCTTCCCGTCACGGCCACCCGTAGGGTCTACGGAGTGAATCCCACCCATTGGCCAGTCACCGAGCTTGTTTGAGAACATCGGGTCTGGAACTAGGTTGTCGAAGGAACCAACCAGAAGGTGGTCAACGGAGATGGTCTTGGCTTCGATGTACTTGCCGTTGAGCTTTCCAACGGTGGCCGTCCCAAGGTCAACGGAGCCGATGATTCCCGATTCGGCGGTGATGGTCCCGGCTACGATGTCCGTGGCCGTGATCTTCCCTGCGTTGAGGAACTTGGCTCTGATGTCGTTGGCGTTGAGTCGGTCGGCGCTGATGGTTCCCGCGTTGAGAACGGAAGCGTCCACGGTTCCGAAGACACCGGAAGCCGAGGTGATGGCACCGGCCTTGATCTCGTTGGCCGTGATCGACTTGGCAAGGATCTTGTTGGCCGTGATGGATTGGGCACCGATTCGATCCGCTTGAATGGTCCCGGCAGTCAAGAGACCAGCGTCAAGGTTGGAGAAGACACCGGATGTGAGGGTGATCTTTTGCCAGCCGGTGGCTCCACCAACCCAGCGCCATTCGGCAATGATCTCGTCTTGGGCGTTGCGCTGTCGCCAGATGTCATCAACGCGTGTACCTGTCCCAGTTGCCGGGTTGGTGCTGTAGAAGACGTTGGTCTTGCTACCGGCCATAGTCAGGGCACTGTTGGCCGTGGTCTGGGCTGTGCCAGCGGCGGTCTGTGCCGTAACGGCCTTGGCATCGGCGGCATCAGCGGCTGACTTTGCCGTAGCGGCGGCTGTGGCGGCATCCGTAGTGGCTTTGTCGGTGACGGCAATCCACGTGGTTCCGGTTGTCCACTTCTTCGGGGTGTTGGCCCCGCCTGTGGTGTCGATCCAGAGCGTGTTGGTGTTGCGGTCGGCCAGACCCGGAGCGGTGCTTTGGACAAGAACCTTGCCCTTGCCGTTGGCGATACCAGCGGCATCGGCGGCGGCTTGGTTGGCGGCATCGGCAATAGCCTTTACGGCATCGGCCTTGGCCTGTGCATCTTGGGCGGCAGAGTTGATTGCCGCTGTCTTCGCGGCTTCAGCCTTCGCCGTAGCATCAGCTTGAGCGGAAGCAATGGCGGCATTCTGTGCGGCAGTGGCCTTGGTCTGGGCATCGATCTTTGCCGCGTCGATGGCCTCTTGTTTGGCTCCAGCGGCGGCTAGATCAGTTGCTATCTTGGCGGCGGCAACAGCTTCTGCCTTGGCTTGGGTTGCCTTGGCCTGTGCATCGGTGGCGGATTCCTGCTTGGCGGTGACAACGGAGTTGTTGGTTGCCAGAATTTGGGTTGCGAAGTCCGACTCGGCCAAAGCCAGATCCGAAGTGACTTGATCTGCGGCGGCTTGAGCCTGTTCGGCCTTGGTCTTCGCGTTCTCGATGGCCGTGGTGACATCCGAACCAAGACCCTCGATGCCGATGGTGGCTGAGACCCATGAAGTTCCGTCCCACTTGTTGATTCGGTTTCCGTTGGCTGTGTCGAACCAGATGTCCCCAACCTTGTGTGGCTTCAGGGGGTCGTTGACTGGTGCTGTTCCCATATGCCAAATGGAGTTCTTACCATCGGCTGAGGCCTGTGCCTTGGTTGCTTCCTCGGCCACCTTCTCGTAGATCTCATCGATGGCCCCGGCAATGTCCGGTTCATCAACGAGTGGTCGGAGGACCGTGGCAACGACCGCCGAGGGATCGGAAGCCTTGTCGGACTGGGACTTTGCCACGAGGCAAATGAACCATTCACCGTACTCGGGGGACGTGACCTTCGAGCCACCTGATTTGGAGGTGATGACACCGGCAAGCGTTTCAAGATCCGGTTCGAAATCCTCGTCAACTGACATGTGTACTTCAACATGTGCAAAGTCCATTGGGGTGGCGTCTTCTTCATCTTCGAAACCACCGTTCCACGAGACGGTGATGTTGCCGGTGGAGGCAGTCACATTGGGTGCCGATGGGGTTGGGGGAGTCGGACCATTCACCGAGGCGGCAACGAAGGTTCCGTCTTCCTGTTTGCCGATGATGGCCGACACGATTCCGTCAGCGTCCATGATGACCAAGGAGCCGTCATCGATGGATGAGTGGGCTAGCTTCGGCTTGATTTCAAGGCTCTTAAGTCGTTGGTCCTGCTCGTTGATTTTCTTGGCGATCCACTCGGTGGAGCGGTTGTTGTCGCGGGTCATATTGTCACCACTTTCAGGGAGATGGAATTGTTGTCGGGAGTGCTGGTGAGTTCGAGGATTCGGACCCACATATCTAGGTCTCCCCATCCGGCATCACCGATGACCCGGATCTGATCGCCGGGTTGGAAGGTGCCGAGAGGGGCCAGTGGATGGTCAATGATCGTCAGTGAATCGATGCTTCGATCACCGTTGAGTTCCTTGAGCAAGGGCCGTGCAACGGTCTCTGCGCGTGCGGTGCTGGTGATGGATTGATCGGTCTTGACTGCGACTCTTCGGAGTCGGTCAGTGGGTGTTGTCAGGTGTCCTCGGACTCGGGCTGATCCCTCGCCGGCTCCGAACATGAGCACTTCCGAGGCGTAGTCATCCAGCGAAATCCTGGGGGTCGTTGAGACGTTTACTCCGATTTCGAAGCGCGCGTTTTCCTTGCGGGAACCAATGGCTGGGTAGCCGAGGTCAAGGTGGTATTTGATCTCTTCGCCGTCCCAGTGGGAGCGTTCGGCGTACTCGAACGGGGCACTGTCCACGAGATCGTTGATGACCGTCTGGAGGTTGTCCGTTTCCCACCAAGCCAGCCTGATTGGCTTCGCTTCGCCGTCCGAGAGTTCCTTGCGTTTCTCGGTGGCCTTGGACAGGTTCTCCTTGGCGTTCGCCAACACTTGCTTGTGGTCAGCCAGTTGTTTGGTGGCAAGAACATAGGTATTGATCCGGGTGGCCAGCGTCTGGATCTCGGATTCGAAGACCTTGGGTGGTTCCCATGTGGAGCCAATGACCGTGTACGGTGCGTTGTTGCTGTCGGAGTCGATCCAGATGTTGCCGCGTGCCTTCTTGTCTCCGGACGGAGCCGATTTGGCAACGTAGATCTGGCCCACGGGGGTGACGTTGGCCGTGTAGAAGACTGCCTTCTTTGCGGTCTCAACGTCCTTGGCATATGCCTCTGACCGTTTGACCTCGTTCTCGTAGAGCAACTTGGCTTTGGCCTCGAAGCCCTTGGCGGCGGTGAGGTTCTTCGCCTCCGGGATTCCCACTCGGGCTGGGGACTTCAGTGGATCAAGGGTCATGCCGAGATCCCCGTTTGGCTGGGATTGGATGTGGTCCCAGATGTCACGGAGAATATCCAGCGGGTCGGCGTTGATGTAGTTCTTGGTGTTCCCGAGCCACGGCGTAGCGTTCGGCATCATGCTGAACCCACCGGCTTGGAGGGTTAGTTGGTCTCCGTCGATTTCAAGTTGATCCACGATTGCGGACTGGAGGATCACTCCGTCCTCTTCGATGTGGATCATCGTTCCCCACTCGCGTAGGGCAAGCTGGCCGTTCGATTTACGGAGAGCCGCATATTCGATGGGGATGGTTCCCGTGATGGAGCCGGGACCGGAAATCGCTTTGGTCACCGAGACGTTGGTAAGGGGGAGGTCAAGATCTATGAATTCGCCGCTGGGAACGGACTGGGCGATATACCGCCATGTCATGGGTGTTCTCCTTTAAATAGGGTGGGCCGCTGACTTTTGACGGTCAGCGGCCCTTGTCGGGTTTGGTGTTTGGTTGTTAGTCATCCGAGGTTTCGAGGAACCGGACTGACAGGGTGATTCCGGAAAGGCCGTCGAGGGAGACGGTTCCGGCCTGTGCGTTGGTGTTCCTTCGATTGGCGCGGAGGACAAAGTTGATGTCCGTTCCGCGCCACGAGGCCGGGATTCCGTTCTGGTCGTGGAGAATCCAGTTGGAGCGGTAGATGCTCGCGCTTTCGTCGGCATCCCAAGAGAAGGCTTGTGTCTTTCCGGAGGGGTTGGCCGAAGTGGCATCGGGTCCAAACGTGACCCAGTAGTATCCGTAGCCAGCCTTGTTGTTGTATCGAACTCCCAGCCACTCGGCCCTGATTTCCAACTGGGTTGCCCACGATGGCACGTGCAAGGTGTGTACACCGTTGTTGGAATCGCCGCCGAAGTTCGGCATCCATTCGCCGTCCGGGTATGCGGATTTGCTGGTGAGCGTTAGCCCCTGATCGCCCATGACCGATGGCCTTGCAATGACGTGGGACTCTTCGCGGGGGTTTGCCACGCGTCGAACGTCCTTGATCATGGCCTGTGTAATGGCTCCGGTTGATGCCGGGATGTCGATGCGTGCCAGTGCAATGGCGGGGTAGCTGAGGTTGAGCTTGGCGGCATCTGTGGTGTTTGCCGCTACACCTTGGATGACGGTCAATCGGGTGTAGTCGAAGTTGGTTGGATCGCTGGGCGGTTGGCCTTCGAACGCTGGGTCCAAGACGCGGAGCACCACCAGATCCGAGCGCTTTCCAGCGGACGTGGTCGGGGCAATGGCCACGTTGGTGGTCGTTGCGTTGCGGCCTACGTAGCTCTGGGATGTCCCACCGGCATAGCGGGACAGCATCACGCCTCCACCCGGAGCAACACGGACGGTCCCGTTGGGGACGCTTTGCGCGGTGACCTTCAAATCTCCGGGAGCTGAAATGCCTTCCTTGCCTCCGGTTCCGGCATAGGCCATCACGCGTGCGACTTCGGAGCTGTGTTGTGCGTTGGGGGAGGATACGAACCATGGGGTCTGGTCAATCATGTGTTCTACTTTCGTAAGTTGTTATCCACGTGTTGACACGTGTTTCTGTATAAATCTTGTGAGGGAATGGGAAAGCCCCTGCCGTGAGACAGGGGCTTTCCGTTGGCTATCTCTGCTAATAGAGAGCGCCAGCTAGCTCATCAGGCCTGCATGGAAATGAAGGCGTTCCTCCACTTGAGCTGGGCCGTTGCTGTGTTGGTGGTGTCGGTGCCGGTATAGAACATTTCCGACTTGCCAACCGGCAGGGTCACAGCGGAGAGCCTTGTCTTCACCGTGAGCATTCCTGCCACGTTGGTTCCGTTCTTGGTCTTGACCGTTCCGAGTAGGGGATTGATGGTGACGTAGTCGCCAGCGGCAATCGTTCCCCGGTAACCCACTTCCCAACCCTTGGCTGACCGGATCTTCGGATTCTGGATCGGGCCATGGAAGACGATGGTCATGGGGGTTGGTGCGTTGCCGGTGTTCTCAACGAAGCCAGCGCGCTCCAAACCCGTCCCGATGGTTGTCAGCGGTTCCATGAGCGGAGCCATCAGGCCACCTTGGACCGGGGGAACAATGGCCATGGTCTCGACCTGTTCCGTGTCCTCGAAGTGGAGTGGGATGGTCTGGACAAAATCCGCGTTGACCTTACCCACGCCCAAGGTAGCCAGCACGTTCGGGGCCATGCCGGTGAATTTTCCGGGCCTTCCGTAGATCCGGTACCAGCTAGTGCCGTCATCGTTGGAGTATGAGAGCGGGACCGGGACGTTCGGCGTGAGCCTTGTTCCGGGCTTCTTCCATTCCCCTTCAAGGGAGGCCACTGCATCAGCGGCCTCCTTGAGGTTCTTGGTGTTGGTTGAGATGTCGAAGGCCCATGTGCTGGAGCCGAGCCAGTCGTTTCCGACCATCTGGCCATCCCCGTTCGGGCGGTCCACGTAGTTGGTGCGTACATCGGTTGCTCCGGGTGCGTATTCGGTGATGATGAGTTTTCCGGTGTTGCCACCGGCTTCGACGTTTCCGATTTTGATTTTCATTAGCGGCCTCCTCGGCTCTGGACTCGTGCTTGGTGGTAGATGGCATCAGCGATCTGAGGCCCGGTTGCTCCGGGGTTCGGGACCGTGACGTTGATGGTGTTGCCACCCACGGTCTTGGACAGGGCAAGGGAACTGATGGAGTCCCACTGCCCACTGGTGAGGACCGGTTCCGGCTTCCGGGTCAGGTTCTGGACCTGCTGGATTCCGGATGACGGTGGCAACCAACCTCCGTTGTCGTAGAGCTTGGCCCCGGCGCTTGAACCACCGCCTCGGACTCGGCCACCCAAGTAGTTCAACGGGTTGACCGGACGGCCGTTGAGTAGCGTTTCGAAGTGGAGGTGGGGTCCGGTGACATTGCCCGTGGAGCCTTGAGCGCCAATGTGTTGACCTGCCTTGACCTGTTGTCCGGGCTTGACCACCACGCCGTTGGTCGGGTTGTGGCCGTAGTAGGTCTGGAACCCGTTGCCGTGATCAAGGACGATGCCGTTGCCGGTTCGACCCGGAAGGCCTCCACCCCATCCCACGCGCTTGACGATGCCGTTGAGTGCGGCAAAGGTCGGGGAACCTTCACCGTTGGCAATGTCGATGCCAGCGTGGAAGCCTCCACCACGAGGGCCGAACATGGATGTGTAGCGTCCTGCTGAAGGCCTGAAGAATGATCCTCGGGGGCCGTCGTAGGAACCGGCGAACTCGCCAGCGGCAGGGGCTGACTGGTCCTTCTTCTTGGTCCAATCGAAGATTCCGTCGATGGCGTTCAACGAGATCTGGCGTGCGGCTCCGGGGAACCCGTTGGCCGGGAGAGCGTTGGTGATGATGTTCCTGACCGGGTTGAGTAGTGCCTTGGCACCCTCGGCCAGTTGGCCTAGAACCCAGTTCTTGGCGTTGCCGATGTTCCGGCCAACGTCGCCAACGAACGATCCGAGGTTATCCATCCAGCCACCGATGGGGAGCGGGGATGACTTCTCGTTCCGGTTGAACATCGGCAGAGAGCCAAGTGGAGCCTGTGCCTGACCGGCCAGCATTTGCTTGGTTTCCTTGGCGGTGTAGACGTAACCCGGAGCCGTGTTGATTAGCTCCGGTCCCTCTTCACCAACGAGTTTCCAACCGCTCTTCATCTGGCCACCCTTGGCGAACGCCGGGATTGGCACGCCTTCGGGGAGCTTCAGATCTCCAAGGCCGATCTTCCCGGCAATGTCGTTGAAGACCTTTCGGATGCCGTTGTTGTAGACCTCGTCGATGACGAAATTGATTGGTGTTGCGGCGATCTTCTTCAGGTTTTCCCAGAAGCCGGAGATAGCGTCCACGCCCTTTTTGAAGGCTGGAGCTACGTTGTCTTTGATGAAGTTTCCGAGTGCCGAGAAGATTGGCTTGATGCCGTTGTTCCAGACGTTGGAAATCGTGTCCTTGATCCCGTTGAAGATCGGTTTGATGATCGTGTCACGGAGCCACGTGAAGGCCGCTGACAGGGTTCCACGGATGAAGTCGATGATGTTCTGGAACGTGGTCTTGATCCCGGTCCATACCGTGCTGATTGCGGTCTTGATGCCGTTCCATACCGGTTTGATGACCGTGTCTCGTAGCCACGTGAACGCCAGCGAAAGCGTGTTCCGGATGAAGTTCACGATGGATTGGAAGGTGCCCTTGATGGCGGTCCATACCGTTGAGATCGTGGACATGATGCCGTTGAACACCGGCTTGATGATCGTGTTGTAGATCCAAGTGAAGACCGGGGCAAGGACGTTCTTGAACAGCGAGACCCATAGGTTGATGTAACCCTTCACGGCCATGATCACGACGGAGATGGCTGTCTTGATGCCGTTCCAGATGGGAAGGATGACGCTCCCGTAAAGCCACTTGAAGACCGGGGCAAGGACGTTCTTGAAGACCCAGACCCAGCCCATGACGTAGAGGGTCACGGCGGTAGCGACAACGGCAATGACAACCTTGATGGCCGTCCAGATCGGCATGATGATGTTCTGGTAGAGCCAGACGAAGACGGGAGCCACAACGTTTCGGAAGAATCCAACCACGTTGTTGACCGAGTCGGTGATGAAGCCTACGGCTCCGGCAATGGCGCCTTGGATGCCTGACCAAACCGGGAGAATGACTCCGTTGTAGAAGTTGACGAAGAGTGGAACAAGGGTGTCCCGAACGAAGCCAACGATGGCATCGAAGGCTGGCTTGATGAACCCGTTCCAAGCGCCCATGACGGCATTCTTGATACCGTCCCAAGCTCCTATGAAGAAGTTCCGGAATCCTTCAACGTTGTTCCACAGGTAGATGAATCCGGCCACCAGCCCGATTACCGCCGTGACGATGATGCCAATCAGGTTGGCTTTCATCACAACATTCAGTGCGGCGAATCCACCCTTGAGAAGTCCAATCGCGGAGGTGATCCCTCCGATGATTGCGGAGACCCCAGAGAACAGGAGGAAGGCCCCTGCGGTTACACCGATGGTCACGGCTAGAGGCTTCAGCCACGATTGGTTGTCCTTGATCCACTGGCCCATGTTTTGAAGGGCTGGGATAACTGTGGTTCGGATGGCCGACACAATGGAGGTCATGGCCGGGATGAAGGCGGTTCCAGCGGCAATCTTCATGTTGGCAACCTCGGCGTTTAGCCGTGACTGCTGACCTTGTAGGGTGCCTGACTCCTTGGCGAAGTTGCCTTGAGCGTCGGCGCTCTGTGCATAGAGAGCTGACTGGACTGCCAGCGCCTTTGCTTCACCTTCGAGCTTCGGGATCTTACCCTCGGTGGCCTTGTCGAATGCGCGTTGTGCAGAATTCAAGGTGACCTGTGCTTTAGCGGACTCCATGGAGTCTTTGCCGTGCTTGGCTACAACCTCGTTGTACTTCTTCTGGGCAACCTGCATCTTGATCGAAGCGTCAGACACCTTGTCGGCATCCACAATCGGCTTGATGAGACCCTTTGACAGTGCCTCGGCTTGAAGCGCTGATTCGTTGAGCGTGATTCCGTAGCGTTCGATGGGGTCCATCTCGCCTTTGAGCGCGCTGGAAACAGCCTCAATTGCTTCCTTGGTTGTCCCGCCGAACATACTGGAGAGGTCGGCACCAAGGGTGATCAGGTTCGATGTCTTTTCGGACAACTGGTCCATAGGGGTTCCGGCGTTTTTGAGCTGTGAACCGAGTACGGAACCGAGTTCGTTGTATGCGTTCTTGTCGAGACCTACGTCAACGGCGGCGGTTCCTGCCTTGGCGTGCATCTTCCCGGATTGGTCCTTGAAGACGGAGTCAACGGCACCCACTGACTGCTGGTAGTCACCGGCAAGGGAGATGACATCCTTCATCCCGCCGATGATTGCGCCGAATGAGACAGCGGCAATGGCACCAACGAAGGCACCCTTCATGTAGTCGCCTAGCTTGCTGAGTCCAGCCTTGGTGTTATCGGTCTGGTCCCGTAGACCCTTGAGACCTTTCTTGGCCTTCGCGGCTTCGGCGGGGGACTGGGCCAACTCCTGATTTGCCTTGTCCGTGGCTGTCTTGAGGCTCGTTTCAGCGGCAACAAGTTTCTCGGATGAGGTCTTGAGATCGCTCTGTGCGGCAGTGGCCTTTGCCGAAGCATCAGCGGCTTTGCGCTGTTTCTCGGCTAGGTCTTCCTCGGCCTTGGCCAGTGCTGAAGCTTTGGTGTTGGAATTCTCCCGTGCCTCTGCAAGCTTGAGTTCAGCAACACGGAGATCTCCGTTGGCTTTTGCCTCGGCATCCGTAGCGGTTTTGTTTGCGGCCTTCGATTTCTTCAAAGCGTCTTGTGCCTTGAAGAGGCTGTCCTCAAGCTTCTTGGCCTCGGTCTTCAGATCCGAGCTAGAGTCCTTGAACCCTTCGGCTATGGCCCTGCCGAACGAAGCTCCACCGGCTCGGCCAGCGGCGGGGAAGACGGAACCTGTCTCCTTGGAAACTGCGGCTTGGAACCCCTTGAACGATGGTTGGACCGTCACGGTTGCGAAGCCCACGTTCATTGGATTGCTCATTGATACCTCCTAAAAATGGGTAAGAAAAAGGAGGCCCATCCGTTGTGGACAGGCCTCCTTATGGGTGTGTTTAGTTGCTGTGTCTCTTGCCGCCGAAGAGATCCACGATCTGTTGCTGTGCCTCGCGGGAGCGTTGTTCCTTGATCCGGTCGATGGCCGTGACTGGCCTCGGGGAAGGTTTGGGATTCTTGGCCTTGCCTCCAGCGACACCAACCTGTGTGGCTATGCTGGCCGCTAGCGTGTCCTTGATTTCCGTGAGCATGGCTAGCTCCGGGGTCCAGCTACTGAGCGGTGGGTGATAGTCACCGGATGCTTCCGACTGGCCGGAATCGAGGATTGCCGTGGCGATTTCCTCGTCATTCAGGTACGCCTCCATGTACCGGCTATGGGCGGGGAGTCCATCGATGAGTGCCAGCAAATGGACGTATCGACGGGCCTTGAAGAGGACGGCTAGATCTACGCCGTATACCTGCTGGAGATCGGCCCGGAGTTGTGGACCGAACTTATCCAGCAAGGCATACAGCCTTAGGCGTTTGGGGTTGTACCGAAAACGGATTCGAAATGAGCGGATACGTTCTGGGCGAGCTTGGTGACCTGTGCCATGGTGAGCTTTTCGTCAATGAGCTTCTGGTAGTCCTCTTCGGATAGCCAGCCCTTGAACACGTCGGAGATCGAAACATCCGGGCTGGTGATCTGGGCCATGAATTCCTCGGCTTCATCCCATGGCATGTCAGCCGGGTTCGGGAAGGTGATGATCTTGTTCTTGCTGAGTGCCATGCGGTATGGCTGGACATCAGATTCGACATCCAGTGCGGAGAGGTTTGCGTTGACTTTTAGGTTTGTCATATCGGGTTTTTCCTTTCGGGAAGTTAGCTCTTGGCTGGGGTTTTTGTTGGTTCGGTGGCCTCGGGCTTGACTGCCTTCGGTGCCTTGGGTGCCACGTAGTCGGCGTATCCGAGTGAGCGAAGCTTCACGGCCTCTGCCGGTAGTGACGTGGTGATCTTGTGATCGCCCTTCACGAGGGTCTGTGTCTTGGCCATGAGGCCTCCTTACGTTGATCGGGTTGGTGGGTAAGTGGTGGCAGGTAAACCCGATGAAGACCTGCCACCACTGGTATTGGCAACCAACACGTGAATGTTGATTGATGATTCAAATTAGACGGACTGGGTGAAACCAAGTTCGAGCTTGTCGGCCTTTGCGCCAACACCGGCAATGAACTCTCGCTCCGAGGTGCCAACGGCTTCGTCAACGAACGCCTTGAAAGCGAACTCAAGGGTGAGTGCATCTTCGCCCCATGCCTCTTCCGGGATGGAAGAGATGGAAACGCGTGGGAAGAACTTGGCGCGGAAAATTTCCGAAGTGCCAGCGCCGTCCTTGCCGATGACCAGAAGGCGGTAGTACGTCTTCTGTGGAAGGGCTGGGCGGTCAAAGGCGATCTCGCCGTTGGTTCCCTGAGTGACGGCGCTGAGGTCCATGCCGTAGGCGACTTCCAGAAGCTCGCGTCGGAAGACCTCGTAAGCGGTGAAACTCACTTCGCGCGAAACGCTGGTGATGTCGGAGCGTACCGGAGCGGCATAGCCGAGGGCTTCAACGTCTTCTTCGTTCGTGTCACCGGAGAACGAGAAGCCGTCCTTGGTGATTAGGCCAACCGGCTTGTATGCGGCGGGTAGTGCCGTGATGGAACCGTCTGGGCCGGTCAGGGTTTCGATGGCATCGGCTGAAGCTGGAGCGAGGAACGCCACGGCTTCAACAATCTTGCGGACCTGTGATGGAGAGTCGGCGGTGTTCTTTAGTTCAGCAAAAGTGCTCATAGGGGGTACCCCTTTCAAAGGGAAGAATTATCGTTTGGGTCTGGTCTCGACGCGGTAAATGGCCGTGACGAGTTTGATGGAATCGCTCGTATATGGCGTTTCGTAGGGTTCGATCTCGGGGTAAATGTCATCCAAGAAACCCTCGTCGGTCAGGTGTGAACCCATCAGCCGGCCCCTAATTGCCTCGGAAAGATCCTTGGAACCTGAGCGGCTATTCGTGTACACATCGACTTGGATTCTGTCCGTCCGGAGGAACGGTTCGGCCTGTGCCGTACTCGGTAGCGCCGTGATGTGGATGAGCGGAAGACGCTGATCCATGTCGGCTGACAAGCGAAGTACGGCTTCGGCATCGGGGGATTCAAGTAGCTCGATCAGGGCAAGCTCGGTGTCCGGGAATTCCATTACTTGGCACCTGCCTCGACGTGCGCCACGAGCGAGTGCATGAAGTTCCTAGGAGCCTTGCCGCCAACGTATGCGCCGTAATCCACGGTGCTCTCGATGACTGCCCCGGAGCGTTCCTCGCCTCGACGGCCTGACTTGAACTTCTCCGCTCGAACCCTGAAGCTGTCGGCAAATTTGCCGGTGTTTCGGGGTGCTGATGCTCGGGCCATGTTGAGGCCAGATTGGGCGGCGTGAACCATTGCCTCGGACATTCCGGAGGTGTTGGCCAAAGCCTTCAGACCTTGGGGGTCCATCCGGTAATCACTCTTGCTCATGTGCCGTCCTTTCGTAGTTGGACTTCCACGCCCAATGGCCAGTTGACGGGATCGCCGTTGACGGCCCACATGCCTCGGATCGGCGCTCCCTCGGGGGTCTGGATCTTGTCCGTGGACCGGAAGGCTGTTCCGGTTGGCGCGTAGAGGATGGCCTCGCCTTGGACGTAGTCCGATTGGTTGTTGGATTCCGAAGTGGCTCGGGGTGACAGGAGGCATCCGGTGACTTCCCGGCTGGTGGTCGGTAGGGGGTTTCCGAACTTGTCATCACCTCCACCGGATAGGACGGTGATGGTGACCTTCCACGAATCCGGGAAGCTGGAAAGAACGTTCTTCACGGCTACCCCCAGAGATTCGGCTGGGCGACATAGGCTTCAGAAGCCATATCAATGGAGAACGCCTTGCCCTTTCGGGGCTTGACGGGTCCAAGTGCTCGGAGTTCGTCAACCTCGGAGGGGAAGAATAGAACCTTGGAGGTCTCCCGGTTGTCGATTGATTTGGACTGTGAGAAGTTTCCGGCACTTTGGGATTCTTGGGTGATGGCACCAGTTCCGGCATCGTTCCAGCGGAGCACTGCCCTGCGGATAACGCCTGATGCGGCATCTGCCGAGGGTTGGTCCAGATCGTCGGATGCCAGAAAAGGTGCCAGTTGCTTGGCCCGTGCGATAGCATCCTTGACCATGATTGCGGCCTTGGCTTCGGAGATGTCCGGGTCGAAGGCTTGGAGGTCTTCAAGTGCGATTTCGAGAATTGCCATGGAAACCTCCTATGCGGTTTTGGTGGTCTTTCGAGTACGTGGAGCGGCCTTTGGCTTGGCCTCGGGAGCGGGGGATGGGGTAGAAGCCTGAGCCTCTACCTCCACCCACCCGCTAGCCTTGAGAGCCTGAAGGGATTCACCCGTGGCTCGAACCGTCCCACCCTTGGAGTTGGTGAGAAGGGCCATGGTTAGGCCTTGTCAACGATGGTTGCGAAAGCCTTGTCATCTAGGACAACCGAACCGATGGAAGCGGTTACCTTGAGTGCGATCATGCCGCTCTGGAAGAGGTTGATGTTGTTACCGGAACCGTCAGTGATGGTTGCCTGATCGGAGGTTTCCAGTTCGATACCGGAAGCGAAGCCGAAGCGGACCTTGGACCAGTCGCCAACGATGCCGCGTACCTTCGTATCCACGTTGTTGACGCGGCCAACGGTGCGTGCGAACTGAGCTGGTACACCAGCAACATAGACTTCCTGACCGGTGAGGTTCGGGAGTCCGAACTGGACTTCGTTGGTGACGTTGAGGATCTTGCCCTTGATGCGTGAATCGAAGCCAGCGGCGGTTACGTCGTACTCAGCGCCAACGAGATCGAAGCCAGCGAGGATCGCGGACTTGTAATCGGCACCCACAAGCTCAACCTCGTTGGAAGTGGCGGTCAGTGCTACGTAGCCAGCGACAGGAGCACCGGAGATGGAGTCCTTAGCATGAAGAGTCAGGTCATCCAGCGCGCGGCCAATAGCGGCTGAAAGGTCAGCCTTTACGTGGGCCATCAGATCGCCGGGGTTGGCCGAAGCCATTTCCTTGGAGACCGGGATAACAACGGAGACCTTCTTTGGGTTGATGTACTTGAGCGATACGCCAGCGTCACCAACAGGAGCGTTTGCGCCCTCGGCAACGATTCCGGCAGAGATGCCACCGGTGTAAATCGGCACGGTCGCGCCAGCGAGGGTAAGAGGTGTCTGGCCGGATAGGCGTGCAACGAGGGATTCCTCGGAAGCCTTGAGGAAGACGGAGTCGGTGAACTCCTTTGGAAGTTCAATGGACTTGCCATTAAGGGTGAAAGACATGTGGGTTTCTCCTTGTGAGAATAGAAATTGGTGGATTATACGCCGAAGATGGTTCGGGCTAGCTCGTCGTTGGAGCTGTTGACCTTTTCGCTGTCGCGGTTCTTGAGGTCGATGCCGAAGCCAATTCGTGTTGATTCATGCGTGTCGGTTGGCGCTTCTACTGACTTCTTGGAGGCCAGACGCTCGGCTTGCTTGGTGAGGGATTCCTCGTCCCTGCCGGTGAGGAACAGTTCAACGTCCTCGTCCTCAAGCTGGAACTTTGCGGCCACGCGTGCCTTCATTGCGTTGAACTCAGAATCTGTGAGCTTCTGCTCTGCGGCCTCGGCTCGGGCAATGGCCTTTTCGAGTTCGGTCTTGTTGGACTCTTCGATCTCGGCCAGCTTCTGGGCGGCGGTCTTGAGCGAGTCGTAATCGCTGTACTTTGCGCGTTCCTTGGCTAGGCGTGCCTGAATGATTCGGTCTAGGTCTCCCTGTGTGGTAGGTGCCTTGAACGTGTCTTCAGTGGTTGGTTCTCCCGCTGGTGCGGTATCGGTGTTGTCGAGAATTTCTGACATTGTGTTGCTCCCAAAATTGTTAGGCCTTGGTGTGGCGCTTGACCCTGAAACGGTCAGGTACCGCTACGGGAGACCGTAGAAAAAGTGCCAACCCCTCGGAACTGCGTTCCCCGGCGAAAGGAAGGAAAAACCGGGAGCAAGTTGCAAGGGGGATCTCACCGAATGGCACGTGGTGGATCTTCAGTGATTTCACAGGTGACTGATCGGACCTGACCAACGCTTGAGATGTTGGATTTCTTCGACGGGAACTTGGGCCAGTGACTACCGTTGTTCCTACATCTACAGAGAGCGCCTAGGTGCCCACGACATCATGCGTAGGTTGATTTATGCTTCTGACAACTTGGCAGACTTGGCAAGTACCTTCTCGGCCTTCTCGGCTTGCCGGTCCTTGTACTGCTCAAGGAGAGCCTCCGGTGAATAGTCTTCAATCTCGGTCCTGTCATCGAAGACCGGAATCAATTGGCAGTAGCACAGGCTATGAAATTTCTTCCCGTCAGCGCGGTACTTGCCAGACTTGGGGCCGTAGACGGCACCTCTGGAAGCCAGCATCAGACAGAAGTCACATGGCTCGCTGGAGGACGGAACCCGTGCATACCCTTGAGCGCGTGAACCACTGCGGCCAACATTCTCGTCAATGGTTCGCCGGAATGGTTCCTGCACCATCCGATCTACGAGGCCTTGGACTTGCTTGTAGGCAAGGCCAGGATTTGAGCCAGCACCACGGAAGATCGGTTCGATGACAGCACCGATATGTGCGTTGACCCTTGCCCGTTCCGGTGTCTTGGCAACTAGTGCCGTAAAGCGGCCCGGTACCTTGTTCGCGGCCCTCAAGGAATCGAACTGTTGTGCGGCATGGGTTGCCACAACCTGCCCGTAGGTTTGGATGATGTCTCCAAGTGCGTCTTCAAGAACCATGCGAACGATGGCCCCATCTGTCTTGTCGGGGATGGCATCCCAGATGATCGCCAGTTCTTGGAGCGCTGATTCAATCAGCTTCATCGTGGTCTGTCGCTGGGCTTCGACCTCCGTGTAACTCAGTTCGAAAGCCATTAGTTGTCCTCCGGAACCTTGATCGTGATTGGGTTTCCGGGGATGAACTCAAGACCTTCAAGACCAACCTGTTTGGCGGCGGCTTCGGCGGTCACCCCTGCCCTTCGAAGTAGACCTAGGGCATCGGCTTTGTTCTTCAAGATTGCAGTTTCCTTGACGGCCTGTTCGGGATCTGACTGCGGGGTTCGGTTGAGGATCGAATCAAGGATCTTTGGTGCGGCTTCGCGCTGACGTTCGGATATGATGCGCTCGATGTCGGTCTGACTCAGGCCAACCATTTCCAATGCGATTTCCGAGGTTGCCGGGATGACTCCAGCGGCCACGAGCTTCATTGTGGCATCCGTGGCCTGTGCTCGGCTCGGGGTGCTAGGGTCACGCCAGCGAACGGAGAGCTTGTTGAGTTCAGCCGGAAGGGTTACGAGTCCTTCCCGGAGTTGGACGGCAGTCTGCATGGAGCGTACCCAAGCCGGTGAGAAACCATCCATTGCCGATTCAGCGAGGATCAGGAGATCTTCCTTGACCGCGTGAATTGCTTCGGCGCTGGAGGGGTTGTCCTGAACGATTCCGAGGGAGCCGACTGGAAGACTGGTTTCCGAAGCGAAGAGCTGGCTCCACATCCTCATCTGGTCACTGTGGGGTTGCATACTGATCTGGCTGAACTGCCCAATCTCTGGTTTTTCTCCTTCTTCGTTGGTCGGGACCGCCAGAAGTCTGTTGGTGAGGAAGCTCCATCCGGAGGTCGGGTTGTTATTCTCATCCATGAACATGTCTTCATCTGCACCCAAGAGGTATCGCTGAGGGGCTGAGAAGAACTCGGCTCCGACTTCCGCTCGAATAACTGTGCGCATGGCGCTATCGGTCAACGACATCACGGCTCGGGAAACTCTGGACTGGCCGAACGGACGGTCCAAGCGGGGCTGGAACGCTACCGGCTCGACGGGAACAAACCCTAGGGTGTTGGGGATGGATGAGACTTCCCAGCCGTAAGTGCTCCCGGTCTTCCAGATGGAGTAAACCACGTGGGGGAAGATGACAACCATTCGGGTTGGCCCGGTGCTGTCGGAGTTCAGGACCAACAGTGCGGCACCTAGGGAACGTGTTGACGGTTGCCATAGTCCGGTTGCCTGTGTGGCATTGAAGGACTGGATCAGGACATCCGGTTCCCCAAAAGCCGGATCGCCGCGCAAGGTTGCAAGGAAGCTCGTGGAGTGAATGAACGCCGATGTGTGGATCTGTGGGGCTTCGACGGCTAGGCGATTGTCCCGGAAGATTTCATCAACGCCGAAGTCTTCAATCGAATGTCCGGGGATAACGAAGCCTTCGAGGTTGACCCTCTTCGACAGGGAGTCAACGGCCTTGGCTGGCCAGCCGAGAGCGACATCCAGATTGCGAAGGCTCGGGGGAGTGCTGATGCCCAAATCCTTGAGCGCGTTGGTGCCATCGTAGTAGTGCCGCCTCATTCGATGGCGGTGTTGCTTGGACTGGAGGCGTTCAACCATCATGGCGAACGCTTGGAATTCTGGTCCGGACATCTTGCTTGAGACATCCGGGGTACTGGTTATTAGCATGAAATGATGCGCTTTCGTTTGTTGGTTGTGGACCCGGTCTTTGCCTTCCGGACCTTGCTGGTGTTTACGCCCCAAAGAGCGAGGGTCGCGGCTACCAAGGGGGTGATGTCGCTTGTGGCGGTGGCGCGGTTCCAACCCCACGCGTCACGAATCCGGCGCTTTCGACCGTTGGCAACGGCCATGTTGAGCGCTGGTTGGGAGATGTGTCTGAGGGTTCCGTCTTGGACCGCGTCGTAGAACTGGGCACAGGCGTTGGTCACGTCTTGGGTGCCGGTGGTGACGACCTTCAAGGACTTGTTTCGGGACAAGGCCTCGGCAATTGATGCGGCTGGGCCGACGTTGTCGATGACAACGGACTTGATGCCCTTCAGCTCTGCGACTTTCAGGACGCTGGGAACGACCCATCCGACACCGGAGGTTTGGTGTGCAACGATTTCCACGTGGTAGAGGCCATCGGCTCGGATACCGGCAATGGCGATAGTTGAGTCAGTTCGGTTGGGGTTTACGTCAACGGCCAACACGTGCCCGGAAACGATCTTCGATTCTTGATCGATCAGGCCTAGCCATGTCTTCTGGTCGATGACGGCAACGAGGGCTTTGGTTGACCATGAGCCAAGACGCTCGACGGCGAAGTTGGTTTCGGACATCGAGGAAAGTTCAGCCTCGACATCGTCAACGCTAAGTCGGATTCCTAGGGATGGGTTGGCTTTAGCCCAAACGAGGGGATCGTTGGTGTCATCCCCGTCAGCCATGGACCATTCGTGGTAACAGCCCTTGCCCAATTCGCTGGCGAGAGCCTTGGTTCGGACGCCCTTGAAGATGGTTGCGTCTCCACCCGAGACTTCCGGGGTACCGGCAAGGATCTGTTGGGAATCGCTACGTGGTCCGGAAGAGATGATCGGGATTAGGGCTGAAGACGATTCCTCGGAGTAGTGCTGTGCCTCATCCACGATCAATAGGTCAGCGGCCATACCACGACCACCGGACTTGGTACGGGCAATGAATCGGACCTTACCGCCATTCACGAGTTCGATGGCAAGTTGGCCGTTTGCTCTCCGGATGACCTTGACCATTGCCTTAAGTTCCGGGTACTGGTCATTTTCGAAGTAGGAGGTGAGCCGGTTGAAAAGTTCCGTGGTTGTGGTCAGGTGGTGGGTGGTGACAATGACCGACTCACCGAGTGCGACAATGCCGAAGAAGACTCGGGCTTCGATCAGCCATGACTTTCCGGCTCGGCGGGGGATGGAGGTTGCCGCCACTTTGTGGGAAAGCTTGCCGTCTTTGCCTCGGGCCAGCCATGCCGTGAGTAGATCTTCCTGCCACGGGTCCGGTGTGGGGCCGTAGCTTCTCATGAGCTGTACGGCACGTTTTGAATCGGTGAAGTCTACGGCTAGCGAAGATTCATATGCGTATGTTGGTTGACGGCTTCCGATAAGGGTTTCTAGGTTTACGTCGTAGCTCATCCACTACCACCTAGGATCTGGTCCAGTGGCGTGTGGGCGAACTTCTCGGCATCCGGGATGGACTCGATATCCGCTAGAACGGACTGAAGTTGCTTGACGATTCCGGCTCGGTCTCGGGCCGTGGTCTCGGGGCTGTCGATGTCAGCGGCCAGCTTGTCACGGAGTGCCACGAGGGAAGTGCGGTAATCGTTGTTTTGGACCGTCTGAAGTACGGATTCCGTTGTTGCGTTGGGCATGGTGGAACCTTTCTGAAAGTTGGTAGGTGGCCTGAAAATGGCGTGGGGAGATTTATTGCCAGTCGCTGGGTAGGAGCCACGCCGTGGGGGAGGGGTAGGGGTGCCACTACCCTAAAATTGGTGGCAATAACAACCTGAGGCGGTTGCCTAAACGTTGATCTTGAGGCTAGAAGCCCAAGCCCCAGTCCTCCGAGTACGGCGTGCGCCTGACCTCATCCAATGGCTTCTTGCCTCGCTTGATGTTGCATCCGAGGTGAGCCAAAGCAAGATTCTCGATGGCATCAGTGCCCCCTTGGCTCCATGGCGTGATGTGGTCAACGCTCGGTGATGTTGGATCGGGAGCCTTGGCTTGCTTGTCCACCGCCTCGCCACACAGGTGGCACAGTTCTTGTTCGGCAATGATCTTGGCCCGTGCTCTTTGCCAACTGGCATCACGGTTGCGCTCTCCTGTTTGCACTGTCTCGCCAGTGTTGGTTAGTTCGGCCATTGGCCCTCCAGTCCATGTAAGTATGTGTATGTTGATTCATGCTTCTTGTTAAAGAGAAGAACCCCCTGACAGATGTAGGGGTTCTTCCTTGCTGGAACTGATCCAGCGTTATTCTGTTGTCACATCCAAAGAGCGCCTAAATGCCTACGGCCTAGTCCGAGATGCCCATGTCGTTCAGTTGCCATTCCTCCACGAAGTCGTAACTTTCCGGACAGGCGTACTTGATTGACACCGCAACCGCACCAATTGCGTCCGACCGGGTTGCATTGTGCTCACGCTCGAACTCTTGGATTCGATTCTCCACGGATGTGGCGTCGTCCACCCAGAAGCATTGATCAACGGCAAATTCCACTGACCACTTCTTGCCCTTCTCGCCAAAGAGTGCGATCTGGGAGGAAATGTCCTTGTAGAAGCCGCTACTGGTGGCTTTCTTGCGGCTGGCCTCTTCGGCAGCTTTTCGTTCAGCTTCGTTTTCACTAAATAATCTCTGACTTACGTAGTCATTGATCTCGCTGGCAGAAACTGGGCCCCGTTCCGGGCAAAGCGTTTCCACCGAGCGGGAAACTATGGTCCCCGAATCCTTAGACGACATCATGACCGGGGTATCGTCTTTGAACATGGTGTATGCCACTTCGTTGGGTGCCGTCCCATTTGTCATGGACTCACAGGCATACTTGCCCGTTCTGATGATCAGTTGAGGGTCTAGCTCGCTAAAGCTCTTTGTATCCCGACGCAGGCCTGCCGCGAATAGATTGTTTCGGTCCGCGATGCGCTGCGCCTCTCTTACAGTTTCTTTCCGTTCGGCTTCAATCTTGCTGGCCTTGACCGCATTCACCGAAACAACAGACACTGTCGCAACCAGAACCAGTGCGACTACCGAAATCAATATCCATAAAAGCTTTTTGCTCATGCTTCCCCCAATACCAGTGATTTCGTCCCTCCGTAGTGCGGTCGGGACGTTTAATTCGATATTACCTACGGCAAACGACACTTTTGATGTTCAGGCCTTTCGATGACCTGTGTCAGTTCTGGAATCCTTTATTGAGCGCACATACCGGCGTACCGGACAACGCATTCTTGGATTGCGAGGCAAGTAGGCATTCCCTTCGGAATGGGATTCGTCGCCGTCGATGCTCACGCGGAGTCTGTATGGCTCGGACTTCTTCCGATACCTTCATAGACGGCCACCCAACCCATGTGCTCCACCGGCTTCCACTAGTTTCTAGCTAATGTTTTCTGTTCCTTTCAGCTAGGAGCGGAGCAGTGTTCAGTCTGTGACCCATACACAATCGTTGGGGGGCCACCATGCCAAGTTTTCTAGTGAAGCCGAAACCCCGAAAACGTGGGTAAGAATTTCTTCAACGGCCATGTGTCTGGCCCCTGACTCCATTACCACGAATGCGTGTTCCCTAGTGAAACGCGCATGCTAGGGCCGCTTCTAACAGCAACGTCGTCTCTCATATGTCTGGCTGGAATGGCAGGATTGAAGTCAGCCAATCGGTCGGAAGAACGGCTTGGGATCGACCGGATAGATACTGAGGGGAATGCGTTGGTTGATGTAAGGAATCTTGCCGTCGTTGCGGGAAATGGGCTGAGCGTTGCCTTTTCCAATGACTTGGTGCTGGGAACCATCACGGAGAAGCTAAAGAACGAACTATCGGCCATCGCGCCCAACGGAGATCAAGTGCTTCAAGCGCTGGCGAAGATCGCTGGCCGGATTGAAGACGACGGGTCCTTCGATGAGGGAGACTTCGAGCAACTGGTTGGGGCATTCGAAAGTCAGGCGGCTTTGTTGGAAGACTTGGCTGATCTGACGGGATTGGCTGGTGAGGGAAACACGAGTCTTCAGGCATCCTTGCTTGAAGTCCGTGGGTTTGCGGGTGATCTGTTGAAGAAGGGCACGGGAATTATCCTGAAGACCATCCTTGACTCGGCACCTACAGGCTGGGACGCAACGGCCCACATGCATCCGTTCTTTCGGCAGATATGCCATGAATACTCAGGCGACATTACCTTTGCGAACTTGAACTACGACAGCCTTGTTCTTTCGTGCTTGGCCATGCTCGGACTGCCGTTCTGCGACTTAGCAGACCCGCGAAGGCCAGCACAAATCAAATTCACGGACGATGAGGCTGGAGAGGTCAAAGTCGTAGGCGAGTACGAGGGGTGGTCATTGCGTGACGCGCTTGATTTCCCTTTCAACAAGAGGATCAGACTTGTACATCCCCACGGATCGCTTACGTTCTGGAAGGACATGAACACGGGGGAAGTTGTGAAGATTCCCCTCAATGCGCTTCGTACGCATAACATCTTCACCGACCTAGATGTCAATTCAAAGAACATGATCCCGGCTGTCGTTCTCGCGAATTCGCGTGAAAAGCCTCGGCGCGTCAAGGAGTACCCATTTGATCTGGCGTATAAGGCCATGGCTCATGGTCTATCAACTTCGGACCACTGGTTGATTGTCGGATATAGCTTCCGGGATGAGTCTGTGAATATTGAACTGCGGAATGCGCTGTCTCGGAAGACCGTGAAACCGAAGATCTTGATCAGCACCTTCGGGGATGAACTGACAGAGGAAATGGTCAAGGACTCCATAGGTTGGGGAACGGAACATGGCCCTTCGGTCCAGAACATCTACTTCGACCGCGAAGGAGTCGAAGGACTGGAGCAAAGACCGTCTTGGAAGATCTTCACGTCGAGCTAGGCCCGCTGCCTCTGTGCGAAGGCACCTGCGACCTTCAGGTTTCCTTCCTTGGGCTTCCTCGGAACTGACGGTCTGCTGGCCGTTCTTCTCGGGCCGGCTACCGACTGCCGGTCGGCGTGGGAGGGGCGGCGCTTCCGAGGAGTCGACCGTACATGCACAGTGCGCTTGCGCATCGGTTCATGCCAAAAACCCCGAGATTCCGGGCCTAGATCGACTTTCGAGCCTTCAACCTGCGCTTGCAGAGGTCTGGCCCGTTCCACCAAAGGGCCGTAAGAACATTTTTTCTGGTTTCTTCTTCTGTGACCGTATGGGTGTTGCCGCCATGTCCTCTGCAAGTGTGCAAGTAGATAGATATAGATAGATACTAATAGTAGTAAAAGTGTTGTATATAAAGGGAAGTAGAGGGGTAGATAGGGTTGTAAAAGGGGTTGCGGAGGAAAAATTCTCTGTGCCGAAAATGCACAGCTCTGTGCAACCGGGACCCAAAACAACAGGGACCACCCTTTCGGATGGTCCCTACTATCTTGAGGATCACTCTGCGGCTGTCTCGTGGACCTTGGTCTCCAGCCGAAGAAGAACCCGGATGAGCGGCTTGTCGTTCTCGATCAGGGTCGATTCTCCCACATGTGCCCAACCTTCATAGATCGGGATCGACGCGGAACCGAGTGCGTGGTGTTCGCCGTTGCATTCACAGGCGCAATTCACGCCCTTGGCTCCCGTGCATCGCGTGTCGCACTTCCGCTTAGAAGGCTTCTGGTCACGGAGAACCTCAGCGTGGCTGGCCGTCTCCTTGATCAGCGTGACCAACCGTTGGAGCTTCGCGCGTGGGATGTTCCAGCACAGAGCGTCGTTGACCTTCTGGTTGTCCAGCTTTCGAAGGTTCAGGTTGTCGGTAAGCCACGGACGAACCCACTTCCCGCCGTTGCTGACGTGGAGCTGGATGGGGCCAGCGAGCGGAACGTAGATGTATGCGTTGCTAGGTGTCGTCATTACACACCCACCGAAACCCGTGCTGCCTGATCCATCAGACCTTGATTGTCGATACGGAACCAGTATGTCACTTGCTGTTCGCCACGAATCGTGGTGCGCGACTCCTTCTTGATCTTCACGCCCAAGCGGGACCATTCGTTCTCAGCTCGGGTGAGCTTGCCACCAATGCCCTGTGCGTTGATCGTTGGCCGGTTGCCTAGCGCGTCCTGTATGCGCTCGGACATCGTTGAAGCTTGGTACCGAGTAAGCATCTCCTTGGTCCCGATCAAGCCCGTGTAGGACCCATCCTCGGAGTTGTACGACCCGTGTTGGCGCACGAGGGAAGCAACTGCCAGAAGGAACGGATCGTCCAGCAAGTCCTCAGACATGCCGTTGAGCGCGGTGACGTACGTGCTGAGGCCCTTCGTTCCCCAGAGGTGGTCAAGCGCCCAAAGGACTCGGGCGTAATCCTGCATGCGCAGTCCCTGTGATCCTTCGGACGCGAAGGCCGGGGCTTGATCCAGTAGAGGCAGGACGTTTGCCACGAGGGTCAGCATGGAACCGTAGATGCTTGGGTGCGCGTCAACGATCTTGGTCTTCAGTTCCCGGCCACCCATCTGGGCGAGCAGACCGGAGTTCAGGTTAATTGGAACCATGCGACTCTTCAGGTCTCCACGGAGGTGCCCGGTCTCGATGCCGTTCAGGATGAGGCTGGACTTCACATTGAGGGTGATGACCTCGGAGTCGGTGCGGAGCTTTCGCTTCTGGTGCGTCGTCCCGTAGACCACCTGACACAGGCGGTCGGACAGCTCGGCAGAGACCTTGGAGACGTTGTCGAACATTGTGACCTGTGCCTTGGACATTGCCACCATGACATCGTCTTCATTGTCCTTGAACGTGCTGACGCGGTCCATTTCGAGACCGCCTTCAACGGCGAACTTCACTGCCGATGTCGCGGTGCTCTTGCCGGAACCAGCGGTGGCCAGCAGCATCAGGATCGGGCTGTCGTGGCTCGGGATCAGGTGGTTGACCATCCACGCCACCACCAGCGGCCAGTCCTCGTGGGATGCATTCACGTATGGAAGCAAGTGGGTTTCGAGCTGTGTTCGGGTGTCCGTCAGCCTTACCGTGTTCGGCGTGCCAATCGGCAGGACTGCCTCGTTGCGGAGGAACGCGGTTCCGGTGCTGTATGGAAGGGATGACTGGAGGGTCCAGTCGCCATCCTTGATGAGTACCGCGTTGTTGTTGTCGGTCCCGAGGTCAATCCAGATGTCGCCGGATACGTCTTGGAAGGTCCGGCTGGCCAGCTTGTAGACGTAGTTCGAGGCGGAACACATGCCTTCGATGGTGGCTTCGACCGAGCCAACAGCGCCGTTGGGCACAACTCTCTTGGTGGCTTGGAAGTAGGTGCGGGTCATCCAATGCTTGAGTTCTGAGCTTCCTACTTCGTAGGCACGTGCTCCGAGCTTGGCCTTCTCGTTCGGCAGAACGAACAGACGTTCCCGATCAGCGGTACGGGCAAGGGTGAAGTTGTCGGCAACAAGGCCGAATAGCACGGTGGCCGGGTCGTCGTCGGATGCGAAGCCGCCGGTGGTTTCCTCGACAGCGTCGGACGATACCTTGAGGTGGCCCTGTGCAGCGAGGGTTGCAAACAAGCTCGTGCCGTAGTGCTCGATCAGATCGGCCACGGGAGACCCTGCCTCGATGGGCGGGTTGTAGAAGGTGGCTCCGACGTTGCGGGAGAAATCACCGAGTGCGATGGCCAGTTTCTTGACCTTGGCGTTCTCATGGACGTAGCGGGGGAGTAGGAGAATCAGGTGGGATCGGCCATTGAGAACCCCGGCCAGTTCGTGTTCGGCCACGCCCTTCCCGGTGGTCCAGTCGGTGATCGGCTTGCCGTCCATCCCGAGGGCGTGGGCGCTGAACCCGAGATCAGCGAGAGATTTTGCGTCGGACTGATCCAATACGAGGAAGTGTAGGTCCGGCTCGCTGGAACCGGTGAAGTTGGTCGTGAGGCAAAGCTTGGTCATAAATAAAACTCCTTTGGGTTACGGTGGCCCGCCCCTGTGGGGCGGGCCGATGAATTTGGTGGATGTCATAGCGACGGTGGTGCTCATCTGAGAAATTTCCTTCTTAGGGGGTTGCACTTCAGATTTTGATACTGCTAGCTCTTGAGCGTTTCCTGAATGTCGAACTTTTCGTTGTGGGCGTGGTCTTCAGGGAAGTAGTCCGGGTTCTCGCAAAGTTCCAAGCGGTGGTCTAGGCCCATCATGCGGAAAAGAGCCTTTGCCTGCTGCAAAACCTTGTGGTCCAGTCGGTTCCAATGCCGCGAAGCGCTACCGCCAAACCCCGGCTGGCCGCCGTTAAGGACCCGAATAATATTGTCCATCGTCCACCAGCCGTCGAGCTGCTTGCCCTTGTCAATCCGGTAAAGTCCTAGGCCCGGTTCAAGCTCTCGCCAGAAGCTCTTGTTGCCTTTTAGCCCCAACGCTTCCTGCCATTCGTAGGTGGTCCATGCCGAGGCAATAGGCTCACCCGAGCCAACGCCCTCTAGCTTGTCTAGGGTCTTTATATCTACGTTCACTGTTTCCTTCTTTCATTCTTCTTGTTAAGCAAAAAACGGGAGCCGATTTCGGCTTCCGCTACGTGATTTTGGTTCAGTAGGGTTTCTGTCAGGGGCACTTCTCTTTCTGTTGGTGAATTTCGGAAGGTCGAGTCTATCAATGAACTTCAAATTACGCAAGCGCAAGCGTTTATCTAGTCCTCTATTCCGGAATGCTGATTTCGACTCGGTGTGCCACACCAGCGGCCACCAGTGCCTCGTAGACACGTTCCCACGCCTCGACCGGCAGATACTTCCACCTGGCGTTGCTCATGCCCACACAACGTGAATCAGGGCCAGCGGCTTCGCGGATCAGGTCATCAAGCTCCGACCAACCTTGGGGTTGTCGGCCTAGATCGATCCGGTAGTAGGCAATGTTCTCCTCGGCTGAGTAGTCGAGGCTGTTGAATCCGGGGATCTTGCCCCAAGGGTAGGTGGTTACTTCATTGCTGTTGGTCATCGTGCAGTTCCTTTCGTGAGATATTCGTTGACTTCATGGATTTGGTGCCGAGCTGTTCTGAGCTGGCGCTGGGTGGAAATGAATTCGAGTAGGACGGACACCGTGGCCAGTGCCAGTAGGAGTGTGGTCATCAGTGGTCCTCGTCTAGGTTCTTGATGGTTTCGGTGAGCGACGCAATGAGGTTCATGTCCTCGGCGAGGCGGGCCTTGAGCCTTTCGACGCGTAGTTGAGCACAGGTCAATCGGTAGCGGGCGGTGGACATCGCACCGCGAGGTTCGCGCTGACGGGTATGCATTTTGGACTCCATTTCTAGGGATGCGGAAATAGACCTCAGGATCTATAAGTTAGGAAAAGAATGGTGGCCGGGTCTTTTGGGCGCTGAAAGGTCAGGCAAAAGGAACCATGAATGGCCACCGAGGGGGGATGGAGTCTCCGGGAAATAGATGACCGAATGAAAAGTTCTGTCAGAGAGAAGTAATTCGGTCAAGCGCATCGGAGCGGCTCGTATATCCATTGTACCACAGAATTTTGACCCACGTGCAGGGCGTGTTACTATCCCGGCTCGTCAAGCAGTTCGGGTGAGTGGAGTCTGTGTGGCTCCGCGTTGTACAACACCAGAGGGCGTTGGTTTATTCCCGGTGCCCAGAAGGCCCCGCTTCCGTGAGAGAGCGAGACACTTCCGGTCTTGGGCGCAGTGTAGGGGAGGCGCAAGGGCGAACCCGGTGGCGACTCCCGTGGCCTATGCCTTCGGCTGGGGCGCGTTGCCGATCCAGTCTTCAAGGGTGGTCTTGTTCGCCTTGATCCGCTGGATGCGGCTTTCGACGGGTTCTCGGGAGGATGCGGACCCTTCTTTGAGCTTCCACGGATTCACCGTGTTGGCCTCTGCCCAATCGTCGTAGAGCCTCCGGCCCAGTGGGGTGTACTCGTAGCTGATCACATCCGGGTTGAACCGCTGGCCTTGCTTGCCTCGGCTGATTTCGATCTTCTTGAATACGGAAGTCAGTAGATCCCGGCGCATGGCGGTGGGGGAGGCCTCCCAACCTTCGAGGTTGTAGCCTTCGAAAATGCTGACCGTTTGGTCTTGTTTCAGGGTCAGCCGTTCGTCGTCCAACTCGGAAATGCTTTTCTCGTAGCGGGCTTCCTTGGCTGCGATCACGTTTGGCCTGAGCCCTGCCTCTACTGCTTCCGTAATCCATTCGTCGTGTTCCGTGTTGAGGCGTAGTCGTTCCCCTTCGATCTCGGCTAGGCGGCGGGTGGTGCCCTCCTGCTGGGTCCGAATTTCCTTGTGCTGGCCGAGAAGCTCCAAGGCGTGGGTGCTGATCGCACGCTCAAGTGGCTCGGCCACCATCGTCACGTGCTTGGTGGTGGGGCACTTGTAACAGCGAGTCGAGCCAGCGCCACCACGTTGGCCCGCATTCATCCCTCGCGAGCATTCCGCGCACGAGACTATTCCGGTCAGGAGCCGAACGTCGTGGCGTGTGATGCTCGTGGACCGCTTGCCTGTTCGTTGGCTCTCGATCTTCACCTGAATTGCGTTGAACTGGTCTTCGGTGAGCAACGGTTTCCAGTTCTTGAGGGGATACAGCTTGCCTTCGTAGTCCTGAACTCCATAGAGCCGAGGCCGGGTGAAGTAGTTCCGGACGGTGCCGCTGGTCCACTGCTTGCCGCCTTGCTTACCAGTCTGCGGCGTCTTGAGGCCTTGGAGGTTCCACACTTCGGAGACCCGATAGAAGGACCACTCGCCTGAGACCAGTTTTTCGGCGGCTTCGACAACGGCTTCGGCCTCTCCCGGCACCCAATCCCCGGAGCGCTCTTGGCCGAACGGACGGATCGAACCCCGGTACTGGCCCGAATCGGCGATGCGCTGGTTGGCCAGCTTCTGGCGTTCCGACTTCTTCTCGCCCTCGGCGGCATCGATGACAGATCGGAACATGGTGATCATGCCAGCGTCTGAGGATGAGAAGTCCAGCTTGCCGCCGTCGCACATGTGGCCGGTGATCCCAGCGGCCTTGATGCGGAGGGTGTCCATCACGTCACGGCTGAGACGGTCTTGCTTGAACGCAACGACAAGCGGGGGAGCATCTGTGAGGAGGCGCTCGAACGCCGGTCGTTCGGCCCCTGACGTGGCGCTAATGGAGTTGTCTTGGTAGACCTCGCCCTGAGTCCAGCCCTTCGAGGCGATGAACTCCTGACAGGCCTTGATTTGGGAGGCAACAGAGGCTCCCTCGTCCTCCGTATGAAGTTTCTTGTCCCTAGAGATTCTGGCGTAGATTGCCGCTACCTTGACCATATGAAGAAGTCTAACGGAAATAAGTCATTCAAGGTTCCCGGCTGGGTCATGATCACGCTCATGAGCGCGCTGCTGGTTGCCGCGTTGCTTGCCATTGCGGGCCCGCGGCTGCAGGACCTGTTCAACCAGGCGATCGACAACGTCGCGGGCCTGGGCTAGGGCGGCGCCACGCACCATGTCCCCGTTGCACGCGATGTCACCGTACCGCGCCATGCCACAGCGCCGCGCCATGCCACAGCGCCGCGCCATGCCACCGGCGCGACCCATGATCGCCCATAGTGCGGGATCCCCGTGCCCTCGCGCCACCGCCGAGGCCTCGGACACCGGCACCATCAACGGCAGAAGCAACGGCCAGAGGGGGTCCGCGGTCGCCGAGTTCGTCATGGTCAGCGCCTTGCTCATCGCCGTGTTCATCGGGGTGCTGCAACTGGCGCTTGCGCTGCACGTGCGAAACACCCTGATGGATGCCGCCGCCAGCGGCGCCCGATACGGCACACTGGCCGACCGGGGTCCCACCGACGGGGTGCAGCGCACCCGGGAACTGATCTCGGGTGCGCTGAACGGCGGATTCGCCGGCGACGTCCAGGCCCAGTCCGTGGAGATCGGCGGCCGTCCGGGGCTGGTGATCACCGTGCGGGCCAAAATCCCGTTGATCGGCATGATCCAGGGCTTCGGCGAGTTCGTGGTGCACGGGGAATCGGTGCGTTATGGGTAGGCGGCGCGTCCGTGCCCCGGAGCTTCAGCGCTTCGGCACCGGCACCGGGACAAACACCGGGACCCGCACCATCGACTCGGCACCGGCACCGGCACCGGCAGGCGACCGCGAAGCCGGATCGGCGGTGATCGAGTTCATTTTCCTGGTGGTGCTGCTGATGGTGCCGCTGGTCTACCTGGTGATCGGGGCCGCGCAGCTCCAGTCGGCGACCTATGCGGCGGTGGGGGCGGCCGACCACGGGGCCAAGGTCTTCGTCACGGCCGAATCCGAGGACCAGGCCGGCGACCGTGTGGCCGATGCGGTGGACCGCGCTGCGGCAAACATGGGCATCGACCGGGGCCGGGCGAACTTCAGCTACAGCTGCAACGGGGCTTGCCTCTCGCCGGGCAGCACCGTCACGGTGCGCGTCTCGATCGACACGGTGCTGCCGTTGCTGCCGCAGGGCTGGAACTGGCGTACGGGCCAGATCAGCTCAAGCACCACCCACCGGGTGGACCGGTATGGGTAGCCCGGGTTGCCGCCGCCGCGACGCCACCGGCAGCCGCACCCCGAGCCGCAGTCACGGTCGCAGCCGGAACGGCAGCATCCGCGCCCGCGTCCCCACCCCGGGGACGGCGGACGCCGAGGCCGGGCAATCGATCATCCTGATCATCGGCATGATCGCCCTTGCGCTGCTCACGATCAGCGTCGTGCTGGCCGCCACAGCCGTCAACGTCCAGGCCCGGAAGCTGTTGTCGGTCGCCGACGGGGCAGTCGCCGCGGCGGCGGACAACTTCGAGCTCGACGCCACGGGGCAGTCCGATGCGACACTTCACCTGGACCCGGCCGAGGTCAGGTCGGCCGCGGCAAAGTACCTCGATGACATCGGCGCCGCCGCTGATTTCGTCGATCTGCGCATTGTGTCGGCCGGTGTCCAGGGCGACGGAGTGACGGCGCAGCTGCGGCTCGGGGCGGTGGTCCACCCGCCGATCGTCGGCTGGGTGGTGCCCGCCGGCGTGGGCATCTCCGTGGAATCCAAGGCACGGACCCTGCTCTCCAGGTAGCCGGCGTTCCCCGGCCAAGTTCGTCCACGGGGCGAGCCGAACACGCGCAGGTCGGAAATAACCCGTCGTCCGCCAAGAGATGGCCCGCAAATGTCGTAGGCTGGAACCACCATGGCTTCAACTGACTTCCCCGCAGAAATCCGCGCACTGCGCTCCACCTACGCCTCGATCGAAGAGGTGTCCGATGTTCCGCGCATTCGTGCCGACATCGAGATGCTCTCCGAGGAGGCCGGTGTGCCGAATCTCTGGGACAACCCGGCCGCCGCCCAGGTCGTGACCTCCAAGCTTTCGCACCGCCAGTCCGAACTCGAGCGGCTGACCACCCTTGCCACCCGCATCGACGACCTCGAGGTGCTCGTCGAGCTCGCCGAGATGGAGGCCGACGAGGATTCGCTGCGCGAGGCGGAAGACGAACTCAAGTCGGTGCGCAAGGCCCTCGCCGACCTCGAGGTCGTCACCCTGCTGTCGGGCGAATTCGATTCGCGCGAGGCCGTTGTGACGATCCGCGCCGGCGCCGGCGGCGTGGATGCCGCCGACTTCGCCGAAATGCTCATGCGCATGTACCTGCGCTGGGCCGAGAAGCACGGCTACTCGACCCGCGTCATGGACACCTCCTATGCCGAAGAAGCAGGGCTGAAGTCCGCGACCTTCGAGGTCAACGCGCCTTATGCCTTCGGCACCCTTTCCGTCGAGGCCGGCACCCACCGATTGGTGCGCATTTCCCCCTTCGACAACCAGGGGCGTCGCCAGACCTCGTTCGCCGCGGTCGAGGTCATCCCGCTGATCGAGCAAACGGACTCCATCGAGATCCCGGAAAACGAGATCCGCGTCGATGTGTTCCGTTCCTCCGGCCCCGGCGGCCAGTCGGTGAATACCACCGACTCCGCGGTGCGCATGACCCACATCCCCACGGGCATAGTGGTGTCGATGCAGAACGAAAAGTCGCAGATCCAGAACCGTGCCGCGGCCCTTCGCGTGCTGCAGTCCCGGTTGATGCTGGTGAAGAAGGCGGAGCAGGACGCCCAGAAGAAGGAAATGGCCGGCGACGTGAAGGCGTCGTGGGGCGACCAGATGCGCTCCTACGTGTTGAACCCGTACCAAATGGTCAAGGACCTCCGCACCGAGCACGAGGTCGGCAACACCTCAGCCGTGTTTGACGGGGAAATCGACGATTTCATCGATGCCGGCATCCGATGGCGTGCAACCCAGCGCCGTCCGGTTGCCTAGGCACCACCCGGAGGAGCGTGCCTTCCTGCGCGAAGCCCTCGTTGATATCCGTATCGACGAGGGCTTCTTTGCATTCAGCCGCAGTTCGGGGCGGTAGCGACGCGGGTGATCTTCGCGGACCGTGAAGTGGCCGGACAGCCGACATGATTTGGTTCGGAGCGTCCTGCGAGGAGATTCACAGTTTCGGGACACGCCTGCCATGAGCGCCGTGCAGTCGTTGCGGTGCCGATAGAGTGCAAGGGCTGGCCTTGAATCTCCCTATAAAACAAAAGTCCCGTTCCCTGGATCCTTCTGCCGGCGGTCCGACGGGCAGAGCTGTGATGATTAGATTCGAAAACGTCACTATGGTCTACGACCAGAAGTCACGTCCAGGTTTGGACAACATCAGTATCGAGATCGATCGTGGCGACTTTGCGTTCCTAGTCGGCGCTTCGGGATCCGGTAAGTCCACCTTCCTGAGCCTGGTGCTGAGGGAACTTGTCGCAACCAGCGGTTCGGTCCACGTCGCCGGGCAGAATGTGGCGCGCATTCCTTCCTGGCGCGTGCCCAAGCTGCGCCGCGGCATCGGCGTCGTATTCCAGGATTTCCGGCTACTTCCGCAGAAGAACGTTTTCGACAACGTTGCCTTTGCCATGCAGGTCATCGGCGAGAACCGGAATTCCATTCGCGAGCACGTACCCGAGGTCCTGAAAATGGTGGGCCTCGAGGGCAAGGAAAAGCGCAAGCCGAATGAGCTCTCCGGCGGCGAGCAGCAGCGCGTCGCCATTGCACGTGCCATTGCCAACAAGCCGGCGATCTTGTTGGCCGATGAGCCAACCGGCAACCTGGACCCGGCGACCAGCGTCGGCATCATGAATGTCCTGGACCGCATCAACCAAAACGGCACCACGGTCCTGATGGCCACACACGATGACGGCATCGTTAACTCGATGCGCCGCCGCGTGATCGAGCTTTCCGCAGGCAAGATCCTGCGTGACGAGACGGCCGGTGAATACACGTCGATGATCCCGGTGATCAACCAGGACGGCACGCGCGAATTGCGCGTTGCCGGACCCGGCGAGCTGAGCAAGGGCGCACCCAGCAGCCAAGCCTTCGCCCCGTTCGACACAGAGGATGACATGCCATGAGGCTCGGATTTATTCTTGGCGAAGTAGGCTACGGCCTGCGTCGCAACCTTTCCATGGTGATTTCCGTCGTGCTGGTCACGTTTGTTTCATTGACCTTCGTGGGTGCCGCAGCCCTCCTGCAGATGCAGATCACCCAGATGAAGGGCTACTGGTACGACAAGGTCCAGGTCGCTGTCTTCCTCTGCGGCGAAGACTACGGGTCGGCCACCTGTGCAGACGGTGCAGTGACCGACGCACAGCGCAGCGACATCCAGGCCATGCTCGAATCGGCCGCGGTCAAACCGTACGTGGCCAGCTTCGAACATGAATCCAAGGAACAAGCACTGGCGCACTTCCGTCAGCAGTTTGAAAACTCCGCCATCGTAGACACCGTCACTGCAGACCAGCTTCCGGAATCATTCCGTGTCTCCCTGGTCGACCCTGAAAAATATGACGTGATCAACGAGCTCTTCTCATCCATGAAGGGCGTTGACGTCGTGATCGATCAGCGCGACCTTCTTGAAAAAATCTTCTCGATCATCAATATCGCTTCGGTCGTGGCCATCGGCATTGCCAGCGTCATGATCGTTTGTGCGGTGCTTTTGGTGGGAACCACGATCAGGCTGTCCGCGTTCACGCGGCGGCGTGAAACGGGGATCATGCGTTTGGTTGGCGCGTCGAAGGCCTCGATCCAGCTGCCCTTTGTGGTGGAGGGCGTTATCGCCGGCCTGGTGGGTGCGCTCATGGCATCCGGCGTGCTGTGGGGCATGGCCAAGTTCTTCATTGACGGCAAGCTTGCCAAGGAATATCCGGATACGGCTTTCATCTCCACCGGCGAGGTATTCATGGTCGCACCGGCGTTGATCCTACTCGGCGTCGTTTTGGCTGGTGTATCGTCGATCGTAACCTTGCGGCGCTACTTGAAGGTTTAGTGCGTCGTATTTTCATGTTTGTCACTAAGAATCTACCGGGACAAAGGAAACTTATGTTGGCCAAAGCAGTATGGTTTCGGGTCGCACGTGCAGGAGTAGTGGGCGCGATTTCAGCTGCGCTGCTGGTCTCTGGCGGGGTCGGTGCACACTCTGATGAGCTCGACGATCGCAAAGTAGAGATCCAGCAGAACATCGACGACCTGTCGGAAGACATGGAGTTCCTTGACGCCGACATCAAGGCTGCCGATGCGGAGCTTCGGGGCTATCAGGCCCAGTTGCCGAGTGCCCGCCTGGCACTGGCTGATGCCCAGGGGCGCGTGCAGCGTGCTTCCGATGAGGTCGCCGATCTTGAGCGCAGGCTCCAGGCTGCGCGTGAAACGCGTGACCAACTGAACGTGAAAATGGCAGAGGACAAGGCCAAGCTCGAGGACACCAGGAAGGTCATCGGCCAGATCGCCACCCAGGCTTACAAGCGCGGCGGCGTTTCCTCGGACTTGACCTTGATGCTCAACGTGAGTTCATCAGGCAATCTTGCGACCGGTATGGACCTGGCGGATCAGGCAATGCGTTCCCAGAATGCTGCCCTGGATTCCCTGAGCCAGCAATCGGCAACGGACGCGAACGCTAAATTGCGCCTTGCTGCCGTCGAAAAAGAGATTTCCGATTTCAAGGCGCAGGCCGACGCGGCATTGGCCCGAGAAGAAGTCGCGCGCAATGAAGCTGAATCCAAGAAGCTTGAACTTGATGGAATCATTTCGAAGACGGAATCGCTGAGTGCCGAATTGTTGGCCAAGCGTCCTCAGATCCAGGAAAAGCTGAAGGCGGAGGAATCCGCCCAGGCCCAGAACAATGCGGCCCTCAAGGAACGCCAGGATCGCATTATCCGGGAGGCCGCGGAGAAGAAGCGCAAGGCCGAGGAAGCCGAACGCCAGCGGATTGCCGAGGCCAAGGCCAAGTGGGAACGTGAGGAAGCCGCTCGGGCGGAAAAAGCCAGGAAAGAGGCGGCAGCCGCCAAAAAGCCGAACAAGTATGTGAAACCGCAGTACGTTCCGCCCAAGGCCCAAGTTCCCGAAGCCGAGCGCAGCTCTTGGGGTTTGATCAAGCCCGTTAGCGGAGGCCGTCAGACTTCGAGCTTCGGGTGGCGTCCAACTCCCGCGGGGACCATTGATTATGGTGGGCGTGGCGGTTACGTGCATGCAGGTGTGGACTGGGGTTTCGGTGGCCAGTGCGGTGCGCCGGTGCGGGCTGCGGCTGACGGCGAAGTTTGGTTCGCCGGATGGGGCGGAACTTCGGGCAACAAGGTTACGATCAGCCATGGCGTGATTCGAGGCAAGGCCCTCGCAACGAACTACCACCACATGCAGAGTCTGAACGTCAGAAACGGGCAGCATGTCAAGCAGGGGCAGGTCATTGGCTATGTCGGCACCACGGGCAACTCCACCGGTTGTCACATGCACTTCGAGACCATCGTCAACGGCACGGCCGTGAACCCATTGGGACTTCTCTAGCGGTAAACTGTAATTTCGCTGAACTGTGAAGCCTTATGTGGAGAGGAGCTGCCGACGTGGCTAAGAAAGACCCGGAGGAACGGATCATTGCGAGCAATCGCAAGGCCCGGCATGACTATGAAATCCTCGATACCTTTGAAGCCGGAATGGTGCTCAGCGGCACCGAGGTAAAGTCGCTTCGCGAAGGCAAGGCATCGCTTGTTGACGGGTTTGGCCAGTTCTACCGTGACGAGTTGTACATCGAGAACGTGTACATCCCCGAGTACCTCAACGGTTCCTGGACTAACCATGCGGCACGCCGCCGTCGGAAACTGCTGCTGCACCGCCAGGAACTGACGAAGATCGAACGAAAGATCTCCGAGTCGGGTTTGACGATCGTTCCCCTGAGCTTGTACTTCAAGAATGGGCGCGCCAAGATCGAAATCGGGGTGGCCCGCGGCAAGAAGGAATACGACAAGCGCCAGAGCCTGCGGGAGAAGCAGGACAACCGCGAGGCGTTGCGCACCATGCGCGAACGCAATCGGGGAAACCGCGAGTAAAATCGGGAATAGACGTAACGCATTTGTGCGTTAGACTAGGTATCCACGGATAAAACCGTGGAGTTGGAACGGCGCAAGTCGTTCGTTGACAACAAAATACGGGGATGATCGGTTTCGACGGTGTGAGTCGCGACATGTGAAGCGGGCCGAGGATGCAAAGTTATCTCGTAAACGCTCTTTGCAAAACAATAAGTGCCGACTCAAAGCGCACTGACTTCGCTCTCGCTGCCTAAGCAGCCAGACCAGTCCGTTAGCCAGGGGATGCTATCGCCCCTGATCCTAGCGTCATTTAGATAGCCACTGCGGGAAGTTAGCGTTACCGGAACGACCTGCATAATTTAGGTAACTGTGCTCGGATCAGCCGCTTGTTTGCGTGACGGCTGGAGCAGAGAAATTCCACTGCAAACTGCGCCCGGAGAAGACCTGGCAACACCACATCGGACGGGAGTTCAATTCTCCCCATCTCCACAATTACCGGCTCCGGAATCCACGTGATTCCGGAGCCGGATTTGTTTAACTTGCGGCGATATCCAGATCTTTAGTTCTGCCGGACCCGACCCGTGCCCTGTACGACGGTTGCCGGCTGGTACCTGCAGCGCGAATTGTTCGCGGTATCGAGGGCGTGTTTCTCCAGCGGTGCCGCTCCGACTCAGAAAAGTGGTCTCTGGGTCTGGGCCTGCTGTCCCCAGTAGGTGTTGCGCCGCGGCTTTTGCTCGGGGTCGATGTACTCGGCCAGAATCACTGCAGGCAAGCCGTCATCGTCGTGGACATCCTTGACTTGGCCCGCATGGATGGCATGATGATGCGAGCTGCAATGCGGAACCCCGTCTTCCAAACGGGTCAGCCCGCCCTCCGACCATGGTTTGAGGTGGTGGATCTCGCAGTGCTCCGGAGGGACCGTGCACCCGGGAACGATGCATCCGCCGTCCCGGGCCAGGATGGCTTGGCGCATGTAGTCGGGGAAGTACCTTTCGGCGCGTCCGAGGTCCAGGATCTGGCTCTGGCCGTTGAGGACCATGGGGATCACCTCCGCTTCGCAGAGCGTACGGCGCAGATCGCCCGGCGAAACGGGAATCCCGTGCTGGGTCAGGCCCGCGTCCTCGGCCAGGCCGAGCAGCGTTGTGAGCTGGCAGTAAACAACCATGGTGGATCTGGGCAACCCGGTCTTGCCCGGCGAGTCGGCGCCGCCGGCCGACCTCATGATGTTGAGCAGCGTTTGAAGGTGCCGCATGGGCGGGGTGAGTCCGTCCGCACCCGGGTCGGTGCTGTTGAGCCAGCCAGGAAAGGGTTCGCCGTTGCCGCGGTTCGGATCGCCGGGCGGGGCGATACCGGGTACGGCATCGTTGGATTGGTGCCCACTGTGGGCAATGACCCTGCCAAGGTCCGTGTAGGCGGTCACCGGACGCTCTTCGATCGGAGTGCCGGGCGCGACCGCCCATTCGGGAATCCGTGGTGCCTGGTCCCGTGTGGCAGTCAAGCCTGTCTCGGCCCCATCGGCGGACCCTGCCGGGCCGTCGTTGCCAGCGGGCGCGGGGGAGCGCGGGACGGCGTTGCGGGAGGCGTCGTCGGCCAGTGCCCTGCGATTGCCCGCGTTGGTGCGTGGGTTGTCCGACAGAGCAAAATGCGAGAAGAACAGCTCCGCGTCTGCATTGCGTACGCAGATGCTCAGGTAGGTGAAATGCGTGGTGCGCCGGGTGAGGAAGATGCCGGTCTTGGCTTGGATTTCCTCGTTGCCGGGCTCGGCTTCGCGGGTCTGCGTCAGCTTTTGTTCGATGGCGTCGACGAGCGTGTTGGTGCTTTGTTCGTTCTGCGTGAGCATCGAGTCGAGGATTTGCGCCTCGACCTCCGCGGCGAGGCGCGCTGCATGGGGTTGCCGGGTGATCGCGGGGCGCAGCCTGTCGAGTTTCTTGGCCGCCCGCATTGCCTCGCGCACACCGAGCCGGCCGTTGCCGAGTGCGCCGGCGATCCCGGGGTATCGGGCGGGCTCACGGATCCCGTTGATGTCGGTGTGCGGCAGCAGGGCGTCGGCCGCCCGGACGCGGTCCCGGGCCTCGAAGAAGTTGATGCCCAGGGTTTTTTGAAGGAATTCGGGGGTGTCCTTGTGCGGTGGCCTGCCGGAGGGAACCGTGCGGGGGTCCTCCGGCAATGCCTCCGTGCCCGCGAGGAAACCCCTCGGGTCGCTGACGATGCCGCGCAGCTGGTTCAGTGTGCCGGCGGGCAGCTCATGGGCAAGGGCGGCACGTGCCGCGTCCGCGGCAAGGATCTGGGTGAATCCGACGCGCCGGTGGGCCCGTTCGGTGATCATGCCCAACAACGCGGCGATGGTCGGGGAGCCGTGGTCGGCCGCGATGTCCGTGGCAAGGCCAACGAAGAGCTCTTCCGCGGCGAGCAGGGCGCGCACCCGGTCGGACCTCGCCCCTGCATGCCCGGGCCTGGCGGGTGACGCGGATTCTCCGCGCTCCTCGGCCAGATGATCGATGAACTGCTCGGTGTTCATGCCACGATCATGGGCCCAGCGCGGTGTGTGCCGAAAGCGGTTGGCTGCGCGATGTGGAAAACGCGTCCCCGGCGGGCTGTCGGGGCCGGACGGCGGGTGGCTCGTTGGGGGCGCGGGGAGCGTCGACATAGACTTGAGGTGTAAGTGTTGAGCTTGGCGAAGGCCGGGCAATGACGAGTTTTGGTGAGGTTAGACCACATGCAGAAGCAACCAGCGTCCAGTAACGGGAAACCAGCGGAGAATTCCGGTGTCGCAGGTGCCCGAGGCGATGTTGCACGCCCTGCCACGGAGAAAATGACAGTCCCGAAACCGGGGCCGCAGCAAGCTGCCAAGACACAGACACACGCACAGACACAGATACAGGCAAAGCCGGCGCCGAAGCCCGGGCCGAAGGTCGCTTCGAAGCCGGGCAAGCCGGTGGAAACGGTCATGCGCGTTGTGAAGACCGGATCCGGGGAGGCGCCCAAGCCTGCCGTCGGCCCGAAGCCGGGTGCCGGGATTGCCGCCGCGCCGGGTGCCGGCAAGGGTGCAGGTTCCCAGTCGGATCTCGCCGCAGGCGGGCTCGCGACGTCGGTCGTGAGGCCCACGCCGGCCATGATGAAGCCGCACCGTGTCCTGCCGACGGTCAAGGCGGGCATCGGCCGCGAATCGACGGTCGGACCGGCCGCACCGCGACCCGTTGCGGGCAAGCCGCAGGGCACCACGTCGGAGGCGAAGCCAGGAAAACCGGCACCGGCGAAGACGCCCGCCCCGAGAGCCGCTGCGCCGGAAACCGTCGTCGTGCCTGTGCAACCCGCTCCCACGAAGGTCGCACTGCCGGGCCACTCCGTTCCCGGGGCCAATGATGTTCACGGAGACGACGCCGTTCCGGGAGACAAGGGTGTTCAGGGCGCGAAGCCTGCTCCCGCGGTGCGGGACAACAGTGATGCGCCACGGCAGGCGGAGCTGGTGGCGGATCGGGCCGCGGCTTCCGTGCCGGAGCAGTCGTCGGTCACCGGGGACGGTAAGCAGCTCGGGATGTCGGTAGGTCGCGTTCCCGCCGCCGCCGAACTGACCGATGTTCCCCTTGTCACCGAAGCCGACGAACCGGCCGCAGCGGAACCCGTCGGACGGTCTGCGCCGGACGCGTTCATGCCGACGGCCGAAGACGTTGCAACCGGACGGGACACCGTCTCGACCGGCGAGCCGGCGCCCTCCGACGAACCTGCGGTAGCGGCGGCGCCTGTCGAGGCTGTCGAGGCTGCCGAGCCGGCCGGCGCGAAGGCCCCGGCGGCGGCTTCGGCGGCGGCTCCGGCGGCGACTCCGGCGGCGACCGAAGTCCCTGAGGTTGCTGACGTGCGGGTGGCTGCCCCGGCCGAGGCCCGGGCGAAGGCCGACGTGCACGCCGTGGCGGTCGCGGCACTGATGGGCGTCTCGTTTGTGCTGGAGGTCGCGTTGCTCGGCGCCGGCGCGCTGTGGGCCCTGGGTGCGCTGTCGCTGGCTCCGGTGGTCGCCGTGCTGGTCACGGTGATCCCGCTGATGGTCTTCTGGGGCCTGTTCATGTCCCCGAAGGCGCGCTTCAGGGTTTCCCCCGTGCCGCATGCGTTGCTGAGCCACGCGCTCTTCGCTGCGGGGACCGTGCTGCTGGTGGTTGCCGGGCATCCGGCGCTGGCGATCGCCATGGGCGCGCTCACGGCAGTCAGCATCGTGCTGACGCTGCTGGCGCGCGGCCAGGATTCCGTCGGAAATGCCGCGGCCGCGAAGCGCCGTCGGAAGTCGAAGGGCTCCGGGCGCCGCGCCGCGCGCTAGAAATTCGCGCTGGAAATTACCGCGGGGCCGCCACGACTTGTGGGGCCAGCGGCCCACGAGCGCTACTCGGCCGGCAGGACCCACAACATGGTGGCGTCGATGTCGCTGAGTTCCGGATGCGGCAGCTCGATCACGGCGCCGGGGGCGATGCCGAGCTCGGTGCAGCGGCGCAACCACGCGGGGTCCTCGTCGCTGATCCGGCTCACGATCGCCCACGTGGGCGCCCCGGGGCCGGCTGCGGTGACTTCGCCGGCATCGGGATGGAGGTAGCGGTCAAGCCGGATGGCCGGCGGCATCACCACGGTGCCGTCGGGCCCCGGGATGGGGTCCCCGTGCGGGTCCGCGGCCGGGTGGCCGAGCCGCGCCGCGAGTGCCTCGATGAAGCGGTCCGAGACCGTGTGCTCGAGCTGTTCGGCCTCGTTGTGCACCTCGTCCCAGGAGTAGCCGAGCTCGTTGAGCAGGAACGTCTCGATGAGCCGGTGCCGGCGCACCACCGAGAGCGCGGCAAGGCGCCCGGCGGGGGTGAACTCGATGGCGCCGTAGCGCGGGTGGACCACCAGCTCCTTGCCGGCGAGCTTGGCCACCATGGAGGTCGCCGAGGCGGGCGCGACGCCCAGCTGCGCGGCGATGTTCCCGGTGGTCACGGGGTCGTTTTCCCACTCGGTGAGCGCATGCAGCGCCTTGAGGTAGTTTTCCTCGCTGGCGGTCAGCGGCAGGGGGTGCGGGAGCGGCATCAGCGGCCGGCGTTCAGGATTTCCAGCGCCGCATCGTGCAGCAGGCCGTTGCTGGCGACCGCGTTGCCGCCGTCGCAGCCCTCGACGCCCTCCACCGAGGTGAAGCGCCCGCCGGCCTCGCGCACGATCGGCACCAGGGCGGCCATGTCGTAGAGGTTCAGCTCGGGCTCGGCGGCCAGGTCCACGGCGCCCTCGGCGACCATGCAGTAGGACCAGAAGTCCCCGTAGGCGCGGGTGCGCCAGAGCGCGTCGGTCAGCTCGATGAAGTTCTCCCGCTGCCCGCGCTCCTTCCAGCCCGAGAGCGAGGAGTAGGACAGCGAGGCGTCCTCCAGCCTGGAGACCGAGGAGACCTGCAGCCTGTGGGCGGCCGCCATCGACTTGCCGGTGTAGGCTCCCATGTTCTTCGCGGCCCACCAGCGGCGGCCCAGCGCCGGGGCGGAAACCAGCCCGACGACCGGCTCCCCGTCCTCGATGAGTGCGATCAGCGTGGCCCAGACCGGGACGCCGCGCACGAAGTTCTTGGTGCCGTCGATCGGGTCGATCACCCAGTGGCGGTTGGACTTGCCGGTGGTGCCGAATTCCTCGCCGGTGACGGCGTCGCGCGGCCGCGCGCGGGCCAGGTGCGAGCGGATTGCTTCCTCGGCGGCCTTGTCCGCGTCGGAGACCGGGGTGAGGTCCGGCTTGGTCTCCACCACCAGGTCCACGGCCTTGAAGCGGGAGAGGGTCAACGAGTCGACCGAGTCCGCAATCACGTGGGCCAGGCGCAGGTCGTCGTTGTACGTCATCACATCGGAGTTCATGCTGTTAAACCTATCCCACCCGGGCCCGCGGCGGCCGATCCGTGTCAGGTCCGCGTCGGGCCCGGTAGGATGCCGGGCCGGCTAGAAGGAGCCCAGCTCCTTGGCCTCGGTGGTCTCGTCCTGGCCGAGCAGGCGGCGGAAGGAATCGAGCCGGGCGGTGCCGATGGGTCCCGCCTCGCCGGAGGCGACCCAGGCATCGAGCGCGCAGTGCGGCTCGGAGGCCTTGTGCGTGCAGCCGCGTTCGCAGTCCGCGGCGATCGGCTCCAGGTCGTCGAACGCCTTGAGGATGTTCTCCGGGTCCACCAGCGCCAGCCCGAAGGAGCGGATGCCGGGGGTGTCGATGATCCAGGTGCCCTCCGGGGCGTCGTCCACGCGCAAAGCAAGAGCGGACGACGAGGTGTGGCGGCCGCGGCCGGTGACGGCGTTGACGTTGCCGGTGGCGCGCTCGGCGCCGGTGAGCGCGTTCACGAGCGTCGACTTGCCCACGCCCGAGTGCCCGATGACCACCGAGACCTTGCCGGCGAGGTGCTCGCGCAGCATCTCCACGGGGGTGCCGGCCAGGCGCGCGGAGAGCCCGTCGGCGCTTCGCGCGTCGATGCCGGTGGCGTCCTGCGCGGTGGTGCGGGAGATGACGATGTCGATGTCCAGGTGCCGGTAGTTCTCCAGGAACGGCTCCGGGTCGCGGACGTCGGCCTTGGTCACGCAGAGCAGTGGGCGGATGCCGGCGTCGAACGCGGCGACCACGGCGCGGTCGATGAATCCGGTGCGCGGCTCCGGGTTGGCCGCGGCGACCACGATGACCAGCTGGTCGACGTTGGCGACGACCACGCGCTCCACCGGGTCGGTGTCGTCGGCGCTGCGGCGCAGCAGCGTCGAGCGTTCCTCGATGCGCACCAGCCGGGCGAGCGTGTCCGGCTCGCCGGTGGTGTCGCCGACCAGGGCGACGAAGTCGCCGGGCACCACGGGGTTGCGGCGCAGCTCGCGGGCGCGGGCTGCGATCACGATGCGCTCGTCCGGGGTGTCCTCGTCCAGGATCGCGGTGTAGCGCCCGCGGTCCACGGTGATGATGCGGCCGATCACCGCCTCCTCGTACGCGGGGCGGTCCTTGGTGCGCGGGCGGGTGCCCTTCTTGTTCGGGCGGGTGCGGACCGTGAAGTCTTCCCAGTCCTCAGTGTTGCGTGCCATGTGCTTAGTGTGCGGCCTTTCCGCTGGTGGCCAGCGTCATCCAGAGTGCGGGGAAGTCGGGCATGGTCTTGGCGGTGGTGGCGATGTCGACCACGCGCACGCCCGGCACGGCCAGGCCGATGATGGCGCCGGCGGTCGCCATGCGGTGGTCGGCGTAGGTGCCGAAGTCCCCGCCGTGCAGTTGGGCCGGTTCGATCAGCAGCCCGTCCTCGAGCTCGGTGACCTTGCCGCCGAGGTTGTTGATCTCGGTGGCCAGCGCCGCCAGCCGGTCGGTCTCGTGCCCGCGCAGGTGCGCGATGCCGGTCAGCCGCGAGGGGCCGGTGGCCAGGGCGCAGAGCGCGGCCAGCGTGGGGGCGAGCTCGGAGGCGTCGGCGAAGTCGATGCCGCTGATCTCCGCGGGTCCGGTGACCTCCAGCGTGCCGTCGGCCAGGTGGCGGACCTTGGCGCCCATGGCGCCGAGGATCTCGCGCCAGCGGTCGCCGACCTGCGTGGTGGCGGCCGGCCAGTGCGGGATGCGGACGGTGCCGGCGGTGACCAGGGCGGCGGCCAGGAACGGGCCGGCGTTGGAGAGGTCCGGCTCCATGACCCTGTCGAAGGCGCCGATGGCCCCGGGTTCGACCTTCCAGCTGCGCGCGTCGGGCCGGGTGACAGTGACGCCGAGCTCGCCGAGGGTCTGCACCGTCATTTCGATGTGGTCCGGGCTGGCGATCGGGCCGGGGGCGGCGGTGATTTCCAGCCCGTTCGTCGTGCGGGCGCCGATCAGCAGCAGCGCGCTGATGAACTGGGAGGAGCTGGTCCCGTCGACCACGATGCTCCCGCCGGCCAGGGCCCCGGTGCCGGTGACCGTGAACGGCAGCATGCCGTCCGCGCCGTGTTCGGCCACCTGCACGCCCAGGTCCTTCAGGGCGGCAACGATGGGCGCCATGGGGCGCAGCCGTGCGTGGGGATCCCCGTCGAAGGAGAACTCCCCGCGCACCAGGGCCGCCAGCGGCGGCACGAAGCGCATCACGGTTCCGGCCAACCCGCAGTCGATGGCGACGTTCTCCGGCGCGGAGCCGGCGCCGGCCGTTTCGCCGGCCGGGGCCAGCGGGGTGACCAGCAGGTCGATCGTGCCGTCGGCCTGCGGCAGGACCTCGATGTCCGCGCCGATCGCGCGCAGCGCCGCGATCATCAGGTCGGAGTCGCGGGAGGCCAGGGCGTTGCGGATCCGCGAGGTGCCGTCGGCGAGGGCCGCGAGCAGCAGATAACGGTTGGTCAGCGACTTGGATGCGGGCACGACAACCGTGCCGTTCACTGGCGTGCCCGGGTGCGGGGCGTCCCATAACTGATCAACGGTGTTCTGCATGCTCATCGGCTGCCTCCGGTGGTGAACGTGTGGCCGGGACGGGCCCCGGCCAGGGGGATCGGGTGTGCGGTGGAAGACCGCGGGGTAAAACGCGGGCGTGCCGCGGAACCTGAGCCGTGGCCCGGGCGCAGTGCCTGCCCTCAATCCTAGCCGTTCGCGCGGTGCGCCGGGGGAGCTGGAGGCGGATGGGCGGTGTGAACCTGCACGGGCCGGAATAGCGCGGGGCCGCCCGGTGTTACCCCTATACCGGATGTTGTGTCTGTCCACGCGTGCCACGCCGTTGGGGCGCGGGGGCAGAATGCGACCTACCGGCGTCTATGGTTGCCAACAGGTGGAGGAACATATGGTTGTGCTAGAGGCCGCTGCCCCGAGTGCTGCAGTGGCGCCGCTACGCGTAGACTGGGCCGTGATGACCGAAGATATCCAGGGCACCGACACCGTACCGGCAGCCAATGAGACCGAAGCACAGCGCCGCGAGCGCTTCGAACGCGATGCCCTGCAATATGTCGACCAGCTGTATTCGGCCGCCATGCGCATGGCACGGAACCCCTCCGACGCGGAGGACCTGGTCCAGGAGGCCTACACCAAGGCGTATTCGGCGTTCCACCAGTACAAGCCCGGGACCAACCTGAAGGCCTGGCTGTACCGGATCCTGACCAACACGTACATCAACCTGTACCGCAAGCGGCAGCGCGAACCGCTGCGCACCAGCACCGACACCGTCGAGGACTGGCAGATGGCACAGGCCGCCGAACACACCCCCACGGGGCTGCGCTCGGCCGAGGTCGAGGCGCTTGACCACCTCCCGGATTCCGACGTGAAGAACGCGTTGCAGGCCATCGCGGAGGAATTCCGGCTGGCAGTGTACTTCGTCGACGTGGAGGGCTTCCCCTACAAGGAGGCGGCGGAAATCCTCGGTGTGCCGATCGGCACCGTGATGTCACGGTTGCACCGCGGACGTAAACAATTGCGAGAATTGCTGGCCGACTACGCCCACGAGCGTGGCGGCGGCCAGCCACCAAAGACCCAAGGGGCGGCCAAGCCCGGAGCGGAGAAGAAGTAATGGGCGACTGCTATTCACTGGGCGATTGCGACGACAAGCGCATCGTTCGCCTCTACGAGTACCTCGATGGCGCCTTGTCGCTGCAGGACCTCTCGGAGGTCAAGGCCCACCTGGAACACTGCACCGAATGTGCCGAGGAATACGACCTGGAGTGCATCATCCGTTCGGTGGTGCGCCGCAGCTGCCAGGAAATCGCGCCTGAGACATTGAAGTCGAAGATCATTTCCCGGATCAGCGAGATCCGCGTCGAAATCGGGCACGGCTAGGTCCACAGCCGGCGCATCAAGCACGGACGGCCCTCGCCGCAGGCACAAAAAAGTTGGTCCCCCTACTCCGGAACTCCGGAGTAGGGGGACCAACTTTTTGCTTCACGCCACCCGGCGGTGCGGGCGGCGAGCGGCGAATTAGCTGTTTGGACGCTTGCCGTGGTTGGCTCCGCCGCGCTTGCGGTCCTTGCGCTTACGTGAACGCTTGCTCATCTGCTGACTCCCTTGTGTGATCTGGGCCATGTTTGGACTTTTGCCAGTCTTTCACACACCTGCCCCGATCGACAAAGTGGGCCGCGACACGGTGCGCGGCGGCGTCGCGAAGCGCGCCGACGGTCGTCAGCCGGCCGCGGGCTCCGGAAGCCCCAGCCAGGAGTACCAGCCGCGGTGCAGCACCAGCCACGCCATCAGCCCGTAGCCAGCCTGGCCGGGCAGCCCGCCGTTGGCGTTGAGGTCGCTGCGCCACTGGGCGTGGTTCTGCAGGGGAGTGAAGGTGTCCACGTAGTGGTGGCGCCGGCGCGTGGCCACGTCCCCGTAGACGTGGGAGAGCTCGGCCAGTCGGTGGTTGCGTTCGGGATCCAGGCCCGGGGCGGGGCCCACGACGAGCGCCTTGATACTCATCTGGGACGCCGAGTCAAGGATGTTCGCCAGGTTCAACCGGCTGCGCGCCGTGGAAAGGCCCAGGTCAAGGTCGCGGTCGGAGAGCGCGACGACCAGCCGGTTGTCGACGTTCTCGCCGAAGCGGCGCGACGCCTCGTCGAACCAGCGGGTGCTCAACGCCTCGGACCCCTCGCCGGGTGCCGCGAGCGTGTAGCTCTCGATGCGCACCTCGTTGCTGGTGGTTCGTGCCAATACGCGCCCGTACCAGCCCAGGGCCCGGGGATCCCCATGGCCGGCCAGGAGTTCGTCGCCAATGGCGGTGAGTCGGATAGTGCGGTATTCCACGAAAGACCTTTCTGGGGCGCGTACGCACCAACACTAGCAGTCGATTAAGCGCCTCAGGGGCGGGACACTGTCGCGTCCCGCCCCTGAGGCGTTGTCAATTCACTGTTTCACCAGTGCCATCGCGTGATCTAGCGCGCGAAGGCCTTGGTGATCAGCTGGGCCTGCTCCACTTCGTGGCGCTTGTGCGTGCCGGTCGAGGTGGCGGCGGAGGCCTTGCGGGAGACCAGACGGATGTGCTTGTTCAGCTCGCCCGGCAGGTTCAGCCCGACGAACGGCCACGGGCCCTGGTTCGCAGGTTCGTCCTGCGCCCAGACGACCTCGGCGTTCGGGTACTTGGCCAGCTCGGCGGCGATAGCCTCGGCGGGCAGCGGGTATAGCTGCTCGACGCGGATGATCGCCGTCTTGGTGTCCTCGGCCTTGGTGCGCGCGGCGGCCAGGTCGTAGTACAGGCGGCCGGAAACCAGCAGCACGCGATCGACGTCGGCCGGGTTCAGGTTGGCCGTGTCCGCGATGACCTCCTGGAAGGTGCCGGTGGTGAAGTCCTCCACCGAGGAAGCCGCGGCCTTCAGGCGCAACAGCTGCTTCGGGGTGAAGATGACCAACGGCTTGCGCGGACGGGCGTAGGCCTGGCGACGCAACAGGTGGAAGTGGTTTGCGCCGGTGGACGGCTGGGCCACGACCATGTTCTGCTCGGCACACATCTGCAGGAAGCGTTCGATGCGGGCGGAGGAGTGGTCCGGGCCCTGTCCCTCGTAGCCGTGCGGAAGCATCATGACCAGGGAAGAGCGCTGGCCCCACTTCTGCTCCGCGGAGGAGATGAACTCGTCGATGACGGTCTGCGCGCCGTTGACGAAGTCGCCGAACTGCGCCTCCCAGAGCACCAGGGCGTCCGGGCGTTCCACCGAGTAGCCGTACTCGAAGCCGAGTGCCGCGTATTCGCTGAGCAGGGAGTCGTAGATCGACAGCGGTGCCTGGTCCTCGGAGAGGTTAAGCAGCGGGTACCACTCGTCGCCGTTGAGGCGGTCGTGGAAGACCGCGTGGCGCTGCACGAAGGTGCCGCGTCGCGAGTCCTGGCCCACCAGTCGAACCGGCACGCCTTCCATGGACAGCGAACCGAAGGCGGCGATTTCCGCCATGCCCCAGTCGATGCCGCCCTCGCGGCTCATCTTCTCGCGGCGTTCCAGCAGCACCTTGAGCTTCGGGTGAACCGTGAAGTCGGCCGGGATCGCCACGTGCGCGGCACCGATGTGGGCCAGCGTCTCGGTGCTGATCCGGGTCGGGTTCTCCGTGAGCGGTGCGGCCTCGTCGTCGCGCTGGGCTGCGGGCAGTTCCAGGTCGTTGACGGCGGAGGTTCCGGCGGTGATGACCGGGATCGGCGAGGTCTGCGCCGCGTGGGTCTCGGCGAACACGCGTTCCAGGCGTTCCTGGTAGTCGCGCAGCGCCTGGTCGGCCTCGTCCTGCGTGATGTCGCCGCGGCCGACGAGGGCCTCTGTGTACAGCTTGCGGGTGGAGCGCTTGGCCTCGATCAGGTTGTACATCATCGGCTGCGTCATCGACGGGTCGTCGCCCTCGTTGTGGCCGCGTCGGCGGTAGCACACGAGGTCGATGACGACGTCTTTGTTGAAGCGCTGGCGGTACTTGAAGGCCAGCTGCGCGATGCGGACAACCGACTCCGGGTCATCGCCGTTGACGTGGAAGACCGGTGCCTGGACCTGCTTGGCGACGTCGGTGGCGTACACCGAGGAGCGCGAGGAGGTCGGGGCGGTGGTGAAGCCGACCTGGTTGTTCACGATCACGTGGATCGTGCCGCCGGTCTTGTAGCCCGGCAGCTGCGAGAACGCGAGGGTCTCGGAGACGACGCCCTGGCCCGCGAAGGCCGCGTCGCCGTGCACCAGGATCGGAAGCACGTTGAAGTCCTTGGACTCCGACTTGTCCTGCTTGGCGCGCACGATGCCCTCGAGCACCGGGTCGACGGCCTCGAGGTGCGAGGGGTTGGCGGCCAGATAGACGCGGGTCTGGTTGCCCGAGTCCGAGGTGTAGGAACCCTCGGTGCCCAGGTGGTACTTCACGTCGCCGGAGCCCTGGACGGAGCCCGGGGTGGCGGTGCCCTCGAATTCGCGGAAGACCTGTGCGTAGGTCTTGCCGGCGATGTTGGTCAGCACGTTCAGGCGGCCGCGGTGGGCCATGCCGATGCCGACCTCGTCGATGCCCTCGTCGGCGGCGTCGGAGATGATGCCGTCAAGCAGCGGAATCAGGGACTCGCCGCCCTCGAGGGAGAAGCGCTTCTGGCCGACGAACTTGGTCTGCAGGAAGGTCTCGAAAGCCTCGGCGGCGTTGAGCTTGCCCAGGATGCGGAACTGTTCCTCGCGGGTCGGCTTGGAGTACTTGTGCTCCAGCTCGTCCTGGAACCACTTGCGTTCCACCGGATCCTGGATGTGCATGTACTCGATGCCGGTGGTGCGGCAGTAGGCATCGCGCAGCACGCCGAGGATGTCGCGCAGCAGCAGGCGGTCCTTGCCGCCGAAGCCGCCGGTGACCCATTCGCGGTCCAGGTCCCAGAGGGTCAGGCCGTAGGTCTGGATGTCCAGGTCCGGGTGGCGGCGCTGGACGTATTCCAGCGGGTTGGTGTCGGCCATCAGGTGGCCGCGCACGCGGTAGGAGTGGATCAGCTGCTGGATGCGGGCGATCTTGTTGACCTGCAACTCGATGTCGACCTGGTTGTCGACGGCCCAGCGAACCGGCTCGTAGGGGATGCGCAGCGCTTCGAAGATCTCGTCGTAGAAGCCCTGCTCGCCCAACAGCAGCGATTCGATCAGGCGGAGGAACTCGCCCGAGCCCGCACCCTGGATGACGCGGTGGTCGTAGGTGGAGGTCAGCGTGATGACCTTGCCGACGCCCTGCTTGGCAACGGTGACATCGGCCGCGCCGCGGAAGGCCGCCGGGTACTCGAGTGCGCCGACGCCGACGATCGTGGCCTGGCCCTTGGACAGGCGCGGAACCGAGTGGACGGTGCCGATGCCGCCGGGGTTGGTCAGCGAGACCGTGGTGCCCGCGTAGTCGTCCGCGGTGAGCTTGTTGGCGCGTGCGCGCTTGATCAGGCCCTCGTAGGTGTCCCAGAACTCGTTGAAGCTCAGGGTCTCGGCGGCCTTGATGTTCGGCACGGCGAGCATGCGCGAGCCGTCCGGCTTCGGCATGTCGATCGCGATGCCGAAGTTCACGTGGCCCGGCTGGATGGCAACGGGCTTGCCGTCGATCTCGGCGTAGGTGACGTTCTGCGAGGGGAAGAGCTTCAGGGCCCGGACCACGGCGAAGCCGATGATGTGGGTGAAGGAGATCTTGCCGCCGCGGGCGCGCTTGAGGTGGTTGTTGATGACCACGCGGTTGTCGATGAGCAGCTTGGCCGGCACGGCGCGCACGGTGGTCGCCGTCGGAACGGTCAGGCTCTGCTCCATGTTGGTGACGATCGCCTTGGCCGGTCCGCGCAGCGGGGTGCGCTTTTCCTCGCCGGTTGCCGCGGGAACCGCGGTCTTCGGCAGCTGGGCCGGGATCGGCTGTGCCTTGGTGACCGGGGCCGGATCCGCCGGCACGCGCGGCGCGGCCGCAGCTGCGCCGGTGGCCGCGGAGGACTCGGCGGAAGATGCTGCAGTCGATCCGGTGACATCAACGACGCGGGCCTGGGTAGCCGCACGCGGCGTTCCGGTCGGTGCACTGGTAGCAGGCGCTGGCGCGGCGGCCGGGGCCGCAGGGGCCGGGGCGTCGGAGGCACTTGCCTGATCCGAATTGAGGGACGCAAAGATGTCCCACCATTTCTTGTCTACCGAGTTCTTGTCCTTGAGGAACTGCTGATACAGCTCATCGACTAGCCATTCGTTCCCGCCGAACTCTTCGGTGAGTCGGTGGTGCGATTGATCTGGCACGGTATTACGCCTCTTCCCTGATTTCCGTTTGTCCAAGCGCCACCGTGACACAACCATCACGAGGGCATAGTTCTAGACCTGCTAAGTAGTCTAGTGACTATTGACCCGCAGATGGGAATCATTGAGTTGGGCATCACACGCCAGTTGCGCCAAGCGGTCGGATCCAGCGCCGAGGCGGCCCCGGCGGGATCGCGGGAGGGTATCTCCGCCGGATGCCCGAAGCGGCATCCTCGCCGCGGATCCGCCCCAAGTCAGCAAGGGGCGTGACGGGCCTGCCGGATGCCCGGATCACGGTGGCCGGTGCGTTGCCTGGCCCGTGCAGAGCCAATGGCGAGGACTTCGGCTCCGGCGTGTCGCGGGCTGCCCGGCCCGCCGGGGCCGTCCCGCGCCGTCGCCGCGCGGGACAAGGGCGGGACACCTTTGATGGCCGGATTTTCCGGGATAGTTTCCGCGGAGGTTCGAGCGAATGCAGGTCGGGGTTCGGTTAGACTGAATCCATAATGGACAGCCACTCTCTGTGCCGGCCAGTCGTGAATACACGCGGTGCCGGCCATACACGTCATTGTTTGCCCAGTTCTGCATCAGCATCGGAGCCTTCTAGTCCGGCGCAGACAAAGCATAAGAACTACTGCACGCCATCACTGATGCGCCAGTGCACCTTCACCGCCGGGGCGGTGAAACACTAAATGGAATGGTTACTCCTGCTCGTCGGCCTCTTGCTGATCCTTGGCACGGGCTTCTTCGTCGCGGTCGAGTTTTCCCTTGTTGCACTGGATCCCGCCACCGTCGAAAAGGCCGTGAAGGACGGGGACAAAAAGGCCGAAGCGTTGCTTCGCTGCCTCAAGTCGCTCTCCACGCAACTCTCCTCCTGCCAGCTCGGCATCACCATGACCACCCTGTTGACCGGTTACGTGATGGAACCCTCCGTGGGCCAGCTGCTGCAGGGACCCCTGCATGCGGTGGGCCTGGGGGACTCGGCGGTTCCGGTCAGCCTGGTCACCGCCATGGTGCTTGCCACGCTGCTCTCCATGGTCATCGGTGAATTGGTGCCGAAGAACCTGGCGATCGCCAAGGCCTTCCACATCGGCCGCGCCGTGGCGCGCCCCCAGCTGATCTTCACGGCGATCTTCAAGCCGGCCATCGTGCTGCTCAACGGGTTTTCCAACAAGGTGCTGCACCTCTTCGGCCTTGAGGCCAAGGAGGAAATCTCCGGCGCCCGTTCCCCGGCAGAGCTCGCCTCGCTGGTCCGCCGCTCCGCGGAACTAGGAACCCTCGACAAGGACGCCGCGCTGTTCGTGGACCGCACCCTGCGATTCTCCGACCGTTCGGCGGCCGACGTGATGACCCCGCGCACCAAGATGCGCACCATCGAACACGACGCCCACGTGCAGGACGTCATCGCCCTGGCCAAGGAGACCGGCTACTCGCGTTTCCCCGTCACCGACGGGTCCAGCGACGAGATCAAGGGCGTCTGCCACGTGAAGACCATCATCGCCATCCCGCGCGACAAGCGCGAGGGCAAGGAAGTTGGCGAGAACAAGACACCCGTGATCTTTGTGCCGGAGACCGTGCACCTTGACCACCTGCTGGTGCAGTTGCGCACGGCAAACCTGCAAATGGCCATCGTGCTGGACGAGTACGGTGGAACCGCCGGAATGGTCACCCTGGAGGACCTGATCGAGGAAATCGTCGGCGAAGTCGCGGATGAACACGACTCGGCGCTGCCCGAGGTGCGCCAGCTCGCGGACGGAAGCTGGATGATCCCGGGCATGTTCCGCCCCGACCAGGTCAATGAACTGATCGGCGAGGTGGAGATCCCCGAGGATGCCGCCTACGAAACCGTGGGCGGGTTTGTCATGGCCGAACTCGGCAGGATCCCGTCGGTGGGCGACGAGGTCGCCACGGAAGGCGGCGTCTTCGTTGTCACCGCGCTGGACAGGCGTCGCGTCGCGGAGCTGCACTTCACGCCGCGTGCCAACCCCGATGACGACGAGGCTGTCACCATCAGCCCCGACGAGGACTTGGAGGACCGCGCATGAGCGACTGGGCGGGAATCTTCTGGCTTGTCATCCTCCTGCTGGGCAACGCGTTCTTCGTGGCGGCGGAATTCGCCGTCATGTCGGCACGCCGTTCCCAGATCGAACCGCTGGCCGATGCCGGCAACAAGAACGCCATCCGAGCGCTGCGCGCCATGGAATCGGTGTCCCTCATGCTGGCCGTCTGCCAGCTGGGCATCACCGTCTGCTCGCTGCTGATCCTCAACGTGGCCGAGCCGGCCATCCACCACCTCTTTGTGGTGCCCCTTGAATTCGTGGGCATCCCCGAGGCGCTGGCAGGAAGCATCGCGTTCATCATCGCGCTGCTGATCGTCACGTTCCTGCACGTGACCTTCGGCGAAATGGTCCCGAAGAATATCTCGGTGTCGATGGCGGACAAGGCCGTGCTGGTCCTGGCCGGCCCGTTGTTGCTGCTTTCCAAGCTGGTGCACCCGATCGTGGTTTCGCTGAACGCGATCGCCAACGCGTTCCTGCGCCTGATGAAGGTCGAGCCGAAGAACGAGGTGACCTCCGCGTTCACCGCAGAGGAGGTGCAGTCGATCATCGCCAGCTCCGCCAAGTCCGGGGCCATGCAGAAGGAAGACGCGCTGATGCTGTCCAAGGCGCTGGAGTTCTCCAACCTCACGGCCGAGGGCACCATGATCCATCGCGACCGTGTGGTGAGCCTGGAGCTCGGGGCGACCGTGGAGCAGTTCGAGCGCACGGTGGGCCGCACCGGGTTCTCCCGCATCGTGATCAGCGATGGCAACGACTTCGTCGGCTACTGGCACCTGAAGGACATCATGTCCCTGCCCGATTCCCAGTACCGCGAGCCGATTGCCCATGCCCAGCTGCGCACCATGGGCGTGGTGGCCCCCGGCGCGGAGATCGAGGACGCCATGGAGCAGATGCGCGCCGCCGGCGAGCACCTGGCCCGCGTGGTGGATCCGTCAGGAAACACGCTCGGGGTCCTGTTCCTCGAGGACGTGCTGGAGCAGCTGGTCGGCGAAATCGACGACCAGAACCAGAAGCGCGGCATCCGGCGCGAGAACCGGAGCGCCCAATAATGCGAATGACTCGCATTTGAGATAGTCTGGTGTTCCAGCTTCCTTCGAAAGGGCCCGCGAACACCGCATGCGCAGACCACTGAGCGTCCTCACCGTCCTCGTCTCGGCACTGTTGCTTTCCGCTTGCGCCACCACGGCGTCGGCCGAAGGCGCAGCCGGGACCGGCGGTGGGGACTCCGTGCTTAACGTGGTCGCCTCGACCTCCGTGTACGCGGACGTGGCACGCGCCGTCGGCGGGGAGAACGTCGAGGTGAAGGCGATCGTCGACAAGACCTCGCAGGACCCGCACTCCTACGAGGCCACGGCCCGGGACATGCTTGCCCTCTCCAAGGCGGACGTGATCATCGCCAACGGCGACGGCTACGACCCGTTCATGGAATCGCTGGCCGGCGGGCTGGAACTGCCGCCGGGCGCGATCCTGCACGCCGTCGACTTCGCCGAAAAGACCGAAGCACACGAGGGCAGCGACGACCATGACGAGCCTGCCGGTGGCGCGGAACACGCCGAGCATGCCGAAGCCGCCGGGGGATCCCACGCCGGGCACGACCACTCGGGGCCCAACGAGCACGTCTGGTACGACGTGCACACCGTCGGCGCCCTGGCCGAGGGCCTGGCCCACAAGTTCGCAGCCCTCCGGCCCGAGAATGCGGGGGAGTTCGAGGCGGGCGCACGCGCCTTCGAGGCGCGGGTGGATTCGCTGGCCGGACGCATCGACGCCCTGCGGCCCTCCACCGCGGGCAAGACGTTCGCGATGACCGAACCCGTGTCCTACTACCTGCTCACCGAGGCCGGGCTGAAGGATGCGACACCCTCCGGCTTCAGCGCCGCGATGGAATCCGGCGACGACGTCTCCCCGCTGCTGCTCAAGCACCTGAACGACGGCCTGGTCAACAGGGAATACGCGCTGCTGGCGCTGAACACCCAGACCTCGGGACCGCAGACGGACAAGGTGCGCTCCATCGCCGAGGCAGCCGGCGTTCCGATCATCAGCATGACCGAAACCCTGCCCCCGGGGCAGGACTACATTTCCTGGATGGATTCAAACGTGCAACAACTTGAGGTGGCCCTTGCAAACCAGTGACCCGATGGTCGAACCCGTCGTCCGGCTGCGCGATGCCTCGCTGAGCTTCGGGAACCGCCTGCTCTGGGACGGGCTGAACCTTGACATCGCGCCGGGCGAGTTCCTGGCCGTGCTGGGCCCCAACGGCTCCGGCAAGACCACGATGCTCAGGACCCTGCTGGGCCTGCAGCAGCTCTCCGGCGGAACGGTCGAGGTGGCGGGGAAGCCCGCGACCCGTGGCTCGCGCCTGGTGGGAACCATCCCGCAGCAACGTCCCTTTGCCGAGAACACCCCGTTGCGCGCCCGCGACCTGGTGGCACTGGGCATCGACGGCCACCAATGGGGCATCAGGATTAAGCGCAGGGCCATCCGCAAGCGCGTCGACGAGCTGCTGGAACTGGTCGGGGCCTCCTCCTACGCGGACCGGCCCGTCGGGGTGCTGTCCGGCGGCGAGCAGCAGCGGCTGCGCGCGGCTCAGGCACTGGCGGACAACCCGCGGCTGCTGCTCTGTGACGAGCCCCTGCTCTCGCTGGACCTGCACCACCAGCAGGCGGTCTCCGGGCTGATCCACCGCCAGGCCTGCGACCGCGGGTCCGCCGTGGTGTTCGTGACCCACGAGATCAACCCGATCCTGCAGTACGTGGACAGGGTGCTGTACCTGGCCGGCGGGCGCTTCCACGTGGGCACCCCCGCCGAGGTCATGCGATCGGACGTCCTCTCGGACCTCTACGGAAGCCCGATCGAGGTCTTCGAATCCAACGGCCGCATCGTGGTGGTCGGCATGCCCGAAAATGTCAGCCACACCCACCCGACGGCAGGAGTCTGAGCGCATGGATCTGCAAGATATCTGGAACACGGTCTTCAGCTTCCAGGACTACGCCGAAATCCTGCCGCTGGTCACCAACTCGCTGATCGCCGGCGCCCTGCTGGGGCTGGTGGGCGGCATGATCGGCATCTTCGTGATGCTCCGCGACATGGCCTTCGCGGTGCACGGCATCGCCGAGCTGTCCTTCGCCGGCGCGGCCTTTGCGCTGCTGATCGGCGCCAACGTGGTGTTCGGTTCGCTGATCGGGTCGGTCATCGCCGCCCTGGTGCTGGGCATGATGGGCGCCGCCGCCAAGGACCGGAACTCCATCATCGGCGTGCTGATGCCCTTCGGCCTCGGCCTGGGCATCCTGTTCCTGGCCCTCTACGAGGGGCGCAGCGCCAACAAGTTCGGGCTGCTGACCGGGCAGATCGTGGCCGTCGACCAGGTGCAGCTGGGCCTGCTGGCCGTCTGCTCGGTGGTGGTGCTGGTCGCGCTGGTCGCCATGTGGCGACCGCTGACCTTCATCAGCGTGGACCCGGCGGTGGCGACGGCCCGCGGCATTCCCGCCGCCAAGCTTTCGGTGGCCTTCATGCTGGTGCTCGGCCTGGCCGTGGCGCTGTCCATCCAGGTCGTCGGTTCGCTGCTGGTGCTTTCGCTGCTGATCACCCCGGCGGCCGCGGCCATGCGCGTGAGCGCAAACCCGGTGCTCACCGTCAGCCTTTCGGTGTTCTTCGCGGTGACGTCCGTGGTGGGCGGCATCCTGCTGGCGCTGGCCGGCAGCCTGCCGATCAGCCCGTACGTGACGACGATTTCGTTCCTCATCTACGTCGTCTGCCGGCTGATCGCCTGGCGCCGCGACAGGGTGCGGCACATCAAGACGGCGGCGTTGGCCGCATAGGCGGGTCCCCGGACCACGTAGGGACCGGAAACGACCTCGGGCGGTACCCCATCCACTGGATGGGGTACCGCCCGAGGCGTTTGAGACGTTTTGCGGGTCTTGCCGTTGGAGGGTCCTGCTATTGCCCGGCCGCGGAGCAGGCGGGGCACAGCCCGTAGATCTCCACGGTGTGGGTGGGAGCGGTGAAGCCGTTCTCGGCGGCCACTCGGGCGGCCCATTGCTCGACGGCGGGTGCCTCGACCTCGACGGCCTTGCCGCAGGTCCGGCACACCAGGTGGTGGTGGTGGTGCTCGGCCTGGCACTGGCGGTACATGGACTCGCCGTCGGCGCTGCGCAGCACGTCGACCTGGCCGTCCTCGGCCATGGACAGCAACAGGCGGTAGACGGTCGCCAGCGAAACCTTGTCACCCTCGTCGACAAGCCAGCGGTGGAGCTCCTGGGCGGTCACGAAGTCATCGACTTGGCCAAGGGCGGCGACAACCGCCAGCCGCTGCTTGGTGACGCGCTGCTCGGATCCGCGCCGCTCGGTCGTGGGATTGGTCATGGGTGGAAGCACTCCTATAGATCAGCACAACATCGTCGGTGGGCGTCATGGGGCGCCGGAATCGGCGCGGCGACAAAACACCGATGACTCCCCAAGTTTACCAGTGGGCGCCCGATGGCGAGGGGGTGGCCGGCTCCGGTCGGTGCAATCGCGTGGTGCTGCGCGGTTTCACAACCCGGCAAATGAATCGGCTTCCGCACCCGAGCCGCGTGACCCGCCCGGCACAGGGCGTTCCACGGACCATCTTCGCGAAGCCTTAGAGCCGGAGGTTCCGCTACCGACGCAGTTGGATTCCTGAAGATGCCTCCGTAGGGGACTGGGCCTGCCCGTGCCAGCCTTCCCGTTCGAAGAACGGCATTCCCGCAAGCCCTGCGGCTTCGACATCTGCCGCAGCCAGCGCGATGCCGACGTCGCCGTGGAAGAGGCTGTGCGCGCGATGTCCGGCAACGGCCGGCTGTGAATCGGCCATCCTCATCAGCGCCCTGGCCCGGGCGAGCCACTGGGGGTCGCTGAACTCCCGGTAGAGGCGGAGGAGTGCATAGGCGCGGCCGGCCAGTCCGCAACAGAGGTCGGCGACAACGTCCAGGGGACCGTCGAAGGCACCCCAACCGGCCGCGTATGCCCGCCGCATGAAGCGGTCATCGCCGAAGAGCCGGTGGGCGGCCGTCCAGAGGTGGACGTGGCCGGCCGCGCCGTTGCACCAGCTTGCTGCCAGCAGGGGATTGTCAACGACTCCGTCGTTTCTGCGTGGCCAAACGATGGATCGCCCGGTGGGTATTCCCTGGTCCGCGAGCTGCTGCAAACGCAGGGGCAGCTGTTCCGGAACAGCGGCGTTCGAGGCCTCGCACCAGAGCATCGTGGCATAGAGGAGCCCTGCCCACCCGTGCGCGATGCCCAGTAGCTGGATGTCCTTGTTGAGGTGGATCGGAGGTTGCCGGTCGAGCTGGCGCCAAAGGTCGTCCATGAGCGCGTTGGTGTGAGCCCGAAGCCTGCCGGCAGTCTCGTTTTCCGGCAGGGTATCAAGCTGGAACACGCTTCCAAGCAGCAGGCCGGCCCGACCGAACAGGACATCCAGATGGTCGGGGCGCAGACTCGCTTCGATGAAGGCCTCAACGGAGGCCGCCTGCCGCATGGTGTCGCCTTGTGCGTGGGCGACGAGTGCCTGCACACAGTGGACGCCGGTGACGCTATGGAACAGCGAGGTCCGGCCAAAGACCTCCACGCCGACGCCAAGCTCGGCGGTCCAGAACGCATCGTCGGAGCGGTGTTCGTGCTCCGACTTGCTGGCCCACAGGTCCGCGCTGGCCAAGGTGGCGGAATCGGCGCATTCCCGAGCAGTTCGCAGGAGCGCATAGGCCAGCCCCGCACCGCCAAGGAACACCGACGCCGTTGGTGGCTCCAGACCCCGGGCGAAGGCTTGGCCCGGAGCCTCGAAACGGGACATCGAAGTTGCCGCGGGAGGGTCCTTGCGCGCCGCTTCGGCGAGGCGGTCCGTGCCGCCCTCTGCGTTGTCCAGGTCGCGCGCCGCTGCCTGACGGAGTTCGCGCAGCATTTCCGAGACAGACGAAAAGCGATCGTCGGGGTTTTTCGCCAAAGCGTGAAGAACCACGAGCTCAATTTCTTGCAGGTTTGAAATCCCGTGTTCCGCGAACGACCTCGGGGCGTCGTTGGCCAGTTGCCTGTTCATTTCGGCGCGCAACAGGGAAAAGGCGTGCGTCGGGCTTCCGGTGAAGAGCTGGTACAAGATGGCTCCGAGGGAGTAGATTTCTGCACTCGGTGCCAAGGGTGGCAGTTCCTTGCCTGCCAGGGCGGCGGCACCGGCCTCCGGCGCCTGAAACAGGTCGATGCCACCCCGGAGGAAGCCCCGGCTCGACCCGATCGGCACGGTTAGTCCGAAGTCCAACAGGGTGACCCGGCCGAAGGCATCGACGATTGCGTTGCGCGGATGGATGTCGCCGTGGAGAAGGCCGTGTGCATGAAGCTGCTCGTAGGCTTCGAGGAGACGCTCGGAGAGCATCACGAGTTCACGTGCCATCTCGGTCGGTCCCAGACCCCTTGTGCTGGCGGAAGCCTCGTAAAGGTCGCACCCGGAGTGCCAAGTCGTGGCAATGAAAGGCCGCCCGTCGGCATGGCCCGAGTGGACAAGCCGCGGTCCGATCTTGCCGTCGAGGCGGTCGAGCACCGATTCCTCGTTGCGAAGTGCGGCGATGATCTGCGGTGTCGCTGCGGGACCGGCAATCTTGACCGCGACATCCATCCCGCCACTCGTCCTGCCCCGGTACACCTCGGTGTCGTCGAGCAGGTGGGCGACCTCGAGGATCTGGATGTCGCCGATGACGGTGCCGGCCTGGAAGGTTGATGCGACGGGTTTCCCCGCGTCCGTGCCGGCGAGCACCAGCAGCTTGTCCGTGATCAGCGCGCTCAGCGGCCCAAACGCACTCTCCAGGATCACGTAGGGGTCCAAGGCATGGGCCGTGCTGAAGGCCACCACTGCGTCCGTGATCGACGTGGGGGAACGGAACAACTCGAGAAGCTTTGCCATGTCCCGGTCCACAATCGTGGACGCCGTCCGCGTCCGGGGCCTGCTGACGACGAAATCGGTGTCCTCACAGTCCAAACGGGACCTGGTTTCCGGCGGAAGTCCTGACACGGGCTCGACGAAGACGTCGGAAGGCAGGACCAAGGGGTCGACTATGCTCATGGGCGTTTCCTCTCCGGTTACAGTTCGGGCCAGGCCATGTCGACCGGAATCCACGTCTCCGTGTCGATGCCGCCGACTCCCAGCCGGGCAAGGGCGTATTGCCATGGCTGTTGGCCGGGCAATTGTGCATCGGACGCCTGTTTGAGGTGTTCGGCGAGCCGGCCGGCCACCCACATCCGCCAGCTTGTCCTCCGGCTTCCGTCGCCGTGCCCGGTCACCGGAGGATCGACGCCCCAGGAGAGCAGCCTGTCGGCCGAAACCTCCGCTGTGAACGGGACCCCATGGGCGGCGCAGCCACCGAGCCGCTCGGAAAGGAGCCAGCCAAATCGGCGCAGGTCGTCCAACTGGGGAAAATAGACGACGATCTTGTCCGGCCTGCAGATTCCTTCCAGCCCGGCGCCCACCTTGAACCCGGTGGCACCTCGGGCCGTTGCCATCGCGGCCGCCACTTCCCCCAGTGCGTTGTGGATCTCGCTGACGGATGGGCTGACATATAGCTTGTAGGTCGGGCCGCCAGCCGGCGGTCTTGCGCTTGAGGAGGGGCGTCTGCCCCACTGCCACCAATGCTCGTGCACCCCCTCCACGCCGGGCAACCGAAACCATTGGCTTCCCAGAACTCGTTGCAAGGACCCGTTTGAGGTGAGACCCAGATCCTGCTCCAAGACATCCGGATCGCCGAACTCCCGGTCGAGGTCAGGCGCGAGGGCCTGTCGCCCATAGAAGTAGAGGCGCAGGGTGAGATCTCGTTCGTTGAGCCACAGGAGTTCCTGTCCGTATCGCAATGCCGCCACGGACAGGTCCCTGACGCCGGATTGCCCGGCAGGCTGTCCGGGGGCCGTGAAGAGCGGCGCGGCGAGGGGGCCCGACACAAACTCCCCACCGTGCAGGACCTGCAAGACACCGTCGAGCACCAGTCGCTGGATTGCCTTCACGATATTGCTTTCCGCGTTGCGGACCGCATAACCCGGAATCGGTCCGGGAGTCTGAAGCGTCAGGACGAGAAGGGCGGTATCGGTTGAAATACTTCGTGGTTCCAACCCGGAACCAGGTCGGGGCTCGAGTGCTCCGTACGAGTCGCTTCCGTCATCCATTCCCGTATTGACATCGGTGCCGGCTGAATTGCGTTCAGCCGGCACGATGGAATATCCGGGGTTGGTTCGGTACGTCGCCCCGAGGATGTCAATGGCGGTGATCTTCGAGGTGCCGGTCACGGGCTGTTCGATCAATCATCCGTCCGTTCCGCGAGAATCTTCTCCACTGTTGCCACGTCCGCCAGGCTCTCCTGGACCTTGCGCATCACTACGTTCGCAGCCGCCCCGGTGGCCTCGGCCATTTTCAGCTTCAGCTCCAGATGCTGCCTGAGCAACGGAAGATCCTCGGCGTTGACAACGAGGGTTTCCTGGTTGGCGGCCCAGTCCACGGGGTTGACCACGGGAGACCAGAAGTCGCCCCAGGGGCCCTGGAAATGGCTCGGTACGCCGCAGGGCGGTGGCGGGGGCGGGGGAGGTGGCGGAGGCGGGGGGCATACTGCCGACTGGGGCGAATCGCTGCACCCTGCATCGCATGCCATGACTGATCCCGAGCCCCCGCAGGGGATCTGGATCCTCAACTTGTTCGCACGAAACACCATGATTTTCCTCCTGATTAGTCGCTTCGTGAGTCGAATGGGGCCACGCAACCGAAAACCACCGACGAGCCGGTGAAGACGCCCGTATGTGGTTTCGGTTGCCGGCTCGGTGAACTATTCGAGATCCACTTCGAATTCGGATAGGTGAAGGCGTGTCTGATGAGTCTGCTCCGAGGATTCGCCGGTTGCGTGCTTGCCTTGGAAGTAGTCCTTCTGCCATCCATCCGAATGCCGGTCCAGGAAGTCCTTCCGGGATTGGGCCCATGCGTTATGCCGGTCCCGGAGTTCCGGATCTGAATCCATCGTGCGGATTCTTGGCTGAAAAGTCTCCAGCTCCTCACGGCGCTGGGGAACGATCATGCACACGGGTTCGCCGACTTCGAACCGGACCGTGGTGAAGGGAGCAGTGAACTTCCAGTTCATGGTGAACGTTGAGGACGCCCAGTCGGATTCCACGATCCCCTCCAGCGGTGAGATGGCGTTTTTGGGGCTGTTTGCCGGACCGCGGACGAGCATGTTGTAGCCCGGCGGAGTCCTGAACACGAACGGTATGCTCCACGTTAGAATGCCGTAGCCGAAATAGCTGCCGGCCAGCGGCCAGTTCCCGGAGTCATAGTTGACGGAGACGCTGTTCAATCCGTCGTTGCCCGACCACTCCGCCGTGAACCCCGCATTGTTCAGAACCAGCCAGCCATTCTGGTTGGCGATCAGCAGTGGCAGGCATCGGTTGGCAAACCGCTGGTCCGTCGCAGTCATCCATTCCCGTTTCGCAGGCGCAGGGACGATTTTCATGGTCGTCGAGCCCAGACTGTATGCGACGAGGTCCAGAGGTGCGGGTTCTTCTTCCGGCGCTGTGGACCCGTTGTCTGCGGAATCCGAGGGATTGCCGGGCGCCGACCGCAGGGCGTCCGAGGTTGGATTGTGAATTTCCTGCTGGGACATTCTGAACCCCCTTAGCCAAAAGCCCCTTTACGCGAGAATACGCCGATTCGATACCGATGCAACAGGTTGCGGGCCCCGCTCTGGCGCGAACGCGGATCCCGCACCTAGGGTGTTCAGCATGGATCTGCAAAAGTTCTCGCACGCATGTGTACGCGTCCAATCCGGGGGAAGGGCCCTGGCGATCGACCCGGGCAACTTCAGTTCGGTGGCCGATGCGCTGGAGGGGGTCGAGGCGGTGCTGGTGACCCACGAGCACGCCGACCACCTTGACCTGGACCCCGTAGTGGAGACGCTGAAAACCCGGATCGGGCTGAGCCTCCACGCGCCGGCGCCGGTGGCGGCGCGGGTCCTGGAGGCGGCAGTCGCCGCCGGCGTGCCCGACGCGCAGGCGCGCATCCACGCGGTGGCCGCCGGGGATAGCTTCAGCGTTGCCGGCATGGAGGTCTCCGCCCACGGCGGTGAGCACGCGCTGATCCATGCGGCCCTCCCGAGGGTTGCCAACATCGGGTACTTCATCGACGGGCGGCTCTACCACCCGGGGGACAGCTACCACGTGCCGGAGGGCATCAACGTGGAAATCCTGCTCATTCCCGCCCATGCGCCGTGGGCGAAGATCGGGGAGACCATCGATTTCCTGGCAGCGGTGGGCGCCGCGCAAAACTACCCGATCCATGACGGGCTGCTCAACGCCCGTGGCCTGGCCATGATGGACGCGCACCTGACCCGGGTGGCCAGCGAACAAGGGCTCTCCTACCGGCGGATTGCCGACGGCGAACTGGTCCCACTGAACCCGTAGAGACCAGGCTGTACGTTGTACCCTGTATGTGGCGGCAAGCGGCAGCGGTCCGGACCGCGGGGCCCCGGCAGGCCGTTGCGGGACAACGACGCCCGGGCGCCGGTCACGGATCGGCGGCGAGTAACCGGGGCGAATCGCGGTGTGGCAGGATTTCAGCATGGAGAACAAGACCTCACCCGTTGAGTCCGTGGACCGCGCACTGGTGTTGCTGATGGCGATGCGCGACCGTGGCCCGCTCTCGGTCAAGGCAGCGGCCGAGTTGTTGCGTGTGGCGCCCTCGACGGCGCACCGCCTGTTGAACTCCCTGGCCTACAGGGGCTTTGCCGCCCAGGGCCACGACCGAACCTATAGGCAGGGGCCCGAATTCTCGGGACGAAGCGCCCGTCCGCTTTCTACGCAAGAGATTCGCCAGACCGCGCAGGTAGCCCTGCACCAGCTGCATTCCGCCGCCGGGGAGACCGTCCAGCTCATGGTCATGCACGGCGGCCACATCCAGTTCGTCGACGGTGTCGAATCGAACCGTACCCTGCGCGTCGGAATGCTCGTGGGGAACCTGATGCCGGCGTTCGCCTCCGCGGGCGGCAAGGCCATGTTGGCGAGGATGACCAACACCCAGCTCGAAGCCCTGTACCGTTCGGGCCTGCCGCACTGGCCCACCAGCAGGATCACCACGCCGGCCCTGCTCAAGAGGCACATGACGAAGGTCCGCCGGGACGGGTTCGGGGCCAGCATCGAGGAGACGGAACAGGGGGTCATGGGACTGGGCGTCAGCATCAACGACCCCCACGGACTGCCGGTCGCGGCGCTCACCATCGCGACTCCCAGCGTCCGCTTCGACCGCTCGGCCGTCGGCGCCAACGTCGAGGCGCTGCAGCGGGCCGCGGCTACGGTCACGGAGCAGCTGTACCGCTGAGCCCCTGCAGCCAAGGGCATTGCGCCGCCCGGCGGTGCCGCCCGGCGAAATGCCTGTCTTCAGCCGCGGGCCAGGATCCTGCTGACGCTTTGCACTGTCTCGTCCAGGTCCTGCGGGTTCACCAGCACGCCGGTGTCGATGACCCCTGCGGAACCACCCTGGACCAGCCGCTTAAGCGGAATTTCCAGGCGCTTGCCGGTGCGCGTGCGCGGGATGCTGCGTACGAACAACACGTGGTCCGGGACGTGCCGGGGGGAAAGCTGGGTGCGCAATGCGGTGCGGATCGAGCGCTCCAGCGCCGCGGTGTCGGCGTCCTGGCCGGCCTCCACCAGCAGGACCAGTTGGCCCATGGCACCGCCCTGCTCGAAATGCATCACCAGCGCGTCGTTGACGCCCGGGTGACCCTCGAGCATCGCATAGAACTCGGCAGTGCCCAGACGCACGCCGCCGCGGTTCAGCGTGGCGTCCGAGCGCCCGGTGATGACCCAGGTGTCCCGTTCCGTGCGCACCAGCCAGTCCCCGTGCCGCCACACGCCCTCGAAGGCATTGAAGTAGCTGGATCGGTAGCGCTCGGATTCGGGGTCGTTCCAGAAGAACGCGGGCATCGAGGGCATGGGGAGGGTGGCTACCAGCTCGCCCGGTTCCCCGTGCAGCGGGTTCCCTTCACGGTCCCAGGCATCCACGGCTACACCCAGCGGGCGGCAGGCCATTTCCCCGGCGTGGACCGCGCTCAGCGGGCTGCCACCCAGGAACGCCGCGCAAATGTCGGTGCCGCCGGAGGTTGGTGCCAGCATGATTTCCGGGGCGATCGCGTCATAGACCCACCCGGCCACGTCCGCGGCAAGCGGGGAACCGGAACACTGGATCTCGCGCAGGCGTGACAGGTCCCAGATCTTGCCGGGCTGCACCCCCGCGTGGGCGCAGGCGGCCATGTAGGCGGACCCGGTGCCCATGTACGTCGCCTCCGTCTCGGCCATGACCGCCCACTGGGACCAGGGGCCATCCAGCGAGGGCCAGTTGGGGTCCCCGTCCTGCAAGACCACAGTGGCGCCCACCAGCAGCGAGGAGACGCCCAGTGTCCACACCATCCATCCGGTGGTGGAGAACCAGTATGCGGTGTCCGCCTCGGAGAGGTCGAAGTGCAGGCCCATGGCCTTGTGGTGCTCCAGCAGCAGCCCGCCGTGGGAGTGGACGATGGCCTTGGGCGTGCCGGTGGTGCCGGAGGAAAACAGCACCGTCAGTGGATGCTCGAAGGGAACCGGCAGGCACGTTACCTCGGCGCGTTCCGCCGTGAAATCGGCATAGGACTCCGCGCCGGGTGCCGCGGAATCAACCTCGATGTCGGTGTCGAGGTAGGGCAGCAGCACCGTGTCCATGCCGGGCAGTCCGGAACGGATGGCGGCCAGATCATCGAGCTTGGCAATCGGCTTGTCGCCCCAGCGGTATCCGTCGATGGAGATCAGCAGACGTGGTTCCAGCTGGCCGATGCGCCCCAGCACCCCCTTGACGCCCATTTCCGGCGGAACGCAGCACCAGATGGCACCGAGTCCGGTCACCGCAAGGTAGCTGGCGAGCGTTTGCGGGATGTTGGGCAGGTATCCGGCGACGCGGTCTCCGGCTTTGATTCCGTGGCGGAGCAGTCCCTGCTGGATGCGTTCGACCTCTTCGGTGAGCCGTGCCCCGGTCCAGTCGAAGCTTCCGTTGGTCTGGCTGCGGGACTTGACCATGGTCGCGTCCGGGCGGCGTGCGAGGCTGCGCAGAATGTGCTCGGTGTAGTTGATCCGGGCACCGTCGAACCACGTGGCCCCGGGCATGGTGCGTTCAGCGAGCACGGAGGAGTAGGGTGCGTGGGTGATGATCTCGAAGTGGTCCCAGACCTCGGCCCAAAAATCCTCGAGGTTCTCCACCGACCAGGCCCAGGCTTCCTCGTAGTCCCCGAAGTGCCGGCCTGTCCTGGCCTCGATCCTTTCCAGGAACCGGCCCATTTGGCTCCGGGACCAGGTGTTGCGGGAGGGTGCGGGTCGCAGCTGGCTGCCCGGTTCGGTGTTCTTCATCGTTCTTCCTTCGCTGGTGGTTCGTGTCGTCCAGGTGCCCGGTGGAGGGCTGGCCGTGCCTAGGATGCGGTGGTTCCGGAATCGAGCCCGAGCAGCCTGACGGCGTTGTCCTTGAGGATCTTTTGGCGCGGGGCCTCGCGGATTTCTAGCTTGTCGAAGTCGGCCATCCAGCGGTCCGGGGGTAGCAATGGGAAATCGGAGCCGAAGAGGACCTTGTCCTGGAGCATGGTGTTGGCGTACTGGACCAGAGTGGCCGGGAAGTACTTGGGCGACCAGCCGGATAGGTCGATGTACACGTGGTTGTGCCGCACGGCCACGGCGAGGGCCTCGTCCTGCCAGGGGAACGAGGGATGGGCCATGATGATGCGCAGCTCGGGGAAGTCCACCGCCACGTCGTCGAGGGCCAGGGGGTTGGAGTACTTCAGCCGGATCCCACCGGATCCGGGCATCCCCGCGCCGATGCCGCTTTGGCCCGTGTGGAAGAGGGCGGGCACGCCCAGAGCCTGGATTTCCTCGTAGAGCGGATAAGCCGCATGGTCGTTGGGGAAATAGGACTGCAGGTTCGGGTGGAACTTGAATCCCTTGATCCCGTAGTCCTCGACGAGGATGCGGGCTTCCGCGACAGCCGCCTTGCCGCGGGCCGGGTCGAGGCTGGCGAAGGGGATCAGCACGTCGCCGTGCTTGGTGGCCTGTTCGGCGATATAGCGATTGGAGATCGGAGGGTGGCCGGTCGTGGCCTCGTGGTCAACGGTGAAGACGACGGCCGCCATGTTGCGCTCGCGGTAATGCGTGGCCACCGCTTCGATCCCCAGGGGGCCGTGGGCCGCGCCGAAGTACGTCTGGGCGGCGGCGCGGAAGTCGCCCGGCATGTCGGTATGGCCGTGATCGTCGGATTCGATGTGTACGTGCATGTCGATCGCGATGAGGTCCGCGACGTTGATAGTGCTCATGATGGTGTGTTGTCCTTGCCGGTGACGGCGCTCGCCGGAACCGGTTGCTTGGATGGCTGGGTGGAACAGGGAAATGAAGGCTCAGGAAACGGCGACGGCTGCGGGTTCCGCGGCCGATTGCTTCTGGCGTCCGAGCGAACGGCCCAGGGCCACGACGCACAAGGTGGATGCGGCCAGCGGGAGCGCAAAGAGAGCGAAGATGCTCTCCGGATTCCAGTCGCCGGCCAGCAGGTAGCCGACCACGATCGGGGCAACGATCGAAACCAGTCGCCCGAGCCCGATCATCCAACCGACTCCGGTTGCCCTGGCCCGGGCGCTGTAGATATCGGGGGAAACCGAGAAGAAGCCTGCAATGCCGGCATTGGTCAGCATGCCCAGGAAGAGGGCAAGCACCATGGCGAGCCAGATTTGGGTGAAGAGCATGGAGAAGACGATGTAGGCTGCGGCCGAACCGAAGAGGGCGATGACCAACAGCGGACGGCTGCGGAAGCGCACGGCCAGGGCGCTGAAGACGAAACATCCGAGGATGCCGCCGGCGTTGGCAATGGTCCCGGTGGTCACGCCGACCGAATCGTCACCCGATGTGGCTGCAATGATCTTCGGCGTCCAGGTGTTGGCGAAGTAGTAGGCAGCCACCAGCAGGCCGTAGCCGGCCCACAACATGAAGGTGCGGAATCGGATCGGGCTGGTCAGGACCTCGTGGATGGCTGATTCCCCACTTGATCCGGCTTCGACGCGGGGAAGCTCATCCAGTGCCGGGCGGCCGACCTTGGAAAGGATGGCGTTGGCACGTTCAAGGGCGCCCGCAGGCTGGCGGGTCAGCAGGTAGTCCAATGATTCGGGAAGCCAGAGCCAGGAGATGGCAAGCATGAGGACGGACAGGCCCGCTCCAATGGCGAAGATGGATTGCCAACCGAAGTGCGGGATGAACGGACCGGCAACCAGGCCGCCGATGGTGGCGCCGATCGGGTAGCCGGCGGTGTAGATGCCCATGATTGAGCCGCGGCGCTTGTTGGAGGAGTACTCCGAGACCAGCACGTTCAGGTTGGCCATCATGCCGCCGACTCCAAGCCCGGTCAGGATCCGGAAGGCAAGCAGTTGGTTCGCATCGGCGCTGAAGACGGATGCGACCATGCCAACGCTGATGATGAGAAGCGCGATCAAGGTGAGGCGACGGCGACCGATCCTGTCGGCCAGCGGGGTCAGGAAGATGGACCCGGCGGCCATCCCAAACAGGCTGGCGCTGAGCAGGAACCCCAAAGCGACCGGGGTGATGCCCCACTCTCGGGAGAGCGCCGGGGCGGCGTACGCCATGGAGGCCACATCGAATCCGTCGATGAGGATAAGGGCCAGTGCGATGGCGACTGCCATGACCTGGAATCGGCACATGGGCGAGCTGCGGATTTCCGCGAGAGTATCCATGGGGAACTTCCTGGGGTGTCGAGGGAAAAAACCGGACGGGATGCCGACCGACGACTGCGACCCTATCCAGATGCTCGAGTGACTTCCACAAATTGCGCGCAGATTCCTCGATAAGGAATTGTGGATTGTCCTTATACTGGCAGAATTTAGCCAACATTTTTGACGAGATTCGGCGATGTGACGCGGGACTAGAAGAAAGTAATGCACGGGGATTCCTTATTAAGGAATCTTGGCGCGATCATTTGAGGCGATGGCGCGGCACTCAGGAGGTTCATCTGCGCGTAGCGATCGGGGCATTCAGTACGCACGGCAATGTTGCCTTCAAGTTTCATGACCAGGCGATGGCCTGGCTCGAGCGTGTACGATCCTGGCGGGAAGCTTGGTCTTGGGGGAAGCGGAAAGGTCATCCGGCCGAATCCGTCGACCGTGCACCACAAAGGTGACACCCGTGTTTCACCTTTGTGGTGCAGCGGCCAACTATGAGGCTGTGGGTCGCCCGGGATTGACGACTGTTGAACGCATCTGTTGCCGGCTGCGGCCGTGTTCTCCAACCGCAGGTTCATGACCACGCCCGAGGTGGTCAACGCCCTGTGAGTTGCCAATCGGGTGCCCAACTCCGGTGGCTTGGGCACTCGTCCGGACCGCTTCGTCGGGGACGCCGCTACACTGCATGTGCCTGAACTGCGTGTGCATGCACATGCCAATCGGGCCGCACCATTGAGTCGCCTGAACCGGCCATTGCAACAGCGTCCTGCATCGGCGTGGGCCGTAGCTTGAACGCCCCGCGGCGTTGTGCTCTGAGGCGCGATGAGTTCTTTGGAACCTCGAATCACGGCCGTCGAACCAGACAACAAGTTTCCCGATCCCGGGATGTGTGGAGCACTGTTCCGGTCTCTCCCGGGTTCGGAGAGGCATGCCCTACCCCAAACGATGCCCGTGTTCCGCGTGATTCGGGTTGCGTAGGCCGGGTACAGGGAACGGGTTAGCTCCGGACGTAGGGAACCGTCCGATCCGCCCGGCGTGGGGGCATCGGCAGCAACGCGTTTGCCATGCTCCGCATCCTCAGTCCGGTCCTTGGCCAAGCGCGGTTTCGGCCCAGCAAGGTGCCTGTCCACGCGAAGAGCAGCCTTGGCGGGTCGTCATGGAGAGTTGCCAATTCTTCCGACATAGAATTCTGTTGTGCAGAACAAAATGGCAATCGTGAAGAAACCGCAGTACGCGATCGAATCGGTGGACAAGGCGTTGCAACTGCTCATGCTGCTTCAGGAAAGGGAATGGGTCCGCATTGCCGAGGCCGCCCAGGCGCTGGACGTGGCGCCATCCACCGCGCACCGGCTCATGGCCACCCTGGTCTACCGCGGCTTTGCCCTGCAGGACGAACAGCGCCGCTATTGCTCCGGTCCCAACATGGCCGCCGATGCAACGCAGGATGTCACCCGAAAGCTCATTGCCATCGCCCGGCCGCATCTTGAGGCACTTGCCGCCGCCGCGCGCGAAACGGTGAACCTGGTGGAGCGAGTGGGCAGCACCGCGCGCTTTCTGCACAGTGCCGAGGGCCCGCAATTGCTGCGCATCGGCAACCGTGCTGGCAGCGTCCTGCCCGCCCATACTTCTTCCGGGGGCAAGGCTGCACTGGCAGCGTTGCCGGAGGCCACCGTCGCGCAACTGTATTCGGGGTCGGCGTCCCGCAAGACCGGAAACCGGCTTTCGGCTGAGGAGCTGAACGCCCTGCAGGAGGAACTGGCGCAGGTTCGCGCCAGGGGATATGCGCTGAACCTGGCACGGACCGAACCCGACCTGGCCGCCATCGGCGCGGCGCTGGGTCCGCTCGCCGGCGGGAGGTCCCTGGCCGTCTCGCTGAGCGCGCCCATCAGCCGGGCAGCGGAGCTCCAGCAGCCACGGGTCATCGCCGACCTGGTTGCCGCCTGCGAGGCGATCCGCCGCGACCTCAACGCGGACGCTCCGGAGTAGGCGCCATTCTGTTCTGCTGTGCAGAATCTTCTGGGGATGGAGCGGCGATCGTCCCTAGGGTGTGTTGAAGGCCAGTCTTCCCCTCGACGAACTCCAAGGAGCACCATGCAGTTTTACCTCGATGGCTACTCACCCGGCGATCCGGCCCCGCGCCCCGCCGCCCCCGGACGCACCGAAACGCACGAACCTGAACTCCCCGAGGCGGTCGACGTGCTGATCGTCGGCACCGGCCCGGCCGGACTCGTCCTTGCCGCGCAGCTCGCCGAGTTCCCCGGCATCACGACCAGGATCGTCGAAAGCCGCGAGGCCGCCCTGGAGGTGGGCCGCGCGGACGGTGTCGCCTGCCGAACCGTGGAAATGTTCAACGCGTTCGGCCTCGCCGACCGCCTGCTGCGCGAGGCCTACTGGGTCAACGAAACAGTGTTCTGGCGCCCGGATGCGGGGGACCGCAACGGCATCGCCCGCAGCGGCCGGGTCCAGGATGTCGCCGACGGGCTGTCCGAATACCCGCACGTGATCGTCAACCAGGCACGCATGCAGGACTTCCTGCTTGAGCACATGCGCACCTCGCCCAGCCGGCTCGCACCCGACTACGGGCTTGAAGCCGTCGGCCTCGAAGTCGAGCCAGCGGGGGAGTACCCGGTCCGGGCGACGCTGCGGCGCACCGGCGCCGAGGGCGGCGAGCTGGAGATCCGGGCCAAGTACGTGGTGGGCGCGGACGGCGCGCGCAGCGCGGTGCGCCGGTCCATGGGCGTGAAGATGCTCGGCGATGCACGCAACCACGCCTGGGGCGTCATGGACGTCTTGGCCGTCACCGACTTCCCCGATATCCGGCTGAAGGCCGCCATTTCCGCGGCCGGCGGCAACATCCTGTTGATCCCGCGCGAGGGCGGCTACATGGTCCGTTTCTATGTGGACATGGGCCAGCTGGACCCGGCCGACCGCGGCGCCAGGGCAAAGCTGGGCCTTGACGCCATCATTGCCGCGGCGCAGAAGGTCCTGCATCCCTATGTGCTGGAGGTCAAGGACGTGGCCTGGTGGTCGGTGTACGAGGTGGGGCAGCGCATCGCCGAACGCTTCGACGACGTGGAACCCACTGCACGCGGCACCCGCAGCCCGCGGGTCTTCATTGCCGGGGATGCCTGCCACACGCACAGCGCCAAGGCCGGGCAGGGCATGAACGTCTCCATGCAGGACGGCTTCAACCTGGGCTGGAAACTCGCCGCGGTGCTCGAGGGCCGCAGTCCGGCAGCGCTCCTGGACACCTACGGCGCCGAGCGCCAAGTGGTGGCCCAGGAACTCATCGACTTCGACACCCGCTGGTCCAAGGCCATGGGGTCCAAGCCGAAGGATCCGAACAACCCGGAGGACACTGGCCAGGATCCCGCCGAGGTCGAACGCCAATTTGTCGAGGCGGGCCGCTTCACCGCAGGCTTCGCCACGGACTACGAACCGTCGATGATCACGGGCGAGGACACCCACGAGCATCTGGCCTCGGGGTTCCCGATCGGCGAACGATTCCACTCCGCCCCCGTCATCAGGCTGGCCGACGCCAAGCCGATGGGTCTCGGCCACGTTGCCCAGGCCGACGGGCGTTGGCGCCTTTATGCCTTTGCCGATGCCGCCGACCCACGTGGCGGCGATTCGAGGCTGCGTCGGTTCTGCGAGTTCCTTGCCGAGTCGGAGGGCTCCCCGCTGCGGCGGTTCACCCCCGAGGGTGCCGACCCGGATGCAGTGTTCGACGTCCGCGCGGTCTTCCAGCAGGGCCACCGGGAACTCTCGGTCGAGGGAATGCCCCCGGTGTTGCTGCCGCGCAAGGGCAGGTTCGGGCTCGTCGACTACGAGAAGATGTTCACCGTGGATCCGGGATCGGGCGAAGACATCTTCGCCCTGCGCGGCATCGACCGCCTGCAGGGTGCGTTGGTCGTGGTCCGCCCCGACCAATACGTGGCGCATGTATTGCCGCTGGACGCCACCGGGGAAATGAGGGCCTTCTTCGAGGGAATCATGCGGGTGCCCCACGCGGCGCACGCGAAGATGTCGGCGGTGTGACGAGCTGAGCATCCTTCCCAACGACCGTTTGGGCGCAGTCTTTGCCATGCCGCGCACTTGCCTGGGCCGCGTCCAAACTTAGACCCGGGGCAGGATTCGTCTAGGCTGAAGACCATGGCCACATTGAGGGAAGCGCAGAAAATGATGACTCGCCAGCGGTTGCTGGAGGAGGGGTTGGCGGCATTTGCCGAACAGGGATACTCCGCCACCACCATCGACGACATCGCCACGCGGGTCGGCGCAACCCGTGCGACCTTCTACCTGCACTTCTCCTCGAAGGCCGAGCTGGTCCGCGCGCTGGTGGAACGCACCAACGAGATGCTCGTGGGCATCGACAACCCGACACTGACCGAGGTCGTGGCCTCGGGCGACCGCGCCGTCTTGAAGACCTGGCTGGGGCGCAAGTTCGACCAGTGGCCCGACATCAAGGACCACATCACCGTTTCCCACCAGGCCGCGGCGGTCGAGCCGGACATCCAGGACTCCATCGACTCGTGGTTCGACGACGCCATCGGAAACATGAAGGCCGGACTGGACTTGGCCGGCCGCTTCGATGAAGGCAGCCGCCGCGTCCGCTGCACGATTGCCTTCGGCGAGCTGGAATTCTTTTCTGTCCGTTGGATGCGCCATGGCTGGTTCGTGGACCGCGAAATCGCCTTGGAGACTATGACCGACTCCTGGTACCACCTGCTCTGCGAGGGATAGCAGGGCGGGTCGATGGCCCGCACCCACATCTCATTTTCCGCCCGGCCATTGGCCGGGCGTTTTTTTGTTGCCCTCCGGAGGATCCGCCGGATCGCGCCGGGACCACGCCTCGAGTTTGCCGGGCTCCCGAGTGAATGAGGCAGGATTCAAACCCCTTGTGACGACAGCCACTAAAGTCGATTGACACGCTGTCTTGCGAGATGGCATGCTGTTAGCGAAATCACATGATTTGGAACGCGTTTAGTTCGGGGTCTCTCGAGAAATCCGCGACCTTTCATCTGTTCCGCCTACCGTCGAGCCGATTTGTGCCCGGGCCCCTTCCGCAACACGCAACCACCCTCCGGTAACCAGTTCGCACCGATCGGCCAAGGCTTCACCACACCGCAAACCAAGGAGTCACCCATGAGTCACGATCCGGAAGTCAGCTTCCCGTCCGACAGCCAGTCCTATTCGCCGCCCCGGGCGCAGGAGGCCGCATTCAAGCGCGGGATCCGCGGCACGTTGGCAGCCGCCTCGCTGACCGTGATGGTCGCGCAGATCGCCAACGCCCTGCCCGGTGCGCTGAACGGCGAGTTCCAGAAGACGTTCGGCACCGTGGGGTCGCAGCTGACCTGGATCACGGCGTCTTTCATGGTCCTCGTTGTCGTCTTCGAGCTGACCTTCGGTGTTCTCGGGGATAGGTACGGGCACCGCAAGCTGGTCCTCGGCGGCTCCGCGTTCGTTGCCGTCGGCTCGGTGGTGTGCGCTCTCGCGCCGACGGTGCAGCTGATGTGGGTGGGGTCGGCCATCAACGGGCTGGGTGCCGGGGCAATCTTCCCCGCCTCGCTGGCGCTGGTCGCGGCAGTGTCCCGAAACATGTCCGAGCGCGTGCGTGGCATCGCGATCTGGGCCGGATTCCTTTCCGCCGGCTCGGCATTCTCGCCGCTGCTTGGCGGCGTGTTTGCGGGGCTCGGGTCATGGCGTGGTGCCTACGTCGTGGTCGCGGTGGTGTCCCTGGTTGCGCTGGTGCTCACGGCGCTGTTGGCCCGCGAGGCGGTCTCCCCGCACGTCCGCTCCATGGATATGTGGGGCCAGGTCACGTTTGCCTTGGGCCTGATCCTGGTGCTGTTCAGCCTGATCCAGGGCCCGGAGGCTGGATGGTCGACCGGCTACGTGCTCGCCTCCCTGGTCATTGGAGTGGTGTTGCTGGCCGTGTTCGTTGCCATTGAACTGAAGGTCGCCGACCCGCTGCTGGACCTGCGCCTCTTCCGCATCCGCCAGTTCACCGTCTCCTCGATCGTCGCCGTCGTCGGCATGTTTGCGTTCCTGGGGGCCTGCTTCACCACCAGCATGTGGCTCGGTCCGGTGCAGCACCAGAACCCGATGTACCTGGGCCTGCTCTTCCTGCTGCTGCAGGGACCTGCCTTCGTGCTGATCCCGGTGATTTCCCGGTTGCAGGCACGCATCGGTTCCCGCTGGCTGATGACCCTGGGCTTCGCCGCCATGGGAGCCGGCGCATTGATCGCCTCGGGCTTCAACGTGCTGGACCGCGACGTCACCGCATTCATCCTGCCGTGCCTGCTGGTGGGCCTGGGCTTCGCCTTCACGCTCAGCCCGATGACGGCGATCGCCGTGAACTCGGTGCCGCGTGCCATGACGGGCATGGCGTCGGCCACCACCAACCTGTTGCGCGACCTCGGCTTTGTCCTGGGCCCGGTGCTGGTCGGGGCCGTGGCCTTCAGCGCGGCCGGAAGCCGCCTGGTGGTCTCGCTGCAAACCTCCAACCTGTCGCCGGAAGAGCTTGGGCCCGCGCTGGGAATCGCTCAGGCGGGTGGCCCAATCGCGTTGAACAGCCTGCCTGCCGGTGTCCCCGGGGCGGCTGCGAGCGAGTACGCGTTGGTGGCCCTGGGTGGCGGGTTCACGCAGGCCTACTTGGTGGTGGCGATCGCGGCCCTGGTGGCCGCGGCGCTGAGCTACTTTGGCCTCAAGGGAACCGCGGAGCATGAGCTGGATGAATCTCGCGGAGCGTCCGTCTCCGCCTGATCCATCACTTCAGGGGCAGGGTGTCGTCGTCGACGGCGCCCTGCCTTTTGTTGTCGGACGAGGTTGCGCGGCTGACCGGCACGCACGGCCACCCCGTGGAGTGCGACGAAGCCCGCGGGCTGGATCACGGTGCGTACATCCCGCTCAAGGAGATGTTTCCCCGACGCGGATGTCCCGGTACTGCAGATGCCCCGTTGGTTCAAATGTCGGTGCCCACGCTTGCCCCCAGGGCCTGGCCGAACTCGGGCAGACGCTGCCCCCCGCTGCGCGAGCGCGGCACCATGGTCGTCGACTCCGGCTCCGGCTCCACCACGCACAACCTGTGCTGCTTCAACCCCGTCGCCGGCCCGGACGCGGAGCCACCTGCGACATCGAGGCCAAGGCGGCAAGCGACGGCTTCCGGTTCGGACGCTCCAAGCGCTCATTGGTCGCTCATCCGGGGATCTAGGCGGGCCCGCATATTAAGCGCAAAGCGGCCGTGGCACCTTCGCGTGAGTTTCACGAAGGTGCCACGGCCGCAGTCGTACGGTGCGTCCGCTTGCCTAGTTTTCCTGGCTATCTTTCGCCTTGCTCGTGGTGAACGGCAGCACCAGCCGGGACTGGTGGACGGCGTCTCGGTAGATCTTGTGGGTGACCGGCCGGCCCACCGGCAGGTGGAAGGCGTCGGGTGGCAGCAGTGCGTTGTGCTCGTCGGCCATCGGCTCGCCGTTGGAGAGTTCAACGACCAGCTTGTGGCCCGGGGCGAACGTGTTGGCGAACGGGTAGAGGCGCAGCACGTACTCCTCGATCTTCCCCGGCTCCACCGGCACCGAACGGGTGTGCGGGTGGAACGGGTTGCCCTCGGTGGTGCGTTCGTCGAGTTCGCGGTGCGATGCCTTGAGGTAGCCGGTGGTGATCAGCTGGCGCTTGCCGTTGGGGGCGTAGTCCCACAGGCGCATGATGAAGTTGGTGTCCATGGCGTCGATCTCGGCAAAGATGTGCGCCGCTCCGGTGCCGATCATCTCCGTCGCTTCCTCGAAGGCCGGGGTTTCCCACCTGATGATCTCGACCTTGTCGGTCACGGTCAGCGGGGCCTGGTAGAAGCCGTCCGGGGCGGCGTATTGGACGCCCATGGTTTCCGGCTCGGTGGACAGCTTGTGGCGCGGGCGCAGGTAGAGGTTCGTGTACTCGATCTCCTTCGGCGGCCAGGCGTCGGCGGTGACGGTGTCGCGGGAGCCCTCGACGAAGACGCTCACGGCCGGCTCGTCCATCACGCCGTTGTCGATGCCCTTGATCCAGTAGTCGTACCAGCGGAACATCTTGTCGTGTTCCTCGATGAAGGGCCGGGACTGCATGGGCGGGTAGGGGCCGATGTCCAGCTTCTTGGGGCCCTTGAGCGTTTCGAAGAGCTCGATGGTGCCGTCCAGCGTCCAGCCGCGGCCCTGGTCCAGCTGCAGGTAAACGGGGATGTCGATGTTCTTCGCCAGGTTGATCGGGTTGCGTTCCTCGTACCAGTCGCCGTCGAGCTCGTTCATCACGATGTCGAACCAGGCCTCGTGGTTCTTGGGGTAGTTCAGCACGTGGACCAGGTTCGGCCAGGCGGCGACGTCCGGATCCTCGAGGCGCGTGGCGACCAGTTTCTTCAGCTCCTCCTTGGAGTGCTTCTCGACCATGCGCGACTTGACACCGTCGGTGAAGGCCCAGCCGGAGTCCCCGCCGCGGCCCTCGCGCGCGGCGCGCGGCATGAACCACATGACTCCGCCGTGGTAGGTGGTCTCGTAGAAGTCGTAGTGGCCGCCGGAGACGAAGATCGCCTTCAGGCTTGGCGGGCGCTCGGCCGCTGCGAGCACCTGCATGGAGCCGAAGTAGGAGATGCCGACCATGCCGACGTTGCCGTCGCACCAGGGTTGGGCCGCCACCCATTCGATGAAGTCGTAGGCGTCCTGGCCCAGCGAGACGCCGCCGGCGTTGTAGTTGCCGATGTGTTCGCCCTCGGAGTCGCCGGAGCCGCGCAGGTCGCCGATGACGTGGACGTAGTCCTCGGCCACGATGCGGGCGATGTCGCCGGCCTCGATGCAGCCGTCCCACATGGGGGAGGGGCGGCGCTGAGGCGGGGTCGTCAGGGCCAGGGCCTGAAGTTCCTTGCCATAGGGGCTCAGTGCGACAAGCGCCGGGCGCGGCTTGTCCTCGAGTCCCTGGTAGGCGTCGGCGGCGAGCTCGACGCCGTCGCGCATCGGGACCCGCAGGTCCTTGCGGATGGCGATCGTCTCCACGCCCGCCTGGACGGTCTGGTATTTGGTCATGATTGCGAAAGCTCCTTGCTAGGACTTCTGGGTGAACTGCGTGCGGTGGCCGTGCAGCGTGGTGAAGAACGGGGAAGGCTCGAGCGTGGGATCGCCGGCATAGCCAAGTTCCTGGGCGACCTGCGCGAAGGGCGAGTACGGCGAGTCCGTGTCCCGCAGCCCCGCCTCCAAGCAGGCGCAGGCGGCGTCGCCAACGCGGGCCTCGATCTCCAGGCTCTCCTGCAGGGCTGCCCGGGCCTGCTCCGCGTCAAGCTCGACGCCGTACGGCGTGCCGTCCGTGCGGCGGTAGGGGTGCCCCAGGTAGAGGTGCCGCGGACGGACCTCATCGCGCAGGAACCGGAGGCTTGCGCGGTACGCGGCGGGGTCCACGAATCCGGGGAAGCCGTTGGCCGCGCCGTGGACCTGAACGGCGTCGCCGACGAACACATCGTTCTGCCCGTCGAGGACATAGGCGACCGACCCACGGGTGTGGCCCGGTACCGAGTGAACGGACACCGTGACATCGACTCCGAGGCTGAGGGTTTCGCCGCCGCGCACCAGCAGCGTCGGTTCCATCTCGCCGGCGATGACCGCGTTGCCGGCGGCGGCCACCTTCGCCTCGCCCTCCGGGTCGTTCAGGTACTGCGCTCGACCGGCCAGGTACTCGTCCACGTGGGCGCGTCGCGAGCGCAGCATTGGTGCGTCGGCCTCGTGGATGACCACCTTGGCCTTGCGGCCGGTGAGCTCCCAGAGGGCGCGCGCGCCACCGACGTGGTCGATGTGTCCGTGGGTCAGCAGGATCCACCGGACGTCCTCGATGCGGCGGCCCAGCTTCTCCAGCGCGGGGGCCATGCCCTCGGCGGGCGAGGAGGCGATCCCGGTGTCGACGATGGCCGGTTCCGGCGCGTCGATGAAGAAGCTGTAGAGGCCGAAGCGCCCCCACGGCGACACCAGCGGATGGATCTTCACTTCCTGCGTCAACGTGCACTCCTTCGGCTGCGGTTCAGGAAAGCACCGGTTTCCTGGAAGACCCGGTGGAATTCCGGGATCCAGGAGAAGTTCTGGACGAAGCCGTGGTTGGCCCCCGCATAGCGGCTGAGGGCGACGGGCACGCCTGCCTCTTCGAGGCGTCGGGCGTAGAGTTCGCCCTCGTCCCGCAGGGGGTCGAACTCGGCGGTGATGACCAGCGCCGGCGCAAGGCCGGCCAGGTCCTCGCGCTTGATGGGGGAGACCCGTGGGTCCGCCGGGTCCGCTCCGCTGTCCAAGTAGAAGGAGTTGAAGGGCAAAAGGCCCGCCGTCTCCAACCCGTAGCCGGTCGCGTTCTCCGTCATCGATGCGTAGCGCTCGACTTCGAAGTCCAGGTCCAGCGACGGGTAGAAGAGGATCTGGTGCGTGAGCGCGTCGAATCCGTCATCGTGGGCCCTGGCCGCGACCGCGGCAACGAAGGTGCCGCCGGAGCTGTCGCCCGCGATCGCCAGGTTCTTGCCGTTCCAGCCGGTCGCCGCAGGGTTCTCCGCAACCCAGCGCAGCACCGCGTAGCAGTCGTCCAGGCCGGCGGGGAAGACTGCCTCGGGCGCCAGTCGGTAGCCAACCGAGATGACCTTGTGGCCGGTTTCCTTGGCCAGGTTCCTGGCCACGTGGTCGTGGGTCTCGAGGCTGCCCAGGAAGAACGCGCCGCCGTGGAAGTACACGAGCACGTCGTGGGTTTCCACCTCGGTGGGCGTGTAGACGCGCACCGGGACCTCGCCGCTTGCGGTAGCCAGCGCGAGGTCCTCGACGAGGTGAAGCGGCAGGCGCGCCTCGACCGGGGCCACGTGTGCGGACTCGCCGGCGCGCATCGCGGCGGGATCAAGCGGCGAACCGTCGGGTTCGGGGATGGTTGCCAGGATTTTGGCGATTTCGGGATGGATTGCCATGGTGGGGTTCCTGCCTTACTGGTTGGCCGGGAAGGCGGATTCCACGGCGTCGGCGTGCCAGCCGAGGCGCGAGACGCGCTGGAGCTCGTCCGTGAGCGGTTTGCGGGTGGCCTGGTAGATCGCGAGCGCGTCCTTCACGCTCTCGCCCTGCAGCAATGCCTCGGCTAGGCCGTCGGCATCCATGATCGCCGAGTTGGCGCCCTGGCCCTGGTGGTGGAGCATCGCGTGGGCGGCATCGCCGAGCAGCGCGACGGAGTCGGTGTGCCACGAGTCGACGGGATCGATGTCGAACACCGAACGGCTGGTCACCTGATCCAGGTCAAGTTCCTTGGCGACCTGGACGATGCGCTCGTCGAAGCCCTCGAGGATCTTCACCAGGTACTCGGTGGAGATCTCCGGTGCCCACGAGCCGTCCTCGGACGGGGCGGTGATGTCGTAGGAGAGTTCGTCGCGGTGGCGCAGCGGCAGGTTGTAGGCGATCGTGCCGTTCTCGCCCATGTAGAAGCGCGGGTTGTCATCCGTCACCAGCCCGTGGGCATCCTCGATAGGGATGACGATGCGGTAGGCATGTTCGCCGGAGAATACAGGTTCCTTCTGCGAGAACAGTTGGTAGCGCACCGTCGAGCGGATGCCGTCGGCGCCGATGACGAGGTCGGCCTCGACAACCTCGCCGTTGGCGAAGGTTAGCGTTGCGGTCTCGCCATTGTCAACGATGGTCTCCAGCTTGTGGCCAATGTGCACCATGCCCTCGGGGAGCACACCGAGCAGGGCATCGATGAAGTCGCCGCGGTGGATGATGTGGTTGTGGTTGACCTGCTCGTAGGCGTTCATGAAGGGCCATTCCTCCTGTGCGAGGACGTGTTTGCCGTCCGCGCTGAGGATCTCGAGGTGGTCGCTGGGTGAGCTCACCGCGGCGATCGCATCGTAGATGCCCCACTTGCGGAACAGCTCGACCGACGGCGGGCGCAGCCCGATGCCAGCTCCGACCTGGGCGATGGCCGCTGCCTGCTCATAGACGTGGACGTTTTCGGCGCCGATGTTCTGCAGGGCCTTGGCCAGCGAGGCGCCGCCGTAACCGCCGCCGATGATGGCGATTCGGAGGTTTTTGATGTCTGAAATCTGCATGGTGGATTCTCTTTCGTGGGTCGGGAGGGGAATCCCGTGAAATACGAGGGGTGTTGTGTAAAGCCCGGAAATCAGGGCCGGAGGGTGAGGAATTCGGCCGGGTTCTCGACGAAGATCTTGTTGATCTCGGCTTCGCCCAGGCCCTCGTTGCGCAGGTCCGGGATCAGGTCCTCGAACATGTAGTTCACGGTGTGGCCCTTGACGCCCGGCCAGCCCAAGGGCGAGCAGTTGGCATCGACACCGGCGAGCACCTTGTCGATGTTTCCCGCGTTGAGGAAGCGCATGAAGTGGTCGAGGCGGTCCTGGCGGGGACGGGCCCAGAACGGGGGGTCTTCCAGCTCGGTCTCGTAGCCAAAGGTGTCGAACCCGACCCGGCCGCCCTGCTCGGCGATGTACAGGTCCGGGGTGTTGTCGGCGTTGAATCCGTCGTCGGCGTGGCCGAAGAGCACCCGGTCAAGGGGGAGCCCCTCCTCGGTGAAGATGTCCATGGCCGGCTGCACATCGATGGCCAGATGGGTGAGGATCGGCGCTCCGGTGGCGACGGCGGCGCGGGCCGCCGCGCGGTAGATGCGCTTGTCCAGTTCGGTCATCTTGCCGCCGCGGGAAACTCCGACCTTGATGACACCGGCCTTGGAACCGGTGGCTCCGATTCCGACGGTGATTTCGTGGATGAAGACCTCGGCCAGGTACTCGACGGAGGCGCGGGCGAAGTGTGGAAGTGCGGTGTCGCCGCCGACGAAGCCGGTGCAGGCGATGATGTTCACGCCTGTCTTGGCAGAGAGCGACTTGTAGTAGTCGATGTCGCGGCCGTTGCAGATGCCCGTGGCGTCCACGAAGGTCCCGCCGCCGTATTCGTGGAACTTGCGAAGCTTCGGCACGGTTTCTTCGTAGCGCTGCTCCGGGGTCTTCCACCACTTGGAGTCCAGCTCGGACCCGGGCATGCCGTAGCCGATGTGTTCGTGGATGGCCACGAGGCCCAGTTCTTCGGCCGGGATGGTGCCCAGCACTGTGTTTACCTTTGACAACACGCTCACCTTTTGGAGTTGGAAAGTTTCTTGGGTTCTTTGGCTGCTCGGACGCTTAGCGCAGCGAGAGCAACTCACGCGGGTTCTCGACGAGGATGCGCGCTGCGTCCGCCTCGGAAAGGCCCTGCGACTTCAGGCGGGGCATGAACGTGGACAGGACGTGGCCGAAGGGCACGGTGGTGTCCGGCTGGCCCTTGGCCACGCCGATCGCGTTGCTGGAGAGTAGGATCCGGTCAGCGAAGCCGGCTGCAACGAGCTCCTGGACCAGGGCGGCGCGTTCGGCGTCGTCCAGGTAGGCGGCGTCGTCTTCCGTGCCCACGTGGTCCAGCCCGACGTAGGCGCCGCGGCGGGCCACCTCGAGGGCGGCTCCTTTGGCTTCCTTGCGGTCCAGGGAAGCCACGAGCACCCGGTCGGCCGGAAGATTTTCGTCCAGCACGATGTCTAGGTCGGCCAAGGCGTCGGCGCCGTAGCGGATGGACACAGGGACGCCGGTGTTCAGTGCGGTGCGGGCGGCGCCTCGGAAGAGGCTTTCCTCGGTCGGTGTCATGCCCTCGCGGGCTGCGGTGGTGGTCACGAGCCCGGCGGCGCCGCGGCGCTCAAGGCGCGGGACGACCATGCCATCGGTGACTTCCTGGGTGAAGAGGTCTGCGAACTTCTCGGCCGGCCACGGGGTCGGCGGGTTGGTCTGCGGGGTGAGGAAGTAGCCGCCGAGCATTTCTTCGGGGCCCATGCCGGTGGAGGCCACGATGTGCACGCCGGTGGTGCGGGAGAGCGCCTCGTAGAGTTTCACGTCGCGGCCGTGGAACATTCCGGTGCTGTCGACTATGGTCTGCCCGCCGTTTGCGCGGAAGTCGATCAGCTTCTGGGCGAGGATCTCGAAGATCTCAGCCCGGTCCATGGTGATGTCCGGGGCGAACTGTGCCCCGGGGACCACTGAAAGCAGGGCCTCGTGGATCGCGACCATGCCCAACTCGTGGGAAGGGATGGGGCCAAGGACCGTATTGACGGTCTTGGTGGTGGATGTCGTTGTATCCGTCATTGGCACAACCTTTCGTCAGCGTCACGCTTTTCTTGGCGTCACGCGCTGGGAAGGATCATGCACCGCGACCTCTGGATTGATTCCTCGCCGAACTCGGTGCAGGCGTTGGTAAACGAAGGATGCAGTGCGCAGGGGGAGCGTGATGTCAGCCTGTCGGGCGTAGTTCGACGCCCGCGCATGTGATCTCGATTACCTGTCCACTAGCTTTACACTGTGTCTAGTGAAAGTCAAGGATGACCGGAATCGCGTGGGGTTATGACGGTCGTCTCGGGATTCGGGGTGTGCTCAGAAGCGGGGCATTCTCCTGCCCTGGGGCGGTTTGCCTCTGGTGCAGATGCAGAGGCTCGTTGACGCAGACCGGAAAAGCGGAGTTGGCGGGAAGTTATCGCCAAATGACATAAGGAAGGGACCGCGCCGGCTCAAACGCAGCGGGGGAGTGGTCCTGATTTGTCCGATGGGAGTGACATCGGTTTCGGTGGTCGTTGCGGGCTGAGGGGATTTCCCTGTCTTACTCAGGACCAAGCGCAAGCAACGTCGGCTCGGTGCTCCGCCGCCCGGGTATCGTGAGTTCAATGGCGAATCGTTCGACGTCACCCGGCTCCGAAGTGTCGACCGCTCTGGGCGTGTTCCGGGCCTTGGCCCAAGACGTACTGCTGCGTCGAGGAAAGCGGGTCGTTAGAGGTTTGTGGCGAAGCCACATTTGAACTTTTCGGCTTGTTGCACGGTCTCGCACCACCCCGAGGGGCGGTCGCCGGTCGTCAAGAAGAGCGTCTCGATGACGAGCAACGGTCCACCCCCGATCGCACCGAAAGTCGCAGCTTGTTCCGAAGTTACAGGGGTGTACCGGATGAGGCATCGAGCTCCCCATATGCCACGAGTCTTCTGTCCTTATGCTTGTCGTTTTTCACTGGATCGGGACCCGCCAACAGTCAACCACGGAACGGCGAAAGCCCATGCGATGCCTGCCGTCTGGGCAAAACGCGTGGCCAGGGGAACGTCGATCCAGTCTTATCTGCGAAAACATCATTCCGCCGGCAGTGGCCGGCGGGCGCGCGAACGACCTGTGGTTCGGCACGTTGTTTCTGGGCTCTTGAGAACTTCGTGGGCACCGACAAGGGGTCGGTGACCGGCGTCGCGAACAAGTCGTTGCAGCTGCCTGTGGCATGCTGCGCGCCACGGGTACCTTGGGTGTTGCCGGCTTCTCAGGCCCAGGGCCTGAAAAGCCGTGCGCGGCAGGGCTTGGCTCTGCCGCCTCTTAATCCCAGAGGCCGGTTTCCAGCAGGCGTTCGATTCGTCCGGCGTACGGTGCCGGATCAAGCCCCGCGCCCGCCAGCCAGGATTCGTTGTAGTAGGACGCGGCGTAGCGGTCCCCGTTGTCGCAGAGCAGCGTGACGACCGAGCCGCGCTCGCCCTTGGCGCGCATGTTCGAGATGATCTGCCAGGCCAGCCACAGGTTGGTTCCCGTGGACGGGCCCGCGGACAGGTGTGCGAAATCCTGCAGGTGGCGCATGGCCGCCACGGAGGCGGCATCGGGCACCGTGGCGATGAAGTCGATGACCGAGGGCACGAAGCTCGGCTCGGGCCGCGCCCGGCCGATGCCCTCGATGCGGCTGGCGCGGCCCGTGGCCAGCGCCGGGTCGGTGCCCGCGTCCCAGGCGTGCCAGGCGGGGGAGAAGGCGGAGCCTTCCGGGTCGGCGACGGCCAGCCGGGTGGGGTGGCGGTGGTAGCGCGCGTAGCGGCCGATGGTTGCCGAGGTGCCGCCGGTTCCGGCGCCCACCACGATCCACGACGGGATCGGGTGTTCCTCCATGGCGAGCTGCTCGAAGATCGATTCGGCGATGTTGTTGTTGCCGCGCCAGTCGGTCGCCCGCTCGGCGTAGGTGAACTGGTCCATGTAGTGGCCGTTGGTCTCGGCGGCCAGCTGCTCGGCCACCTGGTAGACCTCTGACGGGTTCTCGACCAGGTGGCAGGTGCCCCCGGTGGCCTCGATCAGCGCGATCTTCTCGCGGCTGGTGCCGGCGGCCATGACGGCGATGAACGGCAGCCCGAGCAGCTTGGCGTAGTACGCCTCGGAGACGGCGGTCGAGCCGCTGGAGGCCTCGACGATCGTGGTTCCCTCGGTGATCCAGCCGTTGACCAGGCCATAGAGGAAGAGCGAGCGGGCCAGCCGGTGCTTGAGGCTTCCGGTGCGGTGCGTCGACTCGTCCTTGAGGTACAGGTCGATGCCCCATGCGCGGGGCAGCTCGAGCTTGTGCAGGTGGGTGTCGGCCGAACGCACGGATTCGGCGTCGATGGTGCGCACCGCCGCATCGACCCATGCGCGGGAGGAGGAGGGCTCGGGCAGCGAAATCAGGGGTGTTTTGTCCACGCTTCCACCCTACCCAAAATCCCCGGCCGGATGGCGCGAATGGACGTCGCGGCACCGGTAGAGTCGTGGTGTCCGCAGGAATTTTCACACGTTCAGGAGATCGTCCATGGCACTGCACCCGCTGATCGAGGCACAGGAATTGCACGCGCTGCTCGCTGCACCGGGCGACGTGGTGCTGCTTGATGTGCGGTGGGCCTTGGGCGACCCGAACGGGCACGCGCACTACCTGGACGGGCACCTGCCCGGGGCGGTGTTCGTGGACCTGCATCACGAGCTCGCGGCGGCACCGACGCCGGAGGCCGGACGCCACCCGTTGCCGACGGCCGAGGCGTTCCATGCCGCCGCGCAACGCTGGGGCATCAATCCCGGCTCGCGGGTCGTCGTCTACGACGCCACGCGTGCGCTTGCGGCGGCCCGCGCGTGGTGGCTGCTGCGCCATGCCGGGTTCGAGAACGTGCGGGTCCTCAACGGCGGGCTGGACGCCTGGACCGGTGCCGGATATCCGCTCGAACGGGGCGAACACACGGCGGCTGCCGGAACGGTGGAGCTGGGCTGGGACCGCCTGCCGACCATCGACATCGATGAGGCCGAGAATTTTCCCGGCGCATTGCTCGACGCGCGCGCCTTCGAACGCTACACCGGTGCCACCGAGCCCATCGACCCCCGCGCGGGCCACATTCCCGGTGCATTGAGCAACCCGACCACCGAAAACCTGGGCGCGGACGGCAGGTTCCTGGACCCGTCGGAGCTGGCCGAACGCTTTGCCGCGTTGGGCGTGCAGGCTTCGGACGGCGAGAAGAGACCCGTGGCGGCCTACTGCGGCTCCGGCGTCACGGCGGCGCACCAGATCCTGGCCCTGGAAACCATCGGCGTCCGGGCCGCGCTTTTCCCGGGCTCCTGGTCGCAGTACTCGGCGGACCCGACGCGCACCCCGGCAACCGGCGAGACCCCGTAGGAGGCGTTCGCCGGCCAACGAATCCTGGTTCCAGATCCCGACCTTCTTGATCGCCGCCCCTCGACCGCCGGAAATGAACAACCCATACGTCAAGTGTTGTTTTGGTGCCGGCATGGCCGGCTTTTGTCCGAGGACGGTCGGTGGGGATAGGCTCGTCCCAGGGGCAGGATCCGGCAGTCGCACGAGGAGCAATCACATGGCCATGCAAACCGGTTCGGTGCGGTCATCGGACAAGGCTCCGGCACTCTGGCCCGCAGTGGCCCTCGGGATTCTCGGTGTTTCAATCTGGCTCGTTTCCGTCAGCGACAACACGTTTCTGCTCTTGCTGCCGTTGGGTATCGCGGTGCTTTCGGCCAAGCGGGTGCGGGCCAACAAGTGGTACCTGCTGCCCCTGGTTCCATGCGCGCTCTTCGTTCTTTGGATGGCGTTGTCGATGACCGCCATGTGGACGGCCCGGGGATAGTGGCTCGTGATTCGTTTCGGTCGGCGTCGCGCGCTGGCACCCGTGACCGCTAAGGAGTAGGTTCGTGAGCATGATTGGTCGCCCGGTACCCCCGCCACATAATGCAGCTCAACGCATCAAGGACCGCGCCGAGGCGCTCGCCAAGCAGGCCAAGCCAGCGAAGAGTTCCGCGGCAACCGGCCCGACGAAGGTGCGGGCGCTTGGCATCGTTGAGGAACACGGACCGCTCACCGAGTTGGAGATCGAGCGACGGCAACCCGGTGCCCGCGACGTGGTCATCGATCTGGAGTACTGCGGCCTGTGCCACAGCGATGTCCACGCCGGACGCGGCGAGTGGGGCACCAAGAAGCTGCCGCTTGTCACGGGACACGAGATGGTCGGCATCGTCCGCGAGGTCGGCGGGCAGGTGCAGGACCTGGTGGTCGGGTCACGCGTGGGCGTGGGTTGCCTGGTGGATTCCTGCGGGGACTGCGAAGCCTGCCTTGCGGGACTCGAACAGTTCTGCCGACGCGGCGTGGGCACCTACGGGTCCACCGACCCGAAGACCGGCGAATACACGCAGGGTGGTTACTCGCAGAGCATCGTGGTGGACCGCGATTTCGTGCTGCGAATCCCCGATGCGCTGGACCCGGCCTCCGCGGCTCCGCTGCTCTGCGCCGGCATCACCAGCTACTCGCCGCTGCGCCACCACAAGGTCGGGCCCGGCAGCAAGGTCGGCGTGCTGGGTCTGGGCGGGCTCGGGCACATGGCGGTGAAACTGGCCGTGGCCATGGGCGCGAGCGTCACGGTGTTCACGCGCAGCGAGGATAAGCGCGAATCCGCGCTGGCGCTGGGTGCTGAAACCGTTGCCAACACCTCCGACGCGGACCAGATGAAGGCGGCCGACGACTCGCTGAACCTGGTCATCGACACGGTCGCCGCGCCGCACGACATCGGCGTGTACCTGGGGACGCTCAAGCGCGACGGGGCGCTGGTGCAGCTTTCGCTCCCGGCCGAGCCCATGCCGGCCTTCGACATCCGGCCGCTGCTCTTCAAGCGCCTGAGCTACACCGGATCGCCCATCGGGTCTATCGCCGAAGCGCAGGAAATGCTGGACTTCTGTGCCGAGCACGGCATTTCCGCCGACATCGAACTCACCGACGCAAACCACATCAACGAGGCCTGGGACCGCATGGTCGCCTCCGACGTGAAATACAGATTTGTCCTAGATATCGCCACACTCGGCGAGACAGCCAAGGAGGGTGCATGAGCACACTGTTCACCAAGATCATCAACGGGGAAATCCCGGGCCGCTTCGTCTGGAAGGACGAACGTGCCGTTGCGTTCCTGACCATCGGGCCGATCACTCACGGCCACACCCTGGTGGTTCCGCGGGAGGAAATCGACAGATGGACAGAGGCTCCCGCCGAGCTGATGAACCACCTCACCGACGTCGCTGGCAAGATCGGCCGCGCCCAGGTGCGCGCCTTCGGTGCCGAGCGCGCAGGGCTGATGATCGCGGGCTTCGAGGTTCCGCACCTGCACCTGCACGTGTGGCCGACGAACTCGCTGGCGGACTTCGACCTGGCCCGCGCAGATGCGAACCCGAACCCGGCCACGATGGACCTGAACGCCGAGAAGCTGCGCGCAGCCCTGCGCGAGGACGGCCACGGGGATTCGGTTCCGGCCAGCTAACAGCGGCAACAGCAAGAGGTTTCGAGCCGCAACAGGCTCATAAAAAGGTAGCCTCCGGGCGGATTTCGATGATCCGTTCGAAGGCTGCCTTTTTGCTGCTCTTTGCCGTGCCTGACGGCCACGGCAAGGGACGCTATCGCGCCGCGGCCAAGCCTTCCTTGATGGCGGTGCGGATCCGCTTTTCGGATACCGAATACGCGGTGCCCAGCTCCTGGGCGAACAGCGAAACGCGGAATTCCTCCAGCATCCACTTCACCGAGGCGAGCAGCGGGGGAGTGCGCATGCCGGGAACCAGCATCTCCAGCGCCGCGTCGTATTCGTCTTCAAGTGCCTGGATGCTCAGGGTCGCGGCGTTGTCGCGGGTGACGTTGCCGGCCTTCAACTTTTCCAGACGCTTTTCGATCGCGGTGATGTAGCGCGGCAGCTGGGCCAGCTGGGCGTAGCCGGTGGCCGCCACGAAGCCGGGGTAGACCAGCTGGGAGAGCTGGGTCTTCACGTCATTGAGCGCGTTGATCAGCGCCAGCGAGGAGGCCGACTTGATCTCCTGGTTGATGCGCCGGGTGCCCGAAAGCACCTTTTCGACGATGGCCGTCACGGCGAAGACCGTGTCGATCAATTCGGCGCGCACCCTCTCATAGAGCGCATCGAAGTCGGCCTTGTTGAAGGGCAGCGCCTCCGGCACCAGCCTGTCCACCGCGGCCATGGTGCAATCCTGGATCAGCGAATCGACGCTGCCGTGCGGGTTCTGCGTGAACACCAGCTTTTCCCTGTTGTTCAGGTGGTCGAGCACGTACCTGGACGGGGAGGGCACCTTGAGCAGCAGCAGGCGGATCACGCCGGTGCGGTGGGCCGCCAGCTGCTCGGCCTCGTTGCGGAACACCGTGAGCCGGATGCTGGTCTTGTCATCGAGCAGGGCCGGGTAGGCGGTGACCTGTTGGCCCGCGACCTCCGAGACGACCTTGGGCGTGATGGTGCCGTTGAGGCCCAGCTGGTTGTCCCAGTCGGTGAGCCCCTTGCGTTCCCACACCGTGGTGGCCACGGCGCCGGACTTGCCGGACTGCGACTTGGCCGCGGGGGAGCTCTTCGCGTTTCGTCCCGCGGGTGCCTTGCCGTCCCCGGCGCCGGCCTGCTTGCCCGAGGGCATCGAGGCGCCCGGCTTCACGCCGAGCGAGCGGGCGAGGGCCGAGCGGTTGGCCGCGGCAAGGGTCTGCTGCAGCGTCGCCAGGTCCTTGGACTCGTCGAGGATCTTCGCATCGGAATCGATGACCTGGAAGGAGAACTTCAGGTGCTCCGGCAGGGCATCCCAGTTCCAGGAGCCCGGCGGGATCACCACGCCCTTGAGCCTGCGCAGCACCAGTTCCAGCGACGCGGCAAGGTCGTCGGTCTCCGGGTTGAAGTCCTTTTCCAGCGCGGCGACGGCAAGGCGTGCCACGTCGGGAGCCGGCACGAAGTTCTTGCGGATCGCCTTGGGCAGCGACTTGATCAGCGCGGTCACCAGTTCCACGCGCAGGCCGGGGATGAGCCAGCGGAAACGCACGGGATCGAGCTGGTTCAGGAAGAGCACCGGCACGCGCACGGAGACGCCGTCGGATTCCCCGGCCTTGGCCGCCGGATTGTACTCGTAGACCAGGTCCAGGTCCAGGGTGCCGTGGCGCCAGGTGCGGGGGAACGCGGTCTCGTCGAGTTCGTTGGCGTCGGCGAGCAGCAGTGCCTCGGGGTCGAAGTCCAGCAGCGTCGGGTTCTCGTGGCGGGCGGTCTTCCACCAGCGGTCGAAGTGCCGTTCGGAGACCACGTTGGGGCCCAGCCGCTTGTCGTAGAACTCGAAGAGGTCCTCGTCGCTCACGCGCAGGTCGCGGCGGCGCATGCGGGTCTCGAGTTCCTCGATGTCCTCAAGCACGCGGCGGTTGCGGGCGAAGAACTTGTGGTGGGTCTTCCAGTCGCCCTCCACCAGAGCGTGGCGGATGAACAGCTCGCGGCAGAGTTCGGGGTCGACCCGCGAGTACTGGATGCGGCGGCGCGGGACGATGGGCAGGCCGAAGAGCGTGACCTTTTCGTACCCCATGACGGCGCCGGAGTTCCGCGACCAGTGCGGTTCCGAGTAGCTGCGCTTGAGCAGGTCCCCGGCGACCTCCTCGACCCACTTGGGGTCCAGGCGGGCGGCGGTGCGGGCCCAGAGCCTGGAGGTTTCCACCAGCTCGGCCGCCATGACCCATTCGGTCGACTTCTTGAACAAGGCCGAGCCGGGGAAGACGGAGAAACGGGTGCCGCGGGCGCCGACGTATTCGCGCTTGCGCTCGTCCCAGGAGCCCACGTGGCTCAGCAGGCCGGAGAGCAGGGAAATGTGGATGGCGTCCTCGTGGCCGGCGGGGTCGACGGGCTCGGGGGAGAGCGTGATGCCCAGCGGCTTGGCCAGCTGGCGCAGCTGGGCAAACAGGTCCTGCCATTCGCGCACGCGCAGGTAGTTGATGTACTCGTTCTTGCACAGGCGCCGGAAGGCGGAGGAGGAGAGCTCCTTCTGCTGTTCCTGCAGGTAGCGCCAGAGGTTCAGCAGGGAGGAGAAGTCGGACTTGTCGTCCACGAAGCGCTTGTGCAGTTCCTGGGCGCGTTCGCGCTTGCCGGTTTCCTCGCTGGGGCGCTCGCGCGGGTCCTGGATGCTCAGCGCCGCGGCCAGCACCATGACCTCCTTGGCGCAGCCGCGCTGGCCGGACTCGACGATCATGCGGCCCAGCCGGACGTCGACCGGCAGCTGGGCCAGGTGCTTGCCCACCTCGGTGACCGTGGCGTCGGTGCCGGTGTTCAGGGCGCCGAGCTCGCGCAGCAGGGAGACGCCGTCGGCGATCGACTTGGAATCCGGCGGCTGGACAAAGGGGAAGTCGGCGACGTCGCGGGCGGTGCGCACCACGCCCATGGAGCTCATCTGCAAGATGACGGCGGCGAGGTTGGTGCGCAGGATTTCCGGGTCGGTGAACTCGGGGCGCGACTCGAAGTCCTCCTCGGAGTACAGGCGGATGGCGATGCCGTCGGAGACGCGGCCGCAGCGGCCCGAGCGCTGGTTGGCGCTGGCCTGGGACACGCGTTCGATGGGCAGGCGCTGGACCTTGGTGCGGTGCGAGTAGCGCGAGATGCGGGCGGTGCCGGTGTCGATTACGTACTTGATGCCCGGCACCGTCAGCGAGGTCTCGGCGACGTTGGTGGCCAGCACGATGCGCCGCGCGGAACCGGGGTGGAAGACCCGGTGCTGCTCGGCCAGCGAGAGCCGGGCGAACAGCGGCAGGATCTCGGTGCCGGAGAGCCGCTTGTTGGTTTGCACGCGGGCGCGCAGGGCGTCGGCGGCGTCGCGGATTTCCCGTTCGCCGGAGAAGAAGATCAGGATGTCGCCCGGGGCTTCCTTGGCGAGCTCGTCGACCGCGTCGCAGATGGCGTCCAACGGGTCGCGGTCCTCGACCTGGGCGTCCGGATCCAGTTCGTCCTCGTCCATGCCGTCGGCCGGGTTCAGCGGCCGGTAGCGCAGCTCCACGGGGAAGGTGCGCCCGGAAACCTCGATGATGGGAGCCCCCACCGGCTCCGCGCCGTCGACGCCGGGGGCGGCGAAGTGCTCGGAGAAGCGCTCCGGGTCGATGGTCGCGGAGGTGATCACGATCTTCAGGTCGGGACGCTTGGGCAGGATGCGGCGCAGGTAGCCGAGCAGGAAGTCGATGTTCAGGCTGCGCTCGTGGGCCTCGTCGATGATGATGGCGTTGTACTTCTTGAGCAGCTTGTCGCGCTGGATCTCGGCCAGCAGGATGCCATCGGTCATCACCTTGACCTTGGTGTTGCGCGAGGTCTCGCCGGTGAACCGCACGTGGAAGCCGACCTCGTCGCCGATGGTCGTGCCGAGTTCCTCGGCGATGCGCTCGGCCACGGTGCGCGCGGCAAGGCGGCGCGGCTGGGTGTGGCCGATCATGCCCTTTTCGCCCAAGCCGAGCTCGAGCAGCATCTTGGGCAACTGGGTGGTCTTGCCCGATCCGGTCTCGCCGGCCACGATGACCACTTGGTGGTCCTTGATCGCCGACATGATGTCTTCACGACGTGCGGAAACGGGCAGTGCTTCGGGATAGGAAATCGTCAGAGCCATGGTCTCTCCAGTCTAGGCCAGCCCCGGGACCCTCCCCGTTCCGGCTCACCTGCAGCGCCCGCGCCGACGGAAAAACGTGCCGGAACGGCATGTGGCTTGCGGTTTTCTTGTCGAGTGGCGTAAATCATGGCGAAATTCCCGAGTATCCGTCTGAAAGTTGGAGCGGTGAGATACAAAATGTCCGATTTGCCCGCCCTTCGATCGTACTTTTTATCAGTAGGTCGATTCTCAAGATCAATTCGTCTTGTATTTCATGGTTGATGGAAGAAATGTGAGTTGATTCACATGTAGTATCTAGGTGATTCATGAGGAGAACTTCCGGCCGTAGGCAGGGACGTACGAATCCTGAACGGGCCCCGACGCGGCAACTGTCGAAGACCGGGCATGACTCGCATGTCGTGAAAGGAAAAACATGAAACTCTTCAAGTCCGCCCAGATCGCTGCCGGCCTCGCCGCCACCGCCTTGGTGCTCTCCGCCTGTGGCGGTTCCACCCCGGCGCCGGGCGCCTCCGGTTCGGCCCCGGCCGCCGAAGGACCGGTTGTCATCGGCATCGGCCAGTACGTTTCCCACCCGTCCCTCGACGCCGTTGTCACGGGATTCAAGAAGGGAATGGCGGACGCCGGCTACACCGGCGACGACAAGGTGAAGTACGACTTCGCCAACGCCCAGGCCGACCAGGCCAACAACACCGCCATGATCGGCAAGTTCGCCGCCGACAAGGACATGGACCTCGTGCTTGCCGTCGCCACGCCGACCGCCCAGGCCGCGGCCCAGGCCATCACCACCATTCCGGTGCTCTTCTCGGCAGTGACCGACCCGCTGGCAGCCAAGCTCGTCAAGAGCCTGGAAGCCCCGGGCGGCAACGTCACCGGCACCTCGGACAAGAACCCGGTCAAGGAGCAGCTCGAACTGCTCAAGAAGATCAAGCCGGAAGCCAAGACCGTCGGCATCGTCTACTCCTCGGGTGAAGTCAACTCGCAGGTACAGGTCGAGTGGGCCAAGGAAGCCGGCGCAGAGCTCGGCCTGACCATCGAAGCGAAGGCCATCTCGGCTTCCTCCGAGGTCCAGCAGGCAGCTGCCGGCCTGAACGTCGACGCTTTCTACGTTCCGACCGACAACGCCGTTGTTTCGGCACTCGAGGGCCTGCTGCAGGTCTCCCAGGACAAGAAGATCCCGGTCATCTCCGCAGACGGCGAGTCCGTCAAGCGCGGCGCAACCGCCACCTACGGCCTGAACTACGAGAAGCTCGGCGAGCAGACCGCTGCCATGGCCGTGAAGCTGCTCAAGGGCGAGGCAAAGCCGGAAACCATGCCGGTTGAGACCATCACCAAGGTCGAGCTGTACGTCAACACCGCCGCCGCGGAAAAGATCGGCCTGACCTTCCCGGCCGACCTGCTCTCCGAGGCAGTCGAGACCTACACCAAGTAATCCCGACCGGATTTTCGGTCTTCAGGTGGCCGGTCGGTCAACACCGACCGGCCACCGACATTAACCCAACACTCGAAACGCAAGGATCCACCCATGATCACCGCGGTTGAACTAGGCCTGATCTACGCGATCATGGCACTCGGGGTCTACTTGACCTTCCGCATTCTCGACTTCCCGGACCTGACGGTCGACGGAAGCTTCACCTCGGGCGCGGCTGTCGCCTCCATCTCGATCGTCAATGGCGTCAACCCGTACATTGCCACGATCCTCGCCTTCTTCGTCGGCTCACTCGCCGGCGTTGTCACGGGTCTGCTCCACACCAAGGGCAAGATCGATGGCCTGCTTGCAGGTATCTTGACGATGATTGCCCTCTACTCGATCAACCTGCGCATCATGGGCAAGGCCAACACCCCGCTGCTGGGCGAAACAACCGTCATGTCGTTCCTGCGCGAAAACAAGCTGCTCGGAACCCCGACCTCGATCGGCCTCATGTTCCTCGGCTGCATGGTCGTCGTCGGATTGATCGTCTGGTTCCTGCGCACCGACGTCGGACTGGCCATGCGCGCCACCGGCGACAACGAGGAAATGATCCGTTCCTTCGGCGTCAGCACCGACAACCAGAAGATCCTGGGCCTGGCCATCTCCAACGGCTTCGTCGGCCTCGCCGGCGCGCTCATCGCCCAGTACCAGGGCTTCGCCGACATCGGCATGGGCATCGGCGTCATCCTGATCGGCCTGGCCTCGGTCATCGTCGGCCAGGCGATCTTCGGCCAGAAGGCCATCTGGATTGCCTGCATCGCCGTGGTCTTCGGCTCGGTCATCTACCGCCTGGTCATCCAGCTGGCACTGAACGCCGGCCTGGAGGTCAACGACATGAAACTGATCTCCGCCATACTGGTCGTCGTCGCGCTGATCCTGCCACAATGGAAGGGCTTTTCGAAGTTCGCCAACCGCATCCGCATCAACGGAAAAGCAGTTGCTCCAAAGGAAGACGCGGTGAAGACCAATGCTTGAGATCCAGAACATCAACAAGACGTTCTTCCCCGGCACCGTCAATGAGCGCAAGGCCCTGCGCGATGTGAACCTCACGCTCAACGACGCCGAATTCGTCACGGTCATCGGTTCCAACGGTGCCGGCAAGTCGACGATCCTGAACATGGTCGGCGGCAAGCTGCGCCCGGACACCGGAAGCGTGAGCATCGCCGGCAAGGACGTCACCAGGCTTCCCGACTACGCGCGCGCCAAGTACATCGGACGGGTCTTCCAGGACCCGATGGCCGGCACCGCCCCGAACATGTCGATCGAGGAGAACATGTCGCTGGCCCTGGGCCGCGGCAAGTTCCGCGGCCTGAACATGGGCGTGAACAAGGGCAAGCGCGAGCTGTTCATCGAGGAACTGAAGTCCCTCGAGCTCGGGTTGGAAAAGCGGCTCAAGTCCAAGGTGGGCTTGCTCTCCGGCGGCCAGCGCCAGGCATTGAGCCTGCTCATGGCCACCTTCTCCGGACCGAAGATCCTGCTGCTCGACGAGCACACCGCGGCGCTTGACCCGCAGCGTGCAGCCCTGGTGGCCCGCCTGACCGAGGAAATCGTCGAGCGCCACAAGCTCACCACGCTGATGGTCACGCACAACATGGAACAGGCGTTGCGCCTGGGCACCCGCTTGATCATGATGCACGACGGCCAGATCATCCTCGACCTGGACTCGGAGCAGAAGGCCAAGATGACGGTTCCCGACCTGCTGCACGAGTTCGAGAAGATCAAGGGCGCACAGCTCGACGACCGGACGCTGCTTCAGTAGTTCCGGGCCGATCCGCAAGGCATAAGAACGCAGGACATCAACGACGAAGGAGCCGCACCCACAAGGTGCGGCTCCTTCGTCGTCCGTGCGTCCCGGAGGATCCGGGACGGTGCTGCCACCCGGCGAGTCGATTGCGCGGCGACACGATGCTGCGCAAGCATTCAGGCCCGGGGGAGGACCGCGGCCGCGCCCCGTCCTTCGCCGTTTCGGGGAGGAGGGGCTACTGCAGCGCCGACGTGAGCCGGGCGATGTTGTCCAGCACCGTGGAACGCAGCGGCTGCTTGAGCCATTCCTCGAGGGTCAGCAGCCGGCTGATGTCCCGGTAGTGGTCTTCGACCTCGCGCATCTGGTGCACGAAGTCGACGTCTCGGACCAGCATCGAGACTTCCATGTTCAGGCCGAACGAGCGCATGTCCATGTTGCTTGACCCGATCAGGGCCACGTCGTCGTCGATCGTGAAGTGCTTGGAATGCAGGATGTACGGCGCCGGGTACAGGTAGATGCGCACCCCGCCGCGCAACAGCTCCTCGTAGTACGAGCGCTGTGCGTGGTAGACCAGCGCCTGGTCGCCGATCTCGGAGACAAACAGGTCGACCGGCACGCCGCGGGCCACCGCGGAGGTGATCGCATACATCAGCGCCTCGTCGGGCACGAAGTACGGGGAAGTGATGACCACGCGCTGCTGCGCGGAATGGATCATGCCCAGGAACAGGCGGAGGTTGTTCTCGCGCTCGAACCCGGGGCCCGAGGGGACCACCTGGGTGAGCATGCTGCCCTGGTCCTCCCGGTGGTCGATGAGCGACCCGCCGAGCCGGCTCAGCGAGTCGCCCGCGGCGACGAGTTCTGCGCGGCGCACGCTTTCGGTGAGCACCTCCCCGGTTTCCGAGTACCAGTCGGAGATGAACACCGCGTCCAGTGCGGCGACGCCGGGCCCTCGGAGTTCGAGGACCAGTTCCTGCCACTTGAGGCCGCGCTGGATGTTCTTCTTCACGTTGTAGTCGCGCGAGATCATGTTCAGCGATCCCATGTAGCCAACGGTGCCGTCGACGACGAGGATCTTGCGGTGGTTGCGCAGGTCCGGGCGCTGGAACTTGCCCTCCAGGGGGAGCAGCGGAAGCATGAGGGCCCACTGGGCGCCCATGCTGTCCAGACGGTCCTTGGTCTCCTTGTAGAACGGCTTGCCGCGGCAGGCCCAGTGGTCGAAGAGGACGTTGACCCGCACGCCGCGTGCCACGGCGCGTTCGAGCGCATCGAAGAACGGCGCCGTGGTTGCGTCGAGGCTGAAGATGTAGAACTGGACATGGACGTAGTCGGTGGCCCCGTCCACGGCCTCGGCCATGACCGCGATGGTGTCCTCGTAGTCTTCCAGCAGGCGTCCGCTGCTTCCGTGCGTCAGGGGGAGTCCGCCGTACTTCGAGTTCATTTCGGCCAGGGAGTTGAACCAAGCCGGGTTTCCCGAGAGGTCCTGGTTGCGGCGTTCCTCGATGGATACGGCACGCATGAAGGCGTTGATTTCGTCCTGGATCTCGCGGCGCTTGCGGGGGAGCTTGGGACTTCCGATCAAGAGGAAGAAGATCACCCCGACGTAGGGGATCAGGAAGATGGCCAACAGCCAAGCCATGCCGGAGGTCGGACGGCGGTTGCGCGGCACGAAAATGATTGCCAACACGCGAATCGTGATGTCAATGACGACAAGCGTAATGGCCCACCACAGGGCGTTGTTGAACATTCGTGCTTCTTTCCCCTACTGAGAACCATGATCCTAGGGTTCACGCTAGCCGATGGGGAAGGGTTTTTGGGGACAACCCCGGAAAACACGGCTAGCCGAGGGCCTCGCATTCGTCGTCACGCGGGGAGAAGATCACCGGGTTCTTCTTGCCGTCAAAGGTCTTCACGGGTCGGCTGAAGTCCCAGGAAGGCCATCCGGGATCGCCCATGGTTGCAAAGCAGACCCATGCCTCGTGCACGGCGCTGGCCAGGGAATGGGGTGCGGAGTTGCCGACCAAGCCAATGGAATCGGGCAACGCGATGTTGTCGAAGACAAATGGCAGCTCCACGCCATGGGCCGCGCCAAGCTCCTCGACCGGGCTCTTCCACGCGAATTCGTAAACGTGGGTTTGTGCCCTGGCGTGGTAGCGGGCATCGGCAACCTTGCTCATCGGCACCCGAAGCAGTTTGTCCGTCAGCAGCGCACCGAGGATCTCGCCGGGGGTCGCACCGGGGCGGTTCCGCCGGAACACTTTCAACGCGGAACGCGGAATGCCGGCCTTCCGCCGGGCCAGAGCCAGGTAGATTCCGTTGATCTTGGCGCCCAATCCCGTGGGGACCAGCCACAGCCGGGCTTCCTCGGTGGTGGTTCCGATCAGAAGCGGGACGTTGCTGCCCTCACCCTCAATCAGCGCGGACATCGGATCAACGGGAACCAACTCCGGCTCGATGGACAAGGCGAATTGCGGCCCGCCGGACAGTGCGGTGGCCCCGGAAAGCACTCTGGCCTGCGAAGCAACCAGTTCGGTCGGGGACTTCGCCATGAAATCCTCACGGACGTCCTGGATTCCAAGGTCCTGGGCAATGCGCTGGGAAATCCGCCGGGCCTTCGCCACGGGCTGCGCGCTCAGCGGGGCACTTTGGATGATCGCCCGGGCCATCAGGCTATTGGCCCGGGGATGGGCCAGCAACGCTGCGAGGGTATTGCCGCCGGCGGATTGCCCGCACGCAGTGACCTGAGCCGGATCCCCGCCAAATGCGGAGATGTTGGCCTTCACCCATTCAAGGGCCGCGATCTGGTCGGCAAGCCCAAGGTTCAACGGTGCATCCTCAAGCACCGAAAACCCTTCGGCGCCGAGACGGTAGTTCACCGAAACGAAAACGATCGCATCGCGCGCAAAGGCGCTCCCGTCGTACCCGGGGAGCGCATTGGAACCGTGGCTCAGGGATCCGCCGTGGAACCAGACCATGACCGGGCGCAAGGTGTCGCTGCGGCGAGCCGGGGCAAAGATGTTCACGTTCAGGTACTCGTCCCCCGGAATGAGAACCGTGGGCAGGAGTCGCCCCAGGGGGCCCTCATAGGCAACCTGCGGTGCCGTGGGCCCGTGGCTGATCGCGGGACGGGGCTCGGTCCAACGCTGCGGCAGGGCCGGCAGCGCAAAGCGAAGCTCCCCGACCGGCGCTGCGGCATAGGGGATGCCCAGGAAACGCTCGATCCCGCCAGCCAGGATTCCCTCGACCGGACCGGAAAGCGTTCGCCTGATCACCGGGACAACTTGCTGTTGATCGCTGACGCTCATGAGCTTCCCCTCCCACTTGTTTGCGTGGCCAGTCCCAAGACCAGATTAGCGGTGCAAGGTGGACATTGGCAGGGGGTTGTTTGCGACGGATTCCCCCAAGTCAGGAGAACGGGGTTTCACGGACCCGGCATGGGCTTTGCGGCCTTCCGGCATGATCGCGGGTGTGCTCCGCAATGCTGGGGTAATCCCTCGTGCCTCGTGCACGTACGGGTGGTTCGGCGGTTGGAGGGGACGGTCGGCTCGCCATGGAAGGGGAAGGGGGCCGGAAGCCATTGGCTGCGCTCGCCGGGCGCTCGATCTCCGTGTGATTCGCGGCGACCCTCCCGGATGCCCGGCTCCTCCAGTTCCGGGGTGGCCCTGGCACGCAAAGGCGGCGGTGTCCTCAAGCGCACGCTACCCCCGGTCTAGTTGCTGCCCCCGTAGGTCCAGTGCCACGGTTCGCCCCGGACCGTGTTCCTGAAACCGAAGGATCCGGCCCGGGATTCCATCCAACGCAACGCATCGCCGTCCAGCTTCAAATCGACGCTCAGTCCCAACCCATGGTCGCTTTCCCCGACGGGGGCCGCGGTTCCCCCGTCCGAGAGCAGGCCGTGGCGCTTGATGAGACCTTCCTGCTCGGACAAGGTGCGGTACGCGGAATTGACCTGAAGCTCGTGGCCGTCCCTCTGCAAGGCCTTTTTCATCCTGGTGAACCGTTCGGCCGCCTCGGGAATCAATTTGCGGCCGGGAGCTATTTCCACCAACTCGGATGCGGGGATTTTCCCGTTGCCATATATGGCACCGAGCATGCCGATGTCCTCGGTGCCAAGCCCGACGGCAGTGGCTGTCGGTGTATCCGCATATCCGGATGCCCCGAATTCCTTCGCCGGCCACAAGGCGTAGGCGAAACCAACCAGCGATGCGATGAGTATCGTCAGGGAGGTGGCCACAATGCCTATCCGCAGCATTCGGGAGAAGGGCGAGCGTGGCATTTGCGAAGGAAATCTCATCATGTTCCAATCCTTCGCGTTTTCGGCTTCCGGCACATCAGGCCACGGTATCTACATCAAAACCACCGGATGGTACCTAGGACTGAGGCTCCCGGTACCGCAGGCCGATAACGTCGGCACGCAATTACGCCTAACGTTGGAGTATGCAGATCCCTGATTTTTTCGCCGTCCGCGTGGTGCCGCACCAGCCAAACGGTGCACCGGCTCGATTGGACGTCGGCGTTTGGGCGTGAAGCAGGTACTGCCCGTTCGGCCAACACGGTCCTGGATTCGATGGCAGCCAGACGCAATAGTTGCGGTCGTTTTCATCTCCGTCGTGGTTTTCGGGCATGAGTATTTCCTGGGCTGGCCGGGTTCCTGGAGTGGTTCCCAGCCCGTTCCCGCCGACTCGGTGGTGTTCATCGGAATTGCCGCGCTCGCGGTGGCATGCGCCCGGGCCATGCCCGGCCTGGCGATTTCTTTGATTTGGCTTTCAACCTTGCTGCAGGTCAACAACAGGTTCGACATCCTTCTAAGCCAGTTGGCCACGCTATATGTGGTGGGCATGGCGGCACGTTTCGGCAGCCGAATGTGGGTTGCGCTTTCGGGGTTGTCTATCATCCTGGGCTCGGCCCTGGGCACGCTGTACATGATCCGTGTCGATTCGTGGCTGGTGGGCCCCGTCATCCGCGCCGTGGAGTACAACCAATGGCCCAGCAACAACCAGATGATCGCGGTCTTTATCGCGACGGCGACGATGATGACCCTGCCCTGGCTGCTCGGCTTGATGATCCGGCTCTTTGCCGGCAAGCAATCTGCAGAGCTGTACACGGCCCAGGCGCGTGAAGAGGCCGACAATGCGCTGGAACTTGCCCGGCTGCGTGCCGAGAACGCCGCACTGGCACGCGACGTGCATGACGTGGTGGGGCACTCCCTGGCGGTGATCATTGCCCAGGCGGACGCGATCCGCTTCATCCCGGATTCGGATGTCGCAAAGATCCGTGAAACGACGGGAACCATAGCCGACGCGGCCCGCCGTTCCCTGGGCGAGGTGCGCCACGTGTTGTCGCAAACCGCCGAATCGGGGACACCCGATCGGGGGAGAGTAAGCAGCCCTGCCCTGAAAACGGCGCAGCTCGGTCTCCTGCCACCGAGGACCTCGGATGTCTCGGCGATCCTGGACAATGTCAGGGCGACCGGATACCAAGTCACCGAAGAAACGCTGGGGGAACCGGTGCCGTTGCCGGCCGGGCTGCTTCCGGTCATCAGGCGCATCATCCAGGAGATGCTGGCGAACGCGCTGCACCACGGAACGGAAACGACTCCCATCTATGTCCGCCATTACTGGGGCACCACGAGCTACACGCTCAGCGTGACAAACTACTTTGAGGTTTCCGCACCGAACCCGCGCAGCGGAACCGGCCTCGGCGGCATGCGCGAGCGGCTTGCCTCCGTTGCCGGAACGCTCAGCATCGACACTGATGAAGGCGTCGGGGACGCCCCGAGCATCTTCACGATCGCCGCAACTTTTCCGCTAAACAATGAATGGACGGGCCGTTGAACGACCAATTGATCAGTGTTGTGTTGGTCGACGACCAGCAGCTTTTTCGTTCCGGGCTGGCAATCATCGTGGGCGCGCAAAAGGACATGGAAGTGGTGGGGCAGGCCGCCGACGGCACCGAGGCGTTGGAAGCCATCGCCGCGCACAAGCCGGACGTGGTGCTCATGGATGTGCAGATGTCGCCCATGGGAGGTGTCGAGGCTACGCGCAAGATCTTCTCGAACACCACCGGCAGATTCGAAAAGATCCCCAAGGTCATCATGCTCACCACCTTCGACTGGGACCAGCATGCGGCCACGGCGGTCCGGCACGGCGCCAGCGGGTTCCTCCTGAAGGACAGCACCCCGGAGTTTGTGTGTGAATCGATCAGGGCGGTGCATGCGGGGAATTCGGTGATTGCGCCCCAGAATCTTGCCGCGCTGCTCGAGGCCGAACCGGTGCCGGTGCCCGATGTCCCCGCGTTGTTCGACGAACTCACGGAGCGCGAAAAGGAGGTCTTTGCGGCGGTGGCGCTGGGCCTGGCGAACCAGGAAATTTCGGCAAAACTGTTCCTGAGCGAATCGACGGTCAAAACCCACATCGGGGCGATTCTGCGCAAGCTCGACCTGCGAGACCGGGTCCAGATTGTCGTTTACTCATACGAAAACGGGATTCGCCGCTAACCGGGATCGGCCCACCTGTTTGTCGGTGTATCGAGCATCACGTGGCGTGGATGCGGGGGATTGTCGGTAGTGGCTGTAAGGTTCGAAGCAGCCAATGCACCTTTCTCAAGGTTTGTTGCGGTTAGACCCCCACTGAGATTCGCCGTCGCTGTGGGGGTCGTTCTATTTAACTTCCGAGTTGATTCCGGCTTGAACCGGCAGCATGTTCTAGGGTCTTTGGACCCTCCACCGGAAGTGTATCCGGGCATACATTGAGGTTAGCGACCATGCGCCTCATACGAACCCGTCGCGGCGCCACCATCCGTCCGACCGCCACCCGCGGTCCGCATGTCCTACGTTTGGGAGCTTCAGCCGTCATAAGGACATGCCATGACACTCACCATCGTCATCTACGCGGTCATCATCTTCCTGGCGATCATTCTTGCCAAGCTGGCGGTCCACGTGGTCAAGCAATATGAAAAGGGCGTGGTCTTCCGCCTGGGCCGCGTCATCGGCGCCAGGAACCCGGGCCTCATCGTCATCATCCCCGTGATCGACCGGCTGACGAAGGTCTCCCTGCGAATCATCACGCTACCCATCCAGTCCCAGGGCATCATCACGCGGGACAACGTCAGCGTCGATATCTCTGCGGTCGCGTACTTCCGTGTCGTCGATGCCGTGAAGTCGGTGGTTGCCATCGAAAACGTCTACGCGGCCATCGACCAAATCGCCCAGACCACCCTGCGCAAGGTGGTTGGCCAGCACACCCTTGATGAGACGCTGGCCGAAACGGACGTCATCAACTCGGGGATCCGAGAAATCCTGGACGTGACAACGATCGAATGGGGAATCGAGGTGACCCTGGTCGAGCTCAAGGACATCCAACTCCCGGAGAGCATGAAACGCGCGATGGCCCGCCAGGCCGAGGCCGAACGTGAGAAGCGGGCAAAGATCATCGCCGCCCAGGGCGAGTCCCTGGCGGCCGCGGCGCTCGGCGATGCATCGGACACCATGATGGCCCACCCGCTGGCCCTTCAATTGAGGAACCTCCAGACGCTGGTGGAGCTCGGTGTCGACAAGAACTCGACCGTGGTCTTCCCCGCCCCACTGATGAGCACCATCAGCGAATTGGGCACCTTCCTGGCCCGCGAAAACGACTCCGCGAAGCATGCAGCGGCATCCGTGACAACAATTGCCGCAAAGCAGGGCGACGAGGAAGGCCGCCACCTGGCCGCATAGTGCAGGGATCTTCCCGGGCGGTTCGGGTAAAACAAAAAACCCCTTGTTTCGCGTATGATTGCTGCGAAACAAGGGGTTTTCCTTGGTGCCCTCGAAAGGATTCGAACCTTCGACCTTCCGCTCCGGAGGCGGACGCTCTATCCCCTGAGCTACGAGGGCGTGCTGGGCTTCGGTAGCCGATTTCTCGGCAAACGAATCATTTCCAGCTGGGAACGTAAAAGAGCTTAGCAGGTGTGAAGTGCCGAATCACAAATCGGCGGCCGACGCGGCGGGGGAGTGGGGCAAATGCGGGCTTGATGTGTGCGACATCGCGGCGTCACAACAGCAAAAGACGCGCGCGGCCACGGGTTATCCTTGAGGGGTGACTCCTGAAGAACTCTCCACAGCCATTTCCGCTTGCCTCCGCGACGCTGTCGCCGCTGGCCAGATTTCCGTTGAAGTACCCGAGATTGTGCGTGTGGAGCGACCGAAGAGTCGCGAGCACGGCGATTGGGCCACCAACATCGCCCTGCAGCTGGGCAAGAAGGCCGGGATGAACCCGCGCGACTTCGCCCAGATCCTGGCCGAGCGCCTGGCGGACGCCGCCGGCGTCGCCAAGGTCGACATCGCAGGTCCCGGCTTCCTGAACATCACCCTCGAGGCGGGCGCCGCGGGCGAGCTCGCCAAGACCATTGTCGAGGCCGGCGCCGCCTACGGCACCAACGAGGCACTGGTCGGCCACAACATCAACATGGAGTTCGTCTCCGCGAACCCGACCGGCCCGCTGCACATCGGCCACACCCGCTGGGCCGCCCTCGGCGACTCGATCGCGCGCGTGCTCAAGGCCAGCGGCGCAAACGTCACCTCCGAGTACTACATCAACGACGCCGGCAACCAGATGAACATCTTTGCCCAGTCCGTCTACAACCGCCTGCACGGCCTGCCGGTGCCGGACGGTGGGTACCCGGGCGAATACATCATGGAGCTGGCCCACGCCGTCACCTCCGCGCACCCGGACATCCGCGAACTCACCGAGGTGGCCGCACTGCCGGTCATCCGCCACGCCGCCTACGTGGCGCAGATGGCCGACATCAGGGAGACGCTGAACGACTTCGGCGTCGAGTTCGACGTGTTCTTCTCCGAGGAAGAGCTGCACTCCGGCGGCGCCGTCGAGGATGCCGTGGCCCGCCTGCGCGAGCAGGGCCACATCGACGACACCGACGGTGCCGTGTGGCTGCGCACCACGGACTTCGGCGACGACAAGGACCGCGTGCTGATCCGCGCCAACGGCGAGCCCACCTACTTCGCCGCCGACGCCGCCTACTACCTGTCCAAGAAAGACCGCGGCTTCACCGAGAAGATCTACCTGCTCGGCGCCGACCACCACGGCTACGTCAACCGCCTCAAGGCCATCGCCGCCGCCGCGGGCGACGACCCGAAGGTCAACATCGAGGTGCTGATCGGCCAGCTGATCTCCGTGAACGGCGCCCGCCTGTCCAAGCGCGCCGGCAACATCATCGAGCTGCGCGACCTGATCAACTGGCTCGGCGCCGACGCGCTGCGCTACTCGCTGGGCCGCTACCCGGCCGATTCGCCGATGACGATCGACCCGGAGCAGCTGAAGAAGAACACCAACGACAACCCGGTGTTCTACGTCCAGTACGCCCACGCGCGCTCGGCCGCCGCGGCCCGCAACGCCGTCGAGAAGGGTGTCACCCGCACCGACTTCGACGCCACGCTGCTGACCCACGAGACCGAGAACGACCTGCTGGCCGCCCTCGGGCAGTTCCCGTCCGTCGTCGCGCAGGCCGCGACGCACCGCGAACCGCACCGCGTGGCCCGCCACATCGAGCTGCTGGCCGGCGCCTACCACTCCTGGTACGCGGCCTGCCGCGTCACCCCGATCGGCGACGAGCCGGTCGAGGCCATCCACCGCACCCGACTATGGCTGAACGACGCCACCACCCAGGTCCTGGCCAACGGCCTTGGCCTGCTGGGTGTGTCCGCGCCGGAGAAGATGTAACCCATGGCTATTTCCCCCCTCGCACCCAAGTGGCTGACCTTCCCGGAGGACGCCAACGCCCTGCGCCCGATCGAGTGGGCCGCGGGAGTGGCCCGGACCGAGGGCGGGGAACTGGCCGTCCAGGGCCTGCCGGTCTCGCAGCTCGCCCAGGAGTTCGGCACCCCGCTGTTCGTGCTTGACGAGAACGACTTCCGCGCCCGCGCCCGCGGCTTCAAGCAGGCATTCGACGCCGCCTTTGCCGACCTGTGCGGCGGCGTGGACGTCTACTACGCCGGCAAGGCGTTCCTGAGCACCGAGGTGGCCCGCTGGGTCACCGCCGAGGGCCTGCGCCTGGACACCTGTTCCGGCGGGGAAATGGCCGTGGCCCGCGTGGCAGGCGTGCCCGCGGCGAACCTCTCGCTGCACGGCAACAACAAGTCCGTCAGCGAGATCGGCACCGCCATCGAGGCCGGCGTCGGGCGCATCGTCGTCGACTCGCTCGACGAGCTCGAGCGCGTCGCGGTGCTGGCCCGGGAGGCCGGCAAGCGCGCCAACGTCATGCTGCGGCTGACCCCGGGCGTGCACGCCAGCACCCACGAGTTCATCGCCACGGCGCACGAGGACCAGAAGTTCGGGCTCTCCATGATCCCCGTGGGCGGGGACGTTTCCCCGGCCGCGGCCGCCGTCAATTTCGCGCTGGAGCAGGAGGAGCTGAACCTGCTGGGCCTGCACGCCCACATCGGCTCGCAGATCTTCGAGGCGGAGGGCTTTGCCATGGCCGCCCAGAAGCTGCTCGGCTTCCTGGCCGGGATCAAGGAAATCCACGGCGTGGAGCTCCCGGAACTGGACCTGGGCGGCGGCTACGGCATCGCCTACACCGAGGTCGACACCCCGAGCTCCCCGGCTACGCTGGCCGCGGCCATGGCCAAGGTCGTCGGCGAAACCGCCCTCGAGCTGGGCATCGCCGTGCCGCGCATCTCCATCGAACCGGGCCGTGCCATCGCCGGCAGCTCCACCTTCACCCTCTACGAGGCCGGCGTGCGCAAGTCCGTCCAGGTGGAAACCGAGGACGGCACCCTGGTGCCGCGCCGCTACGTTTCGGTCGACGGCGGCATGAGCGACAACGCCCGCCCGGTGCTCTACGACGCCGACTACACGGCCGTGCTGGCGTCCCGTGTGACGGCAAGTGAACCGATTATTTCCCGCGTGGTTGGCAAACACTGCGAGTCCGGTGACATAGTCGTAAGGGACGTTTACCTGCCCGAGGATGTTGCCGCCGGCGATCTGCTCGCCGTACCGGGAACCGGGGCCTACTGCTGGGCATTGGCCAGCAATTACAACTACCTTGGTCGCCCGGCCGTTGTTGCGGTGCGCGACGGTGCCGCACGCGCCATCATCCGCAGGGAAACCGAAGCCGATCTGTTGGCCCGCGACTTGGGAGCATAGTTAGAAACGTGAAGACACTGAAGGTGGCCCTGCTTGGCTGCGGCAACGTGGGTGCCCAGGTGGCACGCATCCTGCTGGACGACGCATCGGTGCTTGCCGACCGCGCAGGGGCAAAGCTCGAATTGACGGGCATTGCAGTACGCAATGTAGCAACCCAGCGCGACGGGCAGATTCCCGCCGAGCTGTTCACCACCGACTCGGCCGCCCTGGTCGACGACGCGGACATCGTCATCGAGCTGCTCGGCGGCCTCGAGCCCGCCGGCGAGCTGATCGGCCGCGCGCTGAGCCGCGGCGCCTCGGTCATCACCGGCAACAAGGCGCTGCTTGCGGCCCGCGGAGCGGAGCTGAGCGCCCTGGCCTTCGCCAACGACGCCCAGCTGCGCTACGAGGCCGCCGTCGCCGGCGCCATCCCGATCCTGCGCCCCATCTCCGACTCGCTCTCCGGCGACCGGATCACCAAGGTCATGGGCATCGTCAACGGCACCACCAACTTCATCCTCGACGCCATGGACACCACCGGCGCCCAGTTCGCCGACGTCCTTGCCGAGGCACAGGCCCTGGGCTACGCCGAGGCCGACCCGACGGCCGACGTCGAGGGGCACGATGCCGCGGCCAAGGCCGCGATCCTCGCGTCGCTGTCGTTCCACACCGATTTCGCCCTGGAAAACGTGTACTGCGAAGGCATCTCGAAGATCACCGCCGGCGACGTGGCTGCCGCCAAGGACGCCGGAATGGTCATCAAGCTGCTGGCCATCGCCGAACGCGGGGAGAACGGCATCGGCGTGCGCGTGCACCCGACGCTGCTGCGCCGCACCCACCCGCTGGCCGCCGTGCACGGCGCGTTCAACGCGGTCTTCGTCGAGGCGGAAAACGCCGGCGAGCTGATGTTCTACGGTCGCGGCGCCGGCGGTTCGCCGACCGCCTCCGCCGTGCTGGGCGACACCGTCGCCGTGGCGCGCCGCGTGGTCTCCGGCGGCCCGCTGCCGGCCATCTCCGCCCAGCAGTCCGTGCCGGTCATGGACTTCGCCCAGGCCGCAACCAGCTACGCCATCGGCCTGCGCGTCACCGACGAACCCGGCGTGCTCGCCTCGATCGCCACGATCTTTGCCACGCACGGCGTCTCCATCGAGGCCCTGCGCCAGACCGTGAACCCGGATGCGGCAACCTCGGTTGCCGAGCTGCGCATCGTCACCCACCGCTCCACCGAATCCGCCCTCGCCGCCACCGTTGCGGCCGTGGCGGAGTTGGCTGCCGTCCAAGAAGTAATCTCTGTCCTGCGAGTTGAAGGAAACTAAGTGGCCCACCAGTGGCGCGGAGTCATCCGCGAATATGCCGACCGCCTGCCCGTTGACGAAAACACTAAGGTCATCACCCTTGGCGAGGGCGGAACGCCCCTGGTGTTCGCCCCGGCACTGAGCGAACTGACAGGTTCGACGGTCTACCTCAAGGTAGAGGGCATGAACCCGACCGGGTCCTTCAAGGACCGCGGCATGACCATGGCCATGACCGCCGCCGTTGCGGCCGGCGCCAAGGCAGTGGTGTGCGCCTCCACCGGCAACACCTCGGCCTCGGCCGCCGCCTACGCAACCCAGGCCGGCCTCAAGTGCGCCGTGCTGGTTCCGGACGGAAAGATCTCCATGGGCAAGATGTCCCAGGCGATCGCGCACGGCGCGGACATCATCCAGATCGACGGCAACTTCGACAACTGCCTCGAGGTCGCACGCAAGCTCAGCGAAAACTACCCGGTGTTCCTGGTGAACTCGGTGAACCCCGCGCGCATCGAGGGCCAGAAGACCGGCGCGTTCGAGGTCGTCGACTACCTGGGCGACGCCCCGGACTACCACGTGCTGCCGGTGGGCAACGCGGGCAACATCACCGCCTACTGGAAGGGCTACAAGGAGTACTCCTCCGAGTACACCAACCAGGCCGGCGACGTGCTGGCACCGGTGTCCACCAAGACCCCGATCATGTGGGGCTTCCAGGCCGCCGGCGCCGCACCGATCGTGCTGGGCCACCCGGTGACCGAACCGGACACCATCGCCACCGCCATCCGCATCGGCAACCCCGCATCCTGGAAGCAGGCCGAGGAGGCCCGCGACGAGTCCGGCGGAATCATCGACTCGGTGACCGACGTCGAAATCCTCGCCGCGCACCGTTGGCTCTCCTCCCGCGAGGGCGTCTTCGTGGAGCCGGGCTCCGCCGCCGGTGTTGCCGGGCTGATCAAGCACCACGCCGCAGGGAACGTGCCGACGGGCAAGACCATCGTGGTCACCGTGACCGGCCACGGCCTGAAGGACCCGGACTGGGCCCTGAAGACCGAAGACGGTTCCGAGGTAACACCCACCAAGGTCGAATTCGATGTTGTCGCCGTTGCCGGCGCGCTCGGCCTGGCCTAAACGCATTTCACCAAGGGAATAAACGCAACATGGCGCAAATACAGGCCGGACAGACGATTGCCGTGCACGTGCCGGCAACGACGGCCAACCTGGGGCCGGGCTTCGACGTCTTGGGCATGGCGCTGTCGGTGTTCGACACGCTGGTGGTCCACACGCTCGCGGAGCCCGGGGTAGTGGTTCGGATGACGGGGGAGGGCGCGGACACGCTGCCCACCGACGAAACCCACCTGATCGCCAAGACCATCCTGGAACGCTGGGCCGAGCTCGGCTACGAGGCCTGCGGCCTGCGCCTTGAAGCGACGAACCGCATTCCCCACGGCCGCGGCATGGGCTCCAGCGCCGCCGCCATGGTCAGTGCGTTGGCCGCGGCCAACGCACTGCTTCCCGCCGACGCGCAGGAGGGCCTGGACGAAATTTTCCAGGCCTCCGCGCGCTGGGAAGGCCACCCGGACAACGTGGCCCCTGCCGTCTTCGGCGGGCTCACGCTGTCATGGGTCGACGGGAACGGGTTCGGCACCCTCAACGGGGTGCTGCACGAATCGATCGTCCCGGTCATCGCGATCCCGGACGTCGAACTTTCCACGCATGCGGCCCGCGGCCTGCTGCCGGAAACGGTTCCGCATGCCGTTGCCGCAGCGAACGGCGGCCGTGTGGGCCTTTTGATCCACGCATTGGCCCACGAGCCGAGCGCCTTGCTGCTTGGCACCGAGGACTTCTTGCACCAGTCCTTCCGCGCCCCGGCCATGGCGCCGAGCGCCGCACTGATCGCCCACCTGCGCTCGCTTGGCCACGCAGCGGTCGTATCGGGTGCCGGACCCACGGTGCTGGTGCTGTGTGCCGGGACCGAGGAAGCGGAACTCGTGGCGCGGATCATCGCGGAACATGCCGCGGATCACCGCGAAACTTCTTGGCGTGTCCAGATTCCGTCTGTGCCGCAAAGCGGTGTTAGAGTAGAAGTGCTTTAGCACAAGTCTCTAAAAGAACCACTCCAGATCTTGGGAATGGTTCACTGCGATTAGTGCAACCGTCATCCGCCGCGTTTTGCGGTGCCTGACCGCCGCCAAACCGTTTTTAGCCAGGCGCGCAAGCACCCTCACACCATCCGATTGAGTTCATCGTCTTTGATGGGCGTTCAATCCTTTGATGTGTCCCACGCACGATCGACCGAGGTATTGGCCCTCACCGGGTCCATGCACGGTTCAACCTTTCCCGCATCTGAAGCGGGCAAGGGCAGTCAAACGTTGCGGATCTCTCTGATGCGATCCGCCCGACGAGGGGGAAGGAACCTTCGTGACCGAAACCACCAGCCTGAATGCAGGCGTGGAAGAAAACAACGCATCCAAGGGCGGCGGACTTGCCGGCCTTAAGCTTGCACAATTGCAGGCGCTTGCGTCCCAGCTGGGTATCACCGGCGGATCCCGGATGCGCAAGAGCGATCTTGTCACCGCGATTTCCAACCACCAGCGCGGCGGCTCCGTAGCCGACCGCGATGCCAAGGCCAAGGCCGAACCGAAGGTGGAAGCCGCAGCCGAAACCAAGACCGCGGCCAAGGCGCCGGCCCGGCGCACCGCCAAGGCGGCAGCGGAAACCAAGACCGAGGCCCCGGCCGAGGCTTCGGAGGCAGCAGCCTCCGAGGAGCGTGCACCGCGCCGCGGCCGCAGCCGCCGTGCGGAGTCCACCGGAACCGTTGCCGCGCCGGCAGCGGCAACCGAAACCGCCGAAGCCGCCGAGGCACCCGCCGCCGAGGAGCGCGCACCGCGCCGCAACTCCCGCAACCGCCGCGCCGAGTCCGCTCCGAGCGCGCCTGCAGCCGAGAAGCCGGCAACGGCAAACGTCGAGGCCGCCGAAACCGCAACCGCCGTTGCAACCGAGGGCGAGACCGCCGAGGGCACCCACGAGGGCCGCCCGGAGCGCACCGAGCGCCACGACCGCAACCGCAACCGCCGCGATCGCAACCGCAACCGCCGCGAAAGCAACGTCGAGCACACCGAAACCGTCGAGGCCCCCGAGGCCGCCGAGGAAAAGGTTGCCGAAAAGCCTGTTGAGAAGGCCGAAGAGCGCGTTCGTGAAACCGCCGAGGACCGCAACGCCAACCGCCGCGAGCGCAACCGCGAACGCAACGAGCGCAACCGCGAGCGCAACCGCGAACGCAACGAGCGTGGCGCCAGCGAGCGCGGCAACGACCGTGGCGAGCGCAATGAACGTGGCGATCGCAACGACCGCAATGACCGCAACTCGCGCAACCGCCGCAACCGCAATCAGCCGGATGTCGACGATACCGAGATGAACGAAAACGACGTGCTGTTGCCGGTCGCCGGCATCCTGGACGTGCTGGACAACTACGCGTTCATCCGCACCACCGGCTACCTGGCCGGCCCGAACGACGTCTACGTGACCCTGAACCAGGTCAAGAAGTACAACCTGCGCAAGGGCGACGCCGTGGTCGGCGCCATCCGTGCACCGCGCGAGAACGAAAACGTCAACACCCGCGCCAAGTTCAACGCACTGGTGAAGCTGACGGCCATCAACGGCAAGTCCCCGGAAGAGAACGCCAACCGCGTCGACTTCTCCAAGCTTGTGCCGCTGTACCCGAAGGACCGCCTGCGCCTGGAGACCGACCCGAAGCTGGTCGGCCCGCGTGTCATCGACCTGGTTGCCCCGATCGGCAAGGGCCAGCGCGGCCTGATCGTTTCGCCGCCCAAGGCCGGCAAGACGCTGATCCTGCAGTCGATCGCGAACGCCATCACCATCAACAACCCCGAGGTCCACCTCATGATGGTTCTGGTTGACGAGCGTCCCGAAGAAGTCACCGACATGCAGCGCACCGTCAAGGGCGAGGTCATTGCCTCGACCTTCGACCGCCCGGCCGATGACCACACCACCGTCGCCGAGCTCGCCATCGAGCGCGCCAAGCGCCTCGTGGAAATGGGCATGGACGTCGTGGTCCTGCTTGACTCGATGACCCGCCTGGGCCGTGCGTACAACCTGGCGGCCCCGGCCTCCGGACGCATCCTCTCCGGTGGCGTCGATTCCTCGGCGCTGTACCCGCCGAAGCGCTTCTTCGGTGCAGCCCGCAACATCGAAAACGGCGGCTCGCTGACCATCCTGGCCACCGCGCTTGTCGAGACCGGTTCCAAGATGGACGAGGTCATCTTCGAGGAGTTCAAGGGCACCGGCAACATGGAGCTCCGCCTGTCCCGCAAGCTTGCGGACAAGCGCATCTTCCCGGCGGTCGACGTCAACGAGTCCGGCACCCGCCGCGAAGAGAACCTGCTGTCCCCGGACGAGGTTCGCATCATGTGGCGCCTGCGCCGCGTGCTCTCGGGCCTCGACACGCAGCAGGCACTGGAAACCCTCACGGGCAAGATCCGCGAGACCTCTTCCAACGCCGAGTTCCTGATGCTCATCAACAAGACCACGCTGGGTTCCAAGAACGACGCCTAGCTACGCCACACGCCCGGTTTTGCCGTGCCCGCTTTCCGAGCGGGCACGGCGGACCGGGCGTCGGTCGTTAACACCGCATTCCACCTTTTTGTTCCTTAGAATGGAACTAGTCGTCGTGAAAGAAGTTGAAACCCATGTTTGAGTCCGTCAAGGGACTACTCGATGAGCACGCAGCCCTGCAGGCCCAGCTCTCGGATCCCGCCGTTTACCAGGACCAAAGCCTTGCCCGCAAGCTTGGCCGCCGCTCCGCCGAGCTCAACGGCATCGTCGAGGCGCACAAGCGCTGGAAGCAGATGACCGAGGACCTCGAGGCCGCCCGCGAAATGGCCGAGGAAGACCCGGACTTCGCCGACGAGGTCGCCGAGCTCGAAGAGCAGCTGCCTGCCGCCGAGGAAAAGCTTCGCCGCCTGCTGATCCCGCGCGACCCCAACGATGCACGCGATGTCATCCTGGAGGTCAAGGGCGGCGAAGGCGGCGACGAGGCCGCGCTGTTCGCGGCCGACCTGCTGCGCATGTACACCCGCTATGCGGAAGCCAAGGGCTGGAAGACCGAGATGATCTCGTTCAACGAGTCCGACCTCGGCGGCTACAAGGACGCCCAGGTTGCCATCAAGGGCAAGTCGAACGACCCGGCCGAGGGCGTGTACGCACACCTGAAGTTCGAGGGCGGCGTGCACCGAGTCCAGCGCGTGCCGCAGACCGAGTCCCAGGGCCGCATCCACACCTCGGCCGCCGGCGTGTTGATCCTCCCCGAGGTCGACGAGCCGGAAGAGGTCGAGATCCACGCGAACGACCTGAAGATCGACGTGTACCGCGCCTCGGGCCCGGGCGGCCAGTCGGTCAACACCACCGACTCCGCCGTCCGCATCACCCACATCCCCACCGGCATCGTGGTGGCCATGCAGAACGAGAAGTCGCAGCTGCAGAACCGCGAGGCCGGCATGCGCGTGCTGCGTTCGCGCATCCTCGCGCACCACCAGGCGATCATCGACGCGGAGAACTCCGACATCCGCAAGTCGCAGGTGCGCACCATGGACCGCTCCGAGCGCATCCGCACCTACAACTACCCCGAAAACCGCATCGCCGACCACCGCACCGGGTACAAGGCCTACAACCTTGACCAGGTCATGAACGGCGATCTTGATCCGCTGATCAATTCCTGCATCGAAATGGACGAGCAGCAGCGTCTGGATGCCATCGGCGGGGATAAGGACTAAACAGCCATGTCCGACAAGTGTTTCGGCCAGCCGCTGGCTGAGGTGTTGGCCGAAGCCACGGCAGCCCTGGCCGCGGCCGGCGTCCCCTCCCCGGCGGTGGATGCCGAGCTGTTGGCCGCCCACGTGCTGAACACCAGCCGCGGGCGGCTTAAGAGCCTGCAGATGATGGGGGAGTCCTTCTCCATCGCGGACGATGCCGCCTATGCCAAGCTGGTGGCCCGGCGGGCGACCCGCGAACCGCTGCAGCACCTCACCGGTGTCGCGCACTTCAGGTACCTGGAGCTCGCGGTGGGACCCGGCGTGTTTGTGCCGCGGCCGGAGACGGAGACGGTGGTGCAAATCGCCGTCGACTTCGCCAAGGAGCTGGACTGCCCGCGCCTGGTGGACTTGGGCACGGGTTCCGGCGCCATCGCCGGTTCGCTCGCCCACGAGCTTGCCGGCGCCGAGGTGCACGCGGTGGAGCTCTCCGACCTTGCCTTCGTCTACGCGCAACGCAACCTCGCCCCGTTGGGGGTCCACCTCATCCAGGGCGACATGAGGGACGCGTTTTCGGAACTCGACGGCACCTGCGACGTGGTTGTCTCCAACCCGCCGTACATCCCCGCCAACGCGGTTCCGCGCGAACCCGAGGCCCGCGACCATGACCCGCAGATGGCGCTCTACGGCGGCGGCGAGGACGGCATGGTCATGCCGCGCGCGGCCGAGCGCTCGGCCGCGCGGTTGCTGCGCCCCGGGGGGCTGTTCGTGATGGAACATGCCGAGGTCCAGGCACCGCAAATGGCCGCACTCTTTGAAGAGGGCGGCGTCTGGAGCAACATCCAAACGCACCGCGATTTGACGGGGCGAGACCGCTCGACCAGCGGAATCCGCCGCTAGCAGGACCCTACACATGGAAGAATGGACAGCGTGACTTCACGTTTTGACGCCCTAGATAGCCAGCAACGGGATGCCGGACTGGCAGCAGCGCAGGCTGCGCTCTCCGCGCAACGTTGCATTGTGATGCCCACGGACACCGTCTATGGGATCGCCGCCGACGCATTTTCCGCCCAGGCGGTGTCCACATTGCTGGCTTGCAAGGGCAGGGGACGGAACATGCCGCCCCCGGTCCTGATACCCGCGATCCAGACCATGGACGGGCTGGCCGTCGATGTGCCGGACGATGCCCGGGCCCTTGCCGAGGAGTTCTGGCCAGGCGCCCTCACGCTGATCCTGCAGGCCCAGCCGTCGCTGACCTGGGACCTGGGGGAGACCCGTGGAACCGTGGCGCTGCGCGTTCCCGACGACGAGGTTGCCCGCGACCTGCTGGCCGTCACCGGACCGCTTGCCGTGTCCTCGGCCAACCGCACCGGCCAGCAGGCCGCGGCCACCGCGGCCGAGGCCTTCGAGCAGCTCGGCGAATCGGTCGACGTCTACCTCGAGGCCGGGCAGCGACCCGTCAGCGGCGAAGCCCTGAGCTCCACCATCGTCGACTGCACCTTGAACCCGCCGCGCGTGGTTCGCGAGGGCGCACTCGGCCTGGAGGCGCTGCGCGTGGTGGTCCCCGGACTGCTGGGCCTCGGCGAGGAACCGCCGGCGGCCGAAACCGAGCCGGAGTCCGCCGCTGAGCCGGAAACCGCAACAGGCCCCGAATCCGACGCGGCCGAAGATGCCGGGGAAGCCAGCGGGGCAACGGAGCCGGCCACCGACTCATGAGAACTTATCTCCTGCTGATTGGGGTCGCGTTCATAACCTCATACTTGCTGACGCCGGTGTTACGGGCCGTCGGTGCCCGGTTCCTGCCCGAGGATTCGGTTCGCCAGCGCGACATGCACAAGCGTCCGACGCCCAAGCTCGGCGGCGTGGCAATCATCGGCGCGATCTACCTCGGTCTGGCGCTGGCCAGTCAGCTGCCCTTCTTCGCGGGGATCTTCAAGAACCCCGAACCGATCCAGGGTGTGGCCATTGCGCTGGCCGTGGTGCTGCTCATGGGTGTCATGGATGACCTGATGGACCTGAAATGGTGGATCAAGCTGATCGGGCAGACGTCCATCGGCCTGATCATCGCCGGCCACGGCATCGTCATCAAGGCACTGCCGATCGGCTCGGTGAATTTCGAATCGCAGGTGGCGCGCGTCGTGGTCACGGTCATCCTGATCGTCTTGATCATGAATGCCATCAACTTCATGGACGGACTCGACGGGCTGGCCGCCGGGGTTTCCGCCATCGGCGCGGCAACGTTCTTCATCTACAGCTACTACCTGGCGACGCGCGTGAACGCCGAGGACTACTCGAACTTCTCCGCGCTGCTGTGCGCGATACTTCTGGGTGCCGCGCTCGGGTTCCTGCCGCACAACTTCAACCCGGCCTCCATCTTCATGGGGGAGAGCGGGGTGCTGGCGATCGGTTTGCTGCTTGCCGTGTCCTCCATCGCCGTCACCGGCGACGTGTTGGGGGAGGACGCCTTCCGTTTCCGCAACGTTCCCGCCTACATGCCCGTCATCCTTCCGGCAGCGGTGATCATGCTCCCGCTCCTGGATCTCGGCCTTTCCGTCATCCGGCGCATGTCCCGGGGGCAATCGCCGTTCCACGCGGACCAAGGCCACATGCACCACCGCATGGTGCAGGGCGGGCACAGCGAGCAGACCACCGTCATTCTCATGTACCTCTGGGCCGCACTCTGCGCCTCGGGGGTGATGGCGTTTTCGTTGTTGAACCGCAAGATCGTTGTGCCCATCTATGTTGCGGCACTAATTTCTGTGGGCTTCGCCACATGGTGGCCGAAGATCCGGCATGGCTACGCGCAGCGCAAGGCAGCCCGCGAGAAGTAGTCCGCGCGGTGTGCCGGCGTCAGGGGACTTCTCAAGTCGAGCAGCCGTTCTATCTCGTGTAGAATTCAATGAGGCTTCCAGTGGAGGCCAATCCCCATCAAACTCCTTGTTGCGCAGCTGCCCTGTGCCAGGGGCTGCAGTACGCAAGGGAATAGGATGCAGATGATCAAGCCGGTCCGCGGCTCGAAGACCAACGGTGCGCTTGCCGCCTCGTCGGCTCCGCGTTCCCCTTGGATGGGCATCCTGAAGACATGCACCGCCTACACGATCAGTGTCGGCGCTGCCGCTTCCCTGGTGCTGTGGCCGATTCTTGGCGCACAATTTGCTGGTTCCATCGGGTTTGCCGTGGGTCTGGTCATCATATTCTTTGGTGTCAGCCTGCTCATCGCCGAACTGGCTGGCCGATATCGAAGCGGCTGGGCCTTGCCGGCCTTCTTGTTCACCTACATGCTCAAGATCGTCGGCATGGGTTTCCTGGTTCTCTTTTCCGGGCTTCCCGACTGGGTTTACCGTCCCGCATTTATGTGGGGGGCCATCGGAGCCCTGGTTCTTTGGCAATTTGGTGAGATCCGTGCCTTCTCCAAGGCCCGCCTCCCCATCTTTGACGACGAAGAACCGACCCCGCCCGGAAGTGGGGAGGCCCAGCATGGAAACCCACGCTAAGCACCCCGATGAAATGCCTCATGAACGCCCGGTGCGTGAATTCATCAACTACATCGTTGGCGGGCTCATCGCTTGGGGTTTGATAGGCTGGGGTCTGGATCTTTTACTGGACACCCGATGGATACTCTTCGTTGGTGCGCTGCTTGGTGCCACCGCGGGATACTTCTTGGCAAGCCATCATCAACGGCACCGACGCCGCGAAGACAGTACCGAGTATTGAGATCGACCACCAGAACTTCACACGGTGAGCGGCGCACTGCGCCGAGTCACCAACTTTGCCCCATGACCGAAACTGCAGAGAGGACAGCGCGTTGACCGCGTTTGCGCTTCCGACGGCCACAGAACCATATGTCCCGCCGACGATTTCCGACACCCACCTTCCCGAGGTGTTTCCTTGGCTAGCCGAGTACGGGACCGGTTTCGGCAAGCAGATGATCATGATCATCCTTTCGATCATCTTGATCGTGTGGTTCTTCAAGTCCGCAATTAAGAACCCGAAGTTGGTTCCAGGCAAGGCTCAGTTCCTTGCAGAAAGCGCCTACGGCTTTGTTCGCAACTCCGTTGGCCGCGACATCATCGGCGAAAAGAACTTCCGCCCCTGGGTACCGCTGCTTTTCGCAACCTTCTTCTTCGTCCTGCTGAACAACCTCTTCGGCGCGATCCCGTTCCTTCAGCTCCCATCGTTCTCGCACGCCGGTTCGGCGTACGCCATGGCGATCATCATCTACGGCACCTGGATTGCCGTAGGCGTGAAGAACCACGGTATCCGCTACTTCAAGCTTGCAGTCGTTCCTTCCGGCGTGCCGGGCTGGATCATGCCGCTGATGGTGCCGTTGGAAATCATTTCCAACTTCATCGTTCGCCCGCTGACCCACTCGCTGCGTTTGATGGCCACCATGCTGGCCGGCCACATGATCGTGATGCTTGCCGCCACCGGCGCACGTCACCTGATCATGGTCCAAGAATCGCTGGCCATGAACGCCGTTGGCGTTGCGGTCATCGCCGGTTCCGTAGCGATGTACTTCCTTGAACTCTTGATCATGGTCCTGCAGGCCTTCGTATTCACCCTGCTGACCGCCATCTACATCCAGGGTGCCCTGGATGCAGACGCCCACTAAGCATTCGGGCTCGCACTAAACCAACACAAAGCTTTCCCCTTCATCAGGGAATGACCTCACAACCTGCCGACAAAGTGTCGGTATCTTGAAAGGAACGAAATGGAACTCCACGGCTCCCTCAACATGATCGGCTACGGCCTGGCTGCAATCGGTTCGGCCATCGGCGTGGGCATGATCTTCGCTGCCTACATCAACGGTGTTGCTCGTCAGCCTGAAGCACAGCGCATCCTTCAGCCAATCGCAATGCTGGGCTTCGCCCTTGCAGAAGCACTGGCAATCCTGGGCTTGGTCTTCGCCTTCGTCATCGGCTCCTAGTTTCTTTGGTGGTGGCCCTGCCACTATCGCAGGGCTATTGCAATTGGAACTTAAGAGATAAGGAAGAGTGAGAATGATCAGCAACGAATTGATCCTCGCATCAGGTGCGGGTGCCAACCCGCTGCTTCCGAACCCGTGGGAAATTCTTGTCACTGCTGCAGGCTTCGCTGTCCTGTTGTTCATCGTGGTCAAGTACATTGCCCCGGCATTCGAGAAGTCCTACCAGGACCGCGTTACGGCCATCGAAGGTGGACTTGAAAAGGCTGAAGCCGCACAGGCCGAAGCCAACGCCACCCTTGAGCAGTACAAGGCCCAGCTGCTGGAAGCACGCACCGAAGCCAACCGCATCCGTGAGGACGCGCGCGAAGAAGGTGCCCAGATCCTGGCTGAGCTGAAGACCAAGGCCTCCGAGGAGTCCGCTCGCATCACTGAGCAGGCCCACCGTCAGATCGAAGCCGAGCGCGTTGCAGCAGTTACCTCGCTGCGCGCCGAGGTCGGAACCCTGGCAACTTCGCTGGCCAGCAAGATCGTCGACGACGCTCTTGAGAACGACGAGCGCGCAGCTCGCGTGGTCGATAAGTTCCTGGCAGATCTGGAAAACCAGCAGAACGCAGGTGCATCGAACTAATGGCAGGTGTATCGAGCGAGTCACTCGCCGCGGCGCTGGCGTCGTTGGAAACCAAGCTTGCACACGCGTCCTTGGAATTGTCGACAGAGCTGTTCGGTGCCCTTCAGGTCATCGACAGCAATGCAGGCCTGCGTCGCGCACTGACTGATCCCGCCCGTGGGGCTTCGGACAAGGCAGGGCTTGTAGCCCAGCTGTTGCGCGGAAAGGTTTCGGCCGACGCCGAGGCCACCGTCGCTGGTCTTGCCACTTCGCGCTGGAGCTCGGCACGAGACATTGGCGATGCATTGGAGATCGTGGCAGCTAACGCTGCAATCATGGTCGCCGAACGTCAGGGCGGTTCCGCTGGCTTGGAGAGGCTCGAAGAAGACCTCTTCGCGTTCATCCGTGTTGTTGGGTCCAGTCATGATCTGCAGCGTGCACTTGATGATGCTCAGGCAACGACGGAAGCTAAATGCGCCCTGGCGCTGAAGCTTGTCCCGAATGCCAGTGAAGCATCTGCACTGCTGATCCGCCAGGCCGTCGCTTCGCCGCGTGGGCTCAAGCCCGTCGCACTGCTGGAGCGCTTCGTGGAATTGGTGGCTAAGCGTCAGGATCGCTGGATTGCCCAGGTAAGCGTCACTCGTGACCTCACCGCTGAGCAGTTCGCGCGCCTGCAGGCAGGCCTGAATAACCTTTACGGTCGAGACTTGAAGATCAATGTCAACATCGACCCGGAACTAGTCGGCGGCATCCGCGTGAAGGTGGGCGATGAAGTGGTAGACGCTTCCATCGCAACCCGCGTGTCGGATCTTCGCCGCCGGTTGGCAGGCTAGGTAGACCCCCTTCGGGGTCTGCCTGCCGGCCAGTCACCATAGACTGAATCAATTTTCGGTTACCGCACACGATAGAACCGCGGTAATCACAACTTAGGAGAGCAGGGACTGCAGATGGCCGATTTGACCATCAACGCCGACGACGTCCGCAATGCCTTGAATGAGTTCGCAGCGTCCTACGAACCGGGCAAAGCTGAGCGCACCGAGGTCGGCCGCGTAACCACGGCAAGTGACGGTATCGCCAAGGTGGAGGGTCTTCCCTCCGTCATGGCAAATGAGCTGCTTCGCTTCGAAGACGGCACCCTGGGCCTGGCCCAGAACCTTGACACCCGCGAAATCGGTGTCGTCGTCTTGGGCGACTTCACCGGCATCGAAGAAGGCCAGCGCGTAGAGCGCACCGGCGAGATCCTCTCGGTACCAGTGGGCGACGCCTTCCTGGGCCGCGTGGTCGACCCGCTGGGCGAGCCTATTGATGACCTCGGACCGATCGCGTCCACCGGTCGCCGTGCGCTGGAAGCCCAGGCTCCCGGCGTCACCGAGCGTAAGTCGGTTCACGAACCGCTGCAGACCGGCATGAAGGCCATCGACGCGATGATCCCGATCGGCCGTGGCCAGCGTCAGCTGATCATTGGCGACCGTCAGACCGGCAAGACCGCTCTGGCCGTGGATGCCATCATCAACCAGAAGGCCAACTGGGCTTCGGGCGACACCAACAAGCAGGTCCGCTGCATCTACGTGGCAATTGGTCAGAAGGCTTCGACCATTGCCGCAGTGCGCCAGACCCTTGAAGACCACGGTGCACTGGAATACACCACGATCGTTGCCTCCCCGGCATCCGATCCGGCTGGCTTCAAGTACCTGGCACCGTACGCCGGCTCGGCCATTGGCCAGCAGTGGATGTACGACGGCAAGCACGTTCTGATCGTCTTCGATGATCTGTCCAAGCAGGCCGAAGCCTACCGCGCCGTTTCCCTGTTGCTGCGCCGTCCGCCAGGACGCGAAGCTTACCCGGGCGACGTGTTCTACTTGCACTCCCGCTTGCTCGAGCGTTGTGCAAAGCTCTCCGACGCACTCGGTGCGGGCTCGATGACCGGTCTTCCGATCATCGAAACCAAGGCAAACGACGTATCGGCGTTCATCCCGACCAACGTCATTTCCATCACCGATGGCCAGATCTTCTTGCAGTCGGACCTCTTCAACGCCAACCAGCGTCCGGCAGTCGACGTGGGCGTTTCGGTGTCCCGCGTTGGTGGCTCGGCGCAGATCAAGGCCATGAAGAAGGTTGCCGGTACGTTGAAGCTTGAATTGGCTCAGTACCGCGACATGCAGGCCTTCGCCATGTTTGCCTCGGACCTGGATGCCGCTTCCAAGCAGCAGCTGACCCGCGGCGCACGCCTGATGGAACTGCTCAAGCAGGGCCAGTACGCACCGTTCGCGGTTGAGGATCAGGTTGTCTCCGTGTGGGCCGGTACCAACGGCTACCTGGACGATGTCCCGGTTGAAGACGTTCGCCGCTTCGAGACCGACTTCCTGGCTCACCTGCGTCACCGCACCAACGTGCTGACCGTGATTGCCGAGACCGGCAAGCTCGAAGACGAGACCGTGGAATCGCTCAAGTCGAACATTGCCGATTTCAAGGCTGGCTTCTTCGGTGAAGGCGACGACAAGCTTGTCGCCGCCGGACACGAAGAATTCGACGCCTTGGCCGAGGGATCCGTCGACCAGGAAAAGATCGTCAAGCAAAAGCGCTGACATCACCTTTGAGTAAGGGTTGCCGCGCCACCTCGCGCGGCGCGGCAACCCCTACAAAGGGATAAGGAAAGGACAAACATGGGAGCCCAGATCCGGGTCTACCGCCAGAAGATTGCATCGACGACGTCGATGGGCAAGATCTTCAAGGCGATGGAACTGATCGCTACTTCCCGTATTGGCAAGGCACGTGCGCGTGTCTCGGCATCGCTGCCGTACGCCAATGCGATTACCCGTGCTGTTACTGCCGTCGCGTCACAGTCCGAGATCGATCACCCGCTGACCACCGAGCCGGAGTCAATCCGTCGCGCGGCAGTTTTGGTGATGACCGCGGACCGCGGACTCGCCGGGTCCTACTCCGCCAGCGTCTTGAAGCAGGCAGAGCACCTCGTTGAATTGCTCCATGAAGAAGGCAAGGACGTCAAGACCTACTTGGTCGGCCGCAAGGCGCAGGCGTACTTTGACTTCCGCGGACGCGAATACGCGAAGGTGTGGACCGGTGGAACCGACGCCCCGGAGTTTGAAACCGCACGCGAACTGCGCGAGGTCCTGCTCAAGGACTTCGCCGACGAATTTGAAGTGGGCGGCGTGGATGAAATCCACGTTGTATTCACCCAGTTCAAGTCCATGGTCGTTCAGGAACCGACGGTCATTCGTTTGCTGCCGCTTGAGGTCGTCGAGGAGGAGTCCGAGACTCCTGCCGATGAACTGCTGCCGCTCTACGAATACGAGCCGGAACCGGAGCAGGTGCTTGACGCACTGCTTCCGCGTTACATCGAGTCGCGTATCTTCAATGCAATGTTGCAGGCAGCAGCTTCCGAGCTCGCAGCCCGCCAGCGTGCCATGAAGACCGCCGGTGACAACGCCAAGGAACTGATCAAGAAGTACACGCGTCTTCGTAACAACGCCCGCCAGGCCGAGGTTACCCAGGAACTCTCCGAAATCGTTGCCGGCGCTGACGCGCTCAACGGCTAACCGAGATCTTCCCAAACACTTACATCCACGCCATCTACACAAATGAAGTGAGAGAGAGATGACTGCCCAACTTAACGAGCAGGGTACCGCTGCCTCGACCGGTGCAACCGGCCGTATCGCACGCGTTATCGGCCCGGTTGTCGACGTCGAATTCCCCGCCGACTCCCTGCCTGCCATTTACAACGCTCTTTCCGCTGAGATCACCCTCAACGGCGAGACCAAGACCATCACCTTCGAAACCAGCCAGCACCTCGGTGACTCGCTGGTTCGTGCGATCGCCCTCCAGGCCACCGACGGACTCGTCCGCGGCACCTCGGTGATCGACTCGGGTTCCCCGATCTCCGTGCCAGTAGGCGACGGCGTCAAGGGTCACATCTTCAACGTCCTGGGCGAACCCCTCGACGTTCCTGCCTCGGAAATCCACGTTACCGAGCGCTGGCCGATCCACCGCAAGGCTCCGTCCTTCGCGAGCCTCGAAGGCTCGACCGAAATGCTGGAAACCGGCATCAAGTCGATTGACCTTTTGACCCCTTACATCAAGGGTGGCAAGATCGGCCTGTTCGGTGGCGCCGGTGTTGGTAAGACCGTGCTGATCCAGGAAATGATCACCCGTGTTGCACGTAACTTCGGTGGTACCTCGGTATTCGCCGGTGTTGGCGAGCGCACCCGTGAAGGTAACGACCTCTGGGTCGAAATGGAAGAAGCAAACGTACTGAAGGACACCGCCTTGGTGTTCGGTCAGATGGATGAGCCGCCAGGAACGCGTCTGCGCGTGGCACTGTCGGCACTGACCATGGCGGAGTACTTCCGCGATGTTCAGAACCAGGACGTTCTGCTCTTCATCGACAACATCTTCCGCTTCACCCAGGCCGGTTCCGAGGTGTCGACCCTTCTGGGCCGCATGCCTTCGGCCGTGGGTTACCAGCCGAACCTGGCCGACGAGATGGGTCTCCTTCAGGAGCGCATCACCTCGACCAAGGGCCACTCGATCACGTCGATGCAGGCCGTTTACGTGCCTGCAGATGACTACACCGACCCGGCTCCGGCAGCGACCTTCGCCCACTTGGACGCGACCACGGAACTTTCCCGTGAAATCGCTTCCCGTGGTCTGTACCCGGCCATCGATCCGCTGACCTCCACGTCGCGAATCCTTGACCCGCAGTACGTTGGTCACGACCACTACAACACCGCCGTGCGTGTTAAGCAGATCCTCCAGAAGAACAAGGAACTGCAGGACATCATCGCCATCCTCGGTGTCGACGAACTGTCCGAAGAAGACAAGATTGTTGTTTCGCGCGCACGTCGCATCCAGCAGTTCCTGTCCCAGAACACCTACACTGCAAAGCAGTTCACCGGTGTCGAGGGCTCGACGGTTTCCATCAAGGACACCATCGAAGGCTTCAACGCGATCTGCAACGGCGACGTCGACCACATCGCTGAGCAGGCATTCTTCAACATTGGCGGCATGGACGATGTCGAGCGCCAGTGGGCCAAGATCCAGGAATCGACCAAGTAATCATGGCCGAACTCCAAGTCGAAATTGTTGCTGCCGACCACTTCGTGTGGTCCGGCGCGGCAAAACTGGTCAAGGGACGTTCCAGCGAAGGCGAGATCGGGATCCTTCCCGACCACGCGCCGATGTTGGCCGTGCTGGCTGCCGGAGATCTGGAAATCGTACCGGTTTCCGGTCCCCGCTTCTCGGTCCAGGTTGACGGCGGGTTCTTCTCCGTTGATGCCAACCGCGTTGTGATCGTTGCCGATAACGCCGTCATGGCCGAATCTGCCCCGGCGGGAACTCGATAGTCCTGCCTTGAACGAACTCGGCATTCCTGTACTCATCGTTCTGGCAGCCTTGCTGCTGGTGGTGATGTTCTTGGGCGCCATGGGAGTGCGCCGTATTCAGTTACGGCGCACTCTTGGCACATTCGACGCATCGATCTCCACGGCCCCCGGGAAGTGGATGATGGTTGTTGCTCGTTATGGAGCCGGAGAGCTTGAGTTTCTCAAGCTCTTTTCCGTCTCCCCGATTGCGGTGCACAAGTTTTCGCGTAGTTCCATTGAACTCAATGGATGGCGAAAGCCCGCGGAAGAAGAAAAGCACCTGGTACAGCCTGGTAGCGTCATCGTGATGGTGACCTATGAAGGCCGAGAAATATTGATTGCCATGGACTACGGGACCTACAACGGTCTCTCAGCCTGGCTGGAGGCCGGCCCCGTTGCGGGCGTCGGCACCTGGCGGCAAGACTAAACGCAATAAAAAAGCAGTGGGGCGGGATGATGAATATCATCCCGCCCCACTGCTTTAACAATTCTTCGGACCGGGCCCCATTTGCATCCTTGGCCGGCGCACGAAGCGTCGGGGTGTTGCAACCGCCTGGGGGTTCAAAGATTTAGTGAAGTCCTAGAGACCGACAACGCCGGTTGCCTGAGGACCCTTGGCGCCCTGGCCAACTTCGAATTCCACGCGCTGGTTTTCTTCCAGCGTACGGAAGCCATTGGTCTGGATCTCCGAGTAGTGAACGAAAACGTCAGCCTCGGCGCCATCCGGAGTGATAAAGCCAAATCCCTTTTCGGCGTTAAACCACTTCACGGTTCCCTGAGCCATGTATTTCTCCTCATTTAGTGCGAAAAACCGGTCGGCACACCGTGCGCCGGCCGTGATTGGTACAGAAGTGAGAAGAACACTGACATGGCCTAAACCGCATCAGCCGCTTCACACCCGCAACCTAGCTTTGGCGGGTATGACTAACCAACACAAAGACTGAGTCCAGCATCACATAGCCATGTGATCTGGGTCAACACCTTTCGTGTTGGTGCTAAACAGAAACTTCATAAATTGATTCACCATTGCGGATGACCTGCACCAGGTTGAGGTTCTCGTCGAGCAAGAGCAGGTCGGCGACGAATCCCTGGTGGAGCTGCCCCGCCTCGTCGACCAGCCCAAGCACCTCTGCCGGGACCTTGGTGGCGGAGACCAGAGCCTCCGAAAGCGGGACGCCGCCTGCAACCGCCGAACGAAGGACATCGAGCATGGTGGCCGTGCCGCCGGCCAGGGAGCCGTTGGAGCTCAGGCGCGCCTCGCCGTTGGCGACGGTCACCTGGGCCGGACCCAGGGCGTAGTTTCCGTCGGCCAGGCCCGCGGCAGCCATCGAATCGGTGACCAGCGCGATCGAGTCGGCGCCGACCAGGTTGAAGACGGTGCGAACAGTCACCGGGTCCAGGTGCACGCCGTCGGCGATGAGCTCGACGATGATCTTGTTGGCAGCCGCGAGTTCCAGGCAGGCGGCCACGGGGCCGGGGGAGCGGTGGTGAAGCGACGGCATGCCGTTGAACAGGTGGGTCACGGTGGGGCGTTCGGTGAAGCCGTCCACGCCGGCGCTTCCGAGTTCCTCGCGGGCCAGCTCCAGGGAACTTGTCACCGTGGTGGCGTCGGCATCGGTGTGTCCCAGGGAGGGGACGACGCCCTGGGAGACCAGCTGCTCGAGCAGCGCGTCCGACCCTTGGCGCTCCGGGGCGTAGGTCATGGTGCGCAATTGGCCGGCGGAGGCCTCGATCAATGCGTCAACGAAATCGGGTTCCGGATCGGACAGGTAGGCGGGGTCCTGCGCGCCGCAGCGGATGTCCGAGAGGTACGGGCCTTCGGCATGGATGCCGGCGAGGTCGCCGCGCTCGGCGAACTCGGCGAGCACCCGGGCCGAGGCGAGCATGTCGTCGCGGTCCGCGGTGACCAGGGAGGCCAGCAGGGTGGTGGTCCCGGCTCGGTGCAGGAAGTCGATGGCCTTGCCGATGGCCCGCGCATCGCCGGACGGGAAATCCCCGCCCACGGCACCGTGGCAGTGGAGGTCGATCAGGCCCGGGGTAATGATGGTTCCGTCCGGGGTCTCGCGCAGTTCAAAGCTTGCGGCGTCGTCGAGGAAGGCAAACTCCGTTGCGTTTCCGGCAAAGGCGATGCGGTTGCCGTCGACTGCAATGATGCCGTCGGCGATTTCGGTTCCGTGCGAGAGGATTCGTCCGGTAAGCGCGTAGCGGGCCGGGGAAGCTGATGGAGTCATGACCCCATTCTAGGTGCGCGTGCCGGGCTGGCCGCGGATTGACGTCCCCAAATGGGGCCATCCCGTCCGGGTGGCACGTGGCCGGTGCCCCGGAAGCGACGAAGGGCTGCAGTCCTCCGATGGAGAGCTGCAGCCCCTTGGTCCGCGAGTGCTTCTAGAAAAGCCGTGCGGCGCTGTCGTCGACTCCACGCATGGCGTCGTAGTCCAGAACGAGGCAGTCGATGCCGCGGTCGGTGGCGAGCGTGCGTGCCTGGGGCTTGATCTTCTGCGCGGCAAACACGCCGCGCACCGGCTTGAGCAGCGGGTCGCGGTTGAGCAGTTCCAGGTAACGGGTCAGCTGCTCGACGCCGTCGATGTCACCCACGCGCTTGAGCTCGATGGCCACGGTGGAGCCGCCGGCATCGCGGGCCAGGATGTCAACGGGCCCGATGGCCGTCATGTATTCCCGGCGGATCAGGCTGAAGCCTGCGCCGACGGTCTCGATCTGGTCGGCCAACAGGCGCTGCAGGTCGGATTCGACGCCGTCCTTGATCAGGCCCGGGTCGGTGCCGAGGTTGTGCTCGGTGTCATGGATGATTTCCTTGATGTGGACCACCAAACGGTCATCCGACTTCTGGTGGGCGACGTGCCAGAGCTCGACGTCGCCCTCGGCGGCCTGCTCCTCGTCCGGTTCCACGATCCGCATGACGGCGGGCGGGCTCATCCAGTTCAGCGGCTTGTAGCTGCCGCCGTCTGAATGGACCAGGACCGAGCCGTCGGCCTTGACCATCAACAGGCGGGTCGCCAGGGGGAGGTGGGCACGCAAACGGCCCTCATAATCAACTGAACACTTGGCAATCACTAAACGCACACCGTGCACTCTACCGGGTTTCGGGCATCGGCAGTGGCCAAGAGTGTGCAGCGGCACAGGCGCCACCGGGACTTGGGGCAGAATTGAGATATGGCCCGCTCGAATCGCCCCCGACGTTCAACCGCTCCCGCACCGCGTGGGGGACGGTCCAATAAATGGACCCGTCCGGAGCTCGGAAGCGACGAGCCGTGGCTGGAGAAGGCCCGATACGGCGTGCAGCGACTGCAGGACGCCCCTGACGGACAGTGGCACGTGCGCAAGATTTCGGCCACCGGGGCCGCGAAGACCTACAAGTGCCCGGGCTGCGACCAGTTCATCAAGCCGGGCATCGAGCATGTCGTGGCATGGCGCGCGGACCACTGGTCCGGCGACGACGCCTCCGCCGCGGCCCGCAGGCACTGGCATTCCAAGTGCTGGGATTCCCGTTCCTACAAGTACTAGCCGACGGCGCTGCTAGCGCTGGTCCTGCCGGGCGATGAAAACCTCGCGCAGGATGAGCATGGCGGCGGCGGCCGTGGGAATCGCCATCAACGCCCCGGCGACACCCATGAGGGTGCCGCCGGCGATCACCGAGATGACAGCCACGGCACCGGGGACCGAAACGGCTCGCTGCATGACCCGCGGGGAGATGAAATAGGCCTCGAGCTGCAGGTAGCCGAAGTAGCAAATCGCGTAGATGATCGCGCTTTGCCACCCCAAGGTCAACGAGATCAGCGACACCAGGATGCCGGCGATTGCGGCGCCGATCAGCGGGATAAAGGCCAGAATCGCGACCAGCAGGGTGAGCAGTGCGGCGAACGGGACCTTGAGGATGCTCATGAGAATCAGTGCGACGGTGGCGTTCAGTACGGCAACGAAGGCTTGCCCCATGACGTAGTTGCCGACAGACCGTGTGATGGTGCTGCCCAGCTTTTCGGCCCGCGCCCGCTTGGAACGCGGCGCCAGCCTGTAGCCGAAGGCCATGAACGCCGGAAGCGAGGCGAGGAAGTAGATCGCCAGCACCAGCACGATGAAGACGCCGAAAAGCCCCTGGGCCACGACGGTGCCGACGCCGAGGACGCCGCCGAAGATACCGCCCACGGCGCCGGTATCGGAGAAGAACTTGCCGATTTCCTGGCTGATGCGATCGGAGACATGGTACTGCTTGTCCAGGGTGAGGAAGAATTCCGACTTCAGGAATTCGTCGACGATGCCCGGGGCCCGTTCGATGAACTGCGCCGTCTGGGTGACGATCGTCGGGATGATGATGCCGATGAAACCTCCGGCAACACCCAGCAGCAAGGCCATGGTGATCAATACGCCGGCGGTGCGTGACAGGCCCTTGCCCACAAAGAAACGCACCACCGGATCAAGCCCAAGGGCGATGAACAACGCGATGGCTATCCAGATGACCAGGGAACCCACGTTGGTGAGCAGGAAGAATCCGAGCAGTGCGAGCCCGACGCCGACGGTGAAGAGGAAGCCGAAGGCCACGGGGTGCGAGCGGGACCCGTTGAGGGTTTCCTGCTCGGGTTCCGGACCGTCGTGGCAGGGGGCCGGCGGGAACCCGAAATTCTCGGGAGGCTTGATGCGCGAATCCAGGGTGTGCTGTGCCCTGCCGATCACGCGGCGCCACAGCGGCGCCGTCGCGGCGGCCTCGCCAGCTTCTCGGGCGGCGGTCTGCGGCTGCCTGCCCGTGAGTTTCCCGGGAATCTCCCGTGAAGGGGCGCCAGGGTCGGTTGGGCCGTCGGCGGGCACTGTCGGTCCTGTGGGTTCGTCCGCATCATGAGTAGTCACAGCCCGAGCTTAATACCTTTTGCACTCTGCCGGAGGCATTGGGTGGCTTCATCGGGCGGCAAGGAAAAGGATTAGTCAGGTGCCGATGAGTCTGGTGGTTCTGGTTACATCTTGGAACACTTGGTAGTGCCCACTCGTTAGACTTAGGGTGTGCCACCACTTCGAATGATTTTTGGTTGGCGCACAGAGGCCGATTCTCGACCCCCGTTCCGTTAGGTGTAATTGTGCGAAAGATCATTTCAGCGATCGCGATCATTCTTGGGCTGGTAGCCCTGGTAGTGGGCATCGGTCAGCGAACCATCTGGGCTCCGCCCGAGACGCTGACCGCTTCCTTCTCCCAGCCGCCGGCCGCAGCCCCCGTGACACTCATCCAGTCAGGCGTAGGAACCGTTTCCGGTCAGCCGTCAGTGATCACCATCAAGGGCGAAGGCAAATTCAGCGCATCGATGGTGCGTAGCTCCGACGCCGAGGCATGGGTGGGCAAGGCCGCCCACACCAACGTCACGGGCGTCGACGTCACCAACAAGGTGCTTGAAGCGACTGCCGTCACCGGTGAGGACAATGTGCCGAACCCCGTCGGTGGCGACATCTTCGAAGCCACCGAAAAGGCCGACAAGACCATGACGTACCACTGGACGAACCCCGACGACGGTTCATGGACGCTTCTCGTGGCCGCAGACGGCAAGGCCGCTGCACCGACCGACATCACCGTTACCTGGCCCGGCGACACGGCAACCCCGTTGTCCATGCCCTTGATCATCATCGGCGCGCTCCTGATTGCCGGCGGCCTGGCCGGAGCGGTGTTCCGCCCCAAGCCGCGTGGCGGATCCGGCGGCGGACGCCGCGCGGCAGCCCGTGAATCCGAAGCTGCAACCGGAACCCTTCCGCAGGTCCAGGATCCCGAGGACCCCAAGGGTACCTCGACCGCGCAGAAGGTCGTGGCAACCCTCGGCGTCCTCGCCATGGTTGTCCTGCCCTCAACCCCGGCGCTGGCCAGTGCGACTCCGAGCCCCAAAGAGGGCGTGAACAAGGAGGAACAGGTTTACCCGGTCGTGATGCAGGGCCAGCTTGAGCGGATCCTTGAAGCCATCTCGAAGTCCGTCGCAACCGCCGACAAGTCAAAGGATGCCAAGGATCTCGACGAGCGCACCGCGGGTGCCCTGAAGATCCTGCGCACCGAAAACTACGGACTGCGCAACGACGGGGTGAAGGTTGATCCCGTGCCGGCGGTCAACACCTCGGTCATCCGGTCCGCGGCGGTGCCGACCCAGAGCACGGCATCGTTCCCGCGTTCCATCATGGTGGTCACGGCCAAGGACTCCGAGGCCTCGACGATCCCGATGGCGATGACCCTGACGCAGTCCGGACCGCGCGAGGACTACAAACTCGTATTCGCAACGCCGATGCTGCCGGGCTCGACCTTCCCGGGCATCGCCGTGGGCGACACTGCGGTGAAGATGGCAACCGGCGATGCCGAGGGCCTGACCATGACCCCCAAGGACGCGTTGACCCGGCTGGCGAGCGTCATGGATGACGAAAAGTCCAAGTACGCCGACGAGTTCTCCAAGAGCGCGTTCCTGACGCTCAACGCCAAGGGCCAGAACGAGCTGGTGAAGGCCAACAAGAACGCGAACATCACGTTCAAGCGCACCGTCAACGACAAGCAGACCACAGTCCTGGCGGTTCCCGGCGGCGGGGTCCTGGTCTCCGGTCACATCACGTCCGAGACCACTGCCAAGCCCAAGGAAACCGGCGGAACCATCGGGTTGGATGAGATAACCGCAAAGATCACCGGGGCCAAGGAAACCAAGAAGGGCATTTCCATCACCTACGGCGAGCCGGTGCTGTTGTACATCCCGGCCGCGGATTCCAAGGACAAGGTCAGCGTCGTCGCTGCCGAGGTCGTCACCAGGCGTGCCAGCCTGCTGAAGTAACCACGGCGGGCCCTTTCGGGCCGGCCGGCCGGGGCGAAGTGGATCGAAAGAAAATTTCGGTCCACTTCGCCTTTCTTGTTGACGCAGGTTTTCCCAGCGGGCGTGCAGCGGCCTAAAGTAGAGGCATGACCACCAGCATGCCTGAACCCACTGCACCATCCTCACGCGGCGCCATTGATCTGGCGGCCCTGAAAAAGGTCCACCCCGAGCAGATCGATGCCCCGGAGAACAATGCCCCCAGTTGGGTGCGCACGATCGACCAGGCGCTCTTCCCGGAGATCGTCGCGCTCTCCCAGCAGGTCCCGGTGATCGTGTCCCTCGGCAGCCCGCGTTCTCCGGCTTCCGTGCAGCTTGACGGGCTGCTGGCCTCGGTGGTCAACGCCAAGAACGGTGCGGTCGTCATGGCCACCGTCGACGCCGAAACCGAATCGACGATCGCCCAGGCATTCCAGGTCACCCAGATTCCCTCGGTCATCGCGTTGATCAACGGGCAGCCCGTCCCGATGTTCCAGGGCAGTGCCGAGGTCTCCCAGATCCAGTCGCTGCTCGACGAATTGCTGTCGCTGGGCATCCAGCACGGCGTGGCCGGAACCGTGGCCCCCTTCAGTACCGGGACGGCCGGCGCCGAGGCGCCGCTGCCACCGCTGCACCAGGCGGCCCTTGAAGCCATCGAGGCGGGGGACTTCCAGGCAGCCGAGATCGCCTACAAGCACGCCCTGAACGACAAGCCCAACGACACCGACGCCGCGATCGGCCTGAACCAGGTCCGCCTGCTCATGCGCACCCAGGACCAGGACCTGGCCGCGGTCCGCGCCGCGGGCGCCGCCAACCCCGACGACCTCGAGGCCCAGCTGGCCGTCGCCGACATGGACGTCGTGGGCGGGCACGTCGAGGACGCCTTTGGCCGGCTCGTGAACTTCATCGGACGCAACTTCGGCGACGAGCGCGAGGCCGCACGGGCACGCCTGGTCGAGCTGTACTCGATCGTGGGCGTCCACGACGAGCGCGTCGTGGCCTCGCGCCAGAAGCTGGCGCGCGTGCTCTTCTAGCACGAACCGGCGGTTGAACCCGCCGAGGCAAAGAGATGGGGAGGCCGGTCTTGGACCGGCCTCCCCATCTCTTTGCTACTGGCTTGCGGAACTGCTCAGCCTCCGGTCCAGCGCCGCAGCGTGCTGTTGAGCAGCCCGATGAGCACCGCGGTCCACCAGCAGGCCTGGGACACGCTGAGGGCGAGCATCAGCCGGGCACGCAGGCCGCGGGCGACCTCGCCGAACCGGGTGTTGCTGGGCATGGCCAGGAGCCGGTGCATGAGTGGCGCGATGGCAAGGCCGTTGAGCATGATCACCAGAACGCACACCAGCTTCACGCGCGTGGGGATGCTGGACAGGTCCGGGTTGATGAACGCGCCGGAGGCCAGCAACATGGCCAGGCCGCCCCAGATCAGCGGCTTGGCGGCCGACTCGAGCCGGCCGGGTTCGTGGATCTCGCGCTTGCCCAGCAGCCAGAGCAGGCCGATCCAGTCGATCACCAGGATGGTGCCGAAGGAGACGACCAGCGCCAGGATGTGCACGGCGAGCCCGATTCGGTGCACATCCTGGGCGGTGTCCAGGTTGTGGCCCACGAGCACGGAGGCCAACCAGCCGGCCACGCAAAGGAGGGCCGGCAGCGCGCCCAGTGCCCGACCTGGTGCCCGACCTGTCCGGGGTGCCAGGGCCTCGGGGGAAGGCACTGGCCCGCGGGGAGTCGCGGGCCCTCGGCTGGTCGCCTCCCCGGCGGGAATCGCGGACTCCTCGGCAGCGGGCGCCTGAGCCAGGGAATCGATCATGGCTGTTCCTTCGGGATGGCGTCGGTGGCGCGGGAAGGCCGCCGGTTTGCGAGAAGCCGTTCGACCAGGTTCATGGCCCGGGTGGCGAGGGCGCCGTAGACGATGCCGACAACGAGCGAGACGGCAACGGCCAGGGCCGGGTACTGCTTGTTGAAAAGCGGGAAGACCAACCAGTGGGAAACGTAGATGTACAGCGAGGCGCCGGCCAGCACCGATACTGCGCGGTGCAGGAAGCGCGGGACGGGGATGGTGGCGATCCAGATGACCATCAGCATGCCGACCATGATGGTGGCGTTGCGATGTTCGTTGGGGAACAGCCCGGGAACGGAGAGCAGCACCACCGCCGAGACTGCGGCGCGCTGCCACACGTTGCGGGAGACCGCGGCGGCCCAGCCCAGGGCGAAGAGCCACAGCATCGGACCTTGCCAGGACCGCGGGAGGACAATGACGTCGAAGCGCAACAGCAGATCAAGCCCGACAAGCACCATCGGGAACATCCAGGGCCACCTGCGCAGGGCCTTGTCTGCGGCGGGGATGGCCAGCAGCGCGGCAAGCCCCAGCAGGATGTAGACAAGTGCCTCGATGAACCAGAAATGCTCGTTGGTGCCGAACTTCCGTGTTCCCAGCAGCGAGTTCAGCAAGAGGATGTTTGTCCAGTTGTACTTCTCCGTAATCATCAACCCGAGCGCGACGACCGCCACGGTGGGAACCACGATCCGCACCACGGCGCGCAGCTGCCGGCGCAGCCGCTCCCGCCGGGTGCCCGCCAGCATGAAGCGCGCAAAGTTGAAGCCGGCAAGACCCATGAGCACATGGGCGGTGCCCTGCCATTCGAACAGGTCGATGTGCGAGGAGACGATGAAGATGATTGCCACGGCGCGCACCACGATCCCGGTGTCCAGCGGCGGCACCAGGGAACGCAGCGCGCGAAGGGCCTTGTTGCCCGTTTCGCCCCGGTGTGGCGCCTCGGCCAGGGCCTCCAGCTCCGCCACCTGCATCAGGTGCCATCCGGTCGGCAGGACGTCCATCAGCTTCTCAAGGCGGACGGAGGCCGCGACATAGGACAGCGAATCGCCGCCCAGCGACACGAACGTGTCGGCGCCGTCGATGTCCGCGCGGTCCAGCGCGTCGGAGATCGCCAGGCGGACGGTGTCCTGCCGTGGCGCGGCAGCCTGCGCAGCATCGGTGGACGTGGGCGTGCCGCCGGAGCATCGAGTGTCGTTGGAGCACGAGGTGCCCGCGGAAGCGGGCGTGCCGCCCATGGCCAGCACCGCCGGGTAGTCGGGTTTGCCGTTGGCCAGGCGGGGGAGTTCCTCCACCTGGTGCAGGGTCACGGTGCCGCGCGGCAGTCCGAGCTCCCGGGCCAGGATGCCGGTGAGCATCGGCAGGTCGTGTTCGCCTTCGACGGCGGCAACGATGCCCTCGTCGGTGCCGGCGACGGCCGCGGCAACGCCCAGGGCGGTGAGCTTCCGCTCCACCTGTCCCAGGTCCACGCGCAGGCCGACGATCTTCACGAAGCGGCTGCGCCGGCCGGTGATTTCATACAGGCCCTCGGGGGTGCGCCGGGCCAGGTCCCCGGTGTGCAGCTTTTCCACGGTGCGCCCGGCGGCGAGGTCCTCGGGGGATTCGGCGTAGCCGAGCATGACGTTGGGTCCGGTGTAGACCAGTTCGGAGGCGTCCAGCCCGGGGACCGGTTCAAGGTGGAACTCGCCGCCGGGGATGGGCACGCCGATGGACTCGGGGTGGGCCTCGGCGAGGTCCGGCGGCAGGTAGGCCATGCGCGCCGTGGCCTCTGTCTGCCCGTACATGACAAACAGGTCCCAGCCGCGGCTCTGGCCCAGCTGCGCGTAGGAGCGCACCTTTTCGGGGGCCAGCCGGCCGCCCGCCTGGGTGACGTGGCGCAGTGCCGGCAGTTCCATCTCGGCGAACCCGACCCGCTCCAGCAGGTCGAAGGTGTAGGGCACCGCGGCGAAGGACGTCACCTTCCGGGAGTGCATGAGCTCCCAGAAGCACGGGTCGACCACGGAAACGTTGGTCAGCGCGATCGCGGCGCCCACGGCGAGGTGGCTGTTGACCACCGACATGCCGTAGCAGTAGGACAACGGCAGCGTCGTGGCGGCCACGTCGCCGGGGCGCAGGTCCAGGTATTCGGCGATGGCCCGCGCGTTTGCCTGGATCCCTGCGGCGGAGAGGCGGACCAGCTTGGGGGAGCCGGTGGAGCCGGAGGTGCTCAGCAGCAGCGCCAGCTCGGGATGCAGCACGTGGCCGGTGCCCTCGCGCCGCTCCTGGATCAGTGAGGCCCGCCCCGCCGAGCTGATGACGACGTCCGGGTCGTAGGCCTCGACCAGCGCGGCCGAGGCGTCGCCCCCGCCCGAGGGAAGGATCAGCAGCGGGTGTCCGGCGGCGAATGCGGCAAGATAGGCCACCAGCGAGGGCAGGGAGTTCTCGGCCTCGAGCGCCACGAGGCGACGCACCGGCCCCAGGGAACGAGCGGTCGACTCCACTTGGGCGGCAAGCTCGGCATAGCTCAGCGACCCGCGGTCATGGTGGATCGCGGTGCGGTCCCCGAAGCGCGCCAGGTCGGCGGCGAAGGAGACTGCGGCCAAGGTGGAGGCGGCTACGTCAGTTTGTGTTGTCATCGCCCCACAATTTATTAGGCATGGCTAACCTAATGCAAATGGATTAGCTCCCGCGAGCATGCGCTTAGTTGTCAACCTTCGGGCTGACCTCCGGATTAGTCCGTTGGGATGACTCGTTGGGACATGTCACACTGGTACTTTTTAGCCATGAGCAACTCTTACCTGGATCCCGGCACGGCGGCCCTGTCGATTCGTTCGCTGGGCAAGCGATTTGGCGAAAAAGTCGCCGTGAACGGCATTTCCCTGGACGTGCCCACCGGTTCATTCTTTGGCCTGGTGGGCCCCAACGGCGCGGGCAAGACCACCGCGCTGTCCATGGCCACCGGCCTCATGCGCCCCGACGCCGGCCAGGTTTGGATCCACGGGATCGACGTCTGGGCGGAACCGGCGAAGGCCAAGGCCTCCCTGGGCGTGCTCGCCGACGGCGTGCGCCTTTTCGACAGGCTCTCGGGCCGCCAGCTTGTCACCTACTCGGGGCTGTTGCGCGGCATGGACCGGACGACCGTGGACGAGCGCACCGACGACTTGCTGCGCGTGCTGGATTTGGCCGATGCGGGAAGCAAGCTCGTCGTCGACTACTCCGCCGGCATGACCAAGAAGATCGCGCTGGCCACCGCGCTGATCCATTCCCCGCGCGTGCTGGTGCTCGACGAGCCGTTCGAGGCCGTCGACCCGGTCTCCGCCGCGAACATCCGCGACATCCTGTCCGACTACGTGGCGCACGGCGGCACCGTGATCGTCTCCTCCCACGTGATGGACCTGGTCCAGCGCATGTGTTCGCACGTCGCGGTGATCGCCAACGGCAACCTGCTGGCCGCGGGATCCGTCGACGAGGTCCGCGGCGAAATGTCCCTGGAAGACCGCTTTGTCGACCTTGTCGGCGGGCGCGGATCGAATGAGGGACTCTCGTGGTTGCACACCTCCTAAGCCTCAAGCTCCTGCTGCTGCGCAACTCCTTCAGGCGCAGCCCCTGGCAGCTGGTCGGCGTCATCATCGGCGGGCTCTACGGCCTGGGCCTGATCATCGCGCTCATTGCCGCGCTGGCCTACGCGGCCACCCTGGAGACGGCCGACATCCTCATGTACCTCGTGCTGGCCGTTTCGGCGATCACGCTGGGCTGGGCCGTCATCCCGCTGGTGGCCTTCGGGGTGGACCTGACCCTGGACCCGGCGCGCTTCACGACGTTCACGATCTCCCGGCCGAAGCTCGCCGCCGGTCTGCTGCTCTCCGGCTTCATCGGCATCCCGGGCCTGCTGACCCTGCTGCTTTTGGGATCGCAGTTCCTGGCCTGGCGCTTCGACACGGCGGCGCTGGTCGCCGCGGTGGTGTGCGGCGTGCTGGCTTCGCTCATGTGCCTGGCGCTGGCCCGGCTGACCACCACCTCCATGACGCAGATGACCGGCTCGCGGCGATTCCGCGACGTCGCCGGCATCGTCGCGATCGTCCCGCTGATCCTGCTGGGCCCGATCATCGGAACCGTTTCCGGCGGATTCGAATCGGCGCTCGGCTGGCTGCCGCAGCTCGCCGACGTGCTGGCCTGGACGCCGCTGGGTGCCTTCGCCGCGGTCCCGGGCGACCTTGCCTCGGGGGCGCCGCTGACCGGCCTGCTGCGCTTCGTGTTGGGCCTGGCCTACCTCGGCCTGACGGTGTGGGCGTGGGAGCGTTCCCTGCACCGGGCCATGGAGACGCCGATCGCCCCGTCCGCGAGCACCAAGGCGGTGGGGATGGGCCTGTTCAACGTCTTCCCGGCCACGCCGACCGGCGCCGTCGCGGCCCGCGCCCTGACCTACTGGCTCAAGGACCCGCGCTACGCCGCGAGCATCGTGATCGTCCCGCTGTTGCCGGTGATCCTCTGGTTCGCTTCCTCCAACTCGGGAACCGGATCGCTCATGCTGGGGCTCGGCCCGTTCCTGGCCATCCTGCTGGCCTTCTCGATCTCCGCCGACGTCTCCTACGACTCGACGGCGTTCTCCCTCCACGTGCTCACCGGGGTCAGCGGCGTGGCCGACCGTGCCGGGCGGGTGATCGCCTGCGGCATTTTCGCGCTGCCCGTGACGCTGCTGGCCACGATCCTGCCCCCGGTCTTCCTGGGGCGCACGGAACTGCTGCCCGCCATGATCGGGCTGTCCGTGGGGGCGCTGCTCTCCGGCTTCGGCGTGGCCTCGGTCGCCTCGGCCCGCTTCACCTACTCGGTGCCGCTGCCGGGGGAGAGCCCCTTCAAGACCCCTCCGGGCGCCGGGGCGCGCATGGCCGCGGTGCAGCTTTGCACCTTCGGCATCATGTCCCTGCTGCTGGTTCCGGCCCTGGGCCTCACCGTCGCGCAGCTCGTCACCGGGCAGATGCTCTACGGCTGGCTGGCCCTGCCCGTCGGGATCGTCCTCGGTGTGGTGCTGCTCATTGTCGGCATCCGGCTGGGCGGCCGCTGGCTGGAAAGCCGCATGCCGGAACTGATGCAGGCGGTCATGATCAACAAATAGGCATCCGGTGGTGCGACTTACCGCACCACCGGATTCACCCTGTTTCGGTGTCCGGGTTGTTAGACTGGTGGACATGAGCATGCCCCTAGATCCGTTCAAAGACGACCCGCGTACAACTTCCGGCGGCGGTGCCACGACCATCGAGCGCACCGAAATTGCCCAGGAAGTGGAGGCCGGCGACCACGAGCGCTTTGCCCACTATGTGCGCAAGGAAAAGATCATGGAGTCCGCCTTCTCCGGCGACCCGGTGATCGCCCTGTGCGGCAAGGTCTGGGTTCCGGGCCGCGACCCGAACAAGTTCCCGGTCTGCCCGGAATGCAAGGAAATCTACGAGTCCCTCTCCGGCGGCGGAGACAAGGGCAAGAAGTAACACCCCACACCAATCAAGTCCCTGGCCAACCCGTGCGCTTTTGCGCGGGCGATGGTTCCCGAGCGCCACGGAGGGTGTGTGCATGACAGATACGTTGTTCTCCATTGGAGAAAAACTGCCCATGGAGGATCGTCTTCCTCCGGCTTATCCCGAACGAGCGGCCTGGGGCACCGGCCCCAAGCTGCGTGCCTGGCAGGCAGAGGCCCTCAATAAGTACTTCACCACCCAGCCGCAGGACTTCCTGGCCGTGGCAACCCCCGGTGCAGGCAAGACCACCTTCGCGCTGCGCCTGGCCAAGGTGCTGGTCGACGCCAAGACCGTCAACCGCATCATCGTCGTGGCACCCACCGACCACCTCAAGAAGCAGTGGGCGGATGCCGCGGGCCGCGTGGGCCTGTCCATCGACCCCAACTTCAAGAACGCGGACGGCCGCCACGGCGACGGCTACATCGGCGTGGTGCTCACCTACGCCCAGGTGGCCTCCAAGCCGCTGCTGCACCGTGCCAAGACCGAGGCCGCGCGCACGCTGGTGATCCTGGACGAGATCCACCACGGCGGCGACGCGCTTTCCTGGGGCGACGGCATCCGCGAGGCCTTCGAGCCCGCCACCCGCCGCCTGGCGCTGACCGGTACGCCCTTCCGCTCCGACACCGCGGCGATCCCTTTCGTCGACTACGTCGAGGGTGCCGACGGCATCCGCCGCTCCAAGGCCGACTACACCTACGGCTACGGCAACGCCCTGAAGGACCACGTGGTCCGCCCGGTGCTGTTCATGGCCTACTCCGGGTCCATGCGCTGGAAGACCAGCGCCGGCGAGGAAATGGAGGCCCAGCTCGGCGAGGGCTTCACCAAGGACATCACGGCCCACGCCTGGCGCACCGCGCTGGACCCGGCCGGCGACTGGATCCCCTCGGTGCTTGCCGCCGCGGACAAGCGGCTGACCCAGGTCCGCCGCACCGTGCCGGACGCCGGCGGCCTGGTCATCGCCACCGACCACGAGGACGCCCGCGCCTACTCGGCGCAGCTGGAGAAGATCACCGGCGAAAAGGTCACCACGATCCTTTCCGACGACGCCGGCGCCTCGAAGAAGATCGACGAGTTCTCCGCCGGCGACAGCCGCTGGATGGTCGCCGTGCGCATGGTGTCCGAGGGCGTCGACGTGCCGCGCCTGTGCGTCGGCGTCTATGCGACGTCGACCTCCACCCCGCTCTTCTTCGCCCAGGCCATCGGCCGCTACGTGCGAAGCCGGAAGCGCGGCGAGGTCGCCAGCGTGTTCCTGCCCTCGGTGCCGATCCTCATGGCCCTGGCCAACGAGATGGAAGCCGAGCGCGACCACGCGCTGGACCGCCCCGAAAAGCACGTCGATGACCCGGACTACAACCCCGAGGATGCGCTTGTCGCCGAGGCCAACCGCGAGGAAAAGGCCAGCGACGAGCTGAACAAGCAGAAGTTCGAGGCCCTGCATTCCAACGCGTCCTTCGACCGCGTGCTCTTTGACGGCGGCGAGTTCGGCACCGGCGGCGCGGTGGGCTCCGAGGAGGAACAGGACTTCCTGGGCATCCCCGGGCTCCTGGATGCCGAGCAGGTGGGTGTGCTGCTGCGCCAGCGCCAGGCCGAGCAGGTCACCCGGCGCAAGGTCCGCAAGAGCAACGAGGAAGCCGCGGAGGCGCCGGTCATCGACCACCGCGCGCTCATGGACATGCGCTCGCAGCTGTCCAAGAACGTTTCGGCGTGGAGCGCACGCACCGGAACCCCGCACGGGGTCATCCACACCAAGCTGCGCGAGGTCTGCGGCGGCCCGGCCGTGGCGCAGGCCAATGCAGAGCAGCTGCAAACGCGCCTGAACAAGCTGCAGGGCTGGTTCATCGGCAAGAAGTAGCAGTGCATGCACCAAGGGTGCGCACCGAACGGAAATCATTCCGGTTGGTGCGCACCCTTTGTCGTTTGCGCGTGATGCCTGCTGCCCGTCGGGGTGTCGGACTCGGCAATTTCGATCGACCCATGGCAATCGAAAGGGTGGAACTCAAGCTGGTCATCGCGGACTTTGACGAGCAATGAATTGCCGATCGGGTCGCGGAGACCGAGCACGGAGGTGTTTCCCTCGCTTCCCAGTCGAACCTCGGCAACGAGTCATCACAACATCGCAGGCTATTCGAGCTGAACCGCGAATGCGCCAGGGACATCCCTGATCGCGGGGATTTCCATTCCTTCGGGGAGTATGTCCGGCTGCGCATCGAAGTCGATTCCTTCGACCCGCGGTGCGTAACCATCGCACGCAACGGTGATGAGTGGATCGGGATGACGGCCGCATCGAACCACCTGGACCATGGATTCATGCACGATGAAATGACAGGGGTCGTGGCGGCCCATCGCGGACGTGGTCTTGCCCTGGCTCTTAATCTGGCCAATATCCGCCGCATGCGGGCGCTCGGTGCATCCGTTGTCCACACGATGCACCACCCCAAGAACACGGCGGCCATTGAAATGAACAAGATGCTCGGTTACGTGCCTCGATAAGTTGGTACGTCGGCCGTTGAAGTCGGCGCGGTTAGTCCACGCACTGAATCGGCCGCAAACGGGTGGCCAGCGCCGCTACTGTGGATCACATGACGACACTCGCGCCCATTCAGGCCCCGGCTGACCTGATAGAACACCTTGAAACGACTCCTCGATCCCAAGCTATCGATGATCACGGCTTCGATTTGAATCTGCTGTATTGGAACAATCGCATCGGACATCTCCCTGGGGGCCCGGTTCGGGGAGTCGATGGCAGCATCGAGCGGGGGCGCATTACACGAGGCTCCCTGTTTGCGATGGCCGACGGCGCCTGCACTGATGAATCAGCCGAGGCGGCCTACGCCTTACTGTGGCACGTTCTGGCCTGGGGCACCGGAACCAGCCACCGAAACACTACCAAGCGCGTCGCCTCGATCGAAAGAAATGTTGCCGGCATCGGGGAGGGTTTGCGCCGTGCCGCGATTCTGTCACGCACCGATCCGCAAGCTGCTTTCAGAACCTTGCAGCCGCACAAGCCATTGGTGGGTTCGCTGGGACCGAACTTCTTCACCAAGTACCTCTATTTCGCAGGCGCCGGCAATATAGAGCACCCTTGCCTTATCGTGGACAAGCGTGTCTTGGCGACGCTTAGTCGCTCCACGGAGGAACCGTTGACTCCCAAACACGGGTCAGGATATGGCTATCGCACATACTCGGCGGCCAACAACATGATGTCCGAATGGGCCAGACAGCTTTCTACCCCGGATCGCCAGATTGGTTTCGACGAAGTCGAACGTTGGGCGTTCAAGGTCGGCAAGTAACAGCACAACGTATCCGTGGGCGTCTTGAACATGGGCATGCTCACTTGTGGCGGGAACACATTGAGAACTACAGAAGGAATCCAACGTATGGAATCAACGATTAGCCAGACGAAACCAACGACGTCCTTTGAAGGGCGCCTCACGTTTGGCAGCATCCTGGAATCTTCCGGGATCGACCCGTCCCTAGTGCTGCTGATCCGGCACACCTACAAGACGGACGGCTTGACCGGGCCGGAGGACCTCACGCCGGAGAAGATAATGGCGTACGTTCGTGCGCAAAGCTCAGTTGTCTACAAGTTTCCCAAGGAACCGCCGCGCATCTGGCTGAATTTCATAGCGGCTGGCGGCACTCGCTGCAGGTTCATCGGCGCCTACGAGAATCACGGCGAATCGGAAGCCGAACGAACCGAGACCGGTCGCTTCTACAACCTGACACCGTCGGATTGCCTCGCCGAATTCCGCGACCGGATGGTCATCGACTGGGGCACGGGAGCCATCAACTGGGCGAAGCGGGGTGAGTCAGGGACCGGACTTCAGGTCACCGAAATCTCAGATGCCCAGGCCGAGGCTTTCCCCGGTTTCGACAACCTCCTCCTCTCGTTCAGCGAGCTGCAGACAGTCATTGAGGACTCCCGCTACGGGGCCTGGCGAGAAGTGCTCAAATCCGTGCAGGGCGTCTACCTGATTGCCGACACGAGCACCGGGCAGCTGTATGTGGGAAAGGCCGACGGGAATGAACGCATCCTGGGGCGCTGGAGCACCTATGCGAAGACCGGCCACGGCGGCAACGTTGCGCTGCGTGAACTGGATGCTCTGGATCTGTCGCACCGAAGGCACTTCCAGTTCAGCATTTTGCGGGTCTTCAGCCCCGGCACCTCGACGGTAGAGATCGATGCCGCCGAGGCGCACTACAAGCGTGCGTTTCTCACGAGGCAGTTCGGGTTGAACCGAAACTGACCGCGGCGCGGGCGCGGTTGTCAGCCCAGTGTCAGCACCGTAACGCCGGCGGCGCGCAGCTCCGCGAAGACGGACGCGTTGTTTGCAGGATCCACCGCTGCCGTGAGCGGGGAAATCACGGTGGTTGCAAAGCCCAGTTCACGGGCGTCAAGGGCCGTGGCGCGCACACAGTAGTCGGTGGCGATGCCCACCACGTCCACGGCGTTGATGCCCCGTTCGCGCAGCCAGTCGCCCAGCAACGGGCCTGACTCGTCGCCAACGCCGGCACCCGCGATGGCAAGGCGTCCCTCGAAGCCCGAGTAGGCCGCGGCATAGCGCCCCTTGCGGAACGCCGCATCGATGAGGTGCACGGCCGGCGCCAGGTTCGGATGGAGGGCCGCGCCGTCGGTGTCGGCGACGCAGTGCACGGGCCAGGACGCAACGAAGTCCGGCGTCTCGGAGAAATGGTCGCCCGGATCCATGTGCCAGTCCTGCGTGGCCACCACCGCCGAGTAGCTCGCGCGACGGGCCAGCAGGTCCTCGGCGATGGCGGTTGCCACCAGGGAACCGCCGGCCACGGCGAGCGTACCGCCCTCGCAGAAGTCGTTCTGCACATCCACGATGACCAGCGCGCGCGCCGCGTGGTGTTGCACCGCGGGGGAGTCCGCCTGGTTCATTGGTTCGCTGCTCATGGTTGCTTTCCTTTCGGTGTGCGCAGGACGACGCCGGAGTGCCCCGGCGCTTCGGTCAGTCGATGTAAACGGTCGGGATGACCGGTTCGCCGCGCTGCAGGCGCCGCGAGCTGCCGGGCATCTCCAGGATGGAGTCCTTGTGGCGCTGCGTTGCCCGGCGCACGCCCTCGGCGCCCATCCAGCCGTCCTGGATCTCGCCGTTGACGACAAACTGCTGCAGCAGTACGCGGTCGTTGGTGTCCGCCTCCGGCAGTTCCCCGACTCCGACCAGTTCCTCGGTGGCGCGTCCGCGCTCGTTGAGCCGGCGCAGCGCGAACTTGCGCCCGCCCACCGAGGCCTTGTTCTTCGCGGCCTTGGCGACGGAGACGAATTCGCCCGCGTCGTTGTGCCGGGCCACCAGCTTGTAGACCATCGAGGCGGTCGGGTGCCCGGAGCCGGTGACCAGCTCGGTGCCCACGCCGTAGGCGTCGACGGGGGCGGACTGCAACGCGGCGATCGCGTACTCGTCCAGGTCGGAGGTGACCAGGATGCGGGTGTTCTCGTTGCCGAGGTCATCGAGCAGGTCGCGGACCCAGCGGGCCTGTTCCACGAGGTCGCCCGAGTCGAGGCGCACGGCGCCGAGTTCCGGGCCGGCCACCTCGACGGCTGTCCGCACGCCGTTCTCCACGTCGTAGGTGTCGACCAGCAGCGTGGTGCCCGCACCCATGGAGGCGACCTGGGCCTTGAAGGCGGCGCGCTCCGAGTCGTGCAGCAGTGTGAAGGAGTGGGCCGCGGTGCCGACGGTCTTCAGCCCGTAGCGGTGTCCGGCCTCGAGGTTGGAGGTCGAATCGAACCCGGCGATGATCGCAGCCCGTGCCGCGGCAACGGCCGACTCCTCGTGGGTGCGCCGCGATCCCATTTCGATGCACGGGCGGGTGCCGGCGGAGGCGATCATGCGCGAGGCCGCGGAGGCGATCGCCGAGTCGTGGTTCAGCGCCGACAGGATGAAGGTCTCCAGCACGCAGGCCTCGGCGAAGGTCGATTCGACGATCAGCACGGGCGAGTTGGGGAAGTAGATTTCCCCCTCGGCGTAGCCGTAGATGTTTCCGCTGAAGGAGAAGTTGCGCAGGTAGTCGAGCGTCGTCTCGTCGACCACGTGGGTGTCGCGCAGGAAGGCCAGCTGCTCCTCGCCGAAGCGGAACTCCCTGAGTCCCTCCAGGATGCGCCCCGTTCCCGCGACCACGCCGTAGCGCCGCCCCTCCGGCAGGCGGCGGGCGAAGGCCTCGAACACGCTGGGCCGGTGCGCCGCGCCGGAGTGCAGGGAGGCCTGCAGCATGGTCAGCTCATAGTGGTCGGTGAACAGGGACGTTGGCTGCTGCCACATGCGGTTGGCTCCTCGCAATGGGGAAGTGGCGGGGCCGCGTCGGGCGCGCCCCCACGGGCTCGTGTTTCCGGCGGTCGGCCGCATGTGAGCTGGTCAGGAGCGTGCCGCGCCGCCGGGGTCTTAGTAGATACTCTAGACCCGCCGGGCCTTTTCCGCCCCTTGGCGGCCGGGGCGCCCGCGGCGTTCGTTCCCCTGCGCGGCGGCGGGCGTGCGCCGCTCCCGGCGGTTCGCGCGGGCCGCGTGCGGTCGTAGAATGGGAGCATGCCATTCATGACTGCGATGCCCGATGTGCTTGAGCACGTAGAGCAGGCCCAAGCGCTGCAAGCCGACCAACCCTACGTCTTGATTGTCTGGAACGATCCGGTCAACCTGATGAGCTACGTCAGCTACGTCTTCCGCTCCTACTTCGGCTACTCGGAGGCCAAGGCCGACGAGCTGATGATGCAGGTGCACCAGCAGGGCCGCAGCGTCGTTTCCACCGGGACCCGCGAGAAGATCGAGGCCGACGTCGCGGCCATGCACGGCTTCGGCCTGTGGGCGACCCTCTCCAAGGCGGACGCCGCATAACCATGGCACGAGCTTTCAAGAACACCATGCGCGGGTACTCCGCATCCTTGGAGAGCGCCGAGCGCAAGCTGTTGCGCGGACTCTTTGAAGACGTCATCCAGCTGCTGGAACCCGAACGCGAGGCGGACGAGGACCCGTTGTGGGCGATGGTGGGCCTCGACCCCAACGCCCACAAGGACCACTTCGCGGCCCCCACCGACCCGGCCACCAAGCGCCTGCTTCCCGACGCGGACCCGAACGACCCGATCGCGGCCCTGGAATTCCGCCGCCTGAGCGAGCGCGGCATCAGGGAACGCAAGATCGGTGCGCTGCGCGAGGCCGCGCTGCTCATGGAATCTTCCACGGTCCTGCTCAGCGACGAGACGGCCCCGCGCTTTGCCGCGGCCATCAACGACGTGCGCCTGGTGCTGGCCGAGCGGCTGGGCCTGGAGACCGAGGAAGACGCCGAGCGCATCCACGCACAGGACGACTGGTCCAAGGCCGACACCGTCGACGAGTACCTCGCCCTTGTCTACAATTTCGTCACCTGGCTGCAGGAATCCCTCATGCAGGCCATGCTGAAATCTTTGTGAGCTGGGCTACAGTGTGGCGCGCTTGCTAGTTGTTGGGCGCGCCCACCTAGTAGTCTTCGTAGACCATGACAAGTGCGTCCACCAGCGAAATGTTCCCGCTCGACAGGCCCCGGGCCAATGCCCCGCTCGGCATCTTTGATTCCGGCGTCGGCGGCCTGACCGTTTCGCGTGCCATCATCGACCAGCTTCCCGGCGAATCCACCATGTACGTGGGGGACACCGCGAACTCGCCCTACGGGCCGCTGCCCATCGCCGAGGTCCGCGCCAACGCGCTCGGCGTCATGGACGAACTGGTCGACGCCGGCGTCAAGCTCCTGGTCATCGCCTGCAACTCCGCCTCCGCCGCGGTCCTGCGCGACGCCCGCGAACGCTACACCGCCCGCTACGGCATCCCCGTGGTCGAGGTCATCCAGCCCGCGGTGCGCCGCGCCGTCTCTGCCACCCGCAACGGCAAGATCGGCGTCATCGGCACCCTCGCCACCGTCGGATCGCGCGCCTACGAGGACGCCTTCGCCGCGGCCCCGCAGCTTTCGATCACCTCCGTGGCCTGCCCGCGCTTCGTCGAGTTCGTCGAGAACGGCATCACCACCGGCGCCGAGCTCATGGAAACCGCCGAGGAGTACCTGGCCCCGCTGAAGGCCGCCGGCGTGGACACCCTGGTGCTTGGCTGCACCCACTACCCGTTGCTCACCGGCGTGATCTCCTACGTCATGGGCGAGGACGTCACCCTGGTCTCCAGCGCCGAGGAAACGGCCAAGGACGTCTACCGCGCGCTGATGCGCCACGACCTGGCCCGCGACGAGGCCGCTGCCCCCACGCACCAGTTCCTGGCCACCGGGAACGCCGCAAGTTTTGAGGTTTTGGCCCGGCGTTTCCTGGGCCCCGAGGTTTTGGCGGTTGAACAGGTCGACCACGTCGCCGCCCACTATCCGACCGGCTCCATTGCCATGATCACTCCGGCAATGGTCGCCCTTTCGAAAGCGAGTGTGTCATGAAGCTGACGATCATTGGCTGTACCGGGTCATTCCCCGGTCCGGGATCGCCCGCCTCCTGTTATCTTGTCAGCGCGTTCGACGGTGAACGCCAGTGGAAGATCCTCCTGGATCTGGGCTCCGGCGCGCTTGGCGTGCTGCAGCGCTACACGGACATCAAGGACCTGGATGCGATCTTCATCTCGCACCTGCACCCGGACCACTGCATGGACCTGTGCGGCATGCACGTGGCCATCCGCTGGGATCCGGCCGGCTGGGGGCGCGAGCGCATGCTGGTGCACGGCCCCGCGGCGACCGCGGACCGCATGGCCACCGCCTACGGCCTGCCGCTGGAGGAGGGCATGCACCCGGACTACGACTTCCAGAACTGGAAGGCCCACGAGCCGGTGAAGATCGGCCCGTTCTCCATCACCCCGTACCCGGTGCTGCACCCCATCGAGGAGTCCTACGCGCTGCGCGTCGAGGCCACCGAGCCGATGGCCGACGGCACCATGCGCACCTCGGTGCTCACCTACTCCGGCGACACCGATTCCTGCCCGGGCCTCATCGAGGCCGCCCAAGGCGCTGACATGTTCCTCTGCGAGGCCGCCTTCCAGGAGGGCCGCGACGATTCCATCAAGGGAGTCCACCTGACCGGACGGCGCGCCGGCCAGGCCGCGACAGAGGCAGGCGTCGAGCGCCTGCTGCTGACCCACATCCCGGTCTGGACCGACATCAACACCGTGGTCAACGAGGCCAAGGAGGTCTACTCCGGCGGCATCGCCGTGGCGGTCTCCGGCGTCACCTACGGGGTCTGGTCCGGCTCCCAGCTGGGCACGCCGAAGTCGCTGCCCACCGCGCCGGTCTCGATCGTGCGTTCGGCGCCCACCCGCGAGTGGCGGGGCGCAAAACCCAAGAAGAAGTAGCGTCGCGCAGCAGCTTGGCGTGCGAGGGTGCATCCGGTCCCGCCGATTTCCGGTGGAACCTGATGCGCCTTATGTCTTTCCCCCGTCGGTCCAGCCCCGAGGTGCGCGGCGTGCGGTCCCGTTGGATGCGCGCACTAGACTTGAAGCCATGACTTCAGCATCGACTTCCGCAGCAGTGCGCGCCGACGGGCGCGCGGTAGACCAACTCCGCGAGATCACCATCACCCGTGGCTGGTCCAAGCAGGCCGAGGGCTCGGCCCTCATCGAATTCGGCAACACCAAGGTGCTGTGCACCGCCTCCTTCACCGCGGGTGTGCCGCGCTGGCTCAAGGGGGAGGGTACCGGCTGGGTCACCGCCGAGTACTCGATGCTGCCGCGCGCCACCAACACCCGCAACAGCCGCGAATCGGTCAAGGGCAAGATCGGCGGCCGCACCCACGAGATCTCCCGCCTGATCGGCCGCTCGCTGCGCGCCGTCATCGACACCAAGGCACTGGGCGAGAACACCATCGTGCTGGACTGCGACGTGCTGCAGGCCGACGGCGGCACCCGCACCGCGGCGATCACCGGCGCCTACGTGGCACTGGCCGAGGCCATCGAGTGGGCCAAGGCCAACAACCTGGTCAAGAAGAACGCCACGGTCCTCACCGACTCGGTCTCCGCGATCTCCGTGGGCATCATCGCCGGCACCCCGATGCTTGACCTTCCCTACGTCGAGGACGTCGACGCCGAGACCGACATGAACGTCGTGGTCACCGGCGGCGGCGACTTCGTCGAGGTCCAGGGCACCGCCGAGGGCGCGCCGTTCAAGCGCGCCGAACTGGACGCGCTGCTGGACCTGGCACTGGTCGGCACCACCGAGCTGGCCCGCATCCAGCGCGAAACCTTGGGCGTCAACGCATGAGCGTAAGCCCCCGGTTGGTGCTGGCCACCCACAACAAGGGCAAACTGCGCGAATTGCGCGAGCTGCTGCGCGGCCAGGTCCCCGGGCTCGACGTCGACACCCAGGTGGTTGACGCCTCCGCGGTCGGCGCCCCGGACGTTGTCGAGGACGAGGTCACCTTCCAGGGCAACGCGCTGCTCAAGGCCCGCGCCGTCACCGCAGCCACAGGCCTGATTGCCATTGCCGACGATTCCGGGTTGTCCGTCGTCGTGCTGGGCGGGGCGCCGGGCATCTTCTCGGCGCGCTGGGCCGGCCGCCACGGCGACGACCAGGCGAACATCGACCTGCTGCTCGCCCAGCTCGGCGACGTCAAGGACGAGCACCGCGGTGCCTCGTTCGTGTGCGCGGCCGCACTGGCGACCCCCGACGGGTACGTCGCGGTGGAGCTCGGGCACATGCCCGGCACGCTGCTGCGCGAGCGCCGGGGCAACGGAGGGTTCGGCTACGACCCGATCCTGCAGCCCGAGGGCTACTCGATCTCGGTGGCCGAGCTGACCAGCGAGGAAAAGAACGCGATCAGCCACCGCGGACGTGCATTCCGCGGCCTGTTGCCGCAGATCGTGAAAGCGCTCACCGAAGCCGAGTCGCGGTAGTTTTCAACGAAACGCGAATGCGTTGGTGTCCCGGTTTGCCGGGGCACCAACGCATTTCTTGCATCCCCGCCCGTTGACCGGCGGCCGGAGCCTTGACCGGGGCGCGGCGAACCGGGTAGACATTGGGCATCGGAGATCGCGGGAATCGGGGCAGCATGAAAAAGTTTTCTCTCACGGCCATCGCTCGCACGCAGATGCGCACGGCCGCGACGGCTTCCAGCGGACGCAGTGCCAGCACCGTCTTCGGCGGGCACGAACACACGCTGCGGCAAACCGTCATGGGCCTCGCCGCCGGAACCGAGCTCAAGGAGCACATCAACCCGGGCGAAGCGACGGTGATGGTGCTCAGCGGCCGCATCCGGCTGACCTCGGGTGAGCAGCAGTGGGAAGGCCGCACCGGCGACCTGTTGGTCATGCCGTCGGGAACGTCGCAGATCACGGCACTGGAGGAATCCGGGCTCTTGCTCAGCGTCGCCAAGACGGACAGGGCCGTGCCGCCGTCCACCTCCTGAGGCACACGGCGGGAAGCCAAGGCCGGGTTGCAGACTACTTTCTGCGCTTGCGCGATTTACCGTGTCCTTCGAGCACCCCCTGCGGGTCGAACACGGCACCGCTCGGTGGTGAATAAAAGTAGTACGGGCCGCTCTTCAACATTTCCTTCATTTCCCGGTCCGACTGCAGCTTGGCTTCCACCAGGTCATCGAAGCACTTGGCCGCCGCCGGGTTGGACGCGGTCCCCGGGCATTGGAAGAGCGCGGGGTGTTTGATCAAGGCGGCACCGTCATACTCGACGATGTGGCCGACCCCGATTTCCGTGGAAACCAGCTTGGCCAGGCGAATTCCTTCGATGGTGAACTTTTCTTCGATGCCCCGGGAACGAAATGCATAGTCGCCATCCAGCGAATCGTAGTAGAGCTGCTCCCAAGCCTGAAGCGCTTCAACCAGTGCGAAGCTCAACCCGGTGTCGGCATAATCGAGGGGGTCCCCAAGCCACAGCACTGTATCCGCGTAGTCGGGGAACATCCGAATGATTTCCGGTTTCCGGGTGCTTGCTGGCTTCATGTGCTGATAATACGTGCGTTGTCGGTGAGGCGTTCGCCACATCGCGGCGATGGTCACGGTGAATTTTCGGACAGATAGGGGAGACTGAAAGGGATGACGACTCTGATTGCGCTACAGGCCGCCACCGCCGATTCCTCCGGCGACAGCCTGATCACCCGATTTGCCGACTGGGCCGTGGGACTGATGGAAATCATCGGTGCCCCCGGCGCCGCTCTGGCCATCGCCATGGAGAACCTGTTCCCGCCGCTGCCCTCCGAGGTGATCCTGCCCCTGGCCGGATTCACCGCGAGCCGCGGATCGTTCTCGCTCTTCGAGGCGCTCCTGTGGACCACTCTTGGCTCGATCTTCGGCGCCTACGCCCTCTACTGGGTGGGACGTGCGCTGGGCCGCGAACGTACCCGCAAGATCTTCGGCTGGCTTCCGCTCGTGGACCTGAACGACGTGGACAAGGTCGAGGGCTGGTTTGACCGCAACGGGTCCAAGGCAGTGTTCTTCGGTCGCATGATCCCGATCTTCCGCTCGCTGATTTCCATTCCCGCGGGCATTACCAAGATGAACCAGGGCAAGTTCCTGGGGCTGACCGCCGCAGGCTCCCTGATCTGGAACTCGATCTTCGTGCTGGCCGGCTTCTACCTGGGCGAAAACTGGCACGTCGTTGAAACCTACGCCGATGTCTTCCAGAAGATCGTGATCGTGGTCGTCGTCCTGCTGGTTGCCTTGTGGCTGGTGCTCAAGCTGCGCAAGCGCAAGGCCCAGCCGATCCAGCCCGAGCAGGAGAGCGAAAACGTCGGTTAGCGGGCACGCCGTGTAACCGGATTCTTTCGAAGCCCGGTCGTCGCCGCCCCTACAACGGGGTGCGTAGCGACCGGGCTTTTTGCTGCCCGGAATCCACGTGGCTTTGTGGAGTTCGCTGGCGTTCGAGCCTTGACAGTTGGCGGTCGCGATTCTAGGTTAGTTACATGAGTAATGAACCACTGAACCAAGCAAGTGGTTTCGTCAGGGAATCCTCGGAGGTAGTACCCCATGAGTGTGATCGATGATTCTCGGCCGATCTTCCTGCAAATTGCGGAATTGATCGAAAACGACATCGTTTCGGGAACACTCGGTGAGGAATCGCAGGTTCCCTCCACCAACGAATTCGCGGCCTACTACCGCATCAATCCAGCCACCGCCGCCAAGGGCGTCAACCTCTTGGTAGAAAGCGGAATTCTGTACAAGAAACGTGGAATTGGCATGTTTGTCTCAACCGGATCCCGAGCCCGATTGCTCGACATCCGCCGCAAGGATTTCCAAGCACAATACATTCAACCGCTGGCCCGGGAAGCGCGAAAGCTCGGCATCACTGGCGAGGAGCTAAGCATCATGATCAAACAATCACTCATCGCAGAAGTAGCTGAAGGGAGCGGCCTCCGATGAACGACCAACCAACACCCGCCATCGAGGTTCGCAACCTCGTCAAGTCCTACCGGGAACTCAACGCGTTGGACGGCATCTCGCTCACGCTCCAGGAAGGGCGGATCCACGGATTGCTGGGGCGCAACGGCGCCGGCAAAACGACCCTGATGTCCATCCTGGCCGGACAGGGATACCCCACCAGCGGCGAGGCGCTGATCTACGGAAGTAACCCGTTCGAACACGACGAGACACTCTCGCGGATCTGTTTCATTCGCGAATCCCAGAAGTACCCTGACGACTTCACGCCGAAGCAGGCGTTCATGGCAGCCTCGCTTTTCTTCGGAAGCTGGAACCAGGAACTTGCCGACCGCTTGGTCGAAGAGTTCTCCCTGCCGCTGAAGCGTCGGATCAAGAAACTCTCCCGCGGACAGCTGTCGGCCGTCGGAATCATCATAGGCATGGCGTCCCGGGCGGAGATCACCTTCTTCGATGAGCCCTACCTCGGCCTTGACGCTGTGGCCCGACAGATCTTCTACGACCGCCTGGTCGAGGATTTCTCGGAGTATCCACGCACGATCGTGCTGTCCTCGCACTTGATCGACGAGATCGCGAACCTGCTTGAACACGTGGTTGTCATCGACAAGGGCAGTATCATGCTCGACGAGGATGCCGAGACGCTGCGGGGATCCGCGGTGGCCGTCACCGGCAACGCGGAGAAAGTCAGTGCGTTCATCGACGGCTACGAGGTGCTGCACCGAGATTCGCTCGGTTCCCTTGCCTCGGTGACCATCAAGGCAAGGCTCACCGGCACCCAGCGGGAGATGGCAGCGGAACTCGGGCTTGAGCTTTCCCCGGTTCCCCTGCAACAACTGGTGGTTCGCACCACGCTCGCGGAACAGTCCAAGGAAAACAACGAGGAAAGTCTGGAGGCCCTCAAATGAGCCGCATCGTCAATGTTGCGCGAATGCAACTGATCAACAAATGGACCTTCCTGGGCATTCCGATGGTGATCTTGTTGGCAAGCACGACCTTCACGATTGCCATTTGGGCGATCGTGTCCAGGAACTCCGGCGACGTGGTCTTGGTCTCCGGGTCGGGGCAGGCCGTCATGTGGTACTTCCTGGCGCTCGGTATCCAGTCGCTGACTCTGACGTTCCCCTTCTCCCAAGCCATGAGCGTTTCGCGGAAGACCTTCTACATGGGAACCCTGGGCCTGTTCGCGGTGATCGCACTGGCCTACTCGTTGATCTACTACGTGCTTGGGCTCATCGAAAAGGCAACCGGCGGGTGGGGCATGAACGGACAGCTCTTTGCGCTGGGATGGATTGCCGAGAACAACGCCGCGGTCCAGATCCTGTTCTACTTCGTTGCCATGGTGCTGCTGTTCATGATCGGGTTCTGGTGCGCAACTGTCTACCTGCGCTGGAAAGCCACCGGCATGTTGATTGTGGGCATCGGATTCGCGGCGATCCTGCTGGCCCTGACCGCGATGCTGACCCTCAACGATTGGTGGGTCCCGCTCGGTGTCTGGCTCGGCTCGCTGTCCACCCTGGGGGTAGCCCTGATGCTTGGCACCATCTGCGTGCTGCTCGCCGGGGGCTCGTACGTGACCCTGCGGAAGGCAACCACCTAGGATGTCCACCCGACGCTCTTGAAACCAGTGGTTGGCTCCCCGTTGCGACATGCGGGGAGCCGGCCTTTTGTTGGGTGCACAGGGGGTGTGTGGCAGGCGGGACCACTGTCATTCCCGCCACATAAGATTGCCGCAGTTCCAAGAATGTCGGTCATCGGCTGTATCGTTTCACACGTGGCTTTGGACTTTACATCGATCGACTTTGAGACGGCTAACGGATTCCGCGGCTCTGCCTGCAGCGTGGGCCTGAGCAAGGTCCGCAACGGAAAAATCATCGAGGAAGTCTCCTGGCTGATGCGCCCGCCGGCGGGATTCGACCACTTCGATGCGCGCAACACGATGATCCACCACATCACCGCAGAGATGGTTGCCGATGCCCCGCGCTTTGGCGAACTGTTTATCCCCATGGCCAACTTCATCGGCGATGACACCCTCGTGGCGCACAATGCGGCCTTCGACCTCGGCGTGATCCGCTCGGCCTTGGAGGTCTCCGAACTCTCCGGCCCGGCCTACGACTACGCATGCACCGTGAAGATGGCCCGGAAAACTTACGAGCTTTCCTCCTACTCGCTGCCCTTCGTCGCGGAGGAAGCGGGCTCGCCGATGGTGAACCACCACGATGCGCTCGCCGACGCCCACGCTTGCGCCGCCATCATGGTCGACATCGCCCACCGCCAAGCTGCGGATTCCGTGGCGATGGCCGCCGAGAAACTGAAAATCAAGATGGGCTTCGCGCAGGCATACGCCCCGGGCGACGAGCTTTCCAAGGCCACCCGCGATGCCCAGGGGTGGGCTGCCCGGGGCAACTCCGTGCCGGTCCAGCCCGACTGGGCGGCCTGGCCGCAGGAAGGCAAGGATCCGGAGCCGAACCTCGACGCCGATCCGGCGCACCCGCTGTACGGTGAAACCGTTGTCTTCACCGGCAACCTCGGCATCAGCCGGCAGGTGGCCAAGGACAGTGCCGCCGAGCGCGGCGCCACGACGGCCAGCCGGGTCACCAAGGCGACCACCGTCCTGGTGGTCGGCGACGGATTCGTTCCCGAGGACCTGTCCAACGGGCGGCTCACCGGCAAGGCCAAGCGCGTGCTGCGTCTCCAGGAAGCAGGCCAACGCGTGGCAATCCTCGCCGAAGGCGAGTTCCTTCAGCTTATCGACGGGTTCGGGGCGGCCTAACGCCGCTTTGCACGCATGTCGCGAAGCGCGCCGAAGCCTTCGCGGGCGAGCTGGCTCAACGTGGCTTCGGGAAGGAACGCGCGGGTCAACCCGCCAGCAATGCGCGGCAGGTCGCTTTCATCCCGGTACACCAAGTACATCGGCGCGACCCGGGGATTGAACTTGGCCTTGAAGGCATGCAGGGAACCAAAACCGTAGAGCGGCTCAAGGGCCTTGGACACCGAGGCGAGCACCCTGTCCACCGGTTCCTGTGCGGCCGTGTGCTGGATGTGGGCCAGCGGCGCCCCCGACAGCGAGGCGAAATCGGCTCCCGAGTCCGAAAAGTGCTTGAGGGACGAACCGATGAGGAACTCCATGACCGATGCGAAGCCGAAATCGCGCCTGCGCATGAGGTCAAGCGTCCAGCCGGAAATCTCGCCGCCCGGGGCATAGACCGGCAACCAGCTCAGGAATCCCTGGATCTCGCCCTGCGCATTCTCGGCCAGGGCAAGTTTCACCATGGGGTCGGCGGCCTCCTCGAGCGTGCCCAGTGTGAACCGGATCTCGGGCAAGGACTTGTCGCCAACCCATGCCTTCGAAATCTCTTCGAGTTGGGTCCTGACACGCGTCGGCTCATCTGCCAGCCGGGTGACCCTGAACGAAACTTCCTCACGCGCGGCCCGGTTGAGCGCTGTGCGGATGTCGGACCATTTCTTTCCCGCGAACTCGAGACCCGGCAAATCAACCAGGGTGTCCTCGGCGATTTGCATGGCCCTCCACTGGTCCGGCGGCGTGGCAAGGGGCGCGCTGGTGGAGAAGAAGAACGGGCACAGGCCCGCCTTCTCGGCAGCAGAAGAGAACGCCGTCATCGCGGCATCCCTGTCCTCGGCCGGGCCGATGGGCTCGGCCAAGCCGATGGCGCAGCCCATGTGCACCTGGTAGGTCATCACTGAACCGCCGGGGGAGCGGAAGTGCTGGTTTCCGCGCCACGTACTCATCCACGAGATGGTCCCGCCGCCGTATCTCCGCAGCTGGGCAACCACCGCAGGGGCATCCATGCCCCGGTGTCCCAAGGCCGCCGGCAGGCGTCTGAGCCTGCGAACTCCGAAGGCACGCCAACACAGCACAAGGTAGACAAGCATGAGGGCCCACAAAGCCGCGTGCGCCGCGGCAAACGACGCAATTCCGGACCCCTGCCTGAGCTCCGGCCCGAGGGTCACGATGAGCGTCAGGCCGACGATCCCACGCAGTACGTTCAGTATGGCCAGGACAATGGCCGCGACCCAGGCGACGCGTCGGCCGGAACGCAGCCCGCGAGTCAGGACGAGGACAAGCACGGCGTTGACAAGAACGGCAATGCGCCCCCCGCCGGCCTGGGTGGGGCCAAACGGGCCGTTGGTGGGAACAATGATCGTCAGGATTTGGATGCTGACCAGCGATAGCAGGCCAACCCAGGCGATGAACCGCTGCTCGCGCAAGTTGGGTCTGGAAATGGTCCGGATTTTCCACAACAGCACCAGAGTGATCGCCGCGGCATGTTCCAGGTCGCTGATTTCCCCGACAAGCGTCACGCTCACCACTGCGAAGCTGATCAAGAGAAACTGCCAGCGCAACTTCCACGGCTGCCGGAGGTAGCAAACCGCCAGGGTGAGGCACGCGAAGATGCCTCCGGTCGGCCCAGTGTCCACGTCGCGGGACAGCGCATCGATCCAGGACGAACCGAGATCCCTAAAGAGCAGCAACACGGCGGCGACGACGGCGAGCGAAGCGAACTGGCTGAGGAAAAAGGTCACAATGGCGGATCTTGTTCCGCGGGACACCTCCAGCCATCCCACGCTGAGCGGGAGCAAGAACATCACCAAAAGGTAGGAAGCCGGTTCACTCAGCACAAAGGTCCCGGTGATTGCGGTCAGCCAGTCGCCGTTGGTGAACGCCGGCAACCCGTAGGCAAGATCCTCGAACCACCTGTTGTTCTCGGTGGTCCTGAAAATTGACCTGGTGATCAGGCCGCTGAGCAGGATGGCTCCCATCAGCGCCACGGTGAAGGGCGCCTTGGAAACCGCCCCGTAGGCGGTGGCCCTCGTGTTGGCAACAAGCTCGGACAGCCTACTGCCCTTGAAAATTCCGGCGGGCGGCGTGCCTGGCGTGCCGTTCGCGGTCATGTGTTGCCCCTTTGCCCGTGCTTCGCTGAGATGCCGTCCGACAGGTGGTATTCCCTTGATACCGCATGCGGTGCTGCGTTTCCACGCCACGAGCATTGTCTCCCGGCAGGGGATGAACGCCTCATGCCGGCCGGAGGGCCGCTGCAGCTTGCCGGTGCCTCAGGATCCACCGTGACGATGAAGGTGCCGGCGCGTAGAGCTCGTTGCTCCATGCGCCGGCACCAGCCACGGCTAGCTTCCCACCGTCAGCTTGATCCAGCGCTCGTGCATTTGGTCAAGGATGGGATCAAGGACCGACGCTGGGCGGTCGGCCACTGCGTCCGTTCCCAGCACCGCTGCCAGCAAGGCGCACGCGAAGGAAGCCGTCTCGACATCGGGCTCTTCCCCCAGCAGTTCGAAGAGCGTGTCGTATGCGGCCTTCGGGTCGGTGTTTGCCAGCGACTCGGTGACAAATGCCACTGCGTTGCGCAGGGCCTCGGCGGCCACGCCCTCAAGGCCGGCAACTAGCTCGGCCCATCGGGGCGCGGACGCCGATCCGTTTTCCAATGCAGCGCGCACGACAAGCGCAGCCTGGCCCGCGGCGGCGTGCGCCAGCGGGGAACCGTGGGTCAGCGCGGCGGCGTCCGTTGCAAGCTTGTGCGTCGTCGCCTCATCCACGCGAGGTAGCAGCGCCATGAACGCCGCACGGCTCAGGACACCCGAGGTGTCGGCAGCCGGGAAGGCCGGGCGGCCAACCGAAGCCATGTCGGCGTTCACCAGGGCAAGCAGGTGCTGGGGATCGCCGGGGGCAAAGTCCTCGGCACCCTCGAAGGCCTCGTCGATCCAGCGCGGCTGCGGTTCCGGTGATCCCTCGGGGAACGACTTGATCACAAGCTTGTACCAGCGCAGCCCGGCCAGCCACATGCAGGCGGCCTCGTCCGAGGCAACGCCGTCGTTGGCCCATTCCAGGGCCTCGAGCAAACCATCAAGGAGGAACAGGGACAGCGTTTCGCTTTCGCCCGGTTCCTGGCCGTCACGGGCGTGGGTGGCACCGTCGACGGCGGCAAGCAGCACGCCGAAAACTCGGTCGGAAAAATCAGCGGGAATCGCATACGGATCGATTGAATCAGTCACCCCACCAGTCTATGGGTTTTCCCCGAGGTGCCGAGTCGGTTAACAAAGCGTCCGGTGCCCTCGCTAGGCTTGGAGCCATGCGTATCTTGCACACCTCCGATTGGCATCTGGGCCGCTCCTTCCACGGGGCCTCCCTGCTGGCGGCACAGGAAGAATTCATCGACCGGCTGCTGGAGACCATCCGGGAGGAGCGCATCGATGTGGTTCTGGTTGCCGGGGACGTTTACGACAGGGCCTTGCCGTCGGTTGACGCCGTGTCGCTCTTTGACAGGTCCCTGGTTCGGCTGCGCCAAACCGGCGTCCAACTTGTCATCACGAGCGGAAACCATGACTCTGCCCTGCGTCTGGGATTCGGTTCGGCATTGCTGGAACACGCCGGGTTGCAGCTGCGCACGCGCCTCGAGGACATTGACAGGCCGGTGCTCATGGAGGGCGAAGGCTTCGCGCTCGCCGTTTACGGCTTGCCCTATCTGGAGCCGCGCATGGTCGCCGAACGTCTCGGCGTCGAGGAGCCGGGACATTCGCCGGTCGTCAATGCCGCGCTGAACCTGGTGCGCGAAGACCTGAAGGCCCGCCAAGCGGGTACGGACCAACCCGTCCACAGCATCGTCCTGGCGCATGTCTTTGCGGCCGGGGGAGCTGGCTCGGAATCCGAGCGTGAGTTGAGCATCGGTGGGCTGGACATCGTCCCCACCGCGCACTTCAACGACTTCACCTATGCCGCCCTCGGACACCTGCACGGGCGCCAAAAGCTTGCTCCGAGCATCCGCTACTCGGGTTCCCCCATCCCGTATTCCTTCTCGGAAGCGGGCCACAGCAAGGGCGCTTGGGTCCTTGAGGTGACGGCCGAGGGTCTGGGCGAGGTCAAGCAAGTCGACTGGCCGGCGCGGAAACAGCTTCGCATCCTGCGCGGAAAGATCGACGAGCTGCTCACCGACGAGCAGTACGCTTCAGCCAAGGACGCATGGTGCCAGATCACCCTCACCGACAAGCACCGCCCCGCAGGTGCCATGGAACGGCTGCGCAGCAGGTTCCCGGACACCCTGGTGCTGAACTTCGAGCCGGATGAAAAGCCCGACGACACGGCACACAGCTATGCCGACCGGCTTGCGGAAGCCAAGTCGCCGATGGAGGTCTGCTCGGGATTTGTTGAGCACGTGCGCAAACGCCCGCTCAACGAGGCCGAAGACGACCTGCTCGTCTCCGTCCTTGCCCAGATACGCAGCGAAAAGGTTGAAAAATGAGGGTCCACAGTCTCGAAATCGAGGCCTTCGGGCCGTTCGCCAAGCGCGCCACCATCGACTTCGATGCGCTCTCCGAGGGCGGCATCTTCCTGCTCAACGGTGAAACCGGGGCCGGCAAGACCAGCGTGCTCGACGGCATCTGCTACGCGCTCTACGGTTCACTTCCCGGGGTCCGCCAGGGCAGCAAGTCTCTGCGCAGCGACCACGCGGAAGCCTCGGTGGCACCCGAGGTGATCTGCGAATTCTCCACCGGGGGGCGGCGATTCGAAGTCACCCGCTCGCCCGCGTGGGACCGGCCGACCAAACGCGGCAAGAATGGCACCACGACGGCCCAGGCCCAGAGCCGCCTGCGTGAATTTGTCGGCGGAAGCTGGATCGAAAAATCCACCCGCAACGACGAGGTCGGCGCCACCCTCGGCGAAATCCTGGGTCTGGACAAGGAACAATTCACCAAGGTCGCCATGCTGCCGCAGGGCGCCTTCGCAGCCTTCCTGCGGGCCAAAGACAAGGACCGCGAAGATCTCCTGCGCTCGCTCTTCGATACCAGCGAATACGCGCTCACCGAAAAGGTGCTGGGCGAACGATTTGCCGAGGCCAAGGCGGAAGCCGAGGCCGCCGAGCGAAACCAGCGGGCCACCGTCGAGCAACTCGTCGCCGACGCACTGACGACCCTTTACCCGGACGAGACCGACTTGCCGGAGGACGCCGCGGGGCTGCGCGACTCCGGTGACTTTGACGCGCTGGGCAAGCACTTCGACACCACGCTGTCCGATGCCCGGCAGAAGCTGCAGCAGGAGCTGACGGACGCGGACGCACGGTCGAGTGCCGCCCGCACCGAGGAAACCAAGCTCAAGGAACGAGGTGCCCGGCATGCACAGCTTGCCGAGCTGGCCACCCTGCGCCGGATCCATGAGGAGCAGGCCGCAGAGGTTGCGGAACTCGCCGCCAAGCTGACGCGCGACGCGGCCGCCGTCGCACTAAGGCCCTACCACCAGCAAGCACTTGGCGCCGCGGAGGCCACCGCAAACGCGGAGTCCAGGCTGCACGAAGCGCTTGCCAGCGCCCTCGATTCCGGCGCGGGATCCATGGAGGAAGCCCAAGAGCACTCCGACGGGGACGACGCATCCGCCGGGCTCTTTGCCGCGGCACAGGCACCCGGGGCCGAGCTGGAAACGGTGGTGCAGCTGGCCGAGCAGGCAAAGGCCATGGCAATTTCGGCCGTGCAAAAGGCCGCCGTCATCGAGGCGGCGCTGCCCGACGAGCAGGAACTCGAGGCCACCCGGACCGAACTGGGCAAGCTCGAGACCGCGCTGGAGTCCGAATCGGCGCTGCAGTCCCGGCGAGTGAAGGACATTCAGGAGCTCAAGGCGGGGCTTCCCGCCCTCCAGACAGCATGCGCCACCGCGGACGCGCTGCTGGCTTCCCTCCCGGCGCTCCAGCAGACGGTCGATGCGGCCGGTGAACGCCGCGACCAAGTGGCGGCGCGTGGCAGGGCCGAACGTGCCCAGCTCAAGGCACACTCCGAATTCAACGACGCCAAGACCCACACGCTGACCCTGCGTGAGGCCGCGGCAGACCTGGTCTCCCTGCGCCTGGACCAGTCGGCCGCAACCCTCGCCGCAGCGCTACGCGACGGCGATGCCTGCATGGTCTGCGGTTCCCACGAACATCCCAAGCCCGCAACCCAGCCCGAGGGTGGGCTCGTCGACTCCGAAGCCATCGAACACGCCCAGGCGCAGGCCGCCAAGGCCGAGGCAGCCGAAGCCAAGACCGCCGCCCAGCTGGAGAAGGCCAACACAGCGCTGGCATTGATCCGGGACCGTATCGGCGACCTCGACAAGGAAACCGCCGCGGCGGATTTCGAGGCCGCATCCCTCAAGCACCGGGCAGCCGTCGAATCCTCCGAGGCCGCCACCGAGGCCGCCGCCGAACTCGCCAAGGCAACGGCAAAGCTCGAATCCCTGCAAAGCGACGAGACCAAGGCGGCCACGGCCATCGAAGTCACCGGCACCAAGATTGCGGCGGCCGAATCCCGCGTCGGCAGGCTCACCGAATCACTCGCGGCACTGAGCGGCGGCGGGCAGGGCCTGCGGGAACGCCACGCGGCGCTCAAGGCCCGAGCGGAGAGCCTCGAATCCCTCGCGGCTGCGGCCTCTGAGCTGGCAGCGGCCCACGGCGCGGCAGCAGCCGCGGACGCGCAGTGGGAAGCCAAACTTGCCCAGGCAGGCATCGCCGACACCGACGCGTGGCTGGGACGACTGTTGCCATCGGCTGAACGGGTCTCGAGCCAGCAACTGGTCGATGCCCACAACGAGCAGTCGGTGCGCATCAAGACGCTTGCCGAGGCCCCGGAAACCACACTCGCGCGCAGCGAGGCCGACTCCGGAACGGGCGCCCCGGAGGCCGAAGAACTTGTCGCCGCTGCGGCCGCGGTGCGGGAATCCCTGGAACGCCGGGACACGGTACTCGCCGGCGATGCGGTGCTCGAAAGCTACACCGCCAGGCTGCAGGCCAACCGCAGGAAACTTGCCGACCTGGCCCGCGAACAGGGACCGGTCCTCGAACGGTTCAACACGCTCAAGTCGATGTCCGATCTGGCCCGCGGGTTGGGGGAGAACCGGCTCAAGATGACGTTGAGCACCTATGTGCTCGCCGCGCGGCTGGAGGCCGTCGCGCTCGCGGCAACGCACCGCCTGCTGCTGATGACAGGCCAACGCTACTCGCTGGTGCACGACGACACCCCGCGCGGAAACAACAAATCGGGGCTCGGCCTGCAGATCCTTGACTCCTGGACCGGCGTCCGGCGCGACACCCAGACGCTTTCCGGAGGGGAATCGTTCATGGCCTCGCTGTCCCTGGCGCTGGGATTGGCAGATGTCATCCAGCACCAAAGCGGAGGCATCGACATCGAGACGCTGTTCGTGGACGAGGGCTTCGGTTCGCTTGATGCCGAAACCCTGGAGCAGGTCATGGACGCCCTCGAGGCCCTGCGCAGCGGCGGCCGGGTCATCGGCGTGGTCTCCCATGTGGCGGACATGAAACAACGGATTACCACCCGGCTCAATGTCCACAAGGGGCGCAACGGATCCACGGTGTCCATGGAAGTCGGAGGATAGCGCCGCGCCGCATCTCGGCTAGACTGATAGATGTCTGAAAAGGGTTTTGTGCAACGGGAGGCAGGGACGGTGCACGCACGTTAGTGGAGTGCACCCATTTTGAAATCCAAAACCGCCCCCAAAACACCAAACATCCAGGGTTCGCCCTATGCGGCGCTGCCGCCACTGGTCGGCTGGGCATTCTTCCCGCTGGGCTTTTTCGCCCGCCTGCCCCTGGCCATGCTCACCATCGGCTCGATGACACTGCTCATCGATTCGACGGGTTCCTATGCGATGGGCGGCATGGCCGCGGCCATGGTCGGCCTCGGCTCGGCCGTTGGCGGACCCACCGTCGGCTACCTCTCCGATCGCCTGGGCCAGCGCCGTGTGCTGATCCCGGTGGCGATCATGCAATCGCTGATGATCGCCGCACTGATGTGGTTCGGCGGTTCCGCTGCCCTGGCCCCCGTGGGGATCATCGTGTTGTTGGCCCTGCTGGCAGGTGCCACCGGCCCGCAAATCGGCCCGCTGGCGCGCGTGCGCTGGATGGCCTTGACCCGCAAACGCGAGTCGGGCGGCCGCGAACTCTCCGCGGCACTGAGCTATGAAAGCATGGTCGACGAACTCGGATTCGTGCTTGGCCCCGCGGCCGTCGGGCTCTTCGCCGCGCTGATCGCCCCCTGGTTGCCGCTGGCCATTGCCGCCGTCATGACACTCATCCTGGTGCCGCTCTTCGCAGTGCACCGCACGGAAAAGGCCGTTGTTCCCCAGATCAAGAGCGCAACCAAGATCAAGTTGACGGGAAACCAGGTCGCCGGGATCGCGCTGGCCGTCACCGGCATGATCGGCATGGGAACCTTCTTCGGTTCGGCTGCCGCCGGCACGCTGGCCTTTGCCGGCGCCCAGGGCAACGCAAACATCGGCGGACTGCTCTACGCGGCCGTCGGTGCGACCAGCGCCACCGCGGCGCTGTCCGTTGCGTTCTGGCCTCATGGCTGGCCGCAGGCCGCCCGCTGGCTTTCCTGTGCGATCTTCATGGTGCCCGCGGCTTTGCTGTTGCAGGTTCCTTCCGGGATCGGCTGGATGGTCGTGGCCCTGTTGTTGGTCGGGATCCCCGTCGGGCCGATCCTTGTCACCATCTTCACCCTTGGCGGCGAGGTAGCACCGGCCGAACGCCTCTCAACCGTCATGACGCTGCTGTCCTCGGGCATCGTCGTCGGGACGGCCATTGGCAACGGATTGGCCGGCGCCTTCGCCGATTCGCACGGCTACGCCGGTGCGTTCGGCGTTGCCGCCGCCGCCGCGGTACTCCTGCTGCTTTCCGGGAGCGGCATGGCGGTTTTGCGCTCACGTGCGCAGCGGCGCATGCTGGCCGTCTAGCCGAGACCCTGCCCGGTGCGGGCGGAAACCTGCTATCCGAGCTCTGCGGAGATGGCCAGGGCCGCCTCGCGCAGGCGGGCTCCGATTGCCTCGACCTCGCTGGTGTTCGAACCAGTGCTGTAGACGACCGCGACGGCCGCCGGAAGCCGGCCAGGCACCTCGATGGGGGCTGCCACGGAGGACAGGCCGGGGATCACCTCATCGATGCTTGTTGCGTAGCCCCTTCTTCGGGCCAATGCGGCATTCTCCCGGTACGGGGTCTCGTGGTTCAAGGCATTCCATTGGCCCTCGGTGAGCGTGGACTGCATCGCGATGCCGGGGGCGCCATGGCCGAACGGGTGCCGGGTGCCGGGGTGCTGAACAACCGTGGCATGCACGTGGCGCGGTTCGACCGTGACCAGCGTGGTGCAGTCGGGCTGGTCCCATACGGCAATGAACGCGCACATCTTCAATTCGTTAGCCAAGACCGTGAGTTCCGGCAGCGCCGCACTTTGCAGGTCCCGCTGCACCCCGCGGGCAAGCACGGCGAGGCCCGGTGCCGCGTGGACGCGGCCGGATTCGTCGCGGGTGACCAGCCGGTGCGATTCCAGGGTGCGCAGGATCCGGTAGGCAATCGAACGGTGCACACCCATGTCGGCGGACAACTGGGCGATGGTTCGGGGCCCCGGGGCCTCGGCCAGGAGCTCCAGCATGCGAATGCCCCGAGAAAGCGTCTGTGAAGCTGGTGCGGATGTTTCGGCGGGTGTCATGGTGGTTAGGACCCTTTCGCAATTACGTTTCCCCGGCCACGGGCTTCTTGTTTGTCCACTGAGACTCAACTATGGTTTTAATCACAATTTCGCTATTAGAACCTTAGGTTCGATATTAGAACACTACGTGTCTGAGTGCGAGCCGGTTGGGTCAGCGGGAAATCCTGGGGAAGTACATGATGGTCACACGCAGGAAAGTGGTCGCCGAGGGAGGCATCCCCAGGAAGCTGGACGGAGCGACGTTGCATCACTTCCGCGGGAGCCTGGGCCGATTCGCCACGGGCGTTGCCATCGTGACTTTCGACGGCGTGAGCCGGCGTCACGGCATTACCGTGAACTCCTTCACCTCGGTCTCGATGGACCCACCCTTGGTGCTGGTGTCCATCGCACGCAGCACCAAGGCGCACGACGAGCTCAAGGACCGCCCCTTCACGGTGAACATCCTCGGCGCCGAGCAGCAGGCACTGGCCATGCACTTTGCCGGACGCCCCGGCCGGGACCCGATCTGGGTCGAAGGCGAAACCGCCCCGCGACTTTCCGGAGTCCTGGCCTTTTTCTCATGCACCCCCTGGGCCGCCTACGACGGCGGCGACCACACCCTCTATCTGGGCCTGGTCCACGAATTCAACTACCGCAAGGGCGATGCCCTCGCGTTCGCGAACAGTTCCTTCACCACCATCCCCGAAAGCCAGCTGGGCGTCGAAGAGCTTCTGTGAGGCCAATTGCCTGCCCGCGGGTGCCAACCGGCACCAAGCCAGTCCCGAACACCAATGAATCGAAATCGCAGAAGAGGTTGGAAAATGGGCATTCGTACAGGTCGGCAGTTTCTGGACAAGCTAAACTCGATGGCTCCGCACCTGGTCATCGACGGAGAAGTCGTCTCCGAAAATCTTACCGAGCACCCCGCGTTCAAGGAGTTGGCACTAACCTACGCCAAGCTCTTTGACATGCAGCACGACCCCAAGCACCAAGACGCGCTGACTTACACCTCGCCAACCTCCGGCGACTTGGTCAACGCCTCGTTCCTGGTCCCGCGTTCGGCGGATGACTTGAAGAAGCGGCGGGCGGCGACTGCCACCTGGGCGGAGTACTCAAACGGATTCCTGGGGCGCACGGGCGACTACATGAACGCCTCGCTCACCGCGCTGTCCACCGCCAAGAAGTTCTTCGAGAAGGCTGATCCGAAGTTCGGCCAACGCATCGAGGCCTACTACGAATACGCCCGAGAAAACGACCTGCTGGCGACCCACACGCTGATCCCTCCACAGGTCAACAGGTCGGTGTCCGGCTCGGAGCAGCTTGGCGGGCAGCTCACTGCGCGAATCGTGGAGGAACGCGATGACGGCATCGTCATCTGCGGGGCCCGCATGCTTGCCACGATCGCCCCGATCGCCGACGAACTTCTGGTCTTCCCCTCCACGGTGCTGCGCGGCACCCCCGAGGACGAGCCGTTCTCGTTTGCGTTCGCCATCCAGAACGACGCACCGGGCCTGCGCTACCTGTGCCGCACGGGCCTGCACAACGGCGGCAACAAGCACGACGAGCCGCTGGCGAGCCGTTTCGACGAGATCGACGCAGTGGTCGTCTTCGACGACGTCTTCGTTCCCGCCGAACGCGTCTTCATGCAGGGCCGCCCCGACCTGTGCAACGCCTGGTACCAGGAGACGGGCGCCGGGGCGTTGATGACCCACCAGGTTGTCACCCGCACCATCGCCAAGTCGGAGTTCTTCCTGGGGCTGGCCTCGGAGATCGCGGAGACCATCGGCATCGACGGCTTCCAGCACATCCAGGAGGACCTGGCCGAGCTGATCCGCTACGTCGAACTCGGCAAGGCGCTGGTCACCGCCTCCGAGGCGCTTGCCGCACCGAGTGGGGACGGGGTTTTCCTGCCGCATTGGGAGACCCTGAACGCCGCGCGCAACTGGTACCCGAAGGCATCGCAGCGGTTTCCGGAGATCATCCGGAAGTTCTGCGCCTCGGGTCTCATGGCGCTTCCGGGCCAGGCGGACCTCGAGGTGGCGCGGGAGGACATCGAGATGTACCTGCAGGGCAAGAGCCTGACCGGGCCGGAACGCATCCGCCTGTTCAAGCTTGCCTACGATGCCTCGATCACGGGATTCTCCGGCCGCCAGGCGCTCTACGAGTACTTCTTCTTCGGCGACCCGGTCCGCATGGCCGGGGCGCTGGTCAACAGCTACGACCGCGAACCCGTCCGGGCGCGCATCCGCGAGTTCCTCGCCCGCGAAGACTAGGGCGGAACGGTGCGGCGGGCCGCGCCCCTGGTGCGTCGGGCGCGGCCGCGGGACGGCGCCCGACCCACCCTTTTTGAATAGCCGCACGTGGGAGCGCGAATTATTTTGGGTCTCGGATGACGCGCCCGCCCGAACCGTTCGTCTCAAATTTCGACCACCGGGGTGAGTGATGTCACTAAAGTGCGCTATCATGATTCTGATCACATTACCGTCCGAACGGTCGGTAACAAGTGGTTTCCCCTCATCATTCGCAGCGCTCAGCGCCCCACACTTGGAGTTCCCATGGCTTCAGCTTCCCTGGCCGCAAACGCCAAACGTTCCGAGGAACGTCGCGTCCTCGCGGGCACCCTGGTAGGCACCACCATCGAGTGGTACGACTTCTTCATCTTCGCGCAGCTCACCGCGACGCTGCTGACCCCGCTCTTCCTGAAGCCGTTGGGTGAATCCAACCCGGGCCTGGCTCAAATCCTGGCCTTCGCCATGATCGGCATCTCCTTCCTCTTCCGCCCGCTCGGCGCCATCGTCGCCGGCCACCTGGGTGACAAGTACGGGCGCAAGCGCGTCCTGGTCGCGACCCTGATCATGATGGGTGCGGCCACCGCGCTGATCGGCCTGCTGCCGGTCTACGCGCAGATCGGTTTCTGGGCACCGCTGCTGCTGGTGTTGCTGCGCATCATCCAGGGCTTCTCCGCCGGCGGCGAATGGGGCGGCGCGGCACTGATGGCCGTCGAGCACGCGCCGAAAAACAAGCGCGGCTACTTCGGCGCCTACCCGCAGATCGGTGTCCCGATCGGCATGATCCTGGCCACCGGCATGCTCTACATCCTGCGCGTGTCGATGACCCCCGAGCAGTTCACCGCCTGGGGCTGGCGCATCCCGTTCCTGCTCTCCGTCCTGCTGATCGTCGTGGGCTACATGATCCGCAAGGCCGTCGAGGAATCCCCGATCTTCAAGCAGCTGGCGCTGCGCAAGGCCTCGGAACACACCCCGCTGAAGCAGCTGTTCAAGTCGAACACCAAGGAAGTCATCCAGGCCGCGCTGATCTTCATCTCCAACAACGCCGCCGGCTACCTGGTCATCGCGTTCTTCATTTCCTACACCACCAAGGTGCTGCAAATGCCCGCGGCGCCGGTGCTTCTGGCCACGACCGTTGGTTCGGTGGGCTGGTTGATCTTCACCCTTGTCGGCGGCTGGCTCTCGGACATCATCGGCCGCCGCAACACCTTCGTGCTGGGCTACGCGATCGTCTTTGTCTGGATGATCCCGATGTTCATGCTGATCGACACCGGCAACATCTTCCTCTACGGACTCTCGGTGTTCATCCTGACGATCGGCCTGGGCCTGTCCTACGGACCGCAGTCGGCCATGTACGCCGAAATGTTCCCGGCGCACATCCGCTACTCGGGCATCTCGATCGGCTACGCCCTGGGCGCGATCCTCGGCGGCGCCTTCGCAGCCACCATCGCCCAGGTGCTGCTGGAGGAAACCGGCAAGTCCATCTCCATCGCCATCTACATCATGGTCATGACCGTCATCTCCGTGGCCGCCGTCCTCTGGGTCGGCGAAACCAAGGGCAACAACCTCCACGTCGAGGACATTGACCCGGCGCTGCAGGCAGCGCACGACAAGGAACAGCACGGCCAAAACGCCTAAGGGCCGGGTTCCGGCAAACAACCAATCGGGCCGGCCGATTCGCTTGCTCCCGCATCCTGCGGGGGATTGGCGGGTCGGTCGGCCCTTTTGGCGTGCCGGTGCACCCGAAAAACGTCCGGCCGGTTCTCAGAGGTGCGGGATCAGCGCAACGACCTCGTCGTCGGTCACGGCATCGAATCGGGAGTAGAAGGCGCTCACGGTGTTGAATACCTTCGGCGTGATGGCGCAAACGAATTCATCGGCTGCCGCCTCGACTTCCTGGCGGGCCGCCAGCGCGGCCACCGGGACCGCGACGACGATGCGGGACGCGCCGGCGCGGCGCATGACCTCGATCGCCGCAAGCATGGTGGCACCGGTCGCCATTCCGTCCTCGCAAAGAACCACGGTCCGGTCCTTCACGGGCAGCACGGTTTCCCCGACCAGCCTGCGCTGCAGGTCCATGAGTTCCTTGCGGGCCTCGGCCTCCACCTCGTCCAGGACCGCCGCGGTGAAGCGCTGCCGGGCGGGGGCCCAGACCCGGGCAACGTACTTCAGGGACACGTCGTCCCCGTAGGCCGCCAACGCGGCATAGGCGACTGTGCTCCGTTCGGGAAGGACGAGGCCGCTGACTGCAAGGGCGTCCACCTCGGCTCCCAGATGACTCGCGATCGCCGCCGCGACAGGGACGCCCCCGCTCAACAGGCCGAGGACCACAACGTTTTCATCGGCGGCATGGTGCTCCAGCTCGGCCGCCAGGTACTCGCCGGCCTCGGCTCGGTCGGAAAAACGGGTGGGCGCAACGTGGTCCGGTTTCATGGGTCAAGTCTGCACCCTGGACAGGGCCACGACGATCGTGGCAACGCCGCGGCGCGGCGGGGGCCCCATCGGCCCGCCGTGCCGAGTCCGCCCGGCTCCGAATGGGACCCCCATCGAAGCCAAGCCCGGAGGAGCGGATGCGGCCGCGAATTGCGGCTGTAGCATGTGACCATGAAACGAATTGCAGCTCTAGTGCTTGTTCTGGTCGCCGCCCTGGGCCTTGCCGGATGCGCAACGGCTCCGGGGCAGGAGGGGGCCTCTGTCGTTGGCCAGTGGGGTGGTGTGCCCGACGGCGCGCCCGTCCTCGTGTTCTCGGGAGAGGGCACCGTCACCGGAAACGACGGGTGCAACACCTTGACCGGTTCGTGGAAGCAGGCCAACGACGTCATCACGCTGGAAAACATGGCCACGACATTGATGGCCTGCGAGGGAGTCGACACCTGGCTTTCACGCGCGTCAACGGTCAAGGTGCACGGCATGAATCTCATGGTGTTCGATGCGCAAGACAAGGAAATCGGTGTGTTGGCGCAGGAAGGCACCAAGAACTGACCTTGCCGTTAACCGGGAAAACGCCGCGCGGCCGGGAACGGCATGACGCGTGCGCCATTCCACCAGACCGGCGGCACAAAGAAGTGCCGGCGTGCCCGTCGTGAGGGGCACACCGACACTTGATTCCTTGCTAGTGTGCGGCGCGGTGGCCTTCGCCCCGGCCCTTCACCAAACCGTAGATCCCGGCAACCACGACACCGCCGAGGATGGCCAGCACCCAGGTTCGAATGTTGAAGAACCCGCCGAGTCCCGTGTGGAACATCAAGGATCCAAGCCAGCCGCCCACGACGGCGCCGACGACGCCAAGGACGAGCGAGGTGATCCACCCGCCGTTGACCCTGCCCGGCATGAACTGCTTGACCAGGACGCCAACGATGAGTCCAAGAATTATCCAGCTAATGAAGCCCATGCTCCGCTCCTTCGAACAGGGGCCCGGCCATCACGGTGACGGAGGGGCCGATTTGCCGATACTTACCAGCGCCATCAACCTACGCCCGTTCCCGTACCGAAACAAAGGGTCGATAGGCCCTATACAAGACATCGGCACGCGTGCAGCCGCCGTCGAGTGCAGGGACCCGGACGTGTTCTGACGGCTATTTCTTGGTGCCGAAATCCGCGAGCAACCGGAGGATCGCCGGCTCGGAGACCTGTGAAAAATCCTCGTAGTAGGTGCCCACCGACGAAAAGTCCGGCGGGGAACGGAAGCAGATCACCGCATCGGCGTAGGCGGACAGTTCCCGCAGGACCTTGGCGGGGGAGACTGGAACCGCCACCGCCAGGCTGGCCGGCCCCGACAGGGAGACCACCCGGAGCGCGGCGGCCATGGTGGCACCGGTGGCCAGCCCGTCATCGCACAGCACCACGGTCCGCCCGGCGCAGTCCGGCGCGAATGCCTCGAACTTGGATGCCAGGTGCCGGAGCTTGGCGCTTGCCTGGTGCTCCACGGTCTCCAGCGCCGCGGGGGAAAAGCGGCGAAGCGCATATTCGTGGATATGCGGGACATGGTGCACCACGCGTTGCCGCCGGTAGCTGGCGACGGCACCGAAGGCAACCTCCGGCTCGTCCGGGATGCCGAGCTTTCGCACGGCCAGGGCCCCCAACGACGCGCCGAGCCGCGCGGCGACCGGTTCCGCGACGGGAACTCCGCCGCGCAGCAGGCCAAGCACCACGACGTCGGAGCCCAGCCCCTGGGCGGCCACCAGCTCGCCGAGCATGGACCCGGCCGCCGAACGGTCGGCAAATCTTTGTGGTCGGGCTGCGTTCATGCCACCCAGTTTCCTCGCTTTGTGCCGCCGTTGCCATGCCCCGCCGCCGCCATGCCCGGCCGCCCGGTCGGCAGCGCGGAGGGACTTAACGGCCCGTGGCCGGTTTCCGTCCCCGCCGCGCATGGCTCGCAGCGATCGGGAACGGAAACCGGCCACGGGGGTCGATCATCCGGCGTGGGGACCTAGAGCTGGTGGCCCATCTTGAAGCCGACTTCCTCGCCCGGGTCGCCGGTCAGGGCATCGCCCGGGGCGCGGGTGTAGGAGAAGCCGTCGGCGCCGACGGTCACCTCCATCTCCGAGGAGTCGGTGCGGGCGATGACCTCGCGCGGGTTGCCGTCGAGGTCCAGGACCAGGGAGGCCTCGGTGTACCAGGACGGGACCACCGGGTTGCCCCACCAGTCGCGGCGCTGGTTGTCGTGCACGTCCCAGGTGATGACCGGGTTGTCCGGGTCGCCGGTGTAGTAGTCCTGGGTGTAGATCTCGATGCGGTGGTCATCCGGATCCAGGATGTAGAGGTAGAACGCGTTGGAGACGCCGTGGCGTCCCGGGCCGCGCTCGATGCGGTCAGACATGCGCAGCGCGCCCATCTTGTCGCAGATCTGGATGATGTTGTGCTTCTCGTGGGTGGAGAAGGCCACGTGGTGCAGGCGCGGGCCGTCGCCGCCGGTCAGCGCGGTGTCGTGCACGGTGCCCTTGCGGTGCATCCAGGCCGCGTAGGTCACGCCCTGGTCGTCCTGGATGTCCTCGGTGACGCGGAAGCCCAGGTCCTCGAGGTACTTGCGGCCGCGCGGCACGTCCGGGGTGACCTGGTTGAAGTGGTCGAGGCGGACCAGTTCGCCGGCCGAGTAGATGTCGTAGCGCATGTGCAGGCGTTCGACGTGGGTGGTCTCGAAGAAGAACTCGTACGGGAAGCCCAGCGGATCCTCCACGCGGACCGCGTCGCCGATGCCCTTGACGAAGCCCTCGGTGCGGCGCTCGGTGCGGCAGCCCAGTTCCTTGTAGTAGGCCTCGGCGGCGTCGACGTCCTCCGGGGTGCGCACGCGGAAGGCCATGGCCTTCAACGCGGCGACCGGGCCCTTGGTGAGAACGAGATTGTGGTGGATGAACTCCTCGAAGGAGCGCAGGTAGATCTGTTCGTCGTCCTCGTAGGACACGTGCAGTCCCAGCACGTCGACGTAGAACTTGCGCGATGCCGCCAGATCGGTGACGACCAGCTCGGCGTAGGCGCAGCGCAGGATGTCCGGGGCCGGGACGGACGGCTTGGGGATGGTGTTGGATTCGTTGGTGCTCATGGTTCGCTCCTTTGCGGAAAAACTCTTGAAGTGGGGGAGGGGGAAGGGCTAGGCGCCGAACTTGGGGGTGTGGACCTCACCGAGGGTGATGTGCACGGCCTGCTGGTCGGTGTAGAAGTCGATCGAGCGGTAGCCGCCCTCGTGGCCCAGGCCCGAGGCCTTCACGCCGCCGAACGGGGAGCGCAGGTCGCGCACGTTGTGGCTGTTGAGCCAGACCATGCCGGCCTCGACGTCCTGGGCGAAGTTGTGCGCGCGCTTCAGGTCGTTGGTCCACACGTAGGCGGCCAGGCCGTACTTGGTGTTGTTGGCCAGCTCGAGCGCCTCGGCGTCGGTGTCGAACGGGGTGATCGCGACGACGGGTCCGAAGATCTCCTCCTGGAAGATGCGGGCATCCGGTGCGACGTCGGCGAAGACGGTCGGTGCGACGTAGGAGCCGTTCTCCTGGCCCTCGGGCAGGTTTTCCGGGCGGCCGCCGCCGGCGACGACGCGGCCCTCGGTCTTGCCGATCTCCACGTAGCTCATGACCTTGTTGTAGTGCTCCGGGTGGACCAGCGCGCCGACCTGGGTGGTCGGGTCGTGCGGGTCGCCGACCTTGATGTTCTTGGCGCGGGCCGCGTAGGCCTCGACGAACTTCTCGTAGATCGGGCGCTCGACCAGGATGCGGGAGCCGGCGGTGCAGCGCTCGCCGTTCAGCGAGAACACGCCGAAGAGGGTGGAGTCGATCGCCGCGTCGAAGTCGGCGTCGGCGAACACGATGGCCGGGGACTTGCCGCCCAGCTCCATGCTCATGCCCTTGAGGTTCTCCGCGCAGTTGCGGTAGATCAGCTGGCCGGTGGAGGACTCGCCGGTGAAGGAGATCAGCGGGACCTTCGGGTGCTTGACCAGCGCGTCGCCGGCCTCCTCGCCGATGCCGTTGACCAGGTTGAAGACGCCCGCCGGCAGGCCGGCTTCCTCGAAGATGGTGGCCCACAGCGAGGCGGACAGCGGGGTGAACTCGGCCGGCTTCAGCACCACGGTGCAGCCGGAGGCGATGGACGGGGCCAGCTTCCAGGACTCGAGCATGAACGGGGTGTTCCACGGGGTGATCAGGCCGGCAACGCCGATCGGCTTGCGGTTCACGTAGTTCAGCTGGGAACCCGGGACCTTCAGCGCGGTGTCGTGCTGGGCGACGATCAGGTCGGCGAAGAAGCGGAAGTTCTCCGCGGCGCGCTGCGCCTGGCCGCGGGCCTGGGTGATCGGCAGGCCGGTGTCGAAGGTTTCCATCTCCGCGAGGCGGTCTTCCTGGGCGACGACGGCGTCGGCGATCTTGTACAGGACCTTGGCGCGGGCGCGCGGGCTCATGGTGGGCCACGGGCCGTTCTTGAAGGCCTCGGTGGCCGCGGCGACGGCGGCGTCGATGTCCGCCTTCTGGCCGGCGGCGGCGGTGGCGTAGGTCTGGTTGGTCACCGGGTCCAGGACCTCGAAGGTTTCCCCGCCGATGGAGTCGACGAACTGGCCGCCGATGTAGTGCTGCAGGTGCGTGGGCAGGTTCTCCGGAACGAAGTGCTTGCTCATGTGGTGTCTCCTTTGGTGTGACAAATTTCAGGAAGGGAGTCGTGCAAAGTGCTGGGTGTTCGGTGCTGGGCGTCGGTTGCCCGAGGTTAGAGCGGGGAGGCCGGCAGGTTGGCCGCCGCCAGGTAGGCGTTGAGCGTGTTGGTGCGGTGCGCCCGGGCCGCCTGTTCGATCTCGCCGGCCGGGGCCTGGGCCTCGATCAGGTCGAGCAGCTGCGCGTGCTCCCTGACCGATTCCCTGGCGCGCCCCGGGATGTGGGTGAAGGACGAGGAGCGCATGAGCGCCAGCCGGTTCCAGCCGCGGTGCACCAGGTCCAGGATGTGCGGGTTGGGGCAGTTGCGGTAGAGGACCTGGTGGAACTCGTTGTTCAGCTCGGTGAAGCGCGGCGGGTCGAAGTCGGTGAGCAGATCGGTCATCGCCTGGTTGATGGCCCGCGCCGCCGCCAGCTGGTCCGCATCCACGAATGGAGCGCTCAGCGCGGTGGCAGCGCCCTCGATGATCGCCAGGGTCTGCATGGTGTGCAGGTAGAGCGCGTTGTCCGCGGCCGCCACGGTGGCCCCGACGTTGCGTTCGAAGTTCACCATGCCCTCTGCCTCCAGCCGGCGGATGGCCTCGCGCACCGGGACCACCGAGCAGCCAAGCTCGTTGGCGATGGTGCCGAGCACCAGCCGGTAGCCGGGGGTGAAGGTTCCCTCGGTGATGCGCGTGTGCAGCAGCCGGTAGGCGGCCTCTGACTTGCTCGTGTTCATGGCGGGCCTAGAAATCCGGTTCGCCGTCGGCGACCCACTGGTTGTACTTGGCCTTCCAACCGGCGTTCATCGGGAACAGCCCCTTGATCTCCTCGCCGTTGGCGACGTTCTTGAACACGAAGGTGTCCTCGCGCTCGGATTCGACGACCTCGTCGGCGATCTCGGCGGCCAGGTGCGGCGGGATGACCAGGATGCCGTCGGCGTCCGCGATCACGATGTCGCCGGGCTGGATGGTGGCGCCGCCGCAGCCGATGGTCACGTCGGTGTCCCACGGCACGTGCTTGCGTCCGAGCACCGCCGGGTGTGCGCCGTTGTGGAAGGTCGGGATGTCCAGGGCGGCCACGGCGTCGAGGTCGCGCACGCCGCCGTCGGTGATGATGGCCTCCGCGCCGCGGACCTGGGTGCGCATCGCCAGGATGTCGCCCAGGGTGCCGGAGCCCTTTTCGCCGCGGGCCTCCATGACCAGGATCTCGCCCGGGCCCACGGAGTCGATGACGCGCTTCTGGGCGTTGTAGCCGCCGCCGTGGGACTTGAAGAGGTCCTCGCGGTTGGGCACGTAGCGCAGCGTGCGGGCGGTGCCGATGACCTTGGTCATGCCCTTGGTGGCCTGCAGGCCGTCGACCGAGACGTTGTTCAGCCCGCGCTTGCGCAGCGCGCCGGAGATGGTGGCGGTGGCGACGGAGAGCAGCTTGGCCTTGACCTCGTCGGTCAGCGCCTCCTTGCCGGTGATCGGCAGCTCGATGCCGGCCGCGGAGGCGGTGCCGAAGGCGTCGATCCGGTCCGCGTCGGTGATCTTGGGCTGGTTGCCGAAGGCCGCGAAGGCGTCGGTTCCCTCCACGACGGTGGTGGCCAGGCGGCCGGTGGACAGGCCCGCTGCCTCGTCGTCGACCTGCACCTCGACCAGGTCGCCCGGGACGATCACGGACGAGCCGGCCGGGGTGCCGGTGAGGATCACGTCGCCGGCCTTCAGGGTCATCTGCTGCGACAGGTCGGCAACGATCTGCGCGAAGGAGAAGATGAGTTCGGCGGTCGAGGCGTCCTGGGCCAGCTCGCCGTTGACCCAGGTGCGGATGCGCAGGGCCTCCGGGTTCACGGCGGCGGCCGGGAGCAGGACCGGGCCCATCGGCGTGTAGCCGTCGCCGGACTTGGAGCGGATGTTCGATCCCTTGTCCGCGTACTTCATGTCGTACACGCCCAGGTCGTTGGAGGCGGTGACTGAGCCGACGTGGCTCCAGGCGTCCTCCACGGAAACGCGGCGGGCGTCGGTGCCGATGACCAGGGCGATCTCGCCCTCGAAGGCCAGCAGCTCGGTGCCGGCCGGGCGCTCGACGGTCTCGCCCGAGGAAGCCAAGGAGGACGATGCCTTCATGAAGTACGACGGGAACGCAGGGGTGCGGCCGCGCTGGGCCGCACGCGAGGAGTAGGAGAGATGGACTGCAAGCACCTTGCCGGCTGCATCGAAGACTGACTGGTCGACCCGGACCAGATCGGTGGCTGTGGCGTCGCTGCTCACGTTTCCTCCTGTGATGTATGAAATCGTATACGATCCAGTGTGACGGGGGTCTCCGCGTTTGTCAACACTTGATGGTGGCTTTGGTGCAACTCCGCATCGGTTGCGGAAAGAACTCCCGCGGGATGGTGCGAAAGGAAGCGTTGTTGGCCGCCAAAAAGCGCCCAAAAAAGATCCCCGTATTTTCCGCGCGGTGATTCAACGGGGCCTGGCTCCCGATCGGCACGGAATCCAGGAGGCCTGGGCATGAGGGGCCCTGTGGCGCGAAGCCCGACGGGGAATCGTTCGGGGAATTCGGCACGCTGGAGCGACTAAAGGCGCGCCTGACGTCGGCCGTGACGTGCTCCGGGCAAAGCCGTCGGCGGGGGAGGTCGGTGGATTGATCCCCATGATCGAAATCAGTATCGATAGCCCGTTGCGAGGCGATGTCCGGCTTCTGTTGGATGGCCATCGGGCTGACATGTTTGCAATCTCGCCCGCCGGGAACGTACATGCCCTGGACCATGAGGCGTTGGGCAAGAGTGACGTCGGTTTTTGGACTGCCCGTGAGGGCGGGGAGTTTTTGGCCTGTGGCGCCCTGAAGCTGCTTCAACCCGCCAGCGGCGAATTGAAATCGATGCGCACAGCTCCGGCCGAGCGTGGACGAGGCATCGCAAGCCAGTTGCTGGCCGAAAATCTTGGGCATGCGCGGCGCCATGGGCTCACTGAACTGTTACTGGAAACCGGAAGCGATGATTTCTTCGCGCCGGCCCGTCGACTCTATGTGCGGCACGGATTCACCGAATGCCCGCCCTTTGCGGACTATGAACTCGATCCGCACAGTGTTTTCATGCGGATCGAGTTGAGCTCCTCCTCCGAATCGGACTAGCGATTCCGGAGGAGGAGTGCGCTCCTAGCTGACAGCTCCCGCTAGGAACTCCACCGCGGCGTTCTTGAACTCGCGGCTGGTCACGGCGTTGGCGTGGTCGCGGCCCTGCAGCCAGAGTACGGACTTCGGGGTCTGGCGGGTGCCGAGTAGCTCGGTCAGCCGCGGCATGGTGGTGGCCAGCGAGTCGCCGTCGCCGGCGACCAGCAGGGTCGGCATGGTCGGGATCATCTGCTCCGGGGCGAACGGCTCGGTCTTGATCGCCTCGATCATGCTCATGAGCGAGAACATGTCATTGGACGGCACAGTCTGGGCCATGCGCAGCAGGTCGGCGGTTGCCTCGTCGGCGATGGAGCTGCCGTCGGCCAGGAACTGCTGGGCCGCGGGCAGGTCGAAGGCCGCCAGCGGGTCGATGCTCGCCGGGCCGCCAAGCACCAGCCGGTTCACCAACTGCGGCTGGGTGCCGCCGAATTCCCAGGCCAGGCGGGCACCGAGCGAATAGCCGACCAGGTCCACGCCGCTGTGTGCGTCGCCATCCTTGAGCGCCAGGGCGCCGTGGTCCATCAGCAGCTGCAGCAGGTCCGCGCGCATGCGGCTCGGCGTGTAGGCGTCCAGGTCTTCCGGAGCCGGGGACGTCCCGTGCCCGGGAAGGTCGACGGCCAGGACCCTGCGGCCGGCCTCGGTGAGCGAGCGGATCCAACCGGATTTCACCCAGTTCAGGTCGCTGGAGGATGCGAACCCGTGCAGCAGCACCACGGGGCGGAGCCCGGCGGGGGTTTCCGGTTCGTAGGTGGTCAGGCTCAATGCGTTGGCAGTGCCCTCGACGAGGTGCTCATGTGTGGATCCCATGGGCAAATCCTGTCAGATCGAACCTTGATTTGCGAGTTCCGTAGATCACAAGGCTGCTGTGAAGCTATTGGGAGCTGTTCATGGAATCACTGCCGTATGGCTGCGGCGGGGAGGCGGTGGCAGCGTCGGCGGCAATGGTCTAGGGGCCTTCCGTAACAGGGCTTGTGCACCCGCGTCCGTGGTCGTATCCTTAGTTTTGGTCAATATGACATTAACTAAGGTGATGAGTCAGATTCCATTCGCAAACGTGGCAGAGCGCCGCGACCAACCGCCGATGCTGGCAGTCTCGACTGTCATCTTCGCGCTGCGCGACGACGAACGCTCGGGGCGCAAAAGCCTCTGGCTCCCGCTGGTACGCCGAACCCGCGAGCCCTTCCGCGGCCAATGGGCGCTGCCCGGCGGCCCGCTCGGCGCCCGCGATTCGCTGCTCGACGCCGCGGCGGCAAACCTGCTCGACACCACGGGGCTCGTCCCGCGCTACCTCGAACAGCTCTACGCCTTCGGCGACCTGGACCGCTCGCCGACCCGCCGCGTCGTCTCCATCGTCTACTGGGCGCTCGTGCGCGAGGACGACGCTCCGCACACCGACACGCCGGCCACCTCGGTGCTGCTCGATGACCCGAACGTCGCCTGGTTCCGTGCCGACGACGAGTCCGTCCTGGCCAACCTGGCCTTCGACCACCGGCGGATCATCGAATACGCACTCTGGCGACTGCGCAACAAGGTCGAATACGGGTCGATCGCCCACCGGCTGCTCGGGGAGCGCTTCACCCTCGCCCAGGTGCGCGAGGTCTACGAAGCGGTCCTGAACAAGTCCCTGGACCCCGCCAACTTCCGCCGCCAGCTCCGCTCGGCCACGGACCTCGAGGAAACCGACGAGTTCCTCTCCGGCGGCAAGCACCGCCCCCCACGCCTCTATCGCTACACCGGCTCAACTTCCCACCCACTTGAGAGCGAGAACATCTCATGAGCAGCATCAACTCCACCATCCAGCGCCTCACGCTGATCTCCCCGGAATCCACCTGCAACACGGACCTGGCCAAGGGCCCGTGGGCCTTCGACAAGGGCGCGCCGTCCTACGGCCCCGGCGCCTCGGAAGGTGACGCCACCCCGGCATCGACCCCGAAGCAGGGCGACATCCCGGCCGAGTACCGCGAGGCCTCCGACGAGGAGCTGACCGCACGCATCCTCGCCGCCAAGGAAACCCTCGGCGAGCGCCTGGTCATCCTGGGCCACTTCTACCAGCGCGACGAGGTCGTGAAGTTCGCCGACTTCGTGGGCGACTCCTTCCAGCTGGCCAACGCGGCGCTGACCCGCGAGGAGGCCGAGTACATCGTCTTCTGCGGCGTGCACTTCATGGCCGAGACCGCCGACATCCTCTCCACGGACCGCCAGAAGGTCATCCTGCCGAACCTCGCCGCCGGCTGCTCGATGGCCGACATGGCCGACGAGTCCTCCGTCGAGGAGTGCTGGGAACAGCTCATGGACCTCTACGGGGACGAAAAGACCCCCGAGGGCCTGGCCCCGGTCATCCCGGTGACCTACATGAACTGCTCCGCCGCGCTGAAGGCGTTCGTCGGCAAGCACGGCGGCATCGTCTGCACTTCCTCCAACGCCGCCACGGTGCTGGAGTGGGCCTTCGAGCGCGGCCAGCGGGTGCTCTTCTTCCCCGACCAGCACCTGGGCCGCAACACCGCCAAGGCCATGGGCGTTCCGCTGGAGCAGATGCCCATGTGGAACCCGCGCAAGCCGCTGGGCGGCAACGACGCGCAGACCCTGCTCGATTCCCGGGTCATCCTGTGGCACGGCTTCTGCTCGGTGCACCGCCGCTTCAACACCGCGCAGATCGACAAGGCGCGCATCGACTTCCCCGGCGTGCAGGTGATCGTGCACCCCGAGTGCCCGATGGAGGTCGTCGACGCGGCGGACGCGGCCGGCTCCACCGACTACATCCGCAAGGCCGTCGCCGCGGCCCCGGCCGGCTCGACCTTCGCCATCGGCACCGAGGTGAACATGGTCAACCGGCTGGCCGCCGAGTACCCGCAGCACACCATCTTCTGCCTGGACCCGGTGATCTGCCCGTGCTCGACCATGTACCGGATCCACCCGGGCTACCTGGCCTGGGTGCTCGAGGCGCTGGTGCGCGGCGAGGTGCTCAACCAGATCGTCGTGGCACCCGAGGTCGCGGCCGACGCACGCGTGGCCCTGGACCGGATGCTGGCGGCGCGGCCATGACTGCCGCGCCGTTGAATGCGGCGCCGCTGGGTGCCGCACCGCGGCGGGCCACCGGCCTGCTGGTGGTCGGCTCCGGCGTCGCCGGGCTCTACGCGGCGCTGACCGCCGCGACCCGCGGGCTGGAGGTCACGCTGCTGACCAAGGACAACCTGGAGAACTCGAACTCCTGGTTTGCCCAGGGCGGCCTGAGCGCCGTGGGGCCCGCGGGCGTTTCCCGCGGCGACTCCGTGGCAAGCCACGTGGCGGACACGCTCACCGCCGGCGCCCGGCTGAACGACGCCGCCGCGGTGGCGGCCATGTGCGGGGCGGCCTGGGACCACGTGGAACGGCTCACCGGGGCCGGTGCCGTCTTTGACGCCGATCCCGATGGCGGCTACGCCCTGGGGTTGGAGGCCGCGCACGCCCACGCGCGCATCCTGCACGCGGGCGGAGACGCCACGGGCAAGGCCCTGGCCAGCGCGCTGATCGGCGCCTGCCTCAGGCAGGAGGCCGCGGGCACGCTGCGCATCCGCGAACGGGCCTTCGTCACCGACCTGCTGATGCAGGACGCCGCCGAACCCGAACGCATCACCGGCGTCCGCGTGCTCAACGCTGACGGCACCACCGAGGAACTGACCGCCGACGCGGTGCTGCTTGCCACCGGGGGCGTGGGCAACTTGTTCGCCGCAACCACCAACCCGCACGGCGCCACCGGCGACGGGGCCGCGCTGGCCTACCGCGCCGGCGCCCTGCTGGTGGACAGCGAATTCGTCCAGTTCCACCCCACGCTGGTGAGCCCCGGCGGTTTCATGGTCTCCGAGGCCGTGCGCGGCGAGGGGGCGATCCTCGTCGACCAAAACGGGCACCGCTTCATGCCCGACGTCCACCCGGACGCCGAACTCGCACCCCGCGACGTGGTGGCCCGCGCCATCCACACGGTCAATGCCGCCGGCGGACAGGCCTACCTGGACGCCACCGGGGTCGAGGCCGCGCGCGGTCCCGGCTTCCTGGCCCGGCGCTTCCCCTCCATCACCGCCGCCCTCGCGAAGCTCGGCCACGACCTGGCCGCCGCGCCGGTCCCCGTCACCGAGGCCGCCCACTACTGGATGGGCGGCGTGTTCACCGACGGGCTCGGGCGCACCACCCTTCCTGGCCTCTACGCCGCGGGGGAGGCCGCCTGCACCGGCGTGCACGGCGCCAACCGGCTGGCCTCCAACTCCCTGCTGGAGGCGCTGGTCTTCGCCTGGTCCGCGGTGGCCAACCTGCCGGCCGCCGGCGCGTCCGCCGTCCCTGCGGACCACGGCACCGCCGACACCTCGACGATCACCACCCACACCCTGCCGGCGGCCGAGCCGACAGCCGCCGCGGGATCAACCCCCGTCAACCTGCCGGCGCTGCAACGCCTTGCCACCGGCCACCTCGGCGTGGAACGCACCGGCGCGGACCTTGAGGGCGCGCTCCGGCAACTCTCCCTCTGGCACGTGGAAGGCACCGACCGTGCGGCCCACGAGCTCGGCAACCTGCACACCCTGGCCCACGTCATGGCCACCGCGGCGCTCGCCCGGGAAAACTCGATCGGGGCCCACTTCCGGCTCGACGCACCATGGCAACCGGAACCCGCCAACGGCACCCTGCCACGCCACGGCTTCCGGCAGGCAACCCCCTCCCAAGCAAACGCCGTCAAGGCAGTCCCTGCCCCTGCGAATGCCGACACGGCAAACTCCACCTCCCAACTCGTCTCCTCGAACATCGGATCCTGACCTTGCCGAACACCATCCCCGCCCTGGACACGCCGACCGCCGTCATCCCGCTGCCCGTCCCCGCCCGAGCCATCAACCAGATCGTGCTCGCGGCGCTCGCCGAGGACAACCCGCGCGGCGACCTCACCGGCAACGTGCTCATCCCCGCCGACGCCCGCGCCACCGCGTCCGTGATCGCCCGCGAACCGGGCACCTGCGCCGGCCTGGACACCTTCATCGCCGCCATGAAGCTGACCGATCCGACCCTGGAACTCACCCCGGCCCTGGCCGACGGCGACGAATTCGCCGCCGGGGACACCCTCATCACCGTGACCGGCCCGGCCCGTGGCCTGCTGGCCGGCGAACGCGTGGGCCTGAACCTGCTCCAGCGCATGTCCGGCATCGCGACCGCCACCCGCGCCTACGTCCGCGCCGCCGCCGGCACCGGGGCCCGCATCGTCGACACCCGCAAGACCACCCCGGGGCTGCGCATCCTGGAACGCTACGCCGTGCGTTGCGGCGGCGGGCACAACCACCGCGACAACCTCTCCGACGCCGTCATGGCCAAGGACAACCACCTGGCCCTGCTCGGCACCGGCGCCGAACTCACGGCCGCCCTGCGCAACGCCCGCGCGCAGCTCGGCCACACCGTGCACTTCGAGGTGGAGATCGACAGGCTCGACCAGCTGGACGCGGTGCTCGCCGCCGGCGTGGACACCATCATGCTCGACAACTTCTCGCTCGCGGACCTGGCCGCCGGCGTGCGCCGCATCGCCGGCGCCGCGTTGGTCGAGGCATCGGGTAACGTCACAGTGGACACCGTCGCGGCAATCGCCGCCACGGGGGTCGACGTGATCTCCTCCGGGGCCCTCACCCACTCGGTGCGGGCGCTGGACCTTGGACTGGACGTCACCATCGAGACCGGCACCACCGAAACCGGCACCATCTAAACCAGCAGGATTGAAGCGCACCAACCATGATCTACCTCGACGCCGCAGCCACCACCCCCGTACGCCAGGAGGTGCTCGATGTCATCATCCCGCTGCTGACCAGCGACTACGGCAACCCCTCCAGCGTCCACTCCATGGGCCAGACCGCCGCACGCGCCCTGGACTACGCCCGCGAGACCGCCGCGAACACGCTCGGCGTGCGCACCGGGGACATTGTCTTCACCTCCGGCGGCACCGAGTCCAACAACCTGGCCATCAAGGGCCTCGCGCTGGCCAACCCGCGCGGGCGGCACCTGGTCCGCTCCGCGATCGAGCACGCGTCGGTCATCGAGTCCTGCGCCTACCTGGTCAAGCACCACGGGTTCACGCTCGACGTGGCCCCGGTGGACGCCGACGGCATCGCGGACCCGGCCGCCCTCGCCGCCCTGTTGCGCCCGGACACCACGCTGGTCTCCGTCATGGCGGTGAACAACGAGGTCGGCACCGTCCAGCCGATCGCGGAGATCGCCGCGGCCGCGCACGGCGTCGGCGCGCTGGTGCACACCGACGCGGTCCAGGCCGCCGGCTGGCTCGACGTCGCGCAGATCGCCGCGCACGTCGACGCGCTGAGCATCTCCGGGCACAAGCTCGGCGGGCTCAAGGGCGCCGGGCTGCTCATGGTCCGCGGCAGGCTGGCCCTGGAGCCGCTGGTCCACGGCGGCGGGCAGGAACGCGAACGCCGCTCCGGCACCGAAAACGTCGCCGGCGCCGTCTCCACGGCCACCGCGCTGCGCCTGGCCGCCGAGGCGAACGCCGGCGGCGCGGCAAGCGGCTACGGAGACTTCATCATCCGGACCGTGCTCAAGGGCCTGAACACCGGCGGCCGCACCCGCGCCACGCTCACCGGCCACGCGACGGAACGCGTGCCCGGCATCGTCTCCTTCACCTTCCCGGAAACCGGGGGAGAGACCGTGCTGCTGGAACTCGAGCGCCGCGGGGTCGTCGCCTCCTCCGGGTCGGCCTGCGCCGCCGGGTCCACCGACGCCTCCCACGTGCTGCTTGCCCTGGGCCGGGACGAGCAAGAGGCCCACACCGCCGTGCGGATGAGCTTCACCCGCTCGGTGAAGGAATCGGAAATCGCCACCGCCGCCCGCGCCGTGGTGGCCGCCGTCAAGGCGATCGCCGGCCCCTGAGGGGGTGCACCCACAACACCCTACGGCACCCTCGCGGCGCCAACCGGGCCGGGCGGCCCTTGAGGCCCGGGGGCCGGGCGTGGTATCCATTGCTGCATGGGCATCGTGCTGGTCGAGGGGCAAAGCGACGCGATCGCCGTGCAGGTCCTTGCCGAACGGCTTGGCCTGCCGGCGCCGCGGGTGCTTGCCGTGGGCGGGTCCAAGGGCGCGCGCCGCGCGGCCCGGGAGCTGGCCGGGCAGCAGCTGGTCGGGTTGGTCGATGCCGCCGAACGCCGCGACTTCGAGTCCGTGCTGCAAACGGTCTTCATCTGCGACCCCGACCTGGAATCCGAATTCGTCCGCGCCCTGGGGGTCGAGGGCGTCGAGGAGGTGATGGCGCAGCAGGGTGAGCTGGAATCCTTCCGCCGGCTGCAGGCCCAGCCCTTCCTGCGCGGGCAACCCGTCGAACACCAGCTGGCCAGGTTCTTCGGCGGACGCAGCGGCAACAAGGCGCGCTACGCGCGGTTCCTGGCGCAGGCGGTGGCGCTCGAGCGCATCCCGCGGCCGCTCAACGAGCTGCTGGCGAGCCTTGCCTCGCAGGACGCACAGGACGCGCCGCGCGATCGGTGAACCGAGGCCTACCAACCGCCGCATCCCCGCATAGACTACGGAACATGACTCCGACCTCACACGTTGTCCAGGCCTCCGACGAAGTATCGCTCCGCCTGGCGGCGAAGCTCGCCGAGCTCATCCGCTGCCGGACCGTTTCGCGCCCCGACCGCACCCTGGAGGACAGGGCGGAATTCACCAGGCACGTGCGGGCGATGAACGATCTCTTCCCGGCGATCGCCGGCGCGGTCGAGCAACACACCGTGGGCATCACCGGGCAGCTCTGGCACTGGCGCGGTGCTGCAAGCCTCAAGCCCGTCGTGCTCATGGCCCACCAGGACGTGGTGCCCGTGGAGAGCGAGGACGACTGGGAGCACCCGCCGTTTGAGGGTGCGATCGCGGACGGGCGCGTCCACGGCCGCGGCGCCCTGGATGACAAGGGGGACCTGGCGTGCATCCTGGAGGCGGCCGATTCCCTGGCCGCGACGGGCTTCGTCCCGGGCCAGGACGTGTACTTCTTCTTCGGCGACTGCGAGGAAACCGCCGGTGCCACGGCCGCGGAAGCCGTGGATTTCCTGCGTGAACGCGGGGTGCCCCCCTGGCTGGTGCTCGACGAGGGCGGCGCCGTGGCCAGCCAGGCATTCCCCGGGGTCAACGCACCCGTGGGGGTCATCGGCGTGAGCGAGAAGGGCATCCTGGACCTGCTGCTGGAGGCGGAGGACGCCGGCGGGCACGCCTCGGCGCCGCCCGCGTTCGGGGCGGTGCAGCGCATCGCCCGCGCCATCCTGCGCCTGCAGCGCAGGCCGTTTCCCGCCGGCGTCCACCCCGTCACCCAGGAGATGCTCAAGCGCCTGGGCTCCACCGCGCCGGGCTTGGTGCGCACGGCCCTGAGGCTGGTCGCCCGCCCCGGACGCGCCGCCGGGGAGGTGCTCGCCCGGGTCGGGGCCGAGCCCGCAGCCATGGTCCGCACCACCGTCGCCGCCACCGAACTGCAGGGCAGCGACGGCACCAACGTGTTGGCGCGCCGCGCGGCCGTCACCCTGAACATCCGCATCGCCGTCACCGAGACGGTGGCATCGGCCGTCGCGGGGGTGCGCCGGCGCATCGCCGATCCACGAATCAGGCACACGGTGCTGTCCGCGACCGAGCCGTCGCCGATCTCGCCCGTCGACTGCGATCAGTTCGCGCTCCTGGAGGCCTCCATGCGGCATTCCCATCCCGCGGCCCTGGCCGTTCCGTACATCATGATGGCCGCCACCGACGCGCGGTTCTTCGCGGCAATCAGCGAACACGTCTACCGCTTTGCGCCGCTGGGCATGGACAAGGCACAACGCGGCTCCATCCACGGGACCAACGAATCCGTCGCGATCCCCGAGCTGGGCAAGGGCGTCGCCTTCTACCAATACCTGCTGCGCTCGCTCTGACGGCACCGTCCGGCGACCGTCGGCGGTCGCCGGCGGTCGCCGGCCATGGGTGGATCCAGCAAGAGGCCCCGTGCAATCATGAAGGGTCAGGGAGCCGGCAATGCAGATCCCCTCCAACGGATCGCCTCGTCTCCCGCCGCGAAGAACCAGTTTTGCACTCGATTCCCGAGGAGAGAGCATGTTCACGTGCGACCCAGACGAAGCGCTGTCGGTGGCCATGGCCGACCACGGCACCTTGCCTCCGCGTCACGAACCAACGCCCGAACCCGAGCCGGGCCCGCCGCCGGGACCCGAGCCGGTCTATCCAACGTCTCCGCCCCTGGAGCCCGATCCGGGGACGCCGCCGGGCTACCCGCCGGCGCCGTCCCCCGAACCGGAGCCGGCGCCGGTTCCCTGGTGAATCGGTCGACGACCCATCCGATGCCATGAGCGGCGCCACTTAGCCGCGCGATCCGCGGCGTGGTTTCGCGCGAGGGGCGGGTGAACGGTCGCCCGTCCACCAGCCCCTTGGCCCGGCGGCAACCGCCCGGCCGAACCTACATGGCCTTGGCCGCCGCGTCCTTTTCGGTCTTGGCCCCGGCATTGAGCAGTTCACCGTTGTCGTTTTCGAGGTGGGAGCGGATGAACCACTGGAATTGTTCCAGTTCACCCGTCTGGCCGATCAGCAGGTCTTCGGTGACGGGGTCCAGCGCACCGACCTCCGCAATGCACTCGCGCATGGACCCGATGACGCCCGAGAAAACCAGGTCAAGCGCGGCCAGGTGCTCGCCGGTGCTTGCCCTGTGGATGGAATAGTCGTCCCAGCCGCGTTGCTTCACCAGGTCGCCGGCCAAGCCGTTGGGTGCGACGCCCAGGGTGGCCATGCGTTCGGCGAGCGCATCAACCATGAGCCGGATGCTGGCGACCTGCGGGTCGAGCATTTCATGTACGCCGATGAAGTTCGGTCCCACCACATTCCAGTGCGCATGCTTGAGGGTAAGCTGCAGGTCGTTGAGCGCGTGCAGGCGCATCTGCAATGCCTTGCCCACCTTCTGTCCGTCCTTGAGTTCAAGTCCGGGTACCGTGAATTTCGCCTTCGAGCCGTTGCCTGCCGACATTGGTGCCTCCTTCATGTGTAGCGCCCCGGGGATCGCGGCGCGCAGGTGTGTGGTTGGTGACGTGGTCTTGGGGTTGAACGTGCAAGGGTCGCAAACGGGCCTAGTGGCGCAGATCCGGGTCGATGCCCCGTGTTTCGTAGCCGGCGTCGGTGCCCGGTTCGTACTTCGGTTTCGGCATCGGCTCAATCCGGTGCGTTGCCCTCCACATGGCGGCGGCGCACGCGGCGGCGATCAGGACAACCACGCCCAGGATCATGAGCACCCCGCGCGCCTTCGAGGGCTGCGTGCCGTACTTCCGCTGTGCGGTGGCCAGTGACTTCCCGATCGATTTGCGTGCACGCTTGGCCATCGCGCGGTTGCCCGTCACTGTGGCGAGGACTTCCTCCGATGCCCGCGACAAACCCTCGGGATCGATCCGGTCCACGACACGCCTCAGGGAGTCCTCCAGATGCTGCGGGTATTCCTGCTTGGCCTTCTTCGACCAGCATTCGAGCCTCTTGGTGATGTCCTTCATCTGCATTTCAGCATGTGTCAGCATTGCAGGCCCCTTCGCGCCTCGGCCGTTGAAATGTCCTACTGTGGCCAACCTAGACTGATCAACCGCCCCGGGCAAGAACTGCCCGCGGAGTTCGACCGGCCGGGCGTTCGAATTTATGTTCCATTCATGGTTTGGGTGGGTGGCCAGGCGGCAGCGGAGGCCGTCGTGTTCCCCGGGAACCGGCCTTGCCGCGCGGGAAAACGCCCATGCGGTGCCTGCATCACTTGCGCATCACCTGCGCAGCTCCCGCGTACACCTTGCGCCGGCCTGCCGGATGAGTAGGGTGACGCATAGGGGGAGCGGGAACGCGGACCACGAGGAAGGGGGAGTGCGCGGCATGTCCAAGCGCAGCGACGCCCACATCCGCGAACTGCTCGCCTCCATGGCCAGCGTCGCCGGCGACCTCAGCGTCGACACCGTGGTCCAGCGCCTGCTGGACGAGGCGATGAAAATCTTCGGGGCCGCCAGCGGGCTGCTCGAACTCACCAATGCGACCACCGCCGAAGGCCACCTCGCCCGGGGGAGGGACGCGGCCGCGCTGGGAGAATCCGCGGGCAGGGACGAAGGCAAGCGGCTGCGGGTCGAACTCAAGACCCGCGACCGGCTCCTGGGCAGGCTCACCCTGGGGCCCAAGAACGGGAAGGACCGCTACTCGCGCATCGACCGCGAGCTGGCCGAGGCGCTCGCCGGTGCGGCGGGAGTCGCCCTCGAAAACGCCCAGCTCTACCAGGACGCAGCGGACCGCGTCCGCTGGCTCGAGGCAAGCTCCCGCATCGGCGAACTGCTGGGCGGCGACCAGCAACAAACCCAGGGCCTGGACAGCGTCGCCGAACTGGCCCGCAGCGAATCCCACGCCAAGTACGGACTGGTCCTCACGCCGGTGAACGACGAAGGCGCCTCCCCGTACACCTACCGGATCGCTGGGATCAGCGAGCACGTCCACGCGAGCCTCTCCGGGCGCATCCTGGTCAACGTCGGACAACGCGAACCCCACGGCCTGAGGGACTTCGGGCCGGTCATCCTCAACGGCCCCGAGTCGGTGCTGCCGCTGGGGGAGATCGCCGACGGCGGGTACACGCTGCTGACCGAGCTGCGCGCACGCGACACCCACTACGGCATCCTGCTGATGGTCAGGGGGAAGGGGCAACCGACCTACCGCGACATCGAAACCCAGATGGCAGCGGTCTTCAGCTCCAACATCGCCCAGGGCATCGGGCTGGTCCAGATGCACCACCTGCACGAGGAGGTCCGCCTGTACCTGGAACGCGAGCGCATCGCCCGCGACCTGCACGACGTCGTCATCCAGCGCATCTTCGCCGCGGGCCTGAGCATCAGCGCGCTGGGCAAGCACCTTCCCACGCCGGCCGCCCGGGAACGCGCGGCCGGCATCACCCGCGAGCTGGACACGACCATCGCCGAACTGCGCGCCACCATCTACTCGCTGCGCACCAGCGCCGGGGAGCACGAGAGGCCCAGCAGCCGTATCCTGCGCGCGATCCGCCTGGCCTGCGAACCGCTGGACTTCACGCCCCAGGTGCACATCGGCGATGCGGTCGACGGGCTCGGAGACGGGTTGGGCGACGAAACCCTGCTCACCCACCTGCTGGCGGTGATCACCGAGTCGCTGTCCAACGCCGTGCGCCACGCACACGCCAACGCCCTGGTCGTCGTCGTGGAACGCACCGACAATGCACTGGTCCTCCAGGTGGCCGACGACGGCATCGGCTTCACGGCCCCCGTTGCCGAAAGCGGCGTGGCGAACATGCGCCAGCGCGCGGAGGAACTCGGCGGAACCCTCGCGCTGGATTCAACGCCCGGCCGGGGAACCACGCTGCGCTGGGCCGTTCCGCTGGGGTGAGGCGCGTTCCCGCGGGATGACGCGCGCGGACAGATCCAACCGGCCCCGCCGGCCCGATGGCCGACCAATCCCTACAGGCCGGGTCAGGTGCCCCCGTCGTTGGGCCCGGCCGGCGGGTGCGTCACGAACACCGCTGCCTGCGTCCGCGACTCGAACCCCAGCTTCGCCAGCATCGACGAGACGTAGTTTTTCACGGTCTTCTCGGCCAGCCGCATGCGCTCGCCGATCTGCCGGTTGCTCATGCCCTCGCCGACAAGCTCCAGCACCCGGCGTTCCTGGGTGGTGAGCGAACCCATGCGCGGATCCGGGTTCTCGTGCGCGAAAAGCCCCGAAACGATCCGCTGCTTGAGACCCGGGGTGAACAGCGATTCGCCGCGCGCGGCCCGGCGCAGGGCACCGATCAGGTCGGTCCCGCCGATCTGCTTGAGCACGTAGCCGACGGCGCCGGCCAGCACCGCGCCGCGCAGCGCCTGTTCGTCGTCGTAGCTGGTGAGGATCAGGCAATTGAGCGACCCGTCGATCGAGCGCACGTCGCGGCAGACCTCGATCCCCGTGCCGTCGGGCAGCCGTGCGTCGAGCACCGAGACGTCGGGGCGCAGGGCAGGGATCTGCTTGCGGGCGTCCTTGGCGCTGCCCGAGGTTCCGACCACCTCGAAGCCCTCGCCCTCCAGCAGTTCGCGCAGCCCGCGGCGCACCAGCTCGTGGTCATCCAGGATGAAGACGCGGATGGGGGGACCCTGCCCTGGCCCACCGGCGGATTCCTCGGCGGTGGCAGCGGAGGGGGAGCGGGCGGTTGAAACGTCGGCGGACACCTCGGCGGAAGCCTCGGTGCCGGGATGGAACCCGGTCGATCCGGCGGTCTGTTCCATGTGGTCCACCCCAATCCCAAGGCGCAAGAAGTTGTCGTTGCCTTCATTCTTCGCCGGGCGGCGGTCGGTCGGCAAGGGGCCAAAGGCCCCGGTCCGGAAGTGCACTCCGGAAGCGGCGGCTACTGCCCGGTGCCTGCGTCGGTGCCGGTGCCGGTGCCGGTGCCTGTGTCCAGACCGAGCAGGTGCCGGGTCCGGGCGTACTTGGCCGCCAGCCGTTTGCGAGTGGCCTCGGGCAGCAGCACCGTCCGCGCGGGGTCGGTGTTGTCGTCGATGTCCGCGCGCTTGACCCGCAGGGCGGTGGGGTTGGCAAGCACGCGGGCGGGATGGGTGATGTAGTCGGCGCCGGACTTGTCGACTTGCCCGGCATGGGCGCCGCGCGCCACGGCCTCGGCGAGCTCCACGAATGCCTGTTGGATCATGTTTTCCTCCGTAGCGTGGGTCCGTGTTGACCGGTTTCACACGTTACCAAGCCCCGCGGGCCCTTCGGCAGGACCCGGGAACGCGGGGCGTGTATCTGGCAGCCCCAGTAGCTCGGGTTTCCTGCGGTGGACGATGGCGGAAGTCGGGCCCCGTGGGTCGGCGGGCGGGTTCGGGCCAGGGCGTCCGGCAAGCCACTCGGCACGGGTGATGGCGTATTCGACGTCGCCCGCTTCGTCGCCGTCGATGCGCACGGGCCACTCGGCGTGGAAATTACGCACCAGTGTCATGCCGCACTTCTCCATGACGATCCGGGAGGCGACGTGCGCGGCCACGGCGTTGGCGGTGACGCGGAGGGCGGTCGGAAAGCCAAAGGCATGGTCGATCAGCGCGCGCGAGCCCTCGGTGGCAAGGCCCCGCCCCCGGCACCCGCGGCGCAGCCTACAGCCGGTTTCGTGTTCCGCGGGCGGCGTGCCATCCCTCGGAGACAAGTCTCTAGTGCAGGTGGTCTTCCCAGTCCTCCGGAACGCGCGGTGCGGGGCCCGGAACCGTCTGCTCGAGCGGGTGGTGCGTCGGCGGGAACAACGCGGGGCCCTCGAAGAAGCTGGAGGTGGCGTAGCTCCAGAACCAGTCCTCGCCGGGCTCGAAGCTGCTCAGCACAGGATGCCCGGTGGCCCGTGCATGGGCCGTCGCGTGTTGGGAGGGGGAGGTGTCGCAACATCCGACGTGCCCGCACTGGGCGCACCTTCGCAGGTGCAGCCACCAGCCCCCGGAGGCCTCGCATTCGGCGCAGCCGGTGCCGCTTGGCGGGACCGAAACGTCGATCCCCTGTACCTTGTCCATGTGGTCATCTCCCGTCATCCGGCGCGCTTTCCCGACGCCGATCGCGTTCCGACACCCATACTGTACGCCGGCGCGGCGGCCGGACGGCAGGGGCAGGCGGCCCGAACCGCGGAGGCGGAGTGCCTCAGGGCAGGCGCCCGATCCAGCGCTCCGGATCTGCTTCGAGCGTCACGCGGTCCCAGTTCCCGGGCCCCGCGGCCGCTGCGTAGGTTTCCTGAAGGAACCGCATCAGCTCGCCGTCGGGATCCCTGGCGCCGCGCACGCACTCGTAGGGCAGCACAAACTCCCTGAATTCGTCGCTGTAGAAGGCGCCCTCGACGGACAACCGGTGCGTGCGGAATCCCTCCGGTTCGGGGTAGGCGTACGAGTAGAACGCGCCCTCCTCGCCGCCGCCGGGCCAGAACCCGCAACTGCTCACCTCGTGGGAGTAGGCCTCCACCATGACCCAGTCGGCGCAGTTCACCACGCCGCCCGGGTGCCGCGGGGCCGAGCGGCCGGAGAACCGCGTGCACGCCAGGTCCATGCCGCCCCAGAAGAAGTGCACGGGGCTGGCCTTTCCGCTGAAGTGCGACCTGAAGCGATTCATCACCCGATCGGCCTGCAGCAACTGGCGCCAGAAAAGGTGGACCGCTTCCGGGTCGTACGATGCGTGCAGGTCATCCTCGGCGAAGGGCACTGCGGGCTCGACCTCCACTGGCGTCGGCATGATCACCGTGTCCAGCCCCAGCCGGTCGAGGGCCTCGAACACCTCTGCGTGGAACGCGGCGGTCGTCATCGGCCGCAGCGGAACGGACCGCCCGGTCCCGTCGGCGGAGCGGATGTGGAGTTGGTGGTCGCAAAAGTCGAACTCGATGTCGAAGGGGCCGCGGGCATGCGGGACGGCGGACGTGGTGAGCCCGCGCGGTGAGAGGTACAACGGGACCTGCCACCAGTGGTTGAGCATCGGCGCGTGGGCCATGCGGATCTTGCCGACGATCTGGGTCCACAGGTGGAGCGTGTCCTTCGTCGGCGCCCACTCGTCGAGCCGGAGCCGTGGCCAGTCGGCGCGCTTTCCTGGATGTCCTGCTGCGGATCCTGGCGGTTCCATCGGCCGGCCTTTCGCTTCCTCCGACGCCGCTTCACCCCGGCGAACCTCGAGGGCGGATGCCGGGCCGTTGGCGATGCAGCCGATACTACTCCGTGGCCGGGCGGCGAGGAACGACGCCGCCGGGCAGCGGGTCGCGGGCAGCGGGTAGCCCGCGCCCCTACAGGTCCGACGGGTCGGTGTTGGCACCGCAAACCAACAGGGCCACCCGCTCGCCGGGGGCCGGAACGTAGGCACCGGAGCGAACCGCCGCAACCACCGTCGCGGCGCCGTGCTCGACCGCCATGCGGTAGTTCTGCCACAGCCAGGACCGGGCCTCGAGAATCGCCGCCTCGCCCACCGTCACCGTGGAAACGCCGTGCGACTCGGCGACCTCGAACCCGATCGTGCCGATCAGCCGTGCACCGAGCGAGTCGGCGGCGACGCCCGAAACCTCGACCTCGACCGGGTGGCCGGCCGCCAGCGAATCGGTCAGCGACGGGCACAGCTCCGGCTCGACGCCGACGATCTTGATCCGGCGGTCCACCCCGGTGGTGATGCCGCCGACTAACCCGCCGCCGCCGACCGCGACCAGCAGGGTGTCCACCCCGCCCGCCGCCTGGTCGATGATTTCAAGGCCGACGGTCCCGGCGCCCGCGACGATTTCGCGCTGGTCGTAGGCGTGGCAGAACAGCGCGCCGCGCCGGCCCGCGAACTCGATGGCCGCCTCGTAGGCGTGGCTGTACTCGGTGCCGACCAAGTGGACGGCGGCGCCGTAGGCCCTGAGCTTGGCCACCTTCACCGCGGGCGCGTTCCCCGGCACGAAGACGTTCGCCGGAACGCCCAGGGCCGCAGCCGCGTAGGCGTTTGCGAGTCCCGCGTTGCCGCCGGACGCCGCGACGATCCCCGCCTCCGCGTCGAGTTCCCCCGCCTCCAGGGCCGCCAGCTGTCGGTTGAAGGCGCCTCGCGCCTTGAACGTGCCGGTGACCTGCAGCTGTTCCAGCTTCAGGTGGCTGACCCCGGGCAGGCCCGGGTCGTCGACGGGCATCAGCGGCGTGCTGCGGATGCGTCCGGAGATGCGCTCGGAGGCGTCAAGGACATCGGAGAGCTGAAGCATGTGTGTGGCTCTTTTCCGCCGGTGGGGGCGTTCGATCCGGGAAACGGGTGGAGGCGGGGTGACCCGCCCGGACGCGGCCGCCCGGGCGTGCGGTCAGGAGTTGATGCCGATCCGGACCTTGCCGTCCTCGACCAGCCAGCGCTGCTCAAGTCGGACGTTGTCCAGCAGGCGGCGGTCGTGGGTCACCAGCAGGAGCGCGCCCTCGTAGGATTCAAGGGCCTCCTCGAGCTGCTCGATCGCCGGCAGGTCCAGGTGGTTGGTCGGCTCGTCGAGGACCAGCAGGTTGACCCCGCGCGCCTGCAGCAGGGCCAGGCCCGACCGGGTGCGTTCGCCGGGGGACAGGTCGCGGACCAGGGACGCGGTCTGGTGCGCCTTGAGGCCGAACTTCGCCAGCAGCGTCCGGGCCTCGGCCGGGGACATCTCCGGCACGGCCGCCTCGAAGGCGTCGCCCAGGGGGCTGTCCTCGCCCAGGTAGCTGCGCGCCTGGTCGATCTCGCCGATCGCCACCGAGGATCCCAGCGAGGCGGAGCCGGTGTCCGGGGCCAGGTGGCCGAGCAGCAGGTTCAGCAACGTGGACTTGCCGGCGCCGTTGGGGCCGGTGATGCCGATCCGGTCCCCGGCGTTGACCTGCGCGGACACGGGGCCGAACGTGAAGTCCCCGCGTGTGATCGCTGCGTCGTTGAGCGTCGAGACGACGGTTGAGCCGCGGGGGGCCGCGGCGATCTCGAACTGCAGCACCCATTCCTTGCGCGGCTCCTCGACCTCGTCCAGCCGCTTGATGCGCGACTCCATCTGGCGGACCTTTTGCGCCTGCTTCTCGGAGGACTCGTTGGACGCCTTGCGGCGCAGCTTGTCGTTGTCCGGGTTCTTCTTCATGGCGTTGCGCACGCCCTGGGATGACCACTCGCGCTGGGTGCGTGCGCGTGAGACGAGGTCGGCCTTCTTGTCGGCGAACTCGTCGTAGGCCTCGCGGGCGTGCCGGCGGTTGATGGCGCGCTCCTCCAGGTAGGAGTCGTAGCCGCCGTCGTAGACCGCGACCTGGTTCTGCGCCAGGTCCAGCTCGACGATGCGGGTGACGCAGCGGGCCAGGAATTCGCGGTCGTGGGACACCAGTACGACGCCGGTGCGCAGCGAGGAAACGAAGGACTCGAGGCGCTCAAGCCCGGCCAAGTCCAGGTCGTTGGTCGGCTCGTCGAGCAGCACCAAGTCGAAGCGGCTGAGCAGCAGGGCGGCCAGCGCCACGCGGGCCACCTGCCCGCCGGAGAGCGCGGTCATCAGCGTGTCGGTGGGCAGGTCGAAACCGAGCTCGGCGAGCGTGGCCGGCGCGCGGTCCTCGAGGTCCATGGCGCCGGACGCCATCCAGTGGTCGAACGCCGCGGCGTAGGCGTCGTCGGCTCCCGGGGCGCCGGAACCCAGCGCCTCCGCGGTGGACTCCATGTCGGCGGTGGCCTGGGCGCACCCGGTGCGGCGGGCCAGGTACGCCTCGATGGTCTCGCCCTCGAGGCGCTCGTGTTCCTGCGGGAGCCAGCCGATGAACGCGCCGTCCGGCGCGCTGGAGACGGTGCCGCCCAGCGGCTCGTCGACGCCGGCCAACAAACGCAGCAGCGTCGACTTTCCGGCCCCGTTGGCGCCCACCACGCCGATCACGTCCCCGGGGGAGACGGTGAAGTTCAGGTTGGAGAAAAGGGTTCGGTGGGCGTGGCCACCGGCAAGGTCCTTGGCCACGAGCGTTGCAGTCATGGATCCAGTTTAGTTTCCCGCGCCCCCTGACAGGACATCGGTGCCCGGCAGGGGTGCGCGGTCGGGAATCAGCGCAGGTACTGCGAGCTCATCCAGCCGGTCCTGGTCCCGACCTTCACCTGGACCCAGGCGCCGGAGACCTTGCCGGTCAGTTGGACCCTGGTGCCCTTCTTGACCAGGGTCAACGCCGTCGACGCGGTCGTCGCGCTTTGGCGCAGGTTCACGTTTTGGGCGGTGGTCTTGGTCGCGGTGGCCACGCCGTAGTAGTGCTCCAGCGTCTTGGACTTCTTCTTGGCCATCGTGCTGGCCTGCGTGGTGCCGACGTAGCGGAAGTGCCACGGCTCGTACTTGTAGCCGGTCACCGCTTCCTGGCCCTTGGGGTAGCGCAGCACGAAGCCGTACTTCGGCGCGTTCTTGGCCATCCACCGGCCCACCGGCGTCGTGGCGAAGCAGTCCTGAAGCGCGCATTTCCGGTTGTAGTTTCCGACGTCCAGGCTCAGCCCGGTCTGGTGCTCGGAGGTGCCCGGTTTCGCGGCGATGCGCAGCGCGTAGGCCGATCCGTAGAGCCGGGTGTACTGGTCGACAATCTGCTTTTGCGAGCCATACGAGCGGTAGCCGGAGGTGAGCTTGATTTTCACCCCGTCCCGCTTGGCCGCCGCCGCAAGGTTCCTGTAGGCGGTGGCGGTTCTGGTCTCCAGGCGGATGCCGCCCGTGTTTGCGATCGTTGAGGTCTTCGGGGCGTACGTCTTGGGCACCAGCGGGTAGGTCTTGTTGACCAACACGTTCAGCTTCTTCGGGTTCCGCGGAGGGGCCGGCTTCTTGGCCAGCTGCGGGGTCAGCGTCAACGCCGCCGGCGCAAACGCCTGGGCCGAAGCGGGAACCGATGCCGAAGCCGGGGCTGCGGGAGCCGCGAGCCCCAGGGTCAAGGAAAGCGTGGCGGTCGCCAGCAGCGCCGGAAGCCTCAGGTGTTTTGACATGGGTGAATCCGGTTCCGTTCGCTCGATGGCGCCGGGCCTGTTTTGCGCGGCGTGCCTTGTGAGCCATTTTATCCACAATCGGTGGTGAAAATCCCGCGGACCGGAACAGCGGCGCCTAGTGCTGGTGTTCTGCCCGGTAGACGTGGACCAGTGCGTTGGCATGCCCGTGGCCGATGCCGTGTTCGGATTTCAGCCAGTTGACCTGCTCCAGGTGCTTTTGGCCGGCCACGGTCCCCAGCAGGTTCATCCAATGGTCGATGGGCTGGCCGTATTTGGTCTCGATCGACGGGAAATAGGACTTGGGGCCCTTGGGCGCATCACTCATGTGGTCCATCCCAGCATGCCGTCGACCGTCCCGCAAGGTCCGGGAGGCATGCATGAGGGCAGGTGAACGCGAAAACGGGCAGGCCCAAGCCTGCTTGGGGCCGTGACTTTGTACCCTATCGGAGCAAGGGGTGCGGGCGCAGGATGAGAGTAGCCGACGGAAGGATGCGGGCCGAGTGTAAACCAGGTCCTCATTGGGATTCCGACGGAGCCCGAACGGGCGACCCTCATCGCGTGTCGACAAACTCGTGAATCGGGGGACGGGATGGAAGGCAAGGAGATCTGGACCATGAAGCGGTTTACTGGATGGCAGAACTGGTTGGTGGTGGCCTGCGGCGTCTACACGTTGCTTGCCATGACGTGGACCAACGCGATGGGAATGTCCACCGCGTACATGACTGCCGGTGGTATCGCGTTGATTGTGGTTGGTGCGGTCAACCTGGCAATGCCAGGCATGCCCGCGGCCGAATGGGTGCAGATGGTCGTGGCACTGTTGGTCGTTGCGGCACCGTGGATGGGTAGCTTCGCTTCCGGCATGCCGGGCGTGGCATGGAATACCTGGATCCCGGGCGTGGTGGCACTGGTAGCCACGGGCATGGCCGTCAAGCCGGCGATGCGTGTCTACCACGAGCATCACCATGCTGCCTCGCACTAGGTGAACACAACCGATTCGCAGGGCCCGGCCACCAAAGCCGGGCCTTGCTCCATGTCGGGGCATCAAAGTCGGTTCCGACGCGGGACCCGGCGCGCTACGCTGGAACCATGTTGCTGCGCACCGAAACCGCCGCCGACCGCACCGCGATTCGAGACCTGACGGTTCGGGCGTTTGCCGGCCCCGAGAGCGACGTTGAGCCCGGCGAGGCCGCGCTGCTGGACGACCTCTTCGGGTGCGAGGAGTACCTGGAAGACTTCTCGGTGGTTGCCGAGGTCGGCGGAAACATCGTCGGCCACGTGATCGCCACCCGCGGTTGGGTCGACGGCGACATCCCGCTGCTGGGACTGGGGCCGATCTCGGTGGCCCCCGAACACCAGGGGCGGGGCATCGGAGGGGCTCTGCTCAACGAAATCCGCGACCGGGCGACGGCCGCGGGGGAGCGCGCGATCGTCCTGCTGGGCCACACCGGCTACTACCCGCGCTTCGGCTACGTCCCGGCGATCCCGGCAGGACTACTGCCCTCGGACATGTCGTGGGGAGAGCACTTCATGGTGCTGGCGCTGGACGGGCACAGCCTGCCGACCGGTAAATTCAGGTATGCGGCGCCGTTTGGCGTCTGAGGTATTCGGTTCGGCCGGGCTGTCTGTGGCCGCGGCGTACGACGGGGTCGTCGAACCTTGCAAGGGAGCGCTGTGCCGGGGGAAGGAGTTCTCCCCCTGGCACAGCGGTCCCTTGGTTGCATGGAAACCTGTGATCGGCTAGTCGGACTCGACGTGGTCGCGCAGCTTGGCGGTCAGCCGCTCCAGGTCGGCGAACTCCTCGGACGTGAGAGCATCGCCGATCAGCGCGTGGATGCCCTTGACGTGTTCGCGGCCGATCTCCTTTTGCAGCTTGGCGCCGGCCTCGGTCAGCGTGAACAGCACTGCCCGCTGGTCGGTGGGATCCGGTTGCCGGGCGACCAGTCCCTTGGCCTCCAGCCGGTCGGCCATGCGGCTGAGGCTCGGCTGGGAAATGAGCAGGTGCTGGTTCAGGTCCGAGAGGCGGCTGGAGCCCGAGGGGCAGCGGGACAGGTTGAAGAGCACGTCGTACTCCCTGGTGCTCAGCTGCTTGAACTCCGGCAACTTCTGGAGCTTGCGCATCACGGAGACCTGGGCCCGGAAGAGGGACTCCCAGGCCGCGTTTGAATCGCGCAGCGAGGCGTGCTCAGGCATCGGTGTTCCCCGCGAACAGCTTGGCGTCCCGCGCGGCGACGCGGTTGGCGTGGGTGGGTGCCTCCGGGTGGTCGGCGGGCTTGCGCGCGTCGAGTTCCTTGCGCAGCTCCGGCAGCACGTACTCGCCGAACAGGTCCAGCTGCTCCAGCACGGTCTTGACCGGCAGGCCCGCGTGGTCGACCAGGAAAAGCTGGCGGTGGTAGTTGCCGAACGTCTCCTGGAAGGTCAGGGTCTTTTCGATCATTTCCTGCGGCGAGCCGACGGTCAGCGGGGTCTGCTCCATGAAGTCCTCCATGGAGGGGCCGTGGCCGTAGACCGGCGCGTTGTTGAAGTACGGGCGGAACTCGTTCTTGGCGTCCTGGGAGTTCTTGCGGATGAAGAACTGGCCGCCGAGGCCGACGATCGCCTGGTCCGCGCGGCCGTGGCCGTAGTGCTCGTAGCGTTCGCGGTAGAGGCCGATCAGCTGCTGGTAGTGCTCCTTGGGCCAGAAGATGTTGTTGGCGAAGAAGCCGTCGCCGTAGTAGGCGGCGATCTCGGCGACCTGCGGGGTGCGGATCGAGCCGTGCCAGACGAACGGGGCCACGCCGTCCAGCGGGCGCGGGGTGGAGGTGAAGTTCTGCAGCGGGGTGCGGTACTTGCCCTCCCAGTTCACGACGTCCTCGTCCCAGAGGCGGCGCAGCAGGTTGTAGTTCTCCACCGTCAGGTTCACCGAGTCCTGCATGTTCTTGCCGAACCACGGGTAGACGGGGGCGGTGTTGCCGCGGCCCAGCACCAGGTCCACGCGGCCGCCGGCGAGGTTCTGCAGCATCGCGAAGTCCTCGGCGATCTTCACCGGGTCGTTGGTGGTGATCAGCGTGGTGGCCGTCGAGAGGATCAGCTTCTCGGTCTGCGCCGCGATGTAGGCCAGCGTGGTGGTGGGGGACGAGGAGAAGAACGGGCGGTTGTGGTGCTCGCCGATGGCGAAGACGTCCATCCCGACCTCTTCGGTCTTCTTGGCGATGGCGACGATGTCGTCGATGCGCTGCTTCTCGGTCGGGGTGGTGCCGCTGACCGGGTTGCGGGTGATGTCGCTGACGCTGAAAATGCCGAACTGCATTCTTGCCTCCTGGGTGGTGATGTGGCTACGTTACATTGTGCCAGAGTTGTATGCGTTTGCATGTAATAGCGGCGCGGGAACCGAAATAATTCCCGTCGACCCATGTGGGGCGCGTCACGTCCGGCGGCGGGTTCGCGATAGAGTCCCGCTATGGACCATTCGCCCACACCGCCGGCCCGACCCGCGGACCTCGCCGCGCAGGCCCCTGTCCGATGGGGCGCCGTCGCCTCGATCGTCGGGTTTCTGGCCCTGGTGGAGATCACCAGCGGCATCCTGCAGGGCTACTACACGCCGCTGATGACCGACATCGCGCGCCACCTGGGAATCCACGACGCCGACGTGAACTGGTTCGAGGCGGCCCAGCTGATGGTCTCCGCGCTGGCTGTCCCGCTGCTGGCCTCGCTCGGCGACATCTTCGGGCACAAGCGCATGCTGCTGGTCTCCGCGATCGTCACCGCCGCCGCATCCTGGGCGGTGGTGTTCGCCGGTTCCTTCACCACCTTCCTGGTCGCGTGGGCGTTCCAGGGGTTCTACGCGGTGTGGCTGCCGCTTGAAATCGCGATCATCTTTTCGCGCTCGCGCAAGCTCGGCGCACCCGGGCCGATCACCCGCCGGGCCGCCGGGTTGCTGGTCGGCGCCCTTGAACTCGGGGTCATCGGCGGCGCGCTGGCCGGCGGTGCGCTGATCGGCCTCTTCGGCGGGAACCTTGCGCTGACCATGGTGGTTCCGGCAGTCGCCACGACGCTGTGCATCTTTGCCGTGGGGTTCGGCGTGCCCGACGACGGGGCGCGCAACGGCGCCAAGATCGACGGCGGCGGGTTCGGCTACCTGGCCGTCGGCCTGCTGCTGCTGACCAGCGGGCTGAGTTTCCTGCGCATCAACGGCCCGGCCAGCCCGCTGGTCTGGGGCTGTCTGACGCTGGGACTGGCCGTGCTTTACGTGTTCTACCGGCACGAGAACAAGCAGGACGATCCGCTGATCGACTTCAAGGTGCTCTTCGCTCGTTCCATGTGGCCGCTGCAGCTCACCGCGGGGCTTTTCGGCGTCTCGGTGCTCGGCGCGCAGATCCCGATGAGCACGTTCGCCCGCACGGACCCGGCTGCCAACGGCTACGGGCTGGGCATGAGCGCCTCGGGGGTCTCGATCATCATCGGAGCATACGTGCTCTCGCTGCTCATCGGCGCGCTGCTGTTCCCGGTGAGTGCCAGGCTGATGGGCACCCGGGCGACGCTGGTCGCGGCAAGCACGCTGGTCGGCATCGGATACCTGATGTTCCTGCCGCTGCACGGCTCGCTGGCCCAGGTGCTCACCAACATGGTCGTTGCCGGGCTAGGCTCCGGGGCTCTGGTGGCGGCCCTTCCCGCGGCCGCTGCAGCCGCCGCGCCGTTCCACCGGACGGGCATGGCCACGGGGCTGACCAACGCCGTGAAGACGATCGGCGGGTCCTTCGCCTCGGCGATCTTCGGGCTGGCGCTGATCGGGCAGGTTGCCGGCGCCGCGAGCGAAGGAGGTGCCGAGAGCTTCGCCGCCCCGCTGGCCGGGTACATGGTCGTGTGGGGGATCTGCGGCGGAACGGCGATCGTGTGCGCGCTGGCGTTGCTGGCCGTGCCGCGCGGTGCGCTGGAGGACGCGCCCCTGAACGCGGACGGGTCGGGCGCCTAGGGATCTTGGCCGGAATCCCCGGCCTTCAGAACAGGGTGGGTCGCGGGCCTTGCCAGTAGGTGTTTCGGCGGGGGAGCTGTTCCGGGTCCAGGTACTTGGGCAGGAGCAGGTGCGGCAGGCCATCGTGGATGACGACGCTTAGCTCCCCGTTGTCGATCATGTGGTGGTGCGCCGTGCACTCAAACACCTGCATGTCCACGCTGGTTCCGCCGCCGTCCTTCCACGGTTTGACGTGGTGGAATTCGCAGTGTTCGGGCGGCACGGTGCAGCCCGGGTAGAGGCATCCGCCGTCACGCGCGAGCACCGCCCGCTTCATGTGGTCCGGGGCTAGTCGCATTTCGCGGCCGACGTCGAGTATCTCGCTTTGCCCGCCGAGCACGATCGGGATGACGCCCTCGGTGCACAACCGCCTGCGGAGTTCCCCGACGGGTATTTCCAGGCCGTGGGCGCTCCACCCTGATCCCTTGGCCAGACCGAGCAACGTTTCGAGGTAGACGTATACAACGATCTGCGCTGTCGGGAGGCCAGCGGGGGACTTCTGTGGCCGCGAATTCGGTGCCCGCATCAGGTTCAGCAAGGTTTGCAGGTGGCGCTGGGGCGGGGTGAGTCCGTCGGCGTTGGAAAATGCGTCGCTGCCGGTACTGGCGCTGCTGCCGAAGCTGCCAGCGTCGGATGGCGGGAATTCGAAGGTCGCGGCGTCGGTCGGGTGGGTGAACCAGCCTGGTCCGTCGTTTGAGGGAGCGCAGGCCGGTTGTTCGCCGGGGAGTGCGGATGCAGGAAAGTCCGGGGAAGCCTGGGATGGCTGGGATTCGGGACGAGTCGCGGCGTCGGCCATGGCCTGCCGGTTGCCGGCATTCGTCCGCGGATTGTCGGATTGGGCGAAGTGCGACAGGAATATCTCGGCGTCGAGATTGAGCATGCACGCGTTCAAGTAGGTGAAGTGGCGGGTCCGCTTGGTGATGAAGATGCCCGTCTTCGCGCGGACTTCCACGGGAGTCGGCGACTCGGGGGTGTCCTCGAGCTCGTCGCCGAACCGGTCGAAAAGCCGCTGGGTGTTCCGCGGGATGTCTTCGGCGACGGCCTTGGCGATGCGCTCCTCGATGTCGGCAGCGAGCGTGGTTCCCTCCGGCCGGGCCAGGATGCTTGGTCGGAGCTTGTCCAGCCTGCGGGCCGCGGCGGCGGTGGGACGGACCCGGGCTTTGCCCTCGCGGACCTGGTGGGCGAGTTTAGGGTACCGGGGACCCTGTTGGATGCCGTGCTCGTCGATCCGGGGAAGCAGCGCGTCGGCAGCCTGCAGCCTGTCGCGGGCCTCGAAATGGCTGATATTCAGGGTGCCTTGCAGGCATTCGGCGGGGTCCTTGAACTCGAGTCGGCCCGTGGGAACGTTTGCCGGGTCCGCGGGGAGCTGGGTCTCTCCGTTGATGTAGCCGGCCGGATCACCGGTGATGCCGCGCAGCAGGGTGAACGTTTCGGCGGGTAGCTCGTGGACGAGATTCTGCCGGGCGACCTGCGCGACCCGGATTTGGGCGAACTCGAGGAACCCGTGTGCCCGTTCGACGGCGATGGCCAGCAGGACTGCCCGGGTGGGCGAATCGGTGCTTGCCGCCACGCGATCGACAAGGTCGCGCGTGAGCCGGGTTGATTCGAGCAGTGCGCGCAACTCATCCTCCGGGGTGGGTTGGTACCCCGGATCGTCACGGTGGCCCGTGAGCGTTGCGATGAATTGGCTGGCCTCCATACGCCCCAGTGTGGGGTACAGACTGCCCCGCCGCGTGTGGCCGGTGCGGGAATGTGGACAACCGTGCGGGGTCAGCCGTGCTTCATGTGCTTCCACCAGGTCATGGGTTCTGCCACGTGGAAGCGGCGGCCGGTGACGCTGGCTGGAACGATGCGCACGAACTGGTCCTTCGGGCCGGGTTCCCACGGGAAGAGCATGAGAGAGAAGGAATCGACGAGTTCCTCGATACCCTGGAACAGCTCCGCGGTTCCCTCGACCATGACCGACCAGGCGATGCCGGTGTCCTGGTCGACGCCGTCGGCCTCGAAGGCGACGTTCGGCTGCCGGCTCATGATGTCGAGCTTGTTTCCGGGGCCGGTGCGGAAGACGACGGTGCCGTGGTCGACCGTGAAGTTGATCGGGAAGATTCTCGGCTGGTCGCCGTGGCTGACGGCCAGATGCCCGACCGAGACGCTCCGCAGCTGTTCCCAGCACTGGTGGGATTCGAGGATCTCGGTCCCCGGGTGGTGCTGTTGTTTTTCCATGGCACGAGCGTACGTCGCAGATCATGGTCTCGCCAGAGGAATCGATTCGACGAACAAGGCCAAGCCTTCACCTTGTTCGTGGAGGCCACGACCGAACGAGGGCGCTTGGTCAATGGCCGAAAGGCAAGTTCGAATGCAGCGTGCGAGCCGGCTTGCTGGAGGCACCCGGGTGGTTTGTGGAAAATCTCAATGCGACGAGGCCATCGGGTGCGACAAGATCCAAACGCGGCAAGAGGGGCGTGATTATGGCCCGAACCCATCTCCGCAGCGAATGCTCTTTGAGTCGGCGACAAAGCCCGCGACGTTGTTTGTGCCGCTGGTGTCGGATGCGCTGTCACTTTCGTCGGTAAGAATTCTGCGGGGCGCTGTGCTTCCTGCACACTAATCTGGGCAGTATGTGCAACTTGCATGTGGCATGGATCATGAATCCTTCATAACTTTGGTGAGTCCTCATTCGCACGATCCACTTTGTCCAAGGAGCAACATGGCACATCCGACGCACGCCGACGATTTCGCCCTCTCCCGTGTCACCTCGCAGGCCCAGAAGCCATGGTTCGGCATTGCCGTCCAACGCTTCGGCCAGGTTTCGGCGCTCTCGCAATTCCTGCTGGGCGCGACGCTAGGCTTCAGCATGACCTTCGGAGAAGCAGCCCTGGCGCTACTTTTCGGGTCGATCATCCTTGAGATCCTGATGTGCATTGTTGGCATCATCGGCCAGAAGGAAGGCCTCAACACCGCGCTGTTGGCCCGCTGGACCGGCTTCGGAGACGTGGGAGCCTCCCTGGTGGGGCTGGCCATCGGCATCAGCCTGATCGGCTGGTTCGGCATCCAGAGCGCCATCTCCGCCCAGTCACTCGATGTGCTCATGCCCAACATGCTGCCCATGTGGGTATGGTCCCTGCTTTTCGGCCTGGCAGTCACCGGCATTGTCGCCTTCGGCTTCTCCGGCATGCAGCGCCTGGCCAACATCACCGTGCCGCTATTCCTGGTTCTTGTCGGGTGGTCCGTGATCAGCGAACTTCGGAACCACTCCCTGGGCGAGCTGTTGACCTCTCCAGCCCCGGGTCCGACCATGACCGTCTGGCAGGGAACCGCAGTGGTGGCGGGCGGCCTCATCGTCGGCGCCATCATCACTGCCGACATGACCCGGTTCAACCGTTCCAAGGCGGACGTCGTCAAGCAGACGGTGCTTGGCGTGACCCTCGGTGAGTTTGTCATCGGTCTGGCCGGCGTCCTGCTGGCACATGCCGCGGCCACCGGCGACATCGTGGCGATCGTGACGTCTTCCATCGGGTTCGTCGGACTGCTGATCGTGATTACCGGAACCTTGAAGATCAACGACTGGAACCTCTATTCCTCGTCGCTTGGCCTGATCAATTTCGTCTCCACGTCCTTCAACAAGAACCTGAACCGCGTCACCACCACCGTGGTCCTGGGCTTGGTTGGATCCATCCTGGCCGCGGCCGGCATCCTTTCGCGCTTTACGGACTTCCTGATCGTGTTGGGCGTGTCCTTCCCTCCGATCGCCGGAATCATGGTCGCCGAGTACTACATCGTCAAGCGGTGGCGCGGTGAACTCGATGCCACGCGCCTTTTGGGCACCCTGCCGAAAACCGCGCCGCGCATCGTCCCGGCAACCATCATCATTTGGGCGGTCTCCTCTGTGGCCGGATACTTCGTCACCTGGGGTATCCCGTCGCTGATCTCACTATTCCTATCCATGGCGCTCTACGTTGCAGCGGGCAAGCTCGGACTGGTCAGGGGTGTGGGGCTATCCCGCACCCTCCAGTCCGAACCCGCGAACGTGTCAACCGCAGCCTGAAACCAGACCTCACACATTTAGCGAAGGACCAGACCATGCATATCGGAATCGATGTCGGGGGCACCAACACCGACGCCGTGCTGATGGACGGGCGCCAGACGCTCGGCGCAGTCAAGCACGCCACCACACCCGACGTGACCACCGGAATCGTCCAGGCGATCCAAGATCTGCGACGCGGCCACCACTTCGAGGGTGAGCAAATCACCGCGGTCATGATCGGCACGACCCATTTCATCAACGCACTGGTTCAAGCCAAGCGCTTGGCCCCCACGGCGGCACTGCGCCTGGGGCTTCCCGCAACCAAGGCATTGCCGCCTCTGGTGGACTGGCCCGAAGGGCTCAAGAACGCCATCAGCGCGCGCAGCTATTTGGCGCATGGCGGCTACGAATTCGACGGCCGGCCCATCTCGCCGCTGGATCCCGATGAGTTGCGTGCCCACGCCGAGGACATGAAAGCCCACGGCATTCGCTCGGTCGCGATTTCAGCGGTCTTCAGCCCTGTCAACCACGACCTCGAGGTCAGGGCCGCGGAAATCATTGCGGAAGTCCTCGGAAGCGACGTCGCCATCTCGCTTTCCCACGAGATCGGCCGCATTGGCCTGCTGGAACGCGAAAACGCCACGATCATCAACGCGGCGCTTCGTGAGCTGGCGGCCGAGATCGTGGACGGGCTCACCGTTGCAGTGCGCGCCGAGGGCATTGATTCGCCCATTTACCTGAGCCAGAACGATGGCACGCTGATGGACGAGGACTATGTGCGCCTCTACCCCGTGGCGACCTTCGCCTCGGGGCCCACCAACTCGATGCGCGGGGCCGCGCTCACTTCCGGCCTGGCTACCTGCGCCGTCATCGACATCGGCGGCACCACCGCTGACATCGGCCTGTTGGTCAACGGCTTCCCGCGGGAAACCGCCAACGAGGTCAAGGTCGCGGGCATCCGCACCAACTTCCGCATGCCGGACGTGCTCTCCCTTGGCATCGGGGGCGGAAGCATCGTGGACACCGAAACCGGAGAGGTGGGACCGGAATCGGTGGGCTACAAGCTGGGTACCGAGGCCCTGGTCTTTGGCGGCGGCACGCTCACCGCCACCGACATCGCCGTGGCGGCGGGAAGGGTGGAGATCGGGGACCGGAGCAAGGTGGCCCACCTGGACCCGGCCTTCGTGCAGAAGGTCCTGGCAAGGATCGCTGAGCGCGTGTCCGAGGCGGTTGACAGGATGCGCACCTCCCCGGAACCCATCGCCGTGGTGGCGGTGGGCGGCGGATCGATCCTGCTGGCCGATGAACTCCCGCTCTTCGGCGCGGTGAACCGCCCGGAAAACTATGCGGTTGCCAACGCCATCGGCGCCTCGATCGCCCAGGTGGGCGGTGAAATCGACAAGGTCTACACCATCGAGCCCGGCCAGCGCGAGGAATCCCTGGCTGCGGTGCGCGCCGAAGCCATCGACAAGGCCATAGCCGCCGGGGCGTCCCCGCGATCCGTGAAGATCATCGACTTCGACGAGGTCCCCATCCCGTACCTGCCGGGCAACGCCACGCGCATCCGGGTCAAGGCAGTCGGCGACCTGGAAATGGGGGTCCGGGTATGAGCTGGATGATTTCCCTTGACATGATCGCGCCCCTGGCACGCGGTGCGGCGGTGCTGGGCACAGGCGGGGGAGGGGACCCCTACATCGGCTCGCTGCTAGCCGAACAGGCATTGCGCGAACACGGCCCCGTCACGGCCATCTCGCTGGAAGAGGTGCCCGATGACGCGCTGGCGCTGACGGTCTCCATGATGGGCGCGCCCACCGTCATGGTGGAAAAGTTGCCGAGCCTCGACGAGCTCGTGGCGCCAGTCCGCGCATTGGAAAAGCACCTGGGACGGAAAATGACCCATGTTGCATGCGCGGAGGTCGGCGGCGTGAACTCCACCATCCCGATCGCCGCGGCGGCAGTCCTTGGGCTGCCGTTGATCGATGCGGACGGCATGGGCAGGGCCTTCCCGGAGCTGCAGATGCTGCTGCCCACGCTCTACGGAATCACCGCATCCCCGCTGGCGATCAGCGACGAAAAGGGCAACACCGCCGTGCTGGAAACGGCGGACAACCTCTGGACCGAGCGGATCGCCCGGGTTGCCTGCGTGGAAATGGGGTGCTCCGTCATGGTCGCTGGATTCGCGATGGACGGGGTACAGGCCAGGGCATCCATGGTGCCCGGTTCCCTGGGCCACTGCCTGTCGATCGGTACCGGCATCGAGGAGGCTCGCGCCGCCAAGATCGATCCGGTCGCGACGGTGCTTGACCTGGTCGGCGGGCTGGAGATCTTCGCCGGCAAGGTCGTGGACGTCGAACGCGGCACCACCAAGGGCTTCGCCCGCGGCAGCGCACGGATTGAAAACACCGATGCCATGCTGAGGCTGTCGTTCCAGAACGAACACCTGATCGCCCAGTCCAACGACCGCGTGCTGGCCACCACCCCGGACCTGATCATGGTGCTGGACCACGAATCAGGGGAACCGATCACCACCGAGTCGCTGCGCTACGGGCAGCGGGTGCGCGTGCTCAGCGCCCCCAGCGACCCGCGCTGGCATTCCCCCGAGGCCCTGGCCATGGTGGGACCCGGGTACTTCGGCTACGACATGCCATCGCACCGGTTCGACGGCGTCCCGGAGCCTGTCTCATGAGCTGGCAGCTGCGCGCCTCCGACCTCGGGGACCTCGCACGCGGAGCCACGTTGCTGGGCACGGGCGGTGGAGGGGACCCGTACATCGGCAAAATGCTGGTGGAACGGGTCCTCGGCGACGGGTACATCACCATCCTGGACCCGGAGGAGCTCGATGATGACATGTTCGTGATCCCCACCGCCCAAATGGGCGCCCCCACGGTCATGGTCGAGAAAATCCCGGCCGGGACCGAGGCTCTGTTGGCTCTGCGCACCCTGGAGGAACACCTGGGCCGCACCGCCGATGCGACGATGCCCATCGAGTGCGGCGGCATCAACTCGATGATTCCGCTGGCCGTCGCCGTCGAGGCGGGCCTTCCCGTCATCGACGCGGACGGCATGGGACGGGCATTCCCCGAGCTGTCCATGGAGACCTTCGCGGTGTACGGGGTGCACGGCTCGCCACTGGCGCTTGCGGGTGAACGCGGCGAGAAGGTCATCATCGACACGGGGGACGACGACAGACAGATGGAGTGGCTGGCCCGGGGCATCACCATCCGCCTGGGAGGGGTGGGGCACATCGCCGAATACGCGATGACGGGCGCCGACGTGAAGCGCACCGCCGTGCCGCGAACGCTCTCCATGGCGCTGGCCCTGGGCCGGGCCATCCGGCTTGCCCGGGAAGAACATGGCTCGCCCTTCGATGCCATTGCCGGGACTCTGTCGAACACCCTGTACTGCCATGTCCGCGAGCTGTTCGCCGGCAAGGTCAGCGACGTGGAGCGGCGCACCACCGACGGCTTCGCCAAGGGGCGTGCGGTGATCTCCCCGCTCGGAGCCGACGACGGCGAGGAACTGGAGATCGTGTTCCAGAACGAGAACCTGGTGGCACGGCGCGACGGGATCGTGCTGGCCATCGTCCCGGACCTGATTTGCGTCCTTGATGCCGAAAGCGGGGAACCGATCACCACCGAGGGGCTGCGCTACGGGCAACGGGTGCGGGTGCTGGGAATCTCCACCCCGGAGATGATGCGCACCCCCGAGGCCCTCGCGGCATTCGGCCCCGCGGCCTTTGGACTGAAGGAGGAGTTCGTCCCCGTGGAGCAACCGCGATTGGCGCGGCGGCCCCGATAGGATGGCACCATGACCAGCATCCTCGGGCAAGACCGGCTCCCGGCGCTTGCCCGAGGATTCTCCCTTCTGGGATCCGGGGGCGGCGGGAAAACCACGTTGCAAGAACTCATCCTGGGGGCCTCGAACGCCTGGCCGCTGAACGTGCACCAGGTGCGGGATGTGGACCCGGCGCTCTCGTGCGTCGCGATCGCCTACGTGGGATCCACCCACTTCATGCACGAACGCCTCCCCGTCGAAGACCCCTTTTCCCCGCTGCTGGCGGCCGCTGCGCGCTGGTCGGGAACACGGCCGGAAGCCGTCTGTGCCCTGGAAGGCGGCGGGGTCAACGGCCTCACCGCCCTGGGCCTGGCCCACGAGATGGTCTTCGTCGACGCGGATTTCACCGGGCGGGCATACCCCCGGCTCGATCAGATGTCCCTTTATGTGGACAAAGTCCCGGGCCTCTTTGCCGTCTGCGACACCGGCGCCGGCGGGGTCGCGATCGTGAACACCGACAGGGCCGAAGACATGGAAAAGGTCATCCGTGCCGCAGTGATCCAGGCCGGCGGTGTTGCCCCGGTCCTGCTGGGCGGCTTCCACGTCGGGGACCTCCGCGAACACGCCATCACCGGAATCTACCTGCGGGCCTTGGAACTGGGCGATGCATTCATGGCCGCGGAGCAAGAGCCGGTGCCCGTGCTTGCCGAAAGGCTGGGCGCCCGGTTCCTGGGCCAGGGCAGGATCACGGCGATCGAAATTTCCGCACGGACGATGCACAATTCGACCATCGAGGTCACCTGCAACGACGGCGGGATTTCCCGGGTGATAGCCCGCTCCGAGTTCCTGGCCTACATGAGCGAGGGCAAGGTGCTGGCTGCAACGCCGGAGATCATCGTGGTGCTCGATTCACTATCCCGGGCCATCCTCCAGGTCGACGAAGTGACCCAGGGCAGGCACGTTGACGTTCTTTCGCTGCCCGCGCCGTCGTGGTGGCTGGAACGCAGCGAGCGGCTGGCCCATGTCCTGCCGGCCTTCTTCGGCCTGAACCTACTTGAACGGGGCACATGAACCGGAAACTGATGCTCGGCGACATGCTGGCACATCCGCATAACGGCGGCCTGCGAATCGTCACGGGGGATCCCGGCACGCCCCTGCCCGAAGCGGTCGTGGAATCGGCCGAGGGCAGGTTGCCCCCGCACTGCGCGGGGGACCTGGCGGTGCTCACCATCGACCCGCCGAGCGATGCCTGGCAGCAGGACGCGCTCATCCGCCGCGTGCGCGATCGCGGGTTCGCCGCGCTGGCCCTGCCGCATGCCGATCGCTTTGGTGCCGGCAGCCGGATCCTGGCCGGGCGCTTGGGCCTGGCGCTGCTGCAGGTGGATCGGCCCATGGAATTGGCCCAGGCCTGGTGGCAGCTGCGCGAGGGGCGCGATTCCCTGATGCTGTCCTACGTGCGCAAGGCCGCGCGATGCTTTGAGTACCACGCCGAGGGCGTGGCGGACCTGATCGCGCACCTCGCGGCGAACCTTGGCCACGGGATCGCGCTGGTGACGCGCGAGGGAGTGCTTGCGCAGGCCGGCGGGGCCCTGCCCGCAAAATTGCTGGCGGAGATCGACTTTGCCCCGTGGCTTGACACCACACGGGGTGCCACGGGATGCGTGGCCTCGGTGCGTGTGGACAGTCCCGGCCGCAGCGGGCTGCGCCTTGCGGTCTTTGGGCAGGGCTTCGGTGAGGTGCAACTCGGGGCACTGGCGATGGCGGCAGAGGTGATGATGCCGGCCGTCGCCGCGCGCATCCTCATCGACGAGGTCGCCGAGGTCAACGAGGCAGCGGTCTCCGCCGGCCTGCTGGGCGACTTCCTGGAAAAGCGACCGGTTCCCGATCTCGACCTGGAACGCCGCATGCTTGACCGCGGTTGGCCGATCAGCGGCTATCACCTGGGATTCAGGATGATCGGCAGGACGCGCATCGATTCGCTGCAGCTGTTGCGCGAGCTGAAACGGCACCTGGCCGGCCTTTCGGCGGATTGGCGGGCGGTCACCTTCGGCGGGGGCGTGGCCGGCTGGCTGAACTTCCCGGCGCCGCTGACGCAAAACAACCTCGAGGCACGGGTGGCGGCGCTGCGAACCATCCACGCGGAGGTGCGCCGCTCCTTCAACATCGCCACGGGTATCGGGGCACCGGACAGCGGCCCGACGGGGCTGGTCGAGACGATCAACGGCGCCTCGGAGGCGGCCAGGATCGCCACCCAACGCTCGGCGACGGGGTGGTTTGTGCGCATGGACGCACTGGGCATCGAGCAGCTGCTGCTGTCCTGGACCGAAAGCGACACGTTCATCCCGGCGGCCCGCGCCCTGCTTGGTCCGCTGGCCGACAACGGGGCCGAGCTGGTCCAGACCCTCGGCTCCTACCTCGACCACGAATCGAGCATCACCGCAACGGCAACCGCCTTGAACCTCCACCGGAACACGGTGGCCGCCCGCGTTTCCAGGGTCCAGGAGTTGCTGGGGCTGGACCTTTCCGAACCCGAGACGCGGTTGGCCCTGCACCTCGCTTGCCGGGCGCTGGCCGGCTAGGACGTCGAACCCTCGCACGCGCCGCGGCGGAATTCCGCAGCAAGGACACGCCGCCGAAGCAACGCCAAGGGCGCCGCATCCCCCTGGATGCGGCGCCCTTGGCGACTTGCCTTACTGAAGCACGACGTTGAATCCGGCGTTAGGCCAGGCGCCCGTGCTGCCCCTCTTCGACTTCCTTGCGTTCCCGGCGGGTCAGCGGGATCGAGCCCGTCGCCGGGTTGATCAGCGTGCCCGGGGGGTAGGCCCCGGTCGCGCTGACCGGCGGCGGAACCGCGCCCATGCTGTTGGTGTCGGCCTTGGTGCCCGACGACCCGTAGACGGGGACCTTGCCGGCCTCGTCCATCGCCTTGATCAGGTCGCTGGTCGAGGTGGCGGGTCCGCCGGGCTTGCGGCGCCTGTCGGCACGGCGCGTGGCGCCGCGCTCCTTGGCGCCCTCCACCAGGTGGTAGAGCACGGGGACCAGGATCAGCGTCAGCAAGGTCGAGGAAACCAGCCCGCCGATGACCACCACGGCCAGCGGCTGGGAGATGAACCCGCCGCCGCCGGTCAGGCCCGCGGCCATCGGGATGAGCGCAAAGATCGTGGCGGCGGCCGTCATCAGGATCGGGCGCAGGCGCTGGCGCGCGCCGTGGTAGATGGCCTCCTGCAGGTTCATCGCCGGCCGGCCCGCGCCGGCGTGCCGGTACTGGTTGATGAGGTCGATCAGCACGATCGCGTTGGTGACCACGATGCCCACCAGCATCAGCATGCCGATCAGCGACGGCAGCCCCAGCGGCACGCCGGTGAGCAGCAGCAGGCCGATCGCGCCGGTGGCGGCGAACGGGATGGAGACCAGCAGGATCAGCGGCTGCGCCAGCGACTTGAACGTGGCCACCATGACCACGTAGACGATCGCGATGGCCGCCAGCAGCGCCAGGTAGAGCTGGGAGAAGGACTCCGCCTGCTGGGTGGCGGCGCCGCCGAGCTCCGCGGTCGCGCCGGCCGGCAGGGCCAACGCGTCGAGCCGCTTGGTGACCTCCGCGGAGACCGCGCCCAGGTCGTTTTCGCCCGGGGTGATCGACACGGTCGCGATGCGGTCGCCGTTGGAGGAGGTGATGGTGGCGGGGGACTCGGTGCGTTCCACCGTGGCCACGTCGCCCAGCTTCACCGCGCCGCCGGGGGTCGGCAGCTTGAGGTCCTTGAGCTGGTCCAGCGAGGTCAGGTCGGTGCCCTCGCCGATGGACACCGGGTAGTCGGTGTAGCCCACGCGCACGGTGCCCGCGGGGATCGGGGAGATGGTGCCGGCGGCCAGCGCGCCGATCTGCGCCTCGGAGAGCCCGGCCTTGGCGGCCTTGACCCGGTCCACGCCGATGGAGACCTGCGGGCGCGCCTCGGAGAGGTTGTCGCTGACGTCGGTGGCGCCGGGGATGCCGGCCATCGCCTTGGCGGTGGCTGCGGTGGCCTCGGCGAGCAGCTTCGGGGTGGGGGCGCCGACCTGCACGGTGACGGCGCTCGTGCCGCCCATGCCGCCCTCGGAGCCGGAGAGCGAGATCTGCGAGTCCTTGGCCAGCGGTTCGACGGCCGTCCGGGCCGCGTCCATGATGGTCTGCTGGTCGGCCTTGGCGTCGGTCATCACGGTGAAGCCCGCGCTGTCCGATCCGCCGGCCATGAACGAGGCGAACCCGCCCGACGGGGTGCCGACGGTCATCTGCACGTCCTGCACGCCGGGGACCTTGCGCAGCGCCTTTTCGACGGGCTCGGCGGCCTTCAGCGTGGTGTCCAGCGAGGAGCCGGCCGGCATGGCCTGGGTGACGGAGAAGGTGTTCTGCCCGGTGCCGCCGAGCAGGTTGGTGGGCACCAGCGGGACCATGAGCACGGTGCCGGCCAGGATCGCGACGGAGGCCAGCAGCGTGATGACCGGGTGGCGCTGGGTGCCGCGCAGCACCGGCGCGTAGCCGCGCTGCAGCCAGGAGTTGCGCTCCTTGGCTTCGGCCTTGGCGCGTTCCGCCGCAAGGTCCGCGGCACCGGGCTGGGTGTGCCCCAGGAACCAGTAGGCGAGCACCGGCACGATCGTCAGCGAGACCAGCAGCGAGGCCAGCAGCGCGATCGTCACGGTGAGCGCGAACGGGCGGAAGAGCTCCCCGGCCATGCCGCCGACCAGCGCCACGGGCAGGAACACCGCCACGGTGGTCAGCGTCGCGGCGGTGACGGCGGTGGCGACCTCGCGCACCGCGGTGGTGATCGCGGTCTTCTTGTCCTCGCCGTAGGCCAGGTGCCGCTTGATGTTCTCGATCACCACGATCGAGTCGTCGACCACGCGGCCGATCGAGATGGTCAGTGCGCCCAGGGTCAGCATGTTCAGCGAGTAGCCGCCCATGCGCAGGCCGATGAACGTGACCAGCAGGGAGAGCGGGATGGAGATCGCGGTGACCAGCGTGGAACGCACCGAGAGCAGGAAGACCAGGATGACGACGACGGCGAAGCCCAGGCCCAGCAGGCCCTCGACCGTGAGGTCGTGGATCGACTGCTCGATGAACGGCGCCTGGTCGAACACCGTGGTGAACGTCGCGCCGTCGCCCAGCTGCGCGGCGAGCTCGGGCACCATGGCGGTGACGGCGTGCGAGATGCCGACGGTGTCCCCGTCCGGCTTCTTGGTCACCGAGACCGCGAGGGTCTCGACGCCGTTGGTGCGCGTGATGGAGGTGGCGGCGTCGTCCTGCATCTCGATCGTGGCCAGCTCGGAGAGCTTGAGCACCCCGGAGGAGCCCTTGACCGGCAGGTCCTTGACGGCGTTCAGCGAGTCGACGAGGGATCCGCTGGTCACGGGCAGGTCCAGGCCGTCGGTCTCCAGGCGGCCCGCCGGCATCAGCCCGGAGCCGTCCTCGATGGTCTTCTTGAGGTCGTTGACGGTCAGCTTCTCGGAGGCGAGCTTCTTGGCATCCGGCAGCACGGCGATGTGCTGGCCGGTGCCGCCGGAGACATCCGCCGTGCGCACCCCGTCGATCTTGGAAAGCTTGGGCAGCACCAGACGCTCGACGTCCGAGCGCAGCGTGTTCAGGTCCTCGCCGCCGGAGACCGCCATGTAGACGATCGGGAAGTCGGAGATGGACCCGGCGAAGGCCGAAGGTTCCACGTCCTTGGGCAGCGTGGCCTTGGCGTTGGAGATGGCCTTGTCCACCTGGGCGCGGGCGCGGTCAAGATCGGTTCCGTAGGCGAAAGACAGCGAGACGGTGGTGAAACCGGTCTGCGAGGTCGACGACGAGGACTCGAGCCCCTCGACGGCCTGCAGCGCGCCCTCCAGCGGCTGGGCGACCTGCTTGTCGATGACCTCCGGCGAGGCGCCGGGCTGGGAGGCGACAACCGAGATCCGCGGGAATTCCAGCGAGGGGATCAGTTCCTGCTTGAGTTGCCCCATCGTGATCACGCCGAAGACCGCGACGAACACGGTAATCAACGCGATCAGGGCGCGGTTGCCCAGTGAGAGTGCGGCCAGCCGATGCATCTGCCATCCTTGAGAATTTGTGGTGTGTGGTTTTGCGCTTCTACCACTCTAGCCACCCGGGGGCACGCAGGCATGAACCGAAAGGACGACCTTGGCCACAGCGTGGCGCGGCGCGGGGTGCTCCCGCATTGATGTGGTGCGGCTGCCGGACGGAAGTTGTGCGGGAGCCGGGCGGATCCATGGGACTTTTGGCGGTTGGAATGCCGCGCCGGAGGCAGTAACTTGGCAGTAGCGCGGTTTTTGGGGGATCGGTTCCCGGGAGAGGGAACCGATCGCGCCAAGGCCGGGCGGCACCCCCGCGAGTATTCCTCCGACCCAGCCGAAAACGCCGGGCGACGACCCGCACGGGGCGGCATCCGGCGCGGGCGCCGGAACGGCGAGCCCGCGGCCGGCGTTGCATGAGCTGGGAGAAGCCAATGACCACGAACACCCCGGTGTCCAAGCCGGGACATCTGGAAGCATTCAGCGGGCCGCGTGACGACCTCGACCCGTTGCTGGAGACGGAACTGGTGGTCGACGACGGCGCGGCGGACCTCGGCGGCATGCCGCGACTCCACGCAGCGGGCCCGGCCCCGGATCCGGCCGCGGATGAAGCAATGGACGGCTAGCGTTTCGAGGCCGGGTGACGGGCGCGGCGCACCGTTCGGGATCAGCGCTCCGGCGGTGCCTCATGCCTGCCGTGCCGGCCCGTTGCCTTCGGAGCCGCCGTTTCGCTGGCCGTCACCACGTACTTGCGCAGCAGCGGGCGCCCCGCCTCGTCGTTCACGGCGATGACCCGCTCGTCCGTCTCGAAACCCGAGGCGCGGGTCGCGCGTGCCGGATTGGCGGCGGCGGGATCCGCGGCGTGGACCCCGTGGGACCGGCCGGCGGCGTCCCGCGGTGCCAGCCCGTAGTATTCGAACAGCCTGTCCTCGTCCGCGATGCCCAGCTCGGCCAGTGGATCGATGTTCGGCGCGTGCCGCACCACGTTCTTGTCGAAGGCGACGTGGAGGATGCCCCGGGAGACGGTGGCGTCGTTGAGCGGGACGACGCTGTGGGCCGTTCCGAAAAAGCCGGTGTGGACCGTGACGAAACCGGGTTCCCCGGTCCTGGCGTCAATCAGCAGGTGTCCCAACATGCCGATCTTTTCACCGGTCGGGCCAACGACGGTGGTTGCGGTTTCAAGCAGTTTGTGGAGTTCCTCGCGGCCAAGCATGGCGGTGTCCTAACCGGATGTTTCTCCCGGCGCGGCCGGACGGGCCGTCCGGTGGGGCCTTGGGCCGGGCGGATCGGGCATGGCCGAGGTATCTCGGCCATCCTTGCCGGGCATCCATGGCAAGCAAAGCACCATGCGCGTTCCCGTTCAAGAGGGAGCCTTCGCCGCGACCCTCGCGGTGTTCGTCGCGGTGCGGGCCGCGGTCCGGACGTCGGCGCGCCGGACCGGCTACTCCGACCCCGCGACCCCGGCGCCGGGGGCGCCCCGCGCGTAGTACAGGTCAAGCAGCCGCTTGTCCTCGTCGCTCAGCGTGCCGGCCGGGTCCAGGTGCGGGGCGTGCCTGATCTTCTCCTTGCCGAACGCGACATGAAGGCGGCCGTGGGCGATCTGCGCGCCGTCGAGGGAGACGAAGCACTCCTCGGCGCCGAAGAGCCCGAGGTGGACGGTGACGAAGTCGGCATCCCCGGTGCCGACATCCATGAAGATCTTGCCAAGCGTGCCGATCTTTTCCCCCTTCGGGCCGAAGACGCCGCTCTTGGCCTGTTTCAGGGCGATCACGTAGCCGTGGCCAAGCATTGCCGCGTCCTTGCCGGATGGTGTTCCCCGGCCCGTCGCCGAAACCGCATGCCGCGGTTCCCCGGACGAGGCACACGGCCGTCGGCAGCGACAGCGCCATGAAATGTTTCGGGCATCCACGCCAAGCAAACCACCCCACCTGTTCCCTTTCAAGGCGGGGTGGTTGGTGTTCCGTCGTCCCCAAGTGTTCCCCGTCGGCGGTTCAGCCGGCGACGAGCCTCAATTCCCTGCGGGCCAGGGTCTTGCCGGTGATCCAGTTGTTCCATTCGATCCGCATCGTGTAGTTGCCGGCCTGCTCGGGGTGCAACAGCAGGTCGTAGCGTTCGGCCGCGCCCATCGCCACCACGTGGGTGAACAGGTGGGCCTTCGGGTCCTCGTGCATGCTGGTCGGGATAGCCGGAGCCCCGGGGTGGGCCGTGTGCCGGTAGGGCCGCCCGTCGTGCGCGATGAGTTCGGCGATGCGTGCGGGGGAGCCGTCCCCGTGGTGGAACGAGATCTTGTTGGGCAGGTAGTTTCCGTCGAGCAGCCGCATGAGGGTCGGGGCCCTCCCGTTGCCCTTCACGTTGATCGGCAGCTCGGTCGGCGCCCACACGGCACCCTCGCGTTCCCTGCGCGAGTTCAGCAGGCCGCCGGTGATGTAGAAGTGCTGGGGTTCAAAGCGGTTGAGCCCCACGTCCTCACCGGAAAGGCCCGCCGCGTGCCCCAGGTCGTGCCAGCGCGCGTCGACCGAGTACATCATGATCAGCGATTCGGTGGCGATGTCGTACTCGGGCCCGTCGGCAAACGCCCTGCGGTTGCCCGGGCCCACCGGGAAGTCGGGCAGCACGACGGGGTCGATGACCAGCGGGCCCAGCAACCCCATCTGCGCGTGCAGCGGCGTGTTGACGTGGCAGTGGTAGAAGTAGGTGCCCGCCGCGCCGTAGTTGGGGTCGCGCACCCGCCCGGGTTCGGGCTGCCACTGGTAGGTGTAGTGGTCGTCGATCTCGAACGAGGTGTGCCCGACCCCGTCGTTGCGCGGATCCGGTTCCATGCCGTGCCAGTGGATGGTGTGCGGGCCCATGCTGGGCTCGACGCGGGCATGGAAGATGTCCCTTTCCTTGGGCCGCAGCGTAGGCCCGGGGAAGCCCCGGCCGGAGGTCGGGGAGTGGAAGACCCACATCTCGAACTCCGCGCCGTCGGGGAACGTGAGCACCTTGTTTGCGACGTCCAGCTCGACGGACAGCTGCGCGGCCTGCCGGAACTGGGTTTCCGGGGCGTCCTGCTGCATCTGGTGGGAGGCGAAGTCCGCCTGGGAGTCGTAGTCCCGCGGCTCGCCGTCGTCATCGTCGTGATCGTCATCCGAGGTCGGCGGGGCGACCGTGGGACGTGGCGATTGGGTGGTCGGCGCCGTGGTTTGCGTCGGGCCGGTGGACGGCGCCGGAACCGTCGGACTCGGTGTCATGGTGGCGGTCGGCGTCGGTGTCGTCGGCTTGGTGGGCGTCAGCGTCGGAGTCGGAGACGGAGACGGTGGTTGTGTCGGCTTCGGGGTTGGCCTTGGGCTCGGCTTTGGCTTTGGCTTCGGTTTCGGCCTCGCGACTGGCGCTTTGGTGGCGTTCGGCTTTGACCGGCGCTTTTTCTTGGGCTTTTTCTTTTCCGTGTCGCGGCTGCCACCGATTGCCGATGCGGCACCGAGCGACCCCCAGAATGGCGTATTCATGGTCTTATGCTCCAATCACCGGTGATTTGAGTTCCCAGTGGGCCACAAGCCCGCCGGGGTACAGGCCGCCGGCCGCGGTTTGCGACATCTCGGCGTGGCAGTGCATGGGGTACTTCCAGTCCTCGGTCCGGTTGTTCCAGACCTGGTCGGTGGCGTCCGGGGGCCGCTTCATCGGGATCATGCAGTCCTTGCGGTCCATGGGGGCGAGTTCGACGACGTCCTCCCACTGCTGGATCACCACGTGCCCCTGGTCATCGACGTGTCCGAATTCGCGCGGCCATTCGACGTTGTTGCGCCGCACCGTCCAGAGGTGGTTGCCGTGGAAATGGATTTGGTGGTTCGCGATCCCGGGATTGACCATCCGGACCATCTGGCCCGCCCGGATCGTTCCCATCACCAGGTCCTCCCCGAATTCACGGATGTCGATCTGCCGCGGGTAGCCGGAGACCAGGGATTCCTCGTGCGCGGCCTGGTTGATGGCCCGGTTCGGTGAGTGGCCAAGGGCCTCGTAGCCGCTGCGGTCGTTGAGCATGAAGTAGCGGGGCACCGCGGGATCTGCCTCCGGATCAACGCTCCCGCCGGCAGCCTCGATGTTCGCCCAGGTGGTGTCTACCGCGTGGGTGACCCACAGCCACTGCCTCTCGAAACCGGCCTGCCCCGGGGCCACCCGCCAGGCGTCCTCTGGGTTCAGCACCACGAGGGTGCCGAAAAGCCCCATCGCGCGCTGCACCGGGGCGTTGGTCGGGTCATGGTAGATGTAGGTTCCGGCGTAGGGGGCGGGGAATTCCAGGTAGCCTTCCCCGCCCGGGGGGATCGGCCCGGTGGTCACATCCAGGCGGCCGTGTGCCGCCTGGGAAAAGGTCAACTCGTGTGCCCGGGCAAGCCTGTTGAAGACGCGAATCCGGATGGTTGAGCCGGTTTCGGCGATGATGGTGCGCTGCGGGAAAAAGCTGGCCCAGTGGTTGCGCCGGATCAGGAACTGGCCGGGGTTCGCGGCGTCCGGCCCGGCAGGCAGCGGGGTCCCGCCGGGCGGAGGGACGGCATCCAACGGGTAGGTCCGCGACTCGACGAGTGCGCCGTTCCGGGTGAAGACCTTCGGCGCAATGCGCAAGGACGGGGCGGCGTCCCGCAGCGCGGTGGGCTTGTCCCCGAAACCGCGCTGGTAGACCAGGGAATCGTCGACCATTTTTGCGTAGCCCTCGTTGATGTAGAGGTCCAGCACCCCGGGCAACGGCACCGCGGCGGCGCCGACCCGGCCGCGGGCCCTTGCGGGGGTGGCAGCCACGGCGGGCCGTGCGACGGAGGCCATGGCCGCGAGGGCCCCGATCCCTGCGGCAGCACCGAGTTTCAGTGCGCCGGCCCGGTCGAGGATGCCCTCGTTTCCGACGGCCGCGGCGGTTGAACGGCCGGTGTGGCTGCGTTCCGATGGAGGAGGGTTGTGTTCAGGCATGATCGGCCTCCAGGAAACCGGGGCGCCAAGCCACGGCGGGCAATGGCAAGTCGATGGGTGCGCCGCCCGGGCTGGCGATGTCGTCGAAAAGGGCGGTGAAGGCCGTCGCGTCGGAGGGGACCAGGAAACTGATGTTGGCCCGGAGCTTGGCTCCCGGGGCCAACAGTCCCGGCACCAGGTCGTTCCACCGGTTGACTACCAGCCACGGTTGGCTGTTTCCCCGCAGACGAAGCTGCCCGGGTGAAAACATCTGGTCCTCGTCGCTTTCGTTGAAGACGTCGAGCTGGACGAGCAAGTGGTCACCGTAGGTCATGTTCACCGGCTGAAGCGACCTGCCGCCGGACATTCCGTGGCCACCGTGGCCACCTGCAGCAGCAGCGTCGGCCGAGAGCCTGGACTGGCGTTCCGCCCGCGAGATCCGGGCTTTGCCGAAGCTGGTGGCCACGGTGGTTGTTCCTGGAGGGCCGGCGGCCGCGAATGCCACGGCCAATGCCGTGATTCCGCCGGACCCGAGAACCAGCGAGGTTCCAAGGGTGATGCCAAGGGAGCGCCGAGACAATTGGTGCGGTTCCCCGGAGTCTTGTTGGCCGGTATCCACACCGTGGATTCGATGGCGAGCCGTGTTGGATTTTCCCCAAGCTGCAAGCATGTTTTTGCCCCCCTGTAATACCGAGCGTGTCCCTGCGGAAACAGGATCCGGGGTTTCCCTTCCCCAAGTCCGTTGGTCCTGCGTCCGTAGTGTGGATCAGTATGCAGTGGCGCCAAACAGGGTGTAAAGGTTCAATTCGCCCATTTGCCCTAGTCACAAGGTTTTTACAAGGTTTTTCGGGGTTTGGGGGAAAGCGATCCGGGCTCGAAACCGCAAATGCCCGGTTCACCGCCCGCCCCACCAAGTGGGGGAAGGGCATGTGAACCGGGCATTTGCCGGTGTTGCGTGCTCAGTGGCCGGAGTTCAACCGGCCGTGAAGACTAGGCCAGCTTCAGGACCTTGTCGGTCTCGGCGCGAACCTCGGCGTAAAGCGACGGGTTCTCGTTGAGCTTCACGCCGTAGGACGGAATGATTTCCTTGAGCTTGGACTCCCAGCCTGAGAACTGCTTCGGGAAGCAGCGGCCCAGCAGCCCGATCATGATCGGGGTGGCCGTCGAAGCGCCCGGCGAGGCGCCGAGCAGGCCGGAGATGGTGCCGTCGGCGGAGGTGATGACCTCGGTGCCGAACTGCAGGGCACCGCCCTTCTTGGCGTCCTTCTTGATGACCTGGACACGCTGGCCGGCGGTGATCAGTTCCCACTTCTCGCCGGTGGCCTCAGGGAAGTACTCGCGCAGTGCATCGTCCTTCTTCGCACGCGACTTGAGCACCTCCTTGATCAGGTAGGCGGTCAGCGACATGTTGTCCTTGCCCACGGCCAGCATCGGGATGATGTTGTGCGGGCGGATCGACAGCGGAAGATCCCACAGCGAGGAAGTCTTCAGGAAGTTCGTGGAGAAGCCGGCGTACGGGCCGAACATCAGCGAGCGCTTGCCGTCGACAAAGCGGGTGTCGAGGTGCGGAACGCTCATCGGAGGGGCGCCGACCGAGGCCTGGCCGTAGACCTTGGCATGGTGCTGGTCGATGACGGTCTCATCGGTGCAGCGCAGGAACTGGCCGGAGACGGGGAAGCCGCCGAAGCCCTTGATTTCCTCGATACCGGCCTTCTGCAGCAGGCCCAGGGCGCCGCCGCCGGCGCCGACGAAGACGAACTTGGCGTTGACGGTGCGCTTGGCCTTGGTGGCGTTGTTCTTGACCGTCAGGGTCCAGCCGGCGCCGTCGCGCTTGATGCCCTTGACCTTGTGGCCGTAGTTGACGTCGACGCCGGTGACGGCGAGGTTCTCGGTCATCTGGCGGGTCAGCGAGCCGAAGTCGACGTCCGTGCCGGAGGCGACGCGTGACGCTGCAACGCGCTGCGAGCCGTCGCGGCCGCGGGCAACCAGCGGGGTCCAGGACTCGATGGTGTCCAGGTCCTCGGTGTGCTCGATCTCGTTGAACAGCTCGTGTGGCTTCAGCGCCTCGTAGCGGGTCTTGAGGTAGTCCGCGTGCTCGTCGCCGATGACAAAGCTCATGTGCGGCAGCGGGTTGATGAAGGTCGAGGCGTCGCCGACCTGCTTGTTCTGCACCAAGTGGGAGTAGAACTGGCGCGTGACCTGGAACTGCTCGTTGATGCCGATGGCCTTGGTCGGGTCAACCGACCCGTCGGCGGATGCGGCGGTGTAGTTCAGCTCGCACAGGGCCGAGTGGCCGGTGCCGGCGTTGTTCCAGGGGGACGAAGACTCAAGGCCTGCCTGATCCAGGTTTTCGAAAAGTCCAATGCTCCACCCCGGCTCCAACTGCTTGATCAGGGTTCCGAGCGTTGCGCTCATGACACCGGCGCCGATTAGAACGACGTCAAATGATTGACTGGTGGCTTCAGAAGGCACAGGCTATCTCCGTTGAAAGTTCTTCTAGACTCCAGCCAAGAATAGCGCGGTGGCTCCGACTCCAAGAAATTGGGGTCTTGACTACTTCGTCACTTGTTGTTCAGTTTCACGTCGGAGAAAACTTCATCAAGCACCGGCGACGATGGATAATTCCGGACGGTGTCGTTGAACGCCAGCCCGGAAATGGGGAACACCAGCGGCAGCGCGGGCAGATCCTCGGCCAGGGTGCGCGAAATGTCCTGGTACGCGTTGACCCGTTCCTCCCCGCCGGGGATCGAGCGGGCCAGGAGGATCTGCGCCTGCAGGATCGGCGAGTTGTACCCGAACTGCTTGTTCGTGTCGGAGAAGATCCCGCCGAGGAAGTCATCGGGATCCCGGTAGCCGCCATTGAAGCCCAACAGGTGCAACCCGGCGGTGGTGCCCGAACGCACCCGGCTGACGTAACCGTCCGTCCAGTCCATCGGGATTGGTTCGATGACGATGCCCGCGGTCGCGAGCTGGCGGGAGAGCTCCGCGTAGATGAGTTCGGGCAGCGGCAGGTACGCGCGGGAGATGTTCAGCGGGTACAGGAACGGGATGGGCGAACCGTCGTAGCCGGCCTCCACCAACAGCGCCTTCGCCCGTTGCAGGTCGGGGCCGAAGTAGGTGTCCGATGGCTTGACGCCCAGGGAGGCCGGCAGGAAGCCGCGCGCTTCCTTGGTCCCGGAAATGTAGTAGGCGTCGATGATCTTCTGCCTGTCGATGCTGTGCGCGACCGCCTGGCGGAATTCGGGCTTTGCGAGCCACTTGTTCTGCTGGTTCATGCCCATGTACGCGACGGAGAACGGGTCCCGCTGCACGATCAGTTTGCCCTCGCGGACAAGTTCGCGCAGGCCCGTGACGGTGACCATGTCAAAGCCGTCGATGTCGCCGCGGCGCAGCTCGCCCAGGCGCTTGGCCGGGGTGCTGGTTTCGCGGAAGGAGACCAGAGTCGGTGCCTCGGGGTTGCCGGCAAAGGCCGCAGCGTCCCAGTATTCGTCAAAGCGGGCCACCTCGACGGTGTTGTCGTCCCACGAGGCAAAGGCATAGGGGCCGGTGCCCACCGGGTGGGTGGACAACGACGAGACATGCCCGGAGTCCGTTGCCGCCGCGGCTAGGGCCTTGGGGGAGGCGATCGCCAGCCCCGGCAGGGTCAGGGCCTCGATCAGCCCGGTGATGGGTCGGCGCAGCGTCAGCACGACGGTGTGGGTCCCGGCGGTCTTGATCGACCCGAAGTAGCTGGCGCTTGCCCCGGTGCTGGCTCCGATGAACGGGTTCGACTTCAGCTGCTCGCGCAGGTTTTCAAGGCGCTGCACCTCGGCCAGGTGCGCGGCCTCCAGCTGCGGATCCACGGTTTCCTGGCCGTCGGTTCCCTTGACGGGTTTCGGAGCGGGGATGGAGTCGGGCAACTTGGGCAGCGATTCGCTGTACCTGAAGACCTGGTTGAAGCCCTGGTCGGAGTCGGCCTTGGCGTCCTTCGGCAGCGCGGCCCAGCGCTGGAAGTTGGCGACCACTGCCTCGGCGTTGAAGTCGGTGCCGTCGTGGAATTTCACGTCCCGGCGCAGGATGAAGGTGTACTGCAGGCGGTCCGGGCTGGAGATCCAGTCGGTGGCAAGCAGCGGGATTGGTGCGCCGGTTTCGCGGTCGACCCCGATGAGGCCCTCGAAGATTTGCCTGGTGATGCGGAAGGTTTCGTTGTCGCCGGAGACCGCGGGGTCCAGCGTCGCGGGGTTGGCCGCCGTGCCGAGGCGGAATTTCTTCACGGCCGGGGCCGGGGTGCCGGTGGGGGAAGTCGTCGGCCCGGGGGCCTTGTCGGGTACGCAACCGGCCAGTGCCAGTGCGGCGACCCCGAGTCCTCCGGCAAGGAATGCGCGGCGCGAGGCGGCTGCCGAAACTGGGAATGGCGGCGGCGTGGGCACCTGGGACTCCTTCAAGTGGTTTGGGCGCCGACGTCGTCGGGCCCCTGCACAGTACTAACGAGCAAGGCCCCCGGAAATATCCGGGGGCCTTGCCTGGGTGCCTGAGGGGATGAAATGCCCTTCGGCGATTTGTGCGAGCGGGGGGACTTGAACCCCCACGTCCGAAGACACTGGAACCTAAATCCAGCGCGTCTGCCAATTTCGCCACGCTCGCAAGGCCGCAACCACTCTCGTGGTTCAGCATGAATCAGTGTAGCGGATTCCGGCGGCCGATTTTTCCACTTTTGGGCTGTGGGCGAAACTTACTTCGGATCGAGTCCCAGATCACGACGGAGTTTGGCAACGTGTCCCGTGGCACGCACGTTGTATTGCGCAACCTCGACGATTCCGTGCTCGTCGAGGGCGAAGGTGGAGCGGATCAGGCCCTCGTAGACGCGGCCGTAGTTCTTCTTTTCGCCCCAGGCGCCGTACGCCGCAGCGACGGCGTGGTCCTCGTCGGAAAGCAGCGGGAAGCCGAGTTCCTCCTTGGCCGCGAACTTGGCGAGCTTGGCCGGTGCGTCGGGGGAGATGCCGACGACCTGGTAGCCGGCGGCCAGGAGCGATTCAAGCGAATCGCGGAAGTCGCAGGCCTGCTTGGTGCACCCGGGCGTGGATGCTGCCGGGTAGAAGTACACGATGGTCTTCTTGCCGCGCAGCGAGGCCAGTGCAAGGTCTTCGCCGTTGGCGTCGGGCAGGGTGAAATCCGGTGCGGCGTCGCCGGCCGCCAGGCGGATGGCTTCGGTCGTTGCGTTCTCGCTCATGGTGGTGGGTGCTCCCTACGTTGTGGTTCCGTGGCGCGGCGAGGCAGCCCGGAAAGTCGATGGTCTTGGCTACGAGCCTATCGAAGCCGCAATTGTTTTGTTGCCTCGGGCCGCTGGGCCCGGCCTTCGGCGGACAATTCGATGGACAACACGTCGGAAGGCGGCCGGGCGAAAAGGCGGCGGAGGCAAAGGTGCGGCGTTGCCCGTGGACCAAGGGGGTGTCCACGGGCAACGCCGCACCGGGCTCGATGCCGCCGGGGGAATCAGGATCGGATGAATCCGGACGGCGGGGGACCGGCTCAGCCCTGGTTGTAGACCTTGCGGACGACCACGAGGCTGGAGAGGGAGACCGCGGCGATGGCCAGCAGGTAGAAGCTGGGGGCCAACAGCGAGCCGGTGCCGGCGATCAGCCAGGTGAGGATGAACGGCGCGAATCCGCCGAAAACGGTCACGGCGATGTTGTAGCCCAGCGACATGCCGGTGGTCCGGATCTGTGGCGGGAAGATTGCCGCAAGCAATGCCGGCAGGGGCGCGAAGTACGCGGTGGCCAGGAAGCCGAAGACCAGCTCGATGCCGATCATGGTCGCGATGGTCGGGACGTTGACCAGCAGGATGAACAGCGGAAGTGCGACAACCAGGGTGCCGATGGCCGCAAAGGTCATGATGCGTGCGGCGCCGACCTTGTCAGCGAGCGCCCCGATGAAGGGGGCGCAGACCGCCATGACGCTGCCGAAGATCAGCGTCGAAACAAATGCGGCGGACTTCGTCATTTCGAGGTTCACGATGGCGTAGGTCGGCATGTACAGCGCCAGGTAGTTGGCCACCGAGCACAGCGCCACGACGCCGACGACTGCCCAGAGGCGGCCGCGGTTTGCCACGAAGGCCTCGGTCAGCGGGGCCTTGGAGGTTTCGGTGGCGAGGAACTCGGGGGTTTCCTCCATCTTGGTGCGGATGTACCAGCCGACCGGGCCGATGGCCAGGGCAAAGATGAACGGGATGCGCCAGCCCCACGATTCGAGGGACTGGGTGGAGAGGTAGTTGTTCAGCACGAAACCGAAGAGGCCCGCCAGCAGGATCGCGGCACCCTGGGTGGCAACCTGCCAGCTGCCGTAGAAGGCCTTGCGGTCGGGGGCGTACTCGATGAGGAACGCGGTGGCGGAGGCGAATTCGCCGCCGGCCGAGAAGCCCTGCAGGAGGCGTGCCGTCAGGATGATGATCGATGCGGCAACGCCGATCGTCGCCGCGGTGGGGGCCGTGGCGATGAGCAGGGTGCCGATGAACATCAGCACGATCGAGAGCATGAGCCCGGCCTTGCGGCCCGCCTTGTCCGCGTAGCGTCCGATGATGATGGCGCCGAGCGGGCGCATCAGGAAGGAGACGCCGAAGGAGGCGAAGGCCAGGAGCAGCGAGGAGTTTTCGTCGGTGGTGGGGAAGAACAGCTTGGAAATGGTGACGGCGAACGTGCCGTAGACAACCAGGTCGAACCATTCCAGGCCGTTGCCGATGGAGGCCGCGACGACCGCCTTGCGGGCGTCCTTGCGCTTGCGTTCGAGCTCGGGGGATCGAAGGAGGGTGGAGCGTGATTGATCAATCATGATGGTCTCTCCAGAAACGGGATGTGCGGTGAATGGGAGTGGGTGAAGCCGTGGGGCGGTGCGTGGCGCCCTGGATCAGGCGTCGCGCTGGAGTTCGGCGGCGAGGTCGAGCAGGAAGGCCTCGAGCGCCGCGATCTGGGACAGCTCGATGAATTCGTTGGCGGTGTGGGCCTGGGCCAGGTCGCCCGGCCCGCAGATCACCGTGTCGATGCCGGCCTGCTGGAAGATGCCGGCCTCGGTCGCGTAGGCGACCTTGTCGCTGGTGGTCGATCCGAGCAGCCGGCGGGTCAGCTCCTCGGTGTCCTTGGCCCCGAGGTGGCTGAGCCCGGGGACCACGGCGACCTCCTCGAGCTCGACGCCGGCCGCGGGGTTCTCCGCCCGCATGGCGGGAACCAGTTCCCGGTCCAGGTAGTCGCGGATGCGGGCGATGACCAGGGCCGGGTCGTCCGCGGGGATGGTGCGGAACTCGAAATCGACGACGCAGTGCTCGGGAACCGTGTTCACCGCCACGCCGCCGGAGATCTTTCCGACGCTCGCGGTGGTGAAGGGGACGTCGAAGTCATGGTCGAAGGGCCCGTCGGTGCGGTGCCCGTCGGCGATGGAGCGGATGAAGGCGATCGCCCGGGCCGCGTATTCGATGGCGTTGACCCCCGAGGGGGTCAGCGAGGAATGGGTTGCGACGCCCTTGAAGTGCAGCCGGTAGAGGTTGCTGCTCTTGTGGGCGGAGATCACGCGCATCATGGTCGGTTCGCCCACGATGCACTTGTCGGGACGGATGCCGCGCTTGGTGAGCTCGGCCAGCAGTTCGACGGCGCCCAGGCAGCCGACCTCCTCGTCGCAGGTCAGTGCCAGGTGCACGGGCACGCCCAGCGGCCGGGCCAGGAAGTCCGGGAGCATTTCCAGCACCGCGGCGCTGAAGGCCTTCATGTCGCTGGCGCCGCGGCCGTAGAGCCTGCCGTTCTCCACCCGCGCGGCGAAGGGGTCGGAGTGCCAGTCCTGGCCGTCGACCGGCACCACGTCGGTGTGCCCCGAGAGCATGATCCCTCCGTTGGTGGAGCCGTCGGACGCCGGCAGCGTGACAAAGAGGTTGGCCTTGCCCGCCTGGCTGGAAGGGACGACCAACGGGTCCAGCCCCAGGCCGCGAAGGTGGCCCCCGACGTGGTCGATCAGCGCCATGTTCGACCCGCGGCTGGTGGTGTCGAAGGAGATCAGCGTGCCCAGCCAGGGCACGCTGCGCGGATACGGATATTCCGGGCTCATCGTGCGGTCCGCTCCATGTAGGTGCGCATGCGCGCCACCCCGTCGTCGATGCGGGAGAGTTCGCTGGCGAAGCACCAGCGCAGGTAGCCCTCGCCCTCGGGGCCGAAGGCAACGCCGGGTGCCAGGCCGAGCCCGGTTTCGTGGATCAGGTCGCGGCAGAAGGCCAGCGAGTCGGTGACGCCGGTGACCTTGAAGAAGCTGTACATGGCGCCGGGCGCCGGGGCCGCCAACTCGATGCCGGGCACGGTGGAAAGCTGGGTGGAGAGGTGGTCGCGCGCCACCTTGAGGCGGGCCACGGTGCGCTCGATCAGCGGTTCGCCGTGGTTGACGGCATGGTTGGCGGCGGCCTGGACGAATCCCGGGGTGCAGGTCGTGGAGAATTCCAGGAGCTTGCCGATTTCCGGTAGCGTCGCCTTGGGCGCCACGATCCAGCCGATGCGCCAACCGGTCATGAGCCAGGTCTTGGAGAACGAGTTGCAGCTGATGACGCGGTCGTTCTCGTCGGCGATGTCCAGGAAGGTGGGGGCGCTGGAGCCCTCGAAGTAGTAGCGCTCGTACACGTCGTCGGAAATGATCCAGATCCCGTGCCGGCGGCAGTGTTCCAGGATGGTGCGCTGGTCCTCGACATCGATGACCCAGCCCGTCGGGTTGTTCGGAGAGTTCAGCAACAGCGCCCGCGTGTCCTTGGTGAGGGAATCAAGCAGCTTTTGCACGTCGAGGCTCCAGCCCTCGGCCTTGAAGTCGAGTGAAACGGTGTCGACCCGGGCGCCGAGCACCTTGGGAATTTCCACCAGGTTGGGCCACAGCGGCGTCACGGCAACCACGTGGTCGCCGGCGCCGACGATCGCCTGGACCGCCGTCATGAGGGCGGACGTCCCGGAGCTGGTGACGGCGATCTGGTCGACCGAACCGCGGCCGTGCAGGCGCTGGGTGTAGTTGGCCAGGGACTCGCGCAGGGCGTTGGTGCCCAGGGTTTGCACGTAGAACACGTTTCCGGCGTTGATTTCGCTTGTGGCGACGTCGCGGATGTCCTGGGGAGTCGGCTCGTCCGGTTCTCCGAACCAGAACGGCAGTACGCCTTCGGTTCCGATGGCGGCATTGGCCACTTCTCGGATGGCCGAGGAGCGGAGCTGTTGAACCTGGGTGCGGGCCCGCAGGTCCCATTCGGTGGGGGCCGAGGGGAATGACATTGCTGGTGTTTCCTTCCGTCCATGGCCTGGAACGGTGGCCATGGCGCTGGTTGCGGCGAACGGGTGGGAGTGCCGCCGCGCTGATACGAACAACCTTGCGACAGCTCGGATGCGTGTGTCAAGAGAATTTGCTTCCTATCTCACTATTTGAAAAGTCTTGAAACTGTTCACCTTTCATATGTAAAGTTCAGGTGTCGCCCTGTCGTAGGGTGCGAGGAAAGGTGGAGTCCGTGGACGGAGTTCAGGGCAGTACTGGGCAAATTCAGGCGGCATCGGATCCGGGTCAGGCGCCGCTGGGCGGGCTGAGCCAGGCGATTCGCCCAGTGCCCGACGAGGAGCATTTCGACGCGGTGGATGTGGCGCTGCTTCAGCATCTCGCTGCCGACGCCCGCCAGTCCCAGCGCACGCTGGCCCGCCTGGTGAACATGTCGGCCCCGGCCGTGGGGGAGCGCATCGCCCGGCTTGAACGCGTCGGGGTGTTGCAGCAGTACACGGTGCGCGTCGACTGGGCCCGATTGGGCTACCCCATGGTCGTCTACCTGCCGGTCGTGGCGGTCACCGGAACCGATATCGGCCTGTTGATGAATTCGTTGACCGAGCTGGCGGAGGTTGAGGACATCAACGTGGTCTCCGGCTCCTACGACCTTCTCGTCCGGCTGAGGGTCAGGAACCACAAGCACCTGACCGAGATCCTGCTCAACCGCATCTGGCAGATTCCCACCCTCCAGCGGACCGAAACGCTGCTGTGCCTGGCCGAATCCAAGCAGGATTCGTTCACCGAGAAGCTGCTGGGACAGCTTCACGAGCGACTGACCAACTAGTCCAACACCTATTTCACCCCCAACAAGGAGTCCACGCAGTGCGCACGAACGCGGTAAAGCAATCATTGCTCGATCACACCCCGACGGTAGGAGCCTGGCTCACGCTGGGCTCCCCGGCTGTCGCCGAGGTGATGGCCCATTGCGACTTTGATTGGCTGGTCATCGACCTGGAGCACGCGCCGAACGATCCGCAAAGCGCGACCGAGCAGCTGCGCGCACTCGGTGCCGCACGCGAATCGGGGGCCCGCTCCGAGGCGCTCATCCGCATCGCGGAACTCGACCCGGTGCTCGTGAAGCGCGCCATGGACATCGGCTGCCAGAGCATCATCGTCCCGAACGTCAATACGGCGGAGCATGCGGAATTGGCGGTGCAGGCCATGCGATTCCCCGACGGGGAGAACGGCGGGCGCCGCGGGGTGGCAGGGCTGGTGCGCGCGGGAACCTACGGGCTTGATCCCGAGTACGTCAACGGCGCCAACGGCCAGGCATGCACCATCGTGCAGATCGAATCAGCTGAAGCACTGGGAAACGTGGAGGCCATCGCCGCTGTTGACGGGGTCGATTGCCTCTTCATCGGAACCGCGGACCTCTCGGCCAGCTTGGGCCTACTGGGCCAGCCCACCCACCCGGTCGTGCGCGGGGGAATTGCCCGCATCATCGCGGCGGCGCGGGCCGAAGGCAAGGCCGTCGGCGCCTTTGCCGTGAGCGTCGACGACGCCCGCTGGTACAGGGAACAGGGGGCAGAGTTCATCGCCCTGCATTCGGATGTGGCATGGCTTGCCCGCGGCGCCATGGGTGCGCGCGAGGAGCTTTTCGCATAAGTCTGTTCGCATGAAGGCTTGGGAGATGACTCCCGTTGGCCCTAACATTAGTGATTGATGGAATTCAATCACTAATGTTAGGGCCGTTTTCATGTCTGTTTTCATGTCCAAGAACAAGCGGGACACCGCGTCCATGGGATTTGCACTGCCCGAGGCGCTGGTTTCCCAACGCGTTGCCTTTGCCGCATCCGGCGCTTCGGGCACCCATGAGGACCAAAAGGCGCGGGCGCACCGTACCGGATCGACAAACCGCATTGGATCGCGTTCCGCGCGGGTGCGCGCCGCCATCCGCAACGACGGCCGGTGAAGTGGGCTGATGGCCTGCTGGGTGAGTTGTGGCGTTGGTGATACCAAGGATCAGAACCTTGCCGTCATCCTTGATCTTGAAGCCCGTTCGCGGATCGGCAACCAGTAGGGTGTCGCTGAGGGCCTGGGCACGCGGGCTGGAGGTCGGTGGGACCGTGAGGCTTCGGCTGGCTCCGCGCGGGGTCTCGCGCTAAGGAAGCGCCGGGTGCAGGTCTTGGATAAAACAAAAGGCTCGATCTGTCGAAACAGATCGAGCCTTTCTCACTGTGCACCCCCCGGGACTTGAACCCGGAACCTACTGATTAAGAGTCAGTTGCTCTGCCAATTGAGCTAGAGGTGCATTATGCCGTTTCGGTCAGCGCTCCGTGCGGAACCCGTCCTTGCGACGCAGACAATCATAACCAGAAACTGGTCCGGAAATAAAATCGGGGGTGCGGGTTCGCCCTTGCAGCAAAACTTCGCGGAAATTCGCGGTTATTCCTGTGGTTTCGGAGGGTTTGCCCGCAATTTCCGGGCGATTCCCGCGAAAGTCGCTTTGTGACGGTGGGCACAATTGGGTCCGATGGCGAAGCTCATGCATCGTTCGATGCTGACGCCTACGTGTTAGCTGCCATGAATGGAGCCTTCAGGTGATTCGATGACCTGCGCGGAATGGCACTGCGGCCGCTTCGCGGCTGCACCCGAACTGGATCAGGGGGGGTCGCTTGACTGCATCAAGTCTTGATCCTCTTGGCAAGCCGTAATGCTCGAGGCTGGATAAGAGTGGTTCACGTGTCGTCAAAGCCGGGAAGCCAATGGCGGCCGACGAATAGTGTCTGATGTGGTCCCTGCCTGAGCGGTGCCTGGGTTGACCGGCGGGAAATCCTTGGTTCAAAGGAGCAGGGGGCAGGTGCGTGGGCAATGATTCCATCACTCCAAGCAAGACGTGGTGAATTGAGGCGTCAAATTGCAGTTCTTCAAGGGCTCAGCTGGTTGGTGAAAACGCGCGCTGTCCTCGACATGCCCAGGGATCATTGATCTACTGGAAGAGTGTGACAAATCAGGTGTTCTTGAAGATCAGAGGGCCCGGGATGAAGACACTGTTGTTCACCACAGTCCACGGTTTCACGGCGACCGCCACGGCATCGTCGCCCACTGCATTCAACCGGAAACCGCAGCGGGGATTGTTCCAAGTCAGGACCTGGCGATGTCGCGTCATGTCGCGGTGATTATTGCCAAGGCGCGCGGGATCGAAAACCCAGGTCGCTGCATCAGCCTGGAATCAACGGCGGATATTCCACTTTCGCCCTGCGTAAAGCACTCCTCACGCGGCCACTACGTCGGCCGCGGTCCCGGAGGTGTAAACGCGCTTGATGTCATGTTCCTTTCGGCAACTCCTGACGGGGATACCGCAGGAAAGTCGTTCTCCGGCTCGAACCTTTTCAACTCGCGGGAACTAGGGAAGTAGGTGCACTCATGAAGAATTCAGCGTTTTTCACGGGAAAGCTGGCAGCTGGCGCAGTTCTCGCCTTGCTATTGACTGGTTGTGCGTCAGGTTCTGTACCGACACCGAGTCCGTCAAGTGTGGAACCGGGAGGCTCAACACCAATCCCAACGCCAAGCCCGGACGCCAGTGCCGGGCAGTGCGTGGAGGACCCGACCGCCGTGGTGAAGGCCGCGCCGGGTGCTTCGGGCGCCCTGCCGGAATCCGTGGCCGCGGCTCTCGACTCGGGTGCGGAGGCTGCGTTTAAGAATGCAGCGGCACCGGGGGCGATTGTTGGCGTGCGCACACCGGAAGGCATCTGGACGGCAGCCTATGGGCTGGCGGATCCGACGACGGATGAGCCGATGACGACTGACATGCATACCCGCATCGGATCCGTCACCAAGACGTTCACCGGCACATTGCTGCTCCAATTGGCAGAAGAGGGCAAGCTCGACCTCGATGATCCGATCGGCAAGTACCACCCCGGCATTCCCAACGGCGAGCGGATCACCCTGCGCATGCTGGCGAACATGACCAGCGGCGTGTCCAGTTTTTACACCGAGGATTTCTTGAAGCGCTACTTCGGCGATCCCACGGGCAAGTTCACCACGGATGAGCTCATCGCATACGGAGTTTCGGCCTCGCCACTGTTTGCCCCGGGGGAGAAGTTCAACTACTCCAACACCAACACGATCCTGCTGGGAACGGTGATTGAAAAGGTGACCGGACAGTCGTTCCCGGAGGTTCTGAAGCAGCGGATCCTGGTGCCGTTGGGCATGGCGAACACCAGTTGGCCGGGTGACTCGGACGCGATTCCGAGCCCCCATCCGCGCGGGTATACGCTTCAGGGCCTGGAGCCGCTGAAGGAGCCAGTCGACGCCACAAACTGGACACCGACTTTCGCCGGCGCCGCCGGGGCCTTGATCTCTACGGTCGAGGACTTGTTGACGTATGACCGGGCGCTGGGCACCGGACAGGGACTGCTCTCGCCGGAGACCCAAATTGAGCGGCTCAAGTCGTTCCCGGTTCCGGCGGGCTACGGCCTTGCCTTGGGCTGCATTGGTGGATGGGTGGGGCACACGGGGGAGTTGCCCGGTTTCAACACGGCTCTGTACTACGACACCACCACTGACACCTCGGTGGTGGTCATGGTCAACAGCGACATTTCTTCGGGTGGATGCGCAGAGTCGCCCACGTTGAGCGACAATCCGGGTGAGCTGCCGTGCTCGGCCCCGGCGACGCGCGTTTTTGTGGGCGTATCCAAGGCGTTGGGACACGAATTTACGCCTATCCCTTCAAAATGAGGAAGCCGTGGATGCAGTAACGCCTTGCGGCCCGGTTCCGGAACACGTCCCGTGGAACCGGACCGTGTTCGGGGAAAAGCAGAAGGTCCGATTCGCAGTTGCGAACCGGACCTTCTTTGCTGTGCACCCCCCGGGACTTGAACCCGGAACCTACTGATTAAGAGTCAGTTGCTCTGCCAATTGAGCTAGAGGTGCGGCTGTTGTTTTTGCCGGAGTTTGTAACTCCCGCGCTCTGCAACGACATGAAACTATACCAGCTTTTTTCGGTTGCGCACGCCGCATCCGACTTGCTCCAACGATCGAGTGGGTCCTGGCGGCGAATCCCGGGTATCGGTGGGCCGATCTAGCCGGCGCCGAGCTGGCCAGGGTTTGTCCCATGTGGTGGTGGACCGCCTTGGGGGCGTTGCATCCGGGAAAAGCAGAAGGTCCGATTCGCAGTTGCGAATCGGACCTTCTTTGCTGTGCACCCCCCGGGACTTGAACCCGGAACCTACTGATTAAGAGTCAGTTGCTCTGCCAATTGAGCTAGAGGTGCGGCTGTTGTTTTCGCCGGAGTTTGTAACTCCTGCGCTCTGCAACGACATGAAACAATACCAGCTTGGCGGGGGAATGCAAATCGAAATGGCCTTTTGCGAGCGAGGTCACAAAATCGACTCTGAAATGGGGTGTTATGAAGGCAGAGTGCGATTTTTGCTCCGGAATGGATTGTTGCGTCGCCGAAGCGTGTTCCTTTGGGGCGGGCACCCCGATCGACCTAGGCTCAAGGTCATGAAGCAGAGCACCGTTGTAACTTTTCCCAGCGAAGAACTCCTGGCGGCCGTCGGTCCATTACCCGAAGGGATCGTGGCCGGCCTTTGGGACTTCGAAAGCGATCCCGTGGGCGTGCGCCTTGAAGACATCGAGATTGCCGTCTTTCCCTACATGGCCAAGTTCTCCGAGCTTGAAGCCGTGAAAACGGCGCCGAACCTCAAGCTGGTGCAGACCCAGACCACGGGATTCGACGGGATCCGCGAGTTGGTCGGGCCAAACGTGTCCGTGGCTACGGCGCACGGTGTGCATGCCGCATCCACCGCCGAGCTGGCCGTCGGGCTGGCCATCGCCTCGCTGCGGGGAATCGGGGAATCGGTGCGGGACCAGGCCGCCAGCCATTGGAATCCGCGACGCTGGCCCGGACTGGCTGACCGCAAGGTGGCAATCGTGGGTGTCGGCGGCATCGGCGAGGAAATCCGCAAGCGGCTGGTGCCCTTTGAAGTTGAGCTCAGCCGCTTCGGCACACGTGCCCGCACCGACGAACACGGCGAGATCCATGCCATTGGCGACCTGCACTCGCGTGCGTCGTCGATCGAGGTCCTGATCCTTATCGTTCCGCACAACGCATCGACCCACCACCTGGTGGATGCCCGGCTGCTGGCCGCGTTGCCCGACGATGCGGTCGTCGTCAACGTGGCCCGCGGCCCGGTGGTCGACACCGACGCGCTGGTGGCGGAACTGGCGACCGGGCGCCTGCGTTGCGCCTCCGACGTCTTCGACCCCGAGCCGCTTCCGGAAGGCCACCCGATCTGGGGTCTGCCGAACGCGCTGGTCGTTCCGCACAACGGCGGAAACACGGAGGCGTTCCTGCCGCGAATGACGAAGCTGCTTAAGCGACAGGTCGTGGCTTGGGCCCAAGGCAGGGCTTCGGAAAACCTCGTATACAGTGCCGAGGCCGCCGAACGACCCTAGCCGGATTCCTGGCCGGTGTGGCGCCGGGCTTCGCTTGCCTCGCAGGTGTTCACGGCACCGGGTTTCCGTCGCTGCGCCGGTCCACAAATGAACATGCCGCGACGAAGGTCGTCAGGACCATGGCCGCATGCAGGGGGAACAGCGCCGAGTCGGCAATGACCGCTCCTGCGAGGGCCGTCCCGGCGGACCCCGCAGTGATTTTAAGTGCGCCGACCCAGACAAAGACCTGGCCCCGTGAGTTTTGCGGTGCATACTCGCTACGCGCGGCAAGGGTCGCGGCAAAGAAATAGGCGTTGACGATGCCGGCGAGGGCATAGGCGGCGATTGCCAAGCCGAAAGCCGTGGTGAAGGCCACGCACAGCAACGCGCCGGCAACCGTGAAGGCAAGCCGTGTCATGAGTTTGTCGGCGTCCCCTCGTGGCGGGCGGATCATCACGCCGATCGATCCGGCCAGGTTGCCCAGGCCGTATGCGGCGGTGAGGATGGCGGCGGCGGCGGCACCGACCCTGAAATGACCCGTCGAAGCCACCGCGGTGATCGGAAGCACGGCCACCGACAGGGCCACCGCCATGGTCATGTACAGGGTTCGGCGCAGCGGGCCGGTTCCCAGGATCAGCAACAACGTTTGCCCGGGCTTGGGCACTTCGGCCGGATTGGCGGCCCGGGTTCCGCGCGGCAGTTGCCGTACCAGGACGGCGGCAAGCATGGTCCCCGCGGCAAGGATGAGGGCCGCGACGGTCGCCCCGGCCCAGGCCGAGACGGCCGCGACGATTCCCGGGCCGATCGTCCCGCCCATCCCGTAGGTCGCAACGTCCCAGCCCTGGGCCCGGCGTTGGCTCTCCCGACTGTCTCCGGCGATCTCGGGGAGCCGGGAACTGATGCCGCCTGTCAGGAACGGGCCAAACAACCCCGAAGCCATCAGGAACAGCGCCGGCACCAGCGGCCAGGTGAAGGGATAGAGCAGCACCGCCGCGGCGAGCGTTCCGCCGTGCGCGACGCAGGCAAAGGCAATGACGTTGCGTGCATCGGCGGCGGTGTCCAGCCGGCGGGCGACGAACGGCCCCAGCAGGTGCGGTGCCGTGATGCTGGCGCCAAGGAGCCCGGCAAGCCAGCCGGGGCCGCCGCTGGTGGTGACCAGCAGTACGACGGCGACCACGGCGCCGCCGTCCGCCGTCCGCGCCAAGGTCGCGGCGGCCACGTACCTTGCCAGTCCACCGGTGCGCGCGGATCGAGCAGCGGGCGGGACCTTGGCGGTTTCTTGGTTGGGTGCTTTCACGGTGTGATCCATCGAGGTGCGCCGGCGGCGGGCAGCGGGCTCAGCCGTCCAGGCCGCTGAGCTCCAGGGCGGCCCGGACCTCCGAACGGGCTTCCTCGTCAAGGCCCTGCAACGGGCGTGGAAGACCAAAGGCACCGGTGAGTCCCAGTTCCTCCGCAATGGCTGAAACCACGCGAAGACTTCCGTGGGTCTTGAATAGCGCCCAGATGGGATCGGACCTCCGGGAGGTTTCCCGTGCGGTGCCCGCGCTGCCCGCCATGGCGGCGTCGGCGAGTTCCAGGGCGTAGCGGGGGAAGATTCCGGCAATGACCGAATGCCACACGCCGTAGCCCGCCAGCAAGGCCTCGGCCGACTCCCAATCCCCGCTGATGCCGATCGACTGCTCGGGGGAGAAAATGCCGCGAAGCTCGGCGAGGCGCGATGCCGTGGTCCCGGCCGGGGGCGGGGGAACCTTGATGCCGCCGATCCGGGGGAGCCGGGCGATTCGTTCCAGCAGTTCGTCGGTGAAGGAAAACCCCGTGGTGCCGGGGGTGTCGTAGACCAACACCGGCACGGAGGATGCCGAGACGACGTCGCGGTACAGGCCGTAGACCTCGTTGTCGGTGAGCCGGTGGTAGGAGACGGGGGCAAGCAGCAAGGCGGAGGCGCCAGCTTCCTGCGCGTCTTCGGCGTTGGCGATCACGTCGCGGGTGCGCACCGCGCCGATCCCGCACATGACCGATGCATCACCGGCTGACGCGACGGCGGCTTCCAGTGCTTCGTGTCGCTCGTCCCGGGACAGGTAGGGATAGACGCCCGTGGACCCCAGGATGCCGATTGACTTCACGCCGGCGTCGGTGATGCGGCCGACGAGGCCGGCAAGGGCGGCTTGGTCTACGCCGTCTTCCGTCAGTGGCGTCAGCGGGAAGGCGCACAGTCCTTCAAACATGGATGGATCCTCGATCTTCTCTGGTTCCCGCGGTCGGTCGCAGGAACTCCAAGATCTATGCTTGCAAGCAGGATGGACCTAACCTAGATCCAAGATTGTCAATAACGATAGGACCAACGTGGCGACGGCTGAACTTCCCATCACCCTGGACTTCGGCAGCAACTCGCCGCTGACGATCCAGCTGGCGGCACGCCTGCGCACGGCCATCCTTGATGGAACGCTGCGGGCGGAGGACTCCCTGCCGTCCTCGCGCACGCTGGCCGCCGAGCTTGGGGTCTCTCGGGGTGTGGTTGTCAGGGCCTTCGAGCAACTCTCGGGGGAGGGGTACCTCGAAAGCCGCGGTGCGGGAGGAACGCGTGTGGCCGTTCGTCCCGACATCCGGGGCCACGCCCCGGCGGCCACCGCGGCAAGACCGCCGGAAGCGGGAAAGCCGATGCTGGACCTGAGCCCGGGGCGCCCCTCGGGTGCTCCGTTCCTCGACAACGAATGGCGCTCCGCCTGGCGCAAGGCGGTGGCCGAGCCCATGAGTCCACGGCTCCCGCCCGCACTGGGTGTCGACATCCTGCGCACGGCCATCCAAGGGCACCTTGGAACCTCGCGGGGGCTCAACGTGGGTGCCGAGGACGTGATCGTTTCGGCGGGCACCAGCGATGCCCTGCAACTGGTGGTTACCGCACTTCGCCGCCGTTCCCGGATCCCCAGGATCCTCGTCGAGGACCCGGGGTATCCAACGGCCAGGAGGGTGCTGAGTGCGGCAGGGGCCGGCGTGGAGACGCTGCCGGTGGGCGTCGACGGACTGCGGGTCGAGCAGCTCTCCGGCTTGGGGACCCCGCCCGATGCCGTGCTCGTCACCCCGAGCCACCAATACCCCCTGGGCGGGCGCATGCCGATCCAGGAACGCCTGGCCCTGCTGTCCTGGGCCGCGGCAAACAATGTCTTGATCCTCGAAGACGATTACGACAGCGAGTTCCGTCACCGACGGATGCCCCTGCCCACCCTCGCCTCGCTTCCGTCGGAGGCCGACGTGATCCTCGTGGGAACGTTCTCCAAGTCCCTGAGCCCGTGGCTGCGCTGCGGTTACCTCGTCGCACGGGGGAGCTCCGCCCCGCTGCTCAGGCAAACCCGCCGCGACCTCGACTCGCCGGTCCCCGGAATCATGCAGCTCGCGCTTGCCCGCTACATCGACGGCGGAGGACTTGCTCGGCACATCGCCAGGGCCCGCCGCGAGTACGCCCACCGCCGGGCCATCATCCTCGAGCGGCTTGGCGGGCGTGACGACGTGGTGGTGTCAGCCCTTGACGGAGGCCTGCATGCGGTACTGGAACTGCCACCGAGGCTCGACGCCAGCAACCTCGTCTTGCGGGCCCTGGCGCAGGGTGTGCTGGTTCCGGCGCTCGCCGACTACTACGCCGACGGGGCGCGGAAAAATGGGCTGGTGCTCGGATACGGCGCGGTGACGGACCTGGAGCTGGCCCGTGCGCTCGGTGTCCTGCTTTCACTCATCGAGGATGTCGGCGCGGGGAAGGCGCACCTTTCCGATTGACGAACTTCGTGCCGTTCAGCGGCCTCTGCGGCCCTCGCGTTTTGCCGAGGTCCGGGCCCGGCTGCGCAGCTGGATGATGCGAACCGCGCCGGCAATCGCCACCACTGTAGCGCCGGCGACCGCGGCGATGAGCATGGCAATCCCGAGGGGAAGCTGCCCATGGAAGCCCAGGAAATACACGGTGACCCGGTCCTGGTTTTGCACCATGAAGACCACCAGGAACACCAAGACGATGAGGGCGACGAGGGTAAAAGTCCAGACGACGCCGGCACGGGTGCCAACGGCGGGCCGGGCGGGTCCCGCTTCCGGCTTGTTCGACGGAACCTTGGGTTCCTGTCCATGTGGAGTGGGTGGATCTTGGCTCATGATTTCCTCGCTTCCCATCCAGCGGTGAGCACCTTTGCAGAAGGTGCCGTGTGGTCAACGTAGGCGCTTGGCCCGGAGGAGGCAAGGGTGGCTGCCGGGGACGGGCGGATGCTCCCCAACCCGGGATCGGCGGACTGGGCCGCTACGCCGTCTTGGTGTAGATGAGTGCCGGGGCCGCCGTCTCAAGACTTTCGAGCTGAGCGATGGCTTCGATGAAGTGCGGTGTCCGGGTGTGGGCGTCCAGGTGTTCCTGGGTAAGCCAACATTCAACCAACATCAAGTCGCAGGGATCCTCCCGCAGTTGGAGCAGTTCGTAGCTCACGCAACCGGGTTCGGTTCGCGTCCGGGCAACCAATTCGCGGTAGATCGCCAGGACCGCTTCGAGGTTCTCGGGCAGCACGGTGCTGCCAACCAGCACGTTGATCATTGATCTCCTTGGATGCGGGCGCCGGCCGGGAGTTCATTCCCGGGATCGATGGCCCTAGTCGGACTCCGACGCCACGCGTTCGAGCACGTCCATGAAGATGTCCATGAACTCGGCGAAGTCGGCGGCGTCCTCCGCCTGGTCGATGAGCCCGCGGCGGGCGGCGGAACCGTCGCCGGCGGGAATGTCGAGCGTCGGGTGCGCCGGGATGTTGAAGCGGTAAACGCGGCCGGTGCTGGTTCCGACCTCGTAGCTGCCGTCGCTGATCAGCGCCACGTGGGAAACGTTGGTGTTATTTACCGCGACGGCGCGATCGGACGCGGTCATCGTCTTGGGGTTGAGCGGGCAAATGATCAGCTCGGCCGGTTCCCGTCGGTAGCCGATCACCTTGAGCCCCGAGGATCCCGAAGTGCCGGAGGCCGCAACAAGGTTGTAGCTTCCGTAATTGGGGATCTGGCCATCGAAAGCCTTATGCAGCAGGCTCTTGAGGGTGTGGTCGGTGGAATCAACTGGGGGTCTCTCCATGAGGGCCAGTCTATCCGTTGGATGTTTCGAACACATGTCCTGTAAAACAACGGACGAAATATGTCGTCATGCCGTCATGGGTTCGGCGGCACCGCTTGACAGGCCTAGTATTTAGGGCATGAGCCAGGACACAACTCCAGACATCAAACCTCGTAGCCGCGTGGTCACGGACGGCATCCACGCCGCCCCGGCACGCGGCATGTTCCGCGCCGTGGGCATGGGCGACGACGATTTCGCCAAGCCGCAAATTGGCGTTGCGAGCTCATGGAACGAAATTACCCCGTGCAACCTTTCGCTGAACCGCTTGGCCCAGGGTGCCAAGGAGGGCGTTCACGCCGGCGGGGGATTCCCCATGCAGTTCGGCACCATCTCCGTTTCCGATGGCATTTCCATGGGTCACGAAGGCATGCACTTCTCGCTGGTGTCCCGCGAAGTCATTGCAGACTCGGTCGAGGTTGTCATGCAGGCCGAGCGCATCGACGGCTCCGTCCTGCTGGCCGGTTGCGACAAGTCCCTTCCGGGCATGCTGATGGCAGCGGCCCGCCTGAACCTTTCCTCGGTCTTCCTGTACGCGGGATCCATCATGCCGGGCTGGGTCAAGCTGGAGGACGGCTCCGAAAAGGAAGTCACCCTGATTGACGCCTTCGAAGCCGTTGGCGCCTGCGCCGCCGGCAAGATGAGCCTCGAAGACCTCACCCGCATCGAAAAGGCCATCTGCCCCGGCGAAGGCGCCTGTGGCGGCATGTACACCGCAAACACCATGGCCTGCATCGGCGAGGCACTGGGCATGAGCCTTCCCGGCTCCGCCGCCCCGCCATCGGCCGACCGCCGCCGCGACATGTTCGCACGCGCCTCCGGCGAGGCAGTGGTGAACCTGCTGCGCAAGGGCATCACCTCGCGCGACATCATGACCAAGAAGGCGTTCGAGAACGCCATTGCCGTGACCATGGCCTTCGGTGGTTCCACCAACGCCGTGTTGCACCTGCTGGCCATCGCCCGCGAGGCGGAGGTCGACCTGACCCTGGCGGACTTCAACCGCATCGGCGACAAGATCCCGCACCTGGGCGACCTGAAGCCGTTCGGCCGCTACGTCATGACCGACGTGGACAAGATCGGCGGCGTGCCGGTCATCATGAAGGCCCTGCTTGATGCCGGTCTGCTGCACGGCGACTGCCTCACCGTGACCGGCAAGACCGTTGCGGAGAACCTCGCCGAGATCAACCCGCCCGACGTCGACGGCAAGATCCTGCGCGCGCTGGACAACCCGATCCACAAGACCGGCGGCATCACCGTGCTTCACGGTTCGATGGCTCCCGAGGGTGCGGTCGTGAAGTCCGCGGGCTTCGACGCCGATGTCTTCGAGGGAACCGCCCGCGTCTTCGAGCGCGAGCAGGGTGCCCTGGAGGCGCTGGACAACGGCGAGATCCAAGCCGGCGACGTCGTGGTCATCCGCTACGAGGGCCCCAAGGGTGGCCCGGGCATGCGCGAAATGCTTGCCATTACGGGCGCCATCAAGGGCGCCGGCCTGGGCAAGGACGTCCTGCTGCTCACCGACGGCCGCTTCTCCGGCGGCACCACCGGCCTGTGCATCGGCCACGTGGCACCCGAAGCCGTCGATGGCGGACCGATCGCCTTCGTCAAGGACGGCGACAAGATCCGCGTCGACATTGCCGCCCGTTCCTTCGACCTGCTGGTCGACGAGGCCGAGCTTGAGGCGCGCAAGGTTGGCTGGGAGCCGCTTCCGGCCAAGTTCACCACCGGCGTGCTTGGCAAGTACGTGAAGCTGGTCAACTCGGCCTCCACGGGCGCATACTGCGGCTAGGCAACTGCGTAACCGATGGGTGGGCGCGCGATGAAAGCGTCCACCCATCGGACACTTATCTCATATAATGAGATGAAGGGTTCGATTGTTTGACTCCAGAAGCGGCGGCGACCAAACTGGAAACATGCAGATCCGCACCGAAGTACTACTAGTTATCAAGCGCTGAGCTTGAGCCCCTCCAACACCACGGAGGGCTTCGGTGACGCGCAAACCCCATTCGCCGCATAGGCGCCATTGGGGTTTTTTTATGTGCAGAGTAGAAGAGATAGAGAAGGAATAATCCCCATGAGTAACGGAACTCCCGCCAGCGGTCCGCTGACGGCAAAACCCGCCAACCGAAGCAAGGATGCCACTGTCTCTTCCGTCGTGGAAGCGTCGAGCCCCGTCCAGGGCCCGAACAACATCGTTGCTCCCACAGAGATGCTTGGCTCACAAGCCATCGTCCGCACACTGGAAGAACTGGGCGTCAAGGACGTCTTTGGGTTGCCAGGCGGCGCAATCATGCCGACCTACGACTCGCTCATGGATTCGACCAAGATCAACCACATCTTGGTCCGCCACGAACAGGGCTCAGGCCACGCGGCACAGGGTTACGCGATGGTCACCGGGGAGGTCGGCGTTTGCATTGCGACCTCCGGCCCCGGCGCCACCAACCTTGTCACCGCCATTGCCGACGCGCACATGGACTCGGTCCCGATGGTTGCCATCACCGGCCAGGTCCACAGCGCCTTCATCGGCTCGGACGCCTTCCAGGAGGCGGACATCGTGGGCATCACCATGCCCATCACCAAGCACTCGTTCCTTGTCACCAAGGCCGAGGACATCCCACGGATGCTGGCAAGCGCCTTCTACATCGCTTCCACCGGCCGCCCGGGCCCGGTCCTCGTCGACATCACCAAGGACGCACAGCAGTCCAAGATGATGTTCTCCTGGCCGCCGAAGATCGACCTGCCCGGCTACAAGACCGTGGTCCGCGGCCATAACAAGCAGGTCCGCGAGGCCGCAAAGCTCATCGCCGCGTCCAAGCGCCCGGTGTTCTACGTCGGCGGCGGCGTCGTCAAGGGCCACGCCTCGGCGGAGCTCAAGGAATTCGCCGAGCTGGTCGGCGCGCCGGTGGTCACCACCCTGCAGGCCCGCGGCGCGTTCCCGGACTCGCACGACCTGCACGTGGGCATGCCCGGCATGCACGGCTCGGTTTCCGCCGTCACCGCGCTGCAGCAGTCCGACCTGCTGATCACCCTCGGCGCCCGCTTCGACGACCGCGTCACCGGCGTGCTGCACACCTTCGCACCCAACGCCAAGGTCATCCACGCGGACATCGACCCGGCCGAGATCTCCAAGAACCGCACGGCGGACATCCCGATCGTGGGTTCGGTCAAGGAGATCATCCCGGAGCTCACCGAGGCCTGCCGCGCACGCTTCGCCGAGGAGGGCGCGCCGGACCTGACCGACTGGTGGTCCACCATCGGACGCCTGCGCGAGACCTACCCGATCGGGTTCACCCCGACCCAGGACGGGCTTTCGGCCCCGCAGCACGTGATCCAGCGCATCGGCGAACTCACCGGCCCGGAGGCCGTGTACGTCGCCGGCGTGGGACAGCACCAGATGTGGGCCGCGCAGTTCATCAAGTACGAGCGCCCGCACGCCTGGCTGAACTCGGGCGGACTGGGCACCATGGGCTACTCGGTGCCGGCGGCCATGGGCGCGAAGGTCGGCAACCCCGACCGCGTGGTCTGGGCCATCGACGGCGACGGCTGTTTCCAGATGACCAACCAGGAGCTGGCCACCTGCGTCATCAACAACATCCCGATCAAGGTGGCGATCATCAACAACTCGTCGCTCGGCATGGTCCGCCAGTGGCAGACGCTGTTCTACGATTCCCGCTACTCGAACACCGATTTGAACACGGGCCACGGAACCGCGCGCGTCCCGGACTTCGTGAAGCTCGCCGACGCCTACGGTTGTGTCGGCCTGCGCTGCGAACGCGACGAGGACATCGACGCAACCATCAAGCAGGCGCTGGAAATCAACGACCGCCCGGTGATCATCGACTTCGTGGTTTCCCGCGACTCGATGGTCTGGCCCATGGTGCCGTCCGGCGTGAGCAACGACCAGATCCAGATTGCTCGCGGCATGACGCCCGAGTGGGAAGAAGAGGACTAGAAAGTTATGGCACGCCACACTCTTTCCGTACTCGTCGAAGACGTCCCGGGTGTCCTGACCCGCGTGGCAGGGCTCTTCGCCCGCCGCGCGTTCAACATCCACTCCCTGGCCGTGGGCCCCACCGAGGTCCCGGGCATCTCCCGGGTCACGGTGGTCGTCGACGCCGAAGGCGACCTGCTGGAGCAGGTCACCAAGCAGCTGAACAAACTCATCAACGTCATCAAGATCGTTGAGCTCATGCCGGAGGCATCGGTGCAGCGCGACCACATCCTGGTCAAGGTTCGCGCCGATGCGGCAACCCGACTGCAGGTCACCCAGGCCGCAGACCTCTTCCGCGCTTCCGTGGTGGACGTGTCGACCGACTCGCTCATCATCGAGGCCACCGGCAATGCCGATAAGATCAACGCACTGCTCGCGGTGCTTGAGCCGTTCGGCATCCGCGAAATCGTCCAGGCAGGCACCCTTGCCGTGGGCCGCGGGTCCAAATCGATGTCGGACCGTGCCCTGCGCTCCGTATCCGCCTAACCAAAATCTTCACACCGAAACAAGGAGAAATTCCAGTGACTGACATGTACTACGACGACGATGCAGACCTCTCGATCATCCAGGGACGCACCGTCGCCGTTATCGGCTACGGTTCCCAGGGCCACGCCCACGCACTGAACCTGCGCGACTCCGGCGTTGACGTACGCATCGGCCTGAAGGCCGGCTCCAAGTCGATCGCCAAGGCCGAGGCCGAGGGCCTGCGCGTCGTTTCCGTCGCCGAGGCAGTTGCCGAAGCCGACGTCATCATGATCCTCACCCCGGACCAGGTCCAGCGCCACGTCTACAAGGACGACATCGAAGCCAACCTGCAGCCGGGCGACGCCCTGTTCTTCGGCCACGGCTTCAACATCCGCTACGGCTACATCACCCCGCCGGCAAACGTCGACGTTGCCCTCGTTGCACCGAAGGCCCCGGGCCACACCGTGCGCCGCGAATTCGAAGCCGGCCGCGGCATCCCCGACCTGATCGCCGTTGAGCAGGACTTCACCGGCGGCGCCAAGGCCCTCGCCCTGTCCTACGCCAAGGCCATCGGCGGCACCCGCGCCGGCGTCATCGAGACCACCTTCACCGAAGAGACCGAAACCGACCTCTTCGGCGAGCAGGCTGTCCTGTGCGGCGGCGCCTCGCAGCTGATCCAGTACGGGTTCGAGACCCTGACCGAAGCCGGCTACAAGCCGGAAATCGCCTACTTCGAGGTCCTGCACGAGCTCAAGCTCATCGTTGACCTCATGTGGGAGGGCGGCATCGCCAAGCAGCGCTGGAGCGTTTCCGACACCGCAGAGTACGGCGACTACGTCTCCGGCCCGCGCGTGATCACCCCGGAGGTCAAGGAGAACATGAAGGCCGTTCTCGCCGACGTCCAGAACGGCAACTTCGCCAAGCGCTTCATCGAGGACCAGGATGCCGGAGCTCCGGAGTTCCTGGCGCTGCGCGCCAAGGGCGAGGCACACCCGATCGAGGCCACCGGCCGCGAACTGCGCAACCTCTTCTCCTGGAAGACCACCGACGACTACACCGAGGGTTCGGTCGCACGCTAAGGCCCACAAGCCACAGCGAGTGACTGCCGCCAGGTAGTTTTCAATGCTTTGCCCCGATCCGCCGAAAGGCAGGTCGGGGCAAAGTGCTTTGCAAAGGGGCCCGTTGAGGTTCTTGTGGCTGATGCACAGGTTCTGATTGATCCCGCGATTCCATGCGAGACGTTCCTGGGCTCTTGGAAGCTAAACGAACGTGCCGGGGGGCCCCTATCTGGTTCGTCAAGCGTTTTCCCGGGTTTGGGGATGAATTCCTTGAGGTTCCGGAGGGCGTTGTTGAGTGGTCCGGTTCGCATGTTGAATCGGACCACTTGGCGTTTGACGGGTGTTGCCTGGGCGGGCTGGGCTTCGGTCGCGTCGTAGAGTGCCCCGTCGCGCAGCATCGCGAACAGGACGTTGCAGCGGCGCCGGGCCAGGGCGATGACGGCCTGGTTGTGTTTCTTGCCTTCGGCCCGCTTGCTGTCGCAATGGGCCCGGGACCTTTGGTCCTTGCATTTGAGCGCCGCGAACGCCGACAGGAACAACGCTCGCTTGAGCACCTTGTTTCCCTTCCTCGAGGAATGGTCGCCCCGGATGGAGGTCCCGGACCGCCAGGTGACCGGGGCCAGCCCGGCGTAGGATCCCAGGTGTCCTGCGGTCTTGAAGTCCTTGCCGACGACCTCGGTGAGGATGCGTGCTTCGGTCCTGGCACCGACCGCTGGCATGGATGTCAGGAGCTGGTGAAGAGGGTGGGCCTCCACGAGTTCTTCTTTCCTGCGCCAGCACCTCGGCGCGGGCGGCCCTCGTTTGGGCCGGGCCGAGGGCCAGTTGCGGCAGCACGATCCCGGCCGCCGAGGTCCCGGAGACCACCGCGGTTTGCTCGTCCAGCGCCGCGAAGATCTCCGCGGTCCAGCGTTTCCCCGCCCGGGGTGCGTGCTTGCGCATGAGCGTTTCCACCCGCGCCTTCCCGGCCCCCCGCAGGGCGGCCGGGGTCGGGTATTTGGCCGGCAGCTCGGGCATGGCTTGGTGGTCCAGGTGCGGGCCGATGACCCGTTCCAGGGCCGGATGCACCTGGGTCAGCAGCCCGCGGATCCTGTTGGACGTGGCGGTGGCCTGCGTGGCCAGGTCGTCGTCGAAGCCGCAGAGCATCGACAGTTCGGCGACCTGCTCGTCGGCCACCTGAACCGAGCGCAGGGTCTGCGGCAGGGTGCGGGCGGCGTTGGCGATGATGAAGGCGTCGCGGGCATCGGTCTTCGCTTCGCCCGGATGCAGGTCCGCGACCCTGCGCATCGACAGCCCCGGCAGCTATCCGACCGGGATGCCCTCGGCTTGGGCGACGGCGACCGGCAGGGCGCCGATGGTCGCCGGCTGGTCCACCACGAACAGCAGCCGCCCGTGCCGGGCCAGGGAACGGATGATGTCCCGAAGCTTGGATTCGTCCTGCGGCAGGGCCTTGTCCAGGAGCTTCTTCCCGGCCCGGTTCAGGGCCACCGCGTGGTGGTTGGTCTTGCCGACATCGACGCCGATGAAGACGTCGATGGATTCATGGTCGTGGATCAAGATGCACCCTCCGGAAACTTGCCACGTGCCTACGGGTGAAACGAATGCTGGCTTGTCCCTGCGGCGCCAAGGCGCGACATCCACGTTACGACCGACCTGGACGGGTGGTGCCTTGTCCTGGCCCGGCCCCTATTGGCGATATCCCTGGTGCCTATCGAATCCCGGTGACAGCACCCCCCGGATCATTGATGACTGGGGGACTGAATCATGCCGGGACCGACAGGCCAGCGATCCCATCCTCTCGCACGGTGCTCGATTCCGGGGTCACTAAAAAGGTAACGGGGGATTCCGGCGCGGCCCGCAACAACGCCGCCTGGGACAACTCCCGGACCCCGGTCCAAGGCGACTCCGGAGAAACGCTGCCGCGGGTTCAACCCGGAGGCGCGCGCCGTGCGGCTTAGCGGGTTGGACGCACCGGCCTACGCCGTCTTCGCGTGGTCCGGTAGATCCTTCGGGATCCGTGCCGCCGGTGCCGAGACCGTGACGTTGTGGAGAATGATGGCCGTTTCATACCGGCGCCACAATCGGAGCGACAAACCCCGGCAAACGACTCCGGGCGGGAGCTCAAATGTGTGCGTGGATTCCTGCCGACCTGGATCAATTTGAAGGTAGCGGAAGAATCCGATCGACGGATTCCCGGAGAGCGCCACCCGGGCAGGGCGTAAGGCGGGCTTCAGGGACTCGGGATCTACCGGTGTGCCGTTCGCGTTGATCAGATCGAGGCTGACAAGTGCGTTGCTGGGGATGGCGCCGGCGCCGCAGGTCATGTCGACCGTCAACTCCAGCCGGTTCAACGGCTTCGGAAGCGGAAGGTGGATGGCGGTCTTTGCGAGCAGCCTCGGTGCATCCAGCAAGGTTTGCGGGCTGCGGCCCGGGTTTGCCTCCAAGGAAATGCTCCTTGCCACGACGGGGAACGCGGATTCGATGTCTGCGTGGGTTGCCGCAGGATGCGCGTCCATGTCATCCCGCAACATCCCCAGCAGTGCAACCTCATCATCCGCTGCCAACCCGAGGGAGGTGTCTTGGCCCACATGCCGAACCCGGAAGTAACCCAAGTCTCGGGATTCGATGATGACGGAGTCTGGGGGGCCGGGGGCGTCGTTCGGTATGGCACTTGGGGCCACAAGCGTCCCGTCCGCTTCAAACCGGCAGATATTCATCAATCCAGCCGAGAACAGAGGGGAGTGGCATCGCCTGGCATTGTAGTAGGCGCCGTCGACGTAGAGGGCGGTGATCCCCGTGGCAAATGAGACCTGCCTGCCGGCGTTCTCTGGCTTGATGTGCCGGGCGTTCTGGTCGAAGAAGTCGACTGGCAGCAGGTCGTCGTCATCGAGGCTGTAGACGCCGAATGCCTGGGCCGGGTCCTGCCCGGCTTGTTCGAGGATAAGGTAGCGAGCTACGTTCTCCGGCAGCAATGCTGCATGGCCCGGAGAACGGCGGTCGAGAACCAAGAATGGGTAGCTTTCGGCCGCCTCCTCCAGAAGCCGCTGGTACTTCTCCGGGAGGCTGTCGGAATAGGTGACGATGTGCGGGACGTCGTGCCCGTCGATTGCCAGTTCCAACTGGGGCAGGGAATGGTTGAGGAAGATATCCGTCCGCACGTCCAGCCGCTCCTCCGAATAGAGGTAGGACCGGTACTCCTCACGGTTGGAGAACTTCGACCCGTTCGATGCCAGAAATGACGTGGACCTCGGATTGAAGACACTGAAACGCGTTTGGCCGATGAATATCACTCGATTAACTCCCCGGATGTAGGAACGTGCCTCATAGAGTCTACGCGGTGTCGGTGGTCTGACTAACGTGTGAAAGCTGTAAAAGGGCCAGTCACCTGACTTGGGAGCGCATGGTCGAGATCCTCGGGCATTGTTGCCTGCGCTACGTCATTGCCGCTCCGGCGAGAACAGTCACCAGCATTTTCACGCGGTTTCGAAAACACGATTCGCTAGATCATTCCTAATGTCCAATGTAAATGAGGAATGCTGCAGAGCAATCTGGCTCGGTGGAGCCGCGAACCGCCGGGGCGAAGCTGGAACGAACGACGAACGACGAACGCGAATGACTGGATGCTATGGGCTGCGATCCTCCCATGAGCCGTTCTGCCCTGACGTATCCGAGATCATTGACTAACGTCTCACCGTTGTCTCCGTAGGCCATGAAAAAGCCTGGCACACGGTTACTCCCTTGGCTCAGCTGTTCCGCTTACGGATGATAGGGCGGAACATGGTAATCACGGAGTAGTTTCCTGGACACGGGAAGTGAGGAGCGCATCATGAGCAAGGAACCACCGCATGTCGGGGGAGCGGGTCCCATCGTTGCCGGTGCAATGCTGAAACAGCCTCGGCGGGTGGCCCTCGAGGCCCGCGCGTTGGCCGAGTCGCTGGGCAGCGCCTTGGTGTTCGCCTACGTGGAGCCGAATAGCTACATGGTTGAATGGGAGCTGAAGGAAGACATCCGAGGCAATTCCCTGAACCCCAAGGACATCGACGAGGACATGAGCGCCGATGCCGCGGACATCATGCGGATCCTTGACAGCTGCATGGCCGGCAGCAAGGTCGAGTGGTCACTGAAGGTCCTGACAGGGGAGCCGGGCAAAGCCCTTTCCCGGTTGGCCGATGAGCTGCATGCTCGAATGATCGTGGTGGGCACCCGCCACAAAGGTTTCGGCGCACACCTGTCCGAACTTTTCAATGGATCCACGGCCTCGCACGTGATTGCCCACCAAAGCCTGCCTGTGGTTGTGGTTCCCGTGCATCACGAGGACCGCTAGCCGCACAGGTCCTGCAGGCCGGTTCAGTTGCGCTGGTCCAGGCTGAGGTTCCCCTGGACCGTGGCGTAGAGCCTCTTGCCACCGAATTCCGCAGGTAGGCCTTCCTCGGGGGCCAGCAGGCGCCGAGGATTGCCATCGATGCCGTCCAGCCGCAACTGCACATAGAGATCCACGATGACCTTGCCCAAGGAAGCCAATTCGGAAGCGGGCAAGTGAGTCACATGATCTCGGTTGCTCGGACGCAGTTCGAACAGCAGTTGTGTATCCTTGCCACGAGCCCGAGCCAGGAGATGGGCCGACTCGAACTTCGCCTTGGGTTCAAGCTGGACCCGTAGTTCCGCGCCGCCTGGCTGCGGCAGCGCCGCGCGGCAGTTCGGCCGCAATGCCTCCTCGGTGGCGGCCAATCGAAGAAGCCCTTCGACGTCCTGACCGCGGACCAACTCTGATCGCTGGCGGAATGGGAACCCAAGCTGCTCCTCCAAATGCAGGGGTATGTGTTGGCTGACGAAGCGCGCATGGGCCTTTACCCAGCGGTCCCTGACTCTGGGCGACATTCCCCGGAATCGCGCGGGCACGTATGAACGCAGCAGCTTGCGCTGGTACAAATCCAGTACCAGGAGCTCGGCGTGTTTGGCATCGGGGTGGGTGTCCTTGATGATTCGTGCGATTTCCAAGACCGAATCGGTGTACTTTTCGGGGACGGTTCCCTGCGAGCTGATGTTCGTGCCGTTGTCCCGGGTGCGAATGAAGTAGTAGTCGTAGTCGGCGAGGATGGATATCCGTCGGGCGGACAAGTAGCAGCGTGCCAGCATCATGCCGTCTTCGAGCCGGACCTTGCCCAGCGGGAATCGAATGCCGTGTGCGGCAAGGAGTTCTCGGCGGATCAGTTTCTGCGGCGTCAGCGTGGCCATGATCTGGCGGATCGGTGTGTCCACCAAGGTCTTCGCGAACAGTGTGGAGTTCACCCCACGCCCGCCGATGCCGACCATGCGCGGTGCCAGCACGTCCACCTGGTGCTCATCGGCGAAGTCAAGCATTCTGCGCAAGGATTCGGGGCCCATGATGTCGTCCGCATCGCAAAAGAAGATGTAATCGGAGACGCTCGACTCGATTCCGACGTTGCGAGGCTTTCCGGGCCAACCGCTGTTTCGTTGACGTATCACCCGCCAGTTGGGGTGCCGTGCAGCGAAGATGTCCAGCAATTGACCCCCACCATCGGTGGAGCCGTCGTCAACCGCAATTACCTCAAACAATGTGGGGTCCAGGTCCTGGGCGGCCAAGGAGTCAAGCAACACCTGGAGATAGGGCACGGCGTTGAACACTGGTATTACAACGGCAACCCGCGCGGTTTGTGCGCTGGACGTTGGCCCGGTGTCGGATGGAACTATCCGCAGCTGCCCGACCTGTGCGGCGAATTGCTTGAATTTGCGCTGTGCCGAACCAAACTTGTCGGTGATGTCCAACTGGTCTCCTGATCGGGGATTCGGATTCATGCGTTTGCCGTGGTGAAACGGTGCTTCTGGCGGAGCCTTGCCTAGATGATTGATTCCAAGGGTTCAGTGGTCGTAAGCGGTCAATGAGCGCAGCGGATGCCGGCCGATGTTTTGGTTGTGCCAGATGGCCGCGGT
>NZ_JBIBDE010000006.1:0-198255 GCF_042901625.1 Paeniglutamicibacter sp. NPDC012692
CTGCAAAAGGAACTCGGGCTCTCCTACCTGTTCATCGCCCACGACCTGCAGATCGTCCGGCACATCTCCGACCGCGTCGCGACCATGTATCTGGGGCGCATCGTGGAACTGGGCACCTACGCGGACGTCTACGACCGCACCGCCCAGCCCTACACCCGGGCGCTGATGTCCGCGGCGCCGGAGCTGCGCCGGCACGACGGCACCGACCGCGAACGCATCATCCTGCAGGGGGACCCGCCCTCGCCGATCGACCCGCCCACAGGATGCCGCTTCCACACCCGCTGCCCGATGGCCCAGGCCATCTGCGCCACCACGGAACCGGAGCTCATCCGGGTCGGGGACACGCACGCGGCCCGCTGCCACTTCGCCACCGACAACGCGGCAAATTAGCACCGTTTGTGCACCCGATTCCAGGGTGCACAAATGCCCATTCACAAGTTTTGTTATTAAAGGAGTAATTTCGTGGATCTCAAAGTAGGTGTTGTCGGTTTCGGCCTGCGTGCCGGACTGTACAAGCACGCCCACCGTCCCGGCGAGGGTTCGGTCGTGAGCATGGTGTGCGACACCAGCGAACGTGGCCGCGCCGACGCGGCGGAGAAGCTGCCCGAGGCGACCATCACCGCCGACCTGGACGAGCTGCTCAACGCGGGCCTGGACGCCGTGCTGGTGCTGACCCCGGACAACCAGCACGCCGTGGTGGCCAAGCGCACCCTGGAAGCCGGCATCCCGACGTTCTGCGAAAAGCCGCTTGACGTCACCCTGGACGCGGTGGACGAGGTGCTGGAAACGGCATTCCGCACCGGAACCAAGCTGTACGTGGGGCACAACATGCGCCACATGCCCGTGGTCCGCCAGATGCGCGACATCATCGAGTCCGGCGCCATCGGCGAGGTCAAGGCCGTCTGGTGCCGCCACTTCGTGGGCAACGGCGGCGACTACTACTTCAAGGACTGGCACGCCGAGCGCAAGAACACCACCAGCCTGCTGCTGCAAAAGGGTGCCCACGACATCGACGTGATCCACTGGCTCGCCGGCGGATACACCGAACGCGTCTCCGCCGTTGGCGACCTGGCCGTGTACGGGGACGTCGAGTCCCGTCGCGACAACACCGACCGCCGCATGTGGGACTGGTTCTCGCTGGAGAACTGGCCGCCGACCGAGCAGACCGACCTGAACCCGGTCATCGACGTGGAAGACATTTCCATGATGCAGATGAAGCTGGACAACGGCGTGCTGGCCTCCTACCAGCAGTGCCACTTCACCCCCGACTACTGGAGGAACTACACGGTCATCGGCACCGCGGGCCGCCTGGAGAACTTCGGAGACGACGCGGGCAACATGATCAAGGTGTGGAACACCCGCAGCCAGGACGGTTACGTGAAGGCTGACATCGAGGTGGAAATCGAGGCCGCCGACGGCGGCCACGGCGGCGCCGACCCGCGCCTGATTGCCGAATTCCTGCGTTTCGCGGCCGAAGGTGGACCGACCGAGACCTCGCCCATTGCCGCACGCGCGGCGGTTGCCGCTGGCGTGCTGGCCACCGAGTCCCTGCGCACCGACGGATCCGCCAAGCAGGTTCCCGCGCTCAGCGAGGAACTGCTTGCCTACTTCGCGGCCAACCAGGAGCGCGTCAACGCCTAGTCAGGCGTCCCGGGACAAGGCTCCGTGGCACTGAACCGGGGGCTCTCCCCACCAATCGTTTGGTGGGGAGAGCCCCCGTTTTTGCGTGTGGGGAAATGCGTGGGGGATGGCGCCGGTGAACGCGCTGCGTCAGTGGTTCGTGAGCTCGGCCATGGCCTCGCGCATGGCCTGGACAACCAATTGCACGCTGCGCCGGTGCATGGATTCGGGCCGTGCCAGCAGGTCGATCCGGCGCCGGTTGGCGATGCCTTCAAGCCCGCGCAGCACCACGTGCTCGCCCATCGTTGCACCGGCGGTATAGCGCGGAATGATGCCGATGACGTCCCCGGATGCAACAAGCGCGGCAACCGTGGCGTAGTCGTTGATGCGGTGGATGATGTTCGGTGCGGCTCCCGAGACGGCACTGATCGCGCCAAGCACATCGGCGGGGGAGAATCCCTCGCGGCTGACCACCCAGCGTTCGTTGACGAGGTCCGCCGGGCGCAGTGTTTGCCGGTCCGCCAGCGGGTGGCCCGCGGGCAGGGCGATGTCCAGCGGTTCGTGCGCCAGCGGCGTGACGACCACCCGGTCCGTGGGCCAGTGCGGGGTGTGGTCCATGCGGTGTGCCAGCACCAAGTCGTAGCGCGCGCTCAGTGCGGGGAAGTCCTGCTGGGCGACGTCCTCGTCGAAGAACTGGGGCAGCGGCGCGCCCTCGAAGGCCAGCTTGCTCAGCAGCGGGGCAAAGAGCGACTGCCCCACCGAGTGGAACCCAGCAATGCTGACCGGAGCCGTGGCGCTCTCCTGGAAGGCGCCGATCGCCGTCCGAGCGGCGGCCAGCGAGGAGACCACCGCGGCCCCGGCTGCGGCCAGGACCTGGCCCGCCTCGGTGAGGACCAGGTTGCGTCCCTCCTTGCGGGTGAGCGGCACGTCGATGTTGCGCTGCAGCAGCGCCAGCTGCTGCGAGACCGCGGAAGGCGTGACATAGAGCGCGCTGGCCACGGCCTTTACGGATCCGAGGTCGCCGAGCTCGCGCAGGATCTGCAGCTGGTGTACTTCCATGTAGCAAATTCTAAATCGTTGATTGAGAAACATGTGCATCTTCTAAGGTGTCAACCGGGTGATGCAGGTGACACACTTGAAACCGATCACGTTCGTCAGGGCGCCCGCTCGGGCGCAAGTAAGGAAAAAACGATGAAGGCACTGTACAAGTCCGGACCATACGCCGGTTTTGAACTCGTTGACCGCCCCGAGCCCGTCACCGGCGACCGTGACGTCAAGATCCGCGTGATGACCGCCGGCATCTGCGGCACCGACCTGCACATCCAGGCCTACGACGACGCGGCGAAGGCCATGATCAAGGCCCCAATGATCCCGGGCCACGAGTTCTACGGCGAGGTCGTGGAGGTCGGCGACGACGTCAACGACGTCAAGGTCGGCGACCGCGTCTCCGGCGAGGGCCACGTGGTCTGCGGCATGTGCCGCAACTGCCGCGCCGGCCGCCGCCAGATGTGCATCAACACCGTCTCGGTCGGCGTGCAGCGCGACGGCGCATTCGCCGAGTTCGTGGTCATCCCCGAAACCAACGTCTGGGTCCACCGCGACGCCTCGATCACCCCGGAACTCGGCGCGATCTTCGACCCGTTCGGCAACGCGGTGCACACCGCGCTGTCCTTCCCGCTGGTCGGCGAGGACGTGCTGATCACCGGCGCCGGTCCGATCGGCCTGATGGCCGTGGCCGTCGCCCGCCACGCCGGTGCCCGCAAGATCGCCATCACCGACGTCTCGCCGAACCGCCTGGAGCTGGCCCGCGGCATGGGCGCGGACCTGGCCATCGACGTCTCGAAGATGCGCATCAAGGAGGCCCAGCACGAGCTCGGCATGCTCGAGGGCTTCGACTTCGGCATGGAAATGTCCGGCCACCCGACCGCGCTGCCGGAAATGATCGAGAACATGAACCACGGCGGCCACATCTCGATGTTGGGCCTGCCCTCCAGCTCGATCGACATCGACTGGGGCAAGGTCGTCACCCACATGCTCACCCTCAAGGGCATCTACGGCCGCGAGATGTTCGAGACCTGGTACGCGATGAGCGCGATGCTGACCTCCAACCCGCAGCTGCGCGAACGCGTCGCCTCCGTGGTCACCGACTTCCTGCCGGCCACCGAGTGGGAAGCCGGCTTCGAGGCCGCACGCTCGGGCCACGGCGGCAAGGTCGTGCTCGACTGGACCGTCTTCTAAACTTCCCCCTCAGCCTCTTCCTCATTTCCGCGACTTCCAGGAGAAGCACATGTACACCACCATGAAAGACGAACTCGCCGCCGAGCTGGCGCAGCTTCGCACCGACGGCCTGTTCAAGTCCGAGCGCCACATCGATTCGCCGCAGTCGGCGCGCATCGCCGCCGGCGAGCTCGGCTCCGAGGCCAAGAAGGTCCTGAACTTCTGCGCCAACAACTACCTGGGCCTGGCCGACGACGCCCGCATCATCGAGGCCGCCAAGAACGCCATGGACGAGCGCGGCTTCGGCATGGCCTCGGTCCGCTTCATCTGCGGCACCCAGGACCTGCACCTGGAACTGGAATCCGCAGTCTCCAAGTTCCTGGGCACCGAGGACACCATCCTGTTCTCCAGCTGCTTTGACGCCAACGGCGGTGTCTTCGAGTCGCTCTTCGGTGCGCAGGACGCCATCATCTCCGATGCGCTGAACCACGCCTCGATCATTGACGGCATCCGCCTGTCCAAGGCCGCGCGCTTCCGCTACGCCAACCAGGACATGGCAGACCTGGAGACCCAGCTGCAGGCAGCCGCCGCGCTGAATGACGGCGCCGGCGCCCGCCGCACCATCATCGTCACCGACGGCATCTTCTCCATGGACGGCTACTTGGCCCCGCTGGAAGCCATCTGCGACCTGGCCGACAAGTACGGCGCGCTGGTCATGGTCGACGACTCCCACGCCGTGGGCTTCATGGGCGCCACCGGCGCAGGCACCCCGGAGCACGCGGGCGTCTCCGACCGCGTCGACATCTACACCGGCACCTTCGGCAAGGCCCTCGGCGGCGCGTCCGGCGGCTACGTCTCCGGCCGCGGCGAGATCGTCGCGATGCTGCGCCAGAAGGCCCGCCCGTACCTGTTCTCCAACTCGATGGCCCCGGCCATCGTCGCCGCGACGCTCAAGGCGCTGGAACTGGTGGAGGGCTCGGGCGAGCTGCGCGAGAGGCTCTTCGCCAACGCCTCGCACTTCCGCACCCGCATGACCGAAGAGGGCTTCGACCTGCTCGACGGCGAACACGCGATCGTCCCGGTCATGTTCGGCGACGCAGTGAAGGCCGCCGAGGTCGCCGGCAAGATGCTGGAGAACGGCGTCTTCGTGACGGCGTTCAGCTTCCCGGTGGTCCCGAAGGGCGCCGCGCGCATCCGCGTGCAGCTCTCCGCCGCGCACTCGGCCGAGGACATCGAGGCCTGCGTTCAGGCCTTCGTCGCCAGCCGCTAAGTAACACCACGCAGCAAGAGGCATCGCCCGCATTCCCCGGTTGGGGGGAGTGCGGGCGATGCCTGTTTAAGTAGATATCGATCGCCGTCCCGGGGCGCGGACGGCAAGACGAATATTGCGGGGCCGTCTATGTCTCTTGCTGGAGCCGTGCGAGCAGGCGATGCGGGTGTGCGGCGGCGTCTGTGATGCCGAAATACGCGTGCGTGATCGTGCGGTCATTCACCACCAGGGTGCTGCGGACATGAAGCAGTTCGCCCTCGAAGCCGAAGGTCGGCAGGCCGCAGGCGGTGGCCAGGGCGAACCCGGGGTCCGAAAGCAGCGGGTAGGGCAGATGCAGGCGCTCGACGGCCTCGAGCTGGTAGTCGGTGTCCTGGCTGGAGAGTCCCAGGACCCGGTATCCGATGGCGGCGTAGTCGGCGGCAAGGTCGCGGAATTCACAGGCCTCCGGGGTGCATCCCTTGGCACCGGGAACCTGCTCCCACTCGGGCGGCTCAACCCGGTCCGGGCGGCCGGTCCGCGGATAGATGAACAGGACGAAGGAACCCGCGGCGAAGTCCATCGGGCCCATCGTTCCCCCCGTGGTGGACGGCAGGGAGAGCAGTGGGAACTGTTGTCCGATGAGGTAGTCGGCGGAGGTGTCGGGTGGGGTGTCCATCGGAACAGTTTGCCATACGGCGGCGAAACGCGGCCCGGACTACTCTGCCTGCGGTGGCCTACCGAGGCCCGGACTGATTGGAATGTTCGGGCGACCTGCCCGACGGCGAACACACGATCGGCCCGGTCATGTTCGGCGATGCCGCCGAGGTCGCCGGCAAGATGCTGGAGAGCGGTATCTTCGTGACCGCCTTCAGCTTTCCGTCCAGGTCATCATTGTCCTACATCGTGTGCCTTGGAAAGCCAAGGAGGCCGTCGTTCACCGGGGTGAACGACGGCCTCCTTGGCGAAAGCACTTAGTTGCTGGCGGCGAGCACGAAAGCGGAGTCGATGTTGATGGTGACCTTGTCGCCCACCAGCACGCCGCCGGCCTCGAGGGCGGCGTTCCAGGTGATGCCGAATTCCTTGCGGGAGATCTGCGTGGTTGCGGAGAACCCGGCTCGGGTGGCGCCGAACGGGTCGACTGCCACGCCGCCGAACTCGACCTTGAAGGTCACCGGCTTGGTGGTTTCCTTGATGGTCAGTTCGCCCAGGAGCTCGAACTCCTCGGGGGTGCCTGCGACGCCGGTGGACACGAAGGTCATCTCCGGGAACTGCTCGACGTTGAAGAAATCCGGGCCCTTGACGTGGGCATCGCGGTTGTTGTCGTTGGAATCGAAGGACTCGGTCTTGACGACTGCCTCAACCTTGGAGGTTGCGATCGAATCCCCGACGGTCAGTGTGCCGGTCACGTCGGTGAATGCGCCGCGGACCTTGGAGATGCCTGCGTGGCGGACGGTGAAGCCGACTTCGCTGTGCGAGGTGTCGAGGTTCCAGATGCCGGGGATGATTTCGATGCTCATGGGTGAAACTCCTTGTGGTGGGAAGCCGGTGCGGTTAACCGGATTACATGCTTATGCATACAAGTGTGCATCGATTTGGTTGACGTGTCAACCATTGATTTTTGTGAACGCAACACTTCTTCATCTGTTGCTTGCGCGCAAGGGCGGTGGCAAGGCGCGTGAATGCATGGCGGATTCATCTTGAAAGTGGTTGAGTGGCGGGCCCGGTTGGTGACGGGCGAGCACGAAATTGCTCTCATGCCGTTCTTTGCGGATGCGTGATAGTCGCACGCCGCATTTGGGTCTTGTTGCAAGGGGTCGCGGCACGAGTAACTGGTGCGCGCTTGGCGGTCGCGAGTCACCGACCTCCGTGGAAGTTGGGGGCGAAGTATTCCCTGAATCCCGGAGACGGACCGTCATCCAGGGATCGGGTATGCGCCCGAGTTTGGAACGTGAATGCCCTTGCCGGTCGTCGGTCTTGGTTGCAGGCGCCCCGGGTTCCGGCAACGCACAGCCGACCCAAGCACCAAGACGCGGACGCGACGGTGCTATTCGGCCAGATGAACCTATTTGTTGAGCTTGTCGAAAATCTCCTTGGCCTTTTCCTTCAATGTGGCAGGACTCAAGGCACCGCCAACCTTCTTGAGCAACGACGTCAAGGTCTCTTCGATATGGTGCAAGGAGTCGCCTTTCTTGAAGGGATGCTTGGCCACGAGTTCGTCAAATTTCTTCCCGAGCTCAGCTTCCAACTTCTTCAAGGCATCCTTGTTGAACTTGATTTCCATCTCCGTCACGACTTCTGTGCTGTCCGGTCTGCGAGATCCGCAGTGCATGAATTATCCCACCAGAAGCAGGGAAATGCCCGGCATGAGGGTGGCACTCCGGACCCGTAACGACCCGAGTCATAGGCGTTTTTCTGCCGCCGGAATTTTGCGTCCGCCGGGACTCGATCGATCGATCGACCGTCGTCGACTGGATCGGGGTGGGATGACGAATGCCGCCCGCATCCCGGTGGGGGAGCGGGCGGCATTGGTCGTGTGATCGGCGCGTGGCCTCAGCTGATCTTGCGGCGGTAGATGGCGACGGCAAAACCGTAGGCGACGACGAGGATGCCGACGAGCCAGGCGAGGGCGACCCAAATGTCCCCGCCGACCGGTTCCTGGGCGAAAAGGGACCGGATGGTGTCCACGATCGCCGTCACGGGCTGGTTCTGCGCGAACCACGCGACCGGGCCGGGCATCGTGCTGGTGGGCACGAACGCCGAGCTGATGAACGGCAGGAAGATCAAGGGGTAGCTGAACGCGCTGGCCCCGTCGACGGTCTTCGCCGACAGCCCGGCGATCACGGCGATCCAGGTCAACGCCAGGGTGAACAGGACCAGGATGCCGGCGACCGCCAGCCAGGCGGCCGCCGACGCCCCGGTGCGGAACCCCATGGCCAGCGCGACGCCGATGACCACCGACACTGACACCAGGTTCGCCGCGAGCGAGGTGAACACGTGGGCCCAGAGCACGCTGGAGCGCGCGATCGGCATGGAGGCGAAGCGCTCGAAGATGCCGCCCTGCAGGTCAAGGAACAGGCGGTACGCCGTGTAGGCGACGCCGGAGGCGATCGTGATCAGCAGGATGCCCGGGAGCATGTAGTTGACGTACGACCCGTCTGATCCGGTGTTGATGGCGCCGCCGAACACGTACACGAACAGCAGCATCAGCGCGATCGGGGTGACGGCCGTGGTGATGATGGTGTCCGGGCTGCGCAGGATGTGGCGCAGCGAGCGGCCGGTCAGGACGCCGGTGTCGGCCAGGGCGTGGGTGCTCATCGTGGTTCCTTTCCCGCGGGCACGGCGTCGCCGGTTTCCGCGGCGTCGCCGACGAGGCTGAGGAAGACCTCCTCGAGGGAAGGCTGCTTCTCGACGTACTCGACGGTGGCCGCCGGGAGCAGCGCCTTGAGTTCGGCGAGCGTGCCGTTCTGGATGATGGTGCCCTGGTGCAGGATCGCGATCCGGTCGGCGAGGTGTTCGGCCTCGTCGAGGTACTGGGTCGTGAGCAGCACCGTGGTGCCGCCGTCGGCGAGCTGCTTGACGGTCCGCCACACCTCCAGACGCGACTGGGGGTCGAGCCCGGTTGTCGGCTCGTCCAGGAAGATCACCGGCGGGTTGCCGATCAGGCTCATCGCGATGTCCAGCCGGCGGCGCATGCCGCCCGAGTAGGTCGCCGCCTTGCGGTTCCCCGCCTCGGCGAGCGAGAAGCGCTCGAGCAGGTCGTCGGCGATTGATCCCGGGTTCTTCAGGTGGCGCAGCCTGCCGATCAGCACCAGGTTTTCCCGGCCGCTGAGCACCTCGTCGACCGCGGCGAACTGGCCGGTCAGGCTGATGGACTCGCGCACCTCGCCCGGATTCGCGGCGACGTCGAAGCCGCTGACCGTTGCGGTGCCCGCGTCGGACTTCAGCAGCGTCGAGAGGATCCGCACCAGCGTGGTCTTGCCGGCGCCGTTCGAGCCGAGCAGCGCGAAGATGCTGCCCGCGTTCACCTCGAAGTCGACGCCCCGCAGCACCTGCAGGTCCTTGAACGACTTCTCGATGCCCCGCACCCGGATCGCGGGTTCCGGGGCCTGGTCGGTACTCATGTCATGTTCTCCGTTCCGGGCGCGTTCACGCCTCGTCGGCGGATTGGTTGGCGGGTTGGCCTGCGGACTCGCCGGCCGACTGGTCGATGGCGTCGATCAGGCGCTTGCGCTCCTTGTTGATCCACTGGCCGTCCGAGTAGTTCTGGATGAAGGTGTCCGCGAACTCCACCGGGTCGTCCCCGACGATGTCGCGGATCGGGGTGCCGTCGGCGGCGGCGCCCTCGATCAGGTCGGCGAGGTCCTCGAGCATCTTGACGAGGACATCGCCCTTGACGATCGAGCCGGCGTACATGAAGTAGCGCTCGATCCCGTCGATCGCCGTCCTGTAGCTTGCGGGGAGCGCTTCCTTGCGGGCCTTGTACTGGCGCCAGCGCTTCTTGTCCTCGAACGACCCGGTGACCAGTTCGATCCATTTTGCTGCCATGGCTACTTTCCTTCTTCCTGCGTGTTGTTGATGTTGTGGCGGAGCTGTTCGATCCGTTCCGCGAGGAAGCTCCAATTCCTCCAGAACTCTTCGAGGTACTCGCTGCCCAGTGCGTTCAGCGAGTAGACCTTGCGTGGCGGCCCCTTCTCGGAGGGGACCTTCTCGATGTCGACGAGGCCGCGCTGCTCGACCCTGACCAGCAGGGCGTAGACGGTGCCCTCGACGATGTCGGAGAAGCCTTGGTCGCGCAGCCGGGCCGTGATTTCATAGCCGTATGCCGGCCGGACGGCCAGGGTGGCGAGGACGATGCCCTCGAGCGTGCCCTTGAGCATCTCTGTCGATTGCTTGCCCATGGAGCTCTCCTTGTAACTACTCTGTGTTGCTGACTACCACTATATAGTAACACTGAATAGCGATCGCGCAAGGGGTGGATTTTTCGGTTTTCCATGCCGCGGCGGCGGGCGCGGCGCCCTTGAAGCTCGAGGGCCCTTCTGCCGGACCTCGCACTTGGTGCTTGAAAACCGTCGTCCCCGGCTGGTTGAGTTGCTCCATGACCCGACTGTCCCCAACTTGCGTATGGCCAGTGGTGCACGGCGAACGTCGTGCACTGTTCGAGGACCTGCGGGTGCTGGAACCGCAGCAGTGGCGGACGCCGTCGTTGTGCCCCGGCTGGGATGTCCATGATGTCCTGGCGCACCTCATCGATTCGGCGCGGACCACCCGCCTGGGTTTTGTGCGCCGCATGGTCGCCGCCGGGTTCGATTTCGATCGGGACAACGCGGTGGGAGTGGCTAGGGAGAAGAAGGAGGACCCCAGCCTGACGTTGGCCGGGTTCGGCGCCGTCCTGCCGCTGACCTCCACGCCTCCGGCGGCGCTGGCCACCCGCCTCGTCGAGTCGTTCGTCCACGGCGAAGACATCAGGCGTCCCCTGGGCATCGGTCGGGAGTACCCGGCAGGCGAGGTGGCCAAGGCACTGGCGTACCAGGCGAACACCACGGTGAAGATGGGCGGCGGCAAGGAACTGGCCGCCGGGTGGCGGTTGGTGGCCTCGGATGCGGACTTCGTGCATGGTTCGGGGCCCGAAGTCAGCGGCCGGGCCATTACCCTGCTTCTGGCCGTGTCCGGAAGGCCGATCGACCCGGGGGAGCTGGGCGGCCCCGGGGCCGGGGGCTTCCTGCATCGGCTTCAAACCTGACGTCCGGCCGGTGGTCGTTTCGGGAGTCCAGCGGACGTGGACCACGTACACAATTTTGCGTCGCCCTCCAGATGTTCCTGAAGGACCGCTCGGGTACTTCCGTTAGCGGCCTTTATCGGTCATCCTGAAATCGGAACGGCGTAGGGCCGTCCGGAGGAGTTAGGGGTAGCCATGTCCTCGAATGATGGAGCCTCGTGGGGTCCACTGATTGTGGGGGTGATTCCCAAGCAACATCCGGAGGTCATTGCCCAGGCAACGGTGCTCGCCCAGCAGCTTGATCGTGACATCATCTATGCCTACGTGGAACCCAACAGCTATTTGACGGAGTGGAACCTCAAGGAAAACATCAGGGAGCAATCGTTGCATCCACGCGATGTCGACGAAGACATGACCGCGAATGCCATGGAGATCCTCTCCCAGATTGAAACCCAGATGTCCGACAGCACCGCCAAGTGGGGTCTGCGAATCCTTGCGGGCGAGACTTGGAAGGCGCTGGCGCGCCTGGCGTCGGAGGCCGATGCCTCGATGATTATCGTCGGGACCAGGGAACCCACATTCGGGGCGCACGTTTCCCAATTGCTCAACGGGGCCACCGCATCCCACCTCACTTTCCATCAGCACCGGCCGGTCTTGGTGGTTCCGACCGCAGCCCAAAAGGGAAAACACTGAGGCTGGACAGCGTGGTTTCGGCGGCGTGGCCGGGCAGCGTGGCCAGAACGACGGGCCCCTGAAACCGGGCGAACCCGCCACGGCGAATCTCCCGGATTCCACCGAGGGACCTTTGCTTAAAAGTTCCATGAGGCCGCACGCAGGGACGTTCGGCGGGTTGTCCGGAGCCGGCGGTGCCGGATCTTGACGTAGAGAGTCGAAGCGGAGGACGCTCATTGTAGGTCCTCCGGCGGCCGTGGCCCCAGCAGAACCTTGGCGCCCCAGGTCCACTCCCATGAACACCCACCAGAGGAGAGCACCATGAGCACGCAGTTCAACGAGTTGCTAACCCGCCAGGTCGGCAACGAGTTCGCGGCCTCCCAGCAGTACATTGCCATCGCGGCCTGGTTCGACGGCCAGGACCTTCCCCGGCTTGCCAAGCACTTCTACCGCCAGTCGCTCGAGGAACGCAACCACGCCATGATGATGGTCCGCTACATCCTGGACCGCGGCATCAAGATCACCATCCCCGGGATCGAACCCGTCCGCAACGACTTCGAATCCGCCGAGGAACCTCTGGTTCTTGCCCTTGCGCAGGAGCTTGAGGTCACGGACCGCATCAAGGAACTGTTCGCCGCGGCGAGGGCGGAAAACGACCCTCTGGGTGAGCAATTCATGTTGTGGTTCCTCAAGGAGCAGATCGAGGAGGTCGCCTCGATGTCCACGTTGCTGAACGTCGCCCGCCGGGCGGACAACCTCTTCGACGTCGAGACGTTCCTGGCCCGCGAGAGGGTAGGCGACGCCGGCCAGTACGGCGGCGGGCATGGCGCGCCTGCGGGGGATGGAGGGACACCGGAGGCCGCCGGAGGCGCACTCTAGAAGAATTTCCGTGGACCGGGATTCCCGAGAACGGCCCTAGTGGTCTGCCATGCGAACGGGCCTTGGCCCCGAACCCCGGAGGAGACGGGCCGGCGGCCGCGCCAGATGCCGCAGGCCGCAGACGTATGGCAGACCAAGGGTCTACCATGTACCTACATAGTGGCGATAGCTTGAGCACATCGGCTACATTTCACTGCTTGTCATTGGTGAGGCCGAGAGCAGCAAGGCCCGGTGGCGCCCCGAATCGGAATTGGCGCTTCAGAAGTCGAACCTGCCGCTCCCGGCCGTGGCCACGCGACGAAACGGCTTGGGCTTGTTGCCGCGGCCCGATGAAAGCAGGGTGGCATGAGCGTATCGCCCCTCATCTGGGGCATCACCATCGTCGTCATCGTGGCGCTTCTCGCGTTCGACTACTTCTTCCACATCCGCAAGGCGCATGTTCCCACGCTGAGGGAAGCAGCGGTGTGGTCCGCCGTCTATGTGGGCATCGCCGTTCTCTTCGGGGTGCTGGTCCTGTTCCTCGGCGGCGTCACCATGGGGTCGGAGTACTTTGCCGGGTACATCACGGAGAAGGCGCTCTCCGTGGACAACCTCTTTGTCTTCCTGATCATCATTGCGAGCTTCGGGGTCCCACGCGAGGACCAGCAGAAGGTCTTGTTGTTCGGCATAGTGTTTTCGCTGATTGCCCGAACCGGGTTCATCTTCCTGGGCGCGGCGCTGATCAACTCCTTCGCCTGGGTGTTCTACATTTTTGGGCTGATCCTGCTCATCACGGCGGGCAACCTGCTCAGGCCCGGGGCACACGGCAGGGAACAAACCGAAAACTTCACGGTCCGCCTGGCCAAGAAGTATTTCCACACCACGGGCCGATTCGACGGCGACAAGCTCTTCACCATGCACAACGGCAAGAAGGCGCTCACGCCCATGCTGCTGGTGATGCTGGCGATCGGCGGCACAGACATCCTGTTCGCGCTGGACTCCATTCCCGCGATCTTCGGGCTGACCCAGAACGTGTACATCGTCTTCACCGCCACCGCTTTCTCCTTGATGGGTCTGCGCCAGCTCTATTTCCTGATCGACGGTTTGCTGGATCGGCTCATCTACCTTTCCTGGGGCCTGGCGGCGATCCTGGCTTTCATCGGGGTCAAGCTGGTGCTCCATGCCCTCCACGAGAACAACCTGCCGTTCATCAACGGAGGCGAGCCCGTCACGGTCATCGAAATCAGCACCGACCTGTCCCTGGGCGTGATCATCGGGGTGCTCACCGTGACCGTGATGGCCTCGATGCTGAGCAAGGCCGGCAAGGCGCAAACGACGATCAACAGTGCGCGCCGGCATGCGGCCAGCTACCTCGACCTTGACTACACGGCCGATCTTGCCGAGCGGGAACGGATCTACCGACTCCTGACGCGGGAGGAGGAGCAGATCCTGGAAATGGACCCGAAATACCGCACCAAGACCACCGACATCGGGCGGATCCGCGAGCAGATCACGGAAGCCCATCGGCAACACGCGGAGTACCTGGATCGGTAGCACCGGGTCTCCCGGCACCTTCCCGCGGCACGGACTCTCCGACCCGCCCGACCCCCGCCAGCACAACCACGAAGGAGAAACGCAATGAACAACGAAGACACGTTCAACAGCACGAGTCCAGTACCGGAGCCTGCCTCCAGCGACAGCATCGTCGTCGGCCACGACGGGTCCAAAGGTGCAAGCCACGCGTTCACCATGGCCATGGAGCTCGCCGCGCAGCTGTCGGCACCCGTCGTCGTGGTCAGATCCTGGTCGATCCTGACCGCGCCGCGGCCGGCCGAGTGGGAATACGGCTACGTGTCCTCGTTCGCCGAGTACACCGCCGCGGTCCGCGAGGAAATGATGCTCGGTCTCAAGGACACCGTCAAGAAGTTCGACAAGGTCCGGGTGACCTATGAGCCCATCCACGCGCCTCCGGCCAAGAGCCTGATCGACGTCTCGCGGAACGCCCGCATGCTGGTGGTTGGAACCCGCGGGCACGGTGGACTTGCGGGCATGCTGCTCGGGTCGGTGAGCGAGCAGTGCGTGCGGCACGCTGCCTGCCCGGTCCTGGTGGTCCGGCCGAAGGCCTGATGCAAAGGCCGCATGGGGCATTCACCTCCCAGTGGAAGCCCCATGCGGCCAGTCTCAGACCCGGCCCGGGCGGGCCGGGAGCTCGTTGATGACCCGGTACCCCAGGTTCGGGTCAAACCCGTGGATCTCGCGAGTGTCGAGGGCCTCCATGTAGGAGAGGATCTCCTTGGTGACGACCTGCCCCGGCACGAGGATCGGGAATCCCGGCGGGTAGGGGGTCACGAACCCCGCCGAAACCACCTCGTCCCCGGCGATGACCCGTTCGGCCAGCTGCTTCGGCATCAGGTAGCCGCAGCTGCCGGTCTTGTACGTGGTGAAGTACGCCGCGCGGATGTCGCCGTCGGTCGTCTGGTCGTCGCTGCGGAAGCGATCGGCAAAGCGGCTGAAGTCCGGCAGCGGCGGCGGCGTGCCGATCAGGGCCGCAACCGTCTCCTTGCGGGCTTCCAGTGCCAGCGGGCCCATGTCCGACTGTTCGCGCTCGAAATGCTCGGCGAGCTTGACCAGCACGTCGATCAGGTACGCCACGGAGCTGCGCGAGGTGCCGATGTTGGTCATGAAGAGCACGGTGTTCCGCGAGGTCTTGTTGACCTGTATCCCGTGCAGGTCCATCAGGTACTTGTGCTTGAACGTGTCGCCGTCCACCCCGGTCTTGCCGATGTGCAGGGTGAGCCGGCTGGGGTCGACGACGAACTCGTCGGTGCGCCAGGCCTCGTCCATGGCGGCGAGCCCGTCCTGCAGCGGCATGGGCGAGGCCGTGGCGCGGAACTCCTCCGGGATCAAGTCGTGGGTGCTGAGCACCCGGAAGTACTTCTTCAGCAGCGGGTGGCGCGCCACCATCCGGGCCACGGACTGGGCCAGGTAGGCCTGGCGCTGGACCAGCTCGTAGCCCTCCAGCTCGGCCTGGCGCCGGCCGATGTCCAGCGAGGCCAGGATCTGGTAGTTCGGCGAGGTCGAGGTGTGGGTCATGTACGCCTCGCGGAAGGTCACCTCGTTGAGGTGGCTGAAGTCCTGGTCGAAGACGTGGATCATCGACCCCTGGCGCAGCGAGGTCAGCGTCTTGTGCGTCGACTGCGTGGCGTAGACGCGCAGCCGGGCCGTCTCCGGGTCCGGCAGCAGCCGCGTGGAGAGCCACACCTGGTCGTCGGCCGGCTGGCCGGTCTCCGCATCGAAGAGTGCCGCCCGCTGGGCCTTGGCGCGTTCGATGTAGTCGGGATCCTTGAAGTTGGCCTCGAGGGCCGCGGCCGCGGCCATGGCGGTGCGCCGACGGTAGATGGGGTGGAACCCTGCGAACGCGAACCAGGCCTCGTCCCAGAGGAAGACCAAGTCCGGCTTGATGGCCAGGCATTCCTCCATCACGCGCTGGACGTCGTAGACGATGCCGTCGAAGGTGCAGTTGGTCAGCGTGACCATCTTGACCTCGTCGAGGCGGCCGGCGCGGCGGTAGTCGAGCAGCATGCCCTTGAGCGTTTTCAGCGGCACGGCGCCGTAGAAGGAGTACTCGTCCAGCGGGTAGGCGTCCACGTAGGCGACCTGCGCGCCGGCGAGCATGAGCGCGTAGTGGTGGGACTTGTGGCAATTGCGGTCGGCGATGACGACGTCGCCCGGGGCGACGATGGACTGGTGCACGATCTTGTTGGCGGTGGAGGTGCCGTTGGTGACCAGGTACGTCCGCCGGGCCCCGAAGGCGCGCGCGGCCAGCTGCTGGGCGCCCTTGATGGAGCTGCGCGGGTCCAGCAGCGAGTCGAGCCCGCCGGAGGTGGCGGAGGTTTCCGCATGGAGCAGGTTCAGGCCGTAGAACTCGCCCATGTCCTTGATCCACCGGGAATTCACCACGGAGCCGCCGCGTGAGACGGGCAGGGCGTGGAAGACCGCCGCGGGCTTGCGGCTGTGGTGCTGCACGGCGTCGAAGAAAGGGGTCTTGTACCGTTCGGCGACCCCCTGCAGCAGGGACAGGTGGAGTTCCATGGACTCGTTGCGGCGGAAGAGCCGGTTGAATCGCCGGCCGGAGGCCCCGGCAAGCTCCTCGATGGACACGTCGGCCACCAGGTACAGGTCCAGCTCCGGGCGCAGGCCCTTGAGCAGGTCCGCCAGCTTCAGGATCCGTTCGTGGGGCGGGTAGACCGCAACCCCGGGTTCGATCATGGCATCGAGGTACTTGCGCAGGTCGTCGCCCGGCCGGTGGCGGGACGGCACGGAAAAGCCGGGGCGCAGGATGCAGGCCTGGATGGTGGGGTTCAGGAGCACGGCGATGAGCGCGTCCTCGAGGCTGGGCACCACGTTCACCGCGTAGGCGAAGGCGTCGGTGCCCCGGCGCTGGCTGAACATCTCGGCGACGAACTCCTCGCGCACCGTCTCGGACATGTCGTCGACGACCAGGACCTCGAAGCGCGGCCGCGGGTCCGGCAGCGCCGGCCTGGCCGGCTCCAGGGCCACGGCGGGGGAGTCCGGATCCGCCAGGTGGTCCTCGTGGTCCGGTTCGAAGCGCGCGAATCCGCGGGTCACGGCCTCGGTCAGGACCAGGGCCGCGGCGTGGTCGCCCTCCTCGAACCGCGCACGAAGCGCCGCCACGTGCGCCATTCCCGGCACCGCCCAATAGGCCTCGACCGCCTCGAGGATGCAGAGCCGGCGCTTGACCTCGTCGAACAGCCCCTTTTCGGCCAACGTGGGGTCGGTGACGCCGTGCAGCTGCTTGGCGGCATAGGCGAGGTATTCCCAGACGTCGGTGCGCAGCCTCCACACGTTGCTGGGAGTGGGGTATTCGTCATCAATTTTCACTGCGGGAGCCTTCACGGCTGCTCCGATCCTAGGGTGCGTCCGAGCCGGACGTCTGTTGGCCATTGCAAGATTCGGGATCGCCGGGAACGGGCGACGACCACCCACGGGCGGGTCGGAAGGAGTTGGCCAACCGCCCGTGGGGTACAAAAGGGACCGCTCATTGCAGCGTTGCAGCGATCGAGTCGAAGGCCCGCAGGGTGGCAAAGAGCTTGGCGGCGTCCTGCGGCAGCGGCCAGCTGGACAGCTTCACCCCCACCATCTTTGCGGACCGGTTGATGTAGATCATCTGCCCGTGGATGCCCAGGCAGAGCAGCACGTCGTTGCCCTCGTACGGGAACCACATCTGGTTGCGGTACATCCCGCCGGGCATCCGGTTGTCGCCCGGGCTGTTGGCGAAGGCCTCACGGGAATCCGGCGCCCCCGCGAGGGTTTGCCCGACCCAGTCCTCGGAGAGCACCCGCTCGCCGTTGAGCGCGCGGCCGCCATCCAGGAACAGGGACCCGAAACGGGCGAGGTCGCGCAACGTGGCGTTGATCCCGCCGTCGAACATCCCGGTCCCGAACTGGTCGATGCCGATCGTGGCATCGGCTTCGGCACCGATCTTGCCCCACAACACGCGGGACATCAGCGTGGGCATAGACTCCCCGGCGGCAGCCTCGCAGATCCACCCCAGCATGTCGGCCTCGCAGGAACGGTACTCGAAGGCCTCGCCGTGGGCGGTCTTTTGCCGCAGCGTCATCAGGTACGGGTACAGGCCGGTGGGTCCGGGAGCGGCCGGCGGTGCCCAGCCGATCGCCTCCTCCAGCATCCGCACCTCGGCGAACGGATCAAGGTAGTTCTCGGAAAACGCGATGCCCGAGCGCATGTCCAGCAGGTCGCGCACCGTGGCACCCGCATAGCCGGTATCGGCCAGTTCCGGCACATACGCGGTCAGCGGCTTTTCGGGACTTAGCACCCCGGAATCGGTGAGCGCCCCGGCGACCGCGCCGATGAGCGACTTGCTCACCGACATCAGCAGGTGCGAGGTATCTGCCTTCATCTCACCGAAGTACTGCTCGGTGAGCACCCTTCCGCGGTGCAGCACCATCCACCCGTCTGTGTCGGTGGACCCCATGACCGAGCGCACGCTTGAGTCCGGACCCACGCCCAATTCCGTCACGTCCGGAACGTCCGGCTCGGTGCCGGGCACCGTGATTGAATCCAGGTCGCGGTGGGCGGCGGGCAGCGCCACCGCCAACCCCTGCCCCCGAGAGATCACCGCGGTGGGCAGGAAATCGGCAATGTGCTGAAAGGACCAACGAAGGTTCTCGGGCATTTGCCAATTTTTCATGTCCACCCCTGGCGGGAGGTGATCCAGGTTCGTACCGTCCACTAACGCTCCGTTCCGTGGCCACAGCGGTGCAGCATTGCGCTGCTGCACCGCCACGGCGCTTTCGTTGCTGCTAGCATGCAGCCTGTTCATTGCCGCAGTCTTGCGGCGTTGTTTGCTCCGGGCCCTACCCCGGGGTTTTAACCCCGGCACCCACGGCATAGTCGGCCGTCACCGCCCCATCCAAAGGCAGACCGACGAACCCGGCCCTGATGCAGTCGATGAAGTGCTTGGCCCTGATGCTCAGCTGCGAGGTCCCGTTCCGGTCGATCTGCAGCCGGCCCTTGGTGATCAGGATGCCCAGGTCGGCACCCTTCCAGCGGTAGTCGCCGGGACCGTAGACGCGCAGGAAGAACGCCTCCGACTCGTTCTGCAGCAGGTGCCAGTCCAGGGCGGCCCCGCTGAAGACCAGGGCGCCGTTGGCGTCCAGGTAGTACAGGCCGGTGGCCGGGGTGGCGGTGAGCAGCTCGACCCGGTCCGAGGTTTCCTTGATGATCATGTGGCTCCACACGTCGGCGCCCGAGAGCGCCTCCCAGCGCTCGTTGATCTCGTTGACGTCCAGGTCGAAGTCCACGTCCATGTATTCGAGCAGGTGGAAGAGGAACAGCGGAACGTCGGCGTAGGCTCCGGCGGTCACGTTGGTGATGGCGCTGGCCCCGGAAATGCGCGGGTTCAGTTCGCCCAGGTAGACCTCGTCGGTGTCCAGGTCCACGAGCACGTCGACCTCGAAGAAGCCGCGGTAGCCCTCCACGACCAAACGGTCGCCCATGCGCTGGACCAGGTCCATGGCGCGGGCTCGCTGCGAGGCGGTGAGGACGTCTGGGTGCATTTCATTGCCGCACCAGCCACCCGGGTACGGGGTGAGGTCCTGGTGGCCGGCCAGCTCGGCGAGGAACGGGCCCACCACGGTGCCCGAGCGCGTCAGCACGGCCTCGACGGCCACGGCCAGGTTGTTGATCCGGCGCATGACCTTGATCTCCTGGCCGACGATCTCCGCGGCGTGCTTGTCCCACTCGGCCTCGTTGGCAATGAAGAACGTGGTCTTGCCCGAATCCCCGTAGGGGGTCTGGATCACCAGTTCGTCCCCGAGCCCGGCCTTGTCGACCTCCTTGCGCAGGGTCTTCCAGTCGCTTCCCTTGGTCAGGACGTTCGGCACGGAAGGCGCGCCGGCCTCGTTGCCGAGCTGGGTGGTGATGATCTTGGAATCCAGCCGGTGGCGCAGCTCGGCCGACGGCAGGATCAGGTCGTATCCCAGCTCGTTGCAGATCTGCTCGGTTTCCTCGTTGAAGAAGACCATGGCGACCTTCGGCCGAATGCCCGGGCGCAGGCCCCTGGCCATGCGGGCCCGGACCTCGGCGTTGAGCAACAGCCAGTTGTTGATCTCCTCGCCCGATTCGAATTCGCGGTACGGCTTGTGCGCGGGGGTGAAGACCCGCGGGTGGGCCCCGTCCCAGGCGTTGTAGTAGCTGATGTAGGTGAAGTTCCGCACCCAGCGGTCCAGCCCCAGCAGGTTGAACGGGGTTGCGCCGATGAAGAAGATCGGCACGTCGTTGGTGCGGAAGAAGTGGCGGACCTCGGAGATGTTGCGCAGCTCCTGCGGGTAGGTGATCGCCGGTGCCGTCGATGCGAAGGCCGCATCGGTGCCGATGGTTGCCTCGGGTGCTTCGGGGCCGGTCGGGGTGGCGCGCGGCGTCGGCTCATCGGCGACACGCTTTTCAGCCGGTGAGGCGGTGGCTGCGACGCCTGTCTTGGCTACCGCTGCAGGCTTGGTCGCGGCCTTGGCCGCCGGTGCCTGGGCGGTTGGGGTCGAAACCGAAGCCGGCTTTTCCGCCGATGCGGCAGGCTTTTGCACGGTCGCCGTCTTGGGCGCGACGTCAGCGGTTTTCACTGCCGGTTTCGCTACCGTAGCCGGGGCGGATTGGGAAGGGGTGGTGGTAGCCGCGGTCGGCTTGGTGGCAACGATGGCCGGCTTGGCAGCTGCAGGCTTGTCAGTGGTGGACGCAGTCGCTGTTGCGCCCGTCTTGGTTGCGGTGTCTGTTGCTTTCGCCGGGATCTTCGCGGCGGGAGCCTGGGCCGGGGTAGCCGCGGTCGGCTTGATGGAAACGGTGGCCGGCTTCGCAGTGGTCGGCTTTTCCGAAGTGGACGTGGTTGCTGCTGCAGCTGTTTTCGTCGTGGGCTCGGTGGCCTTCACCGGGGTCTTCGCGGCGGAGGCCTGGGCCGTGGTATTAGATGCGGCGGCCGTCTTTACCGTTGCGGATGTCGTCGCGGTCGCAGTGGTTGCAGTGCCAGTCTTGGCTGCGGGTTTCGCGGCGCTGGCTTGGATCGAGGGAGAGGTTGCGGCTGTGGATGCAGTGGCCGGCTTTTCCGTCGTGGTCATAGTGGCTGACATGCCTGTCTTGGTTGCGGTGTCCGTTGCCTTCGCCGCGGGTTTCGCGGCCGGGGCTTGGGTCGAGGAAGAAATCGTGGCCTTGTTTGCCGAAATTGATGTCTTTGCTGCTGTTGGTGCCGTCACGGCGGGTTTCGTCGTTACTTCCTTGGCCGCTACTTCGTTAATTTCACGGGAGGATGCGGACACCGTCGCGGAGGCCGCTGCGGTTTTTGCCGAGGTCGAGCCTCCCTCAACCGTGTTCTTGGAAGCCGTGGATTTAGCCACATTCTTTGTAATCTGACTCGGCTGGCCGATCTTTTTAGTGGCTTTGTTCGCACGTGCGGTCAATGTCATACTCCTTCCATTGGGAGAACACCGAATCTTGCGGAGGCAGGCAATTCCGAACTGCCGAACGGCGGTGCCTTCCGTTTCTGGACGGATGCACCGGAAGTACGGCAACCAGGTGAAGGCCAACCTCCCCCGAATGCCATCCGCAGCGGGTGCCACAGATCGACTGGTTCGAGTTCGACGTTTCCATCATCAAGTTCCGCCAACATAGTGTGATTCAGTGAACAGCGCGTGTACGCCAAATGGCCGTGTCGTGCATCTCACTATTGGCGTAAAGCGATTGACTGTATACAACACCGACCTCGGTTCCCGACAGGGAGGTTGCATCCGGGAATGGGGCCGGATGAAACCGGAAAACACACGGTTTTCAGGCACCCTTATGGGACAAGCGAAAATGTGGTTCACAAGGGGTTTGCGCCCATTTTTGGTCCGGTACTCATTCGGAGTCGGGGTGTTTCATCTGCCATGCATGCAAGAGCCCAGTGTTGTCTGCGGCGACTCCGGAAATTTTCGATTGTTACATGCGCAACACTGGTAGGTGACCCGCGGTTGCGGAGTATGACAGGCATTTTGAAAAAAGCGCGTGGTAGCCGAACCGGACCAAAACGGGTTCAAAACTGGCAGAAGAAGAGTCCGGAACGGGGCGTGAAGCCGCCGGTGCCGTGTCTGAGCAACGGGTCGGAAACTATTGCATAAAATACGGGTTTCATGCCATGGGAATCCCCGCGGGGAACTGACTCGCGCAAAGGCGTGCTCCTGGCAAGGTCGGTGCTACGGCGCTTCGGGCGATTTCACGGAAGCGATCGCTGGCGGGAGGCCGGACGATGCCCTGAAGCGGGGCGGGCACGGGCGATGCTTTGCCGCCGCACTAGATTTGAGGAGCGGTGGCCGACTTGGAGCTGCACGAGGAGCATCCGTGGGTGTGACGCCGCCTCGGTGATGCCTATGTATGCGTGCGTGATCGTGCCGTTCCTGACGACGAGGGTGCTTCGCACATGGAGCAGGTCACCTTCGAACCTGAACATCGGCAGGCCCAGCGGCAGCGAGCGAGAATCCTGCAAACGAACTGCGGCCTCTCACCGGCATTCGGTGTTTTGGCTTGAGTGCCCGTTGACGCGGAATCCGATGTCCGCATAGTCCGCCGAAAGGTCGCGGAACTCGCACGATTCCCGAGTGCATCCTTTTGCCCCGGCGACAAGCGACCACTCCGGTGGTTCGACGCGATCTTGACGCACTATCAGCGCGTAGATGAACAGCACGGTTGAACCGACCGAAAAGTCGGCCGGTTCAACCGTTTCCCCGGTCGCGGCTGGTAGGCAGGTCTGGTCGCCGGGCAACCTGAATGAATCCGGATCCGAACACGCCAAGGCGGGCGCGAACGCTTCATCTCCGGCCGGACGAAGGACGTCCTGGGCAACCAACTGATCATCAAAAACGAGGCGACCGCGAAACTCGGCCAAGACCGGCCCTCCGCCGAAATTGGCGCAGTCGTCGCAGGAGTTAGGAAAGAGGAAAAACGCCGAGTTGGCCTTTCGGGTCGAGCGAGCCAAACCACGCAATCCCGGCTGGACTGCGGCTCCCCGGCGAGTGCGGACAGCGGTGGGTGCGCTCGGGTTCCCGCAGGAAATATCAGGGCAGGTCGAGGGAAACAACAGCCATGAACCCGCGGCCGCTGATGCGCGGCGAATCGTCCTCGCCGCCAACGACGGTGTCGCGCAGTTCAACCGCGCGTTCGGATTCGGCCTGGATGACCACGGCCTTGCCCTGGAGCAAGACTCCGAACTGTGAGCCGAAGAGGTGCTGCTCGCGCTTCCTCGAAAGTTCGACGATCCGGACGTTGCCGCGCACGGCGCCGGTGCGGGTGATCAAGTTCAAGGCCAGCACCTCACCGGTGGGCAGGGCCGCGCTGGTGGCGCTGCCGCCATGGAACTTCAACGGGCGGAATAGCTCCACGGCCTGCTTGCTTCCGTCGATGCTGAGCTCGAGCAATTCGCCGGCGATCACCGTCAACGTCCGGTCGAACCCGTCATACGGCGTGAAATCGCCTGCCTTCTCGATGGAAGCGACGCTCAAGCGCCAGTCCCAGTCCTCGGAAGTTGCGGGAACCAGTGTGCCGTCGGCGTCGAGGTTGCCCGCGGCGATATCGCGGACCTGGCCTTGGGCTTGCCCCCACATCTTCTTGGGCGCGTTTGCAAGGGGAATGATCGCGCCGGTTGCCAGCGTGGGATTATTCATGTGACGAGCTTAGTTGGAAATGCACGCGCCGATGAGCACCACGACGCCCATGATGGCCAGCGCGCCGGAGGAGATTCGTTCCAGCCAGATGCCGACGGTCGGGCTTTTGAACCAGGCCACGGCACGGGCGGCGACGAATGTGAGGGCCATGAGGTAGGCGAAGCCAATCACGGTGTACACCAGACCGAGCAGCAGCGCAGAGGTCAACAGGTTGGAACCGGCCGGGATGAAGGGCGGCATCAGGGCCAGGAACAGCAAGCCGAGCTTGGGGTTCAGCGCCGAGGACAGCATGCCGGCCCGGAACGATTGCGGGATCGTGAATTCCCCGGTGCCGGAGGCAATGGAGCGCGTGGCGGTCCGGGCCGTGGCGGCGGAAGCGCCGGCCAGGAATCGGGCCTTGATCAGGGTTCCAAGTCCGAGGTACAGCAGGTACAGTCCGCCGACAACCGCGATGCCCCGGTGGATCGCCGGGTAGGTCTTCAGCAACGCCGCGACACCGATGCCGGCCAGTGCCGCCCAGCCCATGATCGAGACCATCATGCCAGCGGCGGCTGCCACGCCGTTGCGCGGTCGGTTGAGGGCGTAGCGAAGCAGCAGAAAGGTATCGGGACCCGGCGTAAGAACAACAACGAGCGCAATACCGGCGAAACCAAGAAGGGTGGAGATCGGCATGTCAACCATTATTAGGGCATGCACTGCTCTAAAGACATTCGCAGAGTTTTTCGGGAAGCACTTGTGAAACCGCGATCTTGGGCGATCCCGCTTCCTGTCCTTTGTCCCGGTCCGGGGACGGGATATGGGATCCGCAGTGGTCGCGGAACGCCGGCGGCCTGCCTGATGGGGGATCCTAGTGGGAAACGAATGCCCCGACGAGCACCACGGCACCCATGACGGCCAGTGCGGCGGAGGACACGCGCTCCAGCCAGATGCTGACCGCCGGACTCTTGAACCAGGCCATGGCCCGGGCCGCGATGAAGGTCAGGACCATGAAGTAGGCGAAGCCGATCACCGCGAACACGGCGCCGAGTGTCAACGCGGAAACCAGCATGTTGGAGCCGGCGGGAATGAACGGTGGCATCAGGGCCAGAAACAGCAGGCCGAGCTTGGGGTTCAAGGCCGAGGAGAGCGCCCCCGCGCGGACCGACTGCATGAGCGTGAATTCCGTGGTGCCCGCGGCGGTGATGGACCTGCTGGTGGTTCGTGCCGTCGCAGCGGTGGCCCCGGCCAGGAACCGTGCCTTGACGAAGGAACCGAGCCCCAGGTAGAGCAGGTACAAGCCGCCGACAACGGCGATTCCCTGGTGGATGGCCGGGTACGTCTGCAGCAAGGCGGCCACGCCAAGTCCGGCAAGGGCCGCCCAGAGCATGATCGAAACCATCATGCCCAGCGCGGCCGCGACGCCGTTGCGGGGACGGTTCAGGGCGTAGCGAAGCAGCAGAAACGTGTCGGGACCGGGTGCAAGAACAATGACCAGCGAGAGCCCGGCGAAACCAAGAAGGGCGGAAAACGGCATGCCTCCCATTATCCGTGCCGGTGGCACGTCCGCGAAAAGCGGGGGCCCGGTCCAATGAGAGCAGCCATGAGCCGGATTGATGGAAGGACGGATGCCGCTATGCGCTGCCTGGCTCCAGGGAGACCACGGCCAAGAGTCCGCTGCCGCTGATGGCGGGAGACGGTTCCCCGCCGCCCACGACGGTGTCGTAGCGCTCCAAGGAGCGCTCGCCGGCATCGCCATCCTGCAACCGCGCCCGGCCCTGAAGCAGGACGCCAAGCTGGCCCGCGGCAAGCTTCCGCGGGTGCTCCGGCGACAGTTCGACGAGGTCTACCTGTCCGTAGACCGTTCCGGTGCGGGTGATCAGGTTGAAGTCCCTGATCGGCCCGGCGGGCAGCGTGGCACTGGTGGTGGCTCCGCCGTCGAAGCGCAGCGGTGTGTACCTGCCCAGCCGCCGCGCGACCCCGTCGATGGTGATCGCCAGACCTTCGCCCTCGAGGATGGTCAGGATCCGGGTCATGCCGGCGAATGACGAGAAGGGCCCCTCGCTTTCCACATCGGCAATGCTCAGCCGCCAGTCCCAATCGTCGCCGGGTACGGATTCAAGGGACCCGGCGACGTCCAACTTCCCCGAGGCGATCTGCCGGGTCACCCCGCCGCCGTTGCGCCAGGGTGCGGGACTGATCCCGGAATAGGCGATGACGGCGCCGGGGTGCAGGGGCAGGTGCTGTGAGGCATCCATTGGGGGTGGTCCTTCGTTGGTTTGCGGAGGAGGCTAGGCCAGCGGGGCCGCGAGCACCGAGTTTGCGGCCGCCAGCAGCGAACCGTCGGTGACCAGCTCGAACACGGACTCGATCTCGGGGGAGATGAAACGGTCGGTTCCCGGACCCTCAACCTTAGTGCGGATTGCTTCGCGCACCGAGGTGATGACGGGCGAGGACTTGGTGGACGCCAGGCCGCCGTCACGCATGTCCAGGGCCCGGGCGCTGGTGAGCAGCTCGATGGCCAGCACGCGGGCCAGCCCGTCGATGGCCTTGCGCAGCTTGAGGCCTGCGTGCCAGCCCATGGAGACGTGGTCTTCCTGCATGGCGGAGGACGGGATGGAATCCACGGAGGCCGGGACGGCCAGACGCTTGAGCTCGGAAACGATGCCAGCGGCCGTGTACTGGGCGATCATGTGCCCGGAGTCGACTCCCGGGTCGTCGGCCAGGAAGGCGTTCAGGCCGTGGCTGCGGGCGGTGTCCAGGAAACGGTCGGTGCGGCGCTCGGAGATGGAGGCGAGGTCGGCGACCGCGATGGCCAGGAAGTCCAGCACGTAACCCATCGGGGCGCCGTGGAAGTTGCCGTTGGATTCGACGCGGCCGTCGGGGGTGACGACCGGGTTGTCGATGGCCGAGGCCAGCTCGATGGAGGCGACGTTTTCGGCGTGGGCAAGCGTGGCACGCACCGCGCCGTGCACCTGCGGGGCGCAACGGAGGGAATAGGCGTCCTGCACGCGGGTGAACTTGTGCGCCCCGGCCTTCTGTTCGGCCAGCAGTGCGGAGCCGGCGAGCACGGTGCGCATGTTGGCCGCGGAGTCGATCTGGCCCGGGTGCGGGCGCAGTGCGTGCAGGTCGGGGGCGAAGACATCGTCGGTGCCCAGCAGGCCCTCGACGCTCATCGCGGCGGAAAGGTCGGCGATGCTGATCAGATCGCGCAGGTCGGACGCGGCCATCAGCAGCATGCCGAGCATGCCGTCGGTGCCGTTGATCAGCGCCAGTCCTTCCTTTTCGGCCAGCACGACGGGCTCGATGCCGGCCGCGGCAAGGGCCTCGGCGGCGTCGACGAGTTCGCCGGCGGCGTTGCGGACCTTGCCCTCGCCCATGACGGCCAGGGCGCAGTGCGAGAGCGGGGCCAGGTCGCCGGAGCAGCCCAGCGAGCCGTACTCGCCCACGACTGGGGTGATCTGTGCGTTCAGCAGCGCGGCGTAGGTCCTGGCAACGACAGGGCGCACGCCGGTGCGGCCGGTGGCCATGGTGGAAAGGCGGTTGAGCATCAGGCCGCGGATGACCTCGCGGGAAACCTCGGCGCCGGAGGAGGCCGCGTGCGAGCGGATCAGCGAACGCTGCAGCTGGGCGCGCAGCTCGATCGGGATCTGCTTGGTGGCCAGGGCGCCGAACCCGGTGGAGACGCCGTAGTGCGGGACGGTGTCGGTAACCAGGGCGTCGATGACGGCGCGGGATTCCTCCATGGCGGCCAGCGATTCGGCGGAGAGCTCGACCGGGGCGAGGTGGCGGGCGACGTTGACGACTTCGCGCGGAAGCAATGCGCCGGTCGAGACGGTGACTGCACCGGTGGAGAGGGTGATGCTGGCGTTCATGTGCTTTCCTTCTTGAGTTCAGGTACCTGTGGTTTTGTGCGAGTCAAAATTTGCCCCGCTCTTGCCAATGGGTGAAATTAGCGTTTCAATAAGTGAAACGCATAAGCCGGTTCGGGGCAACCCCTCGGCCGGTGCGGATTGGTTCAAAGGTGCAAAAAGCACTCGCGAACAAGTACACCCAGAAACATCTTTAGTGGAGGATATCCCCGTGGCTGAACCAGCGACCAGGACCGTGGAACGTGCACTGCAACTCTTGGGAGCAGTATGTGACGCCGGTGCGGTCTCCCTGGCCGGGGTCGCCCGTGAGACGGAACTTTCCGCTTCAACGGCGTTGCGCCTGCTGCGCACCCTGGAAAACAGCGGATTTGTCCGCAAGGACGAGGACGGCGAATACCGCCCCGGCCTCCGGCTGGTCCAGCTCGGCGCGCAGGCGCTGAGCCACGAGTCCTTGATCCACTTGGCGGCACCGGCCTTGCAGCGCCTGGTGGATGCCACGGGGGAGTCGGCCTACCTTTCGGTGCGCGGACACCACGGCACCGGAAACGACCATGCGGTCTACCTGGCCATCGCGGAGGGCACCCACTCGGTGCGCCACGCCTCGTGGGTGGGCCGCAGCGTGCCGCTGGAGGGATCCAGCCTCGGCGTGGTCTTTGCAGGGCAGACCCCCGAAAGCGGCTACGCGGTTTCCGATCGCGGCGTCGAGGAAGACGTCACGGCCATCGCCGCCCCGCTCCGGCAGCCGGGCGCGCCCGGCGCCATCGACCACACCGGCCCGGTGGCCGCCATCTCGGTGGTGGCTCCGAGCTACCGCATGACCCCCGAGGGGATCGCGCGCATCGGAGGGCTGGTTGCCGCCGAGGCACGCGCGCTCTTCGGGGCCGACGCGGCGAACCCTTCCGCGAACCAAACGGCAACACCCGGCGAGCAGCAACCGGCACTCACCAACCACCAGTAAGCAGCAAGACAAGCACCCATCCAGCAACACCAGGACCAGGAGAACAGATCCATGAGCTTCACCCAGCACGATCCCACTCGCGTCATCCGAGCCCCGCGCGGCACCACGTTGACCGCAAAGTCATGGGCCACCGAGGCCCCGCTGCGCATGCTGATGAACAACCTCGACCCGGAGGTCGCCGAGCGCCCCGAGGACCTGGTTGTCTACGGCGGCACCGGACGTGCGGCCCGCTCGTGGGAGGCCTACGATGCGATCATCAAGACGCTGACGGACCTGGAAGAGGACGAGACCCTGCTGATCCAGTCGGGCAAGCCGGTCGGTGTCTTCCGCACCAACAAGTGGGCGCCGCGCGTGCTGATCGCCAACTCCAACCTGGTCGGCGATTGGGCCACCTGGCCCGAGTTCCGCAAGCTGGAGGCCGAGGGCCTGATGATGTACGGCCAGATGACGGCCGGTTCCTGGATCTACATCGGCACCCAGGGCATCCTGCAGGGCACCTATGAGACCTTCGCCGCGATCGGCGTGAAGCGCTTCAACGGCACGCTCGCCGGCACCCTGACGCTGACCGGCGGCTGCGGCGGCATGGGCGGCGCCCAGCCGCTGGCCGTCACCCTGAACGGCGGCGCCTGCCTGATCGTCGACGTCTCCGAGGACCGCCTGCGCCGCCGTCTGGGCAAGCGCTACCTGGACGACGTGGAACTGGACCTGGATGCGGCAATCGCCAAGGTCACCGCCGCGAAGAACGAGGGCCGCGCGCTCTCGGTCGGCTACGTGGGCAACGCCGCAGAGGTCTTCCCGGAACTGCTGCGCCGCCAGAAGGCCGGCGAGGTCGCCATCGACATCGTCACCGACCAGACTTCCGCGCACGACCCGCTGAGCTACCTGCCGGTCGAATACACGCTGGAACAGTGGGACGCCGAGGCCCAGGCCGATCCGGTGGGCTTCACCAAGAAGGCCCAGGTCTCCATGGCCCGCCACGTCGAGGCGATGGTCGGCTTCCAGGACATCGGCGCCGAGGTCTTCGACTACGGCAACTCCATCCGCGACGAGGCCCGCCAGGGCGGCTACGACCGCGCGTTCGAATTCCCGGGCTTCGTCCCGGCCTACATCCGCCCGCTCTTCTGCGAGGGCCTCGGCCCGTTCCGCTGGGTGGCGCTCTCCGGCGACCCGGAGGACATCCGCGTCACCGACGAGGCGCTCAAGGAGCTCTTCCCGGAGAACGAGCACCTGCACCGCTGGCTCGACGCCGCCCAGGAGCACGTCGAGTTCGAGGGCCTGCCGGCCCGCATCTGCTGGCTGGGCTACGGCGACCGCGCCAAGGCCGGCGTGCTGTTCAACAAGCTGGTTGCCGAGGGCAAGGTCTCCGCGCCGATCGTGATCGGCCGCGACCACCTCGACTCGGGCTCGGTGGCCTCCCCGTACCGCGAGACCGAATCCATGAAGGATGGCTCGGACGCCATCGCCGACTGGCCGCTGCTCAACGCCCTGACCGCCACCAGCTCCGGCGCCACCTGGGTCTCGATCCACCACGGCGGCGGCGTCGGCATCGGCCGTTCCATCCACGCCGGACAGGTATCCCTGGCCGACGGCACCGAGCTGGCCGCCGCCAAGCTCGAGGCGCTGCTGACCAACGACCCGGGCATGGGCGTGATCCGCCACGTGGACGCCGGCTACGAGCGCGCCATCGAGGTCGCGCACGAGCGCGGCGTGCGCATCCCGATGTCCGAGTAACATCGGGCAGCGAGAAGCAAGCCGAACACCACCGCCGGGCAAGACGGCCCGGCAGCAACGACGTGCGGGCGCAGCAACGGCCACGCCCGCACGTCGTTGCATCCGCCAGCCCGCCGAAGAACACCCCGCGCCCGTCGAAGACCGGCGCGTGAGAGACGAAAGAGACGACCAGCCAGTGAGCACAGTAAATTCCCTGATGGCAGCGATCAGCGACGAGGGGCGGGACGCCAAGCGCGGCGGATACTCGCGCCCCGTGTACTCGCCGGCGGAAATCACGCTGCGCGAATGGTTCGTCGCCGAGGCCCGGGCCCGCGGGCTCGAGGTCTCCACCGACGCCAACGGCATCATCTGGGCCTGGTGGGACCTGCCGGGTTCCGCCAAGGACGCGGTATCCCGCCGCGGCGCCCTGGTCACCGGCTCCCACCTGGACTCGGTCCCGGGAGGCGGCGCCTTCGACGGGCCGCTGGGCGTGGCCAGCGCGCTGGCCGCCTTCGACGTGCTCGCGGCACGCGAGGCCGGCGGCGAGCTGCAACGCAACCGGGCGCTGGCGCTCACCGTGTTCCCGGAGGAAGAGGGCTCGCGCTTCGGCGTGGCCTGCCTGGGCTCGCGCCTGCTCACCGGTGCGATCGACCCGGCCAAGGCGCTGAACCTGCGCGACGGCTCCGGGAACACCTTTGCCGACGTCGCCGCGGCCAACGGGCTGGACCCGGCGCTCATGGGCCGGGACGAGGCGACGCTGGCGCTGATCGGCGACTTCATCGAGCTGCACGTGGAGCAGGGGCGCGGGCTGAACGCCGAGGAATTCACCGACGCCGCGGGCCGCGGGCCGGCCGTGGCGATCGGCAGCTCCATCCTGGGGCACGGGCGCTGGCGGCTGAGCTTCAGCGGCCAGGGCAACCACGCGGGCACCACGCTGATGATCGACCGGGCGGACCCGATGGTCGCCGCGGCCCAGCTGGTCGTCAAGGTCCGCGAGGTCGCGCGTGCCCAGGCCGACGCCCGGGCCACGGTCGGGCGGCTCGAACCCGTTCCCGGAGGCACCAACGTGATCGCCTCCCGGGTGGACCTCTGGCTGGACGTGCGCCACCCGGACGACGCCGTCACCGCCATGCTGGTGGAGAAGATCCACGGGCAGGCCCAGAAAATCGCCGCGTTCGAGGGCTGCTCGGTGACGCTCACCGAGGAATCCCTCTCCGGCACCGTGAACTTCGACCCGGCGCTGACCCGCGCGCTGGAGCAGTCCGTGCACCGGCTCATCCCCGGAGCCCCGCTGCTGCCCACCGGCGCCGGGCACGACGCCGGCGTGCTGGCCGCAGAGGTGCCCTCCGGCATGATCTACGTGCGCAACCCCTCCGGCATCAGCCACTCGCCGGAGGAATACGTGGAAAACGACGACGCCGATGCCGGTGTCGCCGCCCTCGCCGACGTCCTGGAGGACCTGCTGTGAGCTGTTCATCCGGCGCCGCCGCCAACACCGTCCGGGTCTCCGCACCCGTCAACGCGCATTCCCACGCCTTCCACCGGATCCTGCGCGGACGCACCCACGAGGGGGCAGACGGGGGAGCAGGCACCTTCTGGACCTGGCGCGAGCACATGTACGCCGCGGCCCACTCGCTGACCCCCGCCGGGTACCAGCAACTGGCCACCGCGGTCTTCGCGGAGATGGTGGCCACCGGGTACAGCGCCGTGGGGGAGTTCCACTACCTGCACCACCAAAACGACGGCACGCCCTACGGGGCGGAGGGATCCGACACGGAGCCGCACGCCATGGAGCTCGCCCTGGGCCGAGCCGCGCTGGCCGCCGGCATCCGGCTGGTCCTGCTGGACACCTGCTACCTGCAGGGCGGGTTGGCCGCCGACGGTTCGGTGCTGCCGCTGGATGAGACCCAGCAACGCTTCAGCGACGGCACCGCCGCCGGCTGGCTCGAACGCCACGGCCGCCTGGCAATCGCGTTCAAGGAACTCGACGCCGGGGCGGGCCTGCTCACCCTGGGGGCCGCGATCCACTCGGTGCGCGCGCTGGCCCCGGCCGACCTCGAACTCATTGCCTCCCGGCTGGATCCCACGCTGCCGCTGCACGTGCACCTCTCCGAGCAGCCGGCGGAAAACCACGCCTGCCGCAACGCCTACGGGCTGAGTCCCACCGGGTTGCTGGAACGCTCCGGACTGGTTGACGCGCGGCTCTCGGCGGTGCACGCCACGCACCTGAGCGAGGCCGACATCGCGGCGCTGGGCGGCGGCAATGCCGGCATCGTCATGTGCCCCACCACGGAGGCCGACCTGGGCGACGGGATCGGCCCGGCCCGCGAGCTGGCCGACGCGGGTGCCAGCATCTGCCTGGGCAGCGACCAGCACGCGGTGCTCGACCCCTACCTCGAGCAGCGCGCCCTGGAGCACGGGGAGCGCCTGCGCAGCGGACAGCGGGGTCGCTTCTCGCCCACGGAGATTTCCGCGGCCGCCCGCGAGGCCGGACTGCGCTCGCTGGGCCTGCCGGAAAACGACGACCACATCGTCGTGGCCATCGACTCGGTCCGCACCGCCGGATCCCGGCCCGCCCAGCTCTCGCTCACCGCCACCGCAGCGGACATCGCCGAGGTCCACATCAACGGGGAACTGGTGGCCGTCAGCGGCATCCACACCCGGCTGGGCGATCCCGCAGCACTGTACGCAGCCTTCTTCGACACCCACCCGGAGTTTTCATGAGCACCACGCTGATCACCAACCTGTCCGAGGTCTTCACCGCCGACGCTGCGCAGTCGGTCATCCGCGACGCGGCAATCCTCGTCGAGGGTGAGACCATCGCCTGGATCGGCCCGCTCGCCGACGCCCCGGAAGCGGACACCGTGGTCGACGCCGGCCACCGGGCCGCGCTGCCGGGCTGGGTCGACTCGCACACGCACCTGGTCTTCGCCGGGGACCGCAGCCAGGAGTTCGTCGCCCGCATGGCGGGACAGGACTACGCTGCCGGCGGCATCGCCGTCACCACGGCCGCCACCACCGCCGCCAGCGACTACGACCTCACCCGACTGGTCATGGGCAGGGCGGCAGAGGCCCTTGCCGGCGGCACCACCTACCTGGAGACCAAGACCGGCTACGGACTCAGCGTGGAGGAGGAGGCGCGCCACGCCCGCATCGCCTCCACCGTGGCCGACCAGGTGACGTTCCTGGGCGCGCACCTGGTTCCCGCCGGGATGGACGCACAGGAGTACACGGACCTGGTCTGCGGGGAAATGCTTGAACGCGTGGCTCCCTACGTGCAGTTCGCCGACGTCTTCTGTGAACGCGGCGCCTTCAACGAGGCCCAGTCCCGCCAGGTGCTCGAGGCCTGCGCCAAGGCCGGGCTGGGGCTGCGGGTCCACGGCAACCAGCTGGGCCCGGGCCCGGGAACGCAGCTGGCCGTCGAATTCGGGGCCAAGAGCGTCGACCACGTGAACTACCTCGATGACGCGGATGTGACGGCGCTCGCCGGTTCCTGGAAGAACTGGGATGCGGCAACCCGCACCGGTATTGCGGGGACCGTTGCCACCTGTCTTCCGGCCTGCGACCTGTCCACCCGCCAGCCGCTGGCACCGGGCAGGGAGCTGATCGACGCCGGCGTGCAGATCGCCCTTGCCTCCAACTGCAACCCCGGCACCTCGTACACCTCGTCGATGGCGTTTTGTGTGGCCACAGCCGTATTGCAGATGCACCTGAGCATCGAAGAAGCCATCACCGCGGCCACCTACGGGGGAGCCCTGGCCTTGGGAGTGGAGGCCAAGGTGGGGTCGCTCGAGGTCGGCAAGCGGGCAGACATCCAGTTGCTGAACGCGCCGAGCGTTGCGCACCTGGCGTACCGACCGGGCATGAATCTCACCGGTCCCGTCTTCCGGGCGGGGATCCTGGTGGCCGGGAAACTTTAGTCACTGCTTCGTGTCGTCAAGCGCCTTCGTGATAAACAGGAGCATGGCTATTACTGCATTCAAAGGAACCCCCGTCCAGACCATCGGCGAGCTGCCGGCCGTTGGCGCCCTGGCTCCCGAATTCGCCCTCACCGGCACCGACCTCGGTGATGTCACCAACGAAGGCCTGCGTGGCAAGCGCGTAGTGCTGAACATCTTCCCGTCCGTGGACACCGGCACCTGCGCCGCCTCGGTTCGCCGCTTCAACGAACTTGCAGCCGGCCTGGATAACACCACCGTCGTGTGCGTTTCCGCCGACCTCCCGTTCGCCCTGGGCCGTTTCTGCGGTGCAGAAGGCATCGAGAACGTCGTTCCGACCTCCGTCTTCCGCTCCGACTTCGGTGCCGACTTCGGCCTGACCCAGGTCGAGGGCCCGCTGCGCGGCCTGCTCGCCCGCGCCGTCATCGTCCTGAACGAAGACGGCGAGGTGATCCACAACGAGATCGTTGAGGAAATCACCATCGAGCCGAACTACGATGCAGCTCTTGCAGCACTCGTCTAATTCCCGGTAGTAACCGCGAAAAGCGCCAGCCGGCGCAGCCTCCCACCGTCACCGGTGCGGCTGCTGCCGGCTGGCGCTTTCCCGTTTAACGATTCGGGGAGATTTGCGTGGGTGCCGGATGCCGATGGCGCCGCGGGAGGTAATTGCGGTCGATTCGCAATCGAACCACGGCGAGTTTTTATGATCGCTAGACAAGTGAAACGATCATAAGCAATCATAGTAGGGAAGATCTTGCCATTCCCCGACGCGACCGCGTGTCCGGGGTCACACTAGGAGGCCGCCTTGAGCGACAACACCCAGCTCGGTTACCACATGGACATCGAACTCACCTCGCAGCCGGAAATGTGGGACCGCGCAATCGCCCAGGCCAAGGCCGAGAACCTGTTGCCCGCCGACGGCGCTCGCGTGGCGGTCGTCGGCTGCGGCACCTCCTGGTTCATGGCGCAGTCCTACGCCACGGCCCGCGAGGCGTCCGGCAAGGGCGTCACGGATGCCTTCGCCGCATCCGAGGCCTTCATCGCGACCCGCGACTACGACGTGCTCGTGGCCATCACCCGCTCGGGCACCACCTCCGAGGTCCTCGCCCTGCTTGACGAGCTGGACGGCTCGATCCCGACCGTGGCCGTCATCGGCGACATCACGTCCCCGATCGTCGGGAAGGTCGACGCGGTCGTGGAGTTGCCGTACGCCGATGAGGAATCGGTCGTGCAGACCCGCTTCGCCACCACCGCCCTTGCCTACCTGCTCACCAGCGTCGGCGTCGACCTGACCGACGCCGTGGCAGATGCCCGCGCCGCCGTCACCGCCGAGACCCCCGCCGAACTGATCGATGCCGAGCAGTTCACCTTCCTCGGTCGCGGCTGGACCGTCGGCCTGGCCCACGAGGCCGCGCTGAAGATGCGCGAAGCAGTCCAGGGCTGGACCGAGTCCTACCCGGCCATGGACTACCGCCACGGCCCCATCTCCATCGCCGCCCCGAACCGCGTGACCTGGATGCTGGGCAACGAGCCCGAAGGCCTGGCCGGCGACATGGTTCGCACCGGAGCCCTGTACATCAACAACGAGGTGCACCCGCTGGCCGAGCTGGCCCGCATCCACCGCGTCACCCTGGACCGCGCCCGCGCCCGCGGCATGAACCCGGACGCGCCGCGCAACCTGACGCGCTCCGTCATCCTCACCGAAGACGCCTAAGTAACGACCGGGGTGCCGCACACCATGAATCCTCCCTACCTGCTCTTTGACGTCGGTGGCACCGACATCAAGTCGGCGCTGGCCGACGACGCGGGAAACCTGATGGGCATCCGGCGGGTCCCGACCCGCCGGGGCACCCCCAACCCGGCCGAGTCGCTGGTCGAGCAGCTCCACGGCCTGGGTGCCGAGCTCCTGGCGGAAACGCCGTTGGTCCGGCCCGAGGCCGTGGGCCTGTTGGTCTGCGGCATCGTCGACGAGGCGCAGGGGCTCGGCGTTTTCTCCGCGAACCTCGGCTGGCGCGACGCCCCGTTGCGGGACATGGCGTCCAACGCCTTTTCCCTGCCCGTGGGATTCGGCCACGACGTGTCCACAGCCGGAGCGGCCGAACTCCAATTCGGGGCCGGAGCCACGTTGGGAACCAAGGTCCGCAACGCGGTCATGCTCGTCATCGGGACGGGCATTGCCGCCGCGCTCTTTGTCGACGGTCGCCCGCTTTCGGCCGGAGGGTATGCGGGGGAGCTGGGCCACTCGGCCGTGCCCGGCGGGCTCGAATGCCCCTGCGGCGCGCACGGGTGCCTGGAGACCATTGGTTCCGCCGGCGCCATTGCCAAGCGGTACTCCCTGGCCAGCGGCACGCAGGTGCGCGGGGCCCGCGAGGTGCTGGAGGCCATGACCGCCGGAGACCCGATTGCGGCAAGGATCTGGGACGAAGCGATCGAGGCGGTTGCCTTCTCGATCGCCCAGCTGTGTGCCTCGATCGCCCCCGAGGTCGTCATCATCGGCGGCGGACTGGCCCAGGCCGGCGAAGCGCTGCTGGAACCGCTGCGCCGCTCGGTGCGAAGCAAGCTCTCCTACCACCGCGAACCGCTCATCGTCCCCGCGCAGCTGGGCGAGGACGCCGGCTTGCGCGGCGCCTTCCTCAAGGCCAGGGAAGCGCGGGGGGCCGGGGCATGATCCTGACGATTACCCCGAACCCCGCGGTCGACGAGACGTACGGCCTTGAGGTCCTGGATGTCGGCGGGACCAACAGGGTCGATGCCCCGTTGCGCAGGGCCGGCGGCAAGGGCCTGAACGTTGCCCGTGTCGCCCATGCCCAGGGCGTCCCCGTCATCGCGTTGGCACCCGTGGGCGGGCCCAACGGGGAGGCGTTCACCCGGGAACTGGAGGCGGCGGGAGTCGAACACTCGCTGATCCAGGTTGCCGCCGAGACCCGGCGTAGCTTCGCCCTGGTCGAGCACGCCACCGGCCGCACCACCGTGGTCAACGAACGCGGCGGTGCGCTGGATCCGGCGGAGTGGGACGCCATCCGTGCGCAGATCGTTAAGCTGCTGGACCAAGGCGTCACGGTCCTTGCCGCTTCCGGGTCGCTGCCCGAGGGCGCCGACGAGGACTTCTACCCGTGGTGCGTGCGCGAGGCCGAACGCCGAGGGATCCCCAGCATCATCGACACCTCCGGGCCCGCCCTGCTGGCCGCTGCGCGGGCCGGAGCCACCGTGCTCAAGCCCAACCACCACGAGCTCCAGGAAATCACCGGAACCGACTCGCTCGAGGCCGGCGCCGCATTCCTGCTAGAAGCCGGCGCCAAGCACGTCTATGCAAGTGCCGGCGAGGACGGGCTGCTCCATTTTGCCGCCGAAACCCCCGGGCAATGGGCTTCCGCCCGCCTGCCCGAGCCCCTGGTGGGCAACCCCACCGGCGCCGGCGATTCGGTGGTTGCCGCCATCGCCGTGGGCCTGCACCTGCGCGAGGACCACGATTCGGTGATTCTCCCCCGGGCGGCGGCCTGGTCCGCCTCCGCAGTGCTCATGCCGACGGCCGGTGAGCTGCATCCTTCGCACCCCGACCTGGCCCAGGCGCTCATCCTTACATCCTCCACGGCGCGCTAGCCGCACCGGCAGCACGCCTCCTCCACTTGAAAGGACGCACCCACAGTGCCCCTGGTCAACACCGCTGAAATCATGAATGCCGCCCGTGCCGCCAACACCGGCCAAGGCGCCTTCAACGTCATCCACCTGGAGAGCGCCGAGGCGCTGATCCGCGGCGCCGAGCTGGCGCAGGCCCCGGTGATCCTGCAGATCTCCGAGAACTGCGTGAGCTACCACGGAGGCCTTGAGCCCGTCGCACTGGCCACGCTTGCCGCGGCCCGCAACGCCGGCGTTCCGGTTGCCGTCCACCTCGACCACGCCGAATCCGAGGACCTCGCACGCGCTGCGGTTGACCTGGGCTTTGGCTCGATTATGTTCGACGGCGCGCACCTGGACTACGACCAAAACGTAGCGGCCACCCAGCGCGTGACCGACTACGCCCACGCAGCGGGCGTCTACGTTGAGGCGGAGCTGGGCAAGATCGGCGGCAAGGACGGTGCCCATGCACCGGGTGTGCGCACGGATCCGGAGGAGGCGCTCTCCTTCGTAGCCGCCACGGGCGTCGACGCCCTGGCCGTCGCGGTGGGATCCTCCCACGCCATGCTTGACCGTTCTGCTGCGCTGGACACCGACTTGATCGCCCGCATCAGGGCGGCACTGGACGTGCCGTTGGTGCTCCACGGTTCCTCGGGCGTCAGCGACGAGAACATCGTCTCCGCGATCAACGCGGGCATGACCAAGATCAACGTCTCCACGCACCTCAACGGCTTCTTCACCCGAGCCATCCGCCAGTACCTTGAGGAAAACCCCGAGGTGGTGGATTCGCGCAAGTACCTGGCGCTCGGCCGTGACGCGATGGCCGAGGAGACCGCTCGGCTCTTGACGCTTTTTGCAGGCAAGGCCCTCTAAGCCAGGCTCGTCCGACGCTCGTGCCCCGACCGAAACATCGGCCGGGGCACGCCTGCCTCAATTCCGTGATCGTGCCGTTCGGCGATGAATCGCGCCTAATGAACCCTCGAAAATCATGCTTAAACGCGAAGTTTTGAACTCGCGGGGAAATGTAGCCGGTTTGTGACCCGCTCCACTTGACCCTGTGGTGACAGTCACAGCATAATCAAGTCATATGTACTTTATTGCTCGTTCTAGGTGTAAATAAAGCACATAACATCAGCCCGAGTTGACAGTATGTGCAATGCACGGATGTCGACCTCACGGAACGAGGATCAATGAAGAAGCACAATCTCCGAGGAGCAGTAGTCGCAGGCGCGGCCGCCGCAGCACTGTTGCTGACCTCTTGCGGTTTCAGCGGGGGAACAACCTCCGGCGCTGCCAGCGGCTCCGCCGGCGCATCGGCCGGTGCCGTCACCACCCTGGACATGATGGTTCCGAGCTACTCCGACGGCACCAAGGCGCTGTGGGAAAAGGTCATCAAGGACTTTGAGGCAGCGAACACCGACGTCAAGGTCAACCTTGAAATGCAGTCCTGGGAAAACATCGAGGGTGTGCTGAAGACCAAGATCCAGGGCAACAAGGCCCCGGACATCTACAACGGCGGCGCATTCGCCGAGTTCGCTGCCGAGGGCCTGCTGGCCCCGGTCACCGACGTTGCCTCCGAGGCAACCATCGCCGACTTCCAGCCTTCCTTCGCCGACAACGAGAAGGTCGACGGCACCCAGTACGGCCTGCCGCTGATCGCCTCGGCCCGCGCGCTGTTCTACAACAAGGCGCTCATGAAGGACGCCGGCGTCGCCGACGTTCCCAAGACCTGGGACGAGCTCTACAACGCCTCGAAGGCCGTGAGCGAGAAGACCAAGTCCGCCGGCTATGGAATGCCCCTGGGCAACGAGGAAGCACAGGGCGAATCGCTGATCTGGTTCGCCGGCAACGGCGGCAACTTCGGCAACGCCACGGCAATCGAGGTCAACACCCCGGTGAACCTCGAGGCCGCCGACTTCATGCAGAAGATGATCAAGGACGGCGTCACCCAGAAGGATCCGGGCGCAACCCAGCGCACCCCGATGCTCAACACCTTCATCCAGGGCAAGATCGGCTTCGCATACGCGCTGCCGCAGACCGTTGGCCAGATCAAGAAGGAGAACCCTTCCCTTGAGTACGGCATCGCACCGGTTGCCACCAAGACCGGCGCCCCGGCGACCCTCGGCGTTGCCGACCGCCTGATGTCCTTCAAGAACGACGGTTCCAAGGCCGCAGCTGTCAAGAAGTTCATGGACTACTTCTTCTCCGCCGACGTCTACTCCAACTGGGTCACCACCGAAGGCTTCCTGCCGACCACCAAGTCGGGCTCCGAGAAGATGGCCGGCGACGAAACCCTCAAGCCGTTCCTGGACATGCTGCCGAACGCGGTGTTCTACCCGACCACCAACCCGGCCTGGAACGCCACCGACGGTGCGTTCAAGTCGCTGATGGGCCAGATTGCCACGGGCAAGTCGGCAACCGATGTCCTGAAGGAAATCCAGGCCAAGGCCGACGCAGCCAAGTAACACCACCGATCGATGCCGCATTGGCCCCGCCACGGGGCGCCCGCTGCAGCGATCAACCACACAAGCGAAACGGGGCTCACCGCCACCTCGAGGGTGAGCCCCGTTTTGCTTGGACCACAGACCCGTAAATCCCCGTAACGCAGGAGCACCCCCATGAGCGTCGCAACAGCACAGAAGCGCCTGGCAAAGCGCACATCTGCCCAGGAAGGCGGATCGTTCCTTGCCGCGCTGCCCTGGATCGGACCGGCAATCCTGCTGATCTTTGCCATCGTGGTGTTCCCCGCCGGGTACATGATCTACAACTCCACCCGAAAGATCTCCCAGGTCGGCACCGACCTCAAGGGCGTCGGATTCGACAACTTCGCCAAGGTCTTCGCCGACCCGAACCTGCCGCGCATCCTGCTGAACACCGTGGTCTGGGTGGTCGTCGTCGTGACGCTCACCGTTGTCATCTCGCTGGCCCTGGCCCAGTTCCTCAACAAGCCGTTCCCCGGACGCACCCTGGTGCGCATGGCCGTCATCGTTCCCTGGGCAGCCTCGGTCGTCATGACCACCACGGTGTTCTACTACGCCATGGACCCCAACTACGGCATCTTCAACAAGTTCCTCGTGGACATCGGGCTGCTCGACGAGGGCTTCGGCTTCACCAAGAACGCCGTCCCGGCGATGGCCGTCGCCATCGTGATCGCCGTCTTCGTGTCGATCCCGTTCACCACCTACACGATCCTCGCCGGGCTCCAGGCGGTGCCGAGCGAAACGCTGGAAGCCGCGCGCATGGACGGCGCCGGACGCTGGCGCACCTACATCTCGGTGATCCTGCCACAGCTGCGCGGCGCCCTGGCCGTGGCGGTCCTGATCAACATCATCAACGTGTTCAACAACCTGCCGATCCTGAAGATCATCACCGGGTCGATCCCCGGCTACAGCGCCGACACCCTGATGACCTACATCTTCAAGGTCCTGCAATTCGACAGGCGGCTGGACATCTCCTCCGCACTGTCGGTGCTGAACTTCGCGATCGTGATCGTGATCGTTGCCATTTACGTCAAGACCGTCAAGCCCATGAAGGAGGTCTAGGAAAGCCATGTCGATCCTGACTACCGAAGACCGCGCCTCCCGCAAGACCGTCATCTGGCGCATGATCGCCGGACTGGCAGTCGCCGCAATTTTCATGGTTCCCTACGCCGTGATGTTCGTCGGCTCGCTGAAGACCCGCGCCGAGATCCTTGCCGTCCCGCCCAGCTACTTCCCGCGCGAGGGCGCCCAATGGTCCAACTACATGACGATGTGGGACACCCCCGAAACGCCCGTGGCCTACAACCTCATTTCCACCATCGTGATCTCGTTGTGCGCCACCCTGCTGGTGCTGCTGGTGGCCACCCCCGCCGCCTACTACACCGCGCGCTTCAAGTTCCCCGGCAAGATGGCGTTCATGTTCCTGGTGATCGTCACCCAGATGCTGCAGCCCGCCGTGCTGACCGCCGGCCTGTTCAAGCAGATGCTGGCCATGGACCTGTACGACACGTGGCTGGCGATGATCCTGATCAACGCGGCGTTCAACCTGGCCTTCGCGGTCTGGATCATGCACTCCTTCTTCGCTTCGGTGCCCAAGGAAATCGACGAGGCCGCCCAGATCGACGGCGCCGGCAAGCTGCGGGTGCTGTTCAAGATCAACCTGCCGCTGGTGTGGCCGGGAATCGTCACCGCGGTGATCTTCACGTTCGTGTCCTGCTGGAACGAGTTCGCGGCCTCCCTGGTCATCCTCTCCACCGCGGAGAACCAGCCGCTGTCCGTGGCCCTGACCAAGTTCGTCGGCCAGTACTCGACGGCGTGGCAGTACGTCTTCGGCGTCTCGATCGTCGCGATCATCCCGGTGATTGCGCTGTTCATGCTCATTGAGAAGCGACTAATCGGCGGTTTGACCGCCGGAGCGGTAAAGTAAAACCCCATGTCCACATCTGCCTTGCCAGGAATCACGGCCTCCGCCGCGGAGGGATCCGCGAGGCTTTTGCGCTCCACTCCGGATGCCTGCAATGACTCCAACCACGGCCACTAGCCGGAAGACGGGAAGGTATCCACGATGAAACGCGAAGAACGACAGGGCACCATTCTGGAGCTTCTCTCCGAATTCGGGCAGATCGAGGTCGACGAAATAGTGCGGCGCCTTGAGGTCTCGCCGGCCACCGCGCGGCGGGACCTCGATTCGCTGGCTGCGGCCTCCCTGCTCTCGCGCACCCACGGAGGGGCGGTCAGCAACTCCGTGGCCTACGACCTTCCGGTGCGCTACCAGAAGGAAGAGGCGGCGGTGCAGAAGCACGCGATCGCCGTGCTCGCCGCCGGCCTGGTGAAGCAGGACATGGTCGTCGGGCTGTCCGGCGGGACCACCTCCAGCGCCATCGCCACCCAATTGGCAATGCGCCGCGACCTGGTCAACGAGTCCGGCCGGACCACGTTCACCGTTGTCACCAACGCCGTGAACATCGCCTCGTCGCTGGCCGTGCGAACCCACGTCAAGGTGATGGTGACCGGGGGAGTGCTGAACCCGCGGTCCTACGAACTGGTGGGCCCCTTCGCCGAACAGGCGCTGGAAAAGGTCACCCTCGACATCGCGTTCGTGGGCATCAACGGGCTCGAGGCCCACATCGGCCCCACCGTGTCCGACGAGTTCGAGGCGTCGATCAACGACCTCATGATCCGCCGGGCCCGGCGCAGCTACCTGGTGTGCGATTCCTCCAAGATCGGGCACAGTGCCTTCGCGGCGCTGACCCGGGCCACGTTCAACGCACTGATCACCGACGAGGGGATCACCGCCGAGCAAAAGCACGAGCTTGAATCGGCCGGCATCCCGGTGATCATCGCCCCCGCGGCGTTGCCAGGCCGCTAACCCCGGGCCGAGGCCGCGGCGCGCCGGATTCGGCCGGAGACCCTGGAAACCATGGCCGCCAGCCGCGCGGGATCGTTGGCCAGGTGGACGTCGTAGATGCTTTCCAGGCTCATGGCGCCGAGCCACACGCGTGCCCTCCACGCTTCCTGGGCGGTCGGCGCAATCAGGTCCAGCATCGCCTCTCCATGCCAGAGGCCCAGGTAAGCGCTGTTGAGGGCCGGATCCCAGGCCGCCGCCAGATCCCAATCCAGCACGCCAACGAGCCGGCTCTCCAGCCAATGCACGTTGTGACCGGCCAAGTCGCCGTGGACAAGCGCCGGTGGAATCGCGGCGAAGCCGGCGATGGTCGCCAGGACCAGTTCCGCATCCGCGAGCATTCCCGTGGGCAGCGCACGCAGCGTCGCGGCGGTCTTCGCGGGCGTCCAGGGGCCGTTGAACGCAAAGGGCTGTGCCAGCAGGTGGGCCAGCGGCGCGACGTCGATGCCCGCAAGTTCCGCCACCAGCCTCCGCAACGCCGCGGCATCACCCGTGTGCGGGGCATGTGCGCTTCCCGGGAGGTAACGCTGGACCACCGCGGAGCGGTCGCTGCCGTGCCACACGGGGGTCAGCGCCGTCGGCAGCTCGAAACCGAGCCGGGGCGCCAGAGCTTCCACGAGGTCCACCCGCCGCTGCATCTGCCGTCCGGCTTCAGGGGTGCGGCTGATCCGCAGCACCGCCTCGTTTTCGGCGACGAGTACCGCATGGAATTGGCCGCCCTCGTTGACATGGGCGGATTCCCAGTCGGGGCCCGAATAAAGGGATTGGGCGAGGGCAATTTCCTGTGGCAGAGGGTTCCGGATCACGGCACCATCCTTGCAGGTCAACCTCAAGGTGTTGCTACAGGTCGACGAAGTAGGATCGGGAACATGAATCAAAGGTCTGTGGAGCAAAGCCAACCCATCGAACCCGCGATGCCACCGGCCGGCAATCCGGAAGGCGCCTCGCGCAGGGCCCTGAAGGTCGAGCTGCTGATCGTGCTGGGCCTTTCCCTGGGGCAATCGGGCATCTACTCGATCGTGAACCTCATCGACAAGATGACCCGCGCACCCCTGGGTTCGCAGACGACGTCGCTGAACAACTCGCTGAACAAGCGCGAGTACTTCGACCTCACCTACCAACTCCTGGACATCTTCTTTGCCCTGGTGCCGGTCATGCTGGTGCTCTACCTGCTCTGGCGCTTGCCCGGCGGCAACCCCTTTGCCCGGCTGGGTTTTGACCTCGCGAAGCCATTCAGGGACCTGGGGTGGGGCGCCGGGCTGTTCCTGGCCATGGGCCTTGGAACGCTCGGTGTGTATGCGGCGGGCCGAGCGCTGGGGCTGACCACGATCATCGTCCCGGCCGCGCTCGACGACTATTGGTGGACCATTCCAGTCCTGGTCCTTTCGGCGGTCCGGCACGGGATCCTGGAAGAGGTCATCGTCGTGGGTTACCTCTTCGAGCGGCTGGGGCGTCTGGGCTGGGGCCAATGGCAGATCATTTTCACCAGCGCGGTGCTGCGCGGCAGCTACCACCTCTACCAGGGCATCGGTCCGTTTGTCGGCAACGTCGCGATGGGCGTCGTCTTCGGCTACGTGTATTCACGGAGGGGCCGTGTCATGCCGCTGGTCATCGCGCATGCGTTCCTGGACGTCGCCGGATTCGTCGGTTACGCGCTGCTTGGATCCGCTATCGGTGTCGGTTCCTAGAAACACGGTTTGATCACAGTATTTGTGATCACTTGTATGGGTCTGAGCCCTTGCTAGGCTGACGTGAAAGCCATTTTCGGTCAGCCCGCTACTTCCCGGACGAAAGCGACGCTCGGGAGTTCCTCGTCAGGAGAAGCACGTGCCCGCAGCCATGAGTTCACAAAGAATGTTTTGGGTTGGTTTGATTCTGGGCATCATCGGGCTTCTCTTTAACATCATTGTTTCGCCGATTTGGAATTGGCTGGCGATGAACCAGAATGACTTCGAACTGCCACTTGGCATGGCCGGCGCCGTTGTCTACGTGTTGCAACAAGGCACCTTCTACGGTGGCCTGTTCCTGTTTGTGGGGTCCTTTGTCGTCCGTTCGGCCGAGGCGGCCGTGGCCGGAATCCGCCAGGTACCGCAATCGCATCCCCACACGGAACAGGATTAGCGATCGCCGACCGGCGATCAGCCACAGGCCCCACCGAAGATGGAGAGAAGACGCCAATACTCATGAGTTCACGACAGATGTTGAGACTGGGACTGGCCATGGCCGCTGTTGGTGTGGTCTTTTCCTTTATGAGCAACGCCGTGATCCTGTGGCTGTATGACGCCGTTCCCATGGCCGGGGAAGTGATCGGAGGCGCCGTCTATGCGCTCCAACAGATTCTGTTTGTTGGCGGAATTTTCATGGCCATCGGCTCGATCGTGGTGCGGCACTTTGAGGTCTTGAGAGACGAAATGCAGCGAGTCGCCGGCGGGGGATTGGCCGGACCGGGGCAGAAACAGGGTTAAAGAACCGCGGGGGGGGGGGGGGGGGGGGGGGGGGGGGGGGGGGGGCGCGGCCCCCCGCCCCCCCCCCCCCCCGCGGGGGGGGGGGCCCCCCCCCCCCCCCCCCCCCCCCCCCCCCCCCCCCCCCCCGCGGTCGTTGGTTTGTTTGGGTGATTCCCTACAGCGTGATCGAACCCTTGGGGGTTTCGAAGGTGACCGAGAGGATTCCCGGCGTGCCGTTGGGTGCCTGCCAGTTGACCGTGACATCGCCGACCGGCAACTGCTCGGGCTGTCCGAGCCAGTCTGCGACGCGTTCGCTGGATCCGGCGATGCTGATCGACGAAATCTTGCCAACCGGGGTCAGTGCCTTCGACGGGTGCAGGTTCTCCGTCCCGTCATCCCAACGCAGCAGGTACGGGACCTGTGGATCGGCGATCAAGCCGTTGACGCCGATCTGGCGCCAGGTCAGTTCCTGTCCATCCGGGAACTTTCGGTTTCCCGGTACCGAGCTACGGCCCAGGCGTGCCTCGACCGGTGCCAGGTCATCAACAGCAACGCACCAGCCCATCCAGCCGCCGCCAAGTTCGGAACGGGCACGAACGGCCTGACCGAACGGTGCCTTGTCCGATGCGGGGTGGTTCAGTACCTCGACAACTTCGAGGTACTGGTCATTCTGCAACGGGAAGATGACATTGCGAGTACCAAATCGTGGGTGAATACCGCCCTTTACAGATTCGAGTCCAAGGGCCGCGCCGATCCGAGCGGCAGTTGCCGCGAGGCCGTCGGGTCCACAAGCGTAAGTTACATGGTCCAACCTCATCATGTGCCCATCATGGCACGATGTGATCTGGCTCTCGAGTTAGGGTTGCCTAACTTGAGTTTGGCTGGTGGTTTCATGGTCGGGATCGGGCCAGCGCCCCGCTACTTCCGGATTGTCACATTTTGAGATGTTCTTGCGCGCCCGCGTTTCCTTGCGCCAGACTGATTCACAAGGTCATGAGTTCCAGCAACAAGCCCCGGCTTGCTGGACGGCAACCCTCCACCGCGGTGGGGTGCCCCGGGTGAAGACCAGGCCCTGCGTCACAAGGACGCAGGACAAGCGCGGGCATGCCCCTATGTAGAATCCGACGCCACAGGTGTCGGCTACGGGCATACCCCTTGATTCCTCGAAGGGGAGAACGATGTCAAACGACTGGTCATTCGAAACTCGTCAGATCCACGTGGGCCAGGAGCCGGACGCCGCCACCGGCGCGCGGGCCCTGCCGATCTACCAAACCACCTCCTTTGTGTTCCCGACCGCGGAAAGCGCCGCCGCGCGCTTCGCGCTCCAGGAGCTGGAGCCTATCTACACGCGCATCGGCAACCCCACCCAGGACGCGGTTGAGCAGCGCATTGCCAGCCTCGAGGGTGGCGTCGGCGCACTGCTGCTGGCATCGGGCCAGGCAGCCACGACCTTCGCGATCCTGAACCTCGCAGAGGCCGGGGACCACATCGTGGCAAGCCCCAGCCTCTACGGCGGAACGCAGAACCTGTTCAAGCACACGCTGCGCAAGCTGGGTATCGAGGTCACCTTTGTTGCGGATCCCGACGACCTGGATGGCTGGCGTGCGGCGATCAAGCCAAACACCAAGGCCCTGTTCGGCGAAGTTGTCTCCAACCCTCGCCAGGACGTCCTGGACATCGAATCGATCTCGGCCATCGCCCACGAGGCAGGCGTGCCTTTGATCGTCGACAACACCCTTGCGACCCCGTACCTGGTGCGTCCCATCGAATGGGGTGCGGACATCGTGATCCACTCGGCCACCAAGTACCTCGGCGGCCACGGCACCGCGATCGCCGGCGTCATCGTGGACTCGGGCAACTTCGACTTCGCCGCCGATCCTGAGAAGTTCCCGGGCTTCAACACCCCGGACGAGTCCTACAACGGCCTGGTCTTCGGCCGCGACCTGGGTGTCAATGGCATCCTCGGCGCCAACCTCGCCTACATCCTCAAGGCCCGCGTTCAGCTGCTGCGCGACCTGGGTTCCGCCGTTTCCCCGTTCAATGCGTTCCTGATCGCCCAGGGCCTTGAGACGCTGTCGCTTCGCATCGAGCGCCACGTCTCCAACGCCGTGGAGGTCGCCAAGTGGCTCGAGGCGCAGCCGCAGGTCGAGTCGGTCAACTACGCCGGCATCGAGTCGAGCAAGTGGTTCGAACGCGGCCGCAAGTACGGCCCCAAGGGCATCGGTGCGATTGTTGCGTTCGAAATCTCCGGCGGCCTCGAGGCCGGCCAGGGATTCGTCGATGCGCTGAAGCTGCACTCCCACGTGGCGAACCTCGGCGACGTCCGCTCGTTGGTAGTCCACCCGGCCTCCACCACCCACGCACAGCTCACCGAGGACGAGCGGGTCGCCGCCGGCGTTACCCCGGGCCTGGTGCGCCTGAGCGTGGGTATTGAAAACATTGCCGACATCATTGCCGACCTCCGGGCCGGCTTTGAGGCAGTCGCCTCGCTCGCCGAGGTCGAACTGCAGGGCGTAACTCGTTGAGCGTGGAGACAGACGTGGTGCTTTACGACGCCGAAACTGCCCAGGCGTTGGGCTATGCCCCGGACGGGATCCTTCGGCACCTTCACACGGGTGAATACGCCTTCGAGACCGGCGGCGTTCTTCCTGACGTGGTGCTGGGCTTTGAAACGTGGGGGACGCTTAACGAAGACGCGTCCAACGCGGTTTACATTGCCCATGCGCTGACGGGGGATTCGCACGTTGCACGCGGACTCTCAACGGAGCCCGGCTGGTGGGACGGCTTTGTGGGCCCCGGAAAGACCGTGGACACCGACCGCTATTTTGTGGTCTCGGCAAACATGGTCGGCGGCTGCTCAGGATCCACCGGCCCGGCCAGCCTGGACCCGGACGGCAAGCCGTGGGGCTCGCGTTTCCCCTTCACCACCATCAAGGACTCCGTGCGCCTGGAAGCCCGCCTGGCCGATGCCCTGGGCATCAAGGTCTGGCACACGGTTCTCGGCGGTTCCATGGGCGGAGCCCGGGTGCTGGAATGGGCGGTTGAGTTCCCGGAACGCGTACGGAACTGCGTCGTGGTTGCGGCAACGGCGGAATCCTCGGCGGAACAGATCGCCTTTGCCCAGGCCCAGAGTGCGGCCATCCGCCTGGACCCGGACTTTGCCGGCGGCGACTACTACGCCAACGACAATGTCCCCTCGGCTGGGCTCGGCCTGGCCCGCAGGATCGCGCACATCACCTACCGTGCCGAACCCGAACTCGAGGTGCGGTTCGGCCGTACCGCACAGGCGGGGGAGGCTCCGGTTGGCTCTGCGAGCCTGGACCGCGGGCGCTACCAGGTGGAGAGCTACTTGGACCACCAGGCCAGCAAGCTGGTTGGTCGTTTCGACGCCAACAGCTACCTGGTGTTGACCGAGGCCTTGATGAGCCACGATGTGGGCCGCGGGCACGGTTCCGTGCAGGAGGCTCTGGCGCGGCTTGGTTCGGTGAACTTCTTCGTATCCGCGGTTGATTCCGATCGCCTGTACTGGCCTGAGCAGTCGGAACGCCTGGCGAAGTCCCTGCCGAACCCGGTGGAGGTCCGCTACATCACGTCGCCGATCGGGCACGACGGTTTCCTCACCGAAATCGAACAGCTCGGTGAAGCGCTTGCGGAACAGATTTTCTCCTAGGAATCTGACTCGCAGAAGGCAGCCGCAGGGCTGAAACGGGTGGCTCCGGCCGAAGAAACAATCTTCGGCCGGAGCCATCAGTCTTTGCGCGCCAAGTGGATCTAGTCGGTGAGTGCCTTGAGGCGTGCCTGGGTGTATTCGTCTCGGGTAATGACACCGCGGGCCAAAAGGCTATCCAGTTCAATCAATTTCTGTTCTACGGTCTTCTTCGGCGCCAGCATTTCCGAGTTGGCAGCACGGACAGCCAACTCGGTTTGCAGGGTGAAAGGATCCAGTCCCGCGTTCTTGCTGGCCTTGTAGTTGCGGACGCCAACGACAGCCGTGAAGATGAATGCTGCAAGGACGAGTAAGGCAACGATTGCGAAAATCACGCCGAATGAATCAAAAACGAAACCCAAGCCACCGGGAAAGTCAGTCCCGCCTGTGCCCACGTATCCGAAATCGACAGGTTCAGAGTTCCCCATTTGTTCCAGGATTTCCGGCGGAATGTCGTCGAATGTTGTCGTGCTTGCTAGGTTCATCATTGACGTCCTGTCCCGGCATGAGCCGCAGTGAAACAGGCCAATGACATGGCCTGTAGTCACTAGTTAAGCATCAATTGATTGCAGAACCGCCGAATTTCGCAAATCGTTTTCCATTTGTGACGGGTTGTTCAGTTTTCCGGCGAGATGTTCAGTCGCTTGATCCGGTGCCCAACAAAGGTCCGGCGGTGGGCTCACTGAACGGAACGGCAAGTGGGCGCTTGGCGGTGATGCCGTCTCCCGAGGATTGGTGCCGGATGCGGCGGATGACCCACGGGGCCAAATGCGTGCGAGCCCAGATCAGGTCCTCGCGGCGGGCTTCGCGCCAATTCTTGGTTTCGGCTTCGCCGGGCTCTGCGTGCTGCAAGTCGTGCGGAACGTTCAGGGCGTCAAGTGCCATGGCCGCAATCGTGTGGTGTCCGAGCGAGGAGAAATGCAGTCGATCGTCGGCCCACATTTGTGGCTGGTGCAGTTCGCGCAGCGACCACATGTCGGCCACGACGGCGTCGTATCGGGCGGCAATGGTGCGAACGTTTTCGTTGTAGATCGCGACCTTGCCGCGGATGCCGCCCAATACCGGCGTGTCACGGATATCCGGGCCGGTGAAAAGCAAAATGGTGGCGCCAGATGTCGCAAGAATCCGCATGAGAGCATCGAGCTTGTCGGCGATGGCGTCAGGGTCGCCGCCCGGGCGAATGACGTCGTTTCCGCCGGCGCAAAGACTGATCAGATCCGGCTTGAGCTCAAGTGCCGGGCCAGCCTGCTCGTCGAAAATCTGGGCAATGAGACGGCCGCGGATGGCGAGATTCGCGTAGGCGAAGTCCTCGACGCCTTGGCTGAGCTGCTCGGCCACGCGGTCTGCCCACCCGCGGTAGCCGCCGGGGCTGCTTGGATCAACATCGCCAATTCCTTCGGTGAAGGAATCGCCCAGGGCCACGTAGCGTCGCCACGGGTGGAGAAGCGTGCTGTCGGTCGAGGAGTCTTCTTTGAGTGGGATGGCCATGTTGTTCACAGAGGTATTCTTACCAAAGAATATCTAAGTTACCTAAGCGTAGGTTCAGCTCCCCGCGCCCCGCCGCCGTTTGGTGACGGGGCGTGTTCTTTTATTTCGCCCTTCACCAGCCATTCCAGCGGCGCACCGGTGCGCAAAGCGAACTTCTTTAGCTGAATGTCATTTGGCTTGGATCGGCCGTTCAGCCAAGCACTCACCGAGTTTCGGTTGATGCCGACTGCTTCAGCGATTTCTTGAACACTCACGTCTGCAACTCGCAATGCCTTGCGCATGCGGTCGTGAATATCCATCTCAAAGCGGAAAACGTACATCGGTTGTTCAGTCATGCAACTAGCATTGCACCATTTCTAAGTTCATGCAACGAACATTGCAATGCAATTTGCGACACGCCGCCTAGTTTGCTTTGCGCATTGCAATGCAACTATCTTTGCGTCATGACCACTCCAACAGATCAAGCCCGAATGATCGTCCCTGATCAGCTAGTCGGTGCTGCAACAGTGTGTGACCTGCTGGGGATTGACCGCTCAACGATGAGTCGACGCATAGCAGCCGGCAAGCTCACACCGCTTGCCCGTCTTGATGGGCCGCATGGCGCGTTCGTGTTCGATCTGAATGACGTAAAAACCGAGGGCAGCAAGTGAGTATCGAATCCATGGCCATTGCCCTGCACCACAGCAAAGCCACCGGCGCAGCGAAGCTCGTCATGATCGGCATTGCCAACCACGACGGCGACGGCGGCGCATGGCCGTCAATCGCCACGCTGGCTAAGTACGCTTCTGTCACGCCCCGCCAAGTCCAGAAGCACATCAGTGCACTTGTGGAGCTTGGGGAGGTGCAGCGCCATATGCAGCAGGGCGGCACGCGCATGACACCAGATCACAGCCGGCCGAATCTCTACAGCATCACTCTTCAGTGCCCCCCAGGATGCGATCGCACGAAGAACCACAAGGTTGTTGATAAGCCAGCGCAGGGGGTGTCGCCAGCGACAGGGGGTGTCGGTAGCGACACCCGGGGGGTGTCGCCAGCGACAGGGGGAGGGGTGTCGCCAGCGACACCCGAACCATCCTTAGAACCACCCCTTAACTCTGATGGCAGTTTTCCTAGTACCTCACCAGAGCGCGCGGCCGTCTGCTGGGCCTGTGGACAACCGAGATGCATCAACGGGGCACGGTACTGCAAACAGTGCATCAACAGCGGGCTGAACACTCCCATGATCGAGTGCACCGGCTGTAGCGCAGCAGGACGACGCCACACACCGGGACAACAACACTTCACATGCGGCCCATGCAAGGACGCATCACCCATTCAAGAAGCTTTTGACCATGAAGGAGCGAATCACCATGCTGTCTGACCGACCAGAGATTGAGCTACTGCCCATGCGGCCCATTGCATCGGTCACGGTGGCCAAGTCCGAATACATGAACCGGGAACACGGATTTGCTTCACCGGTTGACGGAGACGAACGCCTGAAGCACGAATATCGCCAGTTCGTTCGCACCGCTCGCCTGATGCAGCACGACGCAGCAGCCGGCGACCTGCACGACCTCGAAGATTACCTTCCGATGGAACCACCGTGCTGACCGACTGGCTGGCCATTGCGCCGAGCTGGCTGCACCCGCTCGTGACCACGATTTGGAATTGGTACACGACATGGCTCTAGAACTACATCCCACGTTCACCGAATTGCCCCGGGAACGCCGCCGGGAAGAAGTCGAGCGCGGCCGAGCACGCTACCGGGCACAGGTCGAGGTTCACCACGCGTTCCGCGATCAGTACACCAAGCGCCAGGCACTTATCGAAGGCACCGCAGGGCCGGCCCGCGTGCACGCCATCACCGACGCACTGCTAGCCGAAGAACAGACCCGAGAAGCACACCGCAAGCTAACCCGGCTGCATGCCGAACTGGAATGGATGACGAAGCATGAATAACGCCCAACCGCGCCTGTGGGATTCCGCGCAGGTTGCCGAGTTCACCGGGCTGACCGTCCACGCCGTTGCCCACCTACGCCGCAGCGGCCGAGGGCCGGCCTTTAGCCGGCTCGGCAAGCACGTGCGCTACACACCCGGCGACGTACGCCGCTGGGTAGACCAAAACAAGACCACACCCGAAGGAAACACCCCATGAGCCCTTTCATCATTCCTGCGCTGCTGCTGGTGGCCCTGCTAGCCGGCTCTATCGGCTGGCTGGCCGGCCGCGAAGTCCAGAAGCTCAAGCAGGGGATCACCGCGCCCGAGAACCTGATCCACGCCGATTGCGTCGAATGCGACTTTGAATCGCACCCCGGCACCTTCAGCCAAGCCCAAGCCGTGGCCCGCAACCACTCGAAGAACACCGGCCACGCCGCCGTGATGCTGGTAGGCCCCAATGGTTAGGAAGTCAGGCCGTGGCTCCAAGGCCATGACCGCGCTCGTGCTGGCCACCTACGGCGACGTCTGCCACCTGAAACTACCGGGCTGCACGCGCCGCGCCACCACTAAAGACCACATCGTGCCCTACAGCTTGGGCGGTGAAGACGTGCTCGAGAACTACCGGCCCGCCTGCCGGCCCTGCAACAGCGCCCGCGGAAACAGGATCTATGGCGGGGCCGGGTTCGGCGCCAACGTCAAGGTGGTCATCGGCCCGCCCGCCGCCGGCAAGACCACCCACATTGAGCAGCACTCAACCCTCAACGACATCATGATCGACCTAGACGCAATCGCCAGGGCACTGATGCCCAACCAGCAAGCCCACTCGCACGTCTACCCGGTGCACGTGCGGCACGTGGCCATCGGTGCACGCAAGGCCGCCATCGACCGGGCCACACGCCTGAAGGAACGCTGCACCGTCTGGATCATCCACGCCGTGCCCACGCCTGACGAGATAGCCCGTTATCAGGCCATGCGCTGGGAAGTCATCGAGATTGACCCCGGCCGTGAGGAAGTCCTGCGCCGCTGCTATGCCGACCGGCCCGACTATGTGATGCCCACGGTAGACCGCTGGTATGCATACAAGGCCGGCCGCACCATCACCGACACCAGCGACTACGACGATGCAACCACCGCACTGAAGCCAAGCAACACCACCGCACAACCATCAAGGGATTGGTAGCCATGGACAACTATCCACAGAGACTCCTACTCAAGCGAGCTGAAGCGCAGAGGACAAAGCTTGAGGAACTAAGCACCAAGCGGCATCAACTGTTCAAGGAACTTGAATCGAATCGAATCATGATCCAACTGGTTGCCGAAGAACGAACGATGTGGCTTGATGCCGCAAAGAAACTTGAGTCGTAAGTTGCCCCCGTTTTTCTGATTCGGGATGCTCTGGACACCCCAGCGCCCACCGTCCATCCCTCCCCCCAACCCCCAAAAAATAAAAAGGCAGGAGGTGCCAAATGAACGACAACGAAGACCCCACACAAGCCCTTTTTGAGCTGGAAAAACCCGAAGAACGGGCAAGTTCCATAGAAAAATCCGTATACGCGTCGATTGAAGCGATAAGGGCCACCGCCGGCATCCCTGCATCCAAGGAATTCCTTGCACAGACCGCCATGGAACTGGCCCGCAGCATCTACAAGGGCAACCTGAAGGGCCGCGCCGTTGCCCAGGAATCCGCGCAGCTCGTGGCCACCTTGGAACTGCTCGAACCCGTCGATGACGCCGCCGACGACACCAATTCACTGCCCGATGACGTAAGAAAGCTATTCGATGCATTCGCAGCTAGCCCAGCACTACCCGGGCCTAGTGCCCCCGCGCCAAGCCACGCCGCGTGACTACACGCGAGCAACCTACGGCGGGCACACCGCAGCGGCAGCAGCCGGCCTAGGCACCCCGCTGCTGCCGTGGCAGAAGTACGTGGCCGACGTGGCCGGCGAACTCAACGACGATGGATCATTTGTCTACGGCACCGTCGTGGTGACCGTGCAGCGCCAAGCCGGCAAGACCACCCTTGACCTTGCCAACGACATTCAAAATTGCTTGATGGGGCCGAAGCGCCGCGTTTGGTACACGGCCCAGTCGGGGCAGCACGCATCCGACAAATGGCTGGAAATGGCCGAAGCGTTCGAGAAGTCACCCTTCAGGCACATGGGCCGGGTGCGCCGCTCCAACGGCACGCAGATGATCACGTTCCACAACGGCAGCACGGTACGCCCCCACCCGCCCACGGCCGATTCGCTGCACTCCAAGCAGTCGGACAAGAACACCATCGACGAAGCTTGGTTCTTCAACAACCTGCAAGCCAACGCGCTGAAACAGGCCATCGTGCCGACCACCACCACCCGGCGCAAGAAAACCGGGCACCGCCCGCAACTGTGGGTGTTGTCCACCGAAGGAACCCTTGAATCCGAGTACCTCAATGCGCTGCTGGCCCAGTGCCGCGAAGCGTGCCCCCCAGGCACCGCATTCTTCGACTTCGGCATTGACCCGAGCATTCCCACGCCAAACGTGGACAAGCCCGACGAACTCAAGGCGTTCATGAAGGAAATCGCCGCCGCGCACCCCGGCTACGGGTTCCTGTTCGAGATGGATGACCTCTATGGGTTCCTTGCCGATCTTGGCCTGTCCGAGTTCCTGCGCGCCTACGGCAACCGGCGAACAGGCGCGACCGAGCGCGTGATAACCGAAGCGGACTGGAACGCCGCGAGCACCGTCACCAAGCTGCCGGCAACGGTCTGTTTCGGTGCCGCCGTGGGCATGGACGGCATAGACACCGCCATCACTGCCACCGGCATCGTGGACGGCAAGAAGATCAGCGAGGTGGTGGACTGGCGACCCGGCAGCGGCCACGCGTTCAGGCGCTGCATGGAGCTGTACGAGAAGCACGGCGCACCGTTCGCCATCGACTCTTACGGCCCGTCGGCCGACCTGCACGACAAGTGCAAGCGCGCCGGCATCCCGCTGATCGATCTCAAGACAAGTTCCGTTTCCGCTGCATGCAGCCAGGTCTATTCCGGCGTGGCGCGCAAGGACGAACCGGCCATCTGGCTGCACCGCCCCGACCAGTGGAACGCCCTTGACGACGCGGCCGAGGTGGCAGCGAAGCGCAGCGTGGGCGACGGCGCGTGGGTATGGGGCCGGCGCGCGTCGGTGGGTTCGACGGCCGCGCTCGAAGCCGCAACGCTGGGCACGTGGGGCATCGACCACATGCCCGAAGTGGCAGGTATTCAGATTTTTTAGGGCCGCTTGTAACCGCGAGTAACTGCGAGTAACCACGGCCAACCGCGCGCACCGCTTGGCGCGTCGGCTGTGGTCAACCCAGAGTCTTAGCCATGCCGATCATTCAGCGAGTAGCCGCAGCCCTTGGGATCATTCCCCGCACTGTTTCAGGCACCGCACCATCGGCCGGCATCACGCTGCCGCCACGACCCGACTCCCATACGTTCGTGTCCACGCGTGATGCCGCCAGCCTGTCAGACGTGTACCGGGCCATGCAGATCATCACCACCGCCACCCTGCAAGTGACCCACCATGTGGAGCGCGGTGGGCTGCGCCTGGACGACTCCGAAACGCCGTCACTGATCAAGACACCGTGCTTGGACATGAGTCCAGCCGATTTCTTTGAACAGACGGTCATGAGCATGTTCGCCGCCGGCGACGGTTTTTGGCTGAAGCACGAGGTGGCCGGCACCGTCCAGAACCTTGAAATCCTGAACCCGCACGAGATGACCGTGCGCAAGGATCCCAAGACGAACGTCGTCACGTACCACTACCGGGCCAACGTCTACCGGGCCAGCCAGATCGTGCAAGTGTCGCTGATGAAGCTGCCGGGCGACCCGCGCGGCCTTGGCCCGATTCAGGCCACCCAAGTGGAGCTGCGCGGCGCGCTCGAATTGCGCGACTACGCAAGCCTGTGGTTCAGCGAAGGCAAGATTCCATCGGGCATCCTCACCAGTGATCAGGTGCTCACCGCCGACGACGCGAAGCTGTTCAAGGCCGCTTGGAACGGCACCGACGAAAAGCCGGCCGACAACCCCAGCGGCGTGAAGGTGCTCGGCAAGGGCACCACCTACACGCCCATCATGCTCAAGCCCTCCGACGCGCAGTGGCTCGAATCCCGCCAGTTCACCACCACGCAGCTGGCCCGATTGTTCGGCGTGCCGGCATCCCTGATGCTTGCGGCCGTCGAAGGCGGGTCGATGACCTACGCCAACATCGAGCAGGACTGGATCGGGTTCGTGCGCTTCACGCTCATGGCCTACCTGCGCAAGATCGAGGACGCACTCACCGGGCTGACCGTGCGCGGCCAGAAGGTCAAGTTCAATGTCGATTCGCTGCTGCGCTCCGACACGCTGACCCGATACCAAGCGCACCAGCTTGGCATGAACGCCGGATTCCTCACCGATGACGAAGTGCGTGCCATGGAAGGCCGCGCCCCGCTCACCAAGAAGCAGCGGGAGCAAATGAACACCACGAAGCCGGCCCAGGCCCTCAAGGAGGAATCCGCATGAACCCCGAGAAGCTGATCAACAAGGACGGGCTAATCGTCCGCGAAATGGCCGTGCGCGCCGCTGCCGGCGAAGCCCGCTCGTTCACCGGCATTGCCGTTCCGTGGGATACACCCATCGACCTGTACGGAGACGGCAGCTACATCGAATCGTTCGCACGCGGTGCAGTCCAGGATTCGGACGGCGCAAAAGTCTACTACCGCCACGGCGAAATCATCGGCCACCTAGCCGCCAACCGCGACTCGGACGCCGGGTGGGAAATTGACGGCCTGATTGCCGACACCAGCCTTGGCCGTGACGCGTATGCGCTGCTGAAGGCCGGCAGCATCGACCGGCTATCGGTTGGCTTCAAGCCCATCGAATACCGGCAGGAAGAAGACGGCACCGTGGTCATGACCAAGGTGCTCGTTCGTGAAGTCTCGCTTGTGCCGCACCCGGCCTACGAAGCGGCAAAGATCACCGAAATTCGAGAACAACCAGCCACGAAAGGCACCCCCATGGATACCGATACCCTGACCCGCGCCGACCTTCAGCCGCTCTTGGACGGCCAGAGCGAAATGGAACGCGCGTTTGCCCTGCTTCGGGCCGGCCAGCAGCCGACCCCGCCGGCCATCGTCATTCCCGAGTTCCGCAACATGGGCGAGTTCGTGCGCGCCGTGGCCGAGGGCGACGAAGCAGCCCTGAACTTCCACGCACAGTTCACCGACCGCGCAGCGCCGGCCAACGTGCTGGCCGATGCCATCGTCAAGGATTCATGGTTGGGCGAGTACATCAAGCTCGTGGAAGACCGCCGCAAGCTCGTGAACACCTTCGGCAAGCAGGCATTGCCGGCCACCGGCATGAAGGTGGAGTTCGGCAAGCTGAAGTCGGACACCACCGCCGTGGGCGAACAGGCAGCAGAGGGCGACGACCTCACCGGCCCGGGCAAGGTTGAACTTGAGATTGATTCGGCGTCGGTTCACACCGTGGGCGGCTACACGAACATGTCGTTCCAGTCGATCACCCGCGCCACCATCCCGACCGTGAACACGCTGTGGAAAGCCATGATGCTGAAGTACGCCAAGGGCACCGAAACTCGGTTCCGCGCCGAGTACTTCGCGCTCATGGACACGCTCATTGGCAATCAGGTCGAGAACCCCGACGCTGCGCTGAACCTTGCCGCTGATGCCGATGCAAACGACTTCCTTGACCTGATCATCGACGCGGCCCTGATCTACGAGGAGCGCGGCTTTGTTACCGAGGGGCTGCACGCATCGGTTGACCAGTTCAAGCGCCTGAACCGACTCACCGACGGCAACGGCAACCGCCTCATGAACGTGTACGGCACCGGCATGAACATGGTGGGAGAACTGAACCTGAAGCGCGCCGACGGCTCGCTGGCCAACCTGCCGGTGTCGCTCGTGGGCACCCGCGCCACCACTGGCCGTCTGGCCTTCTATGATTCGGTGGCTCTCGAAACCCTCGAATCCCCAGGGGCACCGTTCCAGCTTCAGGATGAGAACATCATCAACCTGACCAAGACGGCCAGCCTGTACGGCTACGTGGCCATCACCACCCCGTTCCCCGACGCGGTGCTGCCGGTCAAGCTGGGCGCATAGCCGTGGGCGTGACACTGGCCGCCTACGTGCAGGCTCCGGCCAACGACGCGTACGCCACCCAGTGTGCGGCCGAAGCCGCAGCCATGGTGGCCACGCATCTGGGCGAGGTCACCGTGCCGCCGGCCGTACTGGAACGCGCGGTGCTCGAAGTCGGGGCCGAGCTGTTCCACCGCCGGCAGTCACGCAACGGCATTGCCGATATGCAGGGCTTGGACATGGCCCCCATGCGCATTGCCCGTGACCCGCTCAAGGCCGCGTACGACATTCTGCGCCCCTACACGGGGCCGGCCCTCGCATGAACCGGCTGGAACGCGCCGCCGAACTGGTGGAGGAAATGCGCGAAGTGCTGGCCGCTGCGGGCCTTGACGACGTGACCGTGACGGCGAACCCCGTCGAAATTCCCGGTGCGCTACCCAACGGCCCGGTGGTGGCCGTGCAGCCGCCGAAGCTCACCTTCATCACCTACAACACGCAGGAAGCCGAGTGGGAGTTGTTCGTGATCGCCGGCCCGCCGGCCGACCGGCTCACCGCTTGGACGTCCATTGACCAAGTCATTGAAGCGCTGCGCGTGCCGATGGATATAGACAAGGCCGACCCGGCCAACTACGAACACCCGAGCATGCAACCGCATGCCGCCTATGTGCTGACTTTCACCGAGCAGCACGACAGCTAAGGAGCACACCCCATGGCGATCAAATCGCACAAGCTTGGCCCCGGTTTCCTCAAGTTCGGGGAAACGGCATCTCTTCAGGAATTCGGTTCGCAGTGCACGGCCGTGAAGTTGGAACCGTCCGTGGACGAGGAAGACAACATTCCGGTTCTCTCCGGTGAGGAACTGGAAGGCGACGAGACGGAAAGCTACATGCTGACCGGCTCGTTCCTTCAGGACTACGGCGGGATGACCTCGCTGCTGGTGTGGTGCAAGACCAACGCCGGCAAGGTGCTGCCGTTCGAGTTCACCCCGTCCACCGCAGGCGGGCTGACCATCAAGGGCAGCGTGAAGATTCGGGCCGTGGCCATCGGCGGCGACGTGAAGACGCGCAACACCACGGACTTCGAGTTCAAGGGCATCGGCGACTGGGTTCCCTCTGCCGTGCCGGCCGGCTAACCCATGGGTGACCAGTTGGTCACCGTGGAGGGTGCGAAGCGGCTGCGCTCCACCCTCCGCAAGGCCGGCCACGATCTGTCGGTGATGAAAGAAGCCCACGCCGACGCGGCATCAATCGCCGCCGAAGCGGCCAGGGCAAGGGCACCGATGGGGCCAACGGGCCGGCTCATTCGCTCCATCCGGTCATCGGGCACCACCACCGCCGGCATCGTCCGTTCGGGGTACAAATCGGTGCCCTACGCCGGCCCCATCCACTGGGGATGGGCGGCACGCAGCATCAAGGCCAACGAGTTCATGAGCGACGGCGCAACGTCCTCCGAATCCCGTTGGTTGCCGGTCTACGAAGCCGGCGTCCAAAAAGCACTCAACCAAGTTCAAGGGAAGTAACCAACATGGCGCAGGAAATGAAGAAGTTCGTCGGGTTCATCGAGTTCGAGGACGGCCGCGTGATCGGCCCGTTCCGCGTGGGCCTGAAAACGAAGTTGCAGTCCACCAAGAGCGCGCGGGCGAACAACTGGGACGAGGAACGCGACGCATCCCAGATCACCAGCTTCATGGCATGGCACGCCGCCAAGGCCGCGGGCCTGCACGACCTCTCGTGGGACGAATACAACGAGGCGGTGTTCGATGCCCAGGTTGTCGAGTTGGAGAAGGACGCCGACGTGATCGGGGATGACTCCGAAGACCCTACCCAGCCGGCAGCCTTGGCCGGCTAATCACGATTCTTGCCATTCGGTCCGGCATCCCGCCGGCCGTCTGGGAAGAAATGGAGCCGGCGTATCTGGCCACGGCGATTGACCTGATTGAAGAAGAAGCGGAAGACATGGAGAACAACTAGTGGCTAAAACCGCGATCCTCTCGCTGCGAATTCTCTCCGACGAGAAGCAGGCCGTCGCCGGCATGAAGCGCACCAGTAGCGCGGCCGGGATGATGGGCAAGGCCGTGGGTGCTGCCGCCGCGTTCTTCGCCGTGGGCAAGGTGATCGCGTGGGGCAAGGCAGCGGTGACCGCTGCCGGCGACCTTGAGCAGTCGATGGGTGCCATTGACACGGTGTTCAAGTCCGGCGCGCCCGAGATGCACAAGTTCGCCAAGGAAGCGGCCACCAACGTGGGCCTGACCGCGAACGAGTACAACGAGTTGGGCACCCTCATTGGCACGCAGCTGAAGAACGGCGGCACCGCCATGAAGGACTTGGGCGGCAAAACGAACGACCTGATCGGGCTGGGCGCTGACCTCAGTTCGATGTTCGGCGGCACGTCTGCCGATGCCGTGGCCGCGCTGTCCTCCGCGCTGAAGGGCGAACGCGACCCCATCGAGAAATACGGTGTGTCGCTGAACCAAGCAAAGATCGACGCGGAAGCCGCTGCCCTGGGCTTCACGAAGGTAGGCGGTTCGCTGTCGGCCGAGGCGAACCAAGCGGCCACGCTCTCGCTGATCATGAAGCAGACCGCCGACGCGCACGGCAATTTCGCCAAGGAATCCAACACCCTGCAAGGCCAGCAGCAGCGCGCTGCCGCCACGTGGAAGAACATCACGACCACCATTGGCGGCATCTTCCTGCCCATCGTCACCGCCGCGTTCGGGTTTATCAACTCCACCGTGCTGCCGGCCGTCTCCAACCTTGTGAACGGGCTGGGGGCCGGCGGCATGGGCGGTGCCTTTGAGATGCTGGGGCCGGCCATCTCCACGGTGCTGACCATCATGAATCCGCTTTCCATCGTCTGGCAGTCGCTGCTGCCGCTGCTGCCGCAGATCATCGCCATGTTCCAGACCATTGCCGGCGTCGTGGGGCCGGCCCTCGTGAGCATCTTCGGTGCCGTCATTCCCGTGGTGCAGTCGGTGATCGCCACCGTATCGCCGCTGATCACCCAGATTGCCGGTGCCCTGATTCCGATCATCACCAACTTGGCCACCACGGTGCTGCCCCCGGTGATCACCGCGTTCGCCGGCATCGTCGCGGCCCTGATGCCGGTTGTGTCCACCATCGTCGGCTTGGTCGTTCCGGCCATCCAAGCATTGCTTCCGGTAGTGACCACCGTGTTCGGCATCGTCGCCGGCCTGATCAAATCAGCAATGCAGATCATTACCGGCGTCATTCAGGTGGCGACCGGCATCTTCACCGGCAACTGGGACTTGGCGTTCCAAGGCCTGAAGAACATCACCCAGGGCGGCGTCGATCTGGTGATGGGCATCATCCGGGGCATCCCCGATCTGATCGGCTCCGCGCTGGGCGGTCTGGGCAACCTGCTCACAGGCGCGGGGCGTGCCATCATCGACGGGTTCATTGGCGGGCTGAAGGGCGCGTGGGAAGCCGGAAAAGACTTCATCGGCGGCATCGGCAAGTGGATTGCCGACCACAAGGGCCCGATCAGCTACGACCGCCGCCTGCTGCGGCCAGCCGGCAAGGCGATCATGGGCGGGCTGGTGGGCAGTATGAAGGACGAGAAGCCGAAGCTGACCAAGTTCCTGCGCGGAGTCACCCGCGAAATCGGTTCGCTGGACGCGACCCCGCGCATGAACCGCCGGCCCTCCGCCGGCACCGGCAAAGACCTGACGTTCAGGGGCAAATTCACCAAGTGGTTGGCCGAGCAACGGCGGGCCGTGGGGATCGACAGCCGCCTGCTCAAGTCACCGGGCATGCACTCGAAGGACGAGTTCATGCGCCGCAAAAAGTTCGAGCAGGCCAAGCACGCGATGAAGGTCGAGAACCAGATGCTGAAGGCCAACCAGATGAAACTGGCCGAGATGAAGCGCCGCAAGCTCAAGGACAAGACCAAGGACGCATCCAAGGCCGGCACCGTGCCCGCGCTGCCCAAGGTCAGCAAGTCGAAGCTTGCCCCGACCACCGACACCGGCACGCGGACGGCCCCCCAGGCACCGCGCAACATCGTCATCAACTTCAACGGGCTGGTGACCGACCGCATCGGCGTGGCCCGGGAAATCAAGAAGCTGTTGCGGGACGAAGCACGTTTGGTGGGTGAGGGATAGTGGCCACATACAAGCCGGGGCGACTGTGGCGCACGTTCAAGAAGCTGGGCATGCCATCGTCCGCGTTCGCCCTGTATTCCGAGCCGCTGGGCACCCTCTACGATTCCGACATCACGGGGGTGTCCATACGCCGGGGCAAGTCCGAACGCGGCGGCGGGTCGCACCCCTCCACCATGGAGATCGGCGTCAAGGGCCAATACTCATCGGCCGTGTCCGGCCGGGAAGCGCGGTTCTTCATGCGACCCGCCCCGGCCGCGACGTTGGCCGCGCACCTTGGCACCACCGCGTCGGTGATCGAACGACGGTTCACCGGCCGGCTGGGAGCCACCAGCGTGGAGGACACCGGGAAGCGGTTCATCACGACCTACACCGCCGCGTCGTGGATAGCCCAGATGAACTACAGCCCCAAGCACTACACCCCGCTGACCGGTGAACCCGTCCTGTCGGTCATTGCCGGTCTGCTGGACGCAGCCAACGCCGCGCGCGGCATCAACGTCAATCTGTTCGGTTCCTCCGACATTATCGCCACCGATCAGGAAAAGACGCTCTGCCGGGACGGGCTGGGCAAGTACGCCACCGATTTGGGGATCCTGCTACAGGAAACCCGCGACGGGCGCACCAACGTGTTCGGGCACCTGTGGCGCATCAGCAACGCGGCCGCGAAGCTGGCCACGCAAATGCCGCTGACCCGCTCGCAAGCGATCAGCCCCGCCGCGTGGGAGCAGCCCAACGAGCGGCCGGCGGTGAAGGTCGATTACAAGATCACCAACAACACTGGGGGGATTGCGACCCGCTCCGCGTCAACCAGCAACCCCACCGGGGAGCTGCGCGAAACCGTGGAAAAGGACTGGTCGTATGTGCAGGTTGCCGGCGTGGATAACCAGCTGTACCGCGAGGCGTACGGCGTCGTCCATTCCTCGAGCACGCGGGTTTTCTCGGTTCCCTCCATCACCATCGACCTGCTGTACCTGATCGGCTCCGACAGGGAGTACCACCGCCGGCAGGCCGCTCAACTCTTGGAACTGGAAGCCGGCGACCCGGTGTTCTTCTCCGGTGACTGGCCCGAAGCGCTGCGCGGTGCGCATTTTGCCGAGGGCATCACCGAAACCATCACCCACAACGAATGGCGTCTGGAACTCTCACTGGTGCCCTACGCGCACGCCGTGGGGGACACCCCCACGCCCGTCGTGCCGGCCCGCGTGTGGGAATCAGCAACATACCCGTGGGAATCCGAATCCCGCACTTGGAACCAAATTTAGGAGCAACATGGCCACCGATGCCGAAGCCGTCGCCGCGGGGTTCACCATGCCCCAGGGCAGCGACTACATCAAGTATGGCGACGACGCTGTGCGGGAAAACGCAAAGACCACCCTTGACTTGATCAACGCCAACAAGTTCAAGCGCGGCACCATCCCCGCCAACACCGACCTCTACAGCTACGAGGGAGCCGGCAAAGACGGCGTGTATGCCTGCCTGCTGTCCTCGACCGCCGCCACGCTGCCGAACCTGCCCCAAGAGGTGGCAGCGGCCCCGGCCGCGTTCGTGCTCACCGTCCGCACGCTCAACACCACCACCACGCTTGAACTCACCACAATCACCGTGTACCGGTCAGACACCTACGTGTGCAACAGTTCCCCGACCAGCGGCACCGGGTGGACACCATGGCAAAAGCATCTCTTCCAGGGCGATGTGAAGGAAGCTCCGACACCGACCGCCGGGTTCAAGGCCGTGCCTCTGGCACTGTCGGCCCCGGCTAACGCCAGCAGTACCGAAACCATTTCGGCCGCGACGCTGCGCTACCCGCTGAAGTTCGCTGTCCCTATCGGCCGCTGGCGTCTGCACGTCCAGAACATCAACGACCGCTCCGGCACCGTCTACCCGGGCGCTGTCTCGTTTACCGGCGCGTGGACGGGTGCCGGCTCACATTCAAACGGGACGTTCACCGGCTCCCCGCAGAAGGTCATGAATGCGTTCACGACGCCGGCAGACGGCAGCGAGTACGTGGGGCCGTGGATTACTTCGGAACTCACCGCCGGCCAAGCCCAGTTGCTTTCGCTGGGGTTCACGAACACCGCCGCCCAACCCAATACGCAGTCAACTGCCGGGTGCTTCCGCAACACCACGCCGGGTGATGCCGGCGTAACGGCCCCGACGCTCACCCGCTCCACCACCGCGCCATTCAGCGTGTGGATTGAAGCCGAGGTTCCCCGAGCCACGCCGGTGATTGCCGAACTCGGTTCATCGGGTGCCGCCGGCGTGGGTGCCACCCTGCCCATGCTGGATTCGCCGCTGTCCATCCATTGCCGCAGCGTGGCCGCGTTGCCGGTGCACTACGCGCAGCCCGGCACCACGCTGTCGGTGTGGAACGACCCTGCCCACCACAAGTGGGGCAAGTGGGCCAAATACGACCGGGCCGACGCGCTGATTCTCTCGCTGGGTTCCAACGACCTGTACACGGCGGGGGCCAGCCTGCCCGACATCCAGGCCAACGCCGTGATCGTGGCCGGCATTGCCGCACAGGTGATTTCCCGCAACATCTACGCGGTGACCATCCACCCGCGCAACACGGGCGACGAGACGCTGCGCCGGCTCTACAACACGTGGCTGCGCACCATGCCCCTGGGCATCCATGACCTGTTCGACCAGTCAGCGGCCGTATCCGACGATGACGAAACGATACGAACCGACTTCAACGCGGACGGCACCCACACCAACACCGCCGGTTCCACTGCCAAGGCCGCCGCCATCACCCGCCCCGTGGTCAGCCCGCCGCAGAAGTACACCATCGACCAGTCATCTGGCCGCGTGGTCAAAATCTGGGACTACCTCAACAACCGCGAGCAACTGATCTATGGAGACACCGGATGGCGAACCACCACACCCCCAGTGGGTCAGGGCGCTGTCGATGGGCTATGGACGGACGGCACCGGCACTATCCAATACCGGCGCGTGAACAACACGGTATACGTGCGGTTTGAGGGTGTTGGATTCCTTGCCGGGGCACCTGCCGGCAACTACCTCACACCGGCAAACTTCCTGCCCCCAGGATTCAGGACGTGGTATTCGGAGCGGAAGAAACACTATCTCGCAAACGTCAACGGCCCCATAAACTACGAAATTTCTGTTTATCAGACTTCACGCTTGCGAGTAGGCCCCACCGTCCCGGGCACGGGCCTAAACGCTCTGCAGGGAACCCTTGATTTCACGACCGATGAAGTGTGGCCGACGACGCTACCGGGAACCGCAGTAGGGAGCATCCCAGCATGAGCAAGTACAGGGCCGAGGGCCACGCCATTGACGAAGCCGGCGAACCCATCCACGTGGACATAGACCCATTCATTCCCACCGGCACCTGTGCAATCTGCGCAGATGTGCCGCAGGAAACCGAACCCCCAGAAGATAGGAACCCATCATGAGCACCCGAACCCCCGTACAGGCAATTGCCCACGCGAACACCATCACGCGCGGCTACGCCGGGTTGTGCCTTGTCTTTGTCCGCACATGCTTCGGCATCGGCGCGAAATACCCCACGGCCGCGAAGTCGTGGGCCAACGCCCAGTACAAGCACGAAACCAACCGACTCGCCGGCATCCCTGCAGGCGTGCCCATCCATTTCGAGGTGCGCGGGGAGCCAGCCGGCCACGTGGCCCTGTATCTGGGCGGCGGGAAGATGCGAACCAACGTGACCGCTAAGGGCACCGTGGAAACCGTGCCGGTGCCGCTACCAGGGCACAAGCTGCTGGGCTGGACGGAGGACTTGAACGGCGTACGCGTCTACACGGCCCCCAAGCCGACCCCGTCCAAGGTTTACACCGTGAAGGCCGGCGACACCCTTAGTGCCATTGCCGTGCGAAACAAGACCACCACGGCGAAGCTGATGAAGAAGAACCCGAGCATCGAAGATGCCGACCTGATCCGCGTGGGTCAGAAGATCAAGCTCTAGGAGGGCACCACCATGGCAGAACAACCTCGAACCTACGGCCCCGTCAGCAAGGGAGCCACCACCGGAGCCACCACGGCCGGCGCGGCCGGCATAGTGCTGGTCTGGATTCTCGAAGCCACCACCGGCATCGACGTGCCCACGCTCGTGGAGGGAGCTATCCCGGTGCTGCTGGCCGGCGGTGGCGCCGCACTGGGCGGTTGGCTCGTGCGACCGGGGAGCGGCAAGCGTGTCGCCGGTTAGCACCGAGGCCGAGACAGTCACCCTGGGCGAAGTAAACCGCAACCTGATCAAGCTCACCGAGCAGGTTACTAACCTCGCCAACGCCGTGGCCGGCCGGCCCGAATGGGCCGACCTCAAGCGCATCGAAACCGCACTCGAGAAGCGCATAGCGTCCCTAGAGTCGTGGGTGAAGTGGGCTGGCCGCACCATCATAGGCGCTCTGATAGTCGCAGCCGTGGGCCTGCTGCTCAAGTTCGGCTAGGCAGATTGGGGGAGTAGCAGCGTGTCGATTCCGGCACGCTGCTCTTCGTCGTCTACGGCCACATAGATTTGCGTGGATTGAAGCGACGAGTGGCGCATGAGCTCCTGCACCACTCGCATGTTCACGTTGTTACGCACCAGCGTGGTGCCGAAGTAGTGCCGCAGGCTGTGCGGGGTTCGGTTTATGATGCCGGCCGCGTCCATGGCGCGCTTGAGCCGCGCAGACACGCTCAAGGTGTGAAGGTGCAGACCGGGGCGGGTAGGGGAGGGGAACCAATAGCCGGTCCCGGGAAACTTGTCAGCATGCAGATCCATAAGCCGCCCAATTTCAGCGTGCAGCGGCAGAATCGCGTGTTTACCACCCTTGCCAGAGATTTCGATGCTGCCGGCGTACCTGTCCACGTCACGGCCGTGCACCTTTGCGATCTCGTGCACGCGCATGCCCTGAAATGCTGCTAGCAGCACCATCATGTACGTGCTGGGGTTGCCGGCGTGGTCAAGGAGGGCTTGCAGGCCGGCCGGCGTGACGGGCCGGGGCAACGTGGCCTTGGGCCGTGGTTTGGGTGCAGCCAATACGGGGTTGTCTTTTCGGTGGCCAGCCGCGACGGCGAAGCACGCGAACGACTTCAGATGCCGGTAGTAGGTGGCCCTACTGTTCGGTGCCAGCCCGTCGCGGGATAGGAATTTCACCACGTCGTGCGTGGTGTACCCGTGGAGCGTAGTCCCGGTGAATCGGCAGAAGTGTTCAAGGGCTTCACGGCGCTTGATGATCGTCTGCGCGGTGTGGTTTGCCGACCGTTGCCAGTGCCCCCAGGCATCGAGCAAGTGATTATCTTCCATGCCCTAATCAGTACTATTTTCTACGCTGATTTGGTCGGATTTTTCCGAACTGTAATTGAACCGTCCTGCGAGTCGTGACACGCGATTACACAGCCACCTTGAACTGTGAATTACCATGCATCCCGCGACTTCTGGTGTCGAGATACCTAAGCGTAGGTTACGTGGCGACACCAAGGGTGCATGGATTCTGGTTGACTTGATGGGTGAGTGAAAATACCTGGAACCCCACTGTCATCTGGTCGCGCCCCGAATCCGAGCGAGCCGGAACGCCCTTGCTGGTGCTCTTGCACGGATACCTGTCCAACGAGGAAGACCTCATGGGGCTGGCTCCCATGCTGCCCGACGAATTCACCGTTGTCTCGGTGCGAGCCCCGCAGGCCCTTGGCCCTGGCTTCACCTGGTTCCCGCTCATGCAGGACCTGGACTATTCGTTTGATGCGGTCAAGAAATCGGTTGCGGACTTGTGGGCTTGGCTGGAGCCCGTCGCCAAGCAGCACTCCTCCGTAAGCCTGCTTGGGTTCTCCATGGGCATGGCGGTGGCAACTTCGTTGCTGCGTCACCAGCCGCAGGCGATCTCTACCGTCATTGGTCTCTCGGGCTTCGCGGTGCCCGGGGATGATTCCGGATTCTTCAAGGAAGAGGAACTTGCGGGCATCAAGACGCCGATGTTCTGGGGTCGCGACCAGGCGGATCCCGTCATCACGCACGACAAGGTTGAGTACACCCATGCCTGGGCCACCGAAAACGTGCATGTCACCAAGGTGCTGTATGCAAACATGCTGCATTCGGTGAACGCGCAGGAAATGGCGCACGTGCACGAGTTCCTGACGCACGTGGTGCTGAAGGGTGCCTCCGTCTAAAACGCCTTGTATCATCTTGTTGACACAAGGATGCACCTCCTGCTTGTATTGTTTCATTGATACAAGTGGGAGGTTTTTGTGCTTCCCTCCGTTCTGAGGAATGCGCATGCTAAACCTGCTCTCCATGCTCCTGCTGCTTGGCTTTTGCATAGCCGTACTCATGCTGGTTCGCCGAAGGGTCCTGTCCCAGCGGCGTGACGACCTGGCCGCCTTGGCTGCCGCGAGCTCCGACGCCGAGGCAGTGGTCGTCGGTAAGGTGTTGCGGACGCTTCGCTCCCGCAACTTGGCGGCGCTTGGCGCAGCCGCGTTTGGGGCGGCCGTGGCAATTTTTTTCACGGAAGCGTTCCCCAGAACTTATGGCCTGCTAATGGTCGCGGCTCCGGCGATCATGGCGGTGCTCGCTGCCGCTGTCTATGCCTTCTGGCGGATTCCCCATGAATTCCCGACCGCTGATCCAGCTCCGTCGGGACGCATCAGCGCGGACCTAACGCCGCGCTCGACCGGAATGTTTGGACCGGCATGGGGCATTGTGCTGCCAGGAGTGTTGCTGATTGGAACGCTTGGGGGATTGCTCGTTGCGGGGATGTTTTCGGGTCCCGACGAGAAGGGCCTCTACCGTGACCTCCCATATGTTTCCATGAATGGTGCGCAGTTGGATGAAAACTCGGTTGTGACTCAAATACACATGTCCGATGGTTCAACTGGTCCGTTCCCAGGCTGGTATTACGGCCTCCCCGTCATGGGATTGTTGGTCATTGCGGGCATCCTCACGTTGTGGGCACTCAACGTCAATGCACGTCGTCCGCGACTGCGAAGCACCGGACTACAGGGATTCGATCATGCCGTTCGCACCCATAACGGATACGTCCTCAGTACCGGACTGAGTGCTTTACTGTGTTTCCAGGCGGTGCCCCTGGTGGTCCTGTCGGCGTCCTCCATCGTTAACGCCGGCTACAACACCATGTACGCGATCGGGCAGGTCTATGACGACGACGCGATTCCCGATTCCGTTCTTGACCCTGCCCACGCAGCTTTGGCGATGTCGCTCGCCGGTGTCGGATTATTGCTTGGTGTCACCGGGGTTCTGCTGCTGGCAAACCTTGTTGGGTGGATCGGGGCTACGATCATGCCGATACGTCGAAAGTCCATCGAAAGCGCAACCGCGTGATCACGCTGGACCCGGCCCACCCAAGCGGCCCCGCTGAACAGATCCGGGCCCAACTCGCCGCGATGATCCAATCGGGCGAGCTGGCCGCCGATGCAAGATTGCCTACGGTCAGGCAACTCGCCGGCGACCTTCGAGTCGCGGCGGGAACCGTGGCCAAGGCCTACAAAGAACTGGAAACCGCCGGGTTGGTCCGCGCCGGCAGGGCCAACGGGACGCGCGTGAATCCGGGGCAGGTGCTGGACGTGCCCCTGCTGAAAGAGGTGCGGGCGCTGACCGGCAAGGCACGGTCTGCCGGCCTGAACCTTGACGAACTTCAAAGACTTGTGGCGGCCGCCTGGAAATCCTAGGGACCGCCACAAGGCGTGTTCTGAAAAGGGAACTAAGCGGTTTCGATCTGGACCGATTCGCCGTTTACGGTGACGGTGTCGCCATTGCGGATCTGGGCACCGCGACGGGTCTCGATCTCGCCGTTGACCTTCACCAGTCCGTCTTCGATCATCTGCTTGGCGTGCAAGCCGTCCTCTGCCAGGGACGCCAGCTTGAGCAGCTGTCCCAGACGGATTGATTCGTCGCGGATCTGAATGTGGAATACCTCGGAATTTGCCATGCATCAATCATCGCGCATCATCCGGATGCGATGTGCATGAAGTGATGATGACGCCAATGTTTGTGGCGTAGCTGACAGAATGCCGAGCCCCGCGAATGGTGGGAGTACGTTTCTCTAGGTAGGCATCCCGTTCCAAGGAGAAGAGTGGCACGTCCAGAACCCCGCGCAGTCGCCGGTGCATTGGCCCTGGCCGGCTCCGCAGGCATGCTCATGCCACTCCAGGCCCTGATCACCTCGAGTGCGGCTGGGCCACTGGGAGGATTCCTGCCGGCAGCGATCCTCAGTGCATCGACTGCCCTGGCCTGCATGCTCCTCGCCAGTGTTTCGATCCCGGCCGCCCGCCGGGGCTGGAAGCAAGCCGGTACGGTGTGGCGCGAACGCAGTATTCCCCGCTACTTCGTTTTGGCGGGCTTGATCGGAGCCTATTACATCGTCGCGCAGGCCATGAGCGTGGGGAGCATCGGGCTTGCGCTCTTTGCCGTCGCGGTTGTCGGGGCAAGAACGCTGTCGAGCATCCTCATCGACGTGATCGGTTTCAGCCCCGCGGGGCGCCAGCCCATCACCCGGCAGCGCCTGGCCGGCGCCGGCCTCCTGGTAGTCGGCGCATCGATAGCCGCGTGGGGGACAGGTGCGCGCGCCGCCGAAGACCCCATGGCGCCGGTTGCGCTGGTCGTGGCCATCGTCGCCGGGTTGTTGGTGAGTTTCCAGCAGTCAATGAACGGGCGGGCCGGGCAGGCTTACGGGTCGACTGCCACAGCAACAACCATCAACTACTTGGCCTCAGTCGGCGGGCTGCTGCTGGCGATGGCCGTCGTTGCCCTGCTGGGCGTCGAATCCTTCGGCTTTGCCGAAGCGCCGCAGTGGTGGATGTATTTTGCCGGTCCGCTCGGCATCCTTTTTGTCGTCACTGGCGTCAGCCTGGTTCCGAAGCTCGGTTCCCTGGTGTTGGGCATCGGATTGGTGACCGGGCAACTCGTGGGTTCGCTGCTGATGGACCTGTTGCTTGAGCCCGAGCGCGTCGGCGCCAGCGAAATCGTCGGAACCCTGCTGACCCTCGTGGCAGTGTTCATCGCCTCATGGCGCCCCAACGGGCGCCCACAATGGAAAGCAAGCAAGTCATCGTGAGTACTTCCCTGTCCGTGGCCGCAACAAAAAATGAGGCACGCCTCGGCCCGGTCTATCTGCTGGCCGCAATTCTGGCTGGTCTGGTCATGCCCATCCAAAGCCGCGTCAACGGCGCGCTGGGCACCCACCTGGGCGACCCGGTGGCCGCTTCACTGGTCAGCTTCACCACCGGGCTGGTCCTGCTGGTCGCGGTTTCGATCTTCCTGCCGAGTGCCCGAGCCGGGGCGAAGCTGATTCCCGTGGCCTTGCGTGAACGTCGTTTTCCGCGCTGGTACCTGGTCGCCGGCGGCGTCGGCGCGATGGTTGTGGTCACCCAGTCGTTGACGGTCCCGCTGGTCGGCGTCGCACTGTTTACCGTTGCGCTCGTTACGGGGCAGACGATTGGATCCATGCTGGTGGACGGCATCGGGTTCGGCCCCGGCGGGCGCCGGAAGATCAACGCGTTGCGCGCCGTGGGTGCCGTCCTCGCGATCGTCGGGGTGCTGTGGGCGGTCAGCCCGCGCATGGCAAGCGGCGAAGCCATCGCGACCCTGCTGGTGCCGCTTCTGCTGCCGGTCGTGGTTGGTTTCCTCATGGGCTTCCAGTCCGCCATGAACGGCGTGCAGGCCCAGACCTACGGAACCCCGGTTGCGGCAACGCTCATGAACTTCGCGGTGGGGGCAATCATGCTGGGCGTCATCCTCCTTGTTCGGTTGCCGTTCACCGGCGTTCCCAACCCGCTGCCCACGCAATGGTGGTACTACCTGGGAGGGCCCCTGGGCTGCGTATTCATTGGCCTTTCGGCATTCCTGGTCAAGCACCTGGGCGTGTTGCTGACGGGCTTGGGCATGATCGGCGGGCAACTCGTTGGCTCGCTGCTGATCGACCTGGTCCTGCCTGCGCCGGGCGCACTGGTCAACGCCGCGACCGTGGGCGGCACGCTGCTGACGCTGGGCGCCGTCGCTCTGGCATCGATGGCCGGAAGCAAGCGCCCGAAACCTCGTCGCTGACGTGGGTGCGCACCATGCTGCGCTCGACGGCCGAACCCCGAACCCGGCAAGGCATTAAGCCCGTGCCCAACGTCATGATTTGGCCCCGAGGGAAACACTCTGGCGTGGGCGGTTATTCACGTTAGGCTTATCGAGTATGTTTTTCGCCCTACGGACCGCAACCAGCGGCCTCGTGAATCATTGGAGTTGTTATGGCGCCTCAGTCCAAGCTCGATCAAGTCATCTCCCTCGCCAAGCGGCGCGGCTTCGTTTTCCAGGCCGGTGAGATCTACGGTGGCTCCCGTTCGGCATGGGATTACGGACCCCTCGGCACCGAGCTCAAGGAAAACATCAAGCGCGAATGGTGGCAGACCTTCGTCCGCGGGCGCGAGGACATGGTGGGCCTCGATTCCTCCATCATCCTGCCCAAGGCCGTCTGGGAAGCCTCGGGCCACGTAGCGACGTTCACCGACCCGCTGGTCGAGTGCACCTCCTGCCACAAGCGCCACCGCGAAGACCACCTCATCGAGGCCTTCGTTGCCAAGAAGAAGCGCCAGCCGGTCGACGGCATGAGCGAAATCGCCTGCCCCGACTGCGGCACCAAGGGCCAGTTCACCGAACCGCAGCTCTTCTCCGGCCTGGTCAAGACGTTCCTCGGCCCGGTCGACACCGCAGCCGGCCTGCACTTCATGCGCCCGGAGACCGCCCAGGGCATCTTCGTGAACTTCAACAACGTGCTCACCGCCTCGCGCAAGAAGCCGCCGTTCGGCATCGGCCAGATCGGCAAGGCCTTCCGCAACGAGATCACGCCGGGCAACTTCATCTTCCGCACCCGCGAGTTCGAGCAGATGGAAATCGAGTTCTTCACCGCTCCCGAGGACGCCCCGGCGTTCTTCGACAAGTGGGTCGAGGACTGCTGGGCATGGTTCCTGGACCTCGGCATCAACGAAGAGAACCTGCGCCGCTTCGACGTCCCCGAGGACGAGCGCGCGCACTACTCGGCCGGCACCATCGACTTCGAGTACCGCTTCGGCTTCCAAGGTTCGGAGTGGGGCGAGCTCATGGGCGTCGCCAACCGCACCGACTACGACCTGACCAGTCACTCCAAGGGCTCGGGCACGGAACTGTCCTACTTCAACCAGGCCACCGGCGAACGCTACACCCCGTACGTGATCGAGCCGTCCTTCGGCCTGACCCGTTCGATGATGGCCTTCCTGGTCGACGCCTACGTCGAGGACGAGGCCCCGAACGCCAAGGGCGGCGTGGACAAGCGCACCGTGCTGCGCCTCGACCCGCGCCTGGCCCCGGTCAAGGCCGCGGTGTTGCCGCTCTCGCGCAACGAGGACCTGTCCCCGAAGGCCAAGGCTCTTGCCGCCGAGCTGCGCAAGAGCTGGAACATCGACTTCGACGACGCCGGCGCCATCGGCCGCCGCTACCGCCGCCAGGACGAGATCGGCACCCCGTTCTGCATCACCGTCGACTTCGACACCCTCGAGGACCAGGCAGTGACCATCCGCGAGCGCGACACCATGACGCAGGAACGCGTGGCACTGGACCAGGTGCGCAGCTACCTGGCCGAGCGCCTCAACGGAGCCTAGTCACATGGCAGAGCTTGAATTCCGGCCCTGGCGGGACGGGGACGACCTGGCGTTGCTGGAGATCTTCGGCGACCCGGCGTCCCCGCACGCCCACCAGGACCGCACCATGTTCCGTGCCGACTCGGACGCGCCCTTCGGGCGCTGCCTGGTGGCCACGGACCAGGGCATCGCGGTTGCCGCGGGCGTCGTCTTTGCCTCGACGCTGCACCCGCGGCGCCTGTGGCTGTACGTCGAGGTCGCCCGCGAGCACCGCCGCACCGGTGTCGCCACCGAGCTGGTGGAACGCCTGCGCGCGCTGGTCCCTGCCGGGCAGACCCCGGAGCTGAAGTCCCGCTACACGCGGACCGCCGGAACCGACGCCGCCGCGGCGGCCGGGTTCTGCGAGTCGCTGGGGATGAAGCAGATCCAGGTGGCCCGCGATGTCGTCGTCGAACCCGGGGCCCTGGCGCTTCCGGTCTTCGATGACGACGGGCTGACCCTGGAGGACATCGCCACCGGTTCGGTGGAGCTGACCAAGCTGGTCGTCGAGTTCTACAACGCGACCCACCAGTGGGACGACGCGGAGATGACGCTGGGCAGCGCCCAGAAGATGCTGCTCGACGACGCCACCGGCGCCCAGGGCGTCATCGTGTTCCGCGACAAGCCCAAGGCCAAGGGCGGGAAGATCCTTTCCTTCGCCATCAGCTACACCCCGGCGCGCGTGGATGCGCCCGCCGACGTGCTGCTGGGCTGGAATCCGGAGCTGGGCGAGGAGGAATCGGCCGAGCCGATCCGCGGCATGCTCGCCATGCTGGCACACCAGTACCCGGTGAAGCTGGAGGTCGACGGTTCAATGGTCGTGCTGTCCTCGCTGGTCGACGTGTTGATCGGGGCGGACCACGCCACGGCCATCTCGACCACGACGATCGTGGCCACCGCGTAGCCTCCGCGACGCACACAACCATGGCGCCGGCCGGATCCCTTGAGGGGAACCAGCCGGCGCCATGTTCGTTGGAGCTACCCACCTGACGGTTTCGCGAGCGGAGCGCAAAGGCTCGCTTCACTTCGCACTGCCCCGAAGAGGAGGTCGATTCCGCCCCCATCCAAGGAACTGCCGACTCGATGACAGGTTGTTCACAGGCATCGCAATGAGCGGCGGGAGACACCGCAAACCGGCTCCGCCCGCTGCAATTCCACGTCCCGCGTGAGCCGCGTCGGCGGGTTTTGCCGAGTACCGTCCGTGTCGGCTGCGGCCGTTTTCCTCGACTGCTGCCCTGCCGGGTCTTGGTGCGATAGCCGAGGAGGCCTCGCCGGATGCCGGCCAATCAATACCGGGGGAGCCGGACGCCTTTTCCGCATCACCTCCGATGGCCTTGCGAAACGCTGTCACGCCAAGGCCACCAACGTGGAATTCTCGTCGGGAAGTCGTGTCCGCTGATGGAACCTCGGCAGCTGCCGTCATCTGTCGGCGGGTTCATCGCGGGTGGCTGTTGCGGTTCCGTGCCGAGTCCCATCGGGTGGCGACTGCCCCGATGAGATGGTGAGACACCAAAATGGCCTGAATAGATGCCGGGGTGGCCTACTTTTTGGCACCGGAAAGGCCTACTTTGAGTTGACGATTCACACAACCACGACCCTGGCTAAGAACCGCATGATGGCCGCGATGCTCCGGAGCACGATCGGGGGCATCCACTGATTTGCGCTGCCGGGTTCCCCGACATACACAGTGCACGACAATCCCATATGAGGGGACACACCCCGGATCGAGCGGCCCGCCGTTGCGCAGCCCGGCATCGTCTCGATCGCCGCTCGCACCCTCACAGCGGCCCGCTGTTTTTCCCGCGCCAAGGCCGCGGACGGCACCCCGGGGCATCTCTCGGCGACCACTGAACGGTGAATATCGACATTTATGCGAAAAAGAATTGACTATCGGACATTCTGTGAGTTCATATTGTATTAATTTGACATGACGGGCGTCACACTTGATGTAGTGTGTGTTGCACCAGAATCACCACCTGAACTTCCAAAGGAGTGCGAATGCTTCGCTTCGCCGTAGACCCGGGTTCCACTGACCTCAGCCCAGTGTCCTTCCATCCTGTTCTCTGGATCTGTGCGGCTGCGGTCTTCGCCGTCATTGTGCTCCAGTCGATCGTTTACCTACGAGCCATCCGCAAGGCGGCCTCCGCGGCCGACCTGACCGACGCCCAGGTCCTGGGCTCGGTACGCCGCGGTGGAATCGCCGCCATCGGCCCATCCCTGGCCGTGGCCCTGGTCGCGATTTCCCTGCTGCCACTGTTCGGAACCCCTGCCGTACTGACCCGCATCGGACTGGTTGGATCGGCGGCATTCGACGTGGCCGCCGCGGGTCTGGCCGCACAGAGCCAGGGTGCCGAACTGGGTGGCCCGAGCTACACCCAGAAGGTCTTCGCGATCGGCTTTGCCGCAATGACCCTCGGTGGCCTGGTCTGGATGCTCACTGCGCTGATTCTCACCCCACTGCTTTCCAAGGGTGACAAGACCCTGCGCAAGGTCAACCCGGCGGTCATGACCGTGGTTCCGACCGCCGCGATCCTGGCGGCATTCTTCACCCTCGCACTGAGCGAAACGGTGAAGTCAGGGGTGCACGTGCTCACCATCATCGTTTCCGCTGCCGTCATGGGGCTATGCATCCTCGCCGCGAAGTACCTGAAACGACCCTGGCTGCGTGAATGGGGACTGGGCATCTCGATCTTCGTTGCCCTCGCCGCCGCCTTCCTAGTTACCGCCTAACCGTCCGAGGCCAGGAGAAGAACTCATGACTACTCAGAACTCAACGCTGACAGGGCTTGCCCAGTTTGACCGCACCACCTCCATCTGGGGGCCGATCACCCTTGGGCTCGGCTTCCTGATCTCACTCGGAGCGGCCCTGTTCGCCGCGTTCGGAACGGGCCTGGGCATCACCGGCCATGAATTGTGGGCGGCCTTCGGCATCGTGTTCGCCACCTTCGGCATCATTGCCGTCGTCGAACCGATTTCCTATTATCCGATCCTCGGACGCTCGGCCATGTACCAGGCGTTCATGATCGGCAACATCGCCAACAAGCTCCTGCCCGCGGCCATCATCGCCCAGACCGACCTGAACGAGAAGCCGGGCACCCGTCGCGCCGAACTGATCGCCGGCGCCGCCATCATCGGCGCCGCTACGGTTCACATTGTCACGCTGATCATCTTCGTCGGCATCCTCGGCACCTGGCTGCTGGGCCTGCTGCCGGCATCGGTCATCACCGTGGCCCGCCTCTACATCCTTGCCGCGGTGTTCGGTGCGGTGACCATCCAGACGGTGGTTGCGATGAAGAACCTACGGACCACCCTGATCGCCGCTATCGTTTCGGCCGTCGTGGTCTTCGGCGTGGTCAAGGCCGCCCCGTCACTGACCAACGTCGCCACCGCAATCAGCGTGGTCTCGGTGATCATCATCGCCTGGTTCGCGCGCAAGCGCACCGAGACGACGCAAGCACCCGCTGCACCGCCGGCCGTCGGTCACTAACAACTACACGACCAAAATATCCACCTGATCCGGAAGGACCCCCATGACCGACTCCCAGCGCACCGTTCAGCTCGCCAAAGGCATCGAAACCACTGCCAGCTTCGTTGAAGAGCACGTGAAGATGTACAAGGAATTCCACCGTGCCCCGGAACTTTCCTCGGAGGAACACCGCACGGCCGAATCAATCGAGGCCCGACTCGACGAGCTGGGAATCGAGCACTTCCGCTCGGGCGGAACCGGCGTGGTGGGCCTGCTGACCAACGGCGAAGGTCCGGTCGTGGGATTCCGTGCCGACACCGACGGGCTGCCCATCGCCGAGGAAACGGGCCTGGACTACGCCAGCACCGCCACCGGCACGTTGCCCGACGGCAAGGAAGCCCCGACCATGCACGGTTGCGGCCATGACACCCATATCACCGCGGCTCTGGCCGCCGCCCAGTACTTGAGCGAAAGCCGCGACGCGTGGCACGGCACCGTGGTGTTCATCTTCCAGCCCGGCGAAGAAACCGCCTGGGGTGCCAAGGCCATGGTTGACGACGGGCTGTGGGACAAGGCCCCACGTCCCGAGGTTGTCCTGGCCCAGCACGTGATGCCCCTGCAGGCCGGCAAGTTCTGGCTGCGTCCGGGCAACATGGCCAGCTTGGCCGACTCGTGGAGGGTCACCGTGCGCGGTCGTCAGGCCCACGGCTCACAGCCGGAAAACTCGCTGGATCCGATCGTCGCCGCCGCCTCGATGGTCATGCGACTGCAGACCATCGTTTCGCGCGAACTGGCCCCGATGACCCCTGCCGTGGTCACCGTCGGCACCTTCCACGCGGGACTGAAGGAGAACATCATCCCGGAAACCGCCGAGTTCAGCCTGAATGTGCGCACCCCGGACGAGGAAGTCCGCGCCAAGGTCCTGTCCTCGATCCGCCGCATCGTCGCCGCCGAGGCGCAGGCCTCTGGCATCGGTGAACCGGGCATCGTGGAAATCAACCGCTTCCCGCGCCTGTTCAACGACGCAGAGCACACCGTCCGCGCGACCAAAGCCCTGGAGGCAGGATTCGGCGAGGGATCGGTCATCAGTGCGCCGTTGGGCATGGGGTCGGAAGATGCCGGCTGGCTGGGCGACGCCATCGGCGTCCCGGTAGTGTTCTGGTCCTTCGGAGCATTTGCCGACCAGGCCTTCGCCGACGGTGCCAGCCCGGCCGGCAACCACTCGCCGCAGTTCGCACCGGATGCAGAACTGTCAGTGATCAACGGGACCGGCGCCGCCTTGGCGGTCCTGCTCGAATACCTGGGCAAGTAGCCGTACCGGCGCGGCGGCGGTGCGGGCACCGCCGCCGCGCATGGCAAGATATTAGCTATGATCGACGACCTTGACCGCCAGATCGTTGCCGCCCTGATCCGCAATGGACGGGCCCCGTTCAGGCTCATCGCCGAGGTGCTCGGTCAGCAGGAGCGCACCGTGGCCCGCCGCGCCAACAAGTTGCTGGCTTCGGGCAACGTGCGGGTCCAGTCGTTTTCCAGTCCCACTGCCGTGGCCCCGGTGGATCTATACATGCTGCGCGTGGACGCCGTGCCCGCCAAAATGGATGCCGTCGCCACGTGGTTGGCCGGCCGGGGGGAGACCCACTGGATCAGCTCGCTAGCCGGTGCCAGCGAATGCATCGTTGAGCTGTTCCTCGAACCACAACGCGTGGGTTCATTCCTCTACGAAGAGCTCGCCCGGGTTGAGGGCGTGCGGGATTTTTCGCTCGAGCCGGTTTTCGATTACTACCGTACGGTCTCGGGGTGGCGTCCGGACATCCTCTCCAACGAACAGTACGAACGACTCAGCCCAAGCGAAGCGCCTGAGCTGATCACCCGCCATACGGAACTGGGCATGTCACCGCTGGACAGCCAGAACCGAATCCTGCTCGAGTTGTTGCGCAGCAATGGCCGCGTGACGATCGATGAGATGGCCACGGATCTCGGAGTATCCAAGACCACCGCGAGCCGCCGGCTGGATACGCTCATCGCCGAAGGCGCAATCCATGTCCGGGCGATCCTTGACCCCGGAACCATCGGGTATCCCGTGGAGAGCCTGCTGACGGTGCAAATCGCGCCCGGCAAGGTTGATGGTTTGGGTCGCTACCTGGCGGATCTTTCCACAACGCGTTGGGCAGCCAACGTTTCCGGGGCGGTTTTGGTGCAAAGTGCAAACCGGAATCTGTCGGAACTGCGGAAGGTCACGGAGACCATCGCGGCTCAGGAGGGAGTGCGTGACATCAAGATCTCGCTCTTCGCTGAGATCTACAAGCGCAGCACGGTCGCCTACCAGAAGGGCAAGCTTCCCGCGCAGTATTTCCGTGGGTAAAAGAGCAGGTGAAACACCGGGGTTACCCTGATCCTTGTCGTTCTTTCGCCCGTGCCACAAGAACCCGCGCTCCCAGTTCACGCGGCGGGAACACCCTAGTATCCAGCGCAGATGGGCACGCCCATGACGAGTTGGTCGCCCAACTGTTCGGAACATTCGGCTTCACCCACCCGAATCGTGCCATCCGGGAAAAATGAAACAAACCCGGTCCAAGCAAGTGCCATGACTGCTAGTGCGGTAACCATGATGGTTGACGCGCTGGTCGGGGCGGACCTCGCAACGGCCATCTCGACCACGACGATCGTGGCCACTGCATAGCCAGTAGGCAACAATGCCGGTCAACAACGCAGATGGCGTCGGACGTTCCCCTGCGGGGGAGTCATCCGGCGCCATCGTTGTTTCACTGCGGTGTTGTTTGCGGGGACGGCCTGTGACATGGAAAGGGGCCCTGGCACCCGGGATGGAATCCCGGGCGCCAGGGCCCCAACCGCCTTGCTTCGATCGCCTACTTGCAGGTGAACTTGGCGTCGGCCCAGTCCGCGTGGTCGTTGCCGTTGCCGTCCCCGGCGACGTCGGCCACCAGGTCGACGTACTCGGCGCCGGTGATGTCCGCGCTCAACGCGAAGGTCGTGCTGGTTGCCCGCATCACCGGCGAGCTGGCGACGGACTTGCCGTCGGCCCGCACCGTGAAGCCGACCGAGCCCAGGGTCTTCTGCGCGTCGTCGATGCCGACCTGCGCCGTGAAGGAGGTGCACTTGCCGCCCGTGTAGTAGCGCACGGTGCTGGGCGCGTGCGCGCCCAGGCCCTTGGGGTAGACGACCCCGTTCAGGGTGATGGCAGGACCGTCGCCCTGCCCGTTTTCGCCGTTGGCCTTGTCCTTCTCCACCGGGCCCCAGCCGTTGTCCGCGCTGACCCACTGGTGGTCGCTGGCGTAGACGGTGCCGGTTGGCGGTGCCGGCAGCGTGTAGACGGCCACGTCGTCGGACACCGTGCGTGCGCCCACCGGATCAGCCGTGGTGGTGTAGGACGCGGTGGTGCCGACCGTGTAGTCGCCGTCGGCTGAGGCCGGCGGCACCACTGTCCAGGTGGTTTTCAGCTTCTGGCCCGGTGCCAGCGTGGCCGCGGTGTTTGCGGTCTTCGCCGTGGCGGTCCAGCCCTCGGGGAGTTCGAGGGCCACCTCGAGGTCCTTGATCTCCGCGGGTTCGTCGCTGGTGAACGTCGTGGTGAACGTGTTGTCCTGGTCCTGCTTGATCACGTCGCCCTCCAGCGCGACGGAGACCTGGCCGCAGGCGGGAATGATTTCCGCCTTGCCGAGGTCCTCGACCAGCAGGTTGTCCAGGGAGAAGTCGGCTTCCGAGTTGCCGCCGACGCGTTCGAGTCCGACCCAGGTGTCGCCGCAACCGCCCGCAACGATGGTGTCGTTGAAGCGGGCCGTGTCCAGCTGGCGCGGCAGCGCCTTGGTCTGGGTCTTGACCGTGCCGTTGGCCGAGGCGTAGCCGCCGACCCAGTTGTATTCGCCCGCGAGGGCGTTCTGGTAGTCGAAGCTGACCCGGTACTCGTGGCCCGGCGTCATGGGGACCGTGTAGTTCGAGGTCCGGTACACCAGTCCCGGGCCGCCGTTGGGGCCCTTGTTTTCGGCGTGGGACTTCAGGGACCACTTGCCGTCGATGACGTCGTCGGTCTTCTGGCCGTTCCAGCCGGACTGCGTGTAGGGCGCGTTGAGTTCGGCCAGGTGCGTGCGGGGGTCGGTGGACCCGCCGGCGTTGCCCTTCTCGAAGGGGCCCCAGCCTTGGTCGATGTCCTCGAAGTCCTCCGAGATGACGCCGGTGGTGGGAACCTTTGAGGTGGCGACGACCCGCACGTCGTCGATGCGGACCTTGGCAGCACCCTCGCCGGCGGCGATGCGCAGCGTGGGGGTGGCCGATTCCTTCACGTCGACGAGCACGCGCAGGCGCTGGAAATTGGTGCCGTGCTTCTCGTCGGCGGCCACGTAGTTGGTGGCCCTCGAGCTGCGGATGGTCTTGGCGGCGGATTCGGTGCCCTTGCCCTCGACGGACAGGGTCGTCTCCCGGGTCTGTCCCGGTTCCACCTCGACCCAGGCGCTCACCGAGTAGGTCCCCGGTTCAAGCTTTCCCAGTCGCTGGGTGATCGCCGAGGGGCCTTCGCCCAGGACCGCGACGGTGTGGCCCTTGGCGTTGCGCTCGGTGGTTGCCGAGCCGGAGGGGTCCCAGGCCTTGAGTGAACCCGCGTTGAATCCGGGATCCGAGACGGGGGTTCCCTCGCCAAATGCGGGCTTCTGGGGCAGTGCCGGGCGGGCGTCGCCCACCAGCACGTAGGGCTGTCCGGCCTCGGCCGTCAGCGTGATCTTGCCCTTGCTCGCCCGCGGCTGCTCGACCAGCTCGCGGCCGGTGTCGGTCAGCTTGTACAGCTTGTAGCCGCCGTTCTGCCGGAAGCGCTCCGGCAGGTTCCAGGTGGAGGTGCCGCCCTTGGCGCTGTAGTGGTAGAGCTTGCTGGCTTCCTTGCCGCTGGCGTCGAAGGTGCCGTCGGCGGCCCAGGGCAGCAGGTAGGTGTCGCCGCGCAGCACCTCGGCGCCTCCGTCGGTGATGACCCGGTGCGCAGCCGAGGTTCCGGTGACGGAAATGCCGCCGGTGAAGTCGATCCGGTCGTCCTGCCAGTTCATGATCTCCTGCTGCTGCAGGTACTTGGCCGGGAGGTTCTTCTTCCAGATGTTCTGGTAGAAGGCGTTGTAGTCGGTCTGGCCAGTCCAGCCTTCCCACTCGACGATGTTCGCGTTGCCGAGCAGAGGGTGCGGGTTCCAGGTGTCCTTCTGCGAGTTGAGCGCGAAGCGGATGATGTCCGAGTTGACGCCCTTGTTGTTGGATCCGCCGTACTTTTCGTCGGTGGCCCAGTGGGACCACGTGTTGTTCCGGTCCAGCGAGTGGGCCCACTCGGAGCTGACCCGGAAGCCGTTCTTGACGAGTTCCTTCTGCAGGCGCTCGGCCAGCCAGCCGTACTGGTAGTAGACGTCGACGTAGACCATGTCCAGGTTCTCGTCGGTCTGCTCGCGGAACTTCTTGACGCGGTCGGCGAGGTTGCCCGTGAGGATGTCCTTGCGCTGGTTGATGTAGTAGGACTGGTCCAGCCAGCTCCACCCCTTGGCTTTCGGGTCCACGAGGTCGTCGGAGAAGAACTTCGATTCCGGGTAGGCCTCGGTCTGGTTGATGTGGACGCCGTAGGAGGCGTTCCACTTCTTGCTGGCCTCCAGTAGCTGGTTCAGGTCCTTGAGGCCGCCGGCGCGGGTGTTGTAGTTGTCGGCGAAGTCGGTGTTGGCCGAGTCATGTCCCTCGTTGCCGAATCCCTTGAGGATGGCCGACTGGCCGAGTCCGTCGGTGGCCAGCGCGATGCGCTTGGTGTCGTCCAGGGTGCGCAGGAACGGGTGCGTGGCCTGGGACGCGAAGTTGAAGGGGATGCGCTGGACAACCTTGTCCTTGACGTCGTCGCCCCGGTTGGGAAGCACCGCGATGTCCCGCAGGGCTATGGCCGCGTCCTGCCAGTTGACGGAGGCGTCGCCGTTGGCGTCCGCGGTGATCTTCACCTTGGACCACGGCAGCTCCTCGGTTTCGTTCGACTCGTTGGCGCGGTAGAGCCAGTCGCCGCTGGCGATGCCGACGCGCACGTGTTCTCCGTCCTTCACGGCCTGGCGCTTGAAGCGACCTTGGCTGCGGTAGCCGGAGCCGGAGGACGTGTCATACAAGGAGTTCGATTCCAGCGCTGCCGCAAGCTCGCCGGTGGTGGCCAGCGCAAATGCCGACTCCTTCGGGGCAGCGTCGACGGGGGTGGAATCGGTGACATTCGTGAAGGTGTCGCCGGACTTCGCGCGGTCCACGGAGAGGTTGGCCGTGGCGACCTGTGCGCCGGCGCTGGTCGAGGAGACACTGACCAGGTTGTTCCCGGGGATGCCGAGGGTGCGGATCTTGGTGGCGGTGCCGTCGGTGATGCCCGTGACGCGGAACGTCATGACGGAGTCCTCGACGCTGATGCGCGCCTCGATGACCGCGCCGGGAATCCCCGGAACGGTGATCCGGTAGTCCATCGCCGAGCCGCCCGAGGGGGTCGAGGTCACCTCGACCTTGTGGGTCTCGCCATTGACCTTGATCTCGTCGATCGGAGCGGTGCTGCCGTCGATGGATGCCGCCGTGGCCGCCTCGGTGTACTTAAGGACCTGTGGGAAGTCGCGTGAGACCGTGACCTCGAGTTCCTGGGAGGAAATGGTTCCAATTGATCCCTCGGTGGTCTGGGGCAGGGCCGTTGCCCCTGTCATGCCAAAGGGAACCAGTGCGGACGCGGTGATGGCACCGATGGCGGTCAGGCCGACGGCCCTTCGGAACTTACGTGGTGAACTTCGCATCGTGCTCCTAGTTAATTGCGAACGGCCCCGGCCCACGCGACGTCCCCACCCAACGCATTGCCGAACCGCACGATCATGTTATGGATAACAACAAGAGTGTGGCATGGCTCATAGTTGTTGGTAAAGTAATTCTGTAAAAATGCCAAATTTCAGTACTTTTGTACACCTTGACAAAATTGTGATCCATATCAACAGCTCGACGGCTGGCGCTGTTGGTGGGTCCGGTGGATTGCGGATTCCCGGGGGCGGACCCAGAGCGGTGGGTAATGTCCGCGGTCGTCCCGGCATGCCATGACCGAGGCCACCGTGTGGACGGCGACCGGGCAATACGTCGCCCACCGCGCAAAGCGGCGCCGCCCGGGTTTCCCTGAAAAGGGGATCCGGGCGGCGCCGCAGGTGATTTCCGCGATTTCGCCTTGGGCGGGTGCTAATCCAGCTCGATGACCCGCACCGAGCCGGGGCCCTCCACGAGCAACATGATCCGTTGGGACGTGCCGTCCACCGAGGCGATCGCCGCGGCCAGGTCCTCCTCGGTGGCCTGGAATCCGTCCCCGGCCCGGCCCAGCAGCTTGACCCGGGCACCGGTCGATTTGGCCAGGGCGGCGCGGAGGGGACCGGCGTCGCCGCCGGCCACCAGGAGTATCGAATCCAGGACGACGCCCCGCTGTGTGTCGGTGGATTCCAGCACGGTTCGGTCCGCGCGCCAGACGACAAAGTGGTAGAGCGAAACCAGCGCGGTGGCGGTGAGCAACCCGACCGGTGCGCGGACCGACTCGAGCAGGCCCGAGGCCAGCCTGCCGGGTTCCAGGAAGAACTCGATGAGCCGGAACCCCACCACCAGCAGGGCAATCAGGGCGACCACGGCGCTGATGCCGAAGACCGCCACCAGGTATACCCTGCGTCCGCGCGGATCCGCAGGCTGCCCGGGACGCCAGGCCCGCCACCAGGTCAGTGCGCCGAGCACCAGCCAGATCACGCCGGCCAGCAGCAGGCTCCGGGTGTTGTTGCCTGCCAGCGGGGGAGTCAGCGAGGCAAGCGATGCGTTGACGCAGACCCCGAGCCCCGAGGCTCCCGCGGCCAGACCCAGCCCGGAGACCACCTGTCGGCCGGCCTCAACGGTGGCTGCCGAACGTCCGGCGAACCAGGACGGCGCGAGGCTGCAGACCAGGGCGCCGGCAATCGCGGTGCCCAGCGCCAGCGGCGCGGGTGCAAGCAGCTGCAACGAGAGTCCGCGCAGTGCCGCATTGCCCAGCGTGTACAGCAAGTACCCGGTGCCGCCCAGGGTGGCCGAGCCCGCGGCCAGGGCGCCCACGAGAACCAGCGCGACGTCGGCGAAACCGCCGCGCACGGTTCCCATGCCCCTGCGCACCCAATGCCACCACCACACGGCCACGCCGCCGGCGATCCAGGGCAGCTGCGCCAGCACGCCCTGCCACCAGGGGCTGCCGACCGAGGGCGCGGGGAAGAACGTATCAAGCGCGGCGGAAAAGAGCACGGACAGCGCCGAAGCCACCGCGGTGGCTCCCACGAGCAAGCCGTACCAGCTGCCCAGGATCCCCGGCAGGTTCGGCAGGAACCGTGGCGTGCGCACTGCGTCGCGCCAGATTCGCTGGTGCCACCACCAGACCCCGCCCCAGACCAGCGCCCCGGCGAGGTCGCGCGCCCAGTCGTCGGTGCGTCCGGAGGCCAGGTTGCCCAGCAGGGAGAACAGCGCGGTGCTTGCCGCGATCAGGGCCGTGGCGTACATGGCGGCCAGGTAGAGGCCCCAGGCCGGCGCCCCGGATTCGGCCGGCTGTAACAGCCTCCTGGCCAGCCACCGCCAGAGCAGCAGCGCCAGCGGGCCCGCGATGACCAGGAAGGCGATCGACCTGGCCAGGGCCGAGGTGCGATCGGTCCCCGTCAGCTCCGAGGGATCCAGGCCGATGGCCAGCAACCCCGCTGCGCCCGAGGCCGCGATGGACACCAGCGTGAAGAAGAGGATGTAGAGCACCAGGCGCCGCACCGTGGGCAGTGCGCCCGTGGCCTGTGCGCCCGATGTTTGTGCGGGGGTGGTCATCTCACTTCACCGCCGGGGCCGTGCAGGCCAGCAGCGGCCAGGGCGCGGAGTTGATGGCCCAGCTGTCCTGCCGCGGGACCAGTACGAAGGAATCCTCGTATCCCGACTCGCCCAGCCCGAAGGGGCCGCGGACCCTGGTCTCGGTGATCGAGACCAGGACCGTGGCGCCGGTGCCGGTCAGCTTGGTGGAGAGCAGCGCAACGCGCAGATCCGTCCGGTCGGGGTTCGCCCCGAACGGGCAGTCCTTGGTTGCCTGGGTCGTCAGCAGCGCCGCGGCCTGTTCCTGGTCGCCGGCCAGCAACGAGGTGACGTAGCTTTGCACGACGCCCTCGGGGGAGCGCGGATCCACCGGGGCGCCGGCCCCGCGGGTGAGCACCAACACGAACGCCAGAACAACCAGGAGCGCCGTAGCGCCGAGCAGGATCAGCGAGGTGCGTTTCCCGGCCTTGGGTAGGCTTTTCATGCATCAATTATGCAGCGGAAACCGCGGCGCGGCTGCCCTATCCGGCCTTCCATCCGATTTCGCGGGCGATGTTCGCGATCTCGGTCATGACGTGGGCGTTGTAGTCCACGCCGAGCTGGTTCGGCAGGGCGAAGAGCACGTAGTCGGCCTCGCTGATCGCCTCGTCGTCCATGAACTGTTGCGCGACCTCTTCGGGGGAGCCGGAATAGGTGGGGCCCGAGCGCGCCACCGAGCCGTCGAGGTAGCCCACCGAGTCGCCGCGTTCACGGCGCCCGAAGTACAGGTCGTCCTTGTCCGTGGTGATCGGGAACGCGCTGCGGGTTACGGCCGTCATGCCGCCGGTGGTGTGGCCGCTTGCTGCGTACGCCTCCTTGTATTGGCGCAGCTGGTCGGCCTGCAGCACGTGGAACGGCCGGCCGTCGTCCTCCAGCAAGAGCGTGGAGGAGAGCAGGTTCATGCCCACCGATGCGGTCCACAGGCCCGAGCCGATCGTTGCCGCGCCCCACCAGATCCGGTTTTCCAGGCCCGGGGAGATCGGGTTGATCGGCAGCAGCTCGTCCTGGCCGTTGTGGTGGTGCCCGCCGGGCACCGGGTGGGCGATGCCCGCCCCGGAGATGGCCTTGCGGAACAGTGCGGTGCGCTCGCGCGTCTCGTTGGCCCAGCTGTTGCCCGGTTCCAGGTCGTAGCCGAACTGGTGCTGGCCGTCGCGGGCCGGCTCGGGTGAACCACGGCTGACTCCCAGCTGCAACCGTCCGCTGCTGATGGCGTCGACGGCGCCGGCCTGCTCGGCCATGTAGAGCGGGTTTTCGTAGCGCATGTCGATCACCCCGGTGCCGACCTCGAGCGTCGTGGTCTTGGCCGCCATGGCGGCCATCAGCGGGAACGGCGTGGAGATCGAGTTGCCGAAGTGGTGCACGCGCAGCCATGCCCCGTCGAATCCCGATTCCTCGGCCGCCACGGCCAGGTCGACCATCTGGCGCACGGCGTCGGCACCCGTGGGCACCGGGGAGCTGCTGGAGCCTCCCGAATGGCCAAAGGTCAGAAATCCAATTTTCTTCACGATCCACCCTCTATGCATGCAAAACTATGTACTTCAGGTACAGCCAATTCCGGGGCAATACTATTCCCGCACGTGATGCACGCCGCCCGCCGCCCCGCAATCGGCGTGCGGCGCAATCGAAGTTTGCACAAAAGTTTTTGAAACCTTGAGGACGAGCGCCGATTGCGTTGTGTAGTCTGAACTTTTATTGGGGACCTATCGGCCCGCATGACAACCAGAGGGGAAACAATGACCAAGCTCGAACCGTCATATGCCGGTACGTGGCGACTTGACCCGACGCACACGCGCATTGGATTCAGTGCGCGCCATGCCATGGTGACCAAGGTGCGGGGCGCCTTCAACGAGGTCGAGGGAGTGATCAACGTCGACGTGGAGGACATCTCCAAGTCCGGCGTCGAGATCACGATCAAGGTGGCCAGCGTCGACACGCGAAACGCCGATCGCGACAAGCACCTGCGAACCAACGACTTCTTTGATGCGCCGACGTACCCGAACATTGTTTTCCGTTCGACCCGCATCGACCAGGTGGAAGAGAACAGTTTCATCGTCAACGGCGAACTGACCATCAAGGACACGACCCGCGAGGTTGCCGTCCCGATCGAGTTCACCGGCGTCGAAACCGATCCCTACGGGAACCTGCGGGCCGGCTTCGAGGGCAGCCGCCGCATCGACCGGCGCGAGTTCGGCGTGAACTGGAACCAGCTGCTTGATTCCGGAGGCGTACTGGTCTCCGAGCGGGTCCTGCTCGAATTCGAGATCTCGGCCGTCAAGGATGCCCAGGCCTAAACGGACTAAACGCGCAGCCCGTGGGCCATGGGCCCACGGGCTGCCGGGTGTCGGCCGGTCGCGGCGCATCTCGGGTTCACGCCCCGCACGTTCGCGGGTGCGCCCGGCCGCGCCGCGGCGGGTCCGTTGCGGGCGGAGGGGCCCGGCCGCGGCTGTGATGCACAACTTAGTCCGCACCGGTACCCGATTTGCACATGTTTGAGAGAATGGGTTAGTGACTGTAACTGCCGATTCCCCAGTAAGCCCCGTGCCGTCCGGCGCCAAGCTCGAGCTGCCCCCGCTGCAGCTGGGCAAGCACACCGTGCAAACCCCGGTGATCCTTGCGCCCATGGCGGGCATCACCAACAAGGCCTTCCGACGCCTGTGCCGTGAATACGGCGGCGGCGTGTACGTGACCGAGATGGTCACCTCGCGCGCGCTGGTGGAACGCAACCCCGAGTCGATGCGCATCATCTCCCACGACCCGGACGAGGAGCTGCGTTCGGTCCAGCTCTACGGCGTGGACCCCAAGACCGTCGGCGCCGCGGTGCGCCTGATCGTCGAGGAAGACCGCGCGGACCACATCGACCTGAACTTCGGCTGCCCGGTCCCCAAGGTCACCCGCAAGGGCGGGGGAGCGGCCCTGCCGTGGAAGACCGACCTGTTCACCGCCATCATCAAGGCGGCCACGACGGAGGCGGCCCGCGGCGACGTGCCGCTGACCATCAAGATGCGCAAGGGCATCAACGAGGACCACCTCACCTACATCGAATCGGGCAAGATCGCCCGCGACCACGGCGTTGCGGCCGTGGCCCTGCACGGCCGCACGGCCAGCCAGTACTACTCGGGCAAGGCCGACTGGGACTCGATCGCCAAGCTGCGCGAATCCCTGCCGGACATCCCGGTGCTGGGCAACGGCGACATCTGGAGCGCCGAGGACGCCGTGGCCATGGTCCAGCAGACCGGTGTCGACGGCATCGTCGTCGGCCGCGGCTGCATGGGCCGCCCGTGGCTCTTCGGGGACCTGCAGGCCGCCTTCGACGGCACCGACACCCGCTTCAAGCCGGGCCTGGCCAAGGTCGCCGAGACCGTGTACCGCCACGCGGAGCTGCTCACCGAGTACTTCGAGGACGAGTTCAAGGGCCTGCGCGACATCCGCAAGCACATGGCCTGGTACTTCAAGGGCTACCCGGTCGGAGGGGACATCCGCTCGGCCCTGGCCCAGGTGCCCACGCTCGAGGTGCTGCGCGGGCTGCTGGACCAGCTGGACCTGGACATGCCGTACCCGGGCAAGGACGCCGAGGGCCAGCGCGGCCGTGCCGGTTCGCCCAAGAAGACCCACCTGCCCGACGGCTGGCTTTCCACGCGAGACCTGAACGAGAACCACAAGGCCATGATCTCGGCCGCCGAGCTCGACGTTTCCGGAGGCTAAACCAGTCCATGTCGCAGATCCCCGGATACACGGCGGCGGACGAGGAACGCTGGGTTCCCGAACCGCCCAAGAAGGCCTACCGCACCGCGTTTGAGCGCGACCGTGCGCGGGTCCTGCATTCCTCGGCGCTGCGCCGCCTGGGCGCCAAGACCCAGGTGGTGGCCCCCTCCTCGGACGACTTCGTGCGCACCAGGCTCACCCACTCCCTGGAGGTGGCCCAGGTCGGCCGCGAGCTCGGCGCGACCCTGGGCTGCGACCCGGACGTCGTCGACACGGCCTGCCTGTCACACGACCTGGGCCACCCGCCCTTCGGCCACAACGGCGAAACCGCGCTCAACGAGATGGCCAAGGACATCGGCGGGTTCGAGGGCAACGCCCAGACGCTGCGCCTGCTCACCCGGATCGAGACCAAGACCTTCAGGCACAACGGAGCCTCCGCCGGGCTGAACCTGACCCGGGCCTCGCTCGACGCCGCCTGCAAGTACCCGTGGCTGCGGGCCGACGCCCCGGAAAAGGACGGCAAGACGACCTCGAAGTTCGGCGTGTACGCGGACGACGCCCCGGTCTTCGACTGGCTGCGGGCCGGTTCCGGCGCCGAGCCGCGCCAGACATGCATCGAGGCGCAGGTCATGGACCTGGCCGACGACATTTCCTACTCGGTGCACGACGTCGAGGACGCGATCAACGCCGGCCGCTTCCAGCTGCGCTGGATCAAGGACGCCGAGCAGCGCGCCCGGGTCATCAAGTTCACCCGCCAGTGGTACCTGCCGCAGGTGGAGGACGACGTCATCGACGCAGCCATCCGGCGGCTGGAGGCGACCAGCGAATGGGTGCCGCACACCGACGGCTCCCGCCGTTCCATGGCCGCGCTCAAGGACATGACCAGCCAGTTCATCGGGCGCTTCTGCCAGTCGGCGATCGACGCCACCCGCGAGCGGTACGGCGACGGCGCGCTCACCCGCTTCAACGCCCGGTTGATCGTGCCCGAATCCACCGAGCACGAGATCGCGGCCATGAAGGGCCTGGCCACCGCGTACGTGATGACCAGCGACGAGCGCAAGCCCATCTACGCGCGGCAGAGCGAGATCCTCTCCGAACTCGTCACGCTGCTGCATGAGACGGGGGACAAGTACCTGGATCCGCTCTTCGCCGCCGACTGGCGCGAAGCGAGGGACGACGCGGACCGCCTGCGCACCGTGATCGACCAGGTGGCATCGCTCACCGACGCCTCGGCCATCGAGTGGCACGCCACGCTGGTGGAGGGCAAGAGCTTCAACGAACGGCTCTTCTAACCGTTCAGGTCCCGTGCGCCTCGGTCGTTTCCCCGTGGCTCCCCGCGGGCGACGGCTCGGGCCGCCCGGCGTCCCGTGCTCGTCCACACCTGGGCGCCGGCTGGCGGCCGGAGCTTGCCGCGGTCACTAGACTAGGGGTATGGCCGGCCTGATTAAACGTGAAGACATCGAAGAAGTTCGCAACCGTACTGACATCAAGGAAGTCATCGACGGGTATGTGACGCTGAAGTCTGCCGGCGTGGGCTCGTGGAAGGGCCTGTGCCCGTTCCACGACGAGCGCTCGCCGTCATTCCACGTGCGCCCGCAGGTCGGCACGTTCCACTGCTTTGGCTGCGGCGAATCCGGCGACGTGATCGCCTTCATCCAGAAAATGGACCACAGCACCTTCTCCGAGACCGTCGAAACCCTTGCCGCACGCGCCGGCATCGAACTGCACTACGAGGACGGCGGCTCCGGCCCGCGCCGCGAAGAGGTCGGGCGTCGCCAGCGCCTGCTCGATGCGCACAAGATCGCCGAGGAGTTCTTCCGCGAGCAGCTCGCGACCCCGGGTGCCGCTGCCGGCCAGGAATTCCTCACCGGACGCGGCTTCGACCAGGACGCCGCCGCGCAGTTCGGCGTCGGCTACGCACCCCAGGGCTGGGATGCCCTGCTCAAGCACCTGCACGGGCGCGGCTTCCAGGATGAGGAGCTCAAGCTCACCGGCATGTTCTCCGAGGGCAACCGCGGCATCTACGACCGCTTCCGCGGCCGCCTGATCTGGCCCATCCGCGACCTCTCCGGCGCCACCATCGGATTCGGTGCCCGCAAGCTCTACGAGGACGACCAGGGCCCGAAGTACCTCAACACCCCCGAAACCCAGCTCTACAAGAAGTCGCAGGTGCTCTACGGTGTTGACCTCGCCAAGCGCGAGATCACCAAGGAACGCCAGATCGTGGTGGTCGAGGGCTACACCGACGTGATGGCCTGCCACCTCTCCGGCATCGGGACCGCGGTGGCCACCTGCGGCACCGCCTTCGGCGCCGACCACATCAAGATCGCCCGCCGGCTGCTGCGCGATGACGGATCCGGCGGGGAGGTCGTCTTCACCTTCGACGGCGACGCCGCCGGCCAGAAGGCTGCCCTGCGCGCCTTCGAAGAAGACCAGAAGTTCATCGCCCAGACATACGTAGCCGTCGAGCCAACGGGCGCCGACCCGTGCGACCTGCGCCAGACGCGCGGCCCGGAGGCCGTGCGCGAGCTGATCGATTCCAAGCGCCCGCTCTTCGAGTTCGCGATCAAGGCGGGGCTGAAGAAATTCAACCTCAACACCGTCGAGGGGCGTGTCCAGGCGCTGCGCGTCAGCGCACCGATCGTCGCCGGCATCAGGGACTCGGCGATCCGCCCAGCCTATGCCCGTGAACTCGCCGGCTGGCTCGGCATGGACGTCGATGACGTCAACCGCTCGGTGGGTGCCTCCGTGCGCCGAAACCGGATGCCCAAGACCGAAACGACCCACGAACGCCCCCTCGAGACGACCCCGGAACAGCCCGCCGCCCAGGTCTTCAGCAGGCCCGACCCGCGCGACCCCGTGTCCCGCATGGAACGCGAGGCGCTCGAGGTCGTGTTGCAGCAGCCGGCACAGCTGACCCCCGAGCAGTGGCAGGCCTTCTACGATGCAAGGTTCCTGGCGCCGGCCCACGCCGCCGTCCATGACGGCGTGCGTGCCGCGGGCCTTGCCGGGGCGACCCCGGCCCAGTGGGTCGAGGCGATCCGCCAGGAAGTGCCGGAGCCGCTGCGCTCCTTCGTTTCCGAACTTGCCGTCACGCCGCTGCCCGCCAGCACCAACGAAGCATTGCTTCGCTACTGCAACGACATCATCAACAGGCTCTTCGAACTACAGATCACGCACCTGAAGGCCGAGAAGATGGGGCAGCTCCAGCGCATGGACCCGGCGGGCGATCCCGAGGGATTCCAGCGGATCAACCGTGAGCTGCTGGAGCTGGAACTGCGCCGCCGCGCCCTGCGCCAGGAGTGATCCCGGCGGGGGAGGACCCCGATTTTTGTTTTCACGAAATCATGTGTAGACTATTTCTCGTTGCATTCCTCCGTAGCTCAATTGGCAGAGCATTCGACTGTTAATCGAAGGGTTACTGGTTCAAGTCCAGTCGGAGGAGCTCAAATAAAGAATCCGTATTCTCATCCGTGAGAATACGGATTCTTTTTTGCTTAAAAATCCGCTGTCGCAAGGCAACGATTCACGGGCGAAAATCCGATGGCTGCCTGGCATGGCCGCGGCGCCACGGTGAATCTACGCTGGTGACATGGAGTGGTTGTCGGCGTACGACTACGGCATCGCCCGTGAAATCCTGCAACGCGGGGTCGCGCTGATCTACCTCGTTGCCTTCATCTCGACCCTCAACCAGTTCCGGGCCCTGCTCGGCGAGCACGGGTTGCTTCCCGCGCCCCGGCTGCTGGGAGGACAGGGGGCCCGCGGTCCTTCGTTGTTCAGCCGGATCGGGTATTCGGACCGGAAACTTGTGGCCGTGTGTGCCGCCGGGATCGCCATCGCCGCGGTGCTGGTGGTTGGGCTTCCGCAAGCAGGGCCCCCGTGGCTGCCGCTGGCCGGCTTCCTGGCCCTGTGGGGCCTGTACATGTCGATCGTGAATGTGGGCCAGGTCTTCTACGGCTTCGGTTGGGAAATGCTGTTGCTCGAGGCGGGGTTCACCGTGGGCCTGCTCGGATCCCGTCAGGTCCCGCCACCGCAAACCATCCTGCTGCTGGTTGCCTGGCTGGTGTTCCGGCTGGAATTCGGTGCGGGCATGATCAAGTGGCGGGGGGACCCGGCCTGGAGGAACCTCACGGCCATGTACTACCACCACCAGACCCAGCCGATGCCGGGACCGTTCAGCAGATGGGCCCACCTGGCCCCGAAATGGTGGCACCGCTGTGAGGTGGTGGGCAACCACACTGCCCAGCTGGTGATCCCGTTCCTGCTCTTTGCGCCGCAGCCGATCGCTTCCATCGCGGCCGGCGTGGTCATTGGCACGCAACTGTGGCTGGTGGCCACCGGCAACTTCGCGTGGCTGAACTGGATCACCATCGTGCTGGCCTCCTGCCGGATCAGCGACCCGGTGCTGCGATGGCTCATGCCATGGCTGCCGGCCGGAACGGGCGCGCGTGCCGAGGCGCCAATCTGGTGGATCGTGCTCACGTTGGCCGGAACGCTGCTGCTGGCGGTGCTCTCCATTCCGGCGCTGCGCAACCTGTTCTCCTCCCGACAGCTGATGAATGCCTCCTTCAACCGATGGCAATTGGGTAACGCCTACGGGGCCTTTGGGTCGGTCACCCGGGAGCGGATCGAAGTGGTCATCGAGGGCACCGAAGACGAGTCGCCGGACGAAGCGAAATGGCTGGAGTACGGGTTCAAGGGCAAACCGGGGGATGTGTCCCGGCTCCCGCGCCAATTTGCCCCCTACCACCTGCGCCTGGATTGGATGATGTGGTTCCTGCCGCTGAACGGGCTGCACCAGCGCTGGTTCCATGTGTTGCTCACCAGGCTGTTGGAGGCCGACGCCCGGACCCTGGCGCTGTTGGGCCACGACCCGTTTGCCGGGAGGCCTCCGCGTTTCATCCGGGTGCTGGCCTACCGCTACCGTTTCGCCACGGCGGCCCAGCGCCGCGGGACCGGGGCCTACTGGGTGCGGGACGAGCGGGTGCTGGTGTTCGGTCCTCTCACCCTGCGATGAGCGTCCGCCACCGATGGTCCGGCCACATGGAAAATGGCAAAGGACGCAGGGTGCGTTTCCCCTCCCTCGGCGTGATCCGGTGGGGTGCCGGGCCGCGGGTCAGTAGGATGGGACAGTGGCTCATATCGACGTATCCGACATCCAGTACTTCCTCTCCGACGGCACGCAGCTGCTTGGCGGTGTCACCTTCAAGGTCACCGCGGGATCCAAGACCGCGCTCATCGGACCCAACGGCGCCGGCAAGACGACGCTTTTCAAGATCATCGCAGGCGACCTGAAAGCCGACGAGGGGGCAGTCAGCCGTTCCGGGGGCATGGGAATCATGCGCCAGTTCGTCGGGCAGGTCCGCGACGAATCGACCGTCCGAGACCTCCTGGTCTCCACCGCATCGGCAGACCTCGCCGCCGCCGCCAAGGCCGTGGACGAGACCGAAGCGTTGATGCTCGAGTCGGACGATGAAAAAGTCCAGATGCGCTACGCCCAGGCCATCATCGACTGGGGAGACGCCGGCGGCTACGAGCTGGAAACCGCCTGGGACAAGGTCTGCATGGCGGCCCTCGGCATTCCCTTCGACCGGGCCCAGTACCGACTTGCCTCGACGCTTTCGGGCGGCGAACAGAAGCGCCTGGTGCTCGAGGCGCTCTTCGAGGGCCCGGACGAGCTCCTGCTGCTCGACGAACCGGACAACTACCTCGACGTTCCCGGCAAGCGGTGGCTCGAGGCAACGCTTAACGAGTCCTCCAAGACGGTGTTCTTCATCAGCCACGACCGCGAACTGCTGAACAACGCCGCCACGCGCATCGTCACCCTGGAACCTGGGCTCTCCGGCGCCACCGCCTGGATCCACGGCGGAGCCTTCGGCTCCTACGTCGATGCGCGCCGCGAACGCAACGAACGCTTCGAGGAACTGCGCAAGCGCTGGGATGAAGAGCATGCCAAGCTCAAGGAGCTTGTGAACATGTACAAAAACAAGGCAGCCTTCCGCTCGGACATGGCCAACCGCTACCAGGCCGCGCAAACGCGCCTTGCCAAGTTCCTGGAGGTCGGCCCGCCCCAGGCCATTCCGCTGGAACAGAACGTGAACATGCGCCTGAAGGGCGGCCGCACGGCAAAGCGCGCGGTTGTTGCCGAAAAGCTTGAGCTGACCGGCCTGATGAAGCCGTTCAGCAACGAAATCTGGTTCGGCGACCGCGTGGCGATCCTCGGCTCCAACGGCTCGGGCAAGTCGCACTTCCTGCGGCTCCTGGCCGCCGGCGGAACCGATCCGGAGCGCGAGCACCTGCCCGTTTCCGATTTCGAGATCGCACCCGTGCCGCACACCGGCACCGTGAAGCTCGGCGCCCGCATCCGCCCGGGGTTCTTTGCCCAGACGCACAGCCGCCCCGACCTTTTTGGTCGCACGCTGCTGGACATCCTGCACCGCGGCGACGAGCACCGCTCGGGCCTGGCCCGCGAAGCTGCTTCCGGCGCGCTGGACAACTACGGATTGGCCGGCCAGGCCGAGCAAAAGTACGATTCCCTTTCCGGCGGCCAGCAGGCGCGTTTCCAGATTCTGCTCCTGCAGCTTTCCGGCGCCACGCTGCTGCTGCTCGACGAACCGACCGACAACCTCGACCTGCACTCGGGGGAGGCCCTGGAGCGCGCCATCGACGCCTTCGAGGGAACGGTGCTTGCGGTGACGCACGACCGCTGGTTCGCGAAGTCCTTCGACCGCTTCCTGGTCTTCGGCTCCGACGGCAAGGTCTACGAGTCGGCGGAACCCGTGTGGGACGAAAAGCGTGTTGAGCGGGCGCGGTAAAGCCCGCATCCACACCCGCACCGCACAACGCCCCGCCGGCTCCACGACCGAAAGCAAGACCAAAGTGAAATTGATTATCGACGCGCGGTTCACCCGGACCACGCACCACGACGGCATCAGCCGTTTCACCTCGTGCCTGATCGAAGAAACCGCAAAGATCGCCGACGTCACGATGCTCATCAACGACCCGGCGCAGCTGAAGCTGCTGCCGGATGTGCCGCACGTGTTGATCAATTCACCGCTTTCCCCCCTTGAGCCCTTCGTCGCCCGCAAGGTCAACAAGCTGGGCCCGGACGTGGTGTTCTCCCCGATGCAGACGATGGGCAGCATGGGCCGGAAGTACGGGCTCATCCTGACCCTGCACGACCTGATCTACTACGAACACCCCAAGGCCCCGGGCTTCCTGCCGCTGCCGGTGCGGATCGGCTGGTACCTGTTCCACCAGATGTACTGGCCGCAACGGATGCTGCTCAACCGTCCCGACGCCGTGGCAACGGTCAGCCAGACGACCAAGGACCTCATCAAGAAGCACAGGCTCTCGCGCAAGCCGGTGGAAATCGTTTCCAACGCGCCGGCACCCGGTGCGGTGCCCCGCGATGCGTCAGTGGATCCGGAGCCGACGCTCTTGTACATGGGCTCATTCATGCCATATAAGAACGTCGAAACGCTGATCCGGGCCATGGAATACCTGCCGGGTTTCTCCCTGCACCTGCTGAGCAACATCGCGCCGCAGCGCGAGGCCGAGCTCCAGGCCTTGGTTCCCCGGGGGAGCACCGTGGTGTTCCATCACGGCGTCACGGACGAGGAATACCAGGACCTGCTCAAGCGCACGACGGCCCTGGTGTCCTTGTCGCGGGCCGAGGGATACGGGCTGCCGCTGGTCGAAGCGATGAGCGTCGGAACTCCCGTGGTTGCCACCGACATGCCGATCTTCCGCGAGGTCGGCGCCGAGGCCATCTCTTATGTCGATCCCCAAAGCCCGAGGGACTTCGCCGCTGCCGTCGAGGAACTGGCGGCACCCGAGACCTGGCGCGCGGCATCCGCCGCCGCGCTGAAGCGCGCCGAGAGCTATTCGTGGCAGACCTCGGCCCGGCAGCTGCTGGAGCTGGCCGAATCGGTGCTGGAAAAGCGGAAGTAGCCGAAAGAGCGACTCCTCACCGGCCGGGCGGGGTGATCTTGGGCATGTCGAAACTGTCTGAATCGCCGCTGGCCAAGGGCGGATTTGGTCCCTCATGCTGGTGAGGGGAGAGCCACAGGCCCTCGTTTTTGCATTGCTCAAGAACTCTGATATTGTTTTACCTGCTTCCTTCCTCCGTAGCTCAATTGGCAGAGCATTCGACTGTTAATCGAAGGGTTACTGGTTCAAGTCCAGTCGGAGGAGCGCAAATAAGAAATCCCCGTCCTCATTCACGAGGACGGGGATTTCTTGTGTCTGGCCCATCTCATACCCTGGGTGTACCCCTTCCGGTTGAGTGGTTTGGGCACGTCCGAGTGATAGTTTGGTTTGAGTTGGCCGAGCCATGGCCACACGAAATGGAGACACCATGTCTGGAACGGAATCGACAGGTACGCAACAGCCGTACGTGTCTACGCCACGAACCATCAAGGGGCAGGTCGACGGACTGCGCCACCTGATTCCAAGCCAGCTGGCTGACGAGGCGCGCATTGCCGCGAATATCCTCAAATCAAAGGGCATCCATGTCGGCGTTGCGGCAGGTGCCGGCATCGTCGCCGTGGCACTGCTCGGCTTCGTGGTCATAGCCCTGGTGGTGGCCCTCATCCTGGGTCTCGGTACGGTGATGGCTCCATGGCTTGCAGCATTGGTGGTTGCGGCCGGATTCCTGGTCTTGGCACTGATCCTCGCCGGCTTTGCCGTTTGGCGGGTCAAGAGCACCATGCCGCTGGTTCCCGATGAAGCCATCCGTGGTTTCCGCCACGACCTCGGAATCATCAAGGACGGCAGCAGCTTCGATGTTTCGACCTTGGACGAACCGTTCTCGATGAAGAAGACGGACCAGGAAACCGCCGAGAAGAAGACCGCCGAGAAGAAGCCGAAGGCCGACAAGCTCACGCACGACGAACTGATCATCCGCACCCGTGAGCGCCGCGAGCAGATCGCCTTGCACCGCGATGGGCTGGGACAAAAGCTCGAGGTGCCGCTCCAAGTCAGCGAAAAGATTTCGGATGCCACCCACGCGGCTGGCGAGGGCATCACCAAGGCCGCCGCCCAAGCGCGCCACTTTGCCAACACGGCTTCGGAAAAACTGAACGACGGCGTGGAGGCCGCGACCGAAAAATTGGTCGAGTTCAGCGGACTTGAAGGGGAAAACGCCAAGGAAGCCCTGCGCGAACGTTGGCAGCCCCTGGCCGTCATGGCCGGCTCGATGGCCATGTTCTTCGTTTTCCTGCGTAAGCTCCTGCGCAAGTAGGCAGAACCCGGCCACCAGCGCCGGCCCGGCCCACCGGGCAACGACGGATGGGGAATCAACTGGGGATCAGGATCTAAGCGGCGGTTGTGAGGACAGCGGAACCGCCACCGGATATGAAAGAGGGGGAGAAGATGCGCATCATCGGTGCAGGTACACGAGACAACTTCGAGTATCGCGAACTCACCACCTTTTGGACGGTACCCAACGTCATTACCGTGCTGCGTTTCCTGCTTGTCCCGCTCTTTGTCTGGCAAACCGTAACGCTTCACTACGGGTGGGCCACGCTGACCCTTGTGGTCCTGGGAAGCAGCGATTGGATCGACGGGTACGCCGCCCGGAAGCTCGACCAGATTTCGACGGTCGGCAAGTGGCTTGATCCGGTCGCTGACAGGGTTGCGCTCATCGTCATAGCCAGCACCTTTGTGGCGACCAAGATCGCTCCCGCATGGCTTGTTTTCGCCATCGTGATTCCGGACATCATCCTGATCATCAACGCGCTGGTGCTTTTCAAGGGCAGCCCCAACCTGCCGGTGAGCAACCTGGGCAAGATCCGCACGGCACTCTTGCTGGCAGGTACGCCGCTGCTCTTGCTGGGCAACACCAACTGGGGCAGCAGTACCATCCTCGGACATATCTCGACGTGGATCCTGGCCTTGGCTTGCCTGCTCCACGTGATTGCGGCGGTGGGCTACTTCATCCAAGCCCGGCGGAAGGCCAAAGCGCTCAAGATGGGAACCGAATGGTCTGGCTAGCGGTCATGGCCGCCATTGCCGGGGCGTTCTTCCTGGCAATTGGCACCCAACGCCAGTCCAGCGCGGTTCGCGCCAGCGCCGGAGGGCTGAGCGTCAACGGTCTTGGCCTGCTGCGCCTGTTCAAGACCCCGCGTTGGGTCTTCGGCCTGGTATTGCTCGGCATCGGCATGAGCCTGAACGTCTACGCATTGGCAAGTGCACCGCTCACCGTCGTCCAGCCGATCGGGGCGATCGCCCTGGTGATCACCACCGTGGTGAACTCCCGCGAGCACGACATCAAGATGAACCGGCCGACAATCCTGGCCATCATTGCCTGCATGGCCGGCAGCATCGTCTTTGTCCTCCTGGCCATCCAGGTCACGGGCGAAGAGCATCAAATCACGAAACCGCAGGAAATGATTACGCTCCTGCTGCTGGCCGTGGTCGTGGCGTTCTTCGGCGGCATTGTGGCCTTCATGCCACACCGGACCAACGCCTTCTTCTACATCGTCGGCGCCGGCGTGCTCTTCGGATTCGTGGCGGTGCTGGTGCGCACGATTTCCGTGTCGCTGCTGAACCCCAACGGGCTCTTCCTGGCCAACGTTTCCTGGTATGCCGTGGTCGGCGTGGTCGTGGCCGGGCTACTGGGCTCGTACTTTGTGCAGAACGCATACTCGAAGGGGCCGCCGGACCTGGTGGTTGCCGGGTTGACGGTCATCGATCCGATGGTCGGCATCGGGATCGGCATCGGCATTTTTGGTGAGTTGGATCCTAATGTCCAGCCGTCGGTGGCGTTAGGCATGGTCGGGGCCGGATGCGTTGCTATCGTAGGTGTGATTCTCCTGTCGAGGCACCACCCCGACGTGCTCGAACGCAAGGCCGAGTCCAAGCGCCGATTGAAGATTTCGGAAAGAAACTAGACCTTCAAACCATCCTGCAACACGCGAGATAAGACATTGCAACGACAACCGTGGCCGCCAAGCGGCCGCGTCGAGGAGTGAAACACCCCTGTGACGGGCGAGAAACCTTTGAAAATTGTGATTGCGGCGGACACCTATCCACCGGATGTAAACGGCGCCGCGGTCTTTTGCTACCGTCTGGCCACGGCCATGACCGAACGTGGACACGAGGTCCACATCATGGCCACTCGACCCGAAAAAGGCCCCACGATCACGGAGAAGCGGCCGGAGGCGACAGTGCACCGGTTGCGTTCGCACTCGGTTCCCACGCACGAGTACTTCCGAGTCTGCCTTCCCTGGGAAATCAACCCGGAAATCAAGAAGCTGATCGACGAGATCAAGCCCGATGTCGTGCACGCACAGTGCCACTACATGATTGGCCAGGGCGTCTTGTCCGTCGCCGGCAAGCGCGGAATCCGGATGGTTGCCACAAACCACTTCATGCCGGAAAACCTTGACCCGTTCCTGCCTTTCCCCCAGTGGTTCAAGCGGATCATTGCCACAAATTCCTGGCGTGACATGGGCAAGATCATGGGTAAGGCCAACGTTGTCACCACCCCGACTCCGCTTGCGGCGCGGGCAATGCGTGATTACGCCCGGCTTGAGAATGTGCTGCCCCTGTCCAACGGCATCGATTCGAGCAACTATGAGTTGGCCGACGGCGAGATCATCGAGCGCAATCCCTACCCGACCATCCTCTTTGCGGGACGCCTTGCGGTGGAAAAGAACGTCAACGAAATCATCGAGGCACTGAGCCTCATGAAGACGGTGCCCGATGCGCACCTGGAGGTCGTGGGCGACGGCGAGCAACGAACCTACCTGGCAAAGCTTGCCAAGGAAAAAGGCGTGGAATCCCGAGTCCGGTTGCTGGGGCATGTGGACGACGCGGAACTCCGCGCCTCCTACCTGAGAGCGGACGTGTTCTGCCAGCCCGGTACCGCTGAATTGCAGTCGCTGGTGACGCTGGAAGCGCTGTCCGCATCCAGGCCGGTGGTGCTGGCCAACGCCATGGCACTGCCGCACTTGGTGGACAACGGGGTCAACGGATACCTTTTCGAACCCGGAAACCGCGAAGACCTGGCAAACAAGTTGGACGCAATACTGGCCATGAGCCCGGCGGATCGGGCAATCATGGGAGAAGCGGGACACGCCAAGGCGGCGAAGCACAGCCACGTCAAGACCATGGACACCTTTGAGGCTCTTTACCGCGGTGCTCCGGCCGAAGATTTCTTGCGCTGATCCCCGCCTCCCAGGCGCGGATGTTCGCGATGTGAAAACATCGGCAAGAATCCATTAGGATGATTTTGGATGTTTTCGTTTAGCCCCTCCGGGGGAAAACCAACGGATTCATCCCAGTCATGGGGCGGTAGCTCAGTTGGTTAGAGCAGAGGACTCATAATCCTTTTGTCGTGGGTTCAAGCCCCACCCGCCCTACAGGACGCTGAACGCCCTGGACAATTCCCGCATCGAACCGGATTGTCCAGGGCGTTTTTGGTTCCCGCTGCGGGTCCCTGCCATGGAGCCGCGTCATCCGGGATCCTGCTTCGGCAACAGGACGGACGGGCGCGTGTCGCGAATGGTCAGCAGCGGGTCAATGTATTCCTCGAACAAGCGCAACCCCCAGTGCATGCACAGCCTGTTGCAGTGGGAGCCCGTGCCGACGATCCCGATTTCGTCCCCCGTGGTGACGAGGGCCCCGACTCCGAGGCTGCTGCGCACGGGCTCGAAGCTGGACCGGAGTCCCGCCCCGTGGTCGATCACGATCACCGGCCGGTCAACGACGACCCCCACGAATGAAACGATGCCACCGACCGGCGCCAGCACCGCGGCTCCGGGGTCCGCACCCAAATCGGCGCCGCGATGGCCGCTGAGCCAGCGTTGGGCCGGTGGGTCGAAGGCACGCACGACTTTCGGGACCGGGGCCAGCGGCCACGACCATCCGCTTGTTCCGTCCCCATGGCGGAGCGCCGTGGGGACCTGCCGCAGCGGAGCGCCGACGACACCAAAAAGTAGCGAGGCCCCGAGCAGTCCGCACGCCGCCGTAGAAATGACTTTCATGGCATCGAGCATGTGCCACCAGCGAACAATTGCACCCGGACGAAGCACGGGCGGGGGAGTGCCTCGGTGTGATGCATTTACCTGCGGGCTGTGCGGAGCAGTCCAGATGGGCGCCCCCGGCTGTAGTACACTGGAACACGCGGTTCTGTGTGCCCTCAAGACCATTTGGTCTCACGGGGTCCACGAAGCCGACTTCGCGCATGAGACATCCACAGATGAACCGCCTTCCGGGTGGTGAATCGTGCTGGGCGCTCGGCTCCACGGTCCGACTCGCGTCGGTAGGGGCCATTGCGGGCCGAATACTCGGCCTGTTCATGCCAGGGGTCACATCCAAATCCGGATGCGCACCATCAACCGATATCTAAGGCAGTTACCGCGGTCCAGCGATGGATCGGCCAGCTACTGCCGGAAGGAGTTGCGACATGCCAGTCGTAACCATGCGCCAGCTGCTCGACAGCGGCGTTCACTTTGGACACCAGACCCGTCGCTGGAACCCGAAGATGAAGCGATTCATCTTCACCGAGCGCAACGGCATCTACATCATTGACTTGCAGCAGTCGCTGTCCTACATCGACCGCGCCTACGAGTTCGTCAAGCAGACCGTTGCCCACGGCGGCACCGTTCTGTTCGTTGGCACCAAGAAGCAGGCTCAGGAAGCAATTTCGGAGCAGGCTACCCGCGTTGGCCAGCCTTTCGTCAACCAGCGCTGGCTCGGTGGCATGCTCACCAACTTCCAGACCGTTTCCAAGCGCATCTCGCGCATGAAGGAACTGGAAGAGATCAACTTCGAGGATGTTGCCGGTTCGGGCCACACCAAGAAGGAACTGCTGCTTCTCAAGCGCGAGCTGACCAAGCTTCAGACCAACCTTGGCGGTATCCGCAACCTGACGAAGACCCCTTCGGTCCTCTGGGTTGTTGACACCAAGAAGGAGCACCTGGCCATCGATGAGGCACGCAAGCTGGGTATCCCGGTTGTCGCCATCCTCGACACCAACTGCGATCCGGATGAAGTTCAGTTCCCGATCCCGGGCAACGACGACGCCATCCGCTCCGTCAACCTGCTCACCCGCGTTGTTGCCGACGCCGTTGCTGCTGGCCTGATCGCCCGCAACAACAAGGCTGCAGGCAACACCGAAGCTCCGGCCGAACCGCTGGCCGAGTGGGAGCGCGAACTGCTCGAGGCCGGCAAGGCCGAGGCTCCGGTTGCTGAAGAAGCTCCGGCTGCTGAAGCTGCTCCGGCAGCCGAAGAAGCGCCTGCCGCTTCCGCCGAGTAGTCACCAAAAACAAAATCCGGGTGTGGATCTCCTGATCGGTGATCCACACCCGGAAAAACCGTAGGACGGGCCTGAAGCGGCCCGTCCTTCGGCGAAAAAGCTCAAAAACCACTTATGAATGGGGTTGCACGTGGCAAACTACACCGCTGCTGACATTAAGGCTCTGCGCGAGCGCACCGGCGCTGGCATGATGGACGTCAAGAAGGCTCTCGACGAGGCCAACGGCGACGCCGAGAAGGCCATGGAGCTCATCCGCATCAAGGGCCTGAAGGGCGCTACCAAGCGCGAAGGTCGCTCGACCTCGGAAGGCCTCATTGCCGCCAAGGTCATCGACGGCACCGTTGGTGTCATGATCGAGCTGAGCTGCGAGACCGACTTCGTTGCAAAGAACGACAAGTTCATCGCCCTGGCCGCCAAGGTCTTGGACGTTGCAGTTTCCTCTGCAGCAGCCGACCTGGAAACCCTTCTGGCCGTCGACGTTGAGGGCAAGACCCTTGCCGACGTCGTCACCGAAGAGGGCGCAGTACTGGGCGAAAAGGTTATCGTCCGCAAGCTGTCCCGTGTTGAAGGTGCATCGGTTGATGCCTACCTGCACAAGACCTCCAAGGATCTTCCGGCACAGGTTGGTGTTCTCGTTGCAGTGGACGGCGCCGGCGAAGCCGCAGCCACCGTTGCACACGACGTTGCAGTGCACACCGCTGCAATGGCACCGACCGTGCTTTCCCGCGACGACATCGACGCCGAAATCGTCGAGTCCGAGCGCCGCATCGCCATGGAGACCGCAGTCGCCGAAGGCAAGCCGGAAGCTGCACTGCCGAAGATCGTTGAAGGACGCCTGACCGGCTTCTTCAAGGAGCAGGTTCTGGTCGACCAGGCATTCGCCAAGGACGCCAAGAAGACCGTTGGTAAGGTGCTTGAGGAAGCCGGCGTAGCCGCTACCGCCTTCGCACGTTTCCGCGTAGGCTCCTAACTAAGTACACCGGCCGGGTCAACGCACGTTAGACCTTGCCAACCAAGGTAAAGGGGGTGGCCACCATCTGGTGGCCGCCCCTTTTCCCTGCCAGCCAAGGGGCACATCCGTAGGTGTGTCCCAAGTAAACGCATCAATGCGGGCGACGCTGACCCGCAAGCAGGAGGAACACCCATGGACGCAACACTCGAGCAAAACGAAACCAGCACCCCGACCCGTCGTCGGCGCGTATTGCTGAAGCTTTCCGGCGAAGTTTTCGGCGGAGGCAAGCTCGGTGTTGACCCGGTCACCGTGCGCGGCATCGCCGAGCAGATCGCTGCAACCGTCGGCAAGGTCGAGGTCGCAATCGTCGTCGGCGGCGGCAACTTCTTCCGCGGCGCCGAGCTTTCGGCATCCGGCATGGACCGCTCCCGCGCTGACTACATGGGCATGCTCGGCACCGTCATGAACTGCCTGGCCCTGCAGGACTTCCTCGAGCAGGCCGGCGTCGACACCCGCGTGCAGTCCGCCATCTCCATGGCCCAGGTCGCCGAGACCTACATCCCGCGCCGCGCCATCCGCCACATGGAAAAGAACCGCGTGGTCATCTTCGGCGCAGGCGCAGGCCTTCCATACTTCTCCACCGACACGGTTGCCGCCCAGCGCGCCCTCGAGGTCGACGCCGACGTGGTGCTGATGGCCAAGAGCGGTGTTGACGGCGTCTACACCGCCGACCCGAAGACGGACCCGACCGCCACCAAGCTTGAGCACCTCACCTACGAGGAGGCGCTGATCAAGGACATTCGCGTGATGGACCAGACCGCAATGACCATGTGCAAGGACAACAACCTGGAAATGATGGTCTTCGGCATGGAGGGCGACGGAAACGTGACCCGTGCCATCCTCGGAGAAAAGATCGGCACCCGCGTCACCATCTAGTGCCCGCCGGGATCTCCCGGCGTGACATAGGATTGTTCACAAGCCAAGAAATTACCGGTCACCGTACACAAGCTGGCCGAACTCAAAGGAGTAGAACGTGATTGAGGATATCCTCGTCGAGGCAGCCGACAAGATGGACAGCACCATCGAAAACGCGAAGGAAGACTTCTCCGCGATCCGCACCGGCCGCGCCCACCCGGGCATGTACGCCAAGGTCATGGTGGACTACTACGGTTCCCCGACCCCGCTGCAGCAGCTGGCTTCCTTCGCCACCCCTGATGCCCGCACCATCCTGATCACCCCCTACGACGTGACCGCCCTGCGCGAAATCGAGAAGGCCCTGGGCGATTCCGAGGTTGGAGCCAACCCGTCGAACGACGGCAAGACCATCCGCGTGATCATGCCGGTGTTGACCGAGGAACGTCGCAAGGAATACGTCAAGGTCGTTCGCGGTAAGGGCGAAGACGCCAAGGTCGCACTGCGCAACCTGCGCCGCAAGGCAAAGGACGGCATCGACAAGCTGGTCAAGGACGGCGAAGTTGGCGAGGACGACGGCGCTCGTGCCGAAAAGGAACTCGACGCACTGACCAAGTCGCACACCGACAGCATCGATGATTTGCTTAAGCGCAAGGAAACCGAGCTGCTGGAAGTCTAATGTCCAATCCCACCGAGCCGAGCGAAGGAACCTCCGGGGCCCTTCCGGAGCCTTCGCCGGAAACCGGCGGGCTTGAACCTGTGACCCGACGTTCCGCGAGCGCCAAACGAGTCAAGGGGTCCAAAGCTGGGCGCGATCTACCCGCGGCGATTGCCGTGGGCCTGATTCTTCTGGCTTTGGTCCTCACAGGCCTGTTCTGGTTGCCGGTTGCCTTCGTTGCGACCGTCGCCGCCTTCGCGGGCATTGGCTGCTGGGAAATTTCCCGGGCCTTGGACCACGCCGGGGTCCATACGCCCTTGGTGCCGCTGGCAGTTGCGAGCCTTTCGCTGCCGTTCGCGGCATACTACGGGGGGCTGGAAGCTCTGAGTTTGGCCTTCGCGGCCAGCGCGCTCCTGGTCTTCCTATGGCGGATCTTCGAGGGGCCAGCAAAATCGGTGGCTTCGGTCATGACCGGAATCCTGGTTCTGGTCTGGGTGCCGTTGTTGCTGAGCTTCGCGGTCCTGGTCTTCAACGAAGACAAGGGCTACCTGAAGGTAACGACGGTCCTGTTGCTGGTTGTCTCCAATGACACCTTCGGGTATCTGGTTGGCGTGCTCTTCGGAAAACACCCCATGGCCCCGAAAATCAGTCCCAAGAAGTCTTGGGAAGGATTTGCCGGGTCGGTGGGTGGAGCGACGATCGTCGGGATACTGGCATCGGTCTTCCTGCTTGGCATGCCGTGGTGGATGGGCATTCCGCTGGCAGTCGCCACTGTGGCCGCATCAACCGCCGGTGACCTTGCGGAATCCATGGTCAAGCGGGAACTCGGCATCAAGGACATGAGCAATATCCTGCCGGGGCACGGCGGGGTGATGGACAGGCTCGATTCCGTGGTCTTCGCCATCCCGGTCGCATACGTCCTGGGCATTTTCCTCATGCCCGGTGTGCTGTAAGCGCCGGCGCCAAAGAATCCCTAGAATGTAATGAGGGGTGCGGGCAGGAAGCCTTCGGACTTCGTTGCCTGTACGCCCAGCCCAAGCACCGAAGTGCCGGTCGATTCCGGCACGCATTATCAAGATCAAGGAAAGCATTGTGAGTCAGGACAAGGCACAGCCGGCCCCCGCCCCATTTGAGCATGTGGCGGAGAAAGAGTTCGGTTACAACACCAAACAGGTGGATGTGTTCCTCGCCCGCGCCCGCGCCACCTTCAACGGCGATGGGGACGACGATTCGATCGTCACCAGCCACATGGTTCGGCGGACGGTTTTCCCGGCCCAGCGCGGCGGCTACAGTGCCCGCGAGGTTGATGCGGCGCTCGATCGTCTCGAGGACGTGTTCGCCCAGCGTGAGCGCGATGCCCTGATCCAGACCAATGGCGAGGACGCCTGGCTGCAGCAGGTCGGCCGGCTTTCGGCGATCCTCCGCGGCCGCCTGCACCGCAGTCCGGGGGAGCGCTTCCGCCGCCCGTCGCGGGCGAATGCCTCCAGCTACAACGTCCAGGACGTGGACATGCTCTGCTCCCAGCTCATCGACTACTTTGAGAAGGACGTCCCGATGAGCGTCGACGCGGTGCGCCGCGCGGAATTCCGCCGTGCCGAGGGCGACAACGGTTACGAGGAATCCCAGGTGGATGCGTTTCTGGACCGGGTCGTGGAACTCATGGCCTCGATCGACTAGCTTGAACCTGTTTCACTGAAAACGCCAGGACCCCGGATCGGGTCCTGGCGTTTTCTGGTTTCGGGTGTCTGGCCGCTTTCGGCCCACGCGAGCCTGCCGTTGGCCCCGGCAGAACACCGGCGAAGGATCCCGCGCCACCCGACATGGGCGGCTCGGTCTTTCTCGACCCGGGGTAGCGCCCCGGCCATTGACCAATGCCGCTAGGACTCACGCACGACGAACCGACCGAAGGCGACCACAGGCGTGGAGGCTCCGCAGCCGAAGCCCGCTCCCGTATTGCCGGCCAACGCGGCCGCGCTGGCCGGAAGGGAAATCGCTTTCACCAGGGCCCCGTCCAGATACGCGACGCAGGTGTTTCCGACGACAACCAAGCGAACCTCGTGATCACCCGGTGCAACGGCCCTGGGCTCGCGCCAGATCTCAAGGTTGGTTGCCCCGTCGTTGACGTGGAGGGAAACCTGCTGCCCCGTTCCGGCCGTGATGAACAGGCCGATGCCCGCGCCGGTCACCGCGTCGGCCCTCACCAGAACGCCGGCGGGATTGTTGTCTGCCCCGGTATGCGTGATGGTCATGGATGCATCGACGTTGGAAAACGACGAGTCGGCGATGGCGCTGCCGGCGACGGCGATTGAGACCTTTTCGCCGGAAACCGTGAACAGCGACCCGGGCGTGCCGATCCATCGTTGTCCTGAATCGGCGGATCCGAGGGGTCCGTTGGCGCGGGCGAATGAATCCGAGATGGGGGTTCGGACGTTGCGTGCTGCCGTCATGAGTTCCTGGGAGAGGATGCGGGCTGCAAAGTCGTGTCCCGCCGGCGTCAGGTGGATGCGGTCGTCCTTGAGGAAATCCATCGGGTCGCTCTTCGGGAATCCGATCGACTCGAAGCCGCGCGAGATGTCAATTAGCGCCACATTGCGTGGGCGTTCTTGTGCGATGCCTTGCAACACCCCGCGGTACTCGTTCCAGCGTGCCGTCAGGTCCTGGTCGCTGCGCTCATGCGCGTGGATCAGGATGTGCACGTGTGGCTGCGGAAGCACCGCGTCGATGGCGTCGAGCGACCGGATCATGTATTCCCGGTACGTGGCGGCCGGGGTGCCGTCCTTCGCGTCGTTCGCCCCGACCATGTGCGTGATGATGCTCGGAGCCAATGCCGTGATCTGGCCGACCATTGCGGCGTTCAGGTACGTGTTGGATCTCGCGCCCGGCAAGCCGCCGTTGTAGAAGTGGATCCCTGGCAGCGTGTTGCGCGGGCTGGTCAGGTTCCCGGTGGTCGAGTCGCGACCTGGACCCGATGCATACCGTGACTGCATTGCTGCGCAGAGCTTGTTGACCCACCTGTCCGCGGGAATCTCGTCGACGCCTGCAGTCGTCGACGACCCAAGCGCCACGACCGTGATCGGTTCGGTTGGGGCTCGCGTGTATGCCGCAAGCAGGACACCCAGGGCAGGGTTCTTTGTCGGATCCAACCGTTCTGCGAATGCCTCGGTCAGTGCCGTCTGGCCCAAGGCGTTTGGGTTACCAGACGATGTGGAAGTCTTGGCACCCATGGTCTGTTCGACGGTGCTTCCGGCAACCGGCGATGCAGCTGCGGCTCCCAAGGCTGCAAGGAGCGGAATGGCCAGGATGGTGCGGCGCGCAGTGCTGGCAGGCGTCTGGACATGGGTGTCCGGCTCGCCTGAAACCGAGTCGTTTCGTCGCTTCCTGATCACGGGACCCCCCTAGCTATTGATCGAGAATGTTCCCCGAGCTTTGGTCCTAATCAACTCTTTATACCCTCGGCCCGTCATTATTGCATCACAATAGGTGGGATCGGTGGTCAGCAAAGACATTCACTGAAAATGAATGTCGTGCGTGACCGGAACATGAGTGGACCACGGACCGGCAGACGTGTTGGCCGCTGGCGTGGGTGCTTGGCTGCAACGGAACGGGGGAGTGCTTCCAGCCGTTGGAAGCGCTTGTCATTGATCCGGAACCGACCAGCGTGGTCATCAGTCGCTCATCTGGATGGCGGTCCAATGCAGCGTGGGCGCGGCGGCATGGACGCCGGTCCAATTGAAGCCCTTGAGAGTGCATCCGGCCTTGGAAACGCCTGAAGTGCCCGGATTGACACGGCCGTTGTCCGAAGTGGCTGTGACGGTTGGGGGTTTGGTGAACAAGCCTGGCGGGAAGGCGATGTGCCTTTCGGCGGAGCCGCCATTTCCGGGCACGGTCCCGAGCTTCACGCTCCCGGCCGCCGTCGCGTAGGGCGTCCCGCCGTCACGCTGCATCAAGCGTGTACGGAGTATGGACCAGACGTAGGGTGGGCCGTTGAGCCGCGCCGAGTACCAAACGTCGATCCCTTGGGGGGTGCAGATGAACGTCGAGGCGTAGAGGTTGTCGTGGTGCGGGCCCTTGCGCGGAATGATGGCTTTTGAACTGCGCTTCCAGGTGTTGCCGTCATTGGAAGTGATCAGGTACAGGTCGCCTTTCCTTGCGCCCTTGCCCCCGACGAGCGTGTCGTTCATCAAGCCCACGTACTGGTCTCCGATGCGTTTGATGTGCACATGCCATGGGGTCTTGCGGTTCTTGACTGGTACCGAGCACACCGTGGGGATCGACCAGTCGCCGGTGGGGCTAGCGGCGGTCAGGTGCACCAGGGGCTTGCGCGCTGGGACAATGTCCACCGCCCACATGTGCCAATCGCCATCGACAAACTGGAAGGACGGGGCGACCAGCCTGCGCACCTTCTTGTCGGAGCCGTAGACCTTCACCTTGGGCGTCCACTCCACACCGTTTGTGCTGGTGCGAAGGAAAATATTCTCCTCCCTTCCGGTGGCTTTCTTGTCGAGGTAGCGCCAGAAAAGATGAAGCTTCCCGTCGTGGAATACGAGGTTGGGGTCGGAATTGTATTGGGGACGGCCCGGCGCGTTGTCGAGGGGATTTGTCAGCCCCTTGGGTACCACCCACTTGTCCCCGTCGTGGGATGCCAGGATGCACGGGTCCTCATACTTGTCATGGCCACCCGCGTATGGGGTGACTCCCATCCAATAGCGGTACCCGTTCCACTTTTCGGGGAAACAGAGCACGGAGGGGTGTACGGCTTCACCCGCGTTGGTTATGGGGTCCGGGGTCGGGATGGCCAGCCTAGCCCCGATGCGCCCGACCCAGTCATCAGCACGGAGCGGTTCCGTCTCGTCGGCATCTTCGGCGGGGGACCCCGTTTGGTCCCCGCGATCCGACAAGCCGGTAATCACCTCGGAAAGCGCGGTCCGGGTCAGGGACTCCGGATCCGCTATGAAAGCGGCCGTGCCGGCATCGGTGGACTCCGTTACAAGGATCTCCCCGGTCTTGCCGTTGATCGAGGTGACAATCCTCTTCGATTCCGCGCTAGTTGCGGAAGCCGGCGACACAGCGGCGCCGCCGATGGCAGCTATGAGCGGGGCGGCCAGTAATGCGCGACGTGTTGTTCGGGAAGAATCAGGGCCCTGCTGTTCCAGATCGTCCGAGTGCGAGTTGCTACGTCGGTGTCCCATGAATGGCCCCCAGATATTCCCCGAAAGTGATCACTGAACCTTGGCCCGCGTCGTTTCCCGCCAACGCCGGCAAATCATTCCGATTTTTACTTTCATTTAGTACCAACGGGAACGCAGGATCAAGGGTGCGTCGCGAAAACTTTCAGGCCACGCACCGACCGGTGCAACCCCCGGCCGGGAGGCCGGGCCTGGGATGTCTAAAACGTGCAAGTCGCGGGTTCAGGGCGTTGGGCTGTGCAGCTGTTCCGGGACGTGCAGCCGCGCCAACACAGCGTCGACCCTGGCCGGGATGCGGTCCTTGGTGGCGATGGACACCCCGACCATGACGATGAACGCCAGCGGGACCGTCCAGGCGGCGGGCTGGGAGACCAGGTCATGCAGGGAACCCGGTTCATTGGGCATGAGGGCCGCCAGCAACAGGGCCAACCCGCAGCTCAACGCTCCGGCGAAAAGCCCCGAAATCGCTCCCACTACCGTCAACCCCCGCCACCAGATGCCCAGCATCAAGAGCGGGCAGACGGTGGATGCGGTGAACGCGAACACCGAGCCGATCGCCCCGGCCAGCGCAAAGCTGCTGGTGCCAAGCGCCAGGAGCAGTGGGACTGCCGTGGCAATCACGGTGGAGATCCTGAACCCGCGCACGGTTCCCTGGAACAGGTCTTGTGAGATGGTGCCGGCCAGCGAAACCACCAGTCCCGAGGAAGTGGAGAGGAACGCGGCGAAGGCGCCACCGATGATGATGGCCGTGAGGACGTCCCCGGCCATGCCGCCGATGATCCGTCCGGGCAACAAAAGCACCGTCGCGTCGGCGTTGCCCGAGCTCGCGAGCTCCGGGGTGTAGGCGCGGCCGAGGATGCCCAGGACCGTGGGGAACAGATAGAACAGCGAGAGCAAGCCAAGGACGATCGCGGTGGTCTTGCGCGCCGAGGGGCCGTCCGGGTTGGTGTAGAAGCGGACCAGCACGTGCGGCAGGCCCAGAGTGCCAAAGAGCAGGGCCACCAGCAGGGAGATGTTGTAGTACAGCCCCTTGGCCGCACCGTTCTGGGCCGTTTGGTCGAAGATCGCACCGTTGAGGGTGGCGGATTCCCCGGCCAAGTCCAGGTGCAGGAGCAGGAACACCGCGGGAATCGCCAGCGCGGCCAGCTTGAGCCAGAACTGGAAGGCCTGGACGAAGGTGATCGACCGCATGCCGCCGGCCAGCACGGTCACGCACACGATGCCCATGACCAACAGCGAGCCCAGCCAGCCCGGCAGCCCGGTGCTGATGCCCAGGGTCAGTGCGGCCCCGTGGAGCTGCGGGACGATGTAGAGCCAGCAGATCACCACCACCAGGAAGCTGGTGAGTCGGCGCAGGCCCCTGGACCCGAAGCGGATCTGGGCGAAGTCGGGGATGGTGTACGCCCGGGAGCGGCGCAGCGGGGCCGCGACGAAAAGCAGCAGCATCAGGTACCCGGCGGTGTACCCGATCGGGAACCACAGCGCGTCCTGCCCGGAGACCACGATCAGCCCGGCAATGCCCAGGAAGGATGCCGCGGAAAGGTATTCCCCGCCGATCGCGCTGGCGTTCCACCAGGGCCGCACGGTGCGCGAGGCGACGTAGAAGTCGCCGGTGGTGCGCGAGATGCGCAGCCCGTGGATCGCGATGGTCACGGTGACGACGGATACCAGCGCCACGGCAATGAGGGAAACCGCTGAGTTCATTGGTCGACGATGCTCCGGTACTGGGCCTCGTTGCGGGCCGCGGCCCTGTTGAACAGGTAGGCCGAGAGCAGGATCAACGGGTAGACGGCAACCCCCAGCAGCCACCAGGGCAGCGGGATGGTGGCCAGGCGGATGTCGCGGATCTGCGGCCAGGCCGCGACCATGACCGCGAGGCCGACCAGGAGCAGCAGGAAGCCCAGCGCCACCGAGACGGCCAGGCGCAGCTGCGAGCGGATGAGCGAACGGACGTAGAAGACCTCGGCGGCATCGGGTTCCGGACGGCGGGGAGTGGTGGGCATCGAACCGGCCGGCGCGCTGACCCGCACCCGGTTGCCGGACGGCGGCGGCAGGCCCCCCAGTTCGGCCCCGGCGCTCCGGGGGATGCCGGGGATCCTGGCGGGTTCCGGGGAACCCGTGCCCGGGGAGGTCACAGCGGCCGGACGCGGTTGGCGGCCAGGCGCTCACGCAGCTGCGGCAGGGCCCGGCGGGAGACGGGCAGCTCGGTTCCGCCGATGACCACGGCGGCCTTGCCCGTCTGCAGCTTCACGGTGTCGATCCGGTCCATGGACACCAGGAAGGAGCGGTGGATGCGGATGTACCCGGCGGAGGCCCACTGCTGCTCGAGGTCGTTCAGCGGCACCCTGATCAGGTAGCTGGCGTCCTTGGTGTGCAGTCGGGCGTAGTCGCCCTGTGCCTGCACGTAGCGGATCTCGTCGCGGCGGATCATCTTGGTGATGCCGCCCTGGTCGACCGTGACGACCTCGGGCTTGGAGGTTTCCTCCTCGGCCAGCTCGCACACCCGGCGGATGGATTCGGCCAGCCGTTCGGGTCGCACCGGCTTGAGCACGTAGTCGAGGGCCGCAAGCTCGAAGGCCTCGAGGGCCTGGTCCTCGTCGGCGGTGACGAAGACGACCGCCGGGGGACGGGCGAAGCGGGAAATGACCCGGGCGATGTCCAGCCCGGAAAGCGCCGGCATGTGGATGTCGAGGAAGAGCGCGTCGATGTCGAATTCCTCGAGGGCCTTCAGCGCCTCGGCGCCCGAGCCGGCCCGGTGGATCTGTCCCACGCGTGAATCGAGCGACAGGAGATACGCCAGCTCTTCGACTGCCGGCAATTCATCGTCCGCGACGACCACATTAATCATGACCAGTATTTTACCCGGCCAACGGTCCGCGGGGCCCATTGGGCGTGCTCCATGCCCCGTCGGGGGCATCCTGCGGCGGATCGGGCACCACCCCGGGACGGAACTTGGGAATGCGCATGGTGATCAGCGTGCCGGACCCCGGGGCCGTGTCGATGACCAGCCCGTGCGCGTCGCCGTACACCTGGCGCAGGCGCACGTCCACGTTGCGCAGCCCCACGTGGACGGACTCCGTGGTGCCGGCCAGCACCGAGGCGAGCGCCGCGGGGTCGATGCCGACGCCGTCGTCCTCGACGGTGATGAGCGCGAACTCGCCGCTGTCCGAGGCCGTGAGGGTGATCTTGCCGCCGCCGGGCTTGGATTCGAGTCCGTGGCGCACGGCGTTCTCGACCAGCGGCTGCAGGCTCAGGAACGGGATGGCGGTGGAGAGCACCTCGGGGGCGATGGCCAGGGACACCCGGATCCGGTCCCCGAAGCGGGCCTTTTCCAGCAACAGGTAGCGGTCGATGGCCTGCAGTTCCTCGGCCAGCGTGGTGAAGTCCCCGTGGCGCCGGAAAGAGTAGCGGGTGAAGTCGGCGAACTCGACGACCAGTTCGCGCGCCCGGGCCGGGTCGGTGTTGATAAAGGACGCGATGGCGTTCAGCGAGTTGTAGATGAAGTGCGGGCTGATCTGGGCGCGCAGGGCGCGGACCTCCGCCTCCATGAGCAGCGCGCGGGAGGCGTCGAGCTCCGCCAGGCCCACCTGGGCTGCGACCCAGGCGGCGACCTCCGTCACCGCCCGCACGAACCCGGCGCCGGCCCGGGGGATGTAGGCGCACACGGTGCCCACGGCGGTGTCGCCGACCATGATGGGGGAGCAGACCAGGTCCGCCCCCTCCGACCGCCTGACCTGGGTGCGCCGGGTGGCCAGCGCTCCGGCGGCAAGTTCGGTGGCGCAGGCGGCGCCGCGGCCCTCGATGTCCGGGATGGACCCGTCGACGGCCAGCACCGCGGCGTTGTCGCTGATGACCAGGGCCTCGCAGGCCAGCAGCGCGCGCAGGTGCTTGCCCGCCTTGGCCGCGCCCTCCGGGGTCAGGCCCTGGGCCAGGTGCGGCGCCGCGACGGAGACCTGGTGCAGGGTCTCGAACGTCGCCTTGTCCGCGTCGGTGCCCAGGTCGCGGTTGGACCTGACGATCCTGAATCCGAGGTACCCCACCAGGGCGGCCCCGACGATGACTGTGGCGGCGATCAGGGTCATTTGCAGCGCGGTGGAGAGCATGGGACAAGCCTACTGGGCGCGGAAATGGGCGTGCCGTTCGTCGCCGCCGGCGGCCGCTCGGCGCACCCGGGCGACCGTTTGCCGGTTGCCCGGCCCGGGGTACTTCTGGTTGCCCGCGGCGTGGCGCAGAGTGATCCCAGTCACTTGGGTGAGTGGCGCACCTCATGCTTCGGATGCAGGGAAGGTCCGGTGGGCAGCGGCACGGCACCTGGAACCTTCCAAGGAGGAATCATGAGCACTACCCCGGAGTCGGGCCTTGCCGCCGACATCGATTTCATGAAGGAACAGGACTCCGAGGAGTTCACCGAGCTGCGCCGGACGCACCGCAGCTTCGTGTTCCCGATGGCCGTCCTTTTCCTCTTGTGGTACTTCGCCTACGTGCTGTTGGCGGACTACGCGCACGAGTTCATGTCCATCAAGGTGTGGGGCAACTTCAACGTCGGCCTGCTCCTGGGCCTGCTGCAGTTCGTCTCCACCTTCGCCATCACCGCGGCCTACGTCTCCTTCTCAAACCGGAAGCTTGACCCCAAGGCCACCGCCATCCGCAAGCGCCTCGAAGCACAGCAGGCAGGGGAGTAACCATGAATGTCCTATCGATTCTTGCCGCGGGGGCCGTGGCCGCACCGGAGACCACCAAGGTGGGCAACCCGTGGGTCAACATCGGCATCTTCGGGCTCTTTGTCGCCGTCACCCTGATCGTGGTGCTCAAGGCCTCCAGCAACAACAAGACCGCGGCCGACTACTACGCCGGCGGCCGCTCCTTCACCGGAACGCAAAACGGCACGGCCATCGCCGGCGACTACCTCTCGGCGGCCTCGTTCCTGGGCATCGTCGGTGCCATCGCGATCAACGGCTACGACGGCTTCCTCTACTCGATCGGCTTCCTGGTCGCCTGGCTGGTGGCCCTGCTGCTGGTCGCCGAGCTGCTGCGCAACACCGGCAAGTTCACCATGGCGGACGTGCTCTCCTTCCGCCTGCGGCAGCGCCCGGTGCGCATCGCCGCGGCCGTCTCCACCCTGGCTGTCTGCGTCTTCTACCTGCTGGCCCAGATGGCCGGCGCCGGCGCGCTGGTGTCGCTGCTGCTGGGCATCGACGACCGCATGGGCCAGTCCCTGGTGATCGTGGTGGTCGGCGCGCTGATGATCACCTACGTGCTGATCGGCGGCATGAAGGGCACCACCTGGGTGCAGATCATCAAGGCCTGCCTGCTGATCGCCGGCGCCTTTGTCATGACGATCATGGTGCTGGCCCAGTTCGGCTTCAACTTCTCCGCGCTGCTCGGCGCGGCGGTCGAGTCCGCCGGAACCGAGAACATCCTGAACCCGGGCATGCAGTACGGCAAGACCGAGACCTCCAAGCTCGACTTCATCTCCCTGGGCCTGGCCCTGGTGCTGGGCACCGCCGGCCTGCCGCACGTGCTGATGCGCTTCTACACGGTCCCCACCGCCAAGGAGGCCCGCCGCTCGGTGGTCTGGGCCATCTGGCTCATCGGCGCCTTCTACCTCTTCACCCTGGTCCTGGGCTACGGCGCCGGCGCGCTGATCGGCGCGGACAAGATCAAGGCCGCCCCGGGCGGCGTGAACTCCGCGGCCCCGCTGCTGGCCTTCGAGCTCGGCGGCCCGCTGCTGCTGGGTCTGATCTCCGCGGTCGCCTTCGCCACCATCCTGGCGGTCGTCGCCGGGCTGACCATCACCGCGGCGGCATCCTTCGCGCACGACGTCTACGCCTCGGTCATCGCCAAGGGCAAGAGCACCCCGGAGAAGGAGATGAAGGTCGCCCGCCGCACCGTCATCGTGATCGGCGTCTTCGCGATCCTCGGCGGCATCGGCGCCCAGGGCCAGAACGTCGCCTTCCTGGTGGCGCTCGCCTTCGCCGTCGCGGCCTCGGCAAACCTGCCGACCATCCTGTACTCGCTGTTCTGGAAGAAATTCACCACCCGGGGCGCGGTCTGGTCCATGGTGGGCGGGCTCGGCTCGGCGATCGTGCTGATCATCTTCTCCCCGGTCATGTCGGGGCTGCCGACGTCCATGATCCCCGGCGCGGACTTCTCGATCTTCCCGCTGGCCAACCCGGGCATCGTCTCGATCCCGCTGGCGTTCTTCCTGGGCTGGCTCGGCTCGGTGCTGGATCCGAACACCGAGGACCCGGTCAAGTCCGCCGAGATGGAGGTGCGTTCACTGACCGGCATCGGCGCCGAAAAGGCCGTCGACCACTAGGCGCGTCAATCACCAGGTAGGTCGAGAGCTCACGCACCACCAGCGATGGCGTCTCGCCCCGAAAGGGGCCGGGGCGCCATCGTTTTTTCTGCCGCTTGCCCGGTCTGTCGGCGCCGATCAGCCTGTAGCTTCGGGGTCGTGCCGGGCGGCGCGCTCGGCCAGGTACTGGTCCATCAGCGAGGTGGTGCGGTGGGGGATGAGCTCGGCCATGGACAGCGAGGTGTCCGCGCGCTCGACCCCGTCGATGGCGAGGATCTGGCCGTTGACCCGGAACAACTCCTCGGCGCCGCTGGCCACCACGCGGGCCAGGATGTCCGCGGACCCGGTGACCCCGTGGGCCTCGACGATCTCCGGGATCAGCGCCAGCTGCTCCACGATTCCCCGCAGCAGGCGCTGCTGGATGTGGATGTGGACGAAGCTGACCAGCGGGAAGCCCAGGGCCGCGGGGTTGATGCGCTGTTCGAAGGGCAGCAGCGCGCCGGAGGTCTCGAGGCGCACCATGCGCGTCTGCACGGTGTTGCGGCCGAGCCCCAGTTCGGCGGCCAGGGCGACCGCCGTGGCCTTGGGCTGGCGGCACAGCGCGGAGAGAATGCGCATGTCGGTGGCGTCTAGTTGCTGCATAATGCGAAAGATTAGCACCGTCCCGTCGGTCCGGATAGTGCAGGATGCCCCATGTGGCGCCCATGGATTGTGCGCACTGACTTCTGTGAGTAGCATCACAGGTACGTGGCGGCGACGAGGCCGCCACCCCGGAGGTGCGCATCCCACAGGAGGCGTGTTTCCGGGCCTCCCGCAACGCAGAAGGATGCCGACCGTGTCCAATACGTTTGACGCGCTGGCCCCCGACGGGCCCGAGCGCTACCTCCAAATCATCGGCCCCGACGGCGCCCGGACACCCTGTCCCGAGCTCGACGACTGGGTCCAGGACGTGGACGTCCGGGTCCTCGAGGACCTCTACGTCGACATGGCCTGCATCCGGCGCCTCGACCAGGAGGGCACCGCGCTGCAACGCCAGGGCGAGCTGGGGCTCTGGGCCCCGCTGCTGGGCCAGGAAGCCGCCCAGATCGGCTCCGGCCGGGCGCTTGAGCGCAGCGACTTCATCTTCCCCTCCTACCGCGAGCACGGCGTCGCCTACTGCCGCGGCGTGAACCCGCACGACCTGCTGCGCATGTGGCGCGGGGTGGCCCCGAGCGGCTGGAACCCCTACGAGGTCAACATGGCCAACCAGCAGATCGTGATCGGCGCCCAGACCCTGCACGCCACGGGCTACGGCATGGGCTTGAAGCTCGACGGTTCGACCTCCGCCGTGATCACCTACTTCGGCGACGGCGCCACCAGCCAGGGCGACGTCAACGAGGCCATGGTCTTCGCCGCCAGCTACCAGGCGCCCGTGCTCTTCTTCTGCCAGAACAACCACTGGGCGATCTCCGAGCCCGTCACCCGGCAGACCACCGGATACATCGCCGACCGCGCCCGGGGCTTCGGCCTGGCCACCTGGCGCGTCGACGGCAACGACGTGGTCGCGGTCCTGGCGGCCACCCGCGCTGCCCTCGCGCACGTGCGCAGCGGCACCGGCCCGGCCTTCATCGAGGCGGTCACCTACCGGATGGGCGCCCACACCACCGCCGACGACCCCACCCGCTACCGCGACGCGCTCGAGCTCGAGGAATGGGCCGCCAAGGACCCGCTGGACCGCATCGCCGCGCACCTGGATTCGCTCGGCGCCGACCTGGAGGCCCTGAAGCGGCGCGCCGCCGCGGCGGCCGACGCCCTGGCCGCGGGCCTGCGCGAGGCCATCACCACCATGCCCGACCCCTCGGTCGACGACCTCTTCGCCAACGTCTACAGCCACGGGCATTCCTGGCTCGACGGGCAGCGCGAGGAGTACAGGCTCTACATGGACAGCTTTGCGGCGGACTCGGAGGTCTCCCGATGAAAACACTCACCTTTTCCCAGGCGCTGAACTCCGGGCTGCGCGCGGCCATGGAGCGCGACGAGAAGGTCGTGCTCATGGGGGAGGACATCGGCAAGCTCGGCGGCGTCTTCCGCATCACCGACGGGCTGCAGAAGGACTTCGGCGCCCACCGGGTCATCGACACCCCGCTGGCGGAGTCCGGCATCGTGGGCACCGCGATCGGCCTGGCATTCCGCGGCTACCGGCCCGTGGTGGAGATCCAGTTCGACGGATTCGTCTACCCGGCCTTCGACCAGATCGTCTCGCAGCTGGCCAAGATGCACTTCCGCTCCCGCGGCCACGTGAAGATGCCGGTGACCATCAGGATCCCCTTCGGCGGCGGCATCGGCTCCCCGGAGCACCACTCCGAATCGCCCGAGGCCTACTTCGCCCACACCGCCGGCCTGCGCGTGGTCTCCCCGTCCACCCCGGAGGACGCCTACTGGATGCTGCAACAGGCCATCGCCGACGACGACCCGGTGATCTTCCTCGAGCCCAAGCGCCGCTACCACCAGCGCGGGGAGGTGGACCTGGACGCGGCACCGGGGGAGGGCTCGCTCTACCAGGCCAGGGTCGTGCGCCCGGGCTGCGACCTGACGCTCATCGCCTACGGCCCGTTGGTGAAGACGGCGCTGGACGCGGCGACCGCCGCCGAGGACGACGGGATCGACATCGAGGTCATCGACCTGCGCAGCATCGAGCCGGTGGACTTCGATACGCTCACCGCCTCGGTGCGCAAGACCGGCAGGGTGGTCATTACCCATGAGGCCGGCAAGTTCGCGGGCATCGGCGCCGAGCTTGCGGCGAGCCTCACCGAGCGCTGCTTCGACCACCTCGACCACGCCCCGGTGCGGGTGACGGGATTCGACATCCCCTACCCGCCCGCCAAGCTTGAGCACTACCACCTGCCGGACCTGGACCGCATCCTCGACGGGGTCGATCACGCCATGCGCCGTACCGCAACACAGCTGGGAGAGGACGGATGAGCGCCACCATGGAGAAACTTTTCAACCTGCCGGACCTGGGGGAGGGACTCACCGAATCGGAGATCCTTTCCTGGCGGGTCGCCGTGGGCGACACCGTGGAACTGAACCAGATCATCGCCGAGGTGGAGACGGCCAAGGCAGTGGTGGAACTGCCCTCGCCCTTCAGCGGCGTCGTCACCAGGGTCTTTGAACCGGTCGGCGCGGTGGTCAACGTCGGTAACCCGATCATCTCCTTCGAGGTGCCGGCCCCTGCCGGCGCGCCGACCGAACGGCAACCGACACTTGTCGGCTACGGGGCAGCCGTCGAATCCACGGGGCGCCCGGCACGCCGCGGGCGGACCGGGACCCCGGATCCCGCGCCCAGGCAACAATCGCCGGATCCCGTAGCCGCAACGCGGGCGCTCGCCGAGGTCGACGAACCGGTCGAGCCGCCGGTGGTGCAGGGGATCGGGTACCTGCGGGCCAGGCCCCCGGTGCGCAAGTTGGCCCGCGACCTGCACGTGGACCTGCGCGGGGTGCACGCCAGTGGTGTGGGGGGACTGATCACCCGGGAGGATGTGTTGCAGGCCAAGGCGCCCGCCGCAGAGGTCCCTGCGGAAACGGCCGCGGTCGCCGTGGCGGCCGGCCAGCCCGAAGGCGTGCCGACCGAAGCCCACGTAACGGGGGACTCGCGCGAGCGCAGGGTCCAGGTGCACGGCGTTCGCAAGGCAACGGCGAACGCCATGGTGGCCAGCGCGTTCAGCGCCCCGCACGTCTCCGAGTTCCTCACCGTGGATGTCACCGAAAGCATGGAATTGCTGGAGAGGTTGCGCCGGGCGCCGCACCTTGCCGGGGTCAAGCTCACGATCACCACGCTCGTGGCAAAGGCGGTCAGCATGATCCTGGCCCGTCACCAGGGGATGAATTCCCGTTGGGATGCGCAAAGCGGCGAGATCATCGAGTACCACTACGTCAATCTCGGCATCGCCGCCGCCACCGATCGCGGATTGATGGTTCCGGTGGTGCACGAGGCCCAAAGCCTCGACCTGCCGACCCTGGCGCGGGAGATCTCGGAACTCACCCGTGCTGCGCGGGAGGGCACCCTCACGCCGGCACAGCTATCGGGCGGGACCTTCAGCATCAGCAACATCGGGGTCTTCGGGATCGACGCCGGCACGCCGATCCTTCCGCCGGGGCAGACCGGAATCCTCGCCCTGGGGCAGGTGCGGAAGACGCCGTGGGAGTTCCGCGACGAGGTGGCGCTGCGCCAGGTCATCACGTTGTCGCTGTCGTTCGACCACAGAGTCGTGGATGGAGAGCAGGGGGCCAAGTTCCTGGTCGAGCTGGGCACGCTGCTCAACGACCCGGGAATGCTTTTTGGGCTGCTCTGAGACGGGTCCCGATATTTGTTTTCACCCGGAATTCCGGGACCTGCTGGGACATATTGAGTCACGCCAACACTTGCTTTCCGTTGATTGCAGCTTTATTACGATTGCGCGGATTCGAAGTCGTTCATTAGTTGTTTCAGAGATTTGTGGGTAGTCTCACATGAGAGTGATACGTCTCACCGCGTCTCTGGTGGCGACTTAGCTATCACCCCACTCCACTCCATTCCATCCAACAAACACGTTGAGGAGACAGTATGCGTTACAACCGTGCTTCGAAGGCCTTGGTGCTTTCTGCAGCTCTGGCCCTGACCCTTTCGGCCTGTGGCAGCGGCGGCGGCAACGAGGCCAGCCCAAGTGGCGGCGGCGGCGATGCTACGAAGGTCATTTCCGCAAACACCACCGAGCCGGAGAGCGGTCTGCTTCCTGCCGACACCAACGAAGTTGGTGGCGGTCGCGTCATGGACCTGATCTTCACCGGTCTGGTCAGCTACGGTGCCGATGGCAAGCCAGTCAACGAACTGGCCGAGTCCATCGAAACCACCGATGCGCAGAACTACACCATCAAGATCAAGGCCGGCCAGAAGTTCAGCAACGGGGAAGCTGTAACTGCCAAGTCGTTCGTGGATGCCTGGAACTTCGGCGCCGCTGCCAAGAACGCCCAGAAGAACTCCTACTTCTTCGAGTCCATCAAGGGCTATGACAAGGTCAGCGCCGAGGGCGCGACCGTCGACACGATGGAAGGCCTGAAGGTTGTCGATGACACCACCTTCACCGTTGAGCTTGGCCGCAAGGAATCCGACTTCCCGCTGCGCCTCGGCTACACCGCCTTCTTCCCGCTTCCGGAAGCCGCATTCGCCGACCCGAAGGCCTTCGGCCAGAACCCGGCAGGCAACGGCCCGTACAAGCTGGCCGAAAACGGCTGGCAGCACAATGAGCAGATCCAGTTGGTGCCGAACCCGGACTACTCCGGCCCTCGCAAGCCGACCAACGGTGGCGTGAACTTCAAGATCTACTCGACCACCGAGGCCGCCTACCAGGACTTGCTCAGCGACAACTTGGACGTTCTGGACCAGATCCCGCCGAGCTCGCTGCAGAACTTCGCCGAAGAGCTCGAGGGCCGTTCGGTCAACCAGCCGTACGCCGGCAACGCAACTCTGACCATCTCCGACTACCTGCCGCAGTTCGCTGGCGAGGCCGGCAAGCTGCGCCGCCAGGCCATCTCGATGTCGATCGACCGCCAGCAGATCATCGACAAGATCTACTTCGGCAACAAGAAGATCGCCACCGACTTCACCTCGCCGGTCATCGATGGCTTCTCCGACGCCATCCCGGGCAACGAGGTCCTGAAGTTCGACGCCGCCAAGGCCCAGGAACTGTGGAAGCAGGCTGACGAGATCAAGGCTTGGGACGACTCGAAGCCGTTCACCATCGCCTACAACGTCGACGGCGCCGGCAACAAGGAATACGTCGAAGCCGCTGTGAACCAGATCAAGAACACCCTGGGCATCAACGCCGAGCCGAAGCCGTACGCCACCTTCAAGGAACTGCGCGAAGCAGTGAACAAGAAGGAAATGACCGGTGCGCACCGCACCGGTTGGCAGGCAGACTACCCGTCGCTGTACAACTTCCTCGGCCCGCTGTACGGCACCGGTGCAGGTTCGAACGACGGCAACTACTCCTCCAAGGAATTTGACGCGAAGATCGCCGAGGGCCTCTCCGCAACCAGCGTCGAAGAAGGCAACAAGATCTTCAACGAGTCCCAGGAAATCCTCCTCAAGGACCTGCCGGTCATCCCGTTGTGGTACCAGGCAGCACAGGGTGGCTGGAGCAAGAACGTTGACAACGTGCAGTTCGGCTGGAACGGCGTTCCGCTTTACTACGCAGTCACCGCCAAGTAGTTCCTGCTGAAAAGCAGTAGCTTGAAATATTAGTGTCAGGGAGTTTAGAGGGAGGCCACAACCCGGTCTCCCTCTAAACTCGTTTACCACACCTCGTGGTCTCGACGTCCCGGCTACAAGCCGACGGAAAAGAGGAACAATGAAGGCAGCCCGCCTGCCGGTGTCCATTTGGAGGACATCCCCATGATTATGTTTACCCTCAGGAGATTCCTGCAGTTGATCCCGGTGTTTATCGGGGCCACCCTGCTGGTGTATTTCCTGGTTTTCGCAACACCCGGCGACCCGATCGCCGCGCTCTCCGGCGGCAAGCCGATGGCACCCGCCGTCGAGGCCGCCTTGCGGGCACAGTACAACTTGGACCAGCCGTTCTGGGTCCAGTACGGCCTTTACCTGAAGTCCTTGGTCACCTTCGATCTCGGCCAGACGTTCTCGGGCCAGCAGGTTTCCGATGTCTTGGCCCGCGCATTCCCCGTGACCGCGCGCTTGGCCATCATGGCGCTGGCTTTTGAAGCCGTCTTTGGCGTGTTCTTCGGTGTTATCGCCGGCATGCGCAAGGGCAAGCTCTTCGACTCCACCGTCTTGGTCGCCTCCCTGCTGGTGATCGCCGTTCCCACCTTCGTCCTGGGCTTCGTGCTCCAGTTTGTGGTTGGCGTGAAGCTCCAGTGGGCGAAGCCAACGGTTGGTTCCGGAGCCCCGTGGAGCGACTTGGTCCTCCCTGCCTTGGTCCTGGGTTTGGTGTCGTTGGCCTATGTGCTGCGGCTTACCCGCACCTCGATCATTGAAAACAAGAATGCCGACTACGTCCGCACGGCCACGGCCAAGGGCCTGACCCGCCGTCGCGTGGTCAGCGTACACATCCTGCGCAACTCGCTGATCCCTGTTGTCACCTTCCTGGGTGCCGATATTGGATCGCTCATGGGCGGCGCGATCGTGACCGAAGGCATTTTCAACGTCCCCGGCGTGGGCAACCTGCTGTACAAGGCCATCCAGAAGGGCGAGACGCCGACAGTCGTAGCAGTTGTCGGTGTTCTGGTGCTCGTCTTCGTGCTGGCCAACCTCGTCGTAGACCTGCTCTACGCGTGGCTCGACCCAAGGATCCGGTATGTCTGAGAACCCAACCCCTGAAATCATTGAACCTTCTAACGGAGGCACGATGACTCGACGCGCCGGCAAGGTTTCGACGCGCAAGATCGAGCACTATGTAGCACCGTTGGAGGATACCCCGCTTCAGGCGGTCGACTTCGTGGACGAGAGTGCGCAGCCGATGAGCATGTGGGCGCAGGCTTGGCGCTCGCTGCGCAAGCAGCCGTTGTTCATTGTTTCCGCTCTTTTGATCATTTTGGTCATCGTGGTGGCTGTCTTCCCGCAGTTGTTCTCACAGGTCGATCCGACCTCGTGCACGCTTGATGACTCGAGTGAACCCGCACGTGCAGGGCACCCCCTGGGCTTCACGCTGCAGGGCTGCGACGTATACTCGCGCATCATCTATGGTGCCCGTGCATCGCTGCTCGTCGGCTTGTTCACCACGATCCTCGTCGTTGTTTTCGGTGGTGTCATGGGGGCTCTCGCGGGCTACTACGGCGGCTGGCTCGATGCCATCCTGGCTCGTCTGGGCGATATCTTCTTCGCCCTTCCGCTGATCCTCGGCGCCATCATCGTCATGCAGCTCCCGGCATTCCGTGACAACCGATCCGTTTGGACTGTCATCATCACCCTGGCGGCCTTTGGCTGGCCACAGATGGCCCGCATTACCCGCGGCGCCGTCATCGAGGCCCGCGGTGCGGACTTCGTGAAGGCATCGCGTTCGCTGGGTCTCTCGAAGTTCCGCGCGCTGGTGAACCACGTCATCCCGAACTCGCTGTCGCCTGTCATCGTCATAGCAACGATTTCGCTGGGCACCTACATCGTGGCCGAGGCGACCTTGTCATTCCTGGGCATCGGGCTGCCTCCGGGCGTCATGAGCTGGGGCAACGACATTTCCAATGCCCAGACCCAGCTGCGTAACAACCCGTCGACGTTGATGTGGCCTGCATTGGCCCTTTCGATTACGGTACTGAGCTTCATCATGCTTGGCGATGCCGTGCGTGACGCGCTTGATCCCAAGGCACGCAAGGGATAGCGGCCATGACTGAACAAACGAAGGAGCGAACTGTGAGCGAATCTGAGCTCGAGCGACCGCTGCTGGAAATCAAGAACCTGGCCATCACCTTCGAGACCCCCGACGGACCGGTCAACGCGGTGCGCAACGCGCACCTGACGGTGATGCCCGGCGAGACCGTGGCGATCGTGGGCGAGTCGGGATCCGGCAAATCGACCACGGCGCTTTCCGCCATCGGCCTGTTGCCCGGCAACGGCCGGGTTTCCGGCGGACAGATCATTTTCGACGGCGAGGACATCACCCACGCCAGCGAAAAGCGCATCATCGAACTGCGCGGAAATTCCATCGGCATGGTTCCGCAGGACCCGATGTCCAACCTCAACCCGGTGTGGAAGATCGGTTTCCAGGTCAAGGAAACCCTGAAGGCCAACGGCTTGGCAGGCAACAACGCCAAGGAACGCGTGGCACAGGTGCTGGCAGACGCCGGCCTTCCGGATGCTGCGCGGCGTGCCAACCAATACCCGCACGAGTTCTCCGGAGGCATGCGCCAGCGTGCGTTGATCGCCATCGGCCTGGCCTGCAGTCCGCGCCTGCTGATCGCCGACGAGCCGACCAGTGCGCTGGACGTCACCGTCCAGCAGCAGATCCTGGATCACCTGGACACCATGACCACCGAACTCGGCACCGCAGTGCTGCTGATCACCCACGATCTGGGTCTGGCAGCAGAACGCGCCGAGAAGGTAGTTGTGATGTACAAGGGACAGGTCGTGGAATCCGGCCCCGCGCTGGAAATCCTGCGCAACCCGCAGCACCCGTACACCCAGCGTTTGGTGTCTTCCGCGCCGTCGCTTGCCTCCAAGCGACTGCAGTCAAAGCCGCTCGAAGTGGCCGAGGAACTCAATGCCGTCGTCAAGCCCGTGCACCCTCGAAACACCGACAACGTGTTGGAGATCAAGGACCTCACCAAGGTGTTCAAGATCCGCAAGGGCCTGGGACGCAGCGAGGACTTCACCGCGGTGGACAACGTGTCCTTCTCGGTGAAGCGGGGCACCACCACTGCGATCGTTGGTGAGTCCGGTTCGGGCAAGTCCACGGTTGCCCAGATGGTGCTGAACCTGCTGACGCCGACCTCGGGTTCGATTTCCTTCGACGGCGCGAACATGAGCAAGCTTTCCGAAAAGGAATTGTTCACCTTCCGCCGCCGGGTGCAACCGATCTTCCAGGACCCCTACGGGTCCCTGGATCCGATGTTCAGCATCTACCGGACCATCGAGGAACCGCTGCGCATTCACGGCATCGGAGATGCAAAGTCCCGCCAGGCCCGAGTCAGGGAGCTGTTGAGCCAGGTGTCGCTGCCGTCGGCAACGATGCACCGCTTCCCGAACGAGCTCTCCGGCGGACAGCGCCAGCGCATCGCCATCGCGCGTGCACTGGCGCTGAAGCCCGAGGTGATCATCTGTGACGAAGCGGTATCGGCACTGGACGTCCTCGTCCAGGCGCAGATCCTGAAGCTGCTCAACGAGTTGCAAGAGGAGCTGGGCTTGACTTACCTGTTCATCACGCATGACCTTGCCGTCGTGCGCGAGATCGCGGACGACGTCTGTGTCATGCAGAACGGCCGCATCGTGGAGCAGGCGACGACCGACGAGGTCTTCAACAACCCGAAGAGCGATTACACGCGCAACCTGCTTGGCGCCATTCCCGGTGCCACGCTACTGCTTTAGTCTCGTCGCGTTCGGTTTCACCGGACGGGCGTGGCCGGCAAAGAAGTAAATTGTGAATGGGTGGACCAAATGGTCCACCCATTCGCTGTTGGTGGGCGGATCGTGTCCGGTGCCCTGGAGCAGTCGTCAGGCCTCCGCGGTGACCGCATCGACGTAACTTTTCCCGCTGTTGCCAAACTGTTATGTTTTGCGACGCCTTGAGTTCACCTACCCGACAGTAGTTATTGGCAAAGATCAATGTGAAGTAAACCCTTGAGTTTTAGCGGCTGTAGCGCTTGTCATGTCCGAGCGTGAGGGTTCTGCGGGTTGACCGGGCCCTTTGGGTGAGCTGGGTCTCGATAAATGTGAAGCGACATTTTTATATCCAACGGGACTGATCACCGCTATGGTTTTTTGATGTGAGGTAGCGCACGCCGCGTGGACCGAGCCCGAGCAACTGCTCGGCAACACGAAGATCAAGCTTATAAGGAGGAGAAATGCGTGTTCAGCGTATTTCGAAAGCCGTAGCAGTAGGTGCTGCGCTCGCACTGGCACTTACCGCTTGTGCGCCAGGCGGCCCTGCCGAGCCATCGGGCTCGGCAGCACCGTCGGCAAGTGGCAGCGGTACCAACACCGTAGAACCGGCAAACAGTGGCCTTGCCGATCTCGGCGATGTCACGACCAAAGACGACACCATCAAGGTCACCGTGGGTGCCCCTGATTTCATCGGCTACAACTCGCTGACACCACAGACCTACAGCACCTACAACTCGGCTATTACCGACCGCGTGCTTGCAGGCTTCTCGTACTTCGGCACCGATGGCAAGATCTACCAGAACAAGGACCTCGGTTCCTACGAGAAGGTCAGCGACAACCCGCTGACCATCAAGTACACCATCGCCGAAAACGCGAAGTGGTCCGACGGCACCCCGATCACCACGGCCGACGCCGTACTGGCCTGGGGCACCCAGAACGCAAACCTGAAGAACGCCAAGAAGGCACCGCTCTTCGACTCGGTCTCGGCAGACCTGGGCGATACCGTACCCAAGGGCCCCGAGGGTGCAGCGGATTCCAAGGAATTCACCGTCACCTTCAAGAACCCCGATCCGGACTGGCAGATCCAGACCTGGATGACCACCCCGGCGCACATTGTTGCCAAGCAGGGTGGGCTGTCCACCGCCGATCTGGTTGAAGGCATCCGTTCGGGCGACGCTGCCAAGATCACCAAGGCCGCCGAATTCTGGAACACCGGCTGGACCACCAAGCCGGGCCAGCTGCCCGCTGCGGATCTGATCCCATCCTCCGGCCCGTACAAGCTCAAGAGCTGGAACGCCGGCGAATCGGTCACACTTGAAGCCAACGATGCCTACTACGGCACCCCGGCCGCGACCAAGACCCTGACCTTCCGATTCCTCGCGGATGATGCCATGGTCCAGGCGTTGGACAACAGCGAACTGAACGCCATTGCCCCGCAGCCGACCATTGACACCCTGGCTCAGTTGAAGAAGCTCGGCGACAAGGTCAACATCCAGCAGGGCGACACCATGACCTGGGAGCACCTTGACTTCAACTTCGGTGAAAAGGCTGCCTTCAAGGACAGCCTGGAACTGCGTGAGGCTTTCGCCAAGTGCGTACCTCGGCAGGAGATCGTTGACAACCTGATCAAGCCGCTGAACCCGGAAGCCCAGATTCTCAACGCACGCGAAGTCTTCCCGTTCCAGGAATCCTACAAGGACGTCGTTGGAGCCGCCTACGACGGCCGCTTCGACACGGTTGACGTCGAAGGTGCCAAGAAGATCCTCGAAGAGAAGAACGCCGTCGGCACCAAGGTCCGCATCGGTTACTCCGCTCCGAACCCGCGCCGTGCCAACCAGGTCGCAATGATCAAGTCCTCGTGTGATGCGGCAGGCTTCGAGGTCGTCGACGCAGGCGATCCGAAGTTCTTCGCGCCGGGCGGAACCCAGGAGCGCGGCGACTACGACGTGGCACTGTTCGCTTGGGCAGGTTCGGGCCAGATCACTTCGGGCCAGAACATCTACGGCACCGGCAAGCCGCAGAACTACACCAAATTCTCCAACAAGGAAGTAGACGCGGCTTGGACCCGTCTTGCAACATCCATGGATCCGGCCGTGCACCTGGCCGAAACCAAGAACATCGAGAAGCTGCTGTGGGACAACCTCTTCGGCATCCCGGTGTTCGCACACCCGGGCCTGTCCGCCTCCTCGGCTGACGTCAAGAACGTGCGCCACACCGCAACCCAGTCGCAGATCGTCTGGAACGCGGAACAGTGGGTCCGCGCTGAGTAATTGCCAACCGGCAATTCCAGCGTCTTAGTGTGGGGCTTGGCGTCTTCGCCGGGCCCCACACGCCCTCGTTAACACCACTTACGAGGGCGGATCAAGACGGAAAGGTAAGTAGTTGCAGTGCTGAAATTTATCATCAAAAGGCTAGGGGCCTCGCTGGGCATTTTGCTCGCCGCCTCCTTCCTTCTCTATGTATTGGTGATCAACTCCGGGGACCCACTCAGTGATCTGCGTGAGAGCACCGCCGAAAACCGGGACTACCTCATGGAGCAACGTTCCGCGTACATGAACCTGGACCAGCCCTGGTATCTGAGGTACTGGGATTGGCTCGTGGGCGTCGGCAAATGCTTTGCCCTGCAATGCGACCTCGGGACGAACGTCCAGGGTGTCGAGGTCTCCGGTTTGCTCGGAGCCGCCGCATCCTCCACGCTGCGACTGGTCATCCTGGCCACGGTGCTGGCAGCCATTTTCGGCATTGCCATCGGCGTGCTCACCGCAGTTCGCCAGTACTCCGGTTTGGACTACGGCGTCACCTTCCTGACCTTCCTGTTCTTCTCCCTGCCGGTCTTCTGGGCCGCAGTGATGCTCAAGGAATACATGGCCATCGGCTACAACAACTGGATCAGGGAACCCTCCATCACGCCGGTGCAGACAATTGTCACGGCGGTGCTCTTCGGCTTCCTCATGCAAGTGTTCCTCGGCGGCAGCGTCAAGCGACGCGTCATCACCTTCGCCGTGGCGGCGGTGTTCGTCGGCGTGGCCATCCCTTACCTGCTGTGGCTTAACTTCTTCCGTTACCCGCAGCTGGGCCTGGTCGGCATCGTCATCCTGTCGCTGGCCGTCGCACTCAGCGGCACGGCGATGACAGTGGGCGTGCGCAACAAGGCGGTGCTCTACCCGGCCTTGATCACCGTGGGCCTGGGCATCATCCTGTACTACGCAACCTTCTCGATCCTCGAGGCACCCAGTACCCCGGTGCTGATCTTCGGCGGCGTGCTCGCGATGGCCATCCCCGGCGCCATCGGCTACTACATGGGCGGCCGCGTCCGGAAGATAGCCATGTGGGTCAGCGCCTTCACCGGCCTTGCCGTCGCCGGCCTGACGGTCGTCGACCACATCTTCCGCGCATGGCCCGGCTTCCTCCAGCTCAAGCCGCGCCCCGTGGGCACCATCGGTTCGCAGACCCCCGACTTCGTGGGCGGCTTCTGGGAAATCTTCCTGGACCGCGGTGCCCAGCTGATCCTTCCGACGATCCTGCTCGCGGTGATCTCGCTGGCCAGCTACTCCCGCTACACCCGAACCTCGATGCTTGAGGTCGGCCAGCAGGACTACATCCGCACGGCCCGATCCAAGGGCCTGAGCGAACGCACCGTGATCTTCCGCCATGCCTTCCGCAACGCGCTGATCCCGATTGCCACCATCGCGGCCTTCGACTTCGCCGGCCTGATCGGCGGAGCGGTCATCACCGAGTCCGTATTCGGTTGGAAGGGCATGGGCGAAATGTTCCGCACCGGGCTGATGCACGTGGATCCGGCGCCGGTCATGGCCTTCTTCCTGGTCACCGGCACCGCAGCTGTTCTCTTCAACATGCTTGCGGACATCTTCTATGCGCTTCTTGACCCGAGGATCCGGGTATGAGCGAGCACCAGAACAACGAAGAGCTACGAGGTTCATCGAACATGATTTCCGAAATGGAGCCCAACGAGCAGCAGCTCGTTTCCCTGGTCGAGGTCGAGGACGCGGAGCTGGCACGCAAGGCCACCCAGTCCAAGAGCCAGGGCCAACTGATCCGCCGCCGCTTCATGCATCACAAGCCGGCGATCATCTCAGCGATCATCCTGGTCGTCATCACCGTGGTCGCCTTTACGTCCATCGGGTTCGCCGGGATTCCCGGCTGGTGGAACCAGAGCTACCTGAAGTCGGGCACGATCGTCAACGGCGGCGTACCGACCATGAGCCTGCTGCCCACTTGGCTGGGCGGCAGCGGCATCGCGTTCGGCGCACACCCGTTCGGGCAGGACAGTACCGGCAAGGACTATTTTGCCCTGGTCATGCGAGGCACCCAGAAGTCCATCATCATCGCGGTTGTCGTGGGCGCCGTCGCGACCGTCATCGGCGCGATCGTCGGGGCCCTGGCAGGCTACTTCCGCGGCTGGGTCGATGAGGTGCTGATGCGCATCACCGACCTGTTCATCGTGATCCCGCTGCTGGTGCTGGCCGCCGTGCTCGCCCAGATGGTGGGCAACAGCTCCGGTTCCATCTTTGCCCTGGCCTTTGTCCTGGGCATCCTCACCTGGACGGGCCTGGCCCGCCTGGTGCGCGGAGAGATCCTGAGCCTGCGCGAACGCGAATACGTGGCCGCCGCCCAGGCCATGGGATCGACGACCAACCGGGTGATCTTCAAGCACCTGCTGCCCAACACCGTGGGCGTGATCGTCGTGAACGCGACGTTCGCGGTCGCCGGCGCCATCCTGCTGGAAACCTCGCTTAGCTATCTGGGATTCGGCGTACGATCGCCGGAAACCTCCTTGGGCCTGCTCATCAGCGAGTACCAGAACGCGTTCACCTCCCGCCCATGGCTCTTCTGGTGGCCGGGCATGATCATCGTCGCCATCGCCCTGAGCGTCAACTTCCTGGGCGACGGATTGCGCGATGCGTTCGACCCCCGCCAGACCCGCAAGGCAAAGCGCCGCAAGAAGAAGGAACTCGCATGAGCATCCAAGCACCGGTGGAAGCCAAGTCCGGCACGGCACTGAGCTTCGAGAACCTGAACGTCGTATTCGATACCGAATTTTCCGAGGTCCACGCGGTCAAGGGGCTTACCCTCGAGGTGTTCCCCGGCGAGGTCGTGGCACTGGTCGGCGAATCGGGGTCCGGCAAGTCCGTGACCTCGACCGCCGCCATGGGCCTGCTGCCCTCGAACGCGAACATCACCGGCAAGGCGCTGGTCGGCGGCGTGAACGTCGTCGGCCTGCCCGAGGCCAAGATGCGCAAGATGCGCGCCACCGAGATCGCCATGGTCTTCCAGGAGCCCATGACCGCGTTGAACCCGGTGCTGACGGTCGAACGACAGCTCACCGAGTCCCTCGAGCTGCACGGGCTTGCCTACGGCAAGGAGGCAACGGCCCGCGCCATCGAGCTGCTCGAGATGGTCGGCATCCCGGAACCAGCCAAGCGCATCAAGCAGTACCCGCACCAGTTCTCCGGCGGCCAGCGCCAGCGCATCGTGATCGCCATGGCGATCTCCTGCGACCCGAAGGTCATCATCGCCGACGAGCCGACCACCGCCCTCGACGTGACGGTGCAGGCCGAGATCCTGGACCTGCTGCGCGAGCTCAAGGACAAGCTGAACACCGGCATCCTGCTGATCACCCACAACATGGGCGTCGTGGCCGACCTGGCCGACCGCGTGGCGGTGATGTTCCGCGGCTCCCTGGTGGAAACCGGCACGGTGGAGCAGGTGCTCAATGCACCGCAGCATCCGTACACCCAGAAGCTGCTCTCCTCGGTTCCGCGCCTCGCGGCGGTGGACGTGGATGGCGGCTTTGTTCCCGAACCCGCCGACGTCGTGGACCCGAACCGCAAGCTCGTGCTCGAGGCCAAGAACCTGGTGCTGGAATACGACATGCGCGGATCCAAGTTCCGCGCCGTCGACGATGTCTCGTTCGAGATCGCCCGCGGGGAAATCCTGGGCATCGTCGGCGAGTCGGGTTCCGGCAAGTCCACGGTCGCCAAGGCCGTGCTGGGCCTGCTGCCGGTGGCCTCGGGCAAGCTTGCCGTGCAGGGCAGCGACCTGACCAAGCTGCGTCCCAAGGCCGCACGCGCGGTGCGAGCCAAGATGGGCGTGATCTTCCAGGATCCGGCTGCCTCGCTGAACCCGAGGTTCCCGATCGGCGACTGCATCACCGAACCCATGGTGGTGCACAAGGTCGGAAACCGCGCCGAACGCGTCAAGCGCGCCACGGAGCTGCTTGAGGCGGTGCACCTGCCGGCCTCGGTCATCAACCGCTACCCGCACGAGCTCTCCGGAGGCCAGCGCCAGCGCGTGTGCATCGCCCGCGCCCTGACCCTGGATCCCGAGCTGCTGATTGCCGACGAGCCGACCAGCGCGTTGGACGTTTCGGTGCAGGCCGCGGTGCTGGACATGATCCAGGAACTGCAGGAACGCTACGAGTTCGCCTGCCTGTTTGTCAGCCACGACCTTGCCGTCGTGGACCTGCTGGCGCACTCGGTGGTTGTCATGAAGTCCGGAAAGGCCGTAGAGCAGGGTCGCGTCAGCGACGTCCTGCACGCGCCCCAGGATGAGTACACGCGCAAGCTGCTCGCGGCCGCGCCGGTTCCGGAGCCGGGCGAGCAGGCAATCCGCCGCGAAGCCCGCCGCCTGCTCATGGACATGGAAAACGGGAACTGATCCCTTCCTGACCGACCCGGCCCATGTCGGGGGTAAGAGAACAAAGCAACGGCCGGATATCCCTTGGGGGATATCCGGCCGTTCCTTGTGCCCGAGGGCAACGACTGCGGGGGAGCGGCTAGACCAGCTCCATGATGAATTCCTTGACGACCGCTGCGCGGGCGTTGGAGAAATCGGAGTCCTCATCGATGACCTTGAAACCACGTCGTTCCAGGACCTTGATGGATCCGATGTTGTCTTGCGGGACCCGGGCACGCAGCGGGCGTGCCGTGTATTCGGCCAGGAAGGCGTCGACTGCCGAGGTGGTGATTCCCTTGCCCCAGAAGCGGCGGGCGGTCCAGAAACTGATCTCCGGAACTTCTTCGTTCTTAAAGAGCAGAATCGAACCAGCAACCTCGCCCTCGTGCTCAATGGTGCGCACGATGACCGAGGGGTCGTTCAGGATCAGGTTCCAGTGGTGGTCGAAGACGCCACGGTCGGCCGGGTTGCGTGCCGTGAAGGCAGCCATGAGGTTGGCTTCGGGATCCTGCTGGTGTTCGAAGAACTGGTCAAGGTCTTCTGGCTGTATGGGCCGTAGCTGCACGGTCACTGCCTCTCTATATGTGTTGATCGACTTGCCCCTAGCCTACCGGGGTGGACAGGGCTGCGGTCGCCATCTGGTTCAGTAGTTTACGCAGGCCCTTCTTGGATGTACGGGGCGAGTGGGCGGAGTGCGCCGTCGAATTGAGCAGGCCGAATGCCGCGTGTGCCCGGAAGCGGATGACTGTTGCCGACTCTTCCGGGTGGATCAGGTGCAATTGCTCGGTCCACAGGGAAATGTAGTCGCGCTGCAATTTTCGCACCAGGTGGAGCTCGGCCTCGGGGAGTGCCTCCAGGTTGCGGTCCTGGACCTGGATCATGTCCGGGCGTGCGAGGGCGAAATCGGTGTGGAAGGAAATGAGCCGGCCCAGGACTTCCGAGGGGGTTCCGCCCTCGGCCCTGACCTCCTTGCCGCCCTTGAGCAGGTCCTGGCTGACCCCCACCAGCAACGCGATCAGCACCGCGGATTTTCCGGAGAAGTGCCGGTACACGGCCGGGCCGCTGATCCCGCAGGCCGCCCCCAGATCCTCGAGCGAGACGCCCGCGTAGCCGCGGATGGCGAACAGCCGGGTGGCTTCGACCAGGAGGTCCTGGCGTCGTTGTGCCTTGGCCCTGTCCCTGTCGGTAGAGGCCGGGGTTATTGACGTGGCATTCATGGGGTGTTCGATGCTCCTTTGTGCCCCTGGAGGCCGAATGCTGGCCGGGCCGGGGTCGCCGAATCAATTCGCTGTGAATGCTGGACAAGTGTGCCGTGCAACACTAGCCTCGAATTCAGTTAATGATCACTAACAATACGTGGTCACTTGGCAAAGCCCAAGAGCTTTACAAGCCGGTGTCGAGGAACCGCTGAACCCAGTCGTTTCCGAGGCCGGCGCACCACAGGAAGGGGCAGGGACGTGATCGATCTGGAGCTCGACGAGGAATACCAGCAGCTCGTGGACACCGTGCGCGAATTCGCCAACGAGGTCGTTGCGCCGGTTTCGGCAAAGCACGATGCCGCGCATTCCTTCCCCTACGACGTTATCGCGCAGATGGGACAGCTGGGGCTGTTCGGGCTTCCCTTCAGCGAGGATTACGGGGGCATGGGAGGGGACTACTTCGCCCTCGCCCTGGCGATCGAGGAACTCGGCCGCGTCGACCAGTCCGTGGCCATCACGCTCGAGGCCGGAGTCAGCCTGGGCGCCATGCCCGTCTACCGCTTCGGCGACGCGGCGCAAAAGGAACGCTGGTTGCCCGCCCTGTGCGCAGGCGAGGAGCTTGCGGGCTTCGGGCTCACCGAACCGGGGGCCGGCTCCGACGCCGGCGGAACCCAGACCAAGGCCGCCTTGGACCAGGGTGAATGGGTAATCAACGGGAGCAAGGAGTTCATCACCAACTCCGGCACCGACATCACCACCTTGGTGACGGTCACCGCCGTCACCGGAACCAAGACGCGGCCCGACGGAACGGAGGCCAAGGAGATCTCCACGATCCTGGTGCCCAGGCCGACCCAGGGCTTCACCGTTGAGCCGGCCTACAACAAGGTCGGTTGGAACGCCTCGGACACGCATCCGCTGAGCTTGAAGGACGTACGGGTTCCGGAGGAAAACCTGCTCGGCGAACGCGGCCGCGGCTACGCGAACTTCCTGTCGATCCTTGACGAGGGGCGCATCGCCATCGCGGCCCTTGGCACCGGAGCCGCACAGGGTTGCCTCGACGAGGCGGTCGCCTACGCCAAGACCCGCACGGCCTTCGGGGACACCATCGGGTCGAACCAGGGCATTTCCTTCATGATTGCCAGGATGGCGGCGCGCGTGCACACCTCGCGGCTTGCCTACTACGCGGCCGCTGCACGGATGCTCGCCGGCAAGGATTTCAAGACCGAGGCTGCAATCGCCAAGATGGTCGCGGGCGAGGCCGCCATGGACAACGCCCGGGACGCCACCCAGATCTTTGGCGGCTACGGGTTCATCAACGAGTCCCTGGTGGCAAGGCACTACCGGGACTCGAAGATCCTGGAGATCGGTGAGGGAACGACCCAGGTGCAATTGATGCTGATAGCCCGCTCGCTGGGGCTTTGAGAATCAACATTTGCGCTATGCGGCAGGATTTGTAGGATACGCATACGGGATTTACCTTGGACGCCCCGACACGTCAGGTCCCCGTTCGCCGTTGGCGGCCGGGGAACATGGGGGTAAAGGGATGGAAGAACTGGAGGGGCAGCAACATGACGGATGACGATCTCGGCAAGAGGATCGAGCAGCGCGGGCTTTACTTCGAAGAACTCGATCCCGATGCCCTGTACGTGCATTCCCCGGGCCGAACCATGACCGAGGCCGACAACGTCCTGTTCACCACGCTGAGCATGAACACCCAGGCACTGCACCTGGATGCGGCGTTCTCAGCGACCCAACCCTTTGGCCGCCGCCTGATGAACTCCATGTTCACCCTGGCGACGATGGTGGGCCAGTCCGTGTCCCAGCTGACCCAGGGCACTCTGGTCGGCCAGCTAGGGCTCACCGACATCAGGTTCCCGCACCCGCTCTACCCGGGGGACACGCTCTACACCGAAACGACGGTGGTGGACCTGCGCCCCTCCAACTCGCGCCCGGGCCTCGGGGTTGCCACCTTCAACCACGTGGGCCGGAACCAGGACGGCATCATCGTGGGTGAGGCAACGCGCGTGTGCCTGATGTTTACCCGCGAGGCACACCTGCAACAGCAGGCCGGCACCTGGGAGGACCCGGACTGGACCTAGTCCCTGTTCGACAGGGAAAATGGTCCCCTCACTGGCGGGGGTTCCAGGTGTACCGGTTCTCCGGGCGCCCGGCGCTTCCGTACTTGGGGGTCAGCTTCGCCTTGGAAACCGAGACCAGGAATTCCAGGTAGCGCCGGGCGCTGACCCGTGCCAAACCCAGTTCCGCGGCCAGTTCCGCCGCCGAGTAGTCGGCCCCCGGAACACGCAGAAGTTCCGTCACGGCATCCAGCGTTGTCCTGGAGAGGCCCTTGGGCGGTTGTACCGCGGCGGAGGCCCCGGCCTGTGCCGCTGCCGGGGATTGGACGCGGGGTTGCCCGGTGTTCGTCCGAGGCACCGTTGAACGGAGCCTGTCGATGCTCTGCTGGTCCAACCCGCGCTCGGAGTCGCCCAGCTTCAGGAGCGCCGAGCGGTTCGCAACATAGTTGTCCAGCCGGGACCTGAACTCCGCGGATCCGAACGGCTTGACCAGGTACTCGATGACGCCGCCGGCCAACGCGCCGCGCACCGTGGCCAGTTCCCTGGCTGCGGTGATGGCGAAGACGTCCAGCAGGTCCCCGCCGGCATCGGCCCTTGCCCGGGACAGGACATCAAGGCCGCTGAAATCGGGAAGGTGGATGTCCAGCAGCAACAGGTCCGGCCGCAGGGACCTGATCATTTCCAGTCCCTGCCCTCCGGTGTGCGCCGTGCCGACGACCTCGAAGGCGCCATGGGCCATGAGGAACCCGTGGTGCACCCCGGCCACGGCAGGGTCGTCGTCGATGATCACTGTGCGGATCGGGCTCATGGTGCTCCTTGTGCTGGGGATTCAGCGTGCGATGCGGCGGGTTGGAGGGGGCGAAGCGCTGCGGGCGGCGGCAGCAGCACGGTGAAGGCGGCCCCGCCGAGATCCGAGTCTCCCACGGTGATGGTGCCGCGGCGCCGGGTGACCACCCGGTGGACAAGGGCCAGACCGATGCCGCGTGCCGCGGGCTCGATGCCGCTGCCCTTGGTGCTGGCGCCCAGGTCCCAGAGCGAATCGCGCAAACCGGGTTCGATGCCGGGGCCGTCGTCGTGGATCTCGATCAACACGCTGGAGTCGGATTCCTCGCTCACCAGCAGTTCGATGCGCCCCTGGTGGACGATGGCCTCGATGGCGTTGTCCAGCAGGTTGCCCAGGATAGTGATCAGGTCGCGGCTCAGGGCCGGCTGCGAGGGGGCAAGCGCCGATTCGTCGTCGATGACCAGCTCGATGCCCTTTTCGCGGCAGATGGCGCCCTTGGCCAGCAGCAGCGCCCCGAGCTCGGGATCCCCGACGGAAGCCAGGGCCTCGGCGCCGGTGGGGGAGCCGGAGGTGTCGGCAATGCCGATGAAATCGGCGGCCGCACGCACCTGCCCCAGTTCCAGCAACCCGGAGATCACGTGCATCCGGTTGGAGAACTCGTGGGCCTGGGCGCGCAGCGCCTGGGTCATGTCCCGTGCGCCGCCCAGGTCCCGCAGCACGCCATGCAGCTCGGTTCGGTCGCGCAGCAGCAGCATCGAACCGACCCTGGATCCTCCCACGGTTCCGCCCGAGGCCTTGGCCAGCAGGACGCGCTCGCCGGCCAACACCAGCTGCTCGCCCTCCGACTGGTTGACCAGCAGCGCGGCGATCGGCGCCTCGAGCACCTCGTCGGCGCGCAGGCCCAGGACCTCCGAACGGAGATCCAGCAGCCGCTTGGCCTCGTCGTTGACCAGCGTGATGGTCCCCGTGGCGTCGGTGGCGATCAATCCCTCGCCCACGCCGTGCAGCAGCGCCTCGCGCGACTGCAGCAATTCGGCGATCTGCTCGGGCTCCTGCCGGTGGATGCGCCGCCAGACCAGCCGGGAAATGCTGAACGCCCCGATGGTTCCCACCACCGCGGCGCCGATGAGCCATCCCACCAAGACCGGAAGCCTTTCGAGCAGGTCAGCGGTCAGCTCGGATTCGAGCACGCCGACCGACGCCGTGCCCGCAATCGCTCCGTCGATCCAGACCGGGACCTTGACGCGCCAGGACGTGCCCAGCGTGCCCTTTTCGGTTCCGACAAACACCTCGCCGGAGAGCGGAACCGACGGGTCGGTGGACACGGGTTCCCCGATGCGTTCGGGGGTCGGATGCGAGTAACGGATGCCCTTGGCGTCGGTGACCACCACGTACGTGACGTTCGAGGCCTGCCGGATGAGCTCGGCGATGGGCTGGATGGTCTTGGCCGGTTCCGCGTCGTCGAAAGCCTCGATGACCGAGGGCAGCCTGGCCACGGACTCGGCCACGCCGATCAACCTGGCCCGGTGCGCATCGCGGATCGAATCGGCCTGCATCAACGCCGCCACGACCCCCGCCACGGAGATCACCAGGAACACGATGCCCACCTGGAGCAGCATCAGGTGGGTGCGAAGCGACGGGGTGCGGAACATCACACCATTTTTGCACGCCCGGCGGCCCCGTGGCCCCGCGACCAAAACGACCAATACCACCACTATCACCACATGCTTCCGGCGGGCACCCGCGGGTTTGTAGCCTCAACCTCGCACCGGCAGTGATCCGCAACACACTCGGGTGCCTTCATTTGCACACTCGAACAAGGAAGTTCCCCTAGTGAAAAACAAAATCTCCATGGCCCGTCGTACAGCCATCGTTGCCGCGGTCGCCGCCGCGGCCCTGTCCCTTTCGGCCTGTGGCGGGGCCTCGGGCTCCGGGGATGCCGCAGCGGGCGACATCAAGAAGCTGAACATCATCGTCCCGGCGAACCCGGGCGGCGGCTGGGACCAGACCGGCCGTGCCATGCAGGCGGACCTCACCGCCAACAAGCAGGTCGGCTCCGCCAGCGTGGTGAACATCGGCGGCGCGGGCGGCACCAACGGCCTGGCCAAGCTGGCCACCGAAAAGGACCCGAACACCCTGATGGTCATGGGGTACGTGATGGTCGGATCCGTGGAAACCAACAACTCGGCATCCCGACTGGAGGACACCACCCCGATCGCCCGCCTGACCGAGGAGCCGCTGGTCATTGTGGTTCCCGCGGCCAGCCCGTACCAGAGCATCGACGACCTGGTCGCCGACATCAAGGCCAAGGGCAAGGGCGTGGCCATCACCGGCGGCTCGGCCGGCGGCGCGGACCACATCCTGATCGGACAGATCCTCAAGGCCCAGGGCATCGGCGCCGATTCGCTGAACTACATCGGCTACTCCGGCGGCGGCGAATCCCTGGCCGCCCTGCTGGGCAACAAGGTCCAGGCCGGCATCTCCGGCGTCGGCGAATACGCCGAACAGGTTAAAGCGGGCAAGGTCCGAGCGCTTGCGGTCTCCGGCCCCGCCGAGGCGCCCGCGCTTCCGGGTGTGAAGCCGCTGAAGGACCAGGGCATCGACGTGGTGCTGACCAACTGGCGCGGCGTGGTCGCCCCGGGCTCCATCGACGCGGCCCAGGCCAAGAAGCTCACCGACATGGCCACCGAACTGAACAAGTCCGAGGCCTGGGCCAAGACCCTGAAGGACAACAACTGGGACAACGCGTTCCTGGCCGGCGATGAGTTCAAGACCTTCCTCACCGAGGACATCGCCACGGTCAAGACCACCCTCACCGAGATCGGCCTGGTCAAGTAACCATGCAGACCGCGCAGAAGAACCTCGGAGAAGTTCTCTTTGCGTTGGTCTTCGTAGTACTAGGTGTAGCGGGAGTGGTCTTCGCCGGAACCATCGAGGTTCCGGACCTGGAGTTCGGCATGGGCCCACGGGCCTTCCCCTACATCGTGAGCACACTGCTGCTGGTCCTCGGATCGGGCCTGGTTTACCAGGCCCTCCGGGGCCGGCTCGGTGCTGCCGAGGACGGCGAAGACATCGACGCAGACGCCAGCACCGACTGGGTCACCATCGGCAAGCTCGCACTCTTTGTCATCATCCACATCGTGCTCATCGAACCCGCCGGCTGGCCGGTGGCGGCCGCGGCGCTCTTCATGGGCGCCGCCTGGGCGCTGGGTGCCAAGCCGTTCTGGCGCTCGGCACTGATCGGCGTGCTGCTGGCCCTGGTGCTGCAATACCTCTTTGGCGGGCTGCTGGGTGTATCCCTCCCGCTGGGCCCGTTGCTGGAAGGCGTTGATTTCCTCCATGGATAACCTGAACATGCTGCTCGAGGGCTTTGCCACGGCGGCCCAACCCATCTACCTGCTATACGCGCTCTTCGGCGTGTTCATCGGCACCGCCGTCGGCGTGCTGCCGGGCATCGGGCCCGCCATGACCGTGGCGCTGCTGATGCCGATCACCTACTCGCTCGAACCCACCGCCGCGATGATCGTCTTCGCCGGCATCTACTACGGCGGCATGTACGGGGGATCGACGACCTCGATCCTGCTGAACACCCCAGGGGAGTCCGCCTCCATCGTCACGGCGCTGGAGGGCAACAAGATGGCCAAGGCCGGGCGCGGGGCCGCGGCCCTGGCCACCGCGGCGATAGGCTCCTTCATCGCCGGCACCATCGCGACCGTGCTGCTCACGTTCCTGGCCCCGGTGATCGTGGACTTCGCGATCAACCTGGGACCCGTGGACTTCGTGGCGCTGATGGTCGTCGCGTTCCTGACGATCGGCGCGCTGCTGGGATCCTCGATCCTGCGCGGCATGGCCTCGCTGGCCCTGGGCCTGTTCATCGGGCTGGTCGGCGTGGACGACACCACCGCCCAGCAGCGCTACACCTTCGGGTTCGCGGGGCTCACCGACGGCATCGACGTGGTGCTGGTGGCCGTGGGGCTCTTCGCCGTGGGGGAGGCGCTCTACGTCGCCGCCCGCATGCGCAAGGGACCCGTCGAGGTCATGGGCATGGGCACGTCCTCCGGCAACAGCGCCCGCTGGATGAGCAAGGACGACTGGAAGCGGTCCTGGAAGCCGTGGCTGCGCGGAACCTTCATCGGGTTCCCGATCGGCACCGTCCCGGCCGGCGGCGCGGACGTCTCCACCTTCCTGTCCTACGCCGCCGAGCGGAAGCTGGCCAAGGGGGAGAACAAGAAGCAGTTCGGGCGCGGCGCCATCGAGGGCGTCGCCGGCCCGGAGGCGGCAAACAACGCGGCGGCCGCCGGCGTGCTGGTGCCGCTGCTGACCCTGGGCATCCCCACCACCGCCACCGCGGCAATGATGCTCACGGCCTTCCAGCGCTACCAGATCCAGCCCGGCCCGCTCCTGATGGAGACCAACGGCGCGCTGGTCTGGGCGCTGATCGCCAGCCTCTACATCGGCAACCTGATGCTGCTGGTGCTGAACCTGCCGCTGGTGGGGCTGTGGGTGAAGATCCTGCAGATCCCGCGCCCCTACCTGTATGCCGGCATCCTGGTCTTCGGCGCGCTGGGCGCGTACTCGCTGAACTTCGCCACGCTGGATGTGGTGATCCTGCTGGTCATCGGCGTGCTCGGCTTCTTCATGCGGCAGTACGGGTACCCCGTGGCCCCCATGGTGGTGGCCATGATCCTGGGCCCGATGTTCGAGGTGCAGCTGCGCCGCGGCCTGCAGATCTCGCAGAACGACCCGATGACGCTGGTCTCCACCCCGTTCACCTGGGTGGTCTACGGCGCGCTGGTGCTCATGTTCGTCGCCTCGTTCCTCATCAAGCGGGCGCAGAAGAAGATGGAAGAGCTGCCGGCCGAACCGATCGCCGAGGAGGCTAAATGAGCACGCAGGGGCAACCGCAGGGGCAAGGCGCCGGGACCATCGTGCTGGGATACGTCCCCACGGGGCTCGGTGAGGCCGCGCTGGACGCGGCGATCACCGAGTGCCGGCGCCGCGGCGCCAGGCTGCTGGTCGTCAATTCGACCCGTGCCGACCGGACCGTGGACCCGAACTACGCGTTTGCCGACGACCTCGGCCGGCTGCACGCAACGCTCGAAGCCAGCGGCATCGAGCACGAGGTCCGTCAGTTCACCTCAAGCCAGCTGGCCTCCGACGACGTGATCGCCGCGGCGGAGGAACGGGACGCCGAGCTGATCGTGATCGGAGTGCGCCGGCGCTCGCCGGTGGGCAAGGTGCTCATGGGATCCGACTCCCAACGGATCCTGCTGCAGGCCGACTGCAATGTGCTGGCGGTCAAGGGCTAGACCCCCTGTACCCGGTACCGTGTGGATGCCCGTTGTTTGCCCCTTTCCGAAAGCGGGCAAACGGCGGGCATCACGTGTATCCGGTCCTCGCCAAGCCGTGGCTCATTGGGTCGGCACAGGAACAGCGACCATAATGGACAGGTGAACAACCTGCAGCCTTCCGCCGTCTTTGCCCAACCGGTGCCCGGAGCCATCCGCCGCGTCACGCTGATCGGTTCCACCGGTTCCATCGGCACCCAGGGCCTCGAGGTCATCGCCGCGGCGCCCGACCGATTTGCCGTTGCGGCGCTGTCCGGCGGCTACAACCTGGAACTGCTCGCACGGCAGGCCGTCGCCACCCGTGCCCCGGCCGTCGGTTCGGCCAACCCGGACCTCGACGCGCTCGCCGAGGCCATCCGGCAAGCTGCGGATGCCGCCGGCGCCAACGGCTATTCACCCGAACTCTTTGCCGGGCCCGACGCCGCCGCGGCCATCGCCGGGTTCCCGGACGCGGACGTGGTCCTCAACGGCATCACCGGGTCGATCGGCCTGGCCCCCACGCTCGCCGCGCTGAACGCGGGCCACCTGCTGGCGCTCGCCAACAAGGAGTCGCTGATCGTCGGCGGCCAGCTGGTCAGGCAGGCCGCGGCGCCCGGGCAGCTGGTGCCCGTGGATTCCGAGCACTCGGCGCTGGCCCAGGCGCTGCGCTCCGGCACCCCGGACGAGGTCCGCAAGCTCATCGTCACCGCCTCCGGCGGGCCCTTCCGCGGCTGGAACCGCGAGGCCCTGCGCGACGTCACCCCGGCGCAGGCCCTGGCCCACCCCACCTGGGACATGGGCAAGGTGGTGACCACCAACTCCGCGACTATGGTCAACAAGGCGCTCGAGGTCATCGAGGCGCACCTGCTCTTCGACGTGCCGCTGGAGCGCATCGAGGCGGTGGTGCACCCGCAGTCGATCGTGCACTCCATGGTGGAGTTCGTCGACGGCTCCACCATCGCCCAGGCCTCGCCGCCGGACATGGCCCTGCCGATCGCCCTGGGCATCGGCTGGCCGCACCGCGTTCCCGGCGCCACCCGCCCGTGCGACTGGTCGAGCGCCGCGTCCTGGACCTTCGAGCCGCTGGACGTCGAGGCGTTCCCCGCCATCGAGTTGGCCAAGGCCGCGGCCGCCGCCTCGCCCACGCACATGGCCGTGTACAACGCCGTCAACGAGGAGGCCGTCGAGGCGTTCCACGACGGGGCGATCCGCTTCACCGACATCGTCGAGACCGTCGACGCGATCCTGCAGACCTACACCCCCGAACCCGGCGCGCTGAGCCTCGACTCGGTGCTTGCCGCCGAATCGTGGGCACGAAACGCCGCCGCCAAACGTTTGGAAGCACTGTGAGCATTCTTCTTTTCATCCTCGGCGTGGCCATCATGGTGGTCGCCGTCGGCCTGTCCATCGGCCTGCACGAGGTCGGGCACCTGGTTCCGGCCAAGCTCTTCGGCGTGCGCGTCCCGCAGTACATGATCGGCTTCGGCAAGACCCTGTGGTCATTCAAGCGCGGGGACACCGAATACGGTTTCAAGGCCATCCCGCTGGGCGGCTACATCTCCATGATCGGCATGTACCCGCCGGCCAGGAACAAGGGCAACGTCGGGGCCACCGACGCGCCGGCGTTGCGCAAGTCGTCCACCGGCATGTTCCAGCAGCTGGCCGACGAGGCCCGCAGCGCCGCGGCCGAGCAGCTGCAGCCGGGCGACGAGAACCGCCTGTTCTACAAGCTGCCCGTGTACAAGCGCATCATCATCATGTTCGGCGGCCCCTTCATGAACCTGCTGATCGGCGTGTTCATGATCGGCATCGTCACCGTCGGCTTCGGCGCCCCCTCGCAGACCAGCACCGTGGCCGAGATTTACCAGTGCGTGGTTCCGCTGGGACAGGAAGCCCAACGCGATCCCGCGGTAAACAACGGCTGCAAGCCGAGCGACGCACCCGGCCCGGCCTACGCCGCCGGACTGCGCCCGGGCGACACCATCACGTCCTTCGACGGGAAGCAGGTGGGCACCACCGAATGGCTGGGGTTGACCCAGGCCATCCGCGAACGCGCCGGCGAGTCCGTCCCGCTTACCTACGAGCGCGACGGAGTCGCCCACTCCACGACCATCACCCCGTACAAGACCGAACGCCCGGTGCTCGACGCCCAGGGCCGCGCGGTGATGAAAGCCGACGGCACCCCCGCCACGGTGGCAGTCGGATTCATCGGCATGGGTTCGCAGGTCAGGAACGTCCCGCAGCCCGTCAGCGACGTGCTTCCGGCCGTCGGCAAGCAGATCCAGGGCGTTGCAAACGTGGTGCTGGACCTGCCGGCCCGCGTGATCGCCGTGGGCCAGGCGGCCTTCTCCGATGCGCCGCGCGATCCGAACGGCCCGATCTCCGTGGTCGGCGTGGGGCGCATCGCCGGCGAAATCAGCGCGATGGACCAGATCGGGGTCTCCGACAAGGCGGCCTCGCTGATCTCGCTGATCGGCGGGCTGAACATCGCCCTGTTCGTCTTCAACCTGATCCCGCTGCTGCCGCTGGACGGCGGGCACATCCTCGGCGCGCTCTTCGAGTCCGTGCGCCGCGCCTTCGCCAAGCTCTTCCGCCGCCCCGACCCGGGGCCGGTGGACATCGCCAGGATGCTGCCGCTGACCTACATCGTCGCGACGGGCATGCTGATCATGGGCGCCGTGCTGATCTACGCGGACATCGTCAAGCCGGTCAACATCTTCGGCTAGTCAACAACTCCACAGTCAGACGGCGGTGCCGCGTCCCGGATTCCGGGGCGCGGCACCGCCGTTTTTGGCGTTCGCCCCGTCTCCCGCCGATGCCCTCCCGCCGCCCGGAGGACACCGTCTTTCAGGCCTTTTGCACGTGCGGATTTCGGTCGGGACAGACCCGCCCGGGCCGGTGTTCATATGTGCGGCGGTTCCCATTGCCCCGGCCCATTGGTAGGCACAAACTGTAAGCGGAACGTGAGGAAAAGAGGTGAGTAGAGAATATGAGCAAAGTAGAGCACGAGCATTTTGGGACGCCGACCGAGACCCGGGTTTTCCCGAACGGCAAGGTTGAGATCCTCGAGATGGCCGGGGGCACCGTGGGCCGCGTGACACTCGAACCTGGCTGGCGTTGGTCCAACGACGTCAAGCCGATCGCCGGTACGGAGAGCTGCGAAGCCCCGCATTTCCAGTACCACGTCAGTGGAAAGCTCGCGATCCGGATGAACGACGGGCAGGAGATCCTGGCGGGACCGGGAGACGTGACCAGCCTGCCGCAGGGCCACGATGCATGGGTGGTCGGCGATGAGCCGGTTGTCACCGTGGACTGGTACGGGGCATCGAACTATGCAAAGGCGTCGGAGTGACGCTGGAACACCGCGGAAGGGTTTTTCGCGGAAAGATGATTTTCGGGTGGTACGAGGAGGTGAATGATGGACAGGATGATGGTCGACTGCCGCAAGATGCCTAGTGACATGAACTGCCAGATGACAATCGCCGGCACGCACGACGAAGTCTTGGAGCTGGCGGTCTTGCACGCAGTGACGACGCATGGACACGAAGACGGACCGGAACTGCGGGCCGGAATCGAAGCGGGCATGACGCCCGTCGATGCCGCAATGGCATGACAATCCCCGGAATTTGCATGCCATGCCGGGCCTCCCTCCATGGCATGCCAGAGGATGAGGTCACGGGACTGCTTGGCTGGTGCAGTCCCGTTTCTCGTGAACCCGTGAAGGTGCCGGGGGCAGGATGCTGCTGCCCGCCGGATCCGGTTCCGGCCGCTATTGCGCGCAACAATGCAGGTCAGGAGCGGCGATGCAGCGAAACCGGGTTTTGCCGGAAGCATCGGTCCGGAAGCCCGGGAACCGGATTCCCAGCTAAAAGCATTAGGCTGTAGCGCATGAGTGTTTTTGCTGTTGAGTATGTATACGCCGCCAATACCGATGCAACGCGCGACGAGCACCGTCCGGCGCACCGCGAGTTCCTGGCCAGCCTCAAGCCGGAAAACGGCCCGATCACCCTGGTTGCCTCCGGGCCCTACACCGACGGAAGCGGCGCACTGCTGCTGATCTCGGCCCCCGACGAAGCAACCCTCGGCGAGGCGTTGAAGAACGACCCCTTCAACATCCACAACACCATCGCCGCACTGCGCATCACCGGATGGGTTCCCGTCACCGGTGAGCTCAGTCACCACGCCTAACTCCGGGCCGCAAGCCCCCTGATTCGCGGGGGATAATGGAAGAACTTCCACACACAACTTCACGGAGGAAATCTTGACCCCGGTCAGCCTCGGAATGCCATCGGCACCCCCACCGGTCCTCGCCCCGCGCCGCAAGACCCGACAGATCAAAGTCGGTTCGGTTGGCGTAGGTTCGGACAGCCCCGTCAGCATCCAGTCGATGACGACGACCCCGACCACGGACATCAACGCCACCCTGCAGCAGATCGCGGAGCTCACGGCCACCGGCTGCGACATCGTTCGCGTTGCCTGCCCCTCGGCCGACGATGCCCTGGCACTGCCGATCATCGCCAAGAAGTCGCAGATCCCGGTCATCGCCGATATCCACTTCCAGCCGAAGTACGTCTTCGCCGCCATTGACGCCGGTTGCGCCGCGGTTCGCGTGAACCCCGGCAACATCCGCAAGTTCGACGACCAGGTCAAGCAGATCGCCGAGGCCGCCAAGGCCGCCGGCACCTCCATCCGCATCGGCGTCAACGCCGGTTCGCTGGATCCGCGCCTGATGGAGAAGTACGGCAAGGCCACCCCGGAGGCCCTCGTGGAATCCGCGGTCTGGGAAGCCTCGCTCTTCGAGGAGCACGACTTCCACGACTTCAAGATCTCGGTCAAGCACAACGACCCAGTCGTTATGGTCCGCGCCTACGAGCTGTTGGCCGAACGCGGCGACTGGCCGTTGCACCTGGGCGTCACGGAGGCCGGACCGGCCTTCCAGGGCACCATCAAATCGGCAACCGCCTTCGGCGCGCTGCTCTCCAAGGGCATCGGCGACACCATCCGCGTGTCCCTCTCCGCCCCGCCGGTGGAGGAAGTCAAGGTCGGTGCGCAGATCCTGCAGTCGCTGAACCTGCGCCCGCGCAAGCTGGAAATCGTGTCCTGCCCGTCCTGCGGCCGCGCCCAGGTGGACGTGTACACGCTGGCCGACCAGGTCACCGCCGGCCTCGAGGGCATGGAAGTTCCGCTGCGCGTCGCCGTCATGGGCTGCGTCGTCAACGGACCGGGCGAGGCACGCGAAGCGGACCTCGGCGTGGCCTCCGGCAACGGCAAGGGCCAGATCTTTGTGAAGGGCGAAGTCATCAAGACGGTGCCGGAAGACCAGATCGTTGAGACACTGATCGAAGAAGCAATGCGCTTGGCAGAGGAAATGGGGGACCTTGATGGCGAAAATCCTGTCCAAGGTGGCCCCGTGGTTACCGTCAGCTAGACGAAACCCCGGGGGCGGAGAGCAGCTCTCCGAAGGTATCCGCGTGCTTGACGATGCGGATACCGCGGCTCTTCGCGCCCTCGTTTCGACGGACCCCGTCAGCAACATTTTCCTTGATGCACAACTCACCCTGACCGGGTCCGCGCGACCCGGTCTGAGCGGGTCGCTGATCCTGGGCCGCTTTGAAGAAGGCACCCTGCGATCGGCTTGCTGGGTCGGCGCCAACGTCGTGCCCGTCAACATCGGTGCCGACGAGGCCGAGGAATACGGACGGGTGTTGATGCGGCTGGACCGCAATTTCGCCTCTTGCTTCGGCCCGTCCGACGCCGTCATGGGCATCTGGAAGGTCCTTTCAACCGGACCCCGTGCGGCCTTCAACGTCCGCCCGCACCAGCCGCTGATGACCCTCTCCGGGGGACCTGCCATTGCCCCCTCCCAGGGGCTGCGGGCCAGCCGCGACGACGAGTACGACAAGGTGCTGCCTGCCTGCGCCACCATGTTTGAAGAGGAACTCGGATACTCTCCGCTGGTGCACGGGGGAGCGTTCTACCGTTCCCGGATCAGGGCGCTGATCCTTGCGGAACATTCGGTGATCGACACCGATGCAAAGGGCGAGATCCGCTTCAAGGCCGAACTCGGGACGGTCACCGAGCGGGCCACACAGATCCAGGGCGTCTGGATGAATCCGGCCTACCGCGGTGGTGGGCTGGCTGCCGGGTACATGGCGGCCGTGGCCGAGTACGCGCTGGGCCTTGCCCCCGTGACAAGCCTCTATGTCAATGACTACAACGTCGCCGCCATAGCGACATACCGCCGGGCGGGGTTCGAGGAAGTCGGCGAGTTCGCCACTATCCTGTTCTAAGGCATTGCTCCCGACGCACCAAGAACCGTGCCCGAGGCAGCTGGCCAGCTCCCGCCGGAGAGCCACAGAGAACCAACCCGGCCGATACGCGGCAGAAGCCGCCGAATGGACAAGATATACGTGAAGCCGAAACCACCCCGAGCCAAGAATCCATCCCGATCACTTCTCCTGGTGGCGTCGAGCCTGGGCCTGGGCCTGGCGCTGGCCCTGGGCGGATGCACCTCCGGTGCCGCGAACCCGACTCCGGGCAGTGCACCCGGGGCAGCTTCCGGAACCGGAGCCGAAGCGCAATCACCAAGCCCGACCGTCGCGGGCGAGCTGGGCTTTGTCGCGGGGCCGGATCTTGAGGCAGCCACGAGCGAATGGGCCAAGACGCAGGAAGGCGCGGTCTTCACCTCGGACGCCGCGCTGCGCGCCCAAATCCCGGCGGCCGAAAAATGGCTCAAGGACATCAAGGTGGTGCCAAGCGAATGCGGGCTCTACGGCATCGGCAGCCTCAAGGACCAGCTCAACGAGGCGGTAATGGCGGCCGTGACACTTCCCGAAAAGCTCGGCGCCGACATCACCGTCGCTTCCTATGCCGACCTCAATGCGCTGGTCGCCGACGTGGCGGCGCAGCAGCACCTGGACAAGTCGTGCGAGAAGTACAAGATCAGCAGCCCGCAACAAGAAATCTCGACCAAGTTGTCCGATCTCAAGGTCGACACCAGCGCACCCTACAGCGCCGGAACCCTCATGGTTACGGTCAACGGGGGAACCGAAAGCAAGCAGGTTTCGGTTCGCGCCATCGACGGCCACGTGATGGTCACGGCGACCCGCAAGGCCTCGGCCAACCCCGCCGACGCCACCAAATTGGCGACGGCCGACGTGGAAGCCATCCTGAAGGTCCTGCGCGATCGCGAAGCCGCGGCCGGCGCCACGCCCTGACGCAGTCCATCGCCTTGCCCCTGGGCCAAGAGCCCGCACCCACCAACCGGAGGACCTCCACCATGACCAAAAACGCCTTGCTGCCACTGGCGATTGCCGCGATGTTCGCCCTCGCCGGCTGCGCCTCGGGCGGCGCCGAAGCCGGGGACCCCTCGGCGTCGGCCGACGCCAAGCCCGGGGCAACCGCGGGAGCCACCCCTGCAAAGGGTGCCCAGCTTGATGCCCGGACGCTGGCAGACATCGCCCAGGAGATCGCCGGGGACAACGACGACGCACAGATCACCGACGAAGATTCAATGCGGGCACAGCTTCCGATGGCCGAGCAGGGCCTCAAATCCATGAAGATCGAACCGGCCAAGTGCGCAGCGATTGCATCGGGGGACCTCAAAGCCGAATTCGACAAGATGAACACGATCTCCCTGAAGCTTCCGGGCGCCACGATGGTTCAAAGCGTGCAGGTGGGCATCGCTTCCTATGCCGATCCTGCGGATGCAGCGGCGAACATCGCCCAGAGCCGGAAAATGCTCAAGGACTGCTCGAACTTCACCATGACCCTGCAGGGCCAGAAGGTCGAGACCAAGGTCTCCGAGGTCAAGGCCAAGACAAAGGCCGCCGTGACCGAGGCGAACCGCAGCGTCGTCTCGGTTTCCGGCGCCGATATCCCGACGGTGGCGGTGAGCGCGGTTGACGGCCGCAACCTGATTTCGGTGTCGGTCATGGGCGGAAGCAAAGAAGCCGATGACATCGACCAGGCGCAGGACATCGTCAACTCGGTGTTGGCGATGATCGAGGAAAAGACCTCCTAGCCTCCGGCGACCGTTAGGACTTCGCCCCTTGAAGTGCACGGATCGGTTACCAACGGCATTGCCGTTGGTAACCGATCCGTGCACTTTTGCGTCTGGGGGCAGCAGGAATCGAAAGCGGCCGTGGCGGGACGTGAATCCTTGGCACCGTGTTCATTTTGTCCGGACACCGGTTTGTGTAGGGTGATCAGGGAGTCGAGTTTCGGGTGCGCAGCAGCGGACCCCCTATCCGGATGGCGGTAACGATGAAGAAAACTGCACTTTGGGCCGTGCCACTGGCAGCAGCGCTCGCACTGACGGCTTGCTCTGCCCCGAAGGAACCGACCCCGCAGAGCCAGCCAGCCGTGGAACAATCCCCGTCCGCCACGCAAACCCCCGCGGCAACCGATGCAGCTGCCGAGCCGAGCTCCTCCGCCGCCGGCACTCCGGAGGCAATCGGCAAGCAACTGACGGCCGATCAGGTTTACGCAGTGGTCAGTGAGCTCAAGGACGACGAGGCAACCGCCGGCGCCCAATTGCTGAAGGACGCGGAACTGAAAGCCGGGGCTTCCCAGATCGAGCAATTCGTCGCCGGGATGAAGGTGAAGCCGGAAGTCTGCGGTGCCTTTGCCGCCGGCGGCATGGCCGAAGCGCTGGAATCGGTGAACATGGCATCGCTGGTGGTGCCCGCCACCGCAAGCGCCGCCTCAACCAGCGTGAGCATAGCCTCCTATGCATCCGAGGCGGAGGTCCGGGCCCTGGCCGCAAAGCAGAAGAAGTCCTTCGAGGAGTGTGCCACCTTCAGCCTTGAAATCCAGGGACGCGAAGCCTCCGCGACGTTGAAGGACACCAAGGCCACGACCGATGCCGCCACGACCTTGGCCAGCCTCGGCACGGTCAAGCTCGACGGGCAAACCATGAAAACCCTGAGCGTTTACGGGATGGACGGAAACAACACCGTTGCCGTCACCCTGACCGCGCCCAAGGACGTGGACGCAGCGGTGAAGAAGGCCGAGAAAACCATCAACGCGGCACTGAAGCGCATCGCCGACCAGTAGGCCACCGGAACCGCGGGTGCGGTCCCGTCCTGCGGGGCGCGGCTTCACCGTGCCGTTTCGGCCGCCTCCGCCAACGTAAGATGGAAGCAGTGCCCAAGGCACCACCGTGTTCAGCCGCGCCCGCATTACCAGAACCTGCTCCCGCCCGCCGGGAACGAGTTCGAGGCGCGGACGGCCTGTAGGTGGTTTACGGCGGGCAAAAAGTCTTGTGCCTTTCTACGAATCGCGCACACCCAACTATGTTGTGGTCCGGAGACGGGCCGCGGAAATGGAAAGTTAGCGTGGTCCTGAAACTCTCCACACTGTTCCTGCGCACGTTGCGCGAAGATCCGGTCGACGCCGAGGTTGCCAGCCACAGGCTGCTCGTCCGCGCCGGATACATTCGCCGCGCAGCCCCGGGCATCTACACCTGGCTGCCGCTGGGCCTGCGGGTGCTGAAGAAGGTGGAAAACATTGTCCGCGAGGAAATGAACGCCATCGGCGCCCAGGAAGTCCAGTTCCCGGCCCTGCTGCCGCGCGAACCCTACGAGGCCACCAACCGCTGGACCGAATACGGCGAGGGCCTGTTCCGCCTCAAGGACCGCAAGGGTGCCGACTACCTGCTGGCCCCCACCCACGAGGAAATGTTCACCCTCCTGGTCAAGGACCTGTACAGCTCCTACAAGGACCTGCCTGCGTACCTGTACCAGATCCAGAACAAGTACCGCGACGAGGCGCGTCCCCGCGCGGGCCTGCTGCGCGGCCGCGAATTCATCATGAAGGACTCCTACTCCTTCAACATCGATGACGAGGGCCTGGAAGAGGCCTACCAGGCGCACCGCGGCGCCTACCTGAAGATCTTCGCCCGCTTGGGCCTGGAGATCCTGCCGGTCTTCGCGACCGCTGGCGCCATGGGCGGCTCCAAGTCCGAGGAGTTCCTGCACCCGACCGCGATCGGCGAGGACACCTTCGTGCGTTCGGCCGGCGGCTACGCGGCCAACGTCGAGGCAGTGACCACCGTTGTTCCGCAAGACATCGACTTCACGAACGCCCCGGCGTTCGAGGTCAAGGACACCCCGGACACCCCGACCATCGAGACCCTGGTGGCATGCGCCAACGAGGTTGCCCCGCGTGAACAGGGCGAATGGGCCGCGGCCGACACCCTGAAGAACGTCGTGATCGCCGCGAAGCTGCCCACGGGCGAACGCCAGATCGTGGCCATCGGCCTGCCGGGCGACCGCAACGTCGACCTCAAGCGCGTCGAAGCCAACATCGCAGCCCACCTTGAGGTTGGCGGCGAGGTCGAGATCGAGGCAGCGACCGAGGACGACCTGAAGAAGAACCCGACCCTGGTCAAGGGCTACATCGGCCCGGGCAACGGCCTGGACAACGCGGTGCTTGGCACCGAGTCCGCCTCCAAGATCCTGTACCTGGTCGACCCGCGCGTCGTGCCGGGCACCGCCTGGGTCACCGGCGCCAACGAGGACGGCAAGCACGTCTTCGGCCTCGTCGCCGGCCGCGACTTCGCCTGGGACGGCACCATCGAGTGCGTCGAGGTGCGCGCCGGGGATCCGGCACCGGACGGATCCGGCCCGCTGGAAACCGCCCGCGGCATCGAAATGGGCCACATCTTCCAGCTCGGCCGCAAGTACGCCGAGGCCCTGGACCTCAAGGTGCTGGACCAGAACGGCAAGCTCAAGGTCGTCACCATGGGCTCCTACGGCGTGGGCGTGACCCGTGCGGTTGCCGCCCTGGCCGAGTCCAACCACGACGACAACGGCCTGGTCTGGCCGCGCAACGTCGCCCCGGCCGACGTCCACCTGGTGGTCACCGGCAAGCAGGCTGAGCTCTTCGAGGCTGCCCAGAAGATCGCCGACGAGCTGCACGCAGCCGGCGTCGAGGTCATCTACGACGACCGCCCGAAGGTCTCCGCCGGCGTGAAGTTCTCCGACGCGGAGCTGATCGGCGTCCCGACCATCGTGGTCATCGGCCGCGGCCTGGCCGACGGCCTGGTCGAGGTCAAGGACCGCGCCACCGGCGAACGCGCCGACGTCGCGGTCGACGACGTGGTCGCACAGCTGATCAGCACCGTCAAGGGCTAAGCATGCTGGAGGCCACGGGCCTGCTTGAGGGTTCCGGTCTGCAGGGAATGCAGGCCGGAACCCTTGTGCTGATCGTGCTGGCCGGCTTCGCCGCCGGATGGGTGGATGCCGTGGTGGGCGGCGGGGGACTGCTGCAGCTTCCCGCCCTGCTGCTGGTGCCGGGCATGAGCCCGGTGCAGGCGCTGGCCACCAACAAGATGGGTTCCATCTTCGGCACCACCACCAGCGCCATCACCTACTACCGGCGCGCCCACCCGGACCTGAAGACCGCCATCCCCATGGCGACGGTGGCGCTGGCCGGCTCCTTCGGCGGCGCGATCCTTGCCACGCTGCTGCCCGCCGAGGTCATCAAGCCTGTCATCATCGCGGCGCTGATCGCGGTGGGCCTGTTCACCGTCTTCAAGCCGACCGCCGGGGAGCTGACGCAGCTGCGTTACACCGGGCGGCAGCACTACGCGGTGGCGCTGGCCATCGGGTTTGTCATCGGCGGCTACGACGGGCTGATCGGCCCGGGGACCGGATCGTTCCTGATCATCGCGATGGTCGCGCTGCTGGGCTACAACTTCCTGGCGGCCAGTGCCAAGGCGAAGATCGTCAACATGGCCACCAACCTCGGCGCGCTGGCGTTCTTCCTGCCCTCGGGCCACCTGCTGTGGGGGATCGGGCTGGTGCTGGGCGTGGCGAACATGTGCGGCGGCTACCTGGGCGCGCGCATGGCCGTGTCCAAGGGCAGCAGGTTCATCCGCATCGTCTTCCTGACCGTGGTCGGGGCGCTGATCCTCAAGCTCGGCTACGACGTGCTTTTTCCGGCCGCCTGAGACGGCCACGGAAGGCCGGCGAACGCCGGACGGCTGCATCGCCAAAACAGAAGGCCCGCGTTGCCACGGAAATTTCCGTGGCAACGCGGGCCTTCTGCGGTTGCGGCGAGGTGGGCTTACGGCGTCGGGGCCGGGCTGCTCGAGGGCGACTCGTCCGTGGCGTCTCCGGCCACGTGCGTGAACCCCGGGATCTTCCCGGTGGCCTGGCGCGTGTACAGCCCCTGGTCCCAGGCACGCTGCAGCAGGAAGGCGCGGGCGTCGCCCTCCTGGGTCGCCGCCGCATCGCGGAGCAGCAACGCGAGCTGTTCCTCGCCGCTGCGGGCGGCATCCAGGGGGTTGACCACGGCATCGTCCGGCAGCTGGTACGCAGGCTGCCGCAGCGGTTCGCATGCGCCGACGCCGGCGAACTGGTGCTCGAGGTCCGTGGCGAACCCGACCAGGGAAGCCGAACGGGCCCACGCCCCCTCGCGGACGGTTCCCGCGGTGCGTGCCCCGGCGACGTTGTAGGCGTAGCCCAGGCGGTAGGCGGCGTCGGCCACCCATCCCAGGGTGGTGCCGGATTCCGAGGCCAGGACTTGCACGTCGGTATCGTCGATCGACGACGACGAAGCGGGTCCGGGCGCGGTTGAATCCGCGATCACCGGGCAGCCGGAAAGCACGAACCGGGGCAGCTCGGCGGGTCCGACGGAAGAGCCGGAAGCACCCGCGGCGGCCGATGCCGGCTGCGGCGCGGGAAGCTTGTCGATCTGCTCCTGCGTGCCTCCGGCCGCGCGCAGGAGGTTGCGCGCCTGCAAGGTCAATTCGAACCCGGCGCCGGCCAGCGAGCGGGATTCCTGTGCCGGGGCGCCCAGCGCTTCATCGACCAGGGCCACCCCGGCGCTTGCCAGGCGCTTGGCATAGGCCTTGGCCTCGGCGGGGGATTGCGCGGCCGACGGGGATGCGGAGGGTCCGGCGGACTGCGGTGCGGGGTCCCCGGAGGACGGCAAAGCCGAAGGTGTGAGTAAACCGACATGCCTGTTAAGCATCTCCAGCGTGGCGACCCACTCGGCGCGCAGTTTCTGGTTGGCGTCGGCGGCCTTGCCGGCGGTGGCCAGCCGCGCCGAATCAAGCAGCGGGAGCAGCTCGTCGGCGGGTGTGCGGACGGCTTCCGGGACCTGTTCGGTGCCGAGGATTCGTTGCCACACTAGGGAATCCTTGTTGATGTACGCGCCCGCGCCGAGGGTTCCGGCGGCGATCGCCAGGGCTGAAACCACGCATAGGGCCAACGTCCCGCGGGGGCGCGGCGCGGCGGGTTCGGGGGACTGCTCGGCAGGGGGTAAAGGGTGCTGATCCATCCCCTTGATCATCCCACGCGCCGGTCGATTGGCCATTTCGGGGCTCCAGCGGCAGACGTAGCGCCCCAATTGTCGATACTCTAGTATGCACAACATCGAATAGTGGGAGGACTTTCATGACCGGCAAGCCGGCAGACATCCAGCAAGAGGCAGCCCGCCTCACCGAACTACTGGAGCCCACCGTCGCCTCCCACCAGCTGATCCTTGAAGAAGTTCAGGTTCGCATGGCCGGTGACCAGCGCATCGTTCACGTCATCGTCGACCTTCTTGAAGGCACCGGCGGCGTTGAACTGGACGCGGTCGCAGAGGTTGCACGCTCCATTTCCGAGGCCCTGGACTCCGATCCGCACGACACCGCGGAACCCTACGAGCTTGAGGTTTCCTCGCCCGGCGTTTCCCGCCCGCTCACCCTTCCCCGCCACTGGCACCGCAACGTCGGCCGCATGGTGAAGGTCAACCTGATCGGCGAGGAAAACATCTTCGGCCGCCTCACGGAAGCGGACGATGCAGGCATCACCGTGGTTCCGGAGATCGCGGTCAAGAAGGGCATGAAGCCCAAGGTCGGCGAGCCCCGCACCATCGAATTTTCCTCGATCCGCCGCGGCAACGTCGAGGTCGAATTCGCCCGCGCCGAGGCAGCGGACCTGCAGGAACTACTAGAACTTGACGACGAAGACGACGAAAACGTGGAGGCCTGAGTTGGACATTGATATGAGCGCGCTGCGCATGCTCGAAAAAGAACGCGAAATCCCGATCGACGTTCTGATCCCCACGATCGAGCAGGCTCTGCTCATCGCGTACCAGAAGTCCCCGGGGGCCATGCCGCAGGCACGCGCCCAGGTGGACCGCCGCAACGGCCACGTGACGATCTTCGCCACGGAGACCGAGGAAGACGGCACCGTGGTCGGCGAGTTCGACGACACCCCGACCGGTTTTGGCCGCATTGCTGCCTCGACCGCACGCCAGATCATCCTGCAGCGCCTGCGCGATGCCGAGGACGACAACGTGGTCGGCGAGTTCAAGAACAAGATCGGCGAGATCGTCTCCGGACAGATCCAGCAGGGCAACAACCCGATCATGGTCCAGGTCAACCTGGGCACGGTCGAGGCATTGCTGCCGCCTCCGGAGCAGGTCCCGGGCGAGAAGTACCCGCACGGCAGCCGCATCCGCTGCTACGTGGTGGACGTGAACCGCGGCCCGAAGGGCCCGTCGGTCACCCTGTCGCGTTCGCACCCGAACCTGGTCCGCCGGCTCTTCGAGCTCGAGGTCCCGGAAATCGCCGACGGCGCCGTGGAAATCATTGCGCTGGCCCGCGAAGCCGGCCACCGTTCCAAGATCGCCGTGCAGGCCAACATCCCGGGCGTCAACGCCAAGGGTGCCTGCATCGGTGAAATGGGTTCGCGCGTGCGCGCCGTGATGACCGAGCTGAACGACGAGAAGATCGACATCGTCGACTACAACGAGGACCCGGCGAAGTTCATCGCTTCGGCGCTGTCCCCGTCCAAGGTCGTCTCGGTGACGATCACCGATCCGGCCACCCGTTCGGCCCGCGTCGTGGTTCCCGACTACCAGCTCTCGCTGGCCATCGGCAAGGAGGGGCAGAACGCCCGCCTGGCGGCCAAGCTCACCGGCTGGCGCATCGACATCGTCTCGGACGCCGTCGCTTCATAGCATTTCCACATTCCGTCGCTGCCCTTGGGGCGCCGGCCGTTCGCGGCCCGCGCCCCAAGGCGGCGGCGGTTTTTTGTTGGGCTGGAGGCAGCCGGGCCGCATCGATCCGTACGTGTTCCAGAGCACGCTACACGTGATGCGGAAACGCGCTAGACTTATCTGTGGTCCACTGTGTCAGTGGTAATTCGATTGCGGGAGAAGATTTACGTGTCAGTGCAGCATCAGCCGCAGCGCACGTGCATCGGATGCCGCAAGGTGGTGGACCAAAACGAGTTGCAGCGTTGGGTGCTTGAACAGGTGGATGGCCGTGCCGTCCCCGTTCACGATTCCACCCGGCGTCTCTCCGGACGCGGTGCTTGGTTGCACCCGGCTCCGGAGTGTGCCGAACGCGCCATCAAGCGCGGGGCATTCGCACGGTCATTCAGGACCAAGGTGGATGTTTCCTCGCTGTCGGTGGCGCCGGAAGCCAAGGTGCGGACCCAAGCCCGGGAAAACACCTTCACGACAGTCCAACCTGAAAGCGGGTCAGAAATCTGATGGAAACCCGATGAGTTCCAAGCGATGAGCGCCTAACGATGACTACATCAGTTATGCGTCGCAGCGCCTGTGGCATCCACTTTGGATGCTGGGCAAGACAGCAAAAGACGGTTCGTGCTTTGACTTTCTAAAAGTGAGCGCGGGCCTTCAGACAGGAGAAATGTGGCCAAGGTCCGCGTACACGAGCTCGCCAAAGAGCTCGGAATCACTTCAAAGGATGCAGTAGCCAAGCTGCAGGAAATGGGCGAATTCGTCCGTTCGGCATCCTCAACCATCGAGGCACCGGTTGTGCGCAAGTTGCGCGCCGCGTTCCCGAACGCTGCCCCGGCAGCGCCCAAGGCAGATGCAGCACCGGCCGCCAAGGCCCCTGCAGCTGCGCCGGCAGCACCTGCCGCAGCCGGCGCCCCGAAGCCTGCAGGCTTCAAGCCGGGCCCCGCTGCACCTGCAGCACCGGTAGAAGCAGCACCGGCTCCGGCCGCCGCTGCACCGGCTGCTCCCGCAGCTCCGGCCCCTGCCGCTCCGGCAGCACCGAAGCCGGCTGTTGCACGCACCGAGGCCCCGCGCGCCGGTGCCAAGCCGGGCGGTCCCCGTCCGGGCAACAACCCGTTCTCTTCCCAGCAGGGCATGCGCGCTGCCGGTGAGGGCGAGCGCACCGAGCGTCCCGCCGGTGCACGTCCGGGTGCCAAGCCAGGCGGACCGCGTCCGGGCAACAACCCGTTCGCTTCCCAGCAGGGCATGCGCACCGAGCGTCCCGCCGGTTCCGGCGGCCCGCGCCCGGGCGGTCCCCGCCCGGGTGGCCCGCGCCCTCCGGCAGGTGCAGGTGGACCCCGTCCCGCAGGTGCGGGTGCAGGTGGACCGCGTCCCGCGGGTGCAGGTCGTCCGGCAGGTCCGGGTGGACCACGTCCGGCCGGTGCCCCGGGTGCAGGCCCGCGTACCCCGGGAGGCGCACGCGCTACTCCCGGCATGATGCCTAACCGCACCGAACGTCCGGCTCCGGCCGGCGCACGTCCGGGTGCAGGCGGCCGTGGCGGCGCAGCCCGTCCGGGCGGCGCACCGGGTGGAGCTCCAGGTGGAGCTCCGGGTGCAGCAGGCGGCGGCGGTTACAAGGGCGGCGGCGGTCCGAACCGCGGTCGCGGTGGAACCCAGGGTGCCTTCGGCAAGGGCGGCGCAGGCCGCGGCAAGCAGCGCAAGTCGAAGCGCGCAAAGCGCCAGGAACTGGAGCAGATGAGTGCTCCGTCGCTGGGCGGCGTGAGCGTGCCCCGCGGCAACGGATCCACCGAGGTTCGTTTGCGCCGTGGCGCCTCGATCACCGACTTCGCCGACAAGATCAACGCCAACCCGGCAGCACTGGTTACCGTGCTCTTCCACTTGGGCGAAATGGCTACCGCCACCCAGTCCCTGGATGAGGCAACCTTTGACGTCTTGGGTGCCGAGCTCGGCTACGTCGTCACCGTCGTATCCCCCGAGGACGAAGAGCGCGAATTGCTCGCCTCGTTCTCGATCGACTTCGACGCCGAAATCGACGCCGAGACCGACGACATGCTCGAACCGCGTCCGCCGGTGGTCACCATCATGGGTCACGTTGACCACGGTAAGACCCGCTTGCTCGACGCCATCCGCAAGTCCAACGTCATCGAGGGCGAAGCCGGCGGCATCACCCAGCACATCGGTGCGTACCAGATCCACCACGAACACGAAGGCATCGATCGCGCGATCACCTTCATTGACACCCCGGGCCACGAGGCGTTCACCGCCATGCGTGCACGTGGTGCCAAGGTCACCGACATCGCCGTGCTGGTTGTTGCAGCCGACGATGGCGTCATGCCGCAGACGGTTGAAGCGTTGAACCACGCCAAGGCCGCCGGTGTCCCGATCGTCGTCGCAGTGAACAAGGTCGACAAGGACTCCGCGAACCCTGACAAGGTCAAGGGCCAGCTGGCCGAGTACGGCCTGGTTCCGGAAGAATACGGTGGCGACACCATGTTCATCCACGTCTCCGCCCTGCAGAAGATGGGCATCGACGAGCTGCTCGATGCAGTGCTGCTGACGGCCGACGCCGCGTTGGACATGCGTGCCAACCCGGACAAGGACGCCCGCGGTATCGCCATCGAAGCGAACCTCGACAAGGGTCGCGGCGCCGTGGCAACCGTGCTGGTTCAGTCCGGTACCCTGGCCGTCGGAGACACCATCGTTGCCGGTACCGCACACGGTCGTGTGCGTGCCATGTTCGACGAGAACGGCGAGAACCTCGACGTTGCACTGCCGTCGCGCCCGGTCCAGGTCCTCGGCCTGTCCTCCGTGCCGCGTGCAGGTGACACCTTCCTGGTGACCGACGACGAGCGCACCGCCCGCCAGATCGCCGAGAAGCGTGAAGCTGCGGACCGCAACGCGGCCCTGGCCAAGCGTCGCAAGCGCATCACCCTGGAAGACTTCGACCAGGCTGTTGCCGACGGCAAGATCGACACCCTCAACCTCATCCTCAAGGGTGACGTTTCCGGTGCCGTGGAAGCCCTGGAAGACTCGCTGCTCAAGATCGACGTGGGAGAAGGCGTGCAGCTGCGCGTCATCCACCGCGGCGTGGGTGCGATCACCCAGAACGACGTCAACCTTGCAACCGTTGACAACGCGATCATCATTGGCTTCAACGTCAAGCCTGCAGAGCGCGTTGCCGAACTGGCCGACAAGGAAGGCGTTGACATGCGCTTCTACTCGGTCATCTACGGCGCAATCGACGACATCGAGCTGGCCCTCAAGGGCATGCTCAAGCCGGAGTACGAAGAGGCCCAGCTGGGCACCGCGGAGGTCCGCGAGGTCTTCCGTTCCTCGAAGTTCGGCAACATCGCCGGCTCGATCGTCCGCTCGGGCACGATCCGTCGAAACTCCAAGGCACGTGTCCTCCGCGATGGCAAGATCATCGGCGAAGGCCTCACCGTGGATTCGCTCAAGCGATTCAAGGACGACGCCACCGAGGTCCGCGAGGGCTTCGAATGTGGTATCGGTCTGGGCTCCTTCAACGACGTCAAGGACGGCGATACGATCGAGACCTACGAGATGCGCGAAAAGCCGCGCGCTTAGTCTTGACCAAACGCGTTTGATCGACGCTGGGCGGCCGTAACCGAACTGGTTGCGGCCGCCCAGCCGTCGAAGCGCACTAACCAAAAGTTTCAAGAACCTTGAAAAGAAGGAGCGACCATGGCTGATTCGGCTCGTGCCGCAAAACTGGCCCAACGCATCAAGGTGGTTGTCGCCCAGGCCCTGGGCAAGGCAGTCAAGGATCCCCGCGTGGAGGCCATTACGGTCACCGATGCACGGGTGACCAACGACCTGCAACACGCCACCATCTACTACACGGTCTTTGGCGACGACGAAGCCAAGGCCGATGCGGCAGCCGCCCTGGCGAAGTCCAAGGGCGTCCTGCGCAAGGAGGTCGGCAAGAACGTTACCGTTCGCCTGACCCCGACCCTGGAATTCGTCGCCGACGAAATCCCGGTCAACGCCTCGAACCTCGAAGCGTTGCTGCGCGTCGCCAAGGCCAAGGATGCAGAAGTTGCAGCCCTGGCCGAAGGCAAGACCCACGCCGGCGACGCCGACCCGTACAAGCGTGACGAGGAAGAAGACGAAGAAGCCTAAGCGCTGATTCCTTCTTCGTGAAGCCGGCTGCCCGCAGGGGAAGCCGTGCGGAGCGCACATGAAGAGGCCTGCTCGGGGCCGACCATCCAGTGGATGGACGGCCCGTTGCAGGCCTCTTTTTGCGTGCCCGGTCAAACCGATGCGCCACATGCGCGGACTACGTCGCGCAGATCCCCGGACCTATCCGAACACTCGCCCCCCAAACGAAAACGCGCATCGCTGTGAAGCGACCACGTTTGGCGAGGGTGCGGATCGGAGGGGGAACGCTTTGCCGGATTCGGGCTTGCGCAGCCCTTCCGGAAGAGAACAAACCACTTGGTGCCGGCAGACGTCCGTTGCGGCCGTGGGCCCGGCGACGGTCGGTGCTCTGCCTCGTGCGGGTGCCAACGGGGGAGGGGACGGCAATGCGGATTTCGCGATGGGTGCCGGAATCGGACGAATCTGCATGATGGAACCTCCCCGGAAACAACTATTGACCCATACCTTGCGACGCATCGATGATTGCGAGTCCTCGCAAGATCACCCTGCATGTGCGCTGCACCGGTCGATGACCAGTGCAGCTGGTGGTGGATCTTTGAAGTTTGTTGGTGCCTGCGAGCAGTGCAGGTGGATACCGTTTGAACGGTGTGGGGAACCGGTCTTGCAGCGGTGCTGAACCTCGAAGACCGATCCGGACATGTGCCAATAGTCTGAAGATTATTGACACATCAGGAGGTAGTCAATGGCATAGACAAAAGGTTTTCCATGGGCGCGCGGATGGGCTACCCCGAAACCATGGTTCCATTTGGGACGTAGCGTTCAGCGAACCATCAGAGAAAGTTTTAGGCCAGGCGAAAATTCGCTGAAAAACCCGCGGATAAAGGGCAGCGAACGGTATTTGTAGGAGTTTTCGCCGTCGATTTTCGCGGACCCGGAAGGGCTTTTGGGGCCACCCGGCAGCCCGTCGAAAGCGCCCGCGACGGTCTCCGGCAACAGCCGCCGTCGACAGGTTGGGTGAGGCGTTGGACACGAACTCCGCCGCCGGATCGCCGGTCCGGCATCGGCTACCTCTCGGCCCTTGGCCGGGGATGGGCGTTGCAGTCACGGATGGGGCCCCGGAATCGCCCGGCGACGCCGAGTCGGAAGGTGGCGGATGTTCTCGGCGTTCCCTGTCCAGCACTGTCCCGGGGGAGCCGCCCAACACCGGTGGGCGAAAAGAGCCGGCGAACCTGCCTATACTTGAGGGCGTGAAAACAGCCCCGCAGAACCCCACGGAACCCATCGGCTCAGGCCTGGTCATCATCGACAAACCGCAGGGTTGGACGAGCCATGACGTGGTTGGCCGCACCCGCCGCCTGGCAGGAACCCGCAAGGTGGGCCACGCCGGAACCTTGGACCCGATGGCAACCGGCGTGCTGGTGCTGGGCATCAACAAGGCCACCCGCCTGCTGACCTACATCGTGGGCGCGAACAAGACCTACACCGCCACCATACGCCTGGGTGAATCGACGATCACCGACGACGCCGAGGGCGAGATCGTGCAGAGCCGCATCGCGGCGGCGCTCACCGAGGACCAGATCTATGCGGCGGTAGCCAAGCTCACCGGTCCGATCGAGCAGGTCCCTTCCTCCGTGAGTGCCATCAAGGTCAACGGCGAACGCGCCTACGCCCGCGTGCGTGCCGGCGAGGACGTGAAGCTTGCCGCCCGTCCGGTGACCATCCACCGCTTCGAGATCCACGACATCCGCCGCGAACGCGCCGGCAAGGTGCTGGACATCGACGTGACCGTCGAATGCTCGTCGGGAACCTACATCCGTGCACTGGCCCGCGACCTGGGCGAGGACCTGGCCGTCGGCGGCCACCTGACCGCGCTGCGCCGCACCGAGGTCGGCCCGTACACGCTGGACCGTGCCCGAACGCTGGAGCAGTTGGCGGAGAACTTCGAGTACCTGCCGCTGGAGGACGCCGCCGATGCGCTGTTCACCCGCCGCGACCTCACCGAGCACGAACGCGCCGAGCTGTCCTACGGGCGCCGCATCAGCAGCAACGAAACCGACGAGGTGACCGCGGCGTTCGCCCCCGACGGCACGCTCGTTGCGCTGCTGAAGAACAAGGGCAAGGAAGCCAAACCGGAGCTGGTCTTCGCCACGGCATCCTAGGCCTTCGCATCGCGTGCCAAGGGCACGCGATGCAGGTCCGACCTTGAATTCGCTTTCCTTCCAAGGAGATAGGTTTTTGCCGTGATAGTTGACGGTTTCTTCATCGCCGGCGCGATTTTGTGCGCCGTGGCGTTGATACTGGGCGTTGTCGCCACGATCATCCGTGAGTACCCGGATGACTTTGCGCTGGTATCCGTGGCGCTGCTGGAGGTTTTCCTGGTGGTCTACGGCGTCTCGGCGGCTATCCGGCAGGCCGGTGGCCAGCCGATCTCGGGGGAGCCCTGGGAGTTCTGGGGCTACCTGCTCACGGCCCTGCTGATCCCCGCGCTGGCGTTCATCTGGGCGGTCACGGACAAGTCCCGTTGGTCGAACACGGTGCTGGCAGTATCGGGCGTCATCGTCTTTGTGATGCTCTTCAGGATGGAACAGATTTGGGACGGGGCAATAGCAGCATGAGTGAAACAGGCCGATCGGGCACCAGTCGTTCGCGCATCGTCGATGCCGCACAATCCCGCGGCAAGGAATCGAAGCCCCAGGAGTCCAACGGAGGACGCAGTTCCGGGCTCGGGCGCATCATCATCGCCGTCTACGGCGTGCTGGCGCTCTCGGCCACGGTGCGCGCCGTCTACCAGATCATGATGGACTTCGGGGGAGCGCCCCTGGCCTACCTGCTGAGCCTGCTTGCCGGCATCGTTTACATCGTCGCCACGCTTGCGCTGGCGTCCAAGCGGCCTGGCAGCTGGCGGCTGTCACGGTACGCGGTGATCTTCGAGCTGGTTGGCGTGCTCGTTGTCGGCACGCTCAGCTACGTGCTGCCGGCGCTCTTTGCCCACCCTGCCGTCTGGTCGCACTTCGGGTCGGGCTACGGCTACGTTCCGCTGGCGCTGCCGCTGATCGGCCTCTGGTGGCTGCGCAAGCACCGCCCGGCCGTCCCCGCCGCCGGAAACTGACGGGAACAAGGATCACGGGCCAGCGGAACCGCCTGGATCCGGAAGACGCAAACAGGGCCGCGCCCCCGCCGATGAGAATCGGCGGGGGCGCGGCCCTGTTTTTTCTGTCACAGTTCTGCCCGGCCTTGGGCCGGCACGGGACTACTTCTTGCCGAAGAGTCCGCCAAGGATGCCGCCAAGATCCAGTCCGCCGCCGCCCTGCTGGCCCTCCTGCTGGTTGCCTCCACCGAAGAGGCCTCCGAGCATGCCGCCGATGTCCGGTCCGCCGGCCTGGGACCCTTGCTGCTGGCCGCCGCCGAAAAGGCCTCCGAGCATGCCCCCGATGTCGAATCCGCCGCCTCCCTGGGCCTGCTGCTGGTTGCCGCCGCCCAGCAGCCCGCCGAGCAATCCGCCGATGTCAAAGCCGCCGCCGCCGTCGCCGGGCGAGGAAGCGTTCTTCGCCAGGAAGCTCATGACCACCGGGGCAAGCATCGGAAGCACCTTCTGCACGAGGCCGCCGAGATCGAATCCTTCCGGGGTGGCGCCGTTGAGCTGCGCGGCGAGGACCGCCTGGTTGTCCCCGAGCACGTGGTCCACGATCTTCTGGCCGTCGTCGGTGTCCACCGACTCGAGGTCGACGCCGCCCTCGACCAGCGAGGCGTCGTGCTGTGCGATGGCGGCCTGCAGGGCTTCGGCGCCCTCCGGTGAGGCCGCATTGTTCTGCATGCCGGCCACCAGCGATGGCAGCGCGGTGGCGACCGTGGCGCGGGCCGTGTCGGTATCGACGCCGAGCTTTCCGGCGATCTGATCCAGCGGCAAGAGTTCCAGCAGGTCGTTGAGGTTAACCATTTCAGCTCCTTGGGATCGGCGAATCTCGTGATTCATTTTCATCCTAGGGTTCAACGATCGGTTTTTGACCCCCGGAGGCGCAAGAATCGGCAGTTCGGGCAATTGTCGTCCATAATGGATAGGGCCGTGAAACCTACGGCCAAACATCCCAACGGAGGAGCGAGCGTGCACTATTGGAAAGGCCTTGAAGCCGTACCACCCGGCATCGGCCCATCGGTAGTGACCATCGGCAACTTCGACGGAGTGCATCGCGGACACCGCGAGGTGCTTGCGGCGGTGGTCGCCGAGGCACGCAAACGCCATGCCAAGGCAATGGCCATCAGCTTTGACCCGCACCCGGCGCAGGTGCACCGCCCGGACGAGGCGCCCGAACTGATCATGGGCATCGCGGACCGCATCGAGACCCTCGCCGACGAGGGCCTCGACGGCCTGCTGATGATCCGCTACACCCTGGAATTCGCGCAGGCCACGGCCGAGGAATTCGTCGCCAAGGTGATTGTCGGCGCGCTCGGCGCCTGCACCGTGGTGGTTGGCCACGACGTGCGGTTCGGCCGCAACAACGAGGGCGACTTCGCCAAGATGTGCCAGCTCGGCGAGCAGTACGGCTTTGAGGTCATCGGCGTCGACGACATCGGCGAACACCGCCGCTGGTCATCGACCTGGGTTCGCGAGGCACTGAACCGCGGCGAGGTAGGTGTCGCCGCACAGATCCTGGGACGCCCGCACCGCATGCGCGGAGAGGTTGTCCACGGCGCCGCACGCGGCCGCGACCTGGGATTCCCCACCGCGAATCTGGACTCCGCAGCCACGGGGATCATTCCAGCCGACGGCGTGTACGCCGGATGGCTTGTTGACGAGGCGCAGGTCCGCTGGCCGGCCGCCATCTCCGTCGGCTCCAACCCGACCTTCGAGGGCGTGAGCCGCCAGGTGGAGGCACACGTGATCGACCGTCCCGAAGAGGGCGTGGAGGACTTTGACCTGTACGGCCAGCAGGTCGTCGTTGAATTCGTTGAACACCTGCGTCCCATGGTTGCCTACCGCGGGATTGAAGCACTGATCGAACAGATGCGTGAGGATGTTCAACGCACCCGTACGGTCCTGATTCATGCCTGAGATTTTCAAACCGCACCCCACCGAGACCCCGCGCCCCATCCCGTCGCTTCCAGCACGGGCCTTCACGATGAGTGCGGCTCGGCGCAACGAACTGGCAACTGCATTCCGCGCCGGCGGAAAGCACTACGACGCGGTGCGTCCGTCCTACCCGGCCGCGGCACTTGATTTCATGGTGCCGCCGCGCGCCCGCGACGCCGTGGACGTCGGTGCCGGCACCGGCATCTTCACCGCCATGCTGCTGGGTCGCGGCCTGCGCGTGCGCGCCGTCGAACCCTCCACCGACATGCTCGGCGTGCTCCGCACCCGGCTTCCGGAGGTCATTGCGGCCGAGGGCACAGGCGAACACACCGGGCTGGAGGCAGACAGTGCGGACGTGATCACCTATGCCCAGGCCTGGCACTGGGTCGACCCGAAGCAGGCAAGCAGCGAGGCCGCACGGGTCTTGCGCAGCGGCGGGCTCTTGTCGCTGGTCTGGAACCAGCTCGATGTCTCGGTGTCCTGGGTCCACCGCCTGGCACGCATCATGCATGCCGGCGACGTGCACCGCCCTGACTTCCAGCCGCCGTTGGGCCAGGAGTTCTTCGCCCCGGAACCGGGGCAGTGGACCTGGAACCAGGAGCTGACCGGCGAGCAGATCATCGAGCTGGCCAAGTCCCGCAGCTACTACCTGCGCGCAAGCGCGGCGACCAAGGCGCGGGTCGAATCGAACCTGTCCTGGTACCTCTACGAGCACCTGGGCCACGTGGAAGGCTCACCGATCACGGTGCCGTACCTGACGCATGCATGGCGGGCCCGCCTGCGCTGAACCGGGCGGCCCCGGAAACCTCCGCTGTGCCGTTGATCTCCCGCGGTGCCATACGGGGCGTGGTCTTTGCTAGACTTATTGCTGGTGTTCGCTGCAGTCCGCGGTTGCGTGGCACCTGCCGGAAACGGTGATCTTTGAAACGCGGTACAACTCTAGGAGTTATTGTGGCATTGGACGCCGCTGTCAAGCAGGAAATCATGAAGGCCTACGCCACCAGCGAAGGCGACACCGGTTCACCAGAGGTTCAGATCGCCGTGATGTCACGTCGCATCTCCGACCTGACGGAGCACCTGAAGATGCACAAGCACGACCACCACACCCGCCGTGGCCTGATGGCCCTGGTTGGTCGTCGTCGCCGCATGCTTGCGTACCTCAAGGGCACCGACATTGCACGCTACCGTGCACTGATCGAGCGCCTCGGCCTGCGTCGCTAGTCTTTAGCACAAGGTTTGATTGAGATTCCCCGGTTCCCATTGAAGGGAGCCGGGGAATTTTTTATGTCAGGGTAATGGAATCAAATACGGCCAGCGGAATGCCGGATGTGTGGGGCACGCCAATGTCCAGGAGTCTCCGCAGCCAGGATTCTCGGTTTTGGTGCTCGACGAAGATGTGCGGGTTTGTGCCGCCCCCTGACATGCCATGTCTTGGATTTGAGGTTTCCTGTATATGGCCTGTGCAGCACCGCATAAGATCTGGGATAAGGGCCAAGAATCGCGACATCGCACCCATGACAATGGAATACTTCAAGGGTCAAGTAGATGGGCGCCGGAAGACGGCGCAAGCAATCAGGAGACTGAATGACGGACCAGCCCGCACCCGCCCGCACCAAGAAGAAGCGACTGATTTGGATCATCCCCGTGGTGGTCGCGTTGATCATCGCAGGCGTATTCATAGGTAGCCGCATCTATGCGGATAGTGTCTCCGTTCAAGCCGAAGATGTGCCGAAACTTACGGCAACGCCGAGCGGGGGAGCATCGAGTGGTGCGGGATCCACTGGGCCGGCGTCAACTCCGGAGGACTTCGCGGGTACGTGGGCCATCGGTCAGGGCTCCTACGCCGGCTACCGCCTTAATGAGGTCCTGAATGGTTCCGACGTGACGGTGACTGGCCGCACCGAGGACGTAGGCGGATCGTTGACCGTCGAGGACAACAAGCTCACGGCCGCCAGACTGACGTTGAAGGTGGACACCATCGCCACTGACTCGGATAACCGCGATACCTACTTCCGCACCTCAGCAATTGATACCTCGCAGCACCCCGAGGCGACCTTCACATTGAGCGATCCGGTTGCGCTGACCGGGGCAGCCGACGGCAACACGCAGACCTTCCCGGTTACCGGAAACCTAACAATCAACGGCCAGACCAAGTCGATTACCGCCAATGTGCAGAGCGCGTTCAGCGATGGTGCGGCGCAGTTGGTGGGGCAGATCCCCGTGACTTGGGCCGATTTTGGTGTAAAGGCGCCGAACCTTGGGTTCGTCTCCGTGGAGGACTCCGGCTTTATCGAATTTTCCTTGGACGTGACCCAAAAATAAGCGCGGCAGAATCGCAGACCGAGGGGGGAATACGAATCCGCGGCTTGATGGCCCCCGGTTAGTCCTCCTTTTCGACTGCTTGGCAGTCGCGCTGGCCTTGCCGTACTTTACCTGGAACTTCGCAGCGGACGCGTTCTGCTGGAGGTACCGGACCTTATCCGGCAAGTTGGCCCGGGCCTTGGCGGAACGCTACGAGTCGTGCTTGCATCTCCCAGTATGGCGTCGCGGGAGGAGTCGGTCTGCCGTCACGCAGGGTGTTTGCAGTGTCTACGGCCGCGTCCACCGACGCACGGTACGGTAGCGAACCGGAGCTCACGCGCCGGACACCCAGCTTCCCCAGTTCGGCAACGGTCAACGAGGGATGAGCCAACACGTTGACCGGCAACCGGATCCCGGCGGTAACGCTCTGGATGTCTTCCGCTGTCACAACCGCAGGGACAAAGATCCCGTCTGCCCCGGCATTGGCGTATGCATGGGCGCGGTGCAGGACGGCGTCCACCGTCGGCTCTTCGGCGAACCAGAAGTTGTCCACGCGGGCGTTGACGAACACGCCCGGGGTCCGCAGCTTGATGGCCGCGATCTTGGAGGCGAGGGCAGCCGGATGAACCAAATGCCCAGACCTGCTGTCTTCGATGTTGATCCCGGCCACCCCGAGGGCCGCCAACTCGGCCACATACTCTGCGACCTCGGTAGGGTCGTCGGAGTAGCCATCCTCGATGTCCGCAGTGATGTGGGCTGGAAAGCGGCCCAGCTGTCCCACGAGGGCGGCGGTTGCTGCCTTGCTGGACCTGTCACCGTCAGGCAGCCCGGCGCTGGCAGCTATGCCGAAGCTGGTGGTGCCGATGGCGGGGAAACCGGCCGCCGCAAATGCCAGAGCGGAACCCACATCCCATGCGTTGGGCAACACCAACGGTTCATCAGCGTGGTGAAGTTCAAGAAACGTGGCCACTTTCAATCCCATCCCGAGTCCGTCCAAGGCAGGTCGCCTTCAGGCTTCGATCCTAGTCGGAACCGGCGATGGGCGACGCCGCTTTATTGGGCTTCATTTTAGATGGGGCATTGTGCAGATGCATCCGAGGGCTGGGCTGCCGAACTAGTCGCAGATACGCGGATCTCCAATGGATCGGCGTGATGTCATGTCGCATCTTGGACCTGACGAAGCATCTGAAGATGCACGAGCACGCCCACTACAATCACCGCGGCCTGCGTCGCTAGGTTTGATTTAGATTCCCGGTTTCCATTGATGGGAGCCTGGGATCGTTTAGGACAGGACAACGGACTGGAAAGAGGCCGGTGGCAGGCGGGGCGAGTTGCGGCTTCCGCGAGCAAGGAGTGTACGTCGCTATCGGTTGATACGTGATGTCATCACAGGGGAGTGCATTGATTTTCGACATTGCTGTGCAAGGAATCTACCGACGTTGACGCGGAAAGCGTTCCAGTTTGAAACGTCATTTGATGCGTCCACTCGGCCCCTTTGTCTGGAAGTGGAGCTGTACGCGTATGAGTCCCTAGTATGGTGCTATGACTGATGCTGAAGATACCCGCCGTGTTGTGAAGTCGTTTTTGGAGGAAGTTCGTTCGGGCCGTAGCCCGGAACGTGCCGGCGAGTTTATGGCACCTCGAGTTCTGGCCCACCAGGTGCAGTCGGAGGATCCGAGAACCGTTGAACGAAGTCCTGATGACTATGCTGGGCATGTGCGCGAAATGACCGAAACATGGGGCGCGTTCGCGCTTGAAGTTGAGGAATTCATTGTGGAAGGGAAGCGGGCGCATGTGCGTTTCTCCCAGAATGGGCACCATATGGCGACTGTCGAAGGCTACCTTCCGACCCGAAACAATGTGCAGCAAATCAACTCCGTGGTTTACGAAGTCGAGGACGGGCTTATTACCCAATACTGGATGCACATAGATCGAGCTGGTGTTGTTTCGCAGCTTGCGCGCGCAAGTATTTGAGGGAACGGATTGATTCGGACATAGTCTTGTCTCGTGTTGCCAATCCAACGACTTTGAACCCCGAGACATTCAGCGTTGATCGGGGAACACCATGCGTGCCCATGAGATCGCGCATTTCATAGTTTGGATTACCTTAACTAGCCGATTTCAAGACGAATCACCTACGTTGGCCAATGCATGGCCGGCGCGAAGGCCGCCCGAGTGAATCCAGGGGCTTGAATTCGGTGTTGGGTGCAGTGAAGTTCGAGCCCGGGAGAATGGCTTATATGCCATGCGGGATGCTGCGTGCAGGCGAGGGACGAAAGGATCCCGGTCGCACGGCACGATCGCGCCGCCGGGCGGGATCCGCTTTTTGGAACATTGCGCACGCGGAGGCGTCGGTCACCGTGATGTCGCGTTGCATCTCTGACCTGACGGATCACCTCACGATGCACAAACACGATCACAACGCCCGGCGCGGCCTGATGCCCCTGGTTGGTCGTCGCCGCATGCCGGCCTCCCGCGAGGATACCGTCATCGCACGCTAGCGTGCACTGATCGAGCTCCTCGGTCTGCGTCGCGAGTCTTGCACGTAGATTGAAGAACCCCCGGCTTCCGTACGGAAGCCGGGGGTTTCGTGTCGTAACACCGAACCCGCATGCGGGCCTCGGCGAGAGCGGGCTACTTGGAGACGGACTTCGAGGTGGTAGAAGTTGCCCAGGATGCCTTCGGGATGTAGAGGCGGTAGGTCTTCTTCTTCGACTGCTTGACAGTGACGCTGGCCTTGCCGCTCTTAAGCTTGACGGTCTTCAGGGTCTTCCACGTGCTACCGGACTTCACCTGGAACTTCGCACCGGTCGCGTTGTACTGCGCGTAGCGGTACTTGTTCGGTGTGTAGACCTGGGCCTTGGCAGTCAGTGTCACCTTGGAGCCGGAGCGCTTGGCGCTCAGCGAGCTCTTGGTCTTGCCGCGGACGTAGAACGTTTTGCTGGTGTAGTCCGTGTAGGACGTGTAGTGGGTGTCGTACTCTTCGAAGTAGTCGTCATAGTACTCGTACTCAGCATTGATATCGGCCGGCCCCACCTTGTAGGTCCCGAGTCCGTACAAGGACGGACAGATGAAGGCCCGGTCTAGCTCATCGTCTTCAAACCACATCGAAGTAACAATTCCACCCTGCTTTGTGACATCGATGGAACCGTATGAGTCGACGTAATCGCCTGCCGTCTTGGCGAAGGCGGACACGGTGACATTTCGGCAATTCGAGTCGCCGACGGTGACGTCCGAAACCTTGTACCCCGTGATGTCGATGGGGCGCTCACTTGCTTGAGCCGGTGCGGCTGTGAAAGCCAGACCGGCGGCCAACATGATTGAGGCACCGAAGCCCAGGCCTCGACGTAGTGCTGAAATGCGCAAAGTTCTCCCCTTGAAAACGCGTGTGAGTGCGCCTGAACTGGCGCGAGTGATACAAAAAATCCTATACGGGACGGGGTAAATCGGGGGCGAGGCTCGCCATGGGAAGTCAAAACGAATCGAGTAAACATCTTGCCTGCGTGCATCGGGAGTTTCGTTGAGTTCGGTTGTTGCCACGGGCTACGGATAGAAGACTCCGGGGAAGTGTCTCTGTATATTGATCTATTGGTTGTGCGAAAAGACGTGCTGACTGCCATTTTCATGCTGAGTACGTGTCGAACTCACTTGCTCACTCCGGTGTCGCACCGGCTGCCGCAAAGAGCTTTCTAGAGTATTGTCTACCCAAATGGCCTAGTTAGTGGCTGGTTTTGCAGTTCGTGGAAGGAGAGACGTTGCTGATCACCATCACCCTCGAGCCGGAGTCGGGTTCCCAACTCGACGCCACGGCGCTCTCCCACCTGCTGCGCAAGCATCCCGGGCGCTTGCAAACCTTTGAGCTGTCGGTCGGTAACGCCCACGTCTTCTATCCGGAATACTCGCCGGAGCGCACCACCGCGGCCCTGCTGCTGGAAGTGGATGCCATTGGTCTGGTCCGCAACAAGCGCTTTCGGGGCGACAATGGGGTACTCGACTACTACATCAACGACAGGCCGTTCACGGCGTCAAGCCTGTTGGCAGTGGCCCTTGGCAAGGTGCTGCGCAGCGCCATGACCGAAACCAGCGAGGCCCATCCGGAATTGGCCGGAACCCCGTTACCGCTGCGTCTTGAAGTACCGGTGGCTTCCACCAGAGGCAGCGACGGCCACGACCTGGTGCAGCGGCTGTTCGCGCCGCTGGGGTGGACGATCGAGCAACAGCCGATCGCGCTGGACGATGCCTACCCGGAGTGGGTGGATTCCCGCTACAGCAGCCTGGTGCTCACCGGCACCGTGCCCCTGCATCTTGCCCTGCGGCAGCTCTATGTCCTGCTCCCGGTGCTCGATGACAGCAAACACTATTGGGTCAACGACGACGAGGCCGAGAAGCTGGTCCGACAGGGGGAGGGCTGGCTGCCCGGGCACCCCGCGCGTGCACTGATATCCCGCCGATACCTCGCACACCAGAGGGACCTGGTGGCCGCGGCTGACACCATGATCGCAGGGGCAGTGCCAGACACGACTGCGGATGCCGACGAGCCGGTCCGGACGCGGGGGAGTGCTGCGCCGCCGTTGCGGGTGCAGCGCGCGGAAGCCGTCATTGCCGCGCTCAAGGATTGCGGCGCACACACTGTCGTCGACGTTGGGTCGGGGCCCGGCGCCCTGCTGCGCCGTCTGCAGAAGGACGGATTCTTCACCAAGATCCTCGGTACCGATGTGTCGGCCCGTTCGCTGGAACAGGCCGCCAAGATGCTGAATCTGGATGAGCTCGCCGATGCGGACAAGGACCGGATCAAGCTGCTGCACAGCTCGGCGGTGTACCGCGACGCGCGGATCGCCGGCTTCGACGCGGTGGTGCTGATGGAGGTCATCGAACACATCGAGTCGAGCAGGCTGCCGGCGTTGGAGGACTCCATCTTCGCCGGGGCGGCGCCACGCAGCGTGATCGTGACGACCCCGAATTCCGAATTCAACAGGCTGTACCCCACGCTGGCCGCGGGAACCATGCGGCATGAGGACCACCGCTTCGAATGGACGCGGGCGGAGTTCGCCCAATGGGCGGACGCGGTGGCCTCACGACATGGCTACGGCGTGGAGTACCGCCCGGTGGGCGAGGAATCAGCGGGCGCCGGTCCGGCCACCCAGATGGCGATCTTCCGAAAGGTGGGGGCATGAGCGAATTGAGGATTCCCGAGGTCGGCCTGGTGTTGCTGGTCGGCGTTTCCGGGTCGGGCAAGTCAACCTTCGCGGCGAAGCACTTCGGTGAGTTCGAGGTGCTTTCCAGCGACATGTTCCGCGGGCTGGTCGGCAACGACCCGAGCGACCAGTCGGTGACACCCGCGGCCTTCGAGGCTTTGAACTTCGTTGCCGGCAAGCGCCTCGAGTCCGGCTTGCTGACCGTCGTGGATGCCACGAACGTCCAGCAGGCCGCCCGGGAGAAGCTGGTGGAGGTGGCCAAGGCGCAGGACTCGCTGGTTTCGGCCATAGTGCTGGATCTCCCGGTCAAGGTCTGCCTGGAACGCAACGCCGTGCGCGGCGGGGGATCGGTTGCGCCGGCGGTGATCGACCGCCAGCACCGGCAGCTGAAGAAGTCGCTGCGCTCGATGCGCCGAGAGGGCTTTGCCCGGGTGCACGTGCTTTCCACGCCGGACGAAATTGAGCATGCGGTGATTCGCCGCCACAAGCTGCTCAACGATTTCCGCGACCAGCACGGTCCGTTCGACGTGATCGGCGATGTCCACGGCTGCCTGGATGAGTTGGTTCTGCTGCTTGGGTCCCTTGGCTACGAAGTGGTGCGTGACGATCAGGGCCGTGCCGTGGATGCCGAACACCCCGAGGGGCGGCGGGTGATCTTCGTGGGCGACCTGGTCGACCGCGGACCCGACTCGCCGGGCGTGCTGCGCCTGGCCATGGGGATGGTCGGCAACGGCCATGCCCTTGCCGTGCCCGGCAACCACGAGGAAAAACTGGTGCGCGCGCTGCGCGGGCGCAAGGTCACCGCGGCCCACGGGCTGGACAAGACGCTGGAACAGCTGGCCGGCCAGGAAGAGGGCTTTGGCCGCAAGGTCGCGGACTTCTGCGACTCGCTGGTCTCCCACCTGGTGCTGGACGACGGCAAGCTGGTGATCGCGCATGCGGGGCTGATCGAGAAATACCATGGCCGCGCCTCCGGGCGGGTGCGGGCCTTCGCCCTCTACGGTCAGGTCACGGGCGAGGTCGACGAGTACGGCATGCCAGTGCGCTACCCGTGGGCCAACGAGTACCGCGGGGATGCGGCGGTGCTCTACGGGCACACGGCGGTCACCGAGGTGGCGTGGATCAACAACACCGCCTGCCTTGACACCGGCTGCGTGTTCGGGGGAGCGCTCAGTGCCATGCGCTATCCCGAACGTGAGGTCGTCCAGGTCCAGGCTCTGGCGCAGTACTGCGAACCGGGACGGCCGCTGGAGTCGCCGCGCGGCCCGGAACGCGAGCCCGGTGTGTTGTCCATGGAGGACGTCTCCGGTGTGCAGTTCTTGAAGGCCGAGGGCCTGGGGACGGTGAAGATCAATGAGGCCCAGGCCGCCGGCGCGCTGGAGACGATGAGCCGGTTTGCCATCGATCCGCGGTGGTTGCGCTACCTACCGCCGACCATGTCGCCGGCCGAATCGTCGTCGCAGCCCGGCTACCTGGAACACCCGCTGGAGGCGTTCGAATACTACCGGCGCCAGGGGGTCACGCAACTGGTCTGCGAGGAGAAGCACATGGGTTCGCGCGCCGTCATGCTGTTGTCCCGCGATCCCGGTCGATTCGATGCGCCCGAAGAGTGGCTGGGTACGCTGCACACCCGGACCGGACGCCAGTTCCTCGAAACCGAGCACGAGCGGCTGGTGCTGAAGCAGGCCCACGAAGCCGTGGAACGCGCCGGGCTGTGGGACGAGTTGGGTAGCGACTGGTTGATGCTCGATGGCGAATTGATGCCGTGGTCGTTGAAGGCAGAGTCGCTGATCAAGGACACCTACGCCTCGGTGGCCGCTTCGGCCGTTGCCGCGACGGATGCCTCCGTGGCGGTGCTCGAACGGGCTGCTGGCAACGGCATCGATGTCCAGGAAGTGCTCGCCCGAACGAGAACCCGTCGGACCAGTGCGCGGGCGTTCCGGGAATCCTACCGGCGCTATGTCGGTTCGGCCGACGACCTGCGCTTTGCGGCATTCCAGGTGCTTGCCGCCGAGGGGCAAAGCCTTGAGACCCGGGACCACGGGTGGCACCTGGAGGTCAGTGACAGGCTCGCCGCGGCCGGCCCGGAACTGTTCGCCAACACCCGGAACCTGCGCGTGGATCTGGACCAAGACTCCGACGTCCAAGCGGCGGTGCGATGGTGGGAGGAACTTACCGCTGCCGGGTCGGAAGGCATGGTGGTCAAGCCTTGGGAGAACCTCACACGGTCGAAGCGCGGCTGGGTGCAGCCGGGCATCAAGGTCCGGGGCAGGGAGTACCTGCGGTTGATCTATGGTCCCGACTATCTGGAGGAGTCGAATCTCGACCGTCTACGCCAGCGTGCCACGGACAGGAAACGGAATCGTGCCCTGCACGAGTACATCCTGGGACTTCAGGCCCTACGGCTGACAGCTTCGGGAGCACCGCTCTGGAAGGTCCACCAGATGGTCTTCGGGGTGTTGGCGTTGGAGTCCGAGCCATTGGATCCTCGGTTGTAGGAGAAACGAGGGTACCGAGCTTCGATATAGGCACTTGCACGCTGACCGCCACACGGCCGGCGGCGCTAGTCGATCTCGATGCCCGGCAGGCCAAGACCGTCTACTTCCAGCAGATCGCTCATCGACACGGTTCCGGATACGCCGCGTGCAACCATCTCTTGTACCGCACGTGCCGTAAGGACGCCGGTGGCTCTGGATTGGTTGGTGCCCGAGGCCCCCCGAGTCTGCCCGGTCCGGCGATTCTTGACAACGATTGACCACCGTTGGCTCCCGAAGGGCGGCACCGCCGAAATCAGGCGGCGGCTCATGGGAATGCGGGCAACCAGGGCAAGAGCGTTCGTTGCCGCAGGGGATCCGAGCGCGAAGTAGTTTCTCACCTGGATCCCGCGATCCTTTCCCAGCAAATGGTGGTCGGGGAAATCCGCCCGCAGATAGCGCCGGCGCTGGCCTGCGTCCTTGAACGAGGAAACCTCCCGAAAATTCATCACCTTATGACCTTCCGGAGGATCCTCGATCGGTGCGCCAATAAGCCGCTGGGTCCATTCGATCGCGGCGGGCCCGTGTTTTTCTCCGGCCCCAAGCATGAGTGCCACATCAATGTCGTCGCCCGGAACGTGGTCCAGGCTGGCAGCCAGCATGGTGCTCAGGCCTGGGGCCAGTCCAACTCCGAGAATCATCGACGCACGTGGAGCCACTGCGCGCAGTTGCTTGAGGTAGTTTGAACTCGCGCTGATATCGAGCAAGGTGCTGTCACCGACAGCTTGACCCAGATTTGGATTCTCCACACCCGAGGCATTGATAGTCACATCATGTTCGCGTGCGGCAGCAGCCAGATCTCCCAGATCGCTGCCGGAAACATCGATGCTGAGCCCGTCTTGTGGAGCCCTTCGTCCGGCTGCGGTCACTTGATGTCCGGCACCCAGGAGTGCTGTTCGGATGTGGCCACCGACTGCGCCATTGGCGCCCAAGAGCAATGCCTTCATTACTATCCCCTTCGATGCCGCTTCGACTTCTCGGCAGAACGCCGCTTCGGATTCCCAACCATTTAGTTGGTATTTTCACGACACTAACCCAAGGGCGTCAAATTTCCAACTAAACGGTTGGAATTTGAGCTAGGCTGGTTTCATGGCCTGGGACACCGAACGAACACGCACACTTCTCATCGAGGCAGCAACCACGCATTTTGCGCAACGGGGACTGGCTGGGACCCGGGTCGACGCCGTGGCGCGCGATGCCGGTGTCAACAAGGAACGGATCTACCAATACTTCGGTAACAAGGAGGGGCTCTTCGACGCGGTGCTCACGCACTCCCTTGAATGCTTCTTGACCGCGGTTCCCCTGGAGGGCGAGGGCGCAAGCGCCATCGGAGAATTCGCGGGGTGCCTGCACGACGAATATGCCGAACACCCCGCACTGCCACGACTGCTCGCATGGGAAGGCCTCGAGCGTGGCGTGCTCGAGGCCGACCATGACGCCCGAGCCAGTGCGTGCCGCGAGAATGCGGCCATCATTCAATCCGCCTGCCCATCCCTCGGGGCGGAAGATTCCGCCCACCTGCTTCTCACGGTCGTCTCCCTTGCCACCGCATACTGGACCCTGCCGCAGCTCTCGGATCTCATGCTTGGAACCCGTGTCGAGCATGATGCTCGGCGAACTGTTCTCGTCAACCAGATCACCGCCATGGCTTCTGCAATGACCGAACGTCCAGAGCGGATGGCGTAGGGGCGCCAGCCGGTCGGGAATGTACAAGCGCGGCGGAATGGCGTCTAGCGCTTCCTGATTTCATGCTAGCTAGCGCGGCGGCTCAGAATGCGACGACCCGGGCTGGCCCGCGCACTGCGCGGAGCGCATCCAGGGACTTTGCGCGCACTGCTGGAACGCCCTTAGCTGCTCAGGGCTGGAGCCCCCGCCACAAGAGCTCGCTCGCGGTCGCGACCAGTTCGTCGGCCGACGTTCCATCGATGAGGCCTCCGGAAGAGAGCGTCGCAATTCCATGGAACGTCGCAAAGGCGACGAGCGCAATGCGATGCGGATCGCCAGGAGCGATCGCACCCACCTCCTGCGCTGCGACTACGATGCGCATCGTGAGCTCCATCGAGGCATGTCCCGCGGCGAGGAGCTCGGCGCGGGCATCGGGTGAATGCTTCAGGCCAAACATGAGGGAAAGGAGCGTGGGCTGGGCGAGTGCGAAGGTGACGTAGCTGCGCGCGAGCTCGTCGAAACGTCGGCGGACCGCGGCCGGGGTGGTTGCATTCTCATGCGTCGCCTCATGCAGGAATGCGGTGAGGCGGTTGAATCCGTCCTCTGCAAGCGCGTCCAGCAGCGCCTGCTTGTCGCGGAAATGCCGGCTCGGAGCCGCATGGCTGACGCCTGCATCGCGTGCCAGCTGCCGCAACGAGAGTGCCTCAACGCCTACGGCCTCGATGCTGGCTGCCGCGGCCTCGAGCAGGGTTCGGCGGAGATCGCCGTGGTGATAGTGCTGGGTGTCCACTCGATGATCCTACAGGAATGTTGACATTGACAACAATGCTGTAGGTGTGTTCAATGGTGACACTGTCAACATTGAACACTTCGACCAATAGGAGCCCAACATGACGCTCGAACTTCGTGGGGGAACCACGCTCATCACCGGCGCGAGCTCCGGCCTCGGCGTCGAATTCGCCAAGCGCTTCGCAGCGAGCGGATCGAACCTGGTACTTGTCGCACGACGAGCCGACCGGCTCGAGGCGCTGGCGGCAGAATTGCGGGCATCATCGAACGTGAGCATCGAGGTGATTCCGGCGGATCTGGGTGTCGCCGGTGCTGCGAGCGCTTTGTGCGCCGAGCTCGAACGCCGTGAAATCCATGTCACCTCGCTGGTCAACAACGCCGGCTTCGGGAGCCACGGCGCGTTCGACGGCGCTGATCCGGACCGCATGGTGGCCGAGGTGCAGCTGAACGTGGGGACGGTGGTTGGGCTGTCACGGCTCTTGATGCCGCAGCTGTTGAGGGGGAGTGGCGCGCTCATCATGATTGCGAGTACCGCGGCATACCAGCCGACACCCGGTATGGCTGTTTACGGCGCGACCAAGGCTTTCGTGTTGAGCTTCACCGAGGCGCTTTGGGCGGAGGCTCGGGGGAGCGGGTTGCGAGTGCTGGCCGTGAGTCCCGGATCAACGAAAACGGAGTTCTTCGATGTCGTTGGCACGAGCGACGCATCGGTCGGTCGACAGCAGACTCCTGCACAGGTGATCGATACCGCGTTCCGCGAGCTGGCCAGGGCGAACGGCCGTCCGAGCGTCGTCTCGGGTCGGATCAACCACCTCACCGCGCTGAGCACCCGCCTGCTCTCTCGCCGTGCCCTTGCCCTGACAAGCGCCCGCGTTCTTGGGGATGTCCGCCTCTCCGCGCCCGACGGAAACTGAATGACGGATTCGATCTCGCGAGGTACTTTCGATATTCGTTAAGAATTCCGCGGTAGGGCTGCCCTATCCCGGCGCTGAATCACTATGACTCAAAGGCGACCCATTCCGGGTAGAGTATGGCGGCAAGGAGGGGCTGGCCTTGCTTCATGGAGACGTTCTCCATGTTTCTTCAAACGGCTTCTGCAACGCGCTTCAGTGTTCCATATGTGCCCTTATCGGCGATTAAAGAATGGGTGTTGACTGGCTTTTCCATGGCCATCGCACCGGCCAGGCTCACTCATGAAGCAGTGCATTGTCGTAGGCGTATTGGCATCTTGAGCAAGGAGGACGTGTTGCAGGTCGCCCCGGATCGCAGTGTCCGAGGAGCCGTGGAACGCAGCTGCACCCCGCAGCTTGAACCCGCCCACGTAAAACCGGACGACGTGGCCGCCATGACGAAGGAAGACCATGCAAGCGCATTCATGGCCTTCGCCTCAGGCCCGCGGACCAGCTATGGCAGATACCTGAATTCGGGCGACCCGTCGGGCCCGCTCGCGATGGCATCGGATACAGCATGGACCCCCCCAGCATGAGCGGCGCGCTCTGCCATCCATTCGGTTGCTGTACATTTTCAAATGCCCGTCTGCGACGGGCCTCAAGGTACGCTCAAGCCAGAACGCACAAACCCGATCGCTCGGACCTGAAGACCCAAATGCCTTGGAATCATTCCCTGTGAGTGGGCAGGCGAATTTCTCTTGACGGGCTATCGCACTGATGACCAAAAGACAGGACGAGCATGACCAATCCGACAAAGCCCACGCTCTGGGCGATCACGGGCTCAGCCGGACAAGTGGGCCGTCACCTGCGGACGACGCTCGGTTCCCAACTCGGCAATTTACTCCTGCTTGACATCATCGATTCGGGCCCGGTTCTTCCCAACGAAAAGGGCCTCATCGTCGATCTTCGCGATTTCAATGCCGTTCATGCTGCTCTTGAGGGAGTCACCGGGATCATCCATTTGGGTGGAATCGCCGACGAGGCCGACTTCGCCGATCTCGTTTCGGCAAACATCCTTGGCACCCATCACGTGCTCGAAGCTGCCCGCCAGCACTCGATTAGGCGTGTCGTCTATGCCAGCAGCAATCGGGCGACGGGTTTCTACCCTAGGGAGAGCCAAAACAATGCCGAGCAGCCATTCCGCCCTGACGGCTTCTACGGTGCAAGCAAGGCCGCAGCAGAAACGCTGTGCCGCCTGTACTCGGACAAATTTGGAATTGAAATCGCCTGCCTGCGTATCGGTAGCTTCGAAGCTTCGCCCAGCACGCCCCGCGAGCTGAGCACGTGGCTCAGCCACGAAGACTGCACCCGCGCATTCGCAGCGGCAGTCACTGGGGACTACCAATTCGCCACGTACTATGCGGTGTCCCGGAATACCCGACGTTGGTGGGACCTTGAAGCGGGCACCCGAATTGGCTTTTGTCCCCAAGACAACGCGGAGAACTTTGCCCCAGAAATCCCCGGAGAGCCCACTGGCCCTCAAGGTGGCACATTCGCCTCGCCCGAATACACCCTCTCGCGCCAATATCGCACGACCCCGAGCGCGAGTCAGTGACCGCTGCCCACAGACTCGCGTACGTTCCAGGCAGGCCAGTATGCCTTCCACGACCATGATGTCCAGCGAGGGTGTTTGGAATCCGTCCACGACAACAATGGGCACAGAATTCCTCGCTTACATCAGAAATGACTCGGCCGACGAGGTGCCACAGAACTGGTTTACGTTCGGGAGAACGATGGGAGCCTGGATTTTTTACCGTTCTTCCGGTTCCGTCCAGTCCAGGGCTGTGGCCAGCTCGTCGGCGTCGGGCAGGGCCTGTCGCTCCTCGGGAGGCAGCATCTCGTAGGTGTAGGTGTAGGTGGACACGGCCATGGGGGTGTTCGACTGGTTCAACGCGTACCTGACCGTATGGTCGTTGCGGCTGCCGCAAATCAGGATGCCCACGGTGGGCGCGTGGGCGGCCCGGCGCAGCTTGTCGTCAACCAGGGCAATGTAGAACTGGAGCTTGCCGGCGAATTCGGGCTGGAACTCGCCGGTCTTCAGTTCGACGACCACGCAGCGCAGCTGCTCGACGTGGAGGAAGCGCAGGTCGAGGCAGAAGTCGTCGCAGTCCACGTCGAAGTGGACCTGCCGGCCGACGAATGCGAATCCGGGTCCGAGCTCGCGCAGGATCTCCACGATGCGGTCTATGAGCGCCTGCTCGAGGTCGCGTTCGGCGATCTCCCCGGTGAGGCCCATGAATTCCAGGGCGTAGGGGTCCATGGCCATTTGTTGCACCAGGTCCGAGTCCGGTTTTGCCAAGTGCCGTTCGAAGTTGGACGGTGCCTCCCCGGTCCGTTCGAGCGTCTTGTTCATGATCATGTTCATTAGGACGTTCCTGGACCATCCGTGTTCCACGGCCATGGCGGCGTACCAGTCGCGGGAATCCAGGGGGGGGAGGTTCTTGTCCAGCAGGACCCGGATGTGGCCCCACGGCAAATGTCCCAGTTCAGGTCTGTGGGACATTTGGGTCCCAGTCCGGCCACGCGGCCGCGAAGGCGCGCATGTACTGCATGTTGCTGCGGGAAGGACCGGTCATTTCCGGGAATTCCCGGCGCAGGTCCTCGGCGAGCCTGGTGATGACTGAGCATCCCCACCCCTGGCGTTCCTGCTCTGCCAGGATCCGGTTCCCGATGTTCCAGTACAGGTCGATGAGGGCGGTGTTCACGATCCGTTGGGCCTGCACCCGCGCCGAGCGGACGTGGCCCTTCAGGCCGGTGAGGAATTGTGCGTAGTCGTCGGGAACGAGGGAACCGGTTGTGGACATGGTGACAAGCTTGTCGCCGGCCCAAACCCACGGGCGACCAGGGCAAAGATCCTGCATCGGATATCGAGATCGCGCTGGATGTGCCAACCATCGTTGGCGCCGTAAACGGTGAGATATCTGCAGCAAACCCAAGCATCCGTGCTGGAGAGGAATGCGATTGCCCGAACCGCCTTGTTGATGCTGTCGCTTCGAGCAAGAGAACCCCCAAGGCCGGGGCCTCGTTGGTGTTCCCTGACGGCTACATGTCCGTCATTGAACGGAACTCGATCGGAATGCGGTGCAAAGCTGGAACGAAACTTATCGCTCGGAGTCTCGTTCCAGTCCCCTGGGGGAATGCTCAGATGGCGTGGCTGGACTGCATGTCCTCCGGGAGCTGGCGCTTCCCGTTCAACTGTCTGACATTGTCTGGGACGGCATCTGAAGGAATCCAGTTGAAAGCAGGTATCTTCGGCAGACATGTCACCGAGTGAGCCCTGTGCTGGCTAGCCGTCACGGGACAGCCGCAGCCGCGCCATTAATGACGCTGGTCGTACGGGTACTAGTACGCCTCCGCAGCCACGAAGCGCCGGCGCCGGTCCGCTCAGGCTTCCCCGAATCCGGATGCCAGGAGATCTGCGAGGGCGTCGACGGCGTTCCTGCCCTCGGGGTCCGCAGTGGCGATCTCCACGTCGCTGCCGCGAACCAGGCCAAGGGCCATGATCGCGAGCAGGCTCGTTGCATCCTCGCCGTTCACCGTGACCTCGGACGGGAAGGTGCCGGCGAGAGTCACGAAGTCGGCCGCCGGCCGCGCATGGAGGCCATCGCGGTTGACGAGGGTCACCACCCTCGAATACACGGGGGATTCCGCGGCCCCGGCGTCCGGTGCAGGGGCGGCGGCCGCCGGAACAGCGGTCCTGGCTGCCGCCGCGACGCCGTCCCGATCCTTGCCGGTTTGCGCAGCGACGGCGGCGGCAACCCCGCCCTCGACCAGCGGGGCGTCGACGATGTCCACGCGGGCCCGTTCGTCCTCTTCGAGGAAGTCGAGCGCGGTCTCGGCGGTGAGGATGGCGGAGCCCAGGTCGCAGAGGATGACGACGCCGTCCCCGGACTCGGCCCGCGCGATGGCGGCGGTCACCAGGTCGAAGCTCGTGCCGATGCCGCCGTCGTCCATTCCGCCCGCGGCCACCAGTGCAACATCCGGTGCCATCTGCCGGGCCAGGTCGACCAGGCCCTCGGCGATCTTGGCACTGTGGGAGACGAAGACGAGACCGACGGTCATGGCGCCGCCGTGCCGCCGGCGACGTCGGCCGCCGCCCTGAGCAGCAGGGCCGTCGACTGGGCGCCGGGGTCGCGGTGCCCGATCGCACGCTCACCCAGGTAGCTGGCGCGCCCCTTGCGCGCGATCAGCGGCTCGGTGGCTACCGCGCCCTGCTCCGCGGCGTCCGCTGCGGCCGCGATGACGGAAGCCGCGTCTGCATCCTGCCCGACGGCGGCATCCGCGGCGTCGACCGCGGGGGTCCACGCGTCGACCATGGTCTTGTCGCCGCTCTCGGCCTTCCCCCGGAGCACGATGCCGTCCCGCGCCGCCCGGAGCAGCGCGGAGAGCGCGCCGCCGTCGAGTTCGGCCAGCCCGGCCACCGCGCCGGCCGCCTTCAGGTACGCGGTTCCGTACAGCGGCCCCGCCGCCCCGCCGACCGTGGAGATGAGCGTGGTCGCCACGAGCTTGAGCACGTCGGCGGGGATGGCATCCGCCGGCAGGGAATCGAGCTTGGCGATGACGGCGGAGAAGCCGCGGTCCATGTTCTCCCCGTGGTCGCCGTCGCCGATGTCCCGGTCCAGGGTGGTCAGTTCCACCCGGTGGTCGGCGATGACGGCGGCGCTCGCCCTCACCCAGTCGATCATCCAGTCGACGCCCAGGCTCATGGGGGTTTCCTCTCGTCTTGCTGTGGTCAAGGGTTGTGGTCTCGGTTTGTGGCCACGGCTCAGCGGCCCCAGCGCAGGGCGGCGGTCTGGACCGGGGCGTCCCACAGCTCGGTCAGCGCGTCGTCGAGCTTGAGGACCGAGATCGACATGCCCTGCATCTCGAGCGAGGTCGTGAAGTTGCCCACGAGCGACCGGGCGACCTCGATCCCGCGCTCGGCAAGCACCTCCGCCGCGCGGCGGTAGACGATGTACAGCTCGACCTGCGGGGTCCCGCCCATCCCGTTCACCAGCAGGAGCACCTTGTCGCCGGACGCGAACGGGATGTCGTCGAGGATCGGGCCGAGCAGGCGGTCCACGATCGCGTCGGCCGGCTGCAGCTTGACCTTCTCCCGCCCCGGTTCGCCGTGGATGCCGATGCCGATCTCGATCTCGTCGTCCTCCAGCGTGAAGCTCGGTTCCCCCGAGTGCGGGACGACGCAGGGGGTCAGCGCCACGCCCATCGAGCGCACCTGGCCGATCACCTTCTCGGCGACGGCTGTCACCTCGTCCAGGGAGTCCCCGCGCTGGGCGGCCGCCCCGGCGATCTTCTCCACGAGCACCGTGCCCGCCACGCCGCGGCGGCCGGCGGTGTACAGCGAGTCCTTGACCGCGACGTCGTCATTGACGATCACGCTGCGCACCTCGATGCCGTCCGCTCCGGCGAGGTCGGCCGCGGTCTCGAAGTTGAGCACGTCGCCGGTGTAGTTCTTCACGATGTGCAGCACCCCGCGGCCGCCGTTCACCGCCGCGGTCGCGGCGAGGATGGGATCCGGGGTGGGCGAGGTGAAGACGGCGCCGGGGACGGCCGCGTCGAGCATCCCGTATCCGACGAACCCGCCGTGCATCGGCTCGTGGCCGCTTCCGCCTCCCGAAACGATGCCGACCTTGGCCGAGGGGGCGTCGGACCTCACGAGGAAGATCGGATCGTTTGAGGCGCGCACGATGTCGGCGTGCGCGGCCGCGAATCCCTCGACCGCCTCGGTGACGACGTTCTTGGGGTCGTTGATGAGCTTCTTCATGGAACTCTCCTAGGGTGCGCGTAGCCGGGCTCGGGGCCGGTGGGGTCAGCTTGCGCCCAGCCTAGCGGCCACGTGCCCGCGCGGGGAAGAGGTTCTGGTGCCGAACGGACGACTGAGTTGCGTCGATCCGGACGCCCCCCGTTTCGCCGCGGCTCGGGTCGCCGAGGCATCTCGATGGTGCTCGCGATCTTTCCCGATGCGCTGTCGAAAGATCGGATTCTCCGCCGGATCGTGACCGGGCTCCTGCCGGGAGGGATCATCGGCGTCCGGTCGTGGCCGGGGTTCACGGTCCCGATGGCGTCGCCCGCCCCTATCATTCGGCGGCCCGGAAGCCGTAAAATTGGCGTTGTCGCGGGCCATGAGGCCGGCCACCATCCTGTCCGCCACCACTTGCCGGTGGCCATCGACGAGCGGCCTGCCCCGACCGGGCCCGTCGATTCCGGACGGAGGAATCCTCGTGAACACCAGATCGACAGACACGGCCCGTATGACCCCGCAACAGCGCAGGGTGGCAGGGGCCACCATGATCGGCACGACGGTTGAGTGGTACGACTACTTCATATACGCCAACGCCGCCGCCCTGGTCTTGGCCCCGCTGTTCTTCTCCCCGCTGCAGGGGCCGATGGCCGCGATCGTCTCATTCGCCACCGTGGGCATCAGCTTCCTGTTCCGCCCCCTCGGGGCCGTCATCATGGGCCGGGTGGGCGACCGGTACGGCCGCCGGATAGTTCTGATCATCACCTTGATCCTCATGGGCCTGGGCACCACCCTCATCGGCGTCCTGCCCACCTACGGCACCATCGGGGTGTGGGCCCCGATCCTGCTGGTGATCCTGCGCATCATCCAGGGATTCTCCGCCGGCGGTGAATGGGGCGGGGCGGCGCTGATGGCCGTCGAACACGCCCCGGCCGAACGCCGCGGCAAATTCGGGGCCTTCCCCCAGCTCGGCGTCCCCGCAGGGATGCTCCTGGCCTCCGGGGTCACCGCCATCTTCGCCGCCGCCCTCACCGACGAACAGTTCCTGGCCTGGGGCTGGCGGGTGCCGTTCCTGCTGAGCTTCGTGCTGATCCTGATCGGCCACTACATCCGCACCCGGGTCGAGGAATCCCCGGTGTTCCACGAGCTGGAGGCCACGAAACAGACCGAGACCGCGCCGCTGTCCACCCTGTTCCGCGACCACCCGAAGAAGGTCATCCAGGCCACGCTCATCTTCATGGGCAACAACGCCGCCGGCTACATGCTCACCGGCGGCTTCATCCTGGGCTACGCCACCAAGAGCCTGCACATGAACGCCGGGGCCATCCTCAACATCATCACCCTCGGCTCGGTGACCTGGCTGATCTCCACCTGGGTCTCCGGGGTGCTCTCCGACCGCATCGGCCGGCGCAGGATGTACATCATCGGATGGGTGTGCATGCTCGCCTGGCTGTACCCGCTCTTCCTGCTCATCGACACCGGCCAAGTGGGCTCGGTCGCCGCCGCCGTGGTGGTCTTCGGCGCGGTCATGGGCCTGTCCTACGGACCGCTTCCGGCCCTGTACGCCGAGCTGTTCCCCGCCCGCATCCGGCTCAGCGGCGCCTCCATCAGCTACGCGATCGGCGCGGTGCTCGGCGGGGCCTTCGCCCCCACGATCGCCACCGCGCTGGTGGGCACGTTCAACACCACTCTCGCCGTCTCGACGTACCTGGTCCTGCTCGTGGTGGCCTCGCTGGTCGCCACCCTGACCCTGAAGGACCGCACCGGGTCCGACCTCTACCCGCAGGACATCAGGCTGCAGCCCTTGGAGGAGGACGACACCCCAGGCCCCACCCATAACCTCTGACGGCCGGTTCAGAAGTCGACTGCGCCGTCAGAAGTTGCCTGTTCAAACCGGGAAACATGCGGGCCGCTGTGCAGATGGGTACTGAAAATGGCATGGGCAGGTATCCGGAGCAACCTTCAAGCTACCGGGTATCGCGTAAGCCGATCGATTTATGGGATTCAAGCGGCTGTTCTGTTTTGGGTACGGGCGTGGTCTCCCCACCACCACGTTTACAGAGCCTAAGGGCCCTTCCCGTCCGGACGACGGGCTATTTCGTTGCAGCCTCCGGGCAGTTTTCATGACCGCCAAGGGGTGGGGCCCGATCGTTGCTGAAGGCCAGCAGCGGGCCGTAGGGGATCAAGCCAACCGGTCCCAGGAAGAACACCGCGGCAACAAAGGCGACCAATGCGGGGACAGACAGGAACAGCTTCCGCTGGTTCCTGTCCGGGGGGCCGTGGGGGATGGGGCTTCTTGGCGCCAGCCACGGTTCGCGGGAATGCCGGGCCGGGTTCCAGGGAGAAGGTGCCGCCACGGGCATGGCAAAAAGACCGCGTCCGGACGCCGCATGGTTCCGGCGCGGGGGCAGTCAGGGAGCGCGGCCCTCAGGCGTTCACGGCGTCGGGTTGCGGGAAGGGAACGCTGCAACAAAAAGTGAGGTAAGAACGGCTCCGGCGTCGGTGAAGGGCAGATCAACGCCGATGGGCAAGATGCTCGGGCCCCAGAGGTTCGGTCGGGTCGGCTGTGCGGCTCCTCGGGAGCGGAGTCCCGCTCTCATGAACGCCGCCCGGTTGCCTCTCGGGCGCGAAATTCATGCCCGACCCATCGAACGCTGACAGTCACAGGCATCGCCCGGTGCCCTGTGAAGTTGTTGAGGGCTGTGGTGGGCAGGGCGTGCGCAGGGCCGCAGGGAAGAACAGAACATGTGTTCCGCACTTCCCTGCGCAGGGGTTTCTAGTTCTCGTCGGGGGATACCGGCACCGGGTTGCCAGGAACCATGAACAGGGTCTTTGCTGCGGAACGCTTCCCGGGACGGGTGCTTTGGACGGGTTCGGTGATGCCCAACTCGCGCAATTCGTGGGTGGACCATCCGATGCGCTGGGCGGCCGCATAGAGGCGCGCGTCTTCGCGTTCGGCATTTTCCAGTTGTGCTTGGATCTCGGTGATCCTTAGTCGTGCTGTCACCAAGTGGCGGATGGACTGGACTCGTCCGTCGAGGAGTTCTCTGGTTTGGTCTTCGATGTTTTTCACTGCGAATTCTGTAGCCATGCTTCCACCCTATTGCGAGATTTTGTGTAGGTGTTAGCGCCGCATGTCGGGTCGGAGTTTCGCCTGAAGTGCCGTGATTTCGCGGAATTTTAGGCTTCGATGTTGCCTGGACCGGCTTAGAACCTGTCTTCCGGCGAGCCGAAAATTCCGCTGTGACCCGTCCGAATTCACCATCGAAGAAAGCCGCCAACAAGGCTTTCGCAACGTACACGGCGGCTTCTGGAAACGGCTGCCATCGAGCCCCCCGAATTGTCGATGGCCGGCCGCAAACACGTCACCACGGATCCGTTGGCACGTGCAATCTTCGCTGCACCGGGCGGGCAGTTTTCGGCGGGGGAGCGTAACCTACTCCGTGTCCGAATCCGTTCCCCAGATTGCCACAACCCGGCGTAGTCGCGGGTCGTTGTCCGGACGCAGGTCCACCAGTGCCGCCTGCCGAATCCGGATCTGGTCCCCGGGCAGCAAACGCGTCTCGGCATGGGTGACGTGTGGGCGGTAGTTCGAGCGGTTGTGCTGCGCACCGGGCAGGTGGACCTGCGGTCCCAGCGCCTCCAGAGCGGCGGCATGGAGCCGCTGCAGAGCCGGCTCCGGTTCCACCAGTGAGACCGGCACGGACCCATTGCGGCCGAACTGCGCGTCCGAGCCGATGCGCACGTCAAAACCCAGTTGCGTAGGCAGCACGTGGTCGAACCGGGCGCGTACGTCGTCGGCGGTTTCCCGGGTGTCGAAGCGCGCCAAGGTGATGTGCAACGGCCAGCTGGCCCGGGAGAAGACCAAGCCGGCCTGCACGGGGACGACAAAGGCTACAAGGACATATACGCCCATGCTTCAGGATAGGCCTCTGGTCCCGGGTCGGCCCACTGTTTGGTGACTTCCAAGCCAGGTCATCGGCGGCTGTCATGATGACGGCGCGGGCACGGGTAATCCGGGCGCCGAGCGGAAGTAGTTGCTAGGGTCGTTCATGGTGGCCACCCCGTTTTAGTGGTTGCCGTGCCGGGGCCGGTCCAGCTGTTCCGAGGCGCTTTCTGTTCATGAACAAGCGATCAAAGAATGCCGATGAAAATCCTTGGCTGATGGTCGACGAGGGAGAAAAGACATGACGATTCGGGCAAAGGGTCGCCTCGCTGCGGCCGCTTCCGGACTGGTTCTCGTTCTGGCTGCGACCGGATGTACCGCAGCTGATTCGGGGGACGCCTCCGGCGCCCGGTCGCAAAAAAACAAAGACAGCGTGGTGTTGGCAGCCCCCGTGTCCGGGGTCGGCCGGATCAGCGGCAGCGCCGAGGACATGGCCCTGAAAGCGAGCCAGACGTTCTTTGAAAAGGCACCCGCCGTCGTCGTGCTGGGCAACGACGGCGCGCAGGCAGCCGCCACCGGGCAGGCACGCGAACTCGGCGTCCCTCTGCTTGTCGCACCCGAAGCGCAGGAAGATGTTTCGGAGCAGAAGGCCTTCGCCAGCGAGCTGGAGCGTTTGGGCGCACGCACCCTCATTGCCCACGGAGCCCTGCCTGATTCGCTGGTCGGGGGACTGAAAGTCGTCGACGGGTCGGCGCCAAATGCGGACCTGCCTGACATCGACCCGGCCGAAGGTACCACGGAGTCCGGCTTCGCCGTCGTCGTAGGCTCGGCGGACAAGGAAGCGGAGTCGGCCGGCCCCGCACTGGCAACTGCCCAAGCCGCAGGGGCCAACCTCCACACCATGGACTCGCCCGACCCGCGTGCCGCGAAGAACCAAAAATTCTTCCAGGACCATGCGGAGGCGGGCCTGTACGCGATCGGCAACGGGTTCGGGAATGCCGAGGATTTCTCGGCCATGGCGGCAACGGCTGCCGGAGGAAAGGAACTTCCCGGCGGCGGGCAGCTCGTGTTCCCGGACCGGCGCATGGTTGCGCTGTACGGGACGCCCGGGACCTCTTCACTGGGTTTGCTCGGCGAACAGGACGTCGATGCGGCCATCAAGCTCGCCAAGAAGTACGCCGCGGAGTACCAGCCCCACAGCAAGGAAAAGGTCCAGCCGGCCTTCGAGATCATCGCGACCGTCGCCTCGGCGTCCGCCGGCAAGGACGGGAAGTACTCCAGCTACATTCCCGTGGAGGTACTCGAGCCCTGGGTCAAGGCTGCCGAGGAAGCCGGGGTGTACGTGGTGCTTGACCTGCAACCGGGTCGCAACGACTTCCTGACCCAAGCCAAGCGCTACGAAAAGCTGCTGACCTACCCCAACGTCGGCATCGCCTACGACCCCGAGTGGAGGCTCAAGCCCAACCAGCGGCACATGGTCCAGATCGGCTCCGTGGATGCCGCCGAGCTCAACCGCGCCAACGACTGGTTGGCCGAGCTGACGCGCGAGCACCAGCTGCCGCAGAAGGTCGTCATCCTGCACCAGTTCACGCAGAGCATGATCCGCAACCGCTCCACGCTGGACACCTCGCACCCCGAACTGGCGATGGTCGTGCACGCCGACGGCCACGGCTCACCGGGGATGAAGATGGGAACCTGGGACAACCTGCGCCAAGACCTGCCCAAGGGCATCAGGATGGCGTGGAAGAACTTCATCGACGAGGACTCCCCGACGTTCACCCCGAAGCAGACATTCGACATCGACCCGAAGCCGTGGTTCGTCTCCTACCAGTAGACCGCGCGACCGCCAATGGGCGCGTGATTGCGGTGGCTGAGGTGCCGAGACGCCATGTTCGCTGCACTACTGAGCCACGCCAACACGGTGTGGTGTGCAGAACTGCAACTTGCACCGATTCCCGGTAGTCTTATACGTGGTTGTCCGTGTATTGCGGAAAACCAATACAAACAATTACTCCCCGGACCATGCCGCCGCAGGTCCCCGCCGCACAGATCGCGGTCCTCGGTAGTGGCTTTCGCTCTGATTCTTCATGTAGCGCGAGTCTCGATCGAAGACCAGATCCGGGCAGGGCACGTCGGTTCGCCGCATTCCCCGGGGAGCGATCGAAAGGAATGCCCCCACATGGAGGGTCCAGAAATTCAATTCGCAGAGGCCGTGATCGACAACGGTCGATACGGCAAGCGAGTTATCCGCTTCGAAACCGGCCGTTTGGCCCAGCAGGCTGCAGGTGCAGCCATGGTTTACATCGACGAAGACACCGCACTGCTCTCGGCAACCACCGCCGGCAAGCACCCGCGTGAAGGCTTCGACTTCTTCCCGCTGACCGTGGACGTCGAGGAGCGCATGTACGCTGCCGGCCGCATCCCGGGCAGCTTCTTCCGCCGCGAAGGCCGCCCGTCGACCGAAGCCATCCTGGCTTGCCGTCTGATGGACCGCCCGCTGCGCCCGGCATTCGTCAAGGGCCTGCGCAACGAAGTTCAGATCGTTGTCACCGTCCTGGCAATCAACCCGGACGAGCTCTACGACGTGGTTGCCATCAACGCATCCTCAATGTCGACCCAGCTTTCCGGTCTGCCGTTCTCCGGCCCGATCGGTGGCGTTCGCGTTGCCCTGGTTGACGACGGAAACGGTGCCCAGTGGGTTGCCTTCCCGAAGCACAGCCAGCTGGAAAATGCCGTCTTCAACATGGTCGTAGCCGGCCGCATCGCTGGCGACGACGTTGCCATCATGATGGTTGAAGCCGAAGCTACCGACAACTCCTGGAACCTCATCAAGGAACAGGGCGCCACCGCCCCGACCGAAGAGGTTGTTGCCCAGGGCCTTGAGGCTGCAAAGCCGTTCATCAAGGCGCTGTGCGATGCACAGGCAGACTTGGCAGCTCGCGCCGCCAAGCCGACCGTTGAGTTCCCGGTCTTCCGCGATTACGAAGAAGACGCCTACGCAGCTGTCGAGGCCAAGGCCACCGCCAAGCTCACCGAGATCTACCAGATCGCCGGCAAGCAGGAGCGCGACAACGCCGCTTCCGCTTACAAGGACGAGGTAGTTGCCGAGCTGGCCGCCGAGGGCACCGCCTTCGAGACCCGCGCAGGCGAGATCTCCAAGGCCTTCGGTTCGCTGACCAAGCACGTCGTGCGCCAGCGCATCCTGACCGACCAGGTCCGCATGGACGGCCGCGGCCTGTCCGACATCCGCAAGCTCACCGCCGAGGTCGAGGTTCTTCCCCGCGTCCACGGTTCGGCGATCTTCGAGCGTGGCGAAACCCAGATCATGGGCGTCACCACCTTGAACATGCTCAAGATGGAACAGCAGATCGACTCGCTGTCGCCTGTAACGCGCAAGCGCTACATGCACAACTACAACTTCCCGCCGTACTCGACCGGTGAAACCGGCCGCGTGGGTTCGCCGAAGCGCCGCGAAATCGGCCACGGTGCCCTGGCAGAACGTGCAATCATGCCGGTTCTGCCGTCCCGCGAGGAATTCCCGTACGCCATCCGCCAGGTCTCCGAGGCACTGAGCTCCAACGGCTCGACCTCCATGGGCTCGGTTTGCGCTTCGACCCTGTCGCTGCTCAACGCCGGCGTCCCGCTGCGCGCTGCCGTTGCCGGCATCGCCATGGGCCTGGTTTCCGACGAAGTTGACGGCCAGACCCGCTACGCGGCACTGACCGACATCCTCGGCGCCGAAGACGCCATGGGTGACATGGACTTCAAGGTTGCAGGTACCTCCGAGTTCATCACCGCCATCCAGCTTGATACCAAGCTCGACGGCATCCCGGCATCGGTCCTGGCCGCTGCGCTGACCCAGGCCCGCGAGGCACGTCTGCACATCCTCAACGTCCTGAACCAGGCCATTGACACCCCGGATGAGCTGTCCACCTACGCACCGCGCATCATCTCCGTGAAGATTCCAGTGGATAAGATCGGCGAGGTCATCGGCCCGAAGGGCAAGATGATCAACCAGATCCAGGAAGATACCGGAGCGGATATCTCCATCGAGGACGACGGAACCGTCCTCATCGGCGCCACCAACGGCGAGTCGGCAGAAGCCGCTCGTTCCGCAGTGAACGCCATTGCAAACCCACAGGTTCCGGAAATCGGCGAACGCTACCTTGGCACCGTCGTGAAGCTGACCACCTTCGGTGCGTTCGTTTCCCTGACCCCGGGCAAGGACGGCCTGCTGCACATCTCCGAGCTGCGTAAGCTCGCCGGTGGCAAGCGCGTGGATGACGTCGAAGACGTTGTCTCCGTGGGCCAGAAGCTCCAGGTCGAAATCACCAAGGTCGATGATCGCGGAAAGCTTTCGCTGGCCCCGGTTGTGGCAGAGGACGACGCCTCCGCCGAATCGGCCGAGTAGGGAATCCTGATTTCCTAGTCTAGAAAAATCCCGGTCCGCCTTTTGGCGGGCCGGGTTTTTTCTTTGGGTGCCAGGGGCATGGATGAATTCTCGGAACCAACTCCTCCCGAAATGAGAGCCCACTCATAGCCAGACTGCGAATCGGCGGCACTGTGGAAGAATGGATTAATGCGTTTCGTACTCCACCAAGTACGACTCACCCAAATTTTTGTGGACAGTAAAGGACATTCTCAGTGGTCATGATTCCCCTGCCGCTCGACGGAGTTGGCGTATCCCCTGCGAAAGCAGGGGAGCGCGGCGTCTCTGACACCGCAGCCCCCATCGAGGCGGGAGACCCCACCATCATCCACGGGCAGGCCGGAGGCGCTTTGGTGCGCCGTTCCGTTTTGCCTGGCGGTGTTCGAGTGCTGACCGAGGCAATGCCCGGCCAGCGTTCGGCCACCATTGGTTTCTGGGTCGGCGTGGGTTCTCGCGACGAGCAGGATGGCCAGCACGGCTCCACACACTTCCTTGAACACCTCCTGTTCAAGGGCACCAAGCGACGCACCGCGATGGAAATCGCCTCCGCCTTTGATGAGGTAGGTGGCGAATCGAACGCCGCAACCGCGAAGGAAAGCACCTGCTACTTCGCCCGCGTTCTCGACACCGACCTGCCCATGGCAATCGACGTCATCGCCGACATGATCACCTCCGCCGTTATTGATCCAAATGAATTGGAACAGGAACGCGACGTGATCCTTGAGGAACTCGCGATGGACGCCGACGATCCGGGGGATGTCGCCCACGAGCGCTTCGTGGAAGCCGTCCTGGGGGAGCACTCCCTGGGTCGCCCGATCGGTGGCACGCCCGAGGCCATCACCGGTATCAGCCGCGAGTCGGTCTGGGAACACTACCGTCGTTTCTACACCCCCGACGAGCTCGTCATCACCGCCGCAGGCTCGCTGGACCACGACGTGGTTTGCGACCTGGTGCTCAGCGCCCTGCGCGAGGCCGGCTGGGAACTTCCCGAGAACGCATCGCCGGTCCCGCGCCGCTCCACCGAGCCCGTGGAAATCACCGGCTCGGAGCGCATCGAGGTCATCCGCCGACCCGTCGAGCAGGTCAACATCATCATGGGTTGCCCCGGCATCGTGGCCACCGATGAGCGACGCCACGTGATGAGCGTGCTCAACGCCGTCCTCGGCGGCGGCATGTCCTCGCGCCTGTTCCAGGAGATCCGCGAGAAGCGCGGGCTGGTGTACTCCACCTACTCGTTCTCCGCCGCGTACTCCGACGCCGGCTACTTCGGCATGTATGCGGGATGCGCCCCGGCCAAGACCGAACGCGTGATCAAGTTGCTGGCGGCCGAGCTCGAGAAGCTTGCGGCCGACGGCATCACCGACGAGGAACTGCGCAAGGCAGTCGGACAGCTGTCCGGTGGCATGGTGCTGGCACTCGAGGATCCGGGATCGCGCATGTCGCGTCTGGGCCGCGCCGAGCTTGTCACCGGCGTCTTCCACGACATCGACGAGTCGCTCGAACGCGTCAAGGCCGTCACCCCGGAACAGGTGCAGGAACTGGCGGCACTTTTGGCGGCCCGCCCGCGCACCATCACCGTGGTCGGTCCCTTCGACAAGCCTTCCGACTTCGGAATGTAGCAACAGGGCCTTCGGGTCATAAGTATGAGGGGTTGTTGGGGGGGGGGGGGGGGGGGGGGGGGGGCCCCCCCCCCCCCGGGGCGGGGGGGGGGGGGGGGGGGGGGGGGGGGCGGGGCGGGGGGGGGGGGGGGGGGGGGGGGGGGGGGGGGGGGGGGGGGGGCCG
>NZ_JBIBDE010000006.1:198263-310211 GCF_042901625.1 Paeniglutamicibacter sp. NPDC012692
CTCTGTGTTTTTAGCTGGTCTGGGTGTTCGCGCCGGAAATTTCCGGCGCGAACAACCCCTCATTCGTTTCTCGGCTCGCGGCACGGCCTGGAAGCTGTCCTTGGCGGAGCCCGCCGATGGGCAAAACCAAAGAGGCCGGCGTGCAGAGTCACCCGTGGGGATCTCTGCACGCCGGCCTCTTGCAAGGAAGAGTCGCGCTTCCGGGTGTTATGCCCCGACGCGCTCCTTGCGTTCTTCATGTTCCTGGGCAACCTTGGCATCATGTGCCGCGCGGATCGCGGCATGCCGAGGGTTGCGGCGCAACATCATGTAGCCGATGCCCAGCAGCACGAACCAGATCGGCGTGAAGATCAGTGCCGCGAGGGTATCTGCCTTGGTGGTCAGCGCCCACAGGATGAAGACGAAGAATGCGAGCACCACGTACGGCATGAACGTACCGCCCGGCATCTTGAACTTGCTGGCCTCGTGCAGGTGCGGACGGCGACGGCGGTAGACGATGTAGCTGATCAGGATGATCGACCAGACGAACATGAAGCACAGTGCCGAGATCGTGGTGACCAAGGTGAAGGCCTCGGCCACGGAGCCCTCCGCGTACAGCAGGACCACGCCGGCGAGCAGGAACATGCAGGAGAAGATCAGTGCGTTCTTCGGCACCTTGCGGCTGGAGAGCTTGCCGAAGGCCTTCGGGGCATCCCCTTCCTGGGCGAGTCCGTAGACCATGCGCGAGGTCGAGTAGATGCCGGAGTTGGCGCTCGACGTAGCCGAGGTCAGGACCACGAAGTTCACTACGCCTGCGGCGCCCACGAGGCCTGCGAGGGCAAACATGCCAACGAACGGCGATTCGTCGGCGGTGTAGCCGGTCCACGGGCGAACCGCCATGAGGATGACCAGCGCGCCCACGTAGAAGAGCAGCACGCGGATCGGGATGGAGTTCACGGCGCGGGGCAGGTTCTTTTCCGGGTCCTTGGTTTCGGCTGCCGCGGTACCCACGAGTTCGATGCCCACGAAGGCGAAGACGGCAATCTGGAAGCCGGCCACGAAGCCCATGAAACCGGTCGGGAACATTCCGCCGTGCGCCCACAGGTTGGTGAAGGAGGCACGTGCTCCCTCGGTCTCGAAACCGGTGATGATCATGACCAGGCCGGTGACGATCAGGGCAAGGATGGCCACGATCTTGATCAGGGCAAACCAGAACTCGGTTTCGCCGAAGGCCTTTACCGTGGGGAGGTTCAAGCCCAGCAACAGCAGGATGCAGGCGAGCGCCGGGATCCAGAGCGGAAGGTTCGGCCACCAGAAGGCCACGTAGTGGGCGATGGCGACGACGTCGGCAATGCCTGTGACAACCCAGCAGAACCAGTAGGTCCAGCCGGTGAAGAATGCGGCCCAGGGACCCAGGATGTCTCCGGCGAAGTCAGAGAAGTTCTTGTAGGCGAGGTTGCTCAGCAGCAATTCACCCATGGCCCGCATGACGAAGAACAGCATGAAGCCGATGATCATGTAGACGAAGATTACCGATGGACCAGCCACGGAGATGGTTTTTCCGGATCCCATGAACAAGCCGGTGCCGATGGCTCCACCGATGGCCATGAGTTGAATGTGACGGTTTGAAAGTGCCCGTTCGAGCGGAGGGTTGGCGCCTGAAGCGGCCGACTCCTGCCTCGTCGTGGTGGCTTTTTCAGTCATTTACTGATCCTCGGATGTTAGTCGTTCAATGTGAGGGAAAATACACAATGCTTAGAACCATACGACGGGAGAGGCAAGAAACTTAAATGCGAGACAGATGCTGGACGGATCAGAATCGACGGTGATCAGCGCGGAATCTCCAAGGAAACGGTTTGGGCGGGGGCGCCCCAAGAAGCGCAAAACAACGATCCCCGTCCCTCGAATTCGGGGGGACGGGGATCGTATTTGTGTGGCAGTGTCCATCTGGGGGCGTTACTGGAGACGTGCCTTGCGCTCCTCGTGTTCCCGGGCGACCTTCACATCGTGTGCGGCACGGATCTTCGCGTGCTCCGGGTTCCGGCGCAGCATTACGTAGCCGAAGGACAGCAGCACAAACCAGATAGGCGTGAAGATCAACGCCATCAGGGTGTCTGGCTGCTGGGTCAGCGCCCAGATGATGAAACCGAAGAACGCGAGCACGACGTATGACATGAATACTCCGCCGGGCATCTTGAACTTGCTGGCTTCATGCAGGTGCGGGCGGCGACGGCGGTAGACGATGTAGCTGACCATGATCATCGTCCACACGAACATGAAGCAGAGGGCGGAAATCGTGGTGACCAGGGTGAATGCCTCGGCAACCGACCCCTCTGCATACAGCAGCACCACGCCGGCCAGCAGGAACATGCATGAGAAGATCAACGCATTCTTCGGGACCTTGCGGCTGGACAACCTGCCGAAAGCCTTGGGCGCGTCACCCTCGCGGGCCAGGCCGTAGACCATGCGGGATGTGGAGTAGATGCCCGAGTTTGCGCTCGAAGTAGCCGAGGTGAGGACCACGAAGTTGACGACGCCCGCGGCGCCGACCAGGCCGGCCAGGGCGAACATGCCCACGAACGGCGATTCGTCGGCGGTGTAGCTGGTCCAAGGGCGCACCGCCATCAAGATGATCAGCGAACCCACGTAGAACAGCAGGACGCGGATGGGGATGGAGTTCACAGCGCGCGGCAGGTTCCTCTCCGGATCCTTGGTCTCGGCAGCGGCGGTACCGACCAGCTCGATTCCGACGAACGCAAACACCGCGATCTGGAATCCAGCGACGAAGCCCATGAACCCGGTCGGGAACATCCCGCCGTGCTCCCACAGGTTGGCGAAGGACGCGTGGGCGCCCTCGGTCTCGAAGCCGGTGATGATCATGACCAGGCCGGTGACGATCAGGGCCATGATGGCAATGATCTTGATCAGCGCGAACCAGAACTCGGTCTCACCGAAGGCCCTAACCGTTGGCAGGTTCAGGGCGAGCAGGACCAAGATGCAGGTCAACGCCGGGATCCAAAGGGCCAGATCTGGCCACCAGAAAGCCACGTAGTGCGCGATCGCGACCACGTCCGCAATGCCCGTGACGATCCAGCAGAACCAGTAGGTCCACCCCGTGAAGAACGAGGCCCAGGGCCCAAGGATGTCGCCGGCGAAGTCTCCGAAGTTCTTGTACTGGAGGTTGCTGAGCAGCAATTCGCCCATGGCGCGCATGACGAAGAAGAGCATGAAGCCGATGATCATGTACACAAAAATGACGGAAGGGCCGGCGACCGAGATGGTCTTTCCGGATCCCATGAACAAGCCCGTGCCGATGGCGCCGCCAATGGCCATGAGTTGGATATGGCGGTTTGACAGAGCCCGCTGGAGTGGGGGACTGGCCTGAGGAACGATTTCCTCCCACTCGGTTTCGGTGGATTTTTCACTCATGATTCAGATCCTTGGTCTAAGACGAATGAAAGGTGATGGGAACTACCTGTCCTTCAAAACCATACGCCCGAAATCGGGCTTTGTTCAGGGGAAACATGCCTCCCATTTTCGCGCTGGAGCGCCGGAATCGTGTGCTTCCGTACGGGGCTGCCCGACGAACTCGCAGGTTGGCGCCGGACACCCGAATGTTTGGCCGGGCGGGGCTGCGCGGGGCTCGTGTTTTGCCCCTCTGGGCTGCACCACAGCCGCAGCGAAAAGACCGGTCGCCGACCGCTCTGGACTGCTGGCCGGCCCTACAGCCAAACCCTGAGGTCGCTTCGAAACACTTGTCGGTCTCCAGCTCCCGAGATGACGCAGGAAATCGCCCCACTTGTCCCCAGCACAGGGTCCGTGGCGGCTACAGCTGGGCTGTCGCCGGGTTGCATGCGGAAGCAGTCACGACTTTGGCTTGGCTCCGCCGGTGTCCGGGGTGCCCTTGGCACGCTTGGCGACGGGGCGCTTGGTCCCAGCAGCGCGCCGCGCGGAGGGTGCCGCTTCCCGTGGGGTCTGCGCATGCCCCGTGGTGGAAACCGGAACTTCTCCGCCAGATCCGACGGTGACCGTTTGGATTTCTCCGCCGGCTTCGGCCGCGGCACCGGTCTTCCCGTCATTCGGACGGCCGGCCAGGGCGAGTTCGGCCGCGTAGGTCTTGAAGGTGATCCGCGGGGTCGGCACCGCGAGATCCAGGATCCGCAGCATCACCGAGGTCATGCTGGAGATGTCCTCGTCGAAGGCCATGTGGCTGCTGGAACTCGTCCGGTTCCGGGCCGGGGTTTCGGTCGGCGACCAGACTAGGTCGGCCCCAAGTCCGGCCAACGTGCCACCCAGGGTTGAGGCGCCCAAGGGTTCGTTGGCAAAGCGCTGCATGCCGAGAATCGGAACGTCCGTGGCACCCGCGACCAGAGGATCTTCGAGCCCCCGGGACACCAGGTACAGCAGGGACTTTTGGTAGATCTTCAGGAAACCGGTGCCCACGCTGTCATCGAGCTCGAACTTGTCGCTCATGCCGAAGGAGACGAACCGGCCCACCTGGTGCTGTTCCAGCGAGGGGAGCACCAGTCGGACGAACTCATCGACCCTGATGGCCGGTGCCAACCACGACAGCGAGGCAACCGGAATCTTCTCCGCCAACAGCCGGGACAGGAAGTTGGCGCCGAAAATCGAACCGGCGCTGTGCCCGGCCAGGTGCACCTCAACCCCTTCCGCCCCGGGCAGGTCCATGTACCTGCGCAATCTGTCGGCCACGAGTGCCGCCCCCGGCATGGAGGCCATGTCGATCGCAGCCCCGTCGTCCGGCGGCCAGATGACGGGGTGGGGCAGCGGCAGGGAAGCGGCGGCGGCGTTCTGCTTCATTTGCTTCCAGAGCCATGTCATGTGCGAACGGGCAAAGCGTTCCACGAAGCGATCGACCTGTTCGACCATGTCGAAGCCCATGGTCCCGAAGGGCAACTTGTCCCGCAACATGTCCACGACCTGGTCGACCAGCGTTTCGACCGGTCCGCTCTGCCAGGCAAAGAACACCGGATAGACATGGTTGTTCATCCACCAGTTCAGCTGTGCCTGGGCCAGATTCAGCCCCGCACCCTCGCTGACCAGCCCGCCGTGCGCATAGAAGACGACACGGCGCACCGGCGCGTTTCCGGATGCCGCATCCTCCGCGTTCCAGCGTTCGTGGACGGACTGCATTTGCCCGAAGATGTGGTCGATCTGTGCCGGGGTGCTGATGAAGCGGCCCGAGGTGGAGAGCCTTCCATCGTTTCCCAGGTTCACCACATGCCCCTGCAGCCTGTCCAAATCCGGTCCCGGTCCTTGGGAGACGACACCGGAGGTGGTGGTGACGACCTGCGTGATGTTGCGCAGGTTCACGCTCGAGGGGACGCCCGGGCGGGCCACCCACGCGTCGTAGGCGGACGTCAACCAGTCTTCATAGGCCAACGTCGCAAACCCGTTGCGGCCCCAGCCGGATCCCCAGCTGTTCTGGACAAGGAATCCAACGTCGTTGTAGCCAACGATGGCGAAGGCGTGGCCACCCAGATGGGCGGATTCCGCGGTTTTCTCGATCAGGTACAAGGTGGTGCCGTCCGGACGCAGGATTGGCGTGGGATTGAGCCAGCCGGTGTGCACCTGGGCCGACACCGCAATGGCGCGCAGCTCGTTCACTGCAGATTGAAGGTCGTCCAACCGGAACGCATTGACACGGTAGAAGGCGCCCAGCGGGTTTTGCATCGCCTTTGCACTCAACACGGGGTCGCGGTCGATGTCCAGGTCGTGTTCGAGGTCCGGCCAGTCGGTATCTGAAACCACCCCGTGGTAGAGCCAGCCCTTGAGTGCCCCGCGCAGGGAGGAGCCGGCGTCATCGCTCCCTTCGAACTCGTCGTAGCGGCGCGCCATGCAGTAGAGCATGTACGGGCTGACCAGGATCGGATTGGGGCCCGCAGCCAGGACCGTGTTGATCATGGCCGCCACGGCGTGTCCGGTGCAGGAATTGCCCTCCTGGGTGAGCACCACGCGGTCGGTTCCCCTGGTGTCCATGACAGGGGGCAGGGGATGCAGCTGTGGCCGGTATTCCAGGTCGCGCCCGTCAAAGACGTCAGGTTTGACGGCAAGCACAAAGCTCCCGCTCGCGGTCTCGGCAACACCCGGCGGAAGCGTCTTGGGCATGGTTCGCGCTCCTTCGATTTCCGGGATGGGAAGGTAGCTTCTGGCTGCCCATTATCAGTCCGGGCCGTTACCAGCCCGTCACCGTGAACCGGCGGCAGCGTGCCTTGCGCCGGCGGCCCGGCCATCGGTAACTGTTTGGTGACGCGGCCCGTGTTGTACTGCCCGGAGCGGAGCCACGATGCTGCGTTCTGGAAGTGCCAGCGGTTCCAGCAACCAAGGAGAAAGACGATGAGCAAAAAAACCGCACGCCCGGCCTGCACAGTCAAGCCGCGCACCCCGCGGATCATTCCGCCCGGGATGACCGACGAACGGATGCGCCTCCTACGGCTCCTGGCCACCAAGTGGGTCAATGGGACCGTGTTGCACTACTGGTTCTTCAACGGACCAGCCCCCCAGCTTCAGGCAGTCCGGGACGCCTTCACGGAATGGAAGGCACTGAAGATCGGTCTGGAGTTCGTCGAGGTGCAGAACAGCAGCGAGGCCGAGGTGCGCATCGGCTTCGACCAGGCCGATGGATCGTGGTCCTACATCGGGCGGGACATCCTGGGCATTGCGGCCACGCAGCCGACCATGAACTTCGGGTGGGACCTGACCGACGCATACGGCCATACAACGGCGCTGCACGAAATCGGGCACACCTTGGGCATGCCCCATGAGCACCAGAGCCCGTTCGCGGGCATCGTCTGGGACGAACAGAAGGTCTACGACTACTTCACCGGCGAACCCAACAACTGGTCCCGCGAACAGACCTTCTCCAACGTCCTGAGCAAGATCGACCCCAGCGAGGTCGAGGGCTCCAACTGGGATCCGAACTCCGTGATGGAGTACTGGTTCCCCGCAGGGCTGATCGTCCAGCCGGCCCAGTACCACGACGGGCTGGAACCCGCAGGGGGACTCTCCGCCGCGGACAAGGAATGGGTCCTGCGCTTCTATCCGGCGCTGAAGGCGGCGATTCCGTCGCTGAAGCCATTCGTGTCGGTGCCGCTGTCGCTGGTACCCGGGGGACAAGCGAACTTCAACATCGTGCCGGGTGAAACGCGGAAGTACGAGTTGGGAACCTTTGGGACGGCCGATACCGTGCTCGTGCTCTTCGAGGAGGTCGATGGACAGCTCCGCCAGCTGGCGGCCAACGATGACAGCGGTACGGACCGGAACGCGAAGATTCAGGTGAAGCTGTTCAAGGACAGGAAATACGTCGCGCGCGTCCGGCTCTACTGGGCGGGCGCCTCGGGGCACACCGGGATCATGCTCTGGTAGCGCGTGGCTGGACTTCAACTCCTGGAATTCAACGTTGGAAAGGGTGGGTCGGGAAGTCCCGCGGCTCCGAGTGCAAGTGCCACAGCATGAAAGGCGATGCTTGTCTATCGTCTTTAGTTCAATAGCCAAGAGTTCCCGGGGTACATACGGTGGCCTTGTCGATGGTTTTCTACGGCTGGGGGACATCATGACTTTGGGACTTGTGCGTGCGCTGGAAGCCGAATGCCGGAGTGAGCCGGTTCGCTCGATCCACCTCATCGGGCCCCCTTACGCCGCGTTGGGCGGGAGGCAGCGACACCTCACGGACGGGCATACCCGGCTGCTTGCCTATCTGGCGTTCAACCGGGGCGAACACGATCGCCGGTACGTGGCGAGTACCCTCTGGCCGGACGTGTGTGCGGCGCGGGCGGCAGGCAATCTGAGGGTCGAGCTCTGGCGGCTCCGTCGCGACGACATCGGACTGGTCAGCTCGGATGAGCACCGCCTGGCGCTGGCCGACGGCGTCACCGTGGACATTCAGTTGCTGGAGGACTGGGCCGCCCGCCTCATCTCGGGAAAGCTGCGGGCCACCGACCTGGCGTGGGTGCCCAGGAACATTTGCACCGCGGAAATCCTGCCGGGTGTCTTCGACGATTGGATCGAACTGGAACGCGGCAGGCTTCAGCAGCAAATGCTCCATGCCATGGAATGCATGAGTCGAGAGCTCCGGCTGGCCGGCCGACATGCCGAGGCCCTGGATGCGGCACTTGTCGTGTGCCACGCCGACCCGCTGCGGGAGTCTGCCCAGGCAACGCTGTTTGAGGCGTATTTGGGTGAAGGGAACCGGCAGGTGGCAAAACGCCGGTTCGAGGAGTACCGGCGCTTGGTCATGGACGAGCTGGGGGTTGAGCCGTCCCCGGAACTAGCCGTGCGCATGGCACCCTACCTCCGGATGGACCATCCCTGAGGGCGGGGCCCGTACGCAGTCAGTCCCGGCGCATGGCCAAGCGTCGCTTCGGGCTAGCCCCCGGCAAAGGGCGGCAGGATGTCGAGTTCGTCGGTTGGCTTCAGTGCCCGGGAATGGTCTTGTGCGCTGACCCCGTTGACGAGGAAACTGCAGCGGAGCAACACCGTGCCCAGCGAGGTGGCCCGGCGCACCAGCAGGTCGCCGCTCGCCGGTGCGGCGATCGGTTCGCGTGCCGAGAGCAGTTCCAGCACGTGCCCCAGCGTTGCCTCCCCGTCGTGGTCCGGGGTGCCGGCCAGCAGCTCGTCAAGGTCGAGGTGTTCCTCGTGGGTGCCGGCAGCCTGGGCGGCTGCCGCGAAATAGCGAATGCGCATTATCCTCCGATGGCGCTCATGGAGCGGTCCGATTGTACAAAGTCCTTGGAGCCCAGCCCCACGTGGTCCATGCCGTGCGCCCGGGGCTTTCCCCACATCGCGGCTCGCCAGCGTTCGGCGACGTCGGTGTCGCTGGAACCGTCGCGCAGGAGCGCGCTCAAGTCAGTTTCCTCGCGCGAGAACAGGCAGCTCATGACCTTGCCCTCGGCGGTGATGCGGGTGCGGCGGCAGTCGGCGCAGAACGGCTCGGACACAGAAGCGATGATTCCAACGGCGCCCAGGATCGTTTGCGGATCCGCATGGGTGGACACCAGGAAGCGCTCGGCCGGCGCACCGTCGCGCGGCCGCGTGTCCGGGTTCAGGATGAAGCGGGGCTCCAGGTAGGCGCGCAGCTGGGCGGCGGTGACCATGTTGTCCTTGCGCCACGTGTGGTCGGCATCCAACGGCATCTGCTCGATGAAGCGCAGCTCAAGCCCGCGCTCCAGCGCCCAGGCCAGCAGCTCGGGCGCCTGCTCGTCGTTGATGCCGCGCATCAGCACCGCATTGATTTTCACCGGTGCCAAGCCGACGGCTCGCGCCGCGTCGATGCCCTCGAACACCGAATCGATGTGGTCGCGCCGGGTCAGCGTGGCAAAGGTTTCGGCATGCAGGGTGTCGAGCGAGACGTTGATGCGGCTCAGCCCGGCCTCGGCGAGCGCCGCGGCCTTCTTGGCGAGACCCACGCCGTTGGTGGTCAGCGAGATGGGCAGCTCCGGGAACTCTTCACGGACTGCTGCAATGATCTGGGTCAGGTCCACGCGGACCAGCGGTTCGCCGCCGGTGAGGCGCAGTTCGCGGATGCCGAGGTCGCGCACGCCGATGCGCACGATGCGGGTGATTTCCTCGAGGGTGAGCAGCTTGGATTTGGGGAGCCAGGCCAGGCCGTCGGCGGGCATGCAGTAGGTGCAGCGCAGGTTGCACTTGTCGATCAGCGAAATGCGCAGGTCTGTGGCCTGCCTGCCGAATTTGTCGCTCAACCCGGGGGCATCGGCGGGGGCGGGTGGCAGGATCGTGGGCATGGGGAGGCTGACGGTCGTGGAGCGGGGTGTATCTGTGTGCGTCGCCATATATCGAGGGTAGACCACCGACAGTGGCTTTGTTCCGCGGGGTCGATCGGCCAACCCCGGATGACGGATGCGCATGTTCTCCGATTCGCGGAGAAGCGTGAACCAACTTTTCGCATCTGCGGGCCTTTGTCGGCGATGGATGGAGGTTTTGAGGAATCGCCGGACGGTTTAACCAGCAGTAATTATCGCCTGCAGGGTGCACCGGTCCGTAGCCGGAGGCCGGCAGGTTCGGCAGCGGTCCGGAATCGCTTCTTCCGGGCCCCGAAGGCCCTGCGGTGGAGGGCAAGACCCTAGGATGGTGCCATGACCTCACCATTCCGCCGTAGCGTCGCAGGGCACCAAGACAGCATCAGGGAACTTGTCGATGCGGCACTCGTGGACCTTGGAAGCGAAACGGTTCGGCTGCTCGATGCGCGGGGACGACGACTCGCGGCGACACTTGGCGCCCCGCGCTCGTTGCCGCCGTGGGACAACTCCCAGATGGACGGGTACGCCGTGCACACCGGGGACCTGGGCGACGGAGCGTTGCGCGTGGTGGCCCCGATCGCCGCCGGCGAGGCGGCGCCGGCACTCGAACGGGGGAGCACGGCTCCCATCATGACGGGGGCGCCGATCCCCGCCGGGGCCAACGCCGTCGTTCCCATCGAGGCGGCGGTGCCCGACCGCTTCCCCGACGAGGCGCAGCTTGCCGCGGGTTTCACGGTGCAACTGCCGAACACCGCCGAGTCCGGTGCCTACGTCCGCGCGACGGGCAGCGACATCGCCGCGGGGGACACCGTCATGGAGGCGGGCACGAGGCTGGGTCCCACCAGCCTGGGCATCCTCGCGGGGCTGGGCATCGGCGAAGTGGAGGTCACCCGGCGCCCGTCGGTGCTGCTGCTGTCCACCGGCGATGAGCTCGTGGCACCCGGGGGAGAGCTCGGCCCCGGACAGATCCACGACGCCAACACCACCCTGCTGGCCTCGGCCCTCGAGGCGGCGGGCTGCAACGTCACCACGGTCGGCGTGCTCGATGACTCGCCCGCGCTCTTCACCGACTCCCTGCGCGCGGCCCTGACGTCCGGCGAGCGCGGCTACCACTTGGCCATCAGCAGCGGCGGCATCTCCAAGGGGGCCTTCGACGTGGTCAAGGAGGTGCTGGCAACCCACGGCATGGAATTCGGATCCGTCGCCATGCAGCCCGGCGGACCCCAGGGTTCCGGAACCCTGGCCCTGCCCGGCTGCGACCCCGTCGCCTTCATCGCCTTCCCCGGCAACCCGGTCAGCGCCTTTGTCAGCTTCGAGATCTTCCTGCGCCCGGCGCTCGCCGAACACCTGGCACTGCCCGCCAGGCCGCGGCTCGAGGCAACGCTCGTCGAAGACATGGGGTCGATGCCCGGTAAACTACAGGTTCGCCGCGGCACCTACCGGGACGGTTCCTTCACCCCGTTGGGCGGGGCTTCCTCGCACCTGCTGGCGGCGCTTGCGGCCAGCAACGCGTTCATCCTCATCGACGAGGACACCACCGAACTCGCCGCGGGCCAGATAGTGCAAACTCTAGTCATTGGAGACGGCTCATGAGCCAGGAGCAACCACCTTCCGCGCTGTCGCACGTGCGCGCCGACGGCAGCGCCCACATGGTCGATGTCAGCGCCAAGGCCGAGACCAGCCGCGAGGCAACGGCCGAGGCGACGCTGCACACCACAGCAGAGGTGCTCGCCCTGGTCTCCGCCGCCGGGATGCCGAAGGGCGATGCCCTGGCCGTGGCCCGCATCGCCGGCATCATGGGCGCCAAGAAGACCTCCGAACTCATTCCGCTGTGCCACCCGTTGCCGATTTCCAAGGTCGTCATCGACTTCGAGCTCGACCCGGCCGGGTCCGTGCGCATCCTGGCCACGGTGAAGACCCGCGGCGTCACGGGCGTGGAAATGGAGGCGCTGACCGCCGTGAGCACTGCGGCCTTGGCCCTGTATGACATGATCAAGGCCGTCGACAAGCATGCAAGCATCGACGGCATGCGCGTGCTGGCCAAGTCCGGCGGCAAGTCCGGATCCTGGAACATCGCGCCGCAACTACACGAAAACCCCCCAAGGAGAACTCCGCGCATGAGCGCCTGCGAACCACTGCCCGGCCCGCGTAAGGCCGCCATCCTGATCTCATCCACCCGCGCGGCACTCGGCATCTACGAGGATGCCAGCGCCCCGGTGATCAGCGACTGGCTCCAGGAACACAACTTCGACGTCATGCCGGCGGTCATCGTGCCGGACGGCCCGAGCGTCGGCGCGGCCCTGCAGGGACTGCTACTGGCCGGCACGCGGGTCATCATCACCAGCGGCGGCACCGGGCTGAACCCGGACGACACCACCCCGGAGGAAACCGAGACTCTGCTGAACCGCACGATCCCCGGCATCATGGAGGCGCTGCGCGCCACCGGCCGGGCCAACACGCCGCTGGCCGCCCTCAGCCGCGGGCATGCAGGCGTTGCGGGCGAGACCTTCATCGTGAACCTGCCGGGTTCGCCCTCCGGCGTGATGGACGGGCTGACGGTGCTGTCTCCGCTGATCGAGCACATCTGCGACCAGATCGAGGGCCGGCATGGCCACTAAGGATCCCGCTGCACCGGGCGAGGTCGTCTACGCTGCGGTCAGCGACACGCCCCTTGACGTGAACACCGCCTGGGACGAGGTCGAGTCGGAGCGCACCGGGGCCGTCGTCACCTTCGGCGGCATCGTGCGCAACCACGACGGCGGCAAGGAAGTCGTGAAGCTGACCTACAGCGCACACCCGAGCGCCAACGCCCGCATGGGCGAGTTGGTTGCCGAGGTGGCCTCCCGACACCCCGGAACCCGGCTCTGGGCCGCCCACCGGGTGGGGGAGCTGCAGATCGGCGACGCCGCGCTGGTTGCTGCCGCTGCCTCGGCGCACCGCGGCGAGGCCTTCGATGCCTGCCGCGACCTCGTCGAGACGGTCAAGGCGAACGTGCCGGTGTGGAAGGAACAGTTCTTCGCCGACGGGCACGTCGAATGGGTCGGCAGCGCCTAAGCCCGCACCGTCGCGGCGCCGTCGCGCAGGGGTAATGCGCATCACTGGCATTGACGGACCCGACCGAGGTCATCGACTCCGTGCCGGGGCGCAATTCCCGATACGCTAGAACCCATGAGTGCACCGCTAAAAGTCGCCGTCATCGGCGCATCAGGACGAATGGGAGCCGAGGCCGTCAAGGCCGTAAGCTCCGCCACCGACATGGAACTCGTAGCGGCGCTGGGCCGCGGCGACAAGCTCCAGGCCATTCTGGATGCCGGTGCCACCCACGTGGTGGACCTGAGCGTACCGGCGAGCACCGAGGAAAACGTCCGCTTCGCGGTCGAGCACGGCCTGCACGCAGTGGTCGGCACCACCGGCTGGGACGACGCCAAGCGCGCCTCCCTGCAGGAACTGCTGGCCAAGAACCCGGGAACCGGCGTGCTCATCGCCCCGAACTTCGCCCTGGGCTCCGTGCTGGCCAGCGCCTTCGCCGCCACCGCCGCACGCTATTTCGAGTCGGTGGAAATCATCGAGCTGCATCACCCAAACAAGGTCGATGCTCCCTCGGGCACCGCGGTGCGCACCGCCGAACTGATCGCCGCCGAACGCGCCGCCGCCGGCGTGGCACCGAGCCCGGACGCCACCGAAACCCAGCTTGACGGTGCCCGCGGCGCAGTCGTCGACGGCATCCACGTGCACTCGGTGCGCCTGCGTGGGCTCGTCGCCCACCAGGAGGTGGTGCTCGGTGGCGAGGGTGAACAGCTCACGCTGCGCCACGATTCCTACGACCGCGCATCCTTCATGCCCGGCGTCCTGCTGGGCTTGCGCACCGTTGCCTCCCGCCCGGGACTGACCTACGGCCTTGACGGCTACCTCGAGTTGGGACGCTAGACGCGCATGAAAACCAAGATCTGGGTAGGCGCCATCCTGCTGCTCTTCGTGTTCTACCTGGTTGCGGCCTTCGGCTCGGCCATACGGTTCATCACCGCCGCCGAACCGATTGCCAAGGCCATCGGCGTTGCGGCGCTGGTGATCCCGCTGGTGGGCGTGTGGATCCTGATCCGCGAGGTGCTCTTCGGCTCCCGCACCCAAACCATGGCGGGCATCCTGGAATCCGAGGGGCTGCTTCCGGAAGACAACCTGCCACGCACCCCGTCCGGGCGCATCGTGAAGGCAGCCGCTGACGAGGACTTCGTGCAGTACAAGGAAGAGGTCGAGGCGAACCCCGAGTCGTGGAAGTCCTGGCACCGCTTGGCGCTGGCCTATGACGCGTCGGGGGACCGCAGGCGCGCCCGCGAATCCATGCGCACGGCCATCGGGTTCTACCGGGCAAGCACCAAGAAGTAGCTGCGCACCGGCCGTTTCACGAGTTGTGGCCCCGAACCCGCCGAAAGGCGGGTTCGGGGCCACACTTGTATGCCGAGCGCATGGGTCCGGACCTGCCCTTTCGCCGAAAGTGCGGCGGGGTTCGAATCTGAGATGGCATACGCCCTTGAAGCCGGATACGAACCGCCGCGAGGCCGACCTCGGATGGTCGGTCGCGGACGGGGCGAGGATTACACTCCGGAAGCGACCGCGCTGTGGGCGATTTCCAGAATCTGCTGCGTGGCCTGCCGTGCCGCCTCACGGTCGGCGTCGGCGATGGCGCGCAGCAACTTGGAGTGTGGTTCGGTTTCGGTGAGCTGGTCGGAGGAGAAGAAGCAGTCATTGCCGGCGATCGACTGGCGCAAGGATTCGTCAAAGCTCTGGTAGAGCGCGGTGAGCAACGTGTTGTGTGTGGCAGCAGCTACCGCCAGGTGGAAGGCGAGGTCTTGTGCGACGAACTCGTCAAAGTCGTTCTCGCGGATGGCCCTGCTTCGCAACCGCAGGATCTCCTCCAGGATGTGAATGTCCTCTGCGGTGCGGTGCGCGGCGGCCTCGGTGGCTGCGAGGGTGTCCATCGAACTGCGGACCGTAAGCACTTCCCCTGCGTCGGCGTGGTTCAGGGCGCGGCGGATGGCGACCTGGGTGGCGTCGCGGGCCAATACGTAAGTGCCCACGCCCTGGCGTGTGGAGAGCAGCCCTTGCTGCACCAGTGCCTTGACGGCCTCGCGTACCGAAGAACGCGAGACTCCCATGGTTTCAACAAGGGTGGCCTCAGGCGGAATCTTTGAGCCTATAGGCCAGTTTCCACCGCTGATTTCGGCCATCAATTGATCGATCGTCAGGTCGACCAGTGAGCGCCGCGAAACTGTCTTCATTGTATGAACTCTATCTCGTAAACTTCTTGCACAAAGGTCTGGTCATCAGACAACTGATGACTGTAGGATAACAGCGTCTTGTGAAATGAATCACGTTCATTTTGTTCACTGGTGCATCCGCCCGGCGCGGCAATGGCCAATGCAATCTTCTGGAGGAGAAGTGCAATTTCGCACCCTGCGGCCACTCGTGCCGCTCAGTGTCTTGGCACTGTTACTGACGTCTTGCGTCGGGCAGAACCCGGTGCCACCGACACCGCTTGATCCGGCATCCTTGCTCTCCACAACCCCGGCCGGCAGCAAGGACGTGGACCTGGTCCGCTGGAACCTGCCCTATGAGCCCATGAGCCTGGACCCCATGAAGTCGTTCAACTACGCGGAGAACACCGCCCTGGCCAACATGTGCGAAAGCCTGATGCGCCTGAACCCCGACCTGTCGATGTCACCGGGTCTGGCGGAAAAGGTCGAGTTCCCGGACGACACCACAATTGTCTACACCGTGCGGGACGGCGTGAAGTTCTGGGATGGGAAAGACCTGACTGCCGAGGACGTCGCCTACTCCATCGGCCGCCAGGCCGGGCCGGAGAGCCCGAGCTACTTCTCGGACTACTTCCTGAACGTCGATTCGGCCACCGTCACCGGCGAACGCGAGGTCACGGTAAAGCTAGCCCGTCCCGATGCATTGTTTGCGCAGGGCATGGCCAGCGCCGCCGGAGCGATCGTGCAGAAGAAGGCCACCGAAGCTTCGGGCAGCGAGTTCGGCACCCCGCAGGGGAACCTGCAGTGCACGGGACCCTACCAACTGGACGAGTGGAACAGCGGCAAGTCCATGGAGCTGTCCCGGGTCGACGGCTACTGGGACGATTCCCTGCCCCTGCACGTGGAGAAGTTGAGCCTGTCATTCATTGCCGACGAGTCCACTGCGGTTAACGCGCTGCGTTCGGGATCGGTCGACGGCCAGTTCTTCTACCTGCCACCGGCCGGCATGTCCCAGATGACCGGGAGCGAAGCGGTCGACGTGGCCTACGGCAAGTCCCTGGTGTTCTTCACGCTGCGCGGCACCAGTGCCGAGGGACCCTTCGCCGACCCGCGCATCCGCAAGGCGCTGTCGCTGGTGATGGACCGCGACGCGATGAGCCGGGTCATCCTGCAGGGCTCGGCCATCGGTGCCGGGACCATGGCGGGACCCGACTACTGGGGCGACCAGGCCGAGATCTTCGAACAAGCGGCCGACCCGCATGCCGGGGACATGGACGTGGAGCAGGCCAAGGCACTGGTCGCGGACTACGGGAAGTTCGACAAACCAGTCGTCATTGCCCTGCAGGGTTCCTCCGCGGTGCACGAACAGTTGGCCAACGTGATCCAGGCGGCCGCAAAGACCATCGGCATCCCGGTCGAAACCCAGGTGATCCCGGTGGAACAGTTTGGCAACCTGTACTTCGATGAGAACGCCCGCAAGGGGCTGGACGCGTTCTTCACCAGCTACTACGGCAACGTGCCCGACCCGCTGGATGTCTACCAGGTCTTCAGGAAGTCCAACTCCTCGAACTTCAGCGGTTGGGATGCCGCAGACGGCATCCTGAACCAGGCCATGAGCACCGTCGATGCACGAGAGCGTGCCGAGTTGACGGTCAAGGCCCAGCAGCTGGTCCAGGAACAACAGCCGTGGATCACGATCTCCTACCTGCCAAACATCGTGGTGCAGAACTCCAAGATCTCAGGGGCGACGGCATCGTTCGCCTACCTCTACTATCCGTGGGCTGCCACAATCGGGGGCAAGTAGCCATGAATACCCTTTCTTTCCTTCTGAAACGCCTGGGCGGCCTGGTCATCGTGCTGCTCGTGACCTCGTTTCTGGTCTTCGGCCTGCTCTACCTGGCTCCGGGTTCGCCGCTGGCGTTCGTGCTCGGCCCGCGCGGCGGGACCCCGGAGCAGATTGCCAAGGTCACGGCCCAGTACCACCTGGACGACCCGTTCCTGCTTCGCTACGTGAACTGGCTGGGCGACGTGCTCAGCGGCAACCTCGGCGAATCGATCGTCTACCGCCAACCGATCACCGAGCTGTTCGGACCGCGCGTGGGCACCACCATCGCGCTTGTCGCCCTGGCCACGGTGCTGATCGCGGTGGTCGGAATCCTCTTCGGCATGCTCGCCGCGCTCAAGGGCGGGGCTGCGGACCGGATCATCTCCACCATTGCCACCTTTGGACTGTCCGTCCCGGTGTTCGTCGTCGGCGTAGGGCTCATCAGCGTGTTTTCGGTGGGCCTGGGTTGGTTCCCGACCTTCGGCACCGGAACCGGGGGATGGGACACGCTCTACCACCTGCTGCTTCCGTCGATCACCCTGGCGGTGGCCTCCGCGGCCTACCTGGCACGCATCACCAGGGCCGCGGTGATCGAGGAACGCAGCCGCGAGCACGTGCAGACCGCGACGGTGCGCGGCCTGGCCCCGAACGTGGTCATCCGCCGCCATGTGCTGCGCAACGCGCTGGTGCCGATCACCACGGTCATGGGCCTGACCATCGCGACGCTCATCGCGGGCGCAGTGGTCGTGGAAAACGTCTTCGCCCTGGACGGGCTGGGCTCGCTGTTGGTGCGCGCCATCCTGCAGCGCGACTACTCCGTGGTGCAGGCAGTGATCCTCGTGCTGGTCTTCGCGTTCGTCATCATCAATACAATTGTCGATCTGCTGTACTCAGTGATCGACCCTCGCATCAGCCTCGGGAGCAAGCAATGACATCCACCACGATTTCAGCCGCGGGAATGCGCCAGGTGCGCACGACCCCACTGCGGACACTGACCGAGCGACTGGGGGTCACCGGCGTGGCGGCCGCGGCCATCCTGGCCCTGCTCGTCCTCCTGGCGGTCCTGGCCCCCCTGGTTGCCCCGCACGACCCGAACTTCCCGAACCTCTTGGCGGCGCTGAACTACTCCAGCGCCGATCACCTGCTGGGCACCGACGCCCTGGGGCGCGACCTCCTTTCGCGGCTGATCCACGGTGCGCGGATCACCCTGGCCGGCCCCGGGCTCGTGATCCTGATTTCCACGGTCGTGGGCACGGCGCTGGCGCTCATCGCCGCCTGGTGTGGCGGAAAAATGGACACCGTGATCTCCTGGGTGCTTGACGTGCTGTTCGCGGTACCGGGCATCGTCTTCGGCATGGTCGCCGTGGCGATCTTCGGTCCGAACCTGTTCAACGTGGTTGCCGGCCTCGCCGTGGCCTACGTTCCCTACGTGGCCCGCGTGGTGCGTTCCAGCGCGCTGCGCGAGCGCACCATGCCCTACGTGCAGGCGGCCCACCTGCAGGGCCAGTCCTCCCTCGGGATCGTGGTCAAGCAGATCCTGCCGAACGTGCAACCGATCGTGGTGGCGCAGGCCGTCTCCTCGCTGGGCTTCGCCGTGATGGACCTGGCGGCCCTGTCCTTCCTGGGCCTGGGTGTCCAGCCGCCGACCGCCGACCTGGGCCTGATGGTCAAGTCGGGGTTCGACTCGATGATGCGCGGCTACCCGTTGGAAGGAATCAGCGCCGGCGTGGCCATCGTGGCCATCGTGTGGTCGGTGACGGTGATCGGCGACAAACTGACGAGCAATGCAAGGAGCATGGGATGAACACGGCACTCTTGGAGGTCAAGGACCTCACCGCGACACTGGTGACCCGCAAACAGCGGCTGCGGCTGCTCGACGGCGTCACCTTCAGCATCGAGCCGGGGCGGGCCCTGGGCCTGGTCGGGGAGTCGGGGTCCGGCAAGTCGCTGACGACCCGCGCGATCACCCGGCTGCTGGACCCGGCCTTTCGGGTGGGCGGGGAAATCAGCTTCCAGGGCACCGACGTGCTCTCGATGAACGCGGCCGCCCTGCGTTCCTACCGGTCGACCAGGGTGGGGATGATCTTCCAGGACCCCCGGGCCCACATCAACCCGGTGTACCGGGTGGGTGACTTCCTGACCGAGGCCCTGGTGCTCGGGCGCGGCATGGACCGCGCGCAGGCCGAGGACCGGGCGATCGCGCTGCTGGAAGAGGTCGGGGTGCGCAATGCGTCATCTCGGCTGCGCCAGTACCCGCATGAGCTGTCGGGCGGTTTGCTGCAGCGCGTGATGATCGCCAGCGTGCTCCTGGCGGAGCCGGAACTGATCCTGGCCGACGAGCCGACCACCGCACTGGATGTCACCGCGCAGTCCGATGTCATGGCGATCCTGGAGGAGCAACGCCGGAGCCGCGGCATGTCGTTGCTGTTGATCACCCACGACCTGGAACTGGCCGCGGCCTGCTGCGACGAGCTGGCCGTCATGTACGCCGGACAGATCGTCGAGCAGGGTGCCGGGATCCACGAGAATCCCCGCCACCCGTACACCACGCAATTGCTGGAGGCCCGCCCGAGCATCGAGTCGAAATCCGATCGATTGCCCACCCTGAGCTATGCCCGAGAGGACCACGAAGCATGGAAGAGCGCCCGGTTCGACGCGCAGGAGGTGTCGGCATGAGTCGCGAGCCGATCGTCAGGGCACTGAACCTGCGCAAGGAATACAGCTCGGGCTCCGGAAAGGTGCTGGCGGTGGACTCGGTGTCCTTTGAGCTGCATGCCAACGAATCGCTGGCCATCGTGGGCGAATCGGGCAGCGGCAAGACCACCGTGGCCAAGATGCTGGTGGGGCTCGAATCCCTGAGCGGCGGCGCGCTGGATGTCCTTGGAGCCAGCCGCACCCACCTGCCGCGCACCGCCGCCCAGCGCCGGCGCTGGGCCAGCCAGGTGCAGTACGTGTTCCAGGATCCGTACTCCTCGTTGAACGGGCGATCCCGCATCGGGGCCATCATCTCCGCCTCCATCGCGCTGCACGCCACCGACAAGCCGGATGCGGCCACGCTGCGCGCCCGCGCGACGGCGCTGCTGGACTCGGTGGGGCTGCCCGAGCGCTTCTTCGATTCCTTCCCCCACCAGATGTCCGGCGGCCAGCGCCAGCGCGTGGCGATCGCCAGGGCCCTGGCGGCGAACCCCCTGGTCCTGGTGCTTGACGAGGCGGTGGCGGCCCTGGACGTGTCGATCCAGGCCCAAATCCTCAACCTGCTCAACGACATCCGGGCCCAGCGGGAGATCAGCTACATCTTCATCACCCACGACCTTGCGGTGGTGCGGCAGGTCGCCGAGCGCACCCTGGTCATGGAAAACGGGAAGATCGTCGACCAGGGGGACACCGACACGCTGCTCGATGCCCCGAGCCACCCCTACACCCGCGCCTTGCGGGCTGCGGTGCCCGGCCCGGGGTGGCGCCCGCGCCGCCGTGATGACCTGGCGTTGGCGAAGTGACAGGCACGCTGGTCACCGCGCGGCACGTACTGGTCCACCAGGGCGACGGTCACCGGATGCTCCGCGACGGGGCGGTGCTCGTGCGCGGCGCGCACATCGAATGGGTCGGTCCGGTCGAGGACGCACCCGCCGCCGGGCAGCGCGTCGAACTGGGCGAGTGCCTGTTGATGCCCGGGCTGATCGACCTGGAGGGGCTGGCCGATATCGACCACATCGTGTTGGACGCGTGGAGCGACGGGGACACCGATCTGCTGTGGTCCCGGGACTACGCGCAGCGGGCCGTCAACGCCCTGTGCGCGGAGGACCGGTCCCGCATGCGGCTGTACGCGGTGGCCCAGCTGGCGCTGCACGGGATCACCTCGTTCATGCCGATCTCCTCGGAAGTCCATACGGCGTGGTCCGAGACCCACGACGACGCCATGGATCTCGTGGCCGCGGTACAAGCCGTGGGTTTGCGCGGGTTCATCGGCCCTTCCTACCGTTCGGCGGTCCACGTGGCCGAACCCGATGGTTCCATGGGGATGTTCCACGATGAAGCCGCGGGCCAACGTGGCTTCTCCGACGCGGTGCGCTTCCTGGACACCGTCCGGGAGCTGGGCGACCCGTTGGTCACCGGCGTGCTCGCCCCGTGCCGGGTCGAATCGGTCAGCCGCGAGCTGCTCGAACGCACCGCGCAGGTGGCCGCCGAACGCAACGCCCTGGTGCGTGTGCATGTGTTCCAGGACCTCTTCGAGAACGAGGTGCTTGCCGCCAGCCACGGCACGGATGCGATGGGATTGCTGCGCGAGACCGGGTTGCTGAACGACCGGCTGCTGGTTGCGCACGGGGTGTACCTGGACAGGCACCCGCACGTGATTGGCGAGGATACGGGGCAGCTGGCCGAGCTGGCTGCCGCCGGGGTCTCGATCGTGCATTGCCCGGTCACAAACGCACGCTACTCCTTCCACCTGCATCGGCTGGGGGATTACCTGGAGGCCGGTGTCAACATGGCGCTGGGCTCGGATTCCTTCCCGCCGGACCTGGTTAGGGCCATGGATCTGGGAACGCACCTGGCCAAGATGCAGTACGGCAGTCTCGAGGCGCATTTCCTGCCCGAGTACGTGAACGCGGCCACGCTCGGCGGGGCACGGGCGTTGCACCGGGATGATCTGGGACGCATCGCTGCGGGGGCGAGCGCGGACCTGGCGGCCTTTGCGCTGGATCCCGTGCGTACCGGACCGGTGGAGGACCCGCTGCGTACGCTGCTGCAATCTGGCACCGGGGCGAACGCGGTGTTCAGCATGGTGGCCGGGCAGCCGGTGGTCCGGGACGGGACGCTGCCCGGGGTGGACCTGGAAAAACTGCGCGACGACGGGCAGCGCATCTTCGACCGGCTGAGGGCTTCCTACGCGGAGCGCACGGCGGGCACGGGTAGGGAGCTGTTTCCCCCGGTTTTCCCCGAGGCCAGCCCGGTTGGATCCCGGGCCGACCTCGTGGACGACATGCACCGGAACTAACCCAGCAGGGCTCCGGCAGCGGCGACCCGGTGCCCGCCACGGACAACAGCGGCGGGCACCGGGCGGTCGACGACCAACTGGGCGATGCCCGGCTGGTCGAACTGCACGTAGTCGGTGGCGGTCGCCGGATCGAAGTCCAGCACCCGATCGATCCCCAGCAGCCGGGCGCCTCCCGAGGTGGCGATCTCGAAGCAGCGCCGCAGTTCGGCGTCGGTGATCGCCCCGGTGCGGTAACTGAGCAGGTGCATGCGGTCCACCATCGAACCGGTGCCGAAGGGCGACCATGCGTCGCGCACGCCGTCCGAGCCCAAGGCCAGCTTCACCCCGTGCTTCTCCAGCAGGTCCAGGTCCGGCACGGGATCCGGGCCAAGCGCGCAGGTCGCTATCCAGACTCCGGCCTCGGCCAAGGCCTCCAGGGTGTGTTCCAGGTCGGCCGAGGCCGCCTCGCAGATGGCGAATGCGTGCCCGACCGTGACCCGGTCGCGAAGGCCAAGCGCTTTGGTGCGTGAAGCGATCTCGCGCAGCTCGGCCAATCCCTCGGGACCCATGTCGTGCACGTGGATATCGATGTCCCGGCTGTGCTTCTGAGACAGCCCGAAGACCACATCAAGGTGCCCGTGCAGGTCGTGCTCCAGCCCGACCGGGTCGATGCCGCCGACCAGGTCCGCGCCCTCGGTCAGGGCCGCCTCCAGCAGCTCGACGCTGCCCGGGTCGGTCAAGAGCCCAAACTGCGGGAACGCCACGACCTGCAGGTCCAACAGCTCGCGGTACTTCTCGGCAACCGACCGTGCGGCGTGGATGTTCTTCAGGCCGATCCGTGTCCCGAAGTCGATGTGTGCGCGCATTGCCGTCGTGCCGTTGGCGATTGCCTGCTCGACCAAGGCGCCCATTCGGTGCTCCACGCTGTCCCGGTATGCCAGTTGGGTTGCCATGTCATTGGAGATGAGATCCGACAAGCTGGCGGCGGGCTTTCGCGAGAGCCAGGCGCTACCCCAGGACGTCTTGTCAGGGTGGATATGGGCATCCACAAATCCCGGGGTGATCAGGCGGTTGGCGGAGTCGGTGGTGGACGTCATTGGCTACCTCGTATCTGATGGGAATTGGCTGGTGGTGCATCACGGACCACCATCAGTAATGGTATACCAAACAAATTTGGAGCCCGATCTGCAAGGTGTTCCTTGCCTCGCGGGCTCGAGTTGCGGAGGGGATTCGTGAGTCCGCGGGGCCGTTGGAGGGTGGTAGCTACCAACGCCCCCGTCCAGGCTCGTCGTCGAGACTTCCGAGGGCGAGGATTTCGCGCAGGGCAAGGAAGGGATCGGGGCCTGCTCCCGGGTCGGGGAAGTCCTGGATCCGACCGGTGCGGACCCGCCATGCGGCCGTGGCTGCCGGTGCGTCCGCGTGCCGACGCGCACCGCCAATCGACCCCTGGCTGTCGGGCGCCATGAGGCAACCGGTTCGCGGACCGCGGTGAAGGCATGTGGCTTGCATCCGCGCATAGGTGGCCATTGGCTCGCAATGCCGACCGTGCGGACGTGCGCAACCGCGCGGGAGCCAATGCTGGGGCTGCGCGCGAGTTGGTCCGCCGGGATGCTCCTGCTTCATCAAGGATTGCCGAACGCCGATTTGGCGCAAGGGCCGGCCCGGGGCGATGGGCGCAATACGCTTCGGGGTCGCGAAGCGTAGGTGGCAGCGCGCCCAGTGGTCTTTTCGACCCGGCTTTTCGATCTGACGATAGTTGGTATACCAGATTCTTCAAGGCCCGTCGGTGTCGGATCCCTGCTTTCGATTTGGCGAACGCTGCCCGACGGCAGGTTGCTTGGCCGCAGTCAACGCGAGTTTGAGGTGATGCCTCGGAAGTCCTCCTGTCGCGGAAGGGTGGCGAGCGCGAAGGGGGGTGTGCATGCGGAATCGCGTATTATGGCTTCAAGCTCTTTCTTTGGAATACCAAATTGGCTACACTTCGAAGCGGAATACTTCACCTCGGATAGAAACGACTGCTCATGACACTTTTACTCAATGCCTCTTCGCTGCAGACGGTCCTCGACATGCCTTCAACCGTTGAAGCCGTGGAACAAGTCTTTGCCGACATTGCCAACGGGACCGCCATGCAGCCGACACCGGTTGCCATGAACGTATCCTCGGCCGATTCCAGCTTCATCGTGATGCCTGGCGTAGCCGCCGGCCCCGGAATGGCGTCGGTCAAGCTACTGGCAGACATTCCCTCCAACGCGGGTCGCGGGCTGCCGACGCAGCGGTCCATGATCATGCTCTCCGACCACGTGACCGGCGAATCCTTGGCGATCCTGGATGGGAGGGTTCCCACCCGCATTCGTACCGCAGCCGCTACGGCGGTGGCTACCCGCCATTTGGCTCGTCCCGAGGCCTCTACCTTGGGCCTGGTTGGCGCGGGGGCGTTGGCGGTGGCACACGTCGAGGCATTGCTGTGCGTGCGGCCCATCAAGCGGGTTGTTGTTTGGACGCGCTCGGCAGACCGAATGGAGGAGTTCCGTGCCGCAATTGCCCATCACGATTTGCACGTCGAATCGGTTGACAGCGTTGAGGCGGTTTTCTCCGCCAGCGACATCGTTTGCACGCTGACGCCCGCAGTCGAACCCATTGTCAAAGGGGAGTGGTTTCGCCCGGGGTTGCATGTCAACGCAGTGGGGGCTCGCCCGCGGCCGGGCGAGCGAGAGATCGACGCGGCGGGAATGGCTCGTGCACGAGTGGTGGTTGACCATTGGGGTACGGCGAAAACCAAGTCGGGCGCGTACCTCGTGGCATTGTCCGAGGGGGCGATTGCAGCCGAGGATATCGTGGGGGAGCTGGGGCAGGTCGTCTCGGGCCAAATCGTGGGCCGGCGCAACGCCGACGACATCACGCTGTTCAATTCCGTGGGGGTGGGGCTGCTGGACCTTGCCATTGGTCGGTTGGCCTATGACCGTGCCCTTGAGCGCGGGCTTGGACAAAGCGTGAACCTGGCACTGTAGTCGAACGGTGAAGTCACGCCACGAATCCCGTGGGACACATAGACTTGAGGGAAGTAGCTGAATCGGACAATGCAACGGAAGGACAGGAACATTGCCTGTAACGCCAGGGTTTGAACCGGAGTCTGTCCGTGTGACCGACCATATCCGCAATGAGATCATTGACGGTGTCCGTGCCCCGGGGAGCAAGCTGGTCGAACGGGACCTTGCCAATGAGCTGGGCGTCAGTCGCCTGCCGGTTCGCGAGGCCCTCAAGACGTTGGTTGCCGAAGGTATCGTGACGCCCCGGCCGCGCACCTGGGCCGTGGTCCGAGAGTTCACTCCGTCTGACATTGCGGATTTCAATGAGGTTCGTGGTGGGCTCGAACTCATGTCCTTCAAGCTGGCGGCCCAGCGCCATACTCGCCAGGGTCTGGCCGAGCTGCGGGAAGTCCTTGACCAGGAACTTCTGAGCGCTCGAAACGGCGATGCCGTCACTTCGCGTCGGACCGGTGCCCAATTCCATGAAATCGTGACCAAGCTTGCGGGAAACGATCTGCTGATCGAATTGAACGGGATCTTGTCTTCGCGAATGCGGTGGTTGCTGTCACAGCACGACAACCTGATCGCCATGGCCGAAGAACACGAGGAGCTCTACCAAGCCATCGCCGCGCGCGATGTTTCCAAGCTGGAGACTCTGGTCAGTGCCCATCTTGAGACAAGCCATTTAAGCGTCATGACCCGCACCGGGGCAGCTGCCGCTGAATCTGCTTAGAGGACCGGGGCCCTGGTTGCCAAGGAATTCCGTACGCCATTGAGACGCGCGTCGGGCACGGGTTTTCTCGGCGTGATTGTTGCGGGCAACGTCTGTTGGATGGCCTGAGCCGGTTCATGGTTCCTTCTGAACCGGGTGAGACCTATGCCTCTGATCCTGGTGATTTAACGAAGTTCGGCAATCCGCGCGTTCGCGGCACAACAGTTTGAGGGCTCCTCACCGTTGAGGGTGTAATCGCTGGCTGGATGCGTCGGTCCCGGGGCAGCGATGCGCAAACGCAGCCGGAAGCTCGATCGTGTGTCGCCGTTCGCAGGGGATTTCCTCGCGTGCCCGCTCAGGTCGGTCAACGGCGCACGCGATAGCGCAGGTGAAGCACCCGGTTGCCCTGAATCGCCACGTCGGGATCCTCCAATAAGTGCTGCCCGTGGACCGACCCGAAGTAGCGTTTGCCGGACCCGAACACGACGGGTGCGACGTCCATGCGCACCTCGTCGACCAGGCCCGCGGCAAGCACCTGGCCACCGACGTCGCCAGCGGCGACCTCGACGAGGCGGTCACCCGCGAGCTCCTGCGCCTTGGCCATGGCTGCCTCGACGCCGTCGACGAAGTGAAACGGCGCCTTGGGGTCCCAGCCCTCGGGCTCCGGCCGGTGCGTCACGACGACCACGTGGTCGACCCCGCCCGGAGGCTTCCCGTCCCAGCCGTCCGTCATGTCGAAAACGTGGCGGCCGACGATCGTCGCCCCGACCTGGTCCCAGTATGGCCGGGTGTAGTCGTAGGACGTCTGCGACACCTTCAACTCGCCGCTCTCGTCCAACGGCACGTCACCGCTGGTCAACCAGTCGAACAGGGGTCCGGGCTGGTCGTTCTCGCCCGCGATGAAGCCGTCCACCGACACCGAGCCGTACATGACCACCTTGCCCATGGGGTGCTCCTTTGCTTTGGGGTGCCCCATGCTAGCAGCTCGGGATCTGACGTGAATACGACCCGAGTCCTGAGCGTGCGCAAACCTGGCTGAAGAACTTAGCTCTCCGTCGGGCGTGGATATTCGGCTTGGGTTTTGGCAGTCTTGCCGTGATGCTCGCCAACAGTCATGCCGGTGACCCGGCGGAATGCCGACCTAAAGGCGCCGGATTGCCGGGAGTCCGGCCGCGCACAAGCGCGGGGCTCCGGAGACTTGTGGACGCTTGCTTCCAGGTGGCGAATTTTCAGTGGACCCTGGATTTAGGGTCTCGGCGGCGCTCCATGGGATGGCGTTCCATGAGTGAGTGGGCCGGGGAGATGTGCACCCAATCCGACTCGGAAAGACATGTGCCATTGAAATGGACCTTGGTTTCCGTGGTCTCTTGGTTCGCCAACTGCCCGCCGCCGGCGTGCGGTCCGATGAGTGGATCCGGACCGGTTTGGCGGCGGTTCTTCGAGGATGGCCTGTTCCCGGGAATTGCACTTTCATGGGTTTCTGAACTCGCAGGCCTGCCATGACTCATCCGAAAAGTTCGGCTCTTTGCTCATCGGCAAATGGGTTATTGCACACGATCTGCCTTGCGAGAAGCCATGGCTAGGTGCGGTTCCACCGCTTCCGCCGCCCGCTGTGCAGTGCATTTTGACCAACGTGCATGGGGTGCCGGGCGCTCCCATGCTGCGGCCGGCGGCCCTGAATGGCGTTCCACGTTGGCCTGATGGTTTCGAACTCGGCGAACGCCAGCGGCGAGATTGCCTGACCGTTTCTGTGTCCGTGCCCGCTCAGCTTTACGTATCTGGTATCCAAAATCATGAGAAGTTCCCCCAAAATTCCGCAGTTCCTTCCCGGATTTTCCGACAGATCAAGCACGTAGGCATATTTGGTATTCCATAAGTAGGGCGTTTGGTATACAGTTTTTTTGTTGCTTGGATCACTTTTGCGGAGGGCTCGACGTCATGACCAACACAGCTTCGAAGGCTCAAAAGCCAGCGGCCACCAAGCCGGTGGCCACGGGACGCTCACTGCTGACCACAGCGTGGCTGCGTATCCGGAAGAACCGCGTTGCCATGGCCAGCTTGATAGTGGTGCTCCTGACGGTACTGTTCGCGATCTTCGCGCCGGTGCTGGTGGCGATCTCGGGCCAAGACCCGAACACAACCAACACTTCTCCGGAGGTGCTGGATAACTTCTACACCCCGGGTTTGCCGCTTCCGTATTACATGTACCCCAGCGCGGAGCACTGGCTCGGGGTTGAACCTGGCCTCGGCCGCGACCTGTTTGCACGCCTGGCCTACGGGGCCAGGGTCTCGCTGAGCATCGCCCTCCTCTCCACCTTGGTTTCGGTGGTGCTGGGCACCGTTCTGGGAGCCGCAGCAGGATACTTCGGGGGCAAGATCGACATGGTCATCAGCCGCATCATGGACCTGTTCCTGGCCTTTCCGCACCTCCTGCTGGTGCTCTCGATCGCGCCCATCCTCCAATCCAGGTTGGCCGGCTCGGCGCTTGCCAGCGGGTCCTTTGTTCCCATTGCTTCCCTGGTCATCGTCCTGGGCTTCTTTGGCTGGGCATACCTCGCCCGTGTGGTCCGCGGACAGGTGCTCATGGTGCGCGAGCAGGAATTCATGGATGCGGCGAAGTCCTTCGGCACTTCGCATCGCTCCATGATTCTCAAGCAGGTCATTCCCAATGTTTCCGGCGTCGTCTTGGTCTACGCCACGATGATGATCCCCACCAACATCACGGCCGAGGCGGCGCTGTCCTTCCTGGGCGTGGGCGTCAAGGACCCGACCCCTTCATGGGGCCAGATGCTCAACGCCGCACAGGCCGGCAACTGGTACTTGAGCGACCCGTGGTTCCTTGCGGTTCCCAGCATCGCGCTGATCATCACGGTGTTGGCCTTCAACCTGCTGGGCGATGCGCTGCGCGACGCGCTGGATCCCAAGTCCTCACGCTAGATAGATTTCCACCTTTCCAGATTCAATTCGCTTCATTTCCATAGGAGGATCCATGAATAAGAAAGCAGTCATGATGCTGTCGTTCACGGCGGCGATGGCCCTCGGGCTGACCGCCTGCGCCGGAGGCGCCGGCGGTGCCAAGGGTCCGCAGGGAGGGGTCGACCAGTCGGCCGACCGGTACGCACCCGTGGTCGTACACTCCGGTTTCGCGGAAAAGGGCGGCAACGTCAACGTGTTGATGTCCGCCGACTTCGCAACCCTGGATCCGGGCAATTCCAACTACGTGCAGACGGCCAACGTCGGCCAGCTCTACTACCGGACCTTGACCATGGCCAAGGAAACCGCGGGCCAGCCGCCGGAGATCGTCCCGGACTTGGCGACCGACTTGGGCAAGGTCTCCGATGACGGCAAGACCTGGACCTACACACTGCGTGACGGGCTGAAGTTCGAAGACGGATCCCCGATCACGTCCAAGGACATCAAATACGGGGTGGAGCGTACCTACGCCCGCGACGTCTACACCCAGGCGCCCCAGGAACTGAATTCGGCGCTGACCGATGACGCCTACAAGGGCCCGTACTCCGACGGCGACCTCGAAGCCATCGAAACCCCGGACGACAAGACCATCGTCTTCCATCTCAAGCAGGCCTTCGCCGAATTCCCGGCTCTTGTCTCCCGTTCGAACACCGCACCGGTGCCGAAGGCGAAAGACACGAAACAGGACTACACCAACCACCCGGTGTCCTCGGGTCCGTACAAGGTCAAGAGCTATGACCGAGGGCGCGAAATGGTCCTGGAACGCAACGAAAACTGGGACCCGGCCACCGACCCGAACCGCCCGGCATTGCCGGACACCTACACCTTCAGCCTCTCCACCTCGCAGTCGACCATCGCCCAGAAACTGATCTCGGATGCCGACGCGAACGCCATCACCCTGGACAGCAACGGCGCCCTGCAGGTCTCCGACGCGGCGAGCCTGAACGACCCCAAGATCAAGGAACGGATCGCAGGCGGCTTCCTGGGCTGCATCGACGTGCTCGACCTGAACACCGAGACCATCACGGACCCGACGGTGCGCAAAGCCATCGCCCTGGCCATGGACCGGGAGTCCATCCAGGTGCAATACGGCGGAGCACGCTTCGGCGAGCTGGTGAACACCCAGCTGACCAAGAACATGGCCGGTGTCACCGAGCAGATCAGCGACCTGGACCCTGCAGGAAAGCCCAAGCTCGAGGAAGCCAAGAAGCTGCTCGAAGGCAAGGACTTCCCGAAGAAGCTGGTTTACGGCTACTCCAACGCCACCGAGCGCTACAAGAACGTCGGCACCGTGCTGCAGCAGAACCTGAAGGAACTCGGCATCGACCTGGAGTTGCGCCCGATCCCGGCCGCGAACTACTACTCGACGCTGGCCGGCGAAGGCATGCCGGACATCGCCCGCTCCGGCTGGTGCGGCGGCGCCGACTCCTCCTCGGTGCGCATGACCGTGGACCCGAACCTCGGCCCGTCGCTGGACGGCAAGACCTACGGGTTCAGCAACATCCCGCGCTACTACGACGAGGCTCTCTCCAAGAAGATGTATGAGCTGCGTTCAGCCACGGGCACCGCGGAGGAACTGGGCGCGAAGTGGTCCGATCTCTACAACGAGGTCATGGCCACCTACCCGCTGGTTCCGACCATGCACAGCTACACAAACTCCGTAGTCGGTTCCAACATCCGAAATGCCCAGGTCGGCTACTTCTTTGGCGCCATTGACCTGAATTCGGTCGGCGTCGCAAAGTAAGGCAGCAGATCATGGTTAGTTTCCTCTTCCGCAGAATCGGCGCGATGCTCCTGCTGCTTCTCGTCGTCAGCTTCATTACCTTCACGCTGTTCCAGTTCGGTCCCGCGGACCCCGCTTCCGCCGCGTGCGGCCAGGAATGCACGCCGGACCGCGTCGAACAGGCCAGGGTGGCACTGGGTCTGGACAAGCCCTTCATCGTCCAGTACCTTGCCTTCCTCTCGGGGCTGATCGGTCCACGCATGCTCGGGGCTCCGGGCGCCGAGCAGTTCTGCGCCTGGCCTTGCCTCGGGAAGAGCTTCCAGACCAACGAGAACGTCACGGACATGGTTGCCAACGCCCTGCCGTACACGCTGTCGCTGGCCGTGGGTGCCGTGCTGCTGTGGACGATCTCTGGCGTGGGCCTGGGATTGTTCGCCGCACTGCGGAAGGGGAAACTAGCCGACCGCCTGATTGTCGGCGCCTCGTCGATCGGCGTTTCGCTGCCGATCCCCGTCACCGGACTGGTGCTGCTGCTGGTCTTCGTCGGAACGCTGGGATGGTTCCCCTTCACCACCAACCAGATCCGGTCGCCGTTCGGCGAGGCTGGCTTCGGCGGCTGGATCGCCAACTACTTCCTGGCCTGGGTCGCGCTCGCGGTGCTCTTTTCGGCGCAGTACGTGCGCATCACCCGAAGCAACATGATCGAGACCTTCTCCGAGGACTTCATGCGCACGGCCCGGGCCAAGGGGCTGGCGCGCCGGACCATCGTGTTCAGGCACGGCGTGCGGGCCGGCATCACGCCGATCATCACGATGCTGGGCCTGGACCTCGGCGCACTGCTGGGCGGCGCGGTGCTCACCGAGCAGATCTTCTCCGTGCCGGGGCTGGGCTTCACCGCGGTGCGCGCCGCCACCAGCGGCGACCTGCCGGTGACCATGGCCATCACCATGCTTGCCGCCTTCTTCATAATTCTTTTCAACGTGATCGTGGACGTGTCCTACGCGTTCATCGACCCGAGAGTCAAGGTGGGCTGACCATGGAACCGATGCTGACGGTCAAGAACCTGAGCGTGAAATTCCCGACCGACGACGGAATGGTCGCGGCCCTGAACGGCATGGACCTGACCCTGCACCGCGGGGAGACCGTGGGCCTGGTCGGCGAGTCCGGGTCCGGGAAATCCGTGACCAGCCAGGCCATCATGGGCCTGTTCAAGGAGACGCGGGCGCAGATCGACGGGGAGATCACGTTCGAGGGCACCGACCTGCTGGCCCTGGGGGAGGACGCCATGCGTGCCTACCGGGGAAAGAAGATCGGCATGATCTTCCAGGACCCGCTCTCGGCCATGCACCCCTTCTACACGGTCGGGTCGCAGATTGCCGAGGCCTACCGGGTGCACCACAAGGTGTCTAAAAAGGCCGCCCGCGCGGTAGCCATCGACATGCTCGGCAGGGTTGGCATCCCCGACCCCAAGCGGCGGGTGGACAGCTACCCCCACGAGTTCTCCGGCGGCATGCGCCAACGCGCCATGATCGCCATGGCCCTGGTCTGCGAGCCGGAGCTGCTGATCGCCGACGAGCCGACCACGGCGCTGGACGTGACCGTCCAGGCCCAGATCCTGGATCTCATCTCCGAGCTGCAGGCCGAGACGAATTCCGCCGTCATCTTCGTGACCCACGACCTGGGCGTGGTGGCCCAGCTGTGCCAGCGCGTGGTCGTCATGTACGGCGGCCAATGCGTCGAGCAGGCCACCGTGCGCCAGATCTTCAAGAACCCGTCGCACCCCTACACCCGGGGACTGATGGCCTCGATGCCGCACCTCTCCGGCGAGGGCGACCGGCTGACACCGATCCCCGGCTCCCCGCCGGCGCTCCTGGCGCTGCCGCAGGGCTGCATCTTCGCCGACCGCTGCCAATTCGCCAGCCTGGTGCCCGACAGCCTGTGCACCACGAAGCGACCGGGCTTGCTGCTCGAGGGCGGGCACGCGGTGCGCTGCCACGCGCACGAGCTGGACCTGCTGGAAGAAGCCAGCCTGATCGGAGCGGGATCATGAACACGCCACTACTCGAGGTCAGCGAGCTGACCAAGCACTTCCCGACCAAGGGAGCCATGGGCCGGACCACCGGCGCGGTCAAGGCCGTGGACGGCGTGAGCTTCACGCTCGAACGCGGAACCACGCTGGGCCTGGTCGGCGAGTCCGGCTGCGGAAAGTCCACCACGGGCAAGGTGCTCATGCGGCTGCTGGATCCCACCAGCGGCAGCATCAAGCTGGACGGCGAGGAGGTCACGGGGCTGCGCGGCAGGCAGCTGGACGGCTTCCGCCGGCGCGTGCAGATGGTCTTCCAGAACCCCGCCTCCTCGCTGAACCCGCGCCAGTCGATCGGCGCGACCATCGCGGCGCCGCTGGTCGAGCAGCGCATCAAGCCCCCGGGCGGCATCAAGGCCACGGTGATGGACCTGATGGAGCGGGTGGGCCTGCGCCCCGAGCATGTCAACCGTTTCCCGCACGAGTTCTCCGGCGGCCAGCGCCAACGCATCGGCATCGCCCGGGCGCTGGCCCTGGAACCAGACGTGGTGATCTGCGACGAGCCGGTCTCCGCCCTGGACGTCTCGGTGCAGGCCCAGGTGGTGAACCTGCTCAAGGACATCCAGCGGGACACCGGGGTCGCCTACATCTTCATCGCCCACGACCTGGCGGTGGTCAAGCACATGGCCGACGAGGTGGCCGTGATGTACCTGGGCAAGATGATGGAAAAGGCGCCCAAGCAGCAGATGTTCGCCGACCCGCGCCACCCCTACACCCGCGCGCTGCTCTCGGCCGTGCCCAGCGTCGACTTGGACGCCGCGCTGACCGAGCGCATCCGGCTGGGCGGGGACCTGCCCTCGCCGAGCAACCCGCCGTCGGGCTGCGTGTTCCGCACGCGCTGCCCGGCCTACCAGCTGCTGGACGAGGCGGGCCGGGCCCGCTGCGCCGGCGAGGTGCCCGCCGGCGAACTGGCCTGCCACTTCCCGCAGGCCCCGATGGCCATGGCCGCCGCCACCCCGAGATGACACGACCCGGATATGAAACGACCCCGATGAACCACCTGGAAGGAACACCCACATGCTGATCAGCAACGCCCGTCCCTGGGCCGGAAAAGCCAGCGACGTCCTGATCGAGGACGGCAAGATCGCCGCGATCACCGAGCACGACCCGACCCGCGAGCTCGGTGCGGATGACGTCGATGGCCGCGGCCGGATCCTGATCCCGTCCTTCTCCGACGTGCACGTGCACCTGGACTCGACCCGCATCGGCCTGCCGTTCCGCAGGCACACGGGCCGCCCGGGTGTGTGGGGCATGATGAGCAACGACCGCGAGCACTGGCGCGACGCCGAGATCGGGCTGGAGGAACGCGTGGCGGGAACGCTGGAGCGCATGATCGCCCGTGGCACCACCCGCGTTCGCTCGTTCGCCCAGGTGGACGTCGACTGCAAGCTCGAGAAGTACGAGGCCGTCGTGGCGGCGAAGGAGAAGTTCGCCGACCAGGCCGACATGCAGGTCATGGTGTTCCCGCAGGCCGGCATCCTGCTGGAGCCGGGCACCGAGAAGTACCTGGAGGACGCGCTGCGGGCCGGCGCCGACGTCATGGGCGGCATCGACCCCTGCGAGCTGGACCGGGACCCGGTCCGCCACCTGGACGTGGTCTTCGGGCTCGCCGAGAAGTACCAGGTCGAGATCGACATCCACCTGCACGAGGCCGGCACGCAGGGGGTCTTCTCCGCCGACCTGATCGCCGAGCGCACCCGGGCCCTGGGCATGCAGGGCAAGGTCAACCTCTCGCACGCCTACGAGCTGGGCAGCGTCAACGCCGCAACCAGCCGCCGGCTGATCGACACCTTCGCCGAGCTGGACATCTCGCTGACGTCGGTGGCGCCGAGCACCTCGAACCACCTGCCGCTGGTTGACCTGGTCGAGGCCGGGGTGCGCTTCGGCCTAGGCGAGGACGGGCAGCGGGACTACTGGAGCCCGTACGGCAACTGCGACCTGCTGGACAGGACCTGGCAGCTGGCCTTCGTCAACGGCTTCCGCAAGGACGAGCTGATCGAGCACGCCCTGGCCGTGGCGACCATCGGCGGCGCCTCGATCATGGACCACGACGTTCCGCGCCTGGCCTCCGTGGCCGACCGCCCGGGCGTCGCCGTGGGCGACCGCGCCGACCTGGTGCTGGTCGACGGCGAAACCGTCGCCTCCACGGTCATGGACCGGGGCACCGACCGCACCGTCATCCACGACGGGCGCGTCGTCGCCGACGGGCTGAAGGTCCTTTCCGTGGAACGCAGCCGCTGACCTTCGGCCGCCTCGCGAACCGACGGCCGGCGGGATCCCTGACGGGTCCGCCGGTCGTCGGGCGTTCCACACAGCAATACCAGCAGCAATACCACTAGCAACGGCAAGAACCATGGCAAGTGGCCGATCGCGGCTCTGCCGCACGTACCAAGACGCGCGTACCAACACAAGGGAGCAGAAATTGGGTCAGACCACCCGGGTCAGGGCGGCCTTCGTCATCGGCTACGAGAACGGGGACCACTGCATCTGGCCCCGGGGCGAGTTGGTGCATGAGGACGGCCTCATCGTCTTCGTGGGCCGCGGCTACGCCGGCCGCGTCGATGTGGAAATCGACGCGGGCAACGCGATCGTGTCGCCGGGGTTCATCGACCTGAACGCGCTGGCGGACGTCGACCACGCGATCTTCGACTCGTGGCCGACGGGCGACCGCCGCACGGGCTTGGCCTGGTCGGAGGAATACCTGGCCGACCACGGCCCGGTGTTCACCGAAGAGGAGGAGCTCTTCCGGCGGCAGTTTGCCGTCAGCCAGCTGGTCCGCAACGGCATCACCACGATCATGCCCATCGCCGCGGAGACCTACAAGCCGTGGTGCGAGGACTACGCCGACATGGCGCAGCTGGCCTCGGCCGTCACCGACCTCGGGCTGCGCGCGTACCTCGGCCCCAGCTACCGCACTCACGTCCCCTACACCGACGGCACCGCGTCGCTGCTTCACGAGGACGAGGACAGGGGGCTGGACGGCCTGGCCCAGGCCATCCGGTTCTGCCGGGACTACGAGGACACCGCCGGCGGGTTGGTCCGCACCGCGCTGCTGCCGGCGCGCATCGAGACGCAGACCGAGCTGACCCTGAAAATGACCCGTGAAGCCGCCGACGAGCTCGGTGTTCCGGTGCGCCTGCACGCGGCCCAGGGCCTGTTCGAGGTGGGGGAGATCGTCGCCCGCACCGGGCTGCGCCCGATCCCGTACCTCGAGTCGATCGGGTTCCTGAAGGAGAAGACCTTCATCCCGCATGCCTGGACCGTGCCCGGGCACCGCCACATGCCCGAGCGCTACGGGCAGGGCGACGACGTCCGGATCCTGGCCGAGCACGGCGCCACCGTCATTTTCTGCCCGATCCCCACCGCCCACTACGGCGTCTGCATGGAGGACTTCGACGCGTACCGGGCCAAGGGCGTCCGCGTGGTGCTGGGCACCGATTCGGCCCCGCCGAACATGATCCGCGCCATGGACCTGGCCATGGGGATGACCAAGGCAAGCACGGGGGACCGGACCAGCGCCCGGGCCGAGGACCTCTACCGGGCCGCGACCCTGGACCCCGCCAACGCGCTGGGCCGCGACGACCTGGGCCGGCTGGCCGCGGGGGCCCAGGCCGACTACTTCGTGCTCGACCTGGACGGAACCCACATCGGGCCCCACGGCGACCCGATCCGCACGCTGGTCATGAACTGCGACGGCCGGGACATCACCCGGGTGGTGGTCGCCGGGCGGACGGTCGTGGAGGACAAGCGGATCGTGACGGTGGACACCGGCTCCTACGCCGAGCGCGCGCAGCGGTTCCTGGAAAAGTACATGGCTTCCTTCAGCGTCAGCGACTTCAAGAAGCGCCCGACGCAGGAACTCTTCCCCTCCAGCTTTCCGCTGCGCTGACACCGGCCGCGCCCGGCGGCGGTTGTCTCCGGGATCCCTAGCGCGCCGTCCAAGGGATCCCGGTCAGGACGCTGGGATGCATCTCTGACTGGTGCCGCAGGGGCAATACCCGTGGCGTGGCAAGCACCTGGTCCGCTTTGGCTCCCTCCTATGCTGGGGAGATGACAAGGATCCTGCACCTGGCCGAAACCGAGCACTGGCTCCAAGCCAAGGAATCCGGCGTGTACAGCCGATCGACCCGTGGCGCCGGCCTCGACGATGTCGGGTTCATCCACTGTTCCTCGCCGGAGCAACTTCCGGTGGTCGCAGGATTCATCTATGCGGACCATCCCGGGGAACTGGTGGTGCTTGAACTCGACGGCCCCGCCATCGAGGCCGCCGGAACCGACATCAAACACGAGGACGGCGGCGACGGCGAGCTCTACCCGCACGTCTACGGCGCCGTAAGAGTCGAGTGGGTGAAGGCAATCCATCCGGCACGGATGGTCAACGGCGTGCTGGTGGTTGGATGACGGGGCTCGCCTGGGACGGCTACTTCAACGCCCGGGACCTGGGCGGGATGCCGACCAAACTCTCCCCGACCGGGGCCACGGTGTTGGGCAGGATTGCGCGCGGGCCGCGTCGCGAGCGCCTGACCGTCGAGGGCTGGGCCGACGCGCGTGCGTGGGGTCTTTCCTCGGTCGTGGACCTTCGTTGCCCCTACGAGGTCGGCGTGCAGGACGGGGACCCGGAGGTTGCCGCGCGGGCGCTCGGGGACCTTTCGATCGTGAACGCGCCGACCGAGGACCAGCTGGATCCCGCCTTCCGGGAGGCATGCTTCCCGATCCTCGATTCGCCCGAGTGCTGGAGCCACAACTGGCGCCTGCAACCACATCTGGTGCGGGCGACGCTCGAGGCCATCGCGTCCGCCGAGCAGGGCGTGCTGGTGCACTGCAGCGCCGGTCGCGACCGCACCGGAATGATCTGCGCGCTGCTGTTGGGCAACGCCGGGGTCGACCCGGACGCTGTTGCGGGGGACTATGCGGCCTCGGTCCGTGCCATGGCGGGTGCCGCCCACCATTCGCCGACCGCGGATCGCCAGGCCACTTGGTCGCAGGAGGAAGCCGAGGCTTGGCTCGGCGACAAGATCGCCATCGTCCGCGACGTGGCCGCGCATGCCAGGGACATCCTGGACATGCTCAAGGTGCCGGCTCCGGTGAGCGCATCCTTGCGCGCGATGCTCATCGACGCTTAGCCGCGCGCGGCCAGACAACCAGGGTCGCGTCCGTGGAAGAATCGACCCATGACTTCGATAAACCCGCAGGCCGGCAAGCACGAACAGCCCATCGCCACGTGGGGTGCATGGCTTTGGGACTTGTCATCACGCTGCTCATACTGTTTGTTGGAAGCGACGGGAACCCGCTGTCCACGTGGTTCCTTGCTGCACCCGCGGTCCTGGGTCTGGTCGGCGCTTGGCTTGCCGCGCGAAAAGACCACCCGGGGTGGATGATCGCCTCGGGCATCTGGGGAATTGCCTTGATTCCAGCGACCATCTTTGTCGTCACCCTGGTTTCTGGTCCTTAGCCGGCAGCCCCTCAGCGCCCCTTTTGTTTCCGCTGCCGGGAAGCACCTTCGCCGGTTTTCGGCAGCACGTTGCGGGGTCTGCCGCATCGCATTTGGAGATGCCTCTAGCCCGCCACGTCACGGGGGACCTAGGATCGAAATCGTGGGGCCGCCCCCTCGCCTTCCAACGAGAGGGGGCGATGCGCGGCAGAAAGGCTATTTGATGAGTAGACGAATCGTGAGGCTGGGCGAGACGGACACGGATCGGACAATCAAGATGTTCGAGCTCATGTCGGAGGTTTTCGAGGAACCGGCAGCGGCCTTGGATCGGGACTACGTGGACGCGCTGCTGGCCAATCCGTCGTTCTGGGCCTACGCGGTGCTCGTTGACGACGCCGTACTTGGAGGCCTCACCGCCCACGTCCTGCCCATGACACGCTCCATGGACAACGAACTCATGATTTACGATTTTGCCGTCGACTCCGAACATCAGCGCACAGGCCTGGGACGGCAGCTCATGCAAGCAGTCATCGACGATGCGGCGAGCGCCGGGATTGCCACGGTGTTCGTGCCGGCCGAGGCAGCCGACCCCCACGCGCTGGAATTCTACAAGTCCCAAGGCGGAGTGCGGATGGAGTGTGTCATCTTCAGCTTTGAGACCATCGGTGCCGTATCCGAGGCAGTTGCACCAACACTTCGGGAGTAGCCGCGTGGCGTGGGCCAGAGCGGGTTGTGCGAGTCCCTCTCCGTGTTCATCCACACCTCGGACGGTCTGCCGATACGCTGGGTGACCAGTGCTTAAGCCGATCTGGAGGAACGCCTGGAATTGTTCAACGGGACGATCAACGTGGCCTACTCGCAGTTCTACATCCATCCCGAGGATCTCATTGAGATTGACATGGGCGATGCGTTCCGGGGACAGGCCAAGGGCCTGTGCGGTGCCGCCGCTGCGCCGCTGCTCTTCTTCACGACGGGACTGCTCACCGGGCACGTCGGGCTCTCGATTCATCTGAATGACAGCGAACCCGCCCTTTCCGAGGAGTGGGAGGAAGCCGTGGAAGTCCCGCTCGAGGTGGCCGGAGAGCTATGCCTGACTGAGTGGGGAGAACCGTCCCGGGATCCGATGCCGATCCCGCACGGCCGCTACCGACTGCGCTATGCGGGCATCAACATGGATGCGGCAAAGGACGCGGACTGCATCTTCGAGGACGCCGAAGCCATCGACCGGTACCGGATCGACCTGTGGCCCGTCGCCGACACAGCGGGAGACCGGATCATCCGCCAACACGGGGAACAAGCCGCCTACTGGCACGGCGCCTGGAGCCAGGACTAGCTGCCGCCCGCCACCCTGGAATCGGATCCTCGGCAGGGGGCTACTTGCTTCCGGAAAGCGTTGTCGAAACGCTGTGCACCAACGCCTCGAGCGGACCGCGGCGCCCGATGAACTTCAGCAGCAGCCCCAGCAACAGCGCTGCCACGACGTAGATGATGAACAGCGCGTTCCTTGGCAGGGGAGCCGAGATATCGCTGAACAGGTCAAGCGCCACCAAATGCCCGGCATAGATCGTGAGGGTTGCGGCACCGGCCCCGGTCAACGGCCACAGCAGCATCTGGCCGACTCCGCCCAGCAGGGCGGAAAACGCCATGCACAGGAGCTGGGCCGCGCCGAGGACAGCCAGCGCGCAGCCCGTCACGTGCATGACATCCAGCGGGGCGCCGCTGTGCGGCGCGGAAATTGCCAGGAACCAGGGTGTGCCCATGGCGCCGTCCAGCCGCTGGCCTGTCGCCAGGGCAACCTCGAGACCGTTGGCGTTGAGCTCGGTCGCCGAGCGAAGCGCCTTGAGCGCCCCGGGGCTCTCCAGCAGCCACTCGGAACCAATCCGTGCCCCCACGGCCATCACCGAACCCGCAACCAGCAGGCCCAGCGCCACCGGCGGCCGGGAGAGGGCCAGCCGGCCGACGAACAGGCCGGTGAGCAGGAAGCCGAACCACACCAGCAACGGGTAGTAGCCGGTCAGCAACACGTCCGCCAGGAACACCAGCGGGGTCCCGAGGTCGCTGAAGCCGGGGGAGTTGCCCAGCCGGAACGGATCCGTGAGTCCCTCGACCCACGGGCGCAGCACGTAGTAGAGCAAGGGGGAGAGCAGCAGCCAGCCGGCGGCCCACCAAGCCAGCGCCCGCCGGCGCATGTTCAGGAACGGGATCGCCGCGAGGAAAAGCAGCGCGTAGTGCACCAGGATGACGGCGACATTCGTGTCCAGGGCCCCGAGGCCGAATCCGAGCAGGGCGATCAGCCAGGCCCGGATGAGCACGCTGCGCCGCAGGGCGCCGATCTTGCCCGGGGCAGGGCCGGCCGCGCCGCCGGTGAGCAGCGCGAGGCCGACGCCCGCAAGCAAGACGAACAGGGCCGAGGCCCGCCCGGAGAAGATTGTCGCGGCCCAGGACGGGGCAAACCCGTCCCCGGCCAGTGCCACGCGCAGCGGCAGGATGTGCACCGCCATCATGCCGACCAGCGCAACGGCCCTTGCCAGGTCCACGCCGAGGATGCGAGGGGATCCGCCCGCCGGGCGCGCACCGCGGCTTCCGGCCTTGGCTCCCCGGGACGAAGTTTCGGTCATTGTTACAGCCTATTGCCTGGCGCCGAATGAACCGTTGGGGCGCGCAAAGTGTAACGTTGATGTCATGGCTGAATCTGCGTTGAATACCCCACGTCCGAATTACACCCTGGGAACGGTGCTCACCGCCATGGTGACCCCCTTCAAGGACAACGGGGAGGTCGACTACGAAGCAACCGCCAAGCTGGCGAACAAGCTTGTCGACGACGGCTGCGACGGCCTTGTGGTCACCGGCACCACCGGCGAAACCTCGACGCTGACCGACGAGGAAAACCTCGCCATGTTCGCGGCCGTGCGCGACGCAGTGGGCGACCGCGCCAAGATCATCGCCGGAACCGGCACCAACGACACCCGCCACTCCATCAGCCTCTCCCAGCGCGCCGCGGCGCTGGGCGGCATCGACGGACTGCTGCTCGTCACCCCGTATTACAACAAGCCGTCGCAGGCAGGCGTCAAGGCCCACTTCGAGGCCGTCGCCTCCGCTACCGACCTGCCCGTCATGCTCTACGACATCCCCGGCCGCGCGGGCATCCCGATCGAACCCGAAACCATCATCGAGCTGTCCAAGCACCAGAACATCGTGGCGCTGAAGGACGCGAAGGCCGACTACCAGTCGACCACCACGGTGCTGGGCGCCACCGACCTCGACGTCTACTCGGGCGACGACGGGCTAACCCTGCCGCTGATGGCGGCCGGCGCCGTGGGCGTCGTCTCGGTGACCGCGCACATCGCAGCGGCCCAGTACCGCATCCTGGTCGACGCCATGCTCGCAGGCGACCTGGCCACGGCCCGCGCCACCCACTTTGCCCTGGACCCGATCCAGCGCGCCGTGATGAGCCACATCCAGGGCGCCGTCTCGGCAAAGCACATTCTTCACTGGCAGGGTGTCCTGCCGAACACCGTTGTCCGGCTGCCGCTTGTGGCACCGTCGGAAGCGGAACTCGATTCCATCCGCACCGATTTGCGCGAGGGCGGATGGGAGCTCTAGAAAGGTAAGCAATTCATGACCGAATCTTCCGTTGGGGTCACCGAACCGGTGCTCCACTCCCTGCCGCCCAAGCTTCAACCGGGCACCCTGCGCATCGTGCCGCTCGGTGGCCTGGGTGAGATCGGGCGGAACATGGCCGTCTTCGAAATCGACGGCAAGCTGCTGATCGTCGACTGCGGCCTGCTCTTCCCCGAGGAGCACCAGCCGGGCGTCGACGTCATCCTGCCCGATTTCAGCTACATCAAGGACCGCCTGGACGACGTCGTCGGGCTCGTGCTCACGCACGGCCACGAGGACCACATCGGCGCCGTTCCGTACCTGTTGCGCCTGCGCGGGGACATCCCGCTGATCGGCTCGCGGCTGACCCTTGCGCTGATCTCGGCCAAGCTGGAGGAGCACCGCATCAAGCCGGTGCTGCGCCAGGTCGTCGAGGGCGACGTGGAGACCTTCGGTCCGTTCGAGACCGAGTTCGTTGCCGTCAACCACTCGATCCCGGACGCGCTTGCCGTGTTCATCCGCACCGATGCCGGCAACGTGCTGCACACCGGCGACTTCAAGATGGACCAGCTGCCGCTGGATGGCCGCATCACCGACCTGCGCCACTTCGCGCGCCTGGCCGACGAGGGCGTTGACCTGTTCATGCCCGACTCGACCAACGCGGACGTCCCCGGCTTCACCACCGCGGAAAAGGAAATCGGCCCGGTGCTCGAGGGCCTCTTCGGCCGCGCGCGCAAGCGCATCATCGTCGCTTCGTTCTCCTCGCACATGCACCGCGTGCAGCAGGTCATCGACGCCGCACAGGTCCACGGGCGCAAGGTGGCCTTCATCGGCCGCTCGATGGTCCGCAACATGACCATCGCCGAGAAGCTCGGCTACCTGCACATCCCGCCGGGAATCCTGGTGGACATGAAGAACGTGGACAAGCTGCCTGACAACAAGGTCGTGCTGATGTCCACCGGTTCGCAGGGCGAACCGATGGCCGCGCTCTCCCGCATGGCCACCGGCGACCACCGCATCCAGGTGGGCCCGGGCGACACCGTCATCCTGGCTTCCTCACTGATCCCGGGCAACGAGAACTCGGTGTTCCGCGTGATCAACGGCCTGATGCGCCTGGGCGCTGACGTCATCCACAAGGGCATGGCCAAGGTGCACGTCTCCGGCCACGCCTCGGCCGGCGAGCTGCTCTACTGCTACAACATCCTGCAGCCGCTGAACGTCATGCCGGTGCACGGCGAGACCCGCCACCTGATCGCCAACGCGCGCCTCGCGGCGCAGTCCGGTGTCCCGGCCCAGAACGTGCTGCTCACCGAGGATGGCTCCGTCGTGGACCTCAAGGACGGCGTGGCGAAGCTCGTCGGCCAGGTCGATTGCGGGTTCGTGTACGTGGACGGCTCCAAGGTCGGCACCATCACCGACGAGGACCTCAAGGACCGCGTCACGCTGGCCGAGGAGGGCTTCATCTCGGTGATCTCCGTGATCAACCGCCAGTCCGGCAAGCTGATTTCCGGCCCCGAGATCCACGCCCGCGGCGTGGCCGAGGACGACAGCGTGTTTGACGAGATCCGGCCGAAGATCGCCGAGGCCCTGCAGGACGCGGTGCGCAACAACCCGACGCACACCACGCAGCAGCTGCAGCAGATCGTCCGCCGCGTCATCGGTTCATGGGTTTCGCGCAAGCTGCGCCGCAAGCCGATGATCGTGCCGGTCGTGCTCGAGGCCTAAACAGCCCCGCACGGGGTAGTTCAATACCTCACACCGGCTTGTGAAAGCCCCCGGAATTCTGCGCTCCACGCGTGGATTCCGGGGGCTTTTGCGCGTGTAAATCCGGGTGCGGTCCATGGATTCACGGTAGCCTTGCACTCATGGCCACCCGCACTCCCTCCGGCAACTCGAAGGCCCCTGCGCGCTCCTCGAGCGGCGCCGGGTCACGATCCAAGAGCACCAAGACGGCAAAGAGCGCACCCGCTTCGCCGGTGCACGACTTCCCGCTGCCGGTGCGCATGATCCGTTCGGCCTGGATGGGCGTCGCCCGCGTGGTGGCCGGCGCCTTCCGCAAGATCGGCCGCGACGTGCACCCTCCCTACGAGGTGCGCCGCGACGGCACCGGCCTGTTCCTGGTCATCCTGGCCGTGGTCATCGCCTCGGTCGAATGGTGGGGGCTGCGCGGGGTCGGCTGGTACGGCACGTTCGTGCACTCCGTGGCCGGGGGCACGTTCGGGTTCATGGCTGCCTTCATGCCGCCGATCCTGCTGATCGGCGCCATCAGGCTCTTCCGTTGGCCGGAGGAGCACCGCGCCAACAACCGGGTGGGCATCGGCCTGGCCCTGCTGACCCTGGCCGGTTCCGGCATCGCCCACGTGGTCGGCGGAATGCCTGCCCTGAACGCCTCCTTCGACGATCTCTGGGCCGCCGGCGGCGTGCTCGGCGCCCTGGCCACCGTCCCGCTGGCGGGGATCATCAAGGCCCCCGGCGCCATGGCGGTCATGGTCGCGCTCGCGCTGCTGAGCCTGCTGATCCTCACCGCCACCCCCATCAAGCAGGTCCCCGAGCGCATTCGCGAGGGCTACGACAAGCTCATGGGCCAGGACCCGGACGGCGCCCCGGCCCCGACCCGCCGCGGCGTCCAGCTCGACGCCGAGGAACACGACCAGTCCTACCTATACGACGAGCTGCCCGCGGCCAAGAAGCCGCGGAAGAAGACCCGGCTCTTCGGCAAGGACCGCGACGAGGCCCCGGCCGCCGAGGACCTGCTGGGCAACTCCGGCGAGGGGGCCTACGACACCGCCGTCATCACCGACGACCACGGCCTGCCGATGGCCCAGGACCCGTCCGTGGACCTCTACGACGAAGCAGTCGAGCCCGGCTACCGGGAACCGTCCGTCCGCCCCGGCGTGCGCCGGCCGACCAAGGCCGAGCTCGAGATGGCCGCGATCATGGACCAGGTCGGCCTGGGCCAAGAGCCCGAGGCCGACACCCAGGCCATGAGCGCGATCGACCTGACCAACTTCGGCGCGGACGACGTGGCGACCACGGCCGTGCCGCAGGTGCCCTCGCGCCCCTCCGCGACCCCGCTGCCTCCCATCCCGGCGCGCACCGAGCAGCTCCAGCTCTCCGGCGACGTCACCTACACGCTGCCCTCCTCCGACTACCTGCCGGCAGGCCCGCCGTCCAAGGAACGCTCCGAGGCCAACGACGCGGTGGTCGCCGCGCTCACCGACACGCTCACCCAGTTCAAGGTCGACGCGAAGGTCACCGGGTTCTCCCGCGGCCCGACGGTCACCCGCTACGAGATCGAGCTGGCCCCCGGCACCAAGGTGGAGCGCGTCACCGCGCTGTCCAAGAACATCTCCTACGCCGTCGCCTCCTCCGACGTGCGCATCCTGTCCCCGATCCCGGGCAAGTCCGCGATCGGCATCGAGATCCCGAACGCGGACAAGGAAATCGTGGTGCTCGGCGACGTGCTGCGCAGCCACAACGCCCGCAAGACCGACCACCCGATGGTCATGGGCGTGGGCAAGGACGTGGAGGGCGGCTTCGTCGTCGCCAACCTCGCCAAGATGCCGCACCTCCTGGTCGCCGGCGCCACCGGCGCGGGCAAGTCCTCGTTCGTGAACTCGATGATCACCTCGATCCTGATGCGCGCCACCCCGGACGAGGTCCGCATGGTCATGGTCGACCCCAAGCGCGTGGAACTCACCGCCTACGAGGGCGTTCCCCACCTGATCACCCCGATCATCACCAACCCCAAGAAGGCAGCCGAGGCGCTGCAGTGGGTGGTCAAGGAGATGGACACCCGCTACGACGACCTCGCCAACTTCGGCTTCAAGCACGTCGACGACTTCAACAAGGCCGTGAAGAACGGCAAGGTCATCCCGCCCGAGGGCTCCAAGCGGGTCATGAAGCCCTACCCGTACCTGCTGGTCATCGTCGACGAGCTCGCCGACCTCATGATGGTCGCCCCGCGCGACGTCGAGGACTCGATCGTCCGCATCACCCAGCTGGCCCGTGCCGCCGGCATCCACCTGGTGCTGGCCACCCAGCGCCCGTCGGTGGACGTGGTCACCGGCCTGATCAAGGCCAACGTGCCCTCGCGCATGGCGTTCGCGACCTCCTCGGTCACCGACTCCCGCGTGGTGCTCGACCAGCCCGGCGCGGAAAAGCTGCTGGGCCAGGGCGACGCGCTCTTCCTGCCCATGGGCACCTCCAAGCCCATGCGCGTGCAGGGCGCCTGGGTCACCGAGTCGGAGATCCACGCGGTCGTCGAGCACGTCAAGGGCCAGCTGAAGGCCGAGTACCGCAGCGACGTCGCCGCCGAGACGCCCAAGAAGCAGATCGACGACGACATCGGAGACGACCTGGAGCTGCTGCTGCAGGCCACCGAGCTGGTCGTCACCACCCAGTTCGGCTCCACCTCGATGTTGCAGCGCAAGCTGCGCGTCGGCTTTGCCAAGGCAGGCCGCCTCATGGACCTGCTCGAATCGCGCGGCGTCGTGGGCCCGTCGGAGGGCTCCAAGGCCCGCGACGTGCTGGTCAAGCCGGACGACCTGCCCGCGGTGCTTGCCGCGATGCGCGGGGACGAGACCCCGGCCGGCGACGTGGTCCCGACGGCTCAGGAAGCCGCGCTGGCGGAGAACGCCAACGCCAACCACTACGGGACCGACCTGGTGGCGGAGGACCTGGACTCCTACGCCCAGGCCGTCGACTACCACGACGGTGCAGACGACGAGGGCTCGGAAGACGCCTGGAACCTCACCGGAAGGTAACCTAGAGACGTGAGTGATTCCCCGGAAAGCCCAGCCCAGAAGCCCGTTCCGAACCTGAACATCGCCAACGTGCTCACCACGCTGCGCATCTTCATGGTCCCGTTTTTCATCTGGGCGTTGCTGGCCGACCACCAGCAGTACGGCTGGTTGCGCTGGGTGGCCTTCGGTCTGTTCGCGCTGGCCATCTACACCGACAAGCTCGACGGGGACCTGGCGCGCAGCCGCGGGCTGATCACCAACTTCGGCAAGATCGCCGACCCCATCGCGGACAAGCTGCTCACCGGATCGGCCCTGGTGCTGTTCTCCGTGCTGGGGGAGCTGCCGTGGTGGATCACCGTGGTGATCCTGGTGCGCGAATGGGGCATCACGCTCGTGCGCTTTGTCGTCATCCGCTACGGCGTGATGGCAGCGTCGAAGGGCGGCAAGCTCAAGACGGTGCTGCAGGCCGTGGCGATCCTGCTCTACCTGCTGCCGTGGACCCACACCGTCACCTGGCTGTGGTTCGTCGCCGTCGGCGTGATGTGGCTCGCACTGATCGTCACAGTGGTCACCGGCGTCGACTACCTCGTCAAGGCGTGGCAGCTGCGCGCACAGCACCTGAAGAACCCTGGCAGCAAGGCCTAAGCGGAAGCCGGAGCAGACCCCATGGATTCAATGCCTGAACAGGCGGAGGGCAACACGCTGGCCCGCGAGGTGATCGCCGCCGCGGTTGAGGCCGGGCTGAGCCTCGCCACGGCCGAGTCGCTGACCGCCGGCCTGATTGCCGCGACGCTGGCGGAGGTGCCCGGCGCCTCGGTGGTGCTGCAGGGCGGGGTCGTGAGCTACAGCAGCGAGGTCAAGGCGCGCGTGTTGTCCGTCGACCGGGAGCTCCTGGAATCCAAGGGGTCGGTCGACGGCGAGGTGGCCCGCCAGATGGCGGTCGGCGCCAGGGAATGCTGCCTCAGCGACGTCGCGGTTTCCGCCACGGGGGTTGCCGGTCCGGATCCCCACGACGGCAAGGCAGTTGGCACGGTTTTCCTCGGCTTTGCCCATCCGGGCGGCAGCGGTTCTGCCGAGTATCATTTTCAGGGCGATCGGGCACGGATTCGGGCCGCGGCGACCGCCGCAGCTTTAACACTGCTCATTTCCACGATTCGCTCAGTTACCACACAGGTTGATGGGGCAATGTAGCTATCAATGCGGTTTATGACATAGTTGTTGACCCATTCAATAATGTTGTGGAATATCGACCCCGGCTCTGGATAGGGTGGGGGTCGTGGGAACAAACTACGATTATTCGTAGTTGTACCCCATGACGGGCACATCAAGTGTCCGCACCGATCGCCCCACAAAGGCAATAGGACCGGAGAACAAAGGCAATGCACATGGTCAAGCAACCAGTATCGGTAAACGGTGTGGTCCGTTGGCGTGATGTGGGCCTACAGAGCGAGGTCCGCCGCGAAAAAGAGGAGCGCAAGATGGTAGTCCTACGACACGAAATCGGTGACGTCCTCCGCGACGTTCGTCAGCGCCAGGGTCGTACCCTGCGTGAAGTTTCCCATAGCGCTCGTGTTTCCCTTGGATACCTTTCCGAGGTCGAACGCGGACAGAAGGAAGCTTCGTCCGAACTGCTCTCCTCGATCTGCAGCGCCTTGGAGGTTCCGCTTTCGCTGATGCTTCGCGAAGTCAGCGACCGCGTGGCCATCGCCGAAGGCATCACCATCCCGGATACCGTTCCCGTGGATCTCACCAGCGAATTCGCCGGGGATCTCGGCAAGCGTCTTGCACCGAGCCACTAACTAACGTTTTCAGACCCCGGGTGGGTGTGTGCCCCAGGGGACAATGATTGGCCTTCGGGTTCCCGGCTTTCGAGCCGGGACCCGGAGGCCAAGTCTTTTAATGCGCGCCACCAACCGGCGCACAGCGGGCACGCGGCGGTACATGGCACAATTGCCCAGTGCGATTGAGTGATTTCTGGCGTCTGATGGATGACGAATTTGGTGCGGGCTATTCCCGCACGCTGGCTTCCAGCTTGGTGCTGGCCGAGGTTGGCGGGGTAACCGCCGAAGACGCGCTGAACCGCGGAACCCCACCCAGGGCGGTGTGGCTGGCCATCTGCAACATGCAGGACGTGCCGCCGGAGCGACGCCTGGGCAAGGACCTTCCGCCCAAGGACCGCTAGGAATTTCCGGGACACCCGCTCCAAGTGTTCGAATATCTGTTCGGAAGAGTGTATTGTTCATGGTGAAAGTTCGTTGGGTCTCCGACATCGGTTTTCCACAGCTTGAACACCCGAATACCAAAGTGTCGGCCAGTAGTCGTACGCTCGTGGACAGACAAAGAGTATTGGCCAATATGGCCCTAACAACCGAGGTGAATGATGGCCGCAGCAGGCAACAATCGCGAGAAGGCCCTCGAAGCGGCACTTGCGCAGATTGATAAGCAATTCGGCAAGGGATCTGTCATGCGCTTGGGCGACGACACGCGTGCGCCCATCGCCACCATTCCCACCGGATCGGTCGCACTGGATATTGCGCTGGGCATAGGCGGACTTCCCCGTGGCCGAGTCGTGGAGATCTACGGCCCGGAATCCTCGGGTAAGACCACCGTTGCACTGCACGCCGTTGCCAGTGCCCAGAAGCTCGGCGGCATTGCCGCATTCATCGATGCTGAACACGCATTGGACCCCGAATACGCCAAGAAGCTCGGCGTGGACACCGACGCCCTGTTGGTTTCCCAGCCGGACACCGGTGAGCAGGCCCTGGAAATCATGGACATGCTCGTGGGTTCCGGCTCCATCGACATCATCGTGATCGACTCCGTGGCCGCGTTGGTTCCACGAGCCGAAATCGAAGGCGAGATGGGCGACAGCCACGTTGGCCTGCAGGCTCGCTTGATGAGCCAGGCACTGCGAAAGATCACGGGCCGGTTGAGCCAAACTCGCACGACTGCGATCTTCATCAACCAGTTGCGTGAAAAGATCGGTGTGATGTTCGGTAGCCCGGAAACCACGACCGGTGGTAAGGCACTCAAGTTCTACGCCTCGGTCCGAATCGATGTTCGCCGCATCGAAACCCTGAAGGAAGGCACCAACCCGGTTGGCAACCGTACGCGTGCCAAGATCGTCAAGAACAAGATGGCTCCGCCCTTCAAGCAGGCCGAATTCGACATCATCTACGGTCTGGGTATTTCCCGAGAGGGAAGCCTCATCGATATCGGCGTGGAGCAGGGCTTCGTCAAGAAGTCCGGCGCATGGTTCACCTACGACGGCGACCAGCTCGGCCAGGGCAAGGAAAACGCGCGGAAGTTCCTGCGCGACAATCCGGATCTGGCCAACGAACTTGAACGCCAGATCCTCGAAAAGCTGGGCATCGGCCAGGCCGCCAGCGACGACGGGGAAGATGCGTTGCGCATCGTCAAGGATTCCTAGTTTCGTGAGTTCCAAACAGCACCAGGGCGGTTCGTCCGGTACCCCACAGGGTTCCGAACGACCGCTTTGGTCATTTCCAGCCGACGGCAATTCCGAGTGGGGTACGCCTGACGAAATGCCGCAATGGGCGCAATCGCCCGTTGCCTTCGAAGCCCCGCCGGCCGACCTTGCCCCGGGCCCGCCTGAACCGAAGAAAGAATTCGGTGAACGCCAGGCCTATGCCGGGCGCAGCAAGCGCACCGGCGCGCGAGGCGACTCTGCCTCACGAGGCGCCCGCGGTGCCCGCTACGGAGCCTCGAGTTCGGCCGGCACAAAAAGGGAGAAGACCGCGGCAGAACCCGTCGAGCTGAGCGACGAACAGTACGCAACCAAGGGGCGTGGGATTCTCCTGCGCCAGCTCACCGCGTCGTCAAAGAGCCGGGCCCAGCTGATGAAAAAACTGTTGGAAAAGGAAATCCCGGCTCGCATCGCGGAAGAGCTGCTCGACCGTTTCGAAGAGATCCAGCTGGTGGACGACAATTCGTTTGCCGAAAGCTGGGTGCGTTCGCGCGCCCGCAGCCGCGGACTCGCCCGTTCCGCCATCAGGCGCGAACTGCGCGACAAGGGCATCGAGGGGGACCTGGCGGAGAACGCGCTGGAACAAATCGACGAGGAATCCGAGGAAGCGACGGCCAGGGATCTGGTGGAACGGAAGCTGCGGGCCCCGTCCATGGGACTGGACAAGGACAAGAGCGTCCGCAGGCTTGTGGGCATGCTGGCCCGCAAGGGGTATTCCCCGTCGATGGCATACCGCATCGTCAACGAGGCCTGGGAAGAGCAGTTCGGCCAAGAACCCTACTAGGGCGGGCCCCTCCGGGTCGGGCCGATGAAGATTGGGTACGCTTGGTAGGTGACTGTGAGCATTCCTACTTCCACTGAAAGAAAATCGGCTGATCCCCTGCGCACGTACGAGGTGCGAACATACGGCTGCCAGATGAACGTACACGATTCGGAGCGGCTCTCCGGCCTGCTGGAGTCGACGGGGCTAGTCCTGAAGCAGCCCGATGGCGACACCGCGGACGTCGTGGTCTTCAATACCTGCGCGGTGCGTGAGAACGCAGACAACAAGCTGTACGGAAACCTCGGACTGCTGGCACAGGTCAAGGAAAAGCGTCCGGAAATGCAAATCGCCGTCGGTGGCTGCCTGGCACAAAAGGACCGCGAAACGATCCTTCGCAAGGCCCCCTGGGTGGACGTCGTCTTCGGCACCCACAACGTCGGCTCGCTGCCGGCACTGCTGGACCGGGCCCGTCACAACAACAAGGCCCAACTGGAAATCCTTGAGTCCCTTGAGGTCTTCCCGTCCACGCTTCCGACCAAGCGGGACTCGGTGCACTCGGGCTGGGTCTCGATTTCCGTGGGCTGCAACAACACCTGCACGTTCTGCATCGTGCCCTCGCTGCGCGGCAAGGAACGCGACCGCCGCCCGGGGGAGATCCTCGCCGAGATCGAGGCCCTGGTCGCCGACGGGGTCATCGAGGTGACCCTGCTGGGACAGAACGTGAATTCCTACGGCGTGGAGTTCGGGGACCGGCTGGCCTTCGGCAAGCTGCTGCGTGCCTGCGGCCGGATCGAGGGACTGGAACGCGTCCGTTTCACCAGCCCGCACCCCGCCGCGTTCACCGACGATGTCATCGAAGCGATGGCCGAGACGCCCAACGTCATGCCGCAACTTCATATGCCCCTGCAGTCGGGCTCCGACAAGGTGCTCAAGGACATGCGACGCTCGTACCGGTCCAAGAAGTTCCTGGGCATCCTCGAGAAGGTGCGGGAGAACATCCCGCATGCCGCGATCACCACCGACATCATCGTCGGTTTCCCCGGGGAAACCGAGGAGGATTTCCAAGCGACCCTTGACGTCGTTGAAGCCTCACGCTTCGCCAGCGCCTTCACCTTCCAGTACTCCAAGCGCCCCGGCACGCCCGCCGCCGAGCTGGAGGACCAGCTGCCCAAGGCCGTTGTGCAGGAACGCTACGAACGCCTGACCGCGCTCCAGGACCGAATCTGCGCGGAGGAAAACGCCAAGCAGGTTGGCCGGACCGTCGAGGTCATGGTCACCGCCCAGTCGGGCAAGAAGGCCTCGGAAACCCAGCGGCTCAGTGGACGATCCACCGACCAGCGGCTCGTGCACTTCTCAATTCCCGAGGGTGGGGAGACCCCGCGCCCCGGCGATCTGGTGACCCTTCCGATCACCGAGGCCGCGGCCTTCCACCTGGTCTCCGACCCGGCGGGCCTGGCGGAGTACTCGGTGCGCCGCTCGCGGGCCGGCGACGCCTGGGACCGCTCGCAAGCCGATTCCTGTGGCGCACCCGCCACCGGTTCCTCAGGCACCAAGGGCGTTTCCCTTGGTATGCCGCTTCTGCCCACCAGAAAGTAGTCGTTGCACATGACTCTCCCGGTTATCGCCGTGATTGGACCAACCGGGACGGGTAAATCGGACCTCTCGATTGCCATTGCCCGGGAACTTGGCGGGGAAATCGTCAACGCCGACGCCCTGCAGTTCTACCGAGGAATGGACATCGGCACGGCGAAGCTGTCCGTTGCCGAACGCGGCGGGATCCCTCACCACCTGCTGGACATCATGGATGTCCGGGAGGAGGCCAGCGTTGCCCGATTCCAGGCCGACGCGCGCCGGACATTCGACGAAATCCGATCCCGGGGAACGGTACCCATCCTGGTCGGAGGTTCGGGCCTCTACGTGCGTGCGGCGCTGGATGAAATCGACTTCCCGCCCACCGACCCGGAAGTGCGCCAACGCCTTGAGCTCGAGGCCCGCGAGCACGGCCCCGGGCCGCTGGCGCGGCGCCTTGCCGCGGTGGATCCTGCCTCCGCCGCACGCAACCTCGATGAGCGCCGGATGATCCGTGCCCTCGAGGTCCACGAAATCAGCGGAAAGCCGTTCAGCTCCTTCATGCCGGAACGCGAGTACCACGCCCCGGCCGTGCAGATCGGGCTGAACTTGGATCGTGCACTATTGCACCAGCGGCTGGAGCTGCGCGTGGCGAAGATGCAGGAACTGGGACTGCTGGACGAGGTTCGCCGTCTGGACGCCGCGGGCCTGCGCGAGGGCAAGACGGCCTCGCGGGCCATCGGTTACGCACAGTTCCTGGCCGTGCTCGACGGGACCATGGACCAGGCCGAGGCCGCCGAGAAGACCGTGATTGCCACCCGTCAGTTCGCACGCAGGCAAGTCACCTGGTTCAACGCCGATGAACGCGTGCAATGGTTCGACCCGCTCAGCGCCGCATTGGTCGCTGACGTCCTCGAACGGATTCGCGCGACCTGAGGACCGCCGGGCGGCGTCGCAAAATACCCAAGCAAGTTGCGCTGCCCGTATCCTTAAAAACATGAGCACCACGGAACCCCTGTCAGCCCAAGACGAGTCACTTCTGTCCGTCGCGGGGCCGCTGAGCTACGCGAAGGGGCACGGCACCGGAAACGATTTCGTGCTCATCTCCGACCCCGACGACAAACACGACCTGAGCCCGGAACAGGTCGCGGCAATCTGCGACCGCCACCGCGGCATCGGCGGCGATGGACTCATTCGTGCGGTGCCCTCCAAATACCTGGCGGAGGGTCGGGAGATCCTCGAGGCCCAGCCGGAGGCCCGTTGGTTCATGGATTACCGCAACGGCGACGGCTCGATGTCCGAAATGTGCGGAAACGGCGTCCGTGTTTTCGTCCACTTCCTCGTGAGCGAGAAACTTGTCGACTTGCCGGTGGGAGCCGAACTGTTCATCGGCACCCGGGCCGGGCTCAAGATCGTGACCCGGCTTGCCGACGGATACTCGGTGGACATGGGGCCCTGGGAGTTCATTTACCCGGAGGCGGCCGGCAAGTCCGGGCTGGATTCCGTGGTGCAGACCGAGGGATTGCCGGTTCCCCGTGCAGCGGTCTCCGTGAGCATGGGAAACCCCCACACCATCGTCGCCGTGGCAAGCCAGGCGGAGCTCGATGACCTCGAGCTCTTCACCATCCCCGCTGTCGACCCGTTGCCGCCCCACGGGACCAACGTCGAGTACGTGCTGCCAGCCGAACCCCTTGTCGAGGGCGGGCGCGGCAGCCTGCGGATGCGGGTGCACGAACGCGGCGTCGGCGAGACGCTCTCGTGCGGCACGGGTGCCTGCGCTGCGGCCGTGGCAACGCGGCACTGGGCCCATGCCCAGAACGTTGCCAACTGGGAAGTCGCGGTTCCCGGCGGGGTGCTGGGAATCAGGTTTGCCCCGGGTGCCGGGGGTGCCGAACACGTGTTCCTCAGCGGGGCGGCCGTGCTCGTCGCCCGCGGCAGCATTTCCGCGGATTAGTACCAGACACGCATGAGGGCGTTGGACACCGCGGTGTCCAACGCCCTCTATGTTTTGCGCACAGGTACGTGCGTGTGAAGTTAGGCTTCCTGCGGACGGTGGATTCGGATCGTGCGGAAGGCCTTGTCCGTCGAGGTGCGTTCAACCGCCCAAGACTCGGGCATCACGGTTCCAATCCACTTCTGCAGCGAGTCGGCGCCGAGGTTCTTCTGGACGACAAGCCATGCGGTTCCGCCCGGTGCCAGACGCGGCAGCCACAGCAGGAGCAGCTCGTGGAGCGCTTCCTTGCCGATGCGGATGGGCGGATTCGACCAGATGGTGTCGAAGGTGGTGGCCGCGTCGACCTCCTCGGGCAGCGAGGCCTTGACATTGCCAAGCCCCAACGAGCGTGCGTTGTCGCGCGTCAAGCCTATGCTGCGCTCGTTGACGTCGACCGCGTAGACCGTGGCCTCCGGGGAAGCCAGCGCCAGGCTCAGTGCGATCGGTCCCCAGCCGCAGCCGATATCAAGCAGGTTTCCGGTCGTTGAAGGTTCCGGAACCGAGTCCAAGAGCACGGCTGTACCCTTGTCGATCCTGTCCGGGCTGAAGATGCCGCCGGACGTTTCGACCTTGCGGGTTGCACCGCCCAGTTCGACGCTGATGGTGCGTCGCTTTTCCGGTTTTGACGGTTGCGCGCTGAAATAATGATCCGAGCTCATGTTGGCAGGTTAACCGCCCGGGGGTCGCAATCCCAAACCGTGCACGGCCCTGCGGGCCGGTATTGGCCCATTCGGGGTGTGATTTACGTTAATGCGAGCCGCACCCATGCAGTGATAGAGTTTTCCCTATGACTTTCCTGTAAGACGCATGTTGCGCATTTTCAACACACCAGACGGCCTCCGCGGCCGACGAATCTGGGTATCTGCCACGCGCCGAAAAGTCATAGTTCCAAGTCTCCCCAAGCCATGCCGCACCATATCAAAGCGCCCCGAATCAAGCTTTCCGGCATCATGGCACCCACGGACTTCATTGACCCAGCATGCGGTGGACCCCCTCGAAAGAATCCATCGAAGGACAACACATGAACTCTCATGATGATCAAGCACACGAATACGGCGCATCTGTCGGCGCAGGGCACTATTCTGGAATACAGCACGCAAAGGGGAACATGACCAACTCACAGCATTCCGGTCCACACGACAACGACATGGACGAGGCGCAGATCAAGGCCGCCATTGAACGGATTCTTGCCAGCGACCATTCGGTCGCCGATAAGAGCAAGCATTTCGGGGCGCCCGAGCACGAGGGAATCTTCTCGGGCCGCGCCCAGGCGCTGAGCAACCTGACCCGGGAACATTCGTCTTTCGACGGCGCACAGGAGGATCTTGCCGAACGCCGGGCGCTCCGCCGCGTCGCGGGGCTGTCCACCGAACTCGAGGACGTCACAGAGGTCGAATACCGACAGCTGCGCCTCGAGCGCGTGGTGCTGGCCGGGATCTGGAACGAAGGCACCGCCCAGGACGCCGAAAACTCCCTGCGCGAACTCGCCGCCCTGGCCGAGACGGCCGGCTCCGAGGTGCTGGACGGCATCGTGCAACGTCGCGCCAAGCCGGACCCCGGAACCTTCCTGGGTTCGGGCAAGGCAATGGAACTGCGTGAGATCGTGGCCGCCACGGGCGCGGACACCGTCATCATCGACTCCGAGCTTTCCCCGTCACAGCGCCGTGCGCTCGAAGACGTCGTCAAGGTCAAGGTCATCGACCGGACCGCGCTGATCCTGGACATTTTCGCCCAGCATGCCAAGAGCCACGAGGGGCGTGCCCAGGTCGAACTGGCGCAGCTCGAATACCTCCTACCGCGACTGCGCGGCTGGGGCGACTCCATGTCGCGCCAGGCCGGCGGCCGAGTGGGTGCCGCAGGCGGCGGCATCGGCTCCCGCGGACCGGGTGAAACCAAGATCGAACTGGACCGCCGGCGCATCCGCGACCGCATGGCCAAGCTTCGCAAGGAAATCAAGGGAATGCTCCCGGCCCGGGAAGCCAAGCGGGCAAACCGGAAGCGCAACGAAGTGCCCTCGGTCGCCATTGTCGGCTACACCAATGCGGGCAAGTCCTCACTGCTCAACAGGCTCACCCAGGCCGGCGTCCTGGTGGAAAACGCGCTCTTCGCGACCCTTGACCCCACGGTGCGCCAGGCCGAAACCAGCGACGGACTGAACTACACGCTCACCGACACCGTGGGCTTCGTCAAGTCGCTTCCCACCCAGCTGGTGGAGGCGTTCCGTTCCACGCTCGAGGAGATCGCGGACTCCGACCTGATCCTGCACGTGGTCGACGCCGCGCACCCGGACCCGGAAGGCCAAATCCAGGCGGTCCGCACCGTGCTCAACGACGTCGATGCCCGGAACATCCCGGAAATCATCGTGTTGAACAAGGCGGATGTGGCCGATCCCTTCGTGGTGGAGCGCCTGCGCCAACGCGAGCCGAACCACGTGATTGTCTCGGCCCGCACCGGCGACGGCATCGAAGAGCTGCTGCAGAAGGTCAGTGCCGCAATTCCGCGTCCCGGCGTCCAAATGGAACTGATGATTCCCTACGATCGAGGCGACGTGGTCAACAAGCTCCACGGTGCCGAGGCCGAAATCCTCTCCATCGAACACACCGAAAACGGGACACGCATGATGGTCAAGGTGCGCGAAGGCATGGCCGCGGAAGTGGAGCAATTTAGTATTCATGGCTGAGGAATCAGAAGTCATCGCCCTGTTGGACGCTGCGGTGTCCGCGATGGGCGGGCAAAGCAGGCCGGGCCAGCACGAGATGGCAAAGCAGGTCGTGCGCGCCATGGAAACCGGCGAGCACCTTTTGGTGCAGGCCGGGACGGGAACGGGAAAGTCGATGGCTTACCTGGTTCCCGCGCTCGCGCACGCCCTGGACTCGGAAAAGCCCGTCGTGATTTCGACCGCGACACTGGCACTCCAGGCCCAAATCGTTGGACGCGACGTTCCGCGGCTCTTGAAGTCGCTGAAGAACGATTTGCCCCGCGAGATGGAGGTTGCCCTGGTCAAGGGCCGCTCCAACTACGTGTGCCAGTACAAGCTCGGCGGCGGCTACCCGGACGACGACGAGGGAACCCTGTTCTCGATCGAATCCGATGCCCCGGCCGCCGGCGGCTACTCGGACGGCCCGTCCTCCGCGCTCGGGCAGGAAGTCGTGCGGCTGCGCCAATGGGCCGAGCGCACGGAAACCGGCGATCGTGACGACCTGACCCCGGGCGTCAGCGACAAGGCGTGGCGCCAGGTCTCGGTCAGTGCGATGGACTGCCTCGGATCCCAGAAGTGCCCGATGGCCTCCGAATGCTTCAGCGAGATGGCCCGCGCCCGAGCGGCAGATGCCGATGTGATCATCACCAACCACGCAATGCTCGCGGTGTCGGCGTTCGAAGGCCTGGCCGTGCTGCCGGACTTCGACACCGTCATCATCGACGAAGCCCACGAGCTGCAGGACCGGGTGACAAGTTCGGTGACCCGCCCGCTCTCGGTCAACATGGTGCAGACCGCCGCGTCGGCGGCCCGCAAACATTGCGCGGTGGGCGTCGACTCGCTGAACCAGGGTGCCAAGGCGCTGCAGCGCAGCCTCGAAGGCGTCCCCACGGGCTTGATGGCCCGCGGCCTCAACGAGGAGCAGGAAGCCGCGATCAACCAGATCGCGGAGGCCGCCCGCGTGGTGCTCTCCGATTCGAAGCCCGAGGCCAACGCGCCCGCGGACGGCGGTCGGCAGATGGCACGTTCGCAGGTCATGTATCTGGTCGAGCAGTGCACCAAGATGCTTGAAATGACCGAGGAACGGGAAGTCATCTGGGCTTCGCGCCCGGGGCACTTCAGCCCGGGGGAGGGCTACGTCCAGCCCGACGAATCGAGCCAACCCACGCTGAATGTCGCGCCCCTGTCGGTTGCCGGCAAGTTGCGCGAAGGGCTTTTCGACGGGCGCACCGTCATCCTGACCAGCGCGACCCTGGCCATCGGCGCGGCCTTTGAGCCGGTCGCCGGTGCCTTGGGACTGGTCGGCGACGGCGCACCCACCTGGAACGGCGTCGATGTGGGAAGCCCGTTCGACTACCCCAAGCAGGGCATCCTGTATGTCGCCAAGCACCTGCCCAAGCCCGGGCGCCAGATGTCGCAGGAAATGATCGGCGAGATCGAAGACCTCATCAAGGCTTCCGGGGGAGGGGCCTTGGCGCTCTTCACTTCGCGTCGCGCCGCGGAGGAGGCGGCAGAGATCCTGCGTTCCAGGCTTGACGTGCCGATTCTGTGCCAGGGTGAATCGAGCATGAAGGCCTTGGTCGACCAGTTCTCCGCCGAGCCGGACACTTGCCTCTTCGGCACCATGACCCTGTGGCAGGGCGTTGACGTGCCGGGCAATGCGTGCCGCCTGGTGATCATCGACAAGATCCCGTTCCCACGGCCCGACGACCCGCTTTCCTCGGCGCGCAGCCGGGATGTCGCCAAGCACGGTGGCAACGGGTTCATGGCAGTGGCGGCGAGTCATGCAGCTGTCAGGCTGGCGCAGGGCGCAGGGCGCTTGATTCGTTCTGTCAACGACCGCGGCGTCGTGGCCGTCCTGGATTCGCGTCTGGCGACGGAACGCTACGGAAGCTTCCTGCGGGCCTCCTTGCCGCCGTTGTGGGCGACCCCCGACAAGCCGACGGTGCTGGCTGCGCTCGAACGCCTCAGCGAAGGCTAAATGCGGTGCGGCTCCCCGGGGAGTCCAAGAGTTGAAACATTAAATGAGTCAGGGGCCGGTCGTTGCGACCGGCCCCTGACTCATTGAAATACGTGTGGCTTCGCTAGATGGAGCGCATGACCGAAACGACCTTGCCCATGACCGTTGCCGCATCACCGAGGATCGGTTCGTAGCGGGAGTTCTGGGGCAGCAGCCAGGTGTGGCCATCGCGCTGGCGGAAGGTTTTCACCGTTGCTTCGTCGTCGAGCAACGCCGCAACGATGTCGCCGTTGACTGCCGTTTGCTGACGCCGTACGACAACCCAGTCGCCATCGCAAATAGCGGCGTCGATCATGGAATCACCGCTGACCTTAAGCATGAAGAGCTCGCCGTGGCCCACGAGCTGGCGCGGCAGCGCAAACACGTCCTCCACGGCCTCATCGGCGAGAATCGGGTTGCCTGCGGCGATTCGTCCCACCAGCGGGACCATTGCCGTGTCGGACGAGGTCGTCAGCTCCGAGACGTTCATGCCGTTCGCGGCCTTGAGCTCGGCCTGGCCGGACACCACTTCAAGTTTCGTGTCGGTCTTGAGCTGCAAGGGCAGCAGGATTTCCATGGCGCGCGGACGGCGGGGGTCACGACGGATGTAGCCAAGCTTTTCGAGCTGGCTCAACTGATGGGTCACGCTCGAGAGGCTGGCCAGGCCCACCGCGTCACCAATCTCTCGCATGGAAGGTGGGTAGCCGTTGGCACTGACCGAACGCTGGATTGTTTCGAGAACCTTTTTCTGGCGAATGGTCAGGCTCTTCGCGTCACGCCGAGGGGTTCGTTGTTCGGTCGTCATTCTTTGTGCCTCATCCCGATCGTCGGCGGTTGGCCCGCGCGTTCCGCAATTTGTCGGTGCGGAGTGATGAAGTGAATTCACCGTTCCACATCACTCATGTTAGTGGACGGAAGCGGCGCTTTCAAAGATTTGTTCGAACCGATCTGGACACGTGTCGTTGAAAAGTGCTAGAAATAACTTACGAACTACGAACACATATTCGAAAGACGTGTTCGAACAATAGAAGCTTGTTCGATTCGTGGCCCGCTCGCACCGGCCCGTCGTACTCAAAGGAAAGGCAAAGACATGGCAAGCACTGCTCTCTCGGCCCCGCTCCACCTCGTTCCAGACCCCATCGCCTACCACGCCCCGCAGGAGGCGCCGCTGCGGCTGACCCGTCGGGGGAAATTCGTATTGATCGCCATGCCGATCTTCCTGGCCAGTCTGGGCGTTCTCATGCTCCTGGGTTTGTTCCTTTCGCCGGCCAAGGCCTCGGCCGATGTGCCGCTGGGTGTCGACGCCGTCAGCGTCACCGTCATTGAGGGCGATACGCTTTGGGGGCTCGCTCGCGAGTTCGCGCCTCAGCTGGACCCACGCGAGGCGGTGCGGCAGATCACCGAAATCAACAACCTTGAGGGAAGCGTCCTGTTCCCGGGGACCGAGATCTACGTTCCAACGGCACGGTAACTGCCGCGCTACTGACGGCGGGTGTGACCCGCGCGTCATTGAAAACCGATTGTTACCCCGTTCCACATTGCTGATTCTGATGCCGTGGACCGCGCGCCCTAGACTTATGGGGTGAATGAACGGCTAAATCGCCTGGCAAAATTGCCCCTGCGAGAGAATCTTCAAGGTCTTGAACCTTACGGCGCACCGCAAATCGACGTTCCAATCCAGCTGAACGTCAACGAAAACACGCATCCGTTGCCAGAGGCCGTTCATCGCGCGATCGTCGAAGAGGTATCCGCAGCCGCGCTGGGACTCAACCGCTACCCGGACCGTGAATTCACCGAATTGCGCGAGCGCCTGGCCTCCTACCTCGGCCACGACCTGACCGCTGAGAACATCTGGGCAGCAAACGGATCCAACGAAGTGTTGCAGCAAATCCTGCAGGCATTCGGCGGGCCGGGTCGCACGGTCATGGGATTCCCTCCCACCTATTCGATGTACCCGCTGTTGGCCAGCGGAACCGACACCACCTACATTGCCGGTGTTCGATCCGAGGGCTATGCCCTGACCGCGGCCGACGCCGCGGAGCAGGTGCGGGCCTCGGCGCCCAACATCGTTTTCCTCTGCTCGCCAAACAACCCGACGGGCACGGCCCTGGGCCTGGATGTGGTCGAAGCCGTCTACGAGGCAGGCGTTGCCAGCAACGCCATCGTCATCGTGGATGAGGCTTATGCGGAATTCGCGCACAACGGAACCCCGTCCGCGTTGTCGCTGTTGCCGGGCCGCGAGCGCTTGATCGTCTCACGCACCATGTCCAAGGCATTCGCCCTGGCCGGTGCCAGGGTCGGTTACCTCGCCGCAGCTCCGGAGGTCACCGACGCGATCCGCCTGGTCCGCCTGCCGTACCACCTTTCCGCGGTGACCCAGGCAACGGCCAACGCCGCGCTCAAGCACGTCGAGGCATTGCTGGCCAACGTCGAGGACATCAAGTCCCAGCGCGACCGGATCGTCAACGAGCTGACCCGCATGGGCCTGAACCCTGCGTCCTCCGACTCGAACTTCGTGTTCTTCGGCGGCCTGGAAAACCCCCGGTACATCTGGGAGGGCCTGCTCGAAGCCGGAGTTATCATCCGCGACGTCGGCATCCCCGGCCACCTGCGTGTCACGGCCGGCACCGAAGCCGAAACCACGGCATTCCTGGTCCGCCTGGAAGAACTGCTCAATCAGGGTCCGCACGGGCACTAACGCTAAACTCATAGGTGCGGGGTTGCGCCGGACACATCGGTGTCCCCAGTCCCGTGTTTCACATCCTCGTCTAAACGCCTGATCAAAAGGAATGTGCATGTCTGCCGAAAAACTCACGGGTCGTCGCGCTCGCCTCGAACGCACCACCAGCGAGTCCTCCGTTTTTGTCGAACTCGATTTGGACGGCACCGGCCGCTCAGAGATCAGCACCAGTGTTCCGTTCTACGACCACATGCTGACCGCGCTTTCCAAGCATTCGCTGATCGACCTCACGGTGCGTGCCACCGGCGACACCCACATCGACGTGCACCACACCGTTGAGGACGTTGCCATCACCATCGGCGAGGTCCTGCGCACCGCGCTGGGCAACAAGGCGGGCATCCGCCGCTTCGGCGAAGCCACCGTTCCGCTCGACGAGGCACTGGCAAACGCCGTTGTCGACATCTCCGGACGCCCCTACCTGGTGCACACCGGCGAGCCCGCGGGCCAGGAGTACCACCTCATCGGCGGCCACTTCACCGGTTCGCTGACCCGCCACATCTTCGAGGCCCTCACCCTGCACGCCCAGATCTGCCTGCACATGACCGTGATCGGCGGCCGGGACCCGCACCACATCGTCGAGGCCCAGTTCAAGGCCTTCGCCCGCGCACTGCGCGAGGCCGTGGAGCCCGATGCCCGCATCGGCAACGCCATCCCGTCCACCAAGGGTGCGCTGTAAATGGCAGATCGCAAGAAGGTCACGGTTCTTGACTACGGTTCCGGCAATGTCCGCTCCGCCGTGCGCGCACTCGAGGCGGCCGGTGCCGAGGTAACGCTCTCGGCCAAGCCCGACGACATCCTCAACTGCGACGGGCTCTTTGTCCCGGGCGTCGGCGCCTACGCCGCCGTCATGCAGCAGCTCAACGACGTCGGAGCCATCCGCTGGATCGGACGCCGCATCGCCGGCGGCCGCCCGGTCCTGGGCATCTGCGTCGGGCACCAGATCTTCTTTGAAGAGGGCGTCGAACACGGCGTGCGCACCCCGGGCATGGGCGAATGGCCGGGCACCGTGGAGCTGCTCAAGGCACCGGTCGTCCCGCACATGGGCTGGAACACCGTCACGCCGCCGGAGGGCAGCAAGCTCTTCAAGGGCATCGAGAACGAACGCTTCTACTTCGTGCACTCCTACGCGGTGCAGGAGTGGAACTTCGACGTGGCCCAGCCGAAGATGCTCCCGCCGCAGGTGACCTGGTCCGAGCACGGGGTCCCCTTCGTTGCCGGCGTGGAAAATGGCCCGCTGTGCGCGCTGCAGTTCCACCCCGAGAAGTCCGGCGAAGCCGGCGCGCAGTTGCTGCGCAACTGGTTGGAGACCCTCTAAATGTGGACCATCCTGCTCATGCTGTTGGCCGGGCTACTGGCCGGCGGTGCAATTTCCTTGCGCCAGCAGCGGGCGCACGTTTCCTGGATCATCGCCTGCTGGATCCTCGCCGGCATGGCCCTGGTCGCCGGATACCTCCTGACCTTCTGAGAACCCTGAGCCGCCACCCCCGCGGTGGCGGCAGGGCCAGCGGCCCGCAAAAACCTAAGGATTGATCATGACCAACACGCAAAACCCCATCCTCGAACTGCTTCCCGCCGTCGACGTGGCGGACGGCCAGGCGGTGCGCCTGGTCCAGGGTGAAGCCGGATCCGAAACCGGCTACGGCGACCCGTTGGAGGCCGCGCTTGCCTGGCAGAACGCCGGCGCCGAGTGGATCCACCTGGTGGACCTGGACGCAGCCTTCGGCCGCGGCCACAACACCGAGATCCTGCGCCGCGTCGCCGAGGAACTGACCATCAAGGTCGAGCTTTCCGGCGGCATCCGCGACGACGAGTCGCTCGAGCGTGCGCTGGAATTCGGCGCCACCCGCGTGAACCTGGGCACCGCCGCCCTGGAGAACCCGGAGTGGACCGCCCGCGCCATCGCCCGCCACGGCGACAAGATCGCGGTTGGCCTGGACGTGCGCGGAACCACCCTGGCTGGCCGGGGCTGGACCAAGGAAGGCGGCGACATCTGGGAGGTCCTGGCACGCCTTGAGGACGCCGGGTGCGCCCGCTACGTCGTCACCGACGTGACGAAGGACGGAACCCTGCGCGGCCCGAACGTGGAATTGCTGCGCGAGATGTGCGCACACACCTCGAAGCCCGTCATCGCATCCGGCGGCATCTCCAGCCTCGAGGACCTTCGCGTACTGCGCGAACTGGTCCCGCTGGGCGTCGAGGGAGCCATCGTGGGCAAGGCGCTCTACGCGGGCAAGTTCACCATGCCCGAGGCGCTGGATGTCGCTGGCCGCCGCTAGCATCCACCCGCACGCCCGGCATCCACGGGCGAGTTGCACCACACCAGCCACCCCGCCGCCCGCGCCCAGTTCCGCGCGCCAGTAGGGAATCAGGGCCGGTCACCACGCAAATGGTGACCGGCCCTTGTGCATGCCGCACGATAGCATTTCCGTATGAGCGCGAATTCACCTTCTTCCAACGGGGCGCCCGAAAGCCCCCGACACCTGCCCGGACACATTGCCGCGGCGCTGGCCCGTGCCGGGTCACCGGCCGACTCCGCCGGGCAAACCTGGGAAGGTCGCGACCTCAGCGGGGAGGGGAACCCCCTGCACAATTTCGACAACGACAACGGGCTCATCGACGCAAGGCTTGCGGCGGCCATGGACGCACTGGTCGCCGGAACCGGCACCGAGCAGGGCGTCCACGCGGCCCTCGCCGAATCGCGCATCTACATCGCCGTGGTGGCACAGCTGGCCGAGGGCGGACTCGGCGAACACGGCTTCACCGAGGACAAGGAAGCCGACATGGCGCTGGTGACGCTCAACGCGCCCGACGGCCGCAAGGCGCTACCGGTTTTCAGCAGCGTCGAGCGCCTGCAGGCCTGGCACGGCGAGGCCCGCCCGGTTGCCGTGTACGCCCCGCGCGCGGCCCTTTCCGCCGTCGCCGAGGAAGCCCAGATGCTTGTCCTCGACCCCGGCGCCGACTTCACCTTCGTGTTGCGCCGCCCCGGCATGTGGGCCCTGGCCCAGCAAAAGGACTGGACGCCCAGCTACCTCAACGAGGAACTCGCGGCCATCGTCGCCCGGCAGGCGGGAACCGAGGAGGCCCTGGCCTCGATCCACATCGTTCCGGGCCAGGGCGTGGGAAGCCGCACCGCGCAGGGCGCCAGCGTGCCCGGCGGGGGACCGGGGCCGGAACTGCGCCTGGAGTTCACCTTCCAGCCGGGAGTGGACGAGGCAACGGCCCGCGCCTGCGTGACGCGCATCCACTCGGCGCTTGCCGCGAACGCGGACTTCGCCGAGAACGTCGATTCCCTGGAAGTCGCACTCAAGGCGGGCGCACCGACGCAGCCGGGGCCCAACGCATGAAATTCGGTCGTTACGGCGAACTGCTTCGGCAACCAGGGGTAGCGCCGCTGCTTCTGGTCGGCATGGTGGCCAGGCTGCCGCACGCGGCCGTCGGCATGCTGTTGCTGCTGCACCTGGTCAACGAGCTGGACCGCGACTGGGGATCGGCCGGACTGGTCGTGGCGTTGATGACCATCGGCATCGCACTGGGCGCACCCTGGCGCGGCCGCGTGGTCGACATGTACGGGCTGCGCCGCGCGCTGGTGCCCTCGATCATCGTCGAGGCGGTGGTGTGGAGCATCGTTCCGCAGGTCTCGTTCATGTGGGTGCGGCCGCTGGTGTTCCTCGGCGGGCTGTTCTCATTACCCGTCTTCTCCGTGGTGCGCACCGCCCTGGGCGTGATGACCACGGGGGAGACCCGGCGCTCGGCCTTCGCGCTCGACGCGATGGGCACCGAGCTGGTCTTCATCGTCGGGCCGGCCACGGCCGGAATCGTTGCCACCAGCCTGAACACCACCATCGGCATGATCGGCATCGCCGTGGCGGCCTCGCTCAGCGGCCTGGTGCTGATGATCCTGAACCCGCCCACCCGCAGCGACCAGCCCGGTGCCGTCGCCAAGAAGGCGAACCCGCACGAGGAGCGGCTGGCAGCCGAGGCGTCGCTGATCGCCTCCGGCCCCGGCGGGCTGGCAAACGTCGAGGGCGAACTGATCCTGGCCGGCAGCAAGTCGACCCAGGCCCGCATCGCCGCACGAGGTAAGGCCTTCCGCAACAAGTTCGGCTGGGTCAGCGCCTCCGTGGTCGCCGTGTTCATCGCGGCCTCCGGCGCCGGGCTGGTTCTCTCGGGAACCGAGGTGGGCATGCTTGCGCTGCTTGACGAGAAGAACAGCTCGGGCCAGTTGGGCATCGTGTTCTTCTTCTGGTGCGGCGCTTCGCTGATCGGCGGGTTGATCTACGGAAGCCTCAGCCGGCGGATTTCGCCGATCGTGCTGCTGCTGGCCATGGCCGTGTTGACCCTGCCGATGGCCTTTGCCAATGACACCTGGTCGCTGGCATTGCTCTCGATCCCGCCGGGGATGCTCTGTGCGCCGGTGCTCTCGGCGGCCTCGGAATGGCTCACCGACCTGGTGGCCGAAAAACGACGCGGCGAGGCCATGGGCTGGTACGGCTCGGCACTGACCAGCGGCACCGCGTTGGGTTCCCCGATTACCGGCGCGACGGTCGATGCGCTGGGGTTTGCTGCCGCATTTGTCGCCGTGGGCTGCATCGGCGCGGCGGTGAGCGTTGCGGCATTGGTCGCGCAGCAGGTGCGCCGACGTCGCCGCGCCCGCGTGCGGACGCTCGTCGTCGAGGCGTAGGCGCAAGCTGGCTTGGCACCGCCAGGGCCAAAGAAAAAGTGCGGGTCCCGTTTCGCTTGAAACGGGACCCGCACTTTTTCTTGATGATGGAGCTGAAGTGTTAGTTCACCGGGCCGGTGAGCTTTTCGCCCGGGCCCTTGCCCGGTTCGTCCTGGATGAAGGACGCTTCACGGAAGGCCAGCTGCAGGGAGCGCAGTCCGTCGCGCAACGGTCCTGCGTGCTGGGAGCCGATCTCCGGCGCTGCGGAGACGACCAGTCCGGCCAGGGCGGTGATCAACTTGCGTGCCTCGTCGAGGTCTTTCAGCTCTTCGGCGTCGTCGCCGGCGGCAAGACCGCACTTGACGGCGGCGGCGCTCATCAGGTGGACGGCGGCGGTGGTGATGATTTCAACGGCTGCCACTTCGGCGATGTCGCGAATTTCGTTGGTGGCGTCCGGATTGGTTTCAGGAGTACTCATGATGCTAAGCTTTCCATAGACCGACTGAATCTGTGTATTTGGAAGCGTCACCCAAGCGGTGAATGTGACCAAACAGCCTGGATCCAGTAAGCAAGTGGAGGCCACTCCCACCCGCAGCAGCCGAATCAGGCGGCCGGGTACATTCGGTACCTGTCACCTCGCGTGGCGGGTCAAGATGAGCAATCATCGATCGAATCTCGAGGCCTTCGCCTGCACCCGCAGCCGAGGGCCTTTCCTTTTGCTGTGGTGGCCTGAAACTACGAACTACTCAGGAGCTACACATCAGCGATCCACGCATTAATGATCGAATCCGCGTCCCAGAGGTGCGGCTCGTCGGCCCAGCCGGTGAACAGGTTGGCATTGTCCGTATTGAGGATGCTCTTCGTCTTGCCGTGGAGTCCGATCTTGATCTCGTTGAGGTTGCGCCTACCGCAAAGCCTCCCGTGTGCAAACTGATGGACTTCGGAAAGTACAAGTACGAGGCCGCGGTCAAGGCGCGCGAAGCGCGTAAGAACCAGACCAACACGGTCCTCAAGGAAATTCGTTTCCGCCTGAAGATCGACACCCACGACTACGAAACCAAGGTCGGCCACGCGCTGCGCTTCCTCGGAGCGGGCGACAAGGTCAAGGCCATGATCCAGTTCCGTGGTCGTGAGCAGCAGCGTCCAGAGATGGGCATCCGCCTGCTGGAGAAGTTTGCAGCAGCAGTTGCAGAGGTTGGCGTTATTGAGTCAAGCCCCCGCATCGATGGCCGTAACATGGTCATGGTTGTTGGACCGCTCAAGAACAAGGCAGAAGCCAAGGCTGAAGCCCGCCGCTTGGAACAGCGCGAAAACGACAAGGCCAGGGCGGCCGACTCCAAGAACCGGATCGACACCTCGGAACCACAGGGCGACCTGGGTGGCTCCGTGGCCGATGTCATTGAATCCGACATCATGGAGAAGCTTGCCAAGGTTCGTGCCGAAGCCGCAGCCGAAGAGGCAGCAGCTTTGCTCGCTCCCAAGGTAGCCCCGGTAAAGACCGCTCCGGTCGCAGCCAAGGCTCCGGCCAAGGCAGCACCGGCACGCGACACCGCTCGCCCGGCAACGGCAAAGGCCCCGGTTCGTCCGGCCGCCGCAGCCAAGCCGGCAGTAGCAGCTCCGGCTCCGAAGCCTGTCGTTGCGAAGCCTGTTGCAGCACCTAAGCCAGTGGCCATGCCGAAGCCGGTAGCCGCCCCCAAGCCTGCGGGCAAGCCGGGTCCCAAGCCCGCAACCCGCGCAGCCAAGCCCGGGACGACCAAGTAAGGTCGCTCCGAGCAGGGCACGCTCGCAAGAGCAAACCTAGAACAACGGATTCCCTCAAACGCGGGAGTGCGCAAGATCCCCGGCCCGAAAGGACCCCGGGAGCAAGTAAGGAGAACGGCGGATATGCCGAAGTTCAAGACCCATAGTGGCGCCAAGAAGCGCTTCAAGCTCACCGGTAGCGGCAAGCTCAAGCGCCAGCAGGCTAACCGCCGCCACTACCTGGAGCACAAGTCCTCCCGCATCACCCGTCGCCTGGCCTCGGACCAGCTGGTCGCCAAGGCGGACGTCAAGACCATCAAGCGGATGCTCGGTCTCTAACACCAGTCCGTCTTGGGAATCCATTCTGCGATTCCCGACCACTTAAAGTATTTTGCCTGGCCCAATATTTGAGGCCAGGTGGAACAGAACCAAAGGAGTACACACGTGGCACGTGTGAAGCGGGCAGTAAACGCCCATAAGAAGCGTCGCGTTATTCTTGAACGCGCCAAGGGCTACCGCGGTCAGCGTTCGCGCCTGTACCGCAAGGCCAAGGAGCAGCTGCTCCACTCGTACGTTTACAGCTTCAACGACCGTCGCAAGCGCAAGGGTGACTTCCGTCGCCTTTGGATCCAGCGCATCAACGCTGCATCCCGCGCCAACGGCATGACCTACAACCGCATGATCCAGGGCCTGAAGGCTGCCTCGGTCGAGGTTGACCGCCGCATGCTGGCCGAGTTGGCCGTGTCCGACTCCAAGGCTTTCGCCGCACTGGTTCAGATTGCAAAGGGTGCCCTTCCGGCTGACGTCAACGCCCCAAAAGCATCTGAGGCAGTAGCAGCCGCACCTAAGGCAAAGGCCCCTAAGGCCGCTGCCAAGGCTACTGTCGTTGAAGGCTCCACCCCCGCCGAAAAGGCAGTGGCAGCCGGTGCTTACAAGGTTGTCGATGGCGAAGCGGCTCCGGCCGACTTCATTGTCAAGGGCAATGCTCAGTCCAACAAGTACCACGTACCGGGCTCGACCTGGTACGAGCAGACTGTTGCTGAGTTCTGGTTCAAGGGCATCGAAGATGCCAAGGCTGCAGGCTTCGAGCCTGCAGGTGGCGAAGCACGCCAGCAGATCAAGGACGCCTAGTCTTTGAGCCGCTAATGCTCTAAGTCAATGGGACGGAATCCTCGCGATTCCGTCCCATTGTCGTATCCCCGGTAAAGTCATAGGCATGAATCTCCCCGCAGACAACGAAGAAACCATGACAAACGTGCGTGCCGAGAAGGTTCGCGAGGTCGCCCGGTTGGCGACCCGCACCGGTCGTGCCCGCAGCGGAGAGTTCCTGGCCGAGGGCCCGCAGGCGGTCCGCGAAGCAATGAAGGCGCACATCGCGCGCGAAGCAGAAGGCAAGGACGCCGTGGTGCGTTCGATCTTCGCCACCGACGACTGCCTGGACCGCTACCCGGAGTTCGAGGAAATGGTGGCCAAGGCCCCCGGCGTCCGCGCCCGTCTGGTGAGCCCCGAGGTGTTGGCGGCAATGGCCGACACCGTCACCCCGCAGGGCATCGTCGCGGTATGCGTGATCCCCGAGGTCAAGCTCGAGGAAGTCCTGGCCACCAAGCCGCGCTTGGTGGCTGTGCTGTGCCGCGTGCAGGATCCGGGGAACGCCGGAACCATCCTGCGCGCCGCCGACGCAGCGGGCGCCGATGCCGTGGTCATCACCAACGGCAGCGTGGACATCTACAACCCCAAGGCCGTTCGTTCCACCGTCGGTTCGCTCTTCCACCTGCCGATCGTCTCAAACGTCGAGCTCTCGGAAGCCATCGCAGCGCTCAAGGGACAGGGCAGCACCATCCTGGCCGCCGACGGGTACGGTACCGCCGACCTTGACGCGCTGCAGGACGCCAGCGCGGCGCGCCGCACCGGCGGAAAGTTCGAGTCGGCCGAGGGCGACCCGGTCCTCGAGGAACCGACTGCCTGGCTGTTCGGCAACGAGGGCCAGGGCCTGAACGAGGACGAGCTGTCCCGTGCCGACCACCGTGTGGCCGTGCCGCTCTACGGAATCGCCGAATCGCTGAACGTCAGCACCGCCGCAACCGTTTGCATGTACGCATCGGCACGCGCGCAGCGACGCAGCTAGCAACCGGGGTCCCCCGGTGGGCGGTGGAAGCCAACGCCCGCCGGGGGACCCTGCAAGCACCCGAACGCGGGTCCCTGCCGACCCTGACCGACCCAAAAAGAGACCGCGACAACCCCTTTTGATGCACCGCGGTGCGCCGGCACACGATAACGTTGGAACCGAATCCACGGTCCGGCCACTGCCGGGCCATGCGCACGAGGAAAGGGGCAGGTCCATGGCGGCCTCCGGAGGAACAAAAGCGGTAGTTGCCGCGTTGGCGGCAAACCTCACCATTGCGGTGTTCAAGTTCATCGCCTGGGCGGTCACGGCATCGTCTTCGATGCTTGCCGAAGCGATCCACTCGGTCGCGGACTCGGGAAACCAGGTGCTTCTCCTGGTGGGCGGAAAGAAGGCGCGCCGCGAGGCCGACGAACAACACCCCTTCGGGTACGGCCGCGAACGCTACGTGTACTCGTTCATCGTCTCGATCGTCCTCTTCAGCGTCGGCGGACTCTTCGCCCTGTACGAGGCGTGGCAGAAGTTCCAGCACCCGCACGGCATCGAGGGCAAGTGGTGGTGGGTGCCGCTGGCGGTGCTGATCGGTGCAATCGTCGCCGAATCGTTCTCCTTCCGCACGGCGATCGTCGAATCGAACCACGTGCGCGGCAAGCAGTCCTGGTCCAAGTTCATCCGCACCGCCAAGGCGCCCGAGCTTCCGGTGATCCTGCTGGAGGACTTCGGCGCGCTGGTCGGCCTGGTGCTGGCGCTGGCCGGCGTCAGCCTGACGCTCGTCACCGGCAACGGCGTCTTCGACGCGCTCGGCACCGCATGCATCGGCGTGCTGCTGGTGCTCATCGCGATCGTGCTGGCCATGGAAACCAAGTCCCTGCTGCTCGGTGAATCCGCCGCGGCCGAACACGTCGAGGCCATCGGCAACGCCATCACGCTCGACGGCGCCAAGCTGATCCACCTCAAGACCCTGCACCTGGGCCCCGAGGAGATCCTCGTCGCGGCGAAGGTGTCCGTGGCGGAACACTCGACGGGCGACCAGATCGCCGCGGCCATCGACGAAATCGAGGGACGGATCCGCTCCGCGGTCGACCTCAAGTGCGTGATCTACATCGAGCCGGACGTCTTCTCCCAGGCCCAGGCCGGGAACCAGAGCGAGAGCGTCGAGAAGTAGCCATGGCAGTGAAGCAAATCGTCGCGGCCGCAATCCTCGACTCGCTGGAGCAGCCCACGAAGCTGCTCGCCGCACGACGCACCGCCCCCGAAGCGGTGGCGGGCATGTGGGAGTTTCCCGGCGGAAAGCTGGAAACCGGTGAAGACTGCCGGGATGCGGTCCACCGGGAGATCCTCGAGGAACTCGGGGTCAAGGTGCGCCTGGGCAGCGAGGTCTTCGGCCCGCTCGAACAGGGCTGGGAGCTGAACGAGCACGCCGCGATGCGTGTGTGGTTCGCCGAGATCACCGACGGCACCCCGCAGGCCCTCGAGGACCACGACCTCCTGGAATGGGTCGATCTTGACGGCCCCTCGCTGGAGTCGCTGGCATGGATCCCGGCAGACCTGCCGATCGTGCGCGCGGTGCTGGCCGAGGCAGGGGCCGGCGCAACCCGATGATCCTGCTGACCGGATTCGAGCCCTTCGGCGGCGCCGCCTTCAATCCGTCCCGGGCGATAGCCTTCCGTGCGGCAGAAATGCTCACCGAACGCTCCGTCCGGGCGCGGGCCGCGGAATTGCCGTGCGTCTTCGCCCTGGCGCCGGCGAGGCTCAACGAGCTGGTCGACGAACACGAGCCGGACGTGGTGATCAGCCTCGGTCTGGCGGCTGGCCGGGACGCCCTCAGCCTGGAAAAGGTGGCGATCAACCACGTGGATGCCAGGATCCCGGACAACGCGGGCGAGCAGCCCATCGACCGGCAGGTGCTGCCCGGCGGGGCAAACGCCTACTTCTCCACCCTGCCGTTGAAGGGCGCGTTGCTGTCCCTTCGACCGGCAACGGATGCCGGCAGCAAGGTGCGGGCTGAGATTTCATATTCCGCAGGCACTTTCGTCTGCAACCAGGTGTTCTACGCCCTGATGCACCGGCTCGACGGCTACCCCGAAGCGCGCGGCGGATTCATCCACGTGCCGTGGCTGGAAGCGAGCGATCCCCGGATCGAGGACCATGCGCGGGCTGTGGCGGACATCGCGGTGCTGGCGCTGGGCGCGGAACCCGAGCCCGTCTTCAGCGCGGGCCGGGAATCCTAGGAAGCAGCCCCTGGCCCGGGGTCAGCCGCGGTCCAGGAGCTCCCAGCGCACCTCCACGTTGGCGGTAAGTTCCTGTTCACCTGCGACCACCGGCATCGATGAGGCCGCCATGTCCGCGGCCTTGACCCGGAGCACCGGCAGGGGTGAGCCCTGCGTCACCTCCTTGACCCGAAGCGCCTTGCCCAGGGTGCAGCCGGCCAGGGCAGCAAGCTGCTCGGCCTTGGTCCTTGCATCGGCGAATGCCAGGTCCCGCGCCTTGGAGTATGCGGCGGAGGGGTCGGAGACCTCCGCCTGCACCGAGTGGATGCGCAGGGCGTCGCCGCCGGCGGCCACCGCGGCACCGAGCACCTCGGACACCTGCTCGATGCCGACGTGTGTCAACCGCAGCATCGTGTCGGCCTCGTAGCCGGCCAGGACATTCTCGTCATTGCGCCACACCGTGCGGGCGCGCAGCCCGATGCCGGTGGTCGACAGCTTGACCCCGGGCACGGCGTGGCCCAACGCCGCGACCAGATCCCGGGCCCGGGAGGCGGCAAGGGAGTATGCGCCCTCGGCCCGGTCGTGGCGGGCCTCGATGCCCAGGGAAACGCTCATCGTGTCGGGCACCGCGCCGGCCGTTGCCGAGCCAAACATGGTGATGCTGTTCTTCGTGCTCATGCGGGGGTTCTCCTCGAGGGGCTTCGTTGATGCTTCGGGTGGTGTGTGGCGCGGGGCAGGGCGCGAGGGAGCCGCGGCATGATCTTGCTGACGGGGCGCTCTACGTAGCCGCCGGCCTGCAGGTCGGCCAGCCGCTCGAACGGATTGCGGGAGGCCGGGTCCCCGGTGCGGAGCCACGAATAGCCGGCAGCCAGGAAATACAGCGGTATGAACGGCAGCCCCAGACACAGTGCGTACTGGGTGGCGTGGACGGCCTCGTGCTCCAGCAGGCACGGGTGGTCGCAGGGTTCGGAAAAACGCTTGCGAAAGAAGACCACGTTGCCTACGGTGAATGCACCGGCAACGGGCAACCTGGGCCGGTAGTTCAACGCATAGATGAGACCTTGTTGACCGGGTTTGATACGGCATCCGGTGCAACGGGCCAGTGCCAGGCCGCTCAGCGTACTGAGATTCAACCAGTTCAACCCCGCCCGGAGGCTTTCCCACTTGCCCATGGGCACCAGTGTAGCCAGAGCCCCCCGCACAGCAAGAGCGCAGGTGGGGCGGCTGGTCGGAATTATTTTGCTCACAGCTCCAACCGATAGAGTTGAAACTCAATCGGGGGAACAGCTTCCAGATCGGACCCCCACATCGAGGAGAACTTATGAAGAAGATCGTATCCGTCATTGGTGTCATGGTGGCATTGGTGCTGAGCCTGACCGGTTGCGTGAAGATGAATGTGGATCTCGCCGTTTCCAGCCCGGAAAAGGCAACACTGAACATGACCGTAGCAGTGGACAAGGCCGCACTGGGCGGGCGCAGCTTTAAGGATGCCCTGACGCAGATCGGCGCATCCGAGGAGGCTATCTTCCAGGGCGCCCCGGAGGGAGTCACGCATGCACCCTATGACAAGGACGGCTTCCAGGGTTTCACCATCACCGCAACGGACAAGTCGCTGACCGAAATCGGCGACATTGCCGGCAAGTTCGGCCCGAAGTTGGCCATTGAGTACCGCGACGGCCTGTACTACTTCACTGGCCAGGGCCTGGGTGGCAACGACACCGCCACGCTGACCGAAGCCAACATGACTGTCACCTTCCCGGGCAAGGTCACCGCGGCAAGCGCGGGCGGCACGATCGAGGGCAACACCGTGACCTTCGACATGCGCACGGCAACCGGGAACATGACCGCCATCGCCAAGGAGGCCGACCACAGCGCGATCTACCTGTCGTTGCTGTTCGGCGGCCTGGCACTCGTGGGTGCGGTCGTTGCCGTCGGCATGATGCGCAAGCCAGAAAAGGCAGTGGCCCACGCCGACCACGCCTAGCCGGCAATCCTGCCGCCGGCGCCCACCGGGGGACCGGCTGGCACCGGCGGCAGGCACAACGAAAGGGACAAACGTTTTCAAACGTTTGTCCCTTTTGCGTTGGGGGCGTAACCCCGGTCCTACCGCTGCACCTACCGGAGCCCGGTCAGGAACTTGGCGACGATCGGGCCCGCCGTCTGCGCGCCGCCGCTGCCGTCGGCCACGAAGACCGCGACGGCCAGGTCGCCCTGGGCCACGATGGTCCACGCGTGGGCATTGCGCTCGGCATCGTATTCGGCGGTGCCGCTCTTGCCGATGAGCGGCTTGCCCGGGACCTTCTTCAGGTCCTTGAGCGTCCCGTGGTCGACGACCTCGGCCATCATGGAGGCCAGGGCCTTGGCCTCCGCGGCGCTCAGCGGGGTCTTGGGTGCCAGTGCCGCGGCGGGCTTGGGCAGGTTCACCAGGTGCGGGTTTACGGTGGCGCCGTGGGCCACCGAGGCCGCGACGGTGGCCATGCCGAGTGGAGATGCCTGGACCACGCCCTGCCCGATGCCGTTGGCCGCCTGCTCGGTGCCGGTGGAGGAATCGGGGACCGACCCGAGGAACGAGGCCGCGCCGGTTGCGGCATCCAGGTTGAGCCCTAGCGATGCAGCCGCATCGGCGAGGGCCGGCGCCTTCACGTCCAGGGCTCCCTGGAGGAAGACGGTGTTGCAGGACTGGGCCAGGGCCTCGGAGAGCGGGATCTTGCCGATCGCTGCGGCGGGGTAGCCGTCGTAGTTCTTGAAGCTCTTGCCGTCGACGCTCATCGTGGCGAGGCAATCGACGGTCGTCTTGGGGGTGTCCCCGGAACGCAGCATGGCCAGCGCGGTGGCCACCTTGAACGTGGAGCCCGGGGCGTACTTGCCCAGCAGTGCGGTGTTCTGTGCGTTCGTTGCTGGTCCGCTGGCCGCGGCGAGGATGGCGCCGTCCGAGGGGCGCACGGCAACCAGCGCGCTGTCGCTGGCCGCATCCACCAGCAGCGACTCCGCAAGGGTCTGGGTGTCCCTGTCGAGCGTGGTCTCCACGTCGGCCCCGTCGACGGGCTCGGCCTCAAGCAGGGTGGAGACCTGCTTCTTCTGCTGGTCGTAGATGCCGATGGAGTAGCCGGGGGTTCCGGCGAGCGTCTCCTGGTATTCCTTCTGCAGGCCCGAGAGCCCGACCGTGTCCCCGGCCTTGATGAGTCCGTTGGAGTCCTGGACCATTTCCGCGGTCGCCTCGCCGACGCTTCCGAGGATCGGCCGGGCAAAGGAGCGCGTGGGGGCCAGCGGAAGCGAGCCCGGCTGGACCAGGACGCCGGGGATCGCCTCGAACTGCGCGTCGGTGATCTTTTGGTCCTTGTCGTTGCGCAGTGTGATGGCCTGGACGAAGGCCCGGGGACCGGCGGCCGCGAGGCGCTTCGCGTAGGCATCGGCGTCGATCTCCACGAGCTTGGCCAGGGCCTTGGCGGAGGAGGCCCACGCCGACTCGTCGAGGCCTTCCTTGTTGATGCCCACGTTGATCACGGGGCGTTCGGTGACCAGGGTCTGCCCCTCGTTGCCCTTGATGTCGCCGCGCTTCCCCGCCACGGTCTTTCGCGCCACGTACTCGCCGGCCTTTAACCCCGGCACCGCCATCGCCGGATCGTAGCGAACCAACCAGGTCTTGGTCTTCTCGTCGAGTTCCAGCTTGGCCGTGGTCTTGTACGTCCAGTCGGTGTCGGTGGCGTCGATGTCCCAGACGGTGCTCATGGTCGCCGTCGCGGTCTTGGGGCTTGCCGAGTCCGCGTCGACGGCGACGGAGTCCAGGGAAACCGTGCGCGGGACCTTTCCCATCGGTTCCAGGGCCTGGCCGAGGTCGGCCGCGGCGGTGTCGGAACCCGGGCCGGTGAGCGGGACGGCGGAGAGGTCCAGGGAACCCAGTCCGCTGGCCAGGAGTCCGGCCGTGGCGTCGGGGGAGGGCGGGGCCGTGCACGCGCTCAGGGACCCCAGAAGCAGGAGGGCGGCGGCGGGCAGGGCGTAGGTTCTTGCAACACGAGACATGGGATCCACTATTGCCTACGGCCGACGGCGATGTCCACGACCCGCGCCGCCGACGCGGCCGCGCCGCGATTCAGTCCCACCGCATTCCAGCACCTAGAATGGACAGAGAAAACCAGAGACGCAAACAACAGTGAAAAGGGCCAAAGAACCCCATGTCTGAACCCACGAGTCCGGAAGTGGCCGTCATCGACGACCAATCACCGGTCGTCCCGCACCCCACCGACGAGGCTGGCATCAACATTGCGGTGCAAGCGGCACTGGCCGCCTTTGCCGCAGCGACCAACCTGGACGAGCTGAAGACCGCACGCCTGGCCCACACCGGGGAGAAGTCCCCGCTCTCGCTGGCCAACCGCGAGATCGGCCGCCTGGACAAGAGCGAGAAGGCGGTCGCCGGCAAGCTCATGGGCGCCTCCCGCGGACGCGTCAACAAGGCGCTCGCCGACCGCACCGCGGTCCTCGAGGAAGAGGACGCCGCACGCATCCTCGTCGAGGAGACCGTCGACGTCACCGCGGCCCCGCGCCGCCGCCGCGCCGGTGCCCGCCACCCGCTCTCTACCCTGCAGGACCGCGTGTCCGATATCTTCGTGGGCATGGGCTGGGAAATCGCCGAGGGCCCCGAGGTCGAGTCCGAGTGGTTCAACTTCGACGCACTGAACTTCGCCCCGGACCACCCGGCGCGCGAAATGCAGGACACCTTCTTCATCGACCCGGTGGATTCCCACCTGGTGCTGCGCACCCACACCTCCCCTGTGCAGGTCCGCTCCATGCTCGAGCGCGAGGTGCCGATCTACGTGCTGTGCCCGGGCCGCGTGTACCGCACCGACGAGCTCGACGCGACGCACACCCCGGTCTTCCACCAGTTCGAGGGCCTGGCCATCGACAAGGGCCTGACCATGGCCGACCTGCGCGGCACGCTGGAGCACTTCGCCCGGCAGATGTTCGGCGAGGACGCCTCCATCCGCCTGCGCCCCAACTACTTCCCGTTCACCGAGCCCTCGGCCGAACTGGACATCTGGCACCCCGGCGCCAAGGGCGGCCCCCGCTGGATCGAATGGGGCGGCTGCGGCATGGTCAACCCCAACGTCCTGCGTGCCGCGGGCATCGACCCGGAGGAGTACTCCGGCTTTGCCTTCGGCATGGGCATCGAGCGCACGCTGATGTTCCGCAACGAGGTCCCCGACATGCGCGACATGATCGAGGGCGATATCCGCTTCAGCGAGCACTTCGGGATGGAGATCTAAGACATGCGTATTCCACTTTCATGGCTGCGCGAGTTCGCGCAGGTTCCGGCCGATGCAACGGCCGAAGACGTCATGGCAGAACTGGTCAAGGTCGGCCTCGAGGAAGAGGACGTGCACCGTCCCGCCGACGAGCTTTCCGGCCCGATCGTCGTGGGCCAGGTGCTCTCGATCGTCAAGGAGGAGCAGACCAACGGCAAGACCATCAACTGGTGCCAGGTCCGCGTGGTCCCCGAAGGCCAGCCACAGACCCTGACCAACGAGGGCATCGACCCCTCCGGCGTGCAGGGCATCATCTGCGGCGCGCACAACTTCGTGGAGGGCGACAAGGTCGTCGTCACGCTTCCGGGCGCCGTGCTGCCGGGCGACTTCAGGATCAGCGCCCGCCAGACCTACGGCCACCTCTCGGCCGGCATGATCGCCTCCTCCCGCGAGCTGGGCATTGGCGACGACCACGACGGCATCATCGTGCTCTCCCGCCTGGGCCTGGACCCGGAGATCGGCACCGACGCGATGGAGCTGCTGGGCCTCTACGACCAGGCCGCGGAAATCAATGTCACCCCGGACCGCTCCTACGCGTTCTCGATCCGCGGCGTGGCCCGCGAGTTCGCGCACGCCACGGGCACCGCGTACACCGACCCGGCTTCGCTGGTGGTCGTGGACGACGCCACCGGCGCCGGCCACCCGGTCAACCTGGCGGACACTGCGGGCATCTACGGCAAGGACGGCTGCGACCGCTTTGTCACCCGCAGCGTCACCGGCGTCGACCCCTCGCTGCCGACCCCGCCGTGGATGGCCAGCCGGCTGAGCCTCGCGGGCATGCGCTCGATCTCGCTGGTCGTGGACATCTCCAACTACGTCATGCTCGAGCTCGGCCAGCCGCTGCACTTCTACGACGCGGACAAGCTCACCGGCGGGATCACGGTGCGCCGCGCCAACCCGGGGGAGACCCTGAAGACCCTGGACGGCAAGGAGCGCAAGCTGCACGTCGAGGACCTGCTGATCACCGACGAGTCCGGTGCCATCGGCATCGCCGGCGTCATGGGCGGCGGGGCCACCGAGGTCTCCGACACCACCGCCAACGTGCTGATCGAGGCCGCGCACTTCGAGCCGATCTCGATCGCCCGCTCGCGCCGCCGCCACAAGCTGCCCTCCGAGGCGTCCAAGCGCTTCGAGCGCGGCGTGGACTGGGAGATCGCCGACGTGGCGGCCCAGCGCGCGGTCGACCTGCTGGTGGAGCTCGCCGACGGCACCGCCACCACGCTCATCACCGACGTGGGAACCGCGCCGGCCGGCGTGGTCATCGAGCTGCCGGGGCACTTCGCCTCGCAGCTGATCGGCGTGGACTACACCCCGGAGCAGATCACCTGGGCGCTGACCGAGATCGGCGCGCAGGTCGAGGTCGTCGACGGCGGCTACAAGGTGACGGCCCCGTCGTGGCGCCCGGACCTGGCCACCAAGCAGGACCTGACCGAGGAGATCGCCCGCCTGGTGGGCTACCACCTGATCCCGGCGACGCTCCCGACGGCCCCTCCGGGCCGCGGCCTGACCCGCACCCAGTCCCAGCGCCGCCGCGTCATGGCCGCGCTGGCCGACTCGGGCCTCACCGAGGTGCTGTCCTACCCGTTCGTTTCCGCGGTGCAGAACAACACCTTCGGCGCCCCGGTTGCCGGCGAGGTTGCGGCCGTGAAGCTGTCCAACCCGCTCTCCAGCGAGTTCGGCTTCATGCGCGCCTCCATCCTGCCGGGCCTGCTGGGCATCGCCCGCCGCAACCACGGCCGCGGCTTCCGCGACCTGGCCCTGTACGAGGCCGGCCTGGTCTTCCTGCCGGGCGAGACCGTCGGCACCGCCACGATCCCGCCGCTGGGCGTCAAGCCCTCCGACGCTGAACTGGACGCCCTCTACGGCGGCCTGCCGCACCAGCCGATGCACATCGCGGCCGTGCTCACCGGGCATGATTCGCCGGTTGCCGCAGCGCACGTCCCGCGCGTCTACGACTGGGCCGACGCGCTGGATGTCGCCAAGCTGGTCTCCGACGTGCTGGGCGTCGAGGTGGTCGTCTCCCAGGGCGCGCACCAGGCTTTCCACCCGGGCCGCACCGCGGCGCTGTCGCTGCGCAACGGCACCCCCGTGGGCTACGCCGGCGAGCTGCACCCGAAGCTGCTGGCCGAGCTGGACCTGCCGGAGCGCACCGTCGCCATGGAAATCGACGCGGACACGCTCTTCGAGGCATCCGCCGACGTGATCGTGGCCAAGGAGATCTCCACCTTCCCGATCTCCACGCAGGACGTCGCCCTGGTGGTCGACGCCGACGTGGTGGCCGCGGACGTGCTGGAGACCCTGCGCGAGGGCGCCGGCGAGCTGCTCGAGGACATCGCGCTCTTCGACGTGTACTCCGGCACCGGCATCGAGGATGGCAAGAAGTCGCTGGCCTTCGGCCTGCGCTTCCGCGCCGCGGACCGCACGCTGACCGCCGACGAGGCCTCGGAGGCGCGTGCCGCCGCAGTGGCCCTGGCCGCCGAGCGATTCGCGGCCGTGCAGCGCTAGCACGCACCGAACGCCGCAGGCCGGCCGCTCTCCCGAACGCGGGGGAGCGGCCGGCCTGCGGCGTTAAGGCGCCAGGCCCGTCATTCCTTGAATCTATACAGGCGGAAGATCTTGCGCCCGGCGCTGTCGCGGTTGGTCGGATTCAGGCTGTGCATCACACGCACCTTGCCGCCACTGGTTGGATCGGCTTCCACCTTGATGCCCTCGGATTCGAGGGAACCGAGGTAAACGCCCTTGATGACGTAGGTCCGGTCGTGGGTGATCTTTCCGCCGTTCGTGTAGGCATAGCGGTAGATCGTGGGCGAGGTTCCCACCGGCCCGCCGAAGACGTAGAGGAATTTCTTGTTGGTCCCGACTCCCTTGATGTCGAAGCCCTGAAAGGATCCGTGCGGGCGCGCCGGCTCCTTGAAGCGGGACACCATCAGGTCCTTGGCCTTGGAAATCGACAGTTTCTGTCCGGGGGCGTTCAGCATGCGTCCGGTCAGGGCCGCGGTCTTGTAGACGGCGTAGTAGTTAGAGGACCCGACCGTGATGCTGATGGCCAGCCTGTCGTCTCCGTCGGCCAGCGCGATGTTGCTGCGGATGGCGTTGCCGGAATTTCCCGGGACGATTGCGGCGAGGTTCTTGAGCATGCCGACACGGTGGTAGCTCGCCTTTTTCGAACCCGAGGGGGCCTTTTTGTACTGGATCAGCGAGATCGTCCGCGAGAAGTAGTACGGCGGGATTCCGTTTGAGGTGCTCCCGATCCATACGTAGGTCCGGCCGTTTTTCGTGTACACCTCGAGCGATTCGCCGTGCCCGTAGCCTTTCAGCATGACGCTGTCCTTCTGGGTACATGTTCCCGTTGCCGTGCGTGTGCACCTCGAGAGCCGGGTGTCCTGACCGACTGCTTGGGCCATGTAGACGTCTTTGCCCGCGCCGTGGTCGAACGCCTGGATCGCCTGGTCCTGCGCGGGAGGATCGATCCTGAAGATGCGCTCAGGATTGAGTGAACGTTTCACGACGGAACTGGACGCCAACCCTGGTGAACCCGAGGTCAGGAGCAGCGACGCCAAGGCTCCGATGGCAAGCGTGAGTTTCATTTTTCGCATAAGACTTTGCCCTCCAAACAACATGGAAGTGAGTGAATCGCTAAGTCTTTGGGCCCCAAGTGGAACCAGTATATGACCGCATCCGCCAACCGCAAGAGGAAGCACTGACTCAACAAATCACCCGCGTGCTCCGCCACGGTGCCCCGCCGTGAAACCGCGGTGTCATTCGCGCTTGTCATCCGTCGTGAAGAGGGTTTGCCTCGCAGGGCCCGAACACGGATGCCCGCAACGTCGCAACAATAAAAACGAGCAGCGATTCGTGTCGATCGTGCGGGATTTCCGGGATTTCCGGGTGTGCCGGCCCGCGACCGTGGTCAGCCCATGGTTGTGGCGGTGGAACCAACCTCGACGTGGAGGCCGGCCTGGAGCGTCTGGAGCACCACGCAGTATTGCTCGGTGGTGTCGATGAGCGCCTTGAGCTCCGCGGCGTTCGCGGAGGTGGCCAGGTCGAAGTGCAGGCGGATGTTCCGGAAACCCACGGGAGCCTCGGGGTCCAGGCCCAGGGTGCCGCGCACGTCCAGGTCGCCCTCCGCCCGCACCGTGCCGGACACCGCGATCGACCGGTTGGTGGCCACGGCCGCCAGCGTGACCCCGGCGCAGGCCACCAGGGCCTGCAGCAGCAGGTCGCCCGAGCATGCCAGCGATCCGTCGCCGCCGGTGGCCGGGTGCAGGCCCGCCTCCACCATGGCCCTGCCCGTCTGCACGGAGCAGGACAGGCCCTCTTCGCCCAGGGTGCCGCTGGCCTTCAGCAGGATGGTCCCCGCCTCCGGCCGTTCGCGATAGAGCTGTTTCAGCGGTTGCTGCACGCTGCGCAATGTCTCCCGGTCCATGTCCCCGTTCCCGTCTCTTGGGTTCCGTGCGGGGACAGGCCCCGTGCCACGATTATGCGCCGGGGCGCGCCGGACGCCCAGAGGCGGGGTTGGACGCGGGTCCGGGGGCCGGGCTAGAACTCCTCGCCGTCGGCGATGACGGCGGCTGCCGGCCCCACGATGTGCGGGTCCGGGAGCCCGACCAGCTCGTGGTCCTTGCCCTCGTAGTCGAAGAGGCTCAGCACGTGGCGCATGGCCCCGAGCCGGGCGCGCTTCTTGTCGTTGGACTTCACCACGGTCCACGGGGCCCAGTCGGTGTCGGTGCTGCGGAAGGTTTCCTCCTTGGCCGCCGTGTAGGCGTCCCACTTGTCCAGCGAGGCCAGGTCGGTGGGGGAGAGCTTCCACTGCCGCACCGGGTCGATCTGGCGGATCGTGAAGCGGGTGAGCTGCTCGCGGCGGGAGACGGAGAACCAGAACTTCACCAGGGTGATCCCGTCGTCGACCAGCTGCTGTTCGAAGGCCGGGGCCTGGTGCATGAAGCGGTCGAACTGCTCCTTGGTGCAGAAGCGCATGACGCGTTCGACGCCGGAGCGGTTGTACCAGGAGCGGTCGAAGAGGACGATTTCCCCGGCCGCCGGCAGGTGGGCGATGTAGCGCTGGAAGTACCACTGGGTGGTTTCGCTTTCGCTGGGCTTGCCCAGTGCGACGGTGCGCGCCCCGCGGGGGTTCAGGTGCTCGGTGAATCGCTTGATGGTCCCGCCCTTGCCGGCGGCGTCGCGGCCCTCGAAGAGCACCACGAGCCGGCGGCCGGTTGCCTTGATCCAGACCTGCAGCTTCAGCAGCTCGATCTGCAGCAGCCGCTTTTCCAGGTCGTATTGCACCCGGTCCATGCGCGCGGGATACGGGTAGTCCTCCCGCCAGGTGTCCACGGGTTCCCCGGAGGCGGTGAGCAGCACCGGGTCGTCATCGTCGTCGTCGCGGACGGAGTAGCCGTGGGCGGCCAAATCAAGCAGTTGCATGGTGTGAAGCTACAGCGGCCCGGTTAACGGAAAGTGAACGGAAGGTGCCCGTCCGGGGTCTGACGTGGCCCGAAAGGTTCCTGGCCGGTGTTTTCAGCCGTCGTTTCAGCCGTCGTGCGGGACGCGCTCCGGATATGGCGGCAGGGCCTTTTCAATCAGCCAGGGCGCCAAGAACTCCCCGGCGGGGCGGCCGAGGGGCAGCCTCGCATCGATGTGGTCGCGGAATCCGGCGTAGGTGACGGTCCCGTGGCGCCGTGCCGCGCTCCAGGAGCGCAGCATCGCGAAGAAGGACCGGTCCCCGGCTGCCAGGCGCAGCGCGTGCAGCGCCAGGGCGCCGCGCTTGTAGACCCGGTCGTCGAACATGTCCGCGGCACCGGGATTCCCGATCGCGAGGTCCTGGGGCAGCGCGGCCAGGCCCGACCACGCGTCCCGGGCGCGTGCATCGGCGCCCAGCGAACCGGAGGCCTCGGACCAGATCCATTCGGCGTAGCAGGCGAAGCCCTCGTGCAGCCAGATATCCTCCCACGCGCCGACGGTCAGCGAGTTGCCGAACCACTGGTGCGAGAGCTCGTGGGCGATCAGCCGCTGCTGTTCCCAGCCCGGCGCCAGGTGGTTCTTGCCCAGGATGGAGATGCCGTGCGCCTCCAGCGGGATTTCCAGGTCGTCCTCGGTGACGACGACGGTGTACTCGGCGAACGGGTAGGGGCCGAAGGCCTCGGCGAAGGTCTCGATCATCCGCGGCTGGTCGGCCAGTGCGGCCCCCGCGGCCTGCAGCTGCCCGGTGCTCGCGGCGACCCACTGGGGGACGGCGTGCGGGGAATCGGCGTGCCGCCCGCCCGCAGGGACCCCGCCGGCGTCTGTGCCGGCAGTGGTGCCGGACAGGGCGCGGAGCTCGTAGCGGCCGATCTGCAGGGTGGCCAGGTAGCTGGCCATGGGCTCGTCGACCTCGTAGGTCCACGTCTCGCGGGTGGCGCGCCGGTGGCGGTCGACCAGCCGGCCGTTGGCGACCGGGCGGTAGCCGGCGTCGGTGGCGATCGCGATGCGGTAGGTCGCCTTCTGGCTGGGGTGGTCGTTACAGGGGAACCAGGTGGCGGCCCCGTTGGGCTGGCCCGCCACGAGCACCCCGTCGATCAGTTCCTCCCAGCCGACCTCTCCCCAGGTCCCCTGGCGCACGCCCGGATTCCCGCTGTAGCGGATCTCCACCGTGAACCGCTCCCCGGCGGGCATGCGGGTGGACAGGTGGAGTTCCAGCTTGCCGGCCTTCTGCGTGAACCTGGCAACCTTGGCGCCGTTGACGTGGCAGCGGGAGGCACGCAGCCCGGAGAGGTCCAGGCTGATGCGGTGCAGCTCGGTGGCGGCCACGGCGGTGATCGCCGCGCGCCCGTCGAGGCGGTTGCCGCCGAGCTTGCAGTCGAGGTCCAGGTCGTAGTGCACGACCCGGTAGTCGGCGCTGCCGGACCGGGGCACGTAGGGGTCCGGCAGGAAGGAGGCCTGCGTGCCGGGGTGGTGTTGTGGCGATTGGCTCATGAAAGCGGACGGCTCCAGGGTTGGACGGGGTTGCCCATCCAGTAGCTCGACGGGGGGACGGAGTCTCCGCGCATGACCAGCGAACCCGGGCCCACGGTGGCGCCTTCCGCCAGGGAGGCGGCGGGCAGGATGACCCCGTGCGGGCCCATGGTGGATCCCGCGGAGAGTTCCACCGTATCAATAGCCATGACCCGGTCGTGGAAGAGGTGGGTCTGGACGACGGTGCCGCGGTTGACGGTCGCGGAGTCCCCGAGGGTGACCAGGTCGGCCTCCGGCAGCCAGTAGCTTTCGCACCACACGCCGTGGCCGATCTTGGCGCCCAGCGCGCGCAGCCACCAGACCAGTGCGGGGGACCCGGCCGCCGAGTGGGCGAACCACGGGGCGCAGACCATCTCGATGAACGTGTCGACGACCTCGTTGCGCCAGATGAAGGAGCTCCACAGGGCGTGTTCGCCCGGCCGGATGGGGCCGACCAGCAGCCACTTGGCGGCCACCGCGGAGGCTGCGGCGACGGCCCCGGCGGCCAGCATCACGGCGCCGCTCAGCAGCGCCGCCACGAGGTAGCCGTAGCCGGCGGCCAAGACGTCCAGCAGCACCAGCACCAGCGTGGCGACCGCGACGGTGACCACGACCGGAACGAACCGGCACAGCTCCCACAGGGCGCGGGCAACCTTCAGGCGCAGCGGCGGGTCGTAGGTCACCGAGTCGTCGGCGGCCACGGCCGTGCGGCGCAGGCGCACCGGGGGGCTGCCCAGCCAGGACGTCCCGGCCTTCGCCTTGGCGGGGGTGGCGGAGAGCACCGCGACCAGGCCGTTGCGCGGCACGCGGCGCCCGGCCCCGGCGATGCCGGAGTTGCCCAGGAAGGCGCGCTTGCCGATCTTGGCCCGGCCCACCTTCATCCAGCCGCCGCCGAGTTCGTAGGTGGCGACCATGGTGTCGTCGGCCAGGAACGCCCCTGAGGCGATGGTCGTCATCTTGGGGATCAGCAGCACGGTGGAGGCCTCGACGTTGCGTCCGACCTTGGCGCCGAGCAGGCGTAGCCACGCGGGGGTGAAGAGCGAAGCGTAGAGGGGGAAGAGCAGGTCTCGGGCCATGTCCAGCAGGCGCTCGGTGGCCCAGACCTGCCAGCCGATCCTGCTGTCGACCCGGTGCCAGCCCTCGCGCAGGCCGATGCCCAGCAGCCGGGTTGCGGCGAGGATCAGCAGCATGTTGAGCCCGAACCAGACCAGCGCGGCAACGGGAACAACCACGCCGAGCCTGCCCAGGGATTCGTGCAGGGATTCCTGGCCGCGCAACAGCAACGCCGCCACGTACAGGGCGCCCGCGATCGAGAGCAGGGGGAGGGCGCCGAGCGCCGCGGAGGCGACGGCAAACAGTGCGCCGCGTCCCCGGCCAACAACGACGGGTCCCTCGGGCCACTCCGGCTTGGCCTTGCCGGTGCGGGTGGCCGGGGAACCCGAGTAGGCGGAGAACGCCCTGGTGCTGCCGGCCAGGGCGGAGCCCGGTGCCAGCACCACGCCGTCGGCGACCACGGAGCCGGGCATCAGGGTGCTGCGCGCCCCGACGCTTGCCTCGGCGCCGACCTCGATGGCACCGACATGGACCCGGTCCCCGTCGATCCAGTATCCGGTGAGGTCGACCTCGGGTTCGATGTTGGCCCCGCGGCCGACGGTCAGCAGCCCGGTGACCGGCGGGATCGAGTGCAGCTGCACATCGCTGCCCACCCTTGCGCCCAGGGCGCGGGCGTACCACTGGATCCAGTGGGCGCTGGCCAGCGAGACGGGGTCGGCCAGGTCGGCGACCTGCTGGGCCATCCACAGCCGCAGGTGCACCCTGCCCGAACGCGGGTAGGTCCCGGGCTCCAGGTTGCGCAGCAGCGTCCGGGCCGCGACGACGGAAATCAGCATGCGTCCGGGTGAGGACACGAAGAGCAGCCAGAGCGCGGCCACCGCCCACCAGGAGAGCCGCGGCGCGTCGGTGAACACGCCCAGGGCGCCGAGCACGTTGTTGCCGGCCGCCAGGTACACGAGCCAGCGCATGCCCACCAGGATGAACGTGGGGATGCCCATCAGCGTCTGGAAGACCTGGGCCTTGCGGGTGGTGCGCTCCACGGTGCGTTTCTCGACCGGCTCGTCGGACCCGGCGCCGAGGGCCTCGATCAGGGAACCGATGCGCGGGTGGGAGTAGATGTCGGCGACGGCGACCGTGCGGTGGCGCGCGCGCAGGGCGGAAACCAGCTGCGCGGCGGAGAGCGAGCCGCCGCCGGAGGCGAAGAAGTCGGCGTCCAGGGACCCGACCTCGGTTCCCAGCACGCCGGTCCACTGGTCGATGACCCACCGGGCGTCCTCGCCGAGATCCGGCAGGACCCCGCCGGTGTCGGTGGCGCCGGCCAGCGGCCAGGGCAGGGCATGGCGGTCGACCTTGCCGCTGGTCTTGGTGGGCAGCGTGTCCACCACGGCCAGCAGCGGGATCAGCGGGGCCGGAAGCATGCCGGCCAGCCGCTCGCGGGCCGCGGAAGTGTCGTATGCGGGGTCGGCGGCCAGGTAGCCGACGAGGATCTGGTTTCCGGCGGCGGTGGTCTTCACGGCCGCCGCGGCGCCGGAGACCCCGGGCAGGGACTGCAGCGCGGCATCGATCTCGCCCAGCTCGATGCGTCGTCCGCCGAGCTTGACCTGCTCATCCAGCCGGCCCAGGAAGACCAGCCCTTCCGGGTCCGCCTGGACCAGGTCCCCGGAGCGGTAGGCGCGCTCCCAGCCCAGGGTCTCGAAGGGCGCGTACTTTTCGGCGTCCTTGTCCGGGTCCAGGTAGCGCCCGAGCCCGACGCCGCCGATGATCAGTTCCCCGCTTTGCCCCGGGGCCACCGGCTCGCCCTCGGCATCGACGACGGCCAGGTCCCATCCGTCGAGCGGCAAGCCGATGCGCACCGGGTCGGTGCCGTCCATCTGGGAGGCGCAGGCCACGACCGTTGCCTCGGTGGGGCCGTAGGTGTTCCAGACCTCGCGGCCCGGGACCGCGAGCCGGGCGGCCAGCTCGGGAGGGCAGGCCTCGCCGCCGAAGATCAGCAGGCGCACGTTTTCCAGGGCCTCGGCGGGCCAGAGGGCGGCGAGCGTGGGGACGGTGGAGACCACGGTGACGCCGCGGGTCACCAGCCAGGGTCCCAGGTCCATGCCCGAGCGGACCAGCGCGCGCGGGGCGGGCACCAGGCACGCGGCGTGGCCCCAAGCCAGCCACATCTCCTCGCAGGAGGCGTCGAAGGCGACCGAGAGGCCGGCCAGCACGCGGTCCCCGGGACCCAGCGGTTCGCTTGCCAGGAAGATCCGCGCCTCCGCGTCGACGAACGCGGCGGCCGAGCGCTGGGTGATGGCAACGCCCTTGGGGGTGCCCGTGGAACCCGAGGTGAAGATGATCCATGCGTCGTCGCCAAGCGCGGCTTCGCGGGCCGGTGCCGGGTTCGGCTCGTTGCGCAGGAAGGTGATTTTCCCCTTTTCGCCGATCACCGCTGCGACCTTGGCCTCGGAGAAGACCAGCCGGGCGCGTTCCTCGGGGTCGTCGGCATCGACGGGCACGTAGGCGGCACCGATCTTCAGGGTCGCCAGGATGCCGATGTACAGCTCTCGGGTGCCCGAGGGGATGCGGATGCCGATCCGGTCCCCGGCACCCAGGCCGGCGGCGCGCAGGCGCCCGGCTGTCTCGCCGATCGCTAGAAGCAGTTCCGCGTAGGTCAGCGAGCGCTCGCCGTCATCCAGGGCGGGGGCGTCTGGGTTGGCCGCCGCACTTGCCTCGAGGATGTCCGTGAGGGTGCGTGGCTCCGGAGCCCAGTCGCTGCCAGGGTATTGCGGCAGGAAGCCGGGGGTGGTGGCTTCCTGGTGGGAAATGCTCGGGATCGATTCCACTGTGGCTTTCTTGAAGTGGTGCTCGGCCTTCCCCTTCGGGGCGGCCCGGGACGTTGGCGCCCGACGCCGGGCAGATGGCACACCGCCAGGGTGTCCGCCACCGCTCGGCCGGCACGTACGGGTTCACCGTAGCCATGGAAGGTTAACGGAAGGTGTCCAAGCGGTGATGACCACACGTTTTTCGAACATCATGCGTCACAATCGCGGCCATGTCCATGCCGTGTCCGCCGTGCGCGCGAGATACCCTTGGCACTGAAGCTGCCGGGCGTTCGCGGCCGGTGGGGTGGGGCCGATGATCGGACGGGGCGCGGAAACCGGTACGATTCCGGAAGGAGGCGGGCACATGGCCCGTAGGCAAGGAAAGACGCCAGGCACGGATGTGCCGGAGGGCGGTCCCTGGTGGGCCGTTGCGCCGTTGGCCGATGCCTCCCGCCACCCGGACATCCGGTTGGCTCCCCCAGAGATCGAGCGCGCCGGAGGGTATCTCCCCGGGCGTCCGCGCGAGGACTTTGTGGCGGGACGGATCCTGGTCAGGGCGTTGGCGGCGGAACTGTTGGGCCGTGCCATGCCCCCGGCCCGCGGGTTCCGTCCGGACGAGCTCGAACTGACCCAGTGCTGCCCGAAGTGTGCCTCGTCCCGGCACGGGATCCCGCGGCTCCGGGCCCCGAGGAACGGGCAGTCCTTCTCCCTGTCCTATGCGCGCACCGCAGGCTGGCTGCTGCTGGGACTGGCCCCCGCGAATTGGCGGATCGGCGTGGATCTGGCCGACCTGAACGATCCGGCGTTCGCGCCTGGGGATGGCGACAGCGAGTTCGAGGACTTTGTCTTCGCGCCGGGGGAACTCGCGGAGTTGGATGCCCTGCCGGCGGACCGGCGGCAGCACCGCAGGGCCCAGTGGTGGGCCCTGAAGGAGGCGGTGGCGAAGGCCGCCGGCGAGGGGATTGCCGGCGCCGGGGGGATACCCGTGGTCGCTGGCCCCAAGCGGCACCTGTTGTTGCGCAGCCCCGGTACCCGTGCCATGGACCTGGGGCCGGGAACCCCAGACACGCTGGGCAACGTGCTTCCGGGCAACCTGGTGGGAAGCGTCGTCTGGGCGCCGAACTGACGACCCGATTAAAAGCGTGGTGGCGCCGGCCTGGCCGGCCGGCACCACCTTGCTCATTCCATTCAACGTCGATAAAGCGCCGGATCAGCCCTTGACCGAGCCGCTCATCAGGCCGCCGACGAAGTACTTTCCGAGCAGGATGTAGACGATCAGCGTCGGCACGGACGCGATCAGGGCCCCGGCCATCGACGCCGCGTAGTCGGTGAGCTGGCCGCCGGCCAGGAAGCTCAGCGCGATGGTCACCGGACCGTTGCGCCCCGAGGAGAAGAACGCCGCGAACAGGTAGTCGTTCCAGGCCGAGGTGAACTGCCAGATCAGCACCACCACGAAGCCCGGGGCGGAGACCGGCAGGATGACCGAGGCGTAGGTGCGCAGGATGCCCGCGCCGTCCATGCGGGCCGCCTCGATCAGCTCGCTGGGCACCGACTCGTAGTAGTTCCGGAAGATCAGCGTGCAGATCGGCAGGCCGTAGACGATGTGCAGCAGCATCAGCGAGGGGATGCCCTGCGGGACGCCGATGTTGCTCATCAACTGGGTCAGCGGGATCATCACGGCCTGGTAGGGGATGAACATGCCGAAGAGGATCAGCGTGAACACGACGTTCGCGCCGGGGAAGCGCCACTTGGAAAGCACGTAGCCGTTGATGGAACCCAGCGTCGCGGAAATGACGGCGGCCGGGATCACCAGCAGGAAGGTGCGCCCGAGCGCCGGGGCCAGCGTGGTCCAGGCCTTGGCCCAGCCCGCGGTTTCCCAGCTTTGCGGCAGCAGCCAGGCACGCGACGGGTCCGCGTCGGAGGTTCCCTTGAAGCTGGTGATGAACAGGACGTAGGCCGGGATCAGGATGACGATCACGAAGAACAGCAGCAGGGCGTACTTCAGGGTCCGGTTGATCCGGCGCCTGCCCTTGTTCGGGGCGCCCGCGGGTGCCTTGTCGGTACCGTCCGGGATGGCGCGGTCAAGGATCGAGGTGGCCATTAGCGCTTCTCCGCTCGCGAGGTGTACATGAGGTAGGGGACCACCACGAGGGCGACCAGCACCAGCAGGATCATGCCGATCGCCGCGGCGTCCGCGTAGTCGCTGCCGATGTACTTGACCCACATCATGGTCGCCGGGACCTGCACGTCGTACGTGTTGGCATCCGGGACGATCGCGCGGATCAGGTCGAAGAGCTTCAGGGACATGTGGCCGATGATGATGACGGCCGAAAGCATGACCGGGTTCAGCTGCGGGAAGATCACGTGGCGGTACAGCTTCCATTCGCTGCAGCCGTCGATGCGTGCGGCCTCGCGCAGCTCCTCGGGGATACCGCGGAAGCCGGCAAGGAACAGTGCCATGACGTAGCCGGAAAGCTGCCAGATGGCCGGGACCGCGATCGCGGCGATGCCCCAGGTGGGGTTGGACCACCAGTCGTTTTGCATGAAGCCGAGCCCCACCGAGTCCAGCAGTCGGTTCAGGCCGGTGGTGCGCTCGCCGCCGGGCTGGTCGGTCTGCAGGCTGGAAAGCAGCCAGCGCCAGACGACGCCGGAGGCGATGAAGGAAACGGACATAGGGAAGAGGTACACGGCGCGGAAGAATCCCTCGCCCTTGGCCGGCTTGTCCAGGAGCCAGGCCCAGAGGAAGCCGAAGATCAGGGTGCCGGAGAGGAAGACGACGGTGAGGATCAGCAGGTTGGACAGCGAGTGCTGGAAGTTCGGGTCGGCAAGCAGGTTCGCGTAGTTGTCGAACCCGACGTACTTGTTGCTGGGCTTGGCCGTGTGCTGGTTGGTCAGGCTGACGCGGAAGTTCTCGAAGATGAGCCAGTAGACGAATACGCCCACCAGGATGATGGTCGGGGCCAGAAGCAGCAGCCCCGGACCCCAGTGCTTTACACGCCTAAACATGGTTTCCTCCCGGAAGAAGTTGGCGCCAAAAACATTTGGGGGCGGATGCGTACCGTGCCGGCTACGACCGCCCCCAAATGCCTGATGGGTGGATTACTGGGCGAACTTGGCTGCGGTTGCCGCAGCCGATTCCTGCAGGGTCGCCACGTTGCCGTCGCCACCGAACTTGCTAACCGCGGTGCTCAACTCGTTGAGCCAGGCCACCGGAACCGCTGCGCCGTGGGCGAGCGAGGAAACGATCTTGTCCTGGGAGAAGTCCTTGATGGCGCTCTTCTGGTACTCGGAGAAGTCGTCGGTCTTGGCGGTGATGTTGGCCGGGATCGAGCCCTTGGCCTTGTTGAAGGCGCTCTGGCCCTCAGGCGAGCCAACGGTGGTCAGCCATGCCTTGGCGCCGTCCGGGTTCGGGGCACCGACCGGCAGGGTGAAGGAGTCGGCGAGGAAGTCGAAGACTCCCTGGGTGCCCGGAGTCGGGAAGTAGGTGTAGTCGACGCCGGTCTTGTCGCCGTCCTGAGCGAACTTGGCCTCGGCCCAGTCGCCCATGACGTTGTAGGCAGCCGCGCCGTCCTGGACCAGCTGCGTGGCAGGTGCCCAGTCGCTGAGCGAGTCGCGGTCGGTGTTGGTGTAGCCCAGGGCCTTCTTGTAAGCCTCGATGGCCTTGGTGACGTCCGCGCCCTTCCAGTCGGTCTTGCCGTCCCAGAGGCCGTTGTAGCCGTCGACGCCAAGGCTGGAGAGCAGGATGTTCTCGAAGAGCTGGACCTGGGTCCAGGAACCCGCAACCGCCAACGGGGTCTTGCCCGTCGCCTTGATCTTGTCCATGTCGGCGAACCACGCATCGAGGTTCTCGGCAGGCTTCGCCGGATCGAGGCCGGCCTTCTTCAAGACGTCCACGTTGGCCCAAACGACGTTTGCGCGGTGGATGTTCGAGGGAACCGAGTAGATCTTGCCGTCGACGGTGAGGCGATCCACGAGGTCCTTGGGGAACTGGTCGGTGAGCTTGTTGTCGGCGTAGAAGCCGCTCAGGTCCTCGAGCTGGTTCGCGTCGATGTAGTCCTGCAGCTCGGCTCCGGCGTGGGCCTGGAACGAATCTGGCGGGTTGCCGGCCTTGAGCTGGGCGGCAAGCACGCTTTTGGCCTGGGAGCCGGCGCCGCCGGCGACGGCGAGGTTGTCGAAGGTCAGTTTCGGGTAGTCCTTGTTGAAGATGCCGACGAGTGCATCGAGGCCGACCTTCTCCGAACCGTCGGCCCACCAGGTGAACACGCCGACCTTGCCTGTGGCTTCACTCGGCGGAGCGGCCGATCCGGCTGGCTTGTCCGCGGCACCGCCACAGCCGGCCAGGGTCAAGCCCAGTGTTGCGGCCGCTGCAACCAGCGTAAGACGACGACGCATATCTACCTCCACAAGTGTTTGAAAATGTGTGATTCTGTCGAGTTGTGTGTTTGCAACCCCGTCAATAGTTACTCGCGTCACATATTGCCGTCAACTACTTAACGCAAATTGTTATCAATTGTCGTGGTGCCTAGTCAGGCTACGGAAGCGCCGCGCTCTGCCGCAGCACCAGGGCGGCCGCGCCCAGGGCCTCGGCTCGGTCGCCCAGCAGGGACATGCACAGCGTGGTGTTGTCCCCGATGACGGGAATGGCGTGTCGCTGGAGGCCCCGGCGGATCGGGGCGAGCAGTATTTCGCCCAGCGGGGCCAGTGGCCCGCCGAGGACAAAGACCTCCGGGTTGATCAGGTTCGCGACGTTTGCCAGGGCATGGCCCACCGCCATTCCGAGATCGTCGATGACCCGCAGGGTCGCTGAGTCTCCGACCTTGGCCCGTTCGATGATGCTCTCGATGCTCAATGGTGCGCTTTCGGTGCGGCTAAGCAGCTCGACCATGATGCCCGTGGAGGCCACGGTCTCCAGGCAGCCGCGATTGCCGCAACGACAGATCAGGCCCTGGTCGAAGATCGTTGAATGCCCGATTTCTCCGGTGATGCCGAGGTTTCCGTAGTACGGCGACCCGTTGAGGATCAGTCCGGTTCCGATTCCGCTGCCGATCTTCAGGAAGCACAGGTTGGCGCATTCCTGGTGTTCGCCCCAGGTGATTTGGGCCAATGCTCCCAGGTTGGAGTCGTTGTCGATGAATACCGGCAGGTCAAGTGCCTGGCGAAGACGTGCGTCGATGTCGAGGTCCACCCACTCGGGCAGGATCGCGCCGCGGATCACCATGTTGGTGCGGTGGTCGATGGGTCCGGGGATGCCGATGCCGGCGCCGATGAGTTGGCTGTGGCTGGTGCCAGTGCGCTCGCAAAGGGTTTCGAGCATACGTGCGGCGACGTCGATGCTGGCTGCCGCGAGGTGGCCTACTTCCAGTGCGGCGTATTCCTCGCCGAGCAGCCGAAACCCTGCCTGGGCCAGGGCGACCCTGACATGGCTGCGGCCGAAATCGATGCCGACGGCCACGTCGGCCTCGTCGAGGACCGTGACGCCCAGTGCGCGGCGTCCCGAACTGGTGGTCGGCGACGTGGATACGCGCCCGGCCGACACCAGCGACTTGACGATGTTGGAGATCGTAGCGGTCGAGAGGCCCGTGGAGCGTGCCAATGCCGCCTGAGTGAGCGTTCCGTGGGTTCGCAGCGTAGCGAGGACACGTTGTTCGTTGAACCCGCGAAGGGCTGACTGTGACCCTGGGTTCTGGTTTCCGGCCCTGGCGTGTAGATCTGCGGTCATGCTTAGAAGGGTGTGCGATAAGGCACCTTGGCGTCAAGAACTTAACGCAAATTCGTTATATGGAAGATTTTCTTGAACAAATAAAGGGCACTTGGACGTGGGATTTTGTTTGGGGTGCCCACGCGCGGTGGGCCGGAACGCAACGCAGCGACGGGTCCGCGATCCAAGGATCGCGGACCCGTCGCCGTTGGAGGTCGCCCCTCTGCGGCCGGGGTCAGGGAACCAGGATCACCTTTCCGGTGGTTGCCCGGGATTCCAGTGCCGTGTGGGCCGCGCCGGCCTCGGCGAGCGGGAAGCTAGCGCCGATCCGGACCTTGAGCTTGCCCTGCGAAACCAGGTCGAAAAGCTCGCCCGAACGCCAGCGCCGTTCCTCCGGATCGAGCAGGAAGTCGGCAAGCTTCGGCCGGGTGACGGTCAACGACCCGTGTGCGTTCAGTTGCTGCAGGTCGAAGGGCGGCACCTGGCCCGATGCCCCGCCGAAGAGCACAAGCGTGCCGCGGGTCTTCAGTGATTTGAGTGAATCATCGAAGGTGTCCTTGCCGATGCCGTCGTATACGACCTCGACGCCGCGCCCCTGCGTGATTTCACGGACGCGTTCGGGAACCTCGTCGTAGGCCAGGACATGGTCGGCCCCGGCTTCCCGCGCCAGCGCGGCCTTTTCCTCGGTCGAGGTGGTGGTGATGACGGTTGCGCCGCGAAGCTTGAGCAGCTGGATCAGCAGCAGGCCCACGCCGCCGGCCCCCGCGTAGGTCAGCACGGTGTCGCCGGGCTTGACGTTGTAGCTGTTGTTGATCAGGTAGTGAGCGGTCATTCCCTGCAGCGGAAGTGCGCCCGCTTCCTCGAGGGAGACGCCGTCCGCGACCGGCAGCGCCTTGTCCGCATCGAGGACCGTGTAATCGGCATAGGTCGCCGATCCCTCAGCCGTCGCCACCCGGTCGCCGGTGGCGAAGCCGCTGACGCCGGCGCCGACGGCCTCGACGGTGCCCGAGCATTCCGAGCCCGGGGTGAACGGGTACCTGACCCGGTAGACGCCCGAACGCTGGTAGGTCTCGATGAAGTTCACTCCGGCGGCCGCAACCTTGACGAGCAGCTGGCCGGGTCCCGGGACGGGCGGCTCGGTCGAAACATACTCAAAAACTTCGGGTCCGCCGGCCTCGGGGGCGATAATTGCATGTGGACTCATGGGCGAACTCCTTAGGTGACGAGGTGACTCATGGCTACCCTATAGGTTTTGCGCCGTCCTCCATCAAGACTTGAAGCGGGATGACGCCGCGCCCCCATCTCGTGAATATTTATTAGCCATCATGTATAAATACGTAGTAGGGTTTCATCATGACGATTTCAGTAGCTGTATCCGGAGCCAGCGGGTATGCGGGTGGCGAAGTCCTGCGCCTGCTTTCCAACCACCCCGACGTGACCATCGGCGCGATCACCGCGCACTCCAACGCCGGACAGCGACTGGGGGAACTCGCGCCGCACCTCCACACGCTCGCGAACCGGGTGCTGGTTGAAACCACGGTAGAGCAGCTCAGCGGACACGACGTGGTCTTCCTGGCGCTGCCTCACGGGGCCAGCGCGGAAATCGCCGCGCAGCTGCCGGCCGACACCCTGGTCATCGACGCCGGAGCCGACCACCGGCTGGAATCTTCCGAGGCCTGGGAAAAATTCTACGGGTCGGCACACGCCGGAACCTGGCCCTACGGCCTCCCCGAGCTTCCGGGGGCCCGCGAAAAGCTCGTCGGAGCCAAGCGGATCGCGGTTCCCGGGTGCTACCCGACCTCCGTCCAGCTGGCATTGGTCCCCGGCTTCACGGCCAACCTGCTTGAGCCCGACGACGTGGTGATCGTTTCGGCGACCGGCACCTCCGGCGCCGGCAAGACCGCCAAGGTCAATCTCATCGGATCCGAGATCATGGGCTCGATGAACCCCTACGGCGTCGGCGGCGGGCACCGCCACACCCCCGAAATGGAGCAGGGCCTCTCGAAAGCCGCGGGCGTTCCCGTCACGGTCTCCTTCACCCCGATGCTGGCACCCATGCCGCGCGGCATCCTCACCACGGCCACCGCCAAGGTGAAGCCGGGAGTCGACGAGGCAACACTGCGCGCCGCCTGGGAAACCGCCTACCGCGACGAGCCCTTCGTGCACGTCCTGCCCGAGGGCCAGTGGCCCGCGACCTCCTCGGTCCTGGGATCGAACCACGCCCAGATCCAGCTTGCCTTCGACCGGCACGCCAACCGCGTGATCGTCTCGGCGGTCATCGACAACCTCACCAAGGGCACCGCCGGCGGTGCCGTCCAATCCATGAACATCGCACTTGGCCTGAACGAAACCGCAGGACTGGGTCTTGAAGGAGTAGCACCGTGAGCAACGCACCACTGGGAATCACCGCACCGGCAGGCTTCAACGCCTCCGGCGTGACCGCCGGCCTGAAGGCCTCGGGCAACCCGGACCTGGCGATCGTCAAGAACCTCGGCCCGAACTTCAACGCGGCGGCGGTCTTCACCTCCAACCGCGTGGCCGCGGCTCCCGTGCACTGGTCCCGCCAGGTCATCAGCGACGGCCGCGCCGACGCGGTGGTGCTGAACTCCGGCGGCGCCAACGCCTGCACCGGCCCCGAGGGCTTCGCCAACACCCACGCCACGGCCGAACACGCGGCCCGGGTGCTGGGCGTTTCCAGTGGCGACGTGCTGGTGTGCTCCACCGGGCTGATCGGCGAGCAGCTGCCGATGGACAAGATCCTTCCCGGCGTCGACGCCGCGGCCGCGGCCCTGGGCACCGGCAACGAGTTCGACGGGGGAGCGGCCGCTGCCACCGCCATCATGACCACCGACACCGTGAGCAAGCAGGTCGGCTTCGCCGGCAACGGCTACACCATCGGCGGCATGGCCAAGGGAGCGGGCATGCTCGCCCCGGGCCTGGCGACCATGCTGGTGGTCATCACGACCGACGCCGTGCTGGACTCCGCGCGGCTTGATGCCGCGCTGCGCGAGGCGACCCGGGTCAGCTTCGACCGCGCCGACTCCGACGGCTGCATGTCCACCAACGACACCGTCATCCTCATGGCCTCCGGCGCCAGCGGCACCGTCCCGGACCTCGCGGAGTTCTCCGCGGGCCTCACCGGGATCTGCGTGGACCTGGCCAAGCAGCTGATCGGCGACGCCGAGGGCGCCGCCCACGACATCACCATCCGCACCTTCAACGCCGCCACGGAGGACGACGCCGTCGAGGTCTCTCGCACCGTCTCGCGCTCGAACCTCTTCAAGACCGCGATCTTCGGCCAGGACCCCAACTGGGGGCGCGTGCTCTCCGCCGTCGGCACCACCAAGGCCGCCTTCGAGGCCGACCAGCTGAACGTGTCGATCAACGGCGTGCAGGTCTGCCGCAACGGCGGAGTGGGCGACGACCGCAACCTCGTGGACCTCGCCGGCCGCCAGGTGCTCGTGGAGATCGACCTGAACGCGGGCGCAGCCGAGGCCAGCCTGTGGACCAACGACCTGACCCACGCGTACGTCCACGAGAACTCGGCCTACAGCAGCTAGCCGGCCGCAGTCCCGGAGATGGGTAACGGGGATTGAACCCGCCACCATCCGGGGCACCACCACCCGGCCCCCAATGTTTCAGTGAGGAACACCCACATGCCCGACACCCAGCGCACCCAGATGGATGCCGCCCAGCGCAAGGCCGAGGCCCTGATCGAGGCCCTGCCGTGGATCCAGCGTTTCGCGGGAACCACCATGGTCATCAAGTACGGCGGCAACGCCATGATCAACGAGGACCTGCGCCGCGCCTTCGCCGAGGACATCGTCTTCCTGCGCCACGTGGGCATCAACCCCGTGGTGGTGCACGGCGGCGGACCGCAGATCAGCTCGATGCTCAACCGGCTCGGGATCGAATCCGAGTTCAAGGGCGGGCTGCGGGTGACCACCCCCGAAACCATGGACGTGGTCCGCATGGTGCTCACCGGGCAGGTGCAGCGCGAGCTCATCGGCCTGATCAACTCGCACGGACCCTACGCCGTTGGCCTCTCCGGAGAGGACGGCGCCCTGTTGCGCGCCATGCGCACCGGGACCTACATCGACGGGCGGCACGTGGACCTGGGCCTGGTCGGCGAGGTGACGGGCGTGAAGCCCGACCAGATCCTGGACCTGCTGGCCGCCGGCAAGATCCCCGTGGTCTCCACGGTGGCCCCGGAGGTCGACGACCACGACGAACCCACCGGGCAGGTGCTCAACGTCAACGCGGACACCGCCGCGGCGGCACTGGCCAGCGCGCTCAACGCCTCCAAGCTGGTCATCCTCACCGACGTCGAGGGCCTCTACGCCGCCTGGCCGGACAAGTCCTCGCTGATCACCTCGCTGGACACCGAGGAGCTGCGTGCGCTGCTCCCGAGCCTGGAATCGGGAATGATCCCGAAGATGGCAGCCTGCCTCAAGGCGGTGGACGAGGGCGTGGAACGCGCCCACATCGTCGACGGCCGCCAACCGCATTCCATGCTGCTGGAGGTCTTCACCTCCGCCGGCGTCGGAACCCAAGTCATCCCAAAGGACGCAGCATGAACGAGATCATGGCAGAAGAAATCGGTGAACTGAACTCCCTGGCCGGCAGCGAGCTGCTGGCCCGCTACAACAAGTCGCTGCTCGGGGTCTTCGGCACCCCGCAGCAGGTGCTGGTCCGCGGCGCGGGCTGCCTGGTCTGGGACGCCGACGGCAAGGAATACCTGGACCTGCTCGCCGGGATCGCGGTGAACGCGCTGGGCCACGCCCACCCGCTGGTGACCTCCGTGATCTCCTCGCAGCTGGCCACCCTCGGGCACATCTCCAACTTCTTCACCAGCCCCACGCAGATCGCGCTGGCCGAGAAGCTGCTGGAGCTCAGCAACGCCCCGGCCGGGTCCAAGGTCTTCTTCAGCAACTCGGGCACCGAGGCCAACGAGGCGGCCTTCAAGCTGGCGCGCCGCAACGCGGGCAGCGCCGATGCCCCGCGCACCAAGATCGTTGCCCTGGAACAGGGGTTCCACGGCCGGACCATGGGTGCCCTGGCGCTGACCTGGAAGTCCGCCTACCGCAAGCCGTTCGAACCGCTTCCCGGTGGCGTCGAGTGGGTCCCGGCCGGCGACATCGAGGCCCTGCGCGCCGCCGTCGACGGGACCACCGCGGCGGTCTTCATCGAGCCCATCCAGGGCGAGGCCGGCGTCATCGAACTCGGTGCCGCGTATCTGCAGGCCGCGCGCCAGATCACCGCCGAGGCCGGCGCGCTGCTCATCTTCGACGAGGTGCAGACCGGGATCGGGCGCACCGGCTCCTGGTTCGCCTCGGCCGGCGTCCTCCCCGACGCGATGACCCTGGCCAAGGGCCTGGGCGGCGGCTTCCCGATCGGCGCCATGATCGTCTTCGGCGAGGAAAACACCGCCCTGCTCACCCCCGGGCAGCACGGGACGACGTTCGGCGGAAACCCCGTGGCAACCGCCGCGGCCCTGGCCACCCTGCACGTCATCGAGGCCCAGAACCTCTTGGCACACGTCAACACGGTCGGCGAGGATGTACGTGGCAAGCTCGCCGACCTCGAGTTCGTCACCGAGGTCCGCGGCCGCGGGCTGCTGATCGGCCTCGACCTCGCGCAGGACGTCGCCCCCGGCGTGGTGAAGGCCGCGCTCGATGCCGGGTTCATCGTCAACGCCCCGGGTCCGCGCACGCTGCGCCTCGCCCCGCCACTGATCGTCACCACCGAACAGCTCGACACCTTCGTTGCGGCCCTGCCGGCGCTCTACGCCGCGGCCGTTTCCAGCACCAAGGAGTAAGACCCATGACCAACAACGTTCGCCACTTCCTGACCGACCTCGACCTGACCCAGGCCGAGCAGGCCGAGGTCCTCGACCTGGCCCTGGCCATGAAGAAGGACAAGTACGGCTACAAGCCCTACGCCGGACCGCAGACCGTGGCCGTGTTCTTTGACAAGACCTCGACCCGCACCCGCGTGTCCTTCGCCGCCGGCATCGCCGAGCTCGGCGGGTCCCCGCTGATCATCAACTCCGGCGAATCCCAGCTGGGTCACAAGGAATCGATCTCCGATTCCGCCAAGGTCCTCGAGCGCATGGTCTCCACCATCGTGTGGCGCACCTACGCCCAGGCCGGCCTGGAGGAAATGGCCGAGAACTCCAACGTCCCGGTCATCAACGCGCTTTCCGACGACTACCACCCCTGCCAGCTGCTGGCGGACCTGCTCACCGTGCGCGAGCACAAGGGAACGCTGGCCGGGCTGTCCATGGCCTACCTGGGGGACTCGGCCAACAACATGGCCAACTCCTACCTGCTGGCCGGCGTCACCGCCGGCATGCACGTGCGCATCGCGGGCCCGGAGGGCTACCTGCCGGCCGCGGAGATCATCGCCGCGGCCGAGCAGCGTGCGGCCGAAACCGGCGGCTCGGTGCTCGTGACCACCGACGCCGCCGCCGCCCTGGCCGGCGCCGACGTGGTCGCCACCGACACCTGGGTCTCCATGGGCCAGGAGGACGAGAAGGCGCAGCGCATGGAGCTCTTCCGCGACTACGCGGTGGACGCACCGGCCATGGCGCAGGCCGCCGACGACGCCATCGTGCTGCACTGCCTGCCGGCCTACCGCGGCTACGAGATCTCGGCCGACGTCATCGACGGGCCGCAGTCGGTCGTCTTTGACGAGGCGGAGAACCGCGTGCACGCCCAGAAGGCGATCATGGCCTGGCTGATGGCCAAGTCGGACCTCGCAGAGGTCGCAGGGGTGACCGGGAACCGATGAACTCGAGTCCATCCTTCCAGCCCACCACGAAGATCGCCCGCCAGGCGCGGGTGAGCTCCATCCTGTCGACCAGCACCGTCCGCTCCCAGGCCGAGCTGGTGGCCCTGCTCGCCGAGGAGGGCATGGCGGTCACCCAGGCGACCCTGTCCCGCGACCTGGTCGAGCTGGGGGCCGTGCGCGTCCGTGGCGTGGACGGCGGGCTGGTCTATGCCATGCGCCAGGAGGGCGGGGACCGCAGCCCCCGCGCGGGAGTCAGCCAGGAGGTCCACGACGCCAAGCTTGCCAAGCAGTGCGCGGAACTCCTGATCACGGCCGAGGCCTCGGGAAACATCGTGGTCCTGCGGACCCCTCCGGGAGCGGCGAATTTCCTGGCGCTGTCGATCGACCACTCGACGATGCCCCAGATCCTGGGATGCATCGCGGGGGACGACACCGTCATGCTGGTGACCCGCGAGGTGGACGGCGGAGCCGAGGTCGCGGCGCGTTTCCTGGCGCTGGCGGATCCGCAGTAGTCCGGCCGCCGGACCGGCCAACCCGGTGCCGGAGCGCCGCCGGTGTCTTCGGCACCGGGTTGGCGCATCCGGCGTTTGGTCGCGAACAAACCTTGAGAAGAGCCGTCCCACGTGCCACTATCTTGTTTCACAGGGGGATGACTCTTCGAGGGAGGAAGTCATGGAAGTAAAAATTCAGGATGGGATAGAAGCGTCGGCCGACATCGACGCCAGCACCTCGTCAGTGTGGGAACTGATCCGGGAGCCGGGATGGTTCATCAACGGCGGTGAAATCGGGAAGCACCGGATTGAAACGAACGGCGCGTTCTCCGTCGTCCACGACGCAATCTACGGGCGGTTCGAATTCGAGACGATCACCCTTGACCCGCCACGGTATGCGGCCTTTCGATCTCTTGGGGGAGACGACTGGGACGACCCCGCGCCGAACACGCTCATCGAGTTCTGGGTGGAGCGGATCAACTCGGGCGGCGTCCGCCTGAGGGTCATGGAGAGCGGCTTCGCCGGGTTCGACTCCGAGGAGCATGCCCGCATGATTTCCTCCAGGACGCTCGGGTGGAAGGTCGAGATGCAGGCCGCCGTTCGGCACTTGGAAGGAAAGTAGCTGGACGGAAAATAGCCGACGGATCCGTCGGGCCTCGGCCTCGACGGATCCCTGCCGCGCGCGGCAGCCGGCACCGGATCGACGGTTAAGGAATTCAAGGCGTTGTTCCCCGCCTGCTGCGGGAAACAACGCCTTGCCTGGATCGGGCCCGGGACGAATCAGTGGTCGTGGACCAGTTCGCTCTCCGTGCGCGGGGTGTCGAATGCCTTGTGGAAGGCGGCCTCGACATCGGTGTTGTAGGCGACCAGGACCACGCGGTGGATCGACGTCACGTGCTTGTAGGTATCGAACCAGTTCTTGATTGCCTCTGCGGCGACCATTGCGACCTCGTCCGGATCCCAGCCGTAGGCCCCCGCACCGATGGCCGGGAACGCGATGCTCGTGGCACCCCGGCGGGATGCGACGTACAGGCTGTTGGTGAAGCAATTAGCCAGAACGCGGGTGCTCGTCTGTCCGACGTGGCGGTTGGGCCCGGGGGTGTGGATCACCCAACGCGCGGGGAGATTGCCGGCGCCGGTGGCGACCGCCAGCCCGGAGGGAAGACCGTCAGGATAGGTCGTCGCCCTGAGCTTGCGGCATTCTGCCAAGAGCTCGGGACCCGCTGCCGCATGAATCGCACCGTCAACGCCGCCGCCACCGAGAAGAGACGTATTTGCAGCATTGACGATCGCATCAACCTTCAGAGTGGTGATGTCTCCCTGCACGATGTCGATTTGCATTTCGGTGCTCCTGTCAGTGTTCGAAATCTCCTGATAAGCAACACCATACGCCCGCGGCTACCCCTTGGGGAGGGACCTTCAGCCTATTAACAGTTCATGACGGCGGGACCGCCCCGGGCGGCAAGGATCGCGGGCCGGCGCGGGCTTGCGCGACCCCGAGAGGCGAGCTGCCGGCACGACGTGTCGGGGAACTGGATTCCCGCAGCCGGCATTCGCGGCCAGGCAGCGGGGCATCGAATATCGGGCTCCCGGCAGTAGATCGGGGGGAGGGGAAGGACTCCGAGTTTGGTTCGATCCCGCGGATCGACATCAGGGCATTCGGGCCAAGGCGGTCAGGCTTTGCGGTTGGTGCGTTCCGGGACGGTCGCGTATTGGCCCTCGGCAGGAAGATCGTGGAAGAACCCCTCATCCCAGTCCCTGTAGGTGCTCGTCATGCGGGTATAGGGGTCGTAGGAAACGGTTTCGAGCCGGATGGGCAGCGGGGATTCGTCGGTGCTGAGCCACAGCGTTGATTCGGGGGAGCTGAAGCGATGGGCGGGGCTGCCATCCAGATCGAGAATGCCCTGGTATTTCATGTGCTTGTAGTCGACTGAATCTTCAAGGAAGTCGAGAAGCTGATCAATTTCATCGGACACCACGATCATGGACGCGACCTCGGATTCGGGCAGCCTCAACCAACGGTCCTCACTCAGTGCGTTGAGGAAATCTTCATGGTCCGTGGGCTCAATCAGGTCACCGTGCCATTTGTTGGCCTTGACGAAATAGCTCGAGGTCATCCCGTCCGCGAGCCACTGAACGTGGCCCTTGCCGTCCCACATTTCGAAGGATTGCGCATATTCGAAGTCGTAGTCACCAGCGACTTCGTAGTTGAAGGGCACTCCGTCCGTGGAACCCTCGGCGGACACCTTGACTTCGGTCGCCATCTGGAGCGCGTCCATCGAATCCCGGAGAAGCCTTCGCCCTTCTGCATCCATCGATGCATCTGCTGCGGGGGACTTGGCGCCGGGGGAGGGGAGTCGTGGTGGGTTGTCGGCGCCGAGGTACGTGCAGGCGGCAAGGCAGAGCCCGGCCGCGCAGCCTAGGACAAGGCGTGCCAGGGTGCGCGGCCAGCGTTTCATGCCTGGATGTACTCTTCGATGACTGCCCTGAGCTCGGGCAGCCCGAACATGTCGGTGACGGCCAGCGCGTTTTGCGCGCCGAGCTTGGGATCCGCGCCGTTTTGGAGCAGGAAGCGGGTCAGGGGCTCGTTCTTGCGGAAGACCGCGCAGGTCAGGGCGCCCTGGCCCTTGTCGTTCAGGCGGTTGATGTCTGCGCCGCGCTCCAGCAGGCCAGCAACGGTTTCGTCGTGTCCGTTGTAGGCGGCGAGGATCATCAGGGTGTCGCCCTTGGAATCGGTGAGGTCCACCGGAATGCCCTGGTCGATGATGGCCATGAGCTTCTCGGTTGCACCCTCACGTGCCAAGTCGAAGATGGAATGCAGGAACGCAAGTTCTTCATCGGTCAATGCGCCGTCGGCGTTCGTTTCAGTCATGGGAAAATCGTACCGGTTTGCGCCGCCGGAATCCCCTGCGCACATACCATGCTGAATAGTTATGTAGACTTATGCATAAGTATTAGGAAGCTGCGCAAAACTAGATCTGGCTCACACACGCTGGACTAGGATGGACAGTGGTTTTGGACAGCTAGCGAACCGGCGCCCCTGGCGGTGCTCGGAAGGACAAGATATGGGATCGTCAACGAATGAAGGCGCACTCTGGGGCGGACGATTTGCCGGCGGGCCGGCCGACGCACTGGCCGCGCTGAGCAAGTCCACCCACTTCGACTGGCGCCTTGCACGCTACGACATCGCCGGATCCCGTGCCCACGCGCGCGTGCTCCACACCGCGGGACTGCTCGACGCCGGGGAACTCGCCGGAATGATCGCGGCCCTCGACGCCCTTGAAGCGGATGTCGTCTCCGGCGCCTACGTGGCCTCCGACTCCGACGAGGACGTCCACGGCTCCCTCGAGCGCGGCCTGATCGAACGCGCCGGAACGGCCCTGGGCGGCAAGCTGCGCGCGGGCCGCTCGCGCAACGACCAAATCGCCACCTTGGGACGCATGTTCCTGCGCGACCACGCACGCATCATCGCCCGCGGAGTGCTGGCAACCATCGACGCGCTGGTCGAACAGGCCGAGGCCCACCCCAACGCCGCGATGCCCGGACGCACCCACCTGCAGCACGCACAGCCGATCCTGCTGTCCCACCACCTGCTGGCCCACGCCTGGCCGCTGCTGCGCGACGTCCAGCGCCTCGCCGACTGGGACGCCCGCGCCGCGGTCTCGCCCTACGGTTCCGGCGCGCTCGCCGGTTCCTCGCTGGGCCTGGACCCGAACGCCGTTGCAGCGGACCTGGGCTTCGACTCCGCGGCCTGGAACTCCATCGACGGCACCGCCGCCCGCGACGTCTTCGCCGAGTACGCGTGGATCGCCGCCATGATCGGCGTAGACCTCTCCCGCGTGTCGGAGGAAATCATCATGTGGGCGACCAAGGAATTCTCCTTCGTCACCCTGGACGACGCCTTCTCCACGGGGTCCTCGATCATGCCGCAGAAGAAGAACCCGGACGTCGCCGAGCTGGCCCGCGGCAAGGCCGGGCGCCTGATCGGCAACCTGACCGGCCTGCTGGCCACGCTCAAGGCGCTGCCGCTGGCGTACAACCGCGACCTGCAGGAAGACAAGGAACCGGTCTTCGACGCGACCGACACCCTGGAGCTGCTGCTGCCGGCGGTCTCCGGCATGATCGCCACCCTGAAGTTCAACACCCCGCGCATGGCCGAGCTCGCGCCGCTGGGCTTCGCGCTGGCCACGGACATCGCCGAATGGCTGGTCCGCCAGGGCGTTCCGTTCCGCGAGGCCCACGAGCTTTCCGGCGCCGCGGTGAAGCTCGCCGAGTCCCGGGACGTCGAGCTCTGGGACCTGAGCGACGAGGACTACGCGGGCATCTCCGTGCACCTCACCCCGGAGGTCCGCACGGTGCTTTCCACCGAGGGGTCGTTGAACTCCCGATCGGCACAGGGCGGCACCGCGCCGTCGGCCGTCGCGGCCCAGCTGGAGGCGCTCAAGGCGGCGTTGGTGCCGGTACGCGACTTCGCCGGCTAACGGCCCGCACCGGATGTGGGCGAAGGCGGGGACCGGTTCAACCGGGCCCCGCCTTCGTGATTTCCGGACCGCGGTGCGGATATGCTGATCGGCATGACTGAGCTTTCGCAACAGGACCTGACCGCCAGGATCCTTGCCGCCGTATCGACCCTTCGGAAAACGATGTCCTCCGTGGACGCGGCCGCCGCCGAACCCAGCGTGCTGCCCGGCTGGAGCCGTGCCCACGTGCTGGCCCACATCGACGGATTCAGCCGTGCCGCCACGCGGCAGCTGGACACCGCCGGGGCGGAGAAGCCGTTCGAGATGTACGACGGCGGAATGGACAGGCGCCACGAGGCCATCGAACTGACCGCCCTGATGCGCCCCGACGCGCTGTTGGCCCGGACCTCCGAGGCCCTTGACGCGCTCGAAGCCAGCATCCGCGGCATCAGCACCGCGGAGTGGACCCTGCCCACCGGGTTCCGCGACGGCGGCAGCGTGGAGGACCTCTTCTACGCGATCTGGCGCGAGCTGGTCATCCACACCTCGGACCTGGCCCTGGCCTATTCGGTCGCCGATTGGGACCCTGATTTCTGCGCCCACCTCTTCGCGGCGCTCGCGGGCCGCGTTCCCGAATCCCGCCGCTACATCCTGCAGCCGCACGGTGCCCAGCGCATCGTGCTGGGCAGCGGGGACGATGCCACGGTGCTCAGCGGCACCGCCTTCGACCTGGCCGCCTGGCTGGCCGGCCGCGAGCCGCTGGGGCCCATCCAGGCCACCGCCGGTGCCGACGGCGCAGCCCTGCCCGAGCTCGGTCCGTGGTTCGTGAAGCTGAAGGCCAAGAACTAGCCCGGGAGCGGACGGACATGGGCCGGCGCGGCTGGGACGGGCTGCTGCGATTGCCGTCGCCGAGCCTTGCGCCGCACCTGCTCGGGGCCCATGTCTCGTCCTTCATCGACGGGCGGCTGGTGGTCGTCAGGTTGACCGAGGTCGAGGCCTACAATGGGGCCTTCGATCCCGGTTCGCACGCCTACCGCGGGAAGACGAAGCGCAATGCCGCGCTGTTCGGGCCTCCCGGCACCGCCTACGTCTACTTCACCTACGGCATGCACCACTGCGCCAACGTGGTCTGCGGGTCCGAGGGCACCGCCTCGGCGGTGCTGATGCGGGCCGGGGAGGTGCTCGAGGGGGAGGACGTCGTCCGCGCGCGCCGCGGCGACAGCACGGCGCCGAGGCAGCTGCTGCTCAGCGGACCGGCGCGCCTGGCCCAGGGCCTGGGGCTCGGCCTGCGCGAGAACGGAACCATGTACCTGCCGGGCACCGCGGCGGCGCCCGGCCCCTCGCTCGGATTGGAGAACCTGGCCACATTTCCGTTGGCCCATTCCAGCGGCCCGCGCACCGGGGTGTCCGGAGCCGGCGGCAGTGAGGCCTACCCATACAGGTATTGGCTGCCGGGGGAGCCCAGCGTCTCTCCGTACCGCCGCGCCGCGCCGCGTCGGCGGCTCATCTAATGGGCACTAGACTGTACGGGTGAATCCAGAGCCTGAAACCATAGCCGAAATGCTTGACCGACTGAGCGAGATCGTTCCCGATTACCCCAGCGCCGGCATTTCCTTCAAGGACCTCACCCCGGTCTTCGCCGACGCGCAGGGCCTGCGCCGCATCGTCGACTCGGTGGTCGAACCCTTCCGGGGGCAGTTCGACGTCATCGCCGGGCTCGAGGCCCGCGGATTCGTGCTGGCGGCCGCCGGCGCCTACGCCACCGGAACCGGGATGATCACGGTCCGCAAGGCCGGCAAGCTGCCGCGCGAGGTGTTCCGCGACGAATACACCCTCGAGTACGGCACAGGAACCCTCGAGATCCACCGCGACGACGTGGCACCGGGAACCCGCGTGCTGATCCTCGACGACGTGCTGGCCACCGGCGGAACCGTCGGGTCGGCGGTGCGCCTGCTCGAGATGGCCGGCGCCGAGGTCATCGGCGTGGGCGTCGTGCTGGAGCTCGACGGGCTGGGCGGGCGCGAGAGGCTCGACGGCCACGCGGTGCATTCCCTCCAGCTGGTCTAGGCGCGCCGCGGCGCGGCCGTCATTTGGCCGGCGCGCAAGAGAGTAAACTTGTCTGTCCACGAATTCGTTCCATCAGGAGTGCTGAATGTCAGAGTCCACGACCGTTCACCGGGAGCTTGAAGCGGAGCGCGACTACGTTGCGAAGCTTTACAGCCGGCTCGATGAGTTGCGCGCCGAAAAGAAGGAACAGCTGACCCGCACCCGGGCGGCCGGGCCGCAGGGCACCTTGCAGAACGTGTCCGAGCGCGACTCCTTCGCGGCCCTCTACGAGGACCGGCTGGCACAGCTGAACGCCGTGGAGGACCGACTGGTCTTCGGCCGCCTGGACCTTGACGACAACGTGAACCGCGCCGGCGAGGAGCCGGGCGCGCCGCGCTACATCGGCCGCATCGGCATGACCGACGACGAGCTCACCCGCCTGATGGTCGACTGGCGCGCCCCCGAAGCCGCGGCCTTCTACCAGGCCACCGCGCTGCATCGCCAGGGCGTGCGCCGCCGCCGCCACCTGATGCTGCGCGGCCGCACCGTGCTGGGCATCGACGACGAGGTGCTGGACACCGAGCTCTTCGGCGAGGCGGACACCCACCAGGGCGAGGGCGCGCTGATGGCGGCCCTGACGCAGAAACGCACCGGCCGCATGGGCGACATCGTCGGCACCATCCAGGCCGAACAGGACCGCATCATCCGCGCGCCGCTGGCCGGCGTGCTGGTGGTCCAGGGCGGACCGGGCACCGGCAAGACCGCCGTGGCGCTGCACCGCGCCGCCTTCCTGCTCTACGAACACCGCGAACGCCTCAAGAGCGCCGGCGTGCTGCTGGTCGGCCCGTCCAGCTCCTTCATGCGCTACATCGAACGCGTGCTGCCCTCCCTGGGCGAGACCGGCGTCGTCATGTCCTCGGTGGGGGAGCTGTACCCCGGCCTGCGCGCCATCCCGGAACACAACCGCGAGACCGCCCGCGTCAAGGGCAAGCAGCTCATGGCCAAGGTCGTGGCCAAGGCCGTGTCCAACCGCCAGCGCCTGCTCGCCGAGGACCGCCGCGTCGTGGTCGAGGGCACCAGGCTGACGCTGACCCGCGGCCAGGTCCGCCACGCCCGCGAACGGGCCCGTTCGGCCCACAAGCCGCACAACGAGGCCCGAGACATCTTCGTGAAGACCCTGGTGCGCGAGCTGGCCGAGCAGCTGCAGCAAAAGCTTGAGGAATCGGCGGGCAACGGTAACGCCGTGGACCGCAGCTACCTGGTGCAGGAGGTGCGCGAGTCCCGCGACGTGCGCATCGCCCTGAACCTGTGCTGGATGCCAATGACCCCGCAGTCCCTCCTCGAGGAACTCTTCGCCAAGCCGCACCTGCTGGCTGCCGCGGCGCCGCAGCTGCGCGAGGCGGAGCTCAAGGCCCTGTACCGTGCCCCGGGTTCGCCGTGGACCGAGGCGGACGTGCCGCTGCTGGACGAGGCCGCCGAGCTGCTGGGCGAGTTCCACGCGGTGGGCAACAAGGAAGCCGGAGCCGAGGCGCAGCTGAAGCGCGACCTCGAGAACGCCGAGGCGACGCTGCGCAACGTCAACGAGATGCTCTTCAACGCCGGCATCGACGGGCTGGTCGAGGCCCAGGACCTGGCCGACATGAACCAGGAGACCGAGGTCCGCCAGACCGCGGCCGAGCGTGCGGTCGCGGACCGCAACTGGGCCTACGGGCACGTGGTGGTCGACGAGGCTCAGGAGCTTTCCCCGATGCAGTGGCGCCTGCTGATGCGCCGCTGCCCGCTGAAGTCCTTCACCGTGGTCGGCGACATCGCCCAGACCTCCTCGGCCTCCGGCGCCACCAGCTGGGAGCAGGCCATGCGCCCGTTCGTGGCGGAGCGCTTCACGCTCGAGGAACTGACGGTCAACTACCGCACGCCGATGCAGATCGCCGAGGCCGCAACCCGCGTAGCACACGCTGCGGGCTTGACCATCTCCACGCCCAAGGCCGTGCGCGAGGGCGAATGGCCGCCGATCGTGGACCGCCTGCCGCAGGGAACCATGCTGGAAAAGCTCCGCGAGATCCTGCCCGGCGAGGTGGAAATCGCCGACGGCGGCCTGCTGGCCGTGATCGTTCCCGAATCCATGCTCCGCTCGGTGCGTTCGGCGGTCGTCGAGCAGTTCGGACGCCGCGTGGGCACAGGCTCCGGCGGGTTGAGCCAGGACATCGTGGTGCTCGGCGCGCGTGAATCCAAGGGCCTGGAATTCGACGTTGTCGTGGTCCTGGAGCCCCAGGAACTGGTTGACGAGGTCGAGGGAAGCGTCGGCGACCTGTACGTTGCCATGACGCGTACGACCCAGCGCCTGCGCATCCTTGCCGAGGGAGCGCTCCCGGCCGGGATCGACTCCTAAGGGAAAAGATCGCCGGAGACTGCTAATTTAGTAGTGTGTCTGAAATTGAGCAGAATCCCGCGCTGTCGGGACAAAGTAATGATCCGTCCTTTGAAAACGTCTGGCAGGAGCTGAAGTGGCGTGGCCTGGTCCACGTTTCCACCGATGAAACCGAGCTGGAGAAGGTCCTCTCCGAGGAGAGCATTACCTATTACTGCGGTTTCGACCCCACCGCTCCATCGCTGCACCTGGGCAACCTGGTCCAGCTGCTGAACATGCGCCGCCTGCAGCTGGCCGGCCACAAGCCCCTCGGCCTGGTTGGCGGGTCCACCGGTCTGATCGGTGACCCGCGCCAGACCGCGGAGCGCGTCCTTAACACCAAGGAGACCGTGGCCGAGTGGGTCGGCAAGCTGCAGGCCCAGGTCGCACGCTTCCTCTCCTTCGAGGGGGACAACGCCGCTCGCATGGTCAACAACCTTGACTGGACGGCGCCGCTGAGCGCGATCGACTTCCTGCGCGAGGTCGGCAAGTACTTCCGCGTCGGCACCATGATCAAGAAGGAAACCGTTGCGGCCCGCCTGAACTCGGACGAGGGCATCAGCTACACCGAATTCAGCTACCAGGTACTGCAGGGCTACGACTACCTGCAGCTGCACAAGCTCTACGGCTGCACCCTGCAGACCGGCGGCTCGGACCAGTGGGGCAACCTCACCAGCGGCACGGACCTGATCCGCAAGGTCGAGGGAAAGAGCGCCTACGCATACGGAACTCCGCTGATCACCAACTCGGACGGAACCAAGTTCGGCAAGTCCGAGGGCAACGCCATTTGGCTGGACGCCGAGATGTGCAGCCCGTACACGTTTTACCAGTTCTGGCTCAACACCTCCGATGCCGACGTCGCCTCGCGCTTGAAGGTCTTCACCTTCCTGAGCCGCGCAGAGATCGAAGCCTTGGAAAAGGAAACCGCAGAGCGTCCGTTTGCCCGCAAGGCCCAGAAGGAACTTGCCTACCTTGTGACCTCGCTGGTTCACGGTGTCGAAGCAACCGAAAAGGTCATTGCCGCTTCCGCTGCACTCTTCGGCCAGGGCGAATTGCGCGACATGGACGAAGCGACTCTGCGCGCGGCCACCGGGGAACTGAAAAGCACCACCGTCGACGGCGAAGAGCTGGACATCATTTCGGTATTGGTGGCTTCGGGGCTGTCCGAATCCAAGTCGGCCGCACGCCGAACGGTTGGCGAAGGCGGCGCCTACATCAACAACGTGAAGTACTCGGATTTGGATGCAGTAGTCAGCCGTGAAGAACTGCTCCACGGCCGGTACCTTTTGGTTCGCCGAGGCAAGAAGAACCTGGCTGTTGTTGAAGTCGCCTAACTAAGGCTTCACCACATCGTTTATCGGATGTGAATGAAGGGCCGGAGCGGGCAAGTGCTGTGATTCACGACACTTACCCGCGCCGGCCCTTCCTGCTTCCGGGCCTATTCGCCCCCATTTTCCGCGTGAATCCGGGAATCGCAGCGGGGACCTGGGTGGTTACAGGAGATTTGCCGGGAGGAGCAAACGTGTGTATTGTTTTCTAAGTCGCCGCGGCCAAGGCAAGCGAAAAGCTTCTAGCCGCAAAGACAAATCAGATTTTTTACAACGTTGAATCGTTGAAAGAATATTGTTTGATTGCTACAAATAAATCGACTTAGAGTTCGATTTGACATTGTAACAATCAAACAATAAATTATAAACATCACCCCGGAAGAAACGCCGACCGATTCCTTTGAATCAAGCGGACGCCGAACCGGGAGCTGTCTGTTGTTTGAGAACTCAATAGTGTGCCAAGTTTGTTGATACCAATTTATTTATTTTATTGGTGAATGGTTTCAGGGTCCGCACCCCCGTGTG
>NZ_JBIBDE010000007.1:0-107997 GCF_042901625.1 Paeniglutamicibacter sp. NPDC012692
CCCTACACCCGGGCGCTGATGTCCGCGGCGCCGGAGCTGCGCCGGCACGACGGCACCGACCGCGAACGCATCATCCTGCAGGGGGACCCGCCCTCCCCGATCGACCCGCCCACAGGATGCCGCTTCCACACCCGCTGCCCGATGGCCCAGGCCATCTGCGCCACCACCGAACCCGAACTCATCCGGGTCGGGGACACGCACGCGGCCCGCTGCCACTTCGCCACCGACAACGCGGCAAATTAGCACCGCAGGTGTGCCCGACCCGTCGTCTCAAGACAAGGTCCGGCACGCAAGAAGGCTGGTCAACAGGCAGGGTTAAGCGGTTTCCGGAAGTTTGGTTTCCGGAAGCCGCTTTTCCCATGCCCGGCGGCATCCGGCCGGGCTAGAAGAGCGTTTCCTCGGCCTCGGGAACGATTCCCTCGAGCCGCAGCAGGAACAGCTTGCGGTCGAGGCCCCCGGCGTACCCGGTCAACGAGCCGTCTGCACCGATCACCCGGTGGCACGGGACGATGATCGAGACGGGGTTACGGCCGTTGGCCGTCCCCACCGCACGCGTGAGCTTCGGGTCGCCGAGTTCCAGCGCGAGATCGCCGTAGGAACGGGTCTGCCCGAAAGGGATCCTCGCCAGTTCGGCCCAGACCCGCCGCTGGAATTCCGTGCCCGCGGCATCGAGCGGGACGTCGAAGGAGGTGCGCCGGCCGGCGAAGTACTCGCCCAGCTCGCGTGCCGCCCGGGCGATGAACGGGTCATCACCCGGGTCCTCCAGCCTCCGGCCCAGGGACTCTGCCGACGGCGGGTGCGAGTGGTTCACCATGTAGATGCCGGTCACGCCCCGCTCGTTCGCGGCGATCGTCAGCGGCCCGATGGGCGAATCGACCACCGCATGGCAGGGCTCCGGCCGCTCAGCCAAAGATGCCCCGCAGCGCGCCGGCGAACGTCGGGTGCTCGAACTCGAAGCCTGCGGCCTCCAGCACCTCGGAAGTCACGTGCCTGCCGGTGGTCCCCAGCGCGGGATCGGTGTGCAGCAGCACGGCGCCCGCGGCCAGCACCGGCTTGGGGGTGGGCAGGCCGATCTTCTTCATGATCCCCGGGGCCACGCGGGCCCGCAGCAGGGACATCATCTCCGTGTTGCGCACCGGATGCGGTGCGGCAAGGTTGATGACGCCCTCCGGCAACGCGGTGCCTTCCTCGAGACCCAGGCAGGCCCGGACGATGCGCAGCCAGTCGGCCAGGTGGATCCAGCTCACCCACTGTTGGCCGCCGGCCACCGGGCCGCCCAGGCCTGCCTGCGCCAGCAGACCGAGCCTGTCCACCAGCGGGCTTTCCTGCTCGAAGAGCAGCGAGGTGCGCAGGATGTTGACGCGCTCTGCGTTGGCGCCGGCCACGGCTTCCTCCCACGGCCTGGCCACGCCCGTCATCTGGGGCAGCGCCCGGGAGCCGACGGGCAGCGGCGAGGATTCGGTGAGCCGTTCCTCGCCGGCATCGGCAAAGATCGCGGTGGTGCTCGACTGCAGGAAGGCGGCCAGCGGGCGGGGGAGCGCGGCGCTTGCCTCGACGAGCGCCCGGGTCGAATCAACCCGGGAGGAACGCAGCCGCTTGATGTTTTCCGGCGTCGGCGGCAGGTCCACCAGCTCGCCGGCGAGGTTCAGCACGGCGGTCTCGCGGCCCGGCGCATACAGGGCGCCAGCCCAGGGACCCTGGTTTTTTCCGTCCCAGGGCAGCTGCCGGTAGGGGCTTTCCTTGCGCACGCTGCGGGTGAGGATGGTGACCTGGTGCCCGCGGCAATGCAGGTCCGCGGCCGCGCGGCTGCCCAGGAAGCCGTGGCCGCCGGCGATCACCACGCGCAGGTCCTGCGTCTCGGTGCCGCCGGCCAGGGTGTAGAGCCTGGCGCAATTCTGCGCGAAGTTCGCGGCGATCGGCTTGGCCGCGGTCTGCGCGAAGAGCGGGGAGGCGGGCCCGGAGACGGAGACCAGCTGGGTCAGCTCGCAGCCCCCGGAAACCTCCTGCAGCGACCACCGGACCAGCAGGTAGCCGCCGGGCTGCGGCTGGCGCCAGGTCAGGCTGGAGCCCTCGTCGACCCGGGTGATGACCGCGGGCGGGGCCGTCCTGGCGTGGATCGGGCCGATGACATCCCCGGCGGGCACCAGGTCGATTTCGGTTCCGGCCGTCGCGGGTTGCGTGCGCGGGTCCAGCCGCGCGATGGCGAGGTTCCATTCGGGAACCCGGGCGGGATCCCTCAGCACCTCCCACAGGGCGGAAACGGGAAGGGCGAAGAACTGTGTCTGTGTACGCTGCCAAGCCATGGGTTCAGCTTAGCCACTTCCGGGGGCCCGATCGGACGGGCCGCCCGGAAGCGTGTCGGGGCCGGTCCCCGGTCAGGCCTTGGTGACGAACCCGGCCAGCGCCCCGAGCTGTGCCACGCGCACCTCCGGGTCCACGTACATCATGTGTCCCGCGGCGTAGTAGTAGTGGCTGAAGCGGGCGCGTGCCGCGGCCGGGATCTCCAGGTGCGCCCACACGTACTCGGCGGCGAAGTGCGGGGTGGCGCCGTCGTGGTAGCCGTAGTCCACGTGCACGCGCAGTTCCGGGATGTCGATGAGCAGGCGCTCCAGGTCCCGGGTGACGTCGATCGGCTTGCCCTCGAAGGTCTCGTAGCTCCACGGGTGCACCCGGCCGGTGAGCACCTCGTAGGGCAGGTCCGATTCGTAGCCGAGCTCGGCGCGAACGTAGTGGTTGATCGCCGCGGCGTAGGGCGGGGTGATGGCGCGCAGCGAGGGGTCGTCCCAGGTGTGGGATTCCTGCAGGCGCGGCGGAACCCCGGTGAAACGGCCGTCGATGCGCCCGACCATCAGGCCCTTCTCGCGCAGCAGCTCGGTGGCGAATTCCATGTAGTCCCAGCGCAGGTTGGTGCGGCGGATGAAGGCCTCGGACAGCGTGGTGAGCTCGGCCAGGTGCTTGACCGCCCCGTCGAACCTGCGCTTGGACAGCCGGCTGCCCAGGTGCAGGGCCACCACGTAGTCGCCCGCCGCGTAGTCCTCGGCGTCGCGGATGATCTCATCCAGCGGGCGGTTGCCGTGCCGGCCGTGGTAGTGGGCGATCGCGGCGTAGGTCGGCAGGTGCAACGCATAGGGGGTGTCGTTGCCCGGAGCGAAGTCCAGCGTGGACATGTTCAGCACCGTGGAGATCAGGCCCAGGCCGTTCACGGCCATGCCGTGCGCCTCGTGCAGGCGGCGGGCCACGGCCACGGCGCGCATGGTTCCATAGGATTCGCCGACCAGGTACTTGGGGGAGAGCCAGCGCTGGTTGCGGGTGACCCAGAGGCGGATGGCCTCGGCGATCAGGTCGCGGTCCGCGATGAAGGAGTGGAACTCGTCGGTCTTGCCGCCCTCGACCACGCGGGAGAAACCGGTGTTCACCGGGTCGATCATCACGACGTCGGCGTGCTCCAGCAGGGACTCGGGGTTGTCGATGACCGCGTACGGCGCCGGGGTCATGTTCCCGACATCTCCCGAGTCGACGATGCGCGGGCCCAGCAGGCCCATGTGCAGCCAGAGGCTGGCCGAGCCGGGGCCGCCGTTGAAGGCGAAGACCACCGGGCGGCGGTTGATGCTCGGCGGGCCGCTGGGCTTCTTGGCCCGGGCCTTGCTGGCGGCGGTTGCCGGGGCCGCGGTCTCGGGCTCGTCGGCGGTGTAGGAGATCATGAAGATCTCGGCCTTGGGCTTGAATCCGTCGGTCTTGCCTTCGGCATCCTCTTCCCGGCGCAGCACCATCCGGCCGGTGGTGCTGGTGTAGCGCAGGCCCGAGGCGCTGCGGTGCTGGCGGGTAACAAAATCGTCCACGACTTCGGGCTTTTCGGCGGTCGTGGAGGCGGCAGGGGATGAGGCAGGAACATCAGGCATGGGAAGAGCCTACAGCCTGTTGGCGGCAAATCCTGACTCGGGGAATTCCCGGCAAAGACGGGGCAAATTCCCAATTCGGTGGCCTAAAGCCGACTGCTGTGCGGTGCCCTGCCAGGGCGTCCGAAACACCGCTCGTTTCGACCCGCCGCGCGGGTCGTTTTCAGCCCTGCGGCTGGCCGCCGTCGTAGGGGGTGGCGGGAGGAGCCTGCGGCGGGTTCATCGGTGCGCCGGGGTAGGGATTCTGGACCGAGCTTGGGCCCGGTGCGCTGCCGCCGGCCATGCGAACCAGCTCGCCGGTGTGTTCCGCCGTGCGGATCGTGGCAAGCAGGGATTCGAGCCCCATGCGGGCCAGCGCGAGGTAGATGATGGTGACGAGCGGGCCGATGACCAGCAGGACCAAGATTCCGAGCGCCGCGCTTTCGGAGGAGAACGCGGCGACCACCATGCCCAGATACAACACGGCGAGGCCGACGGTGATCAGGATGTAAACGATCTTGACGATCTTGGGCGTTACGAAACTATCGAAGTTAAAATCAAAAAGCCGTTTCATGCTTGTCCCTCATTTCGACCGCGGGTGAATCGAGCGATGGTTGCCCGCCCAGTCAAACACGAAAAGGACGCCCAGGTGAAGGTCTGGGCCACCGACAAAAACGTCCGCCCGGAGGCACTTCCGGGGCGCGAAAAAGCGGGGCGGTTCATCGTGGATGAACCGCCCCGCTTCCTTCGTCAGGCCGTGAGGCTAGACGGTTGCCTCAACGTAAGGTGCGTTTTCGGCAACTTCCTTCTCCATGGCGGAGAATTCGGCCTCAATGGTTTCGTTGTGCTTGTAGGTCATGCGCGAAACAACGAACGCGACCAGGAGGTTCAGCAGGAAGCCGGGGACGATCTCGTACATGGCATCGTGCAGGACCGTGATGTTGCCCCAGACGAAGACGGTGACGGCACCGGTGATCATGCCGGCCAGCGCGCCGGTCGAGGTGAGCTTGCGCCAGTAGAGGCTCAGCAGCACGATCGGGCCGAATGCGGCACCGAAACCGGCCCAGGCGAAGCCGACCAGGTCCAGGATGCTGGAGTCCCGGTTCAGCGCCAGCACCGAGGCGACGACGGCGACGACGAGCACGCCCGAGCGGCCCAGGGCCACCTCGCGCTTGGGGGTCAGCTTCTTGCCGGCGATGTTGTAGAGGTCCTCAACCAGGGCGGAGGAGCAAACGATCAGCTGCGAGGACATGGTGGACATGATGGCGGCCAGCACCGCTGCCAGCACCAGCCCGGCAACGAACGGGTGGAAGAAGATCTGGCTCAGCAGGAGGAAGACGGTTTCCTCGTCCTTGATTTCCTTGGCCGGGTTGCCGGCGAAGTACACGATGCCCACCAGCGCGGTGACGATCGCGCCGATCGCGGTCAGCGCCATCCAGCCGATGCCGATGCGGCGGGCGGTCTTGGCCTCGCTTGGGGTGCGCAGCGCCATGAAACGCACGATGATGTGCGGCTGGCCGAAGTAGCCAAGGCCCCATGCAGCGGTGGAGAAGATCGCGACGGCTGCCAGCACGCCGTTGGTCCCGTCGAAGCTGGAGAACAGGTTCAGTGCGTCGGGGTTGATTGCCGTCAGCTGGGTGGTGAAGTCGCCCATGTTGCCCATCTGGATGACGGCAACGATCGGCACGGCGATCAGGGCCGCGAACATCAACAGGCCCTGGGCCACGTCGGTGAGGGTAGCGCCCAGGAATCCGCCGAAGAGCGTGTAAAGCAGGGTGATGCCAACGACGATGAACATGCCGGTGAAGTAGTTCCAGCCGAAGGACGACTCGAAGAACTTGCCGGCTGCGACCATTCCGGAGGAGACGTAGAAGGTGAAGAACGCCAGGATGATCAGCGACGAAGCGATGCGCAGGAAGTGGCTGTCGTCCTTGAGACGCTTCTCGAAGAAGCTCGGGATGGTGATCGCGTTCTGGGCGACTTCCGTGTAGGAACGCAGGCGCGGGGCCACGAACTTCCAGTTCAGCCAGGCGCCGATGGTCAGGCCGATCGCGATCCAGGCCTCAATCAGGCCGTTGAGGTAGATTGCACCAGGCAGGCCCATGAGCAGCCAGCCGGACATGTCGGAGGCGCCGGCGGAAAGGGCGGCGACCCCTGGCTTCAGGCCGCGGCCCGCGAGCATGTAGTCGTCGATGTTGTTGGTGCGCTTGTAGGCGAAGTAGCCGATGGCCAGCATCGCCGTCAGATACACGGCAATTGCTGTCAACTGGAACGCTTGTTCAGACATGGGGACCTCGTGAATGTGGTGCGTACCGGGAGATGAATGATCTCTCGGCAAGTTGCACTGCCCCCAGCACCGGCCGGGCGTGCACAACGAAGTTTCGAGTATGACAGCAAAAATGCCCGCACCGCGAAGCCGTCAGCCGCCGCGTTATCGTCCTGTGATACGTATTACAGGGGTAGCGAGGTGCTGTCCTGCGTCGTGGGAAGGCTGCCTGCCTGCTCGTGCAAGGCCCTGCGCACGGCGATCAATCCGGGGTGCTGCGCCGAGGAGTGCCGCATGGCCGTGAAGATCGTGCGCTGCGGTGCGCCGGGCAGGTCCACGATGCGCAGATCGAGCTTGCGCGCCGCCCACACTAGGTCCGGAAGCAGCGCAACGGCGTTGCCGGATTCCACCAGCCGCACGTGCGCCTGGAGGTCGGCCGTTTCATAGCGGACGTCGGGTTCGAAGCCGGCCGAGCGGCAGACCTGTTCGGCCCAGTGACGGGAGGCCGCGCCGTGCGGTTCCATGACCCACGGCAGGCCGGAGGCGGCCTCGATCGAGGCGACGTGGTGGAACTCCTCGGGCATCGCGTCGTTGCGCGCGGGCAGGGCCAACCTGATGGCGTCGTGGGCCAGGATCCTGCGGTCCAGTTCGGCGTAGTGCGGGGCGGCGTGTCCGGGGTATTGTTCCGCTACGACTAGGTCAAAGTCGCGCGCCCAGGTTTCGTGCAGGGCCGTTTCCGGCTCGTGCTGGACCATCTCCACGCGCAGGTGCGGGTAGTCCTGGCGCAGCTGCCTGAGCATCGAGGGGATCAGCGAAAGCACTGCCGTCTGGAACACCGCCATGCGCACCGTCCCGGCGATCTCCGGCTGGGTCGAGGCAAGGTCGGCTTCGGCCCGTTCCATGGAGTCCAGCAGCTCGTCGGTGTGGGCCACCAGGACCTCCGCCTGGGGGGTGAGTTGGAGGCGCCGTCCGACCTTGCGCAACAGCTGTACCCCGGTTTCTTTTTCGAGCAGGGAAAGCTGCTGGGAGATCGACGAGGGACTATAGCTCAAGGCGTCGGACACCTCGGCGATCGTCCCGCGGATGCTGAGCTCGCGCAGCAGGCGCAGACGGCGGATTTCAAGCATTGCGACTCCGGGGGTGTGGGGAAGATCTCGGTGATTCTTCGGCGGCGGGAACACCCCAACAATACATTGGGAAAGCCGAATGAAAACCTTCGGGTTTGTTCACTTTCGCTGAAGGTATGGTTGGGGTCATACTGGCTTGTGAACTCGTCTGCCCGCATCCTCTTTGGTGTGCTCCCGGCGGGCGCGTAATCGACAAATATCTCATCTTCCAAGGAGAAGCAGCCGTGTCCCTCGAGACCTCGCACGTGCGCATTGTGCCCCCGGCACTAGCCGCCGATGGCACCCCCCTGGCCCGTCCCCAGGACCTGGCCGATGAAACCATCAAGTTGGTGCGCCACTGGCTCACCGAGGGTGCAAAGGTTCCGGTTGACGCCTCCGCCGCACAGCTTGCCGGCGTGCTGAAAGATCCCAACGGCCTTGACTTCACCGTCGGCTTCGTCGACGGCGTCATCCGTCCCGAGGACCTGAAGGTTGCCGCCCGCAACCTCAAGGCCCTGGCCCCGAAGGTTCCGTCCTTCCTGCCTTGGTACATGAAGTCAGCAGTTGCACTCGGCGGCTTCATGGCCCCGATCATGCCGGGCGTCGTTGTCCCGATCTCCCGCAAGGTCTTGCGCGAAATGGTCGGCCACCTGATCATCGACGCCACCGATGCCAAGCTCGGTGCCTCGATCTCCAAGATCAAGAAGGAGGGCATCGACCTCAACGTCAACCTCCTGGGCGAAGCCATCCTCGGCGAGGGCGAAGCCGCCCGCCGCCTCGAGGGCACCCACAAGCTGCTGTCCCGCGACGATGTCGACTACGTGTCCATCAAGGTTTCCTCCACGGTTGCCCCGCACAACCACTGGGCCTTCGACGAGGCCGTGCAGCACATCATCGAGAAGCTCGTTCCGCTCTACCGCTTGGCCGCCACCTCGGCACCCAAGAAGAAGTTCATCAACCTGGACATGGAAGAGTACAAGGACCTGGACCTGACCATTGCGGTCTTCACCCAGATCCTTGACATGGAAGAGTTCCGCGATCTGGAGGCCGGCATCGTGCTGCAGGCCTACCTGCCGGACGCCCTCTCCGCCATGATCCACCTGCAGGAATGGTCCGCCAAGCGCACCGCCATCGGCGGCGCACCGATCAAGGTCCGCGTCGTGAAGGGTGCAAACCTTCCGATGGAGCAGGTCGAAGCCGACCTCCACGGCTGGCCGGTTGCCACCTGGAACACCAAGCAGGACTCGGACACCTCCTACAAGTCGGTCCTGGACTACGCGCTGCGCCCGGGCCACGTCGAGAACGTGCGCATCGGCATCGCCGGCCACAACCTCTTCGACGTTGCACTTGCCTGGTTGCTGGCACAGTCCCGCGGCGTCACCGCGGGCATCGAATTCGAAATGCTCCTGGGCATGGCCACCGGCCAGGCCGAGGCAGTCCGCAAGGACGTCGGATCGCTGCTGCTCTACACCCCGGTTGTACACCCGGGCGAGTTCGACGTGGCCATCGCCTACCTGATCCGCCGCCTCGAAGAGGGCGCGAGCCAGGAAAACTTCATGTCCGCAGTCTTCGAACTGGACAAGAACGAGGCCCTGTTCGAGCGCGAAAAGAACCGCTTCCTCGCATCGCTGGCCGACCTTGACGACAAGGTTCCGGCACCGCACCGCATCCAGGACCGCAACATCGTCGACGAGGTCGAGGTTGGCGCCAAGCTTGCCGGCCTGGCCAACGGAACCCTCGACTTCGAAAACACCCCGGACACCGACCCGGACCTTCCGGGCAACCGCGCCTGGGGCCGCAAGATCGTGAACAAGATGGTCGGCTCCACCCTGGGTGCCGAGTCCGTGGCCGCTGCCATGATCCACACCGAGGACGAGCTGAACAAGGTCGTCGAGACCGCCGTTGCAGCCTCCGACTCGTGGGTTGCCATGGGCGCTGCCGCCCGTGCCGCCATCCTGCACCGCGCAGGCGTCACCCTTGAGGCCCGCCGCGCCGAGCTGCTCGAGGTCATGGGCTCCGAATGCGGCAAGACCCTGGACCAGGGTGACCCGGAAGTTTCCGAGGCCATCGACTTCGCCCACTACTACGCACAGCGTGGCCTTGAGCTGGAGAACGTTGCCGGCGCCACCTTCGTTCCGTCGAAGCTGACCGTTGTCACCCCGCCGTGGAACTTCCCGGTTGCCATCCCGGCCGGCTCGACCCTGTCGGCCCTGGCCGCGGGTTCCTCCGTCATCATCAAGCCTGCCGGCCAGTCGGCCCGCTCCGGCGCGGTCATGGTCGAGGCACTGTGGGAAGCCGGCGTGCCGCGCGATGTCCTGCAGATGGTCCAGCTCTCCGAGCGCGACCTGGGCACCGAGCTTGTCTCGCACCCGGCCGTCGACCGCCTGATCCTCACCGGTGGCTACGAGACCGCGCAGCTCTTCCGCTCCTTCCGCAAGGACCTGCCGATGCTGGCAGAGACCTCCGGCAAGAACGCGCTGATCGTCACCCCGAACGCCGACCTTGACCTCGCGGCCAAGGACCTGGCTGCATCGGCCTTCGGCCACGCCGGCCAGAAGTGCTCCGCCGCTTCGCTGGTCGTCCTGGTTGGTTCGGCTGCCGAATCCAAGCGCTTCCACAACCAGCTCATCGACGCCGCCCGCTCGCTGAAGGTTGGCTACCCGCAGGATCCGCAGACCCAGATGGGCCCGGTCATCGAGCCCGCACAGGGCAAGCTGCTCCGCGGCCTGACCGTCCTGGGCGAAGGTGAAAAGTGGGTCCTCGAGCCCAAGCAGCTCGATGACTCCGGCAAGCTGTGGAGCCCGGGTGTACGCTCCGGCGTCAAGCGCGGTTCCGAGTTCCACCTGACCGAGTACTTCGGTCCGATCCTCGGCGTCATGACCGCGGAGACCCTGGAAGAAGCAGTGGCGATCGTCAACGACATCGACTACGGCCTGACCTCCGGCCTGCACTCCCTGGATTCCGATGAGATGGCTTACTGGCTGGAGAACATCCAGGCCGGCAACCTCTACGTCAACCGCGGCACCACCGGTGCAATCGTTCAGCGCCAGCCGTTCGGCGGCTGGAAGAAGTCGGCCATCGGTGCAGGCACCAAGGCCGGCGGACCGAACTACCTGGTGGGCATGGGCTCCTGGGAAGACGCCCCGCTTGCCAAGTCCGGCATCCTCTCCGCCTCGGCATCGGCGCTGTTCACCGCAGCTCGCACCGCGGGCCTCGAAGAAGCCGACCTCACCTGGCTCGAAGCTGCCCTGGCATCGGACAACGATGTCTGGATCAACGAGTTCAACACCGCCAAGGACGTTTCCGGCCTGCACGCAGAGCGCAACGTCTTCCGCTACCGCGCCCTGCCGGTGACCGTTCGCTTCGAGGGTGAAACCTCGGGCCACGGCATCGCCGAGCTGGTTCGCGTCGTTGCCGCTGGCATCGCCGCCGGTTCCCGCGTGACGGTTTCCTCCGCAGTCGAGGTTCCGGCCGCGATCCGCACCGTCCTGACCGAGTCCTCTGCCACCGTCGTGGTTGAAGACGCACAGGCCTTCGGCGCCCGCGCCGCCCGCCTGGCAGCCAAGACCGGCCCGGACTCCGCGGCCCGCATCCGCCTCATCGGTGGCTCGATCACCGATGTCGCCGAGGCAACCAACGGCAAGCCGGATGTTGCAATCTACGCCAACAACGTGGTCTCCGCCGGCCGCGTGGAAATGCTGACCTTCCTGCACGAGCAGGCCGTCTCCATCACTGCGCACCGCTTCGGTACCCCGAACCACCTGAGCGACTCGGTTATCTAGTAACCCGAAGCTCTAACGACGAAGGCTCGTAGCGTTCCCCTCAAGGGGAATGCTGCGAGCCTTCTCTGGTTTGAACCGAGTTCCGACGTTCGATTCGGCTGGACACACGCTGAAACGGGCCAGCAACATCGCCAAATAGCGGCTTCAATCCTCGAGCTTCAGCGCCTTGCGCCAAGACAACGCGCTGCCGGTCTGCATGATCGCACGGCGGTAGATGCGTTCGCCGAGCAACACCATGGCCCAAGCTCCGGCCACGGCAATCGCAAGCGAGGCGAAAGGTTCCCACAGCGGTACATCGGAGCTGAGCAGGCGGATAGGCATAGCAACCGATGAGATCACCGGGATGTAGGACGCGACAACCAGCAGCGTGCCCTTGGCATAGATCCCCACGAACAACACGGCGACCAACACGGTGATCACCGGTCCCGTCGATTGCTGCAGGTCCTCGGTGCGGGAGGCCATCGAGCCAAGGGCCGCCCAGATCGCTGCAAGGATCAGGAACCCGGCCAGGAAGAATGCCAGGAACCAGCCGGAGGTCGCGATGACCACCGAAAGGAACGGAATCGACGTCGGCATCATGCTCAGCGCGAGCAGACCGATGCCCACGAAGAGGCAGAGCTGGCCCATGGCCAGGATCAGGTTGCCCAGGATCTTTCCGGCGAGCAGCTGGCGGATGGGGATCGCGGTGGCGAGGATTTCCACCACGCGGTTCTGCTTTTCCTCCACCACGGAGTTGGCGATCGGCATGCCGAAGATCAGCGCCGACATGTAGAAGAGGAACGAGAAGATGAATCCCATGACGGTGGCCATCGAGTTGCGTTCCTGGTCGCCCTCGAGCAACACCGGGGTGACGGTGGATCCCGCGGTCAAGGATTCGACCGAGACCCCCACGCTCTGGGCGTTGGACTCGAGTGCATGCGCCGCAGCCGCATCGGCGAGCAGCTTCTCCACCGAAGCGGGGACGTCCGCCAGCCCGGTGAGGTTGTAGCCCTCGGTTGTCGGCGTGAGCACCAGATCCGTGTTCTTGGCCCGCAATGCCTCCATGGCCTGTTCCTCGGTTCCGAGCGGAGCGGGCGTCAACACGATCTTTTGGTCTTGTTCCACGGCGAGTTCGTTGGCTGCGTGGACCAGTGCGGCAGCTCGGTAATCTTTGGCGAAGGCCACTGAGGCCTCCGTGGTGCGGTCTGCCAGCAGGCCAGAGATGACCACCGATCCGACGATCAACGCGAGGGTGATGGCCGTGGAAATGATGAAGGACTTGTCGCGGAGCCTCACCGTGACCTCGCGCAGGGTCACGATCAGCCACGGCATGCCTTGCCGGGTCGCGGCCGGTGTTGTGGTGCTCATCGGATGACCTCCCGGTAGATTTCCGCAAGCGAGGGGCGCTGGGGTGCGAACTCCGTGACGCTTCCGCGTTCGATTGCCGCGCGCAGGATGCGCTGGGAGGCTTCTTCACTGGCGAACTCGACGACGGCGCGGGGCCCGGAAACGTCGAGGACGTTCACCTCGGGCTGTTCGCGCAGCCAGCCGGCATCCGGCGGGGTCACCATCACGTGTGTGGACCTGGCGCGGGCGCGCAGCTCGTCGGCGGAACCGGAGGCGACGATCTTGCCCTCGGCGAGCACCACCAGGTTGTCGCAGAGCTGATCGATCAAATCCAGCTGGTGGCTGGAGAAGAGGATCGGAACGCCCGTGGCCGCGCGTTCTGCCAGCAGCGAGCTCATCGAGTCCACGGCGATCGGGTCGAGTCCCGAAAACGGTTCGTCCAAGATCAGCGCCGTGGGGTGGTGCATCAGCGAGGCCGCGACCTGTACGCGCTGCTGGTTGCCCAGAGACAACGATTCGAGCTTGTCCTTGGTGCGGTCGGCAATGCCGAAGCGGTCGAGCAGGTTCAGTGCCTCGGTGCGGGCGTCGTGCCGGCCCATGCCGTGCAGCTGGCCCAGGTACTGCAGCTGGTCGAGCACCTGTTGCTTGGGGTAGAGCCCGCGCTCCTCGGGCATGTAGCCGAAGCGGGCCCGGTCGGTACCCGCAAGCGGCTCGCCGTTGAAAAGCACCTCCCCGCCGTGCACCTTGAGCACGCCCATGATGATGCGCATGGTGGTGGTTTTGCCGGCGCCGTTGGCCCCGACAAAACCCGTCATGCCGTTGGCCGGGACGCCGAAGGAGACGTCGTGCAAGACCGTACGTTCCCCAAAGCGCCGCGTAAGATTCCGTACCTCTAGCAACTGCTGGTTTCCTCACCTTGAAGCTGGTTGTTCCCGTGCCCTCCAATCTATGTCGGGCCCCGCGGCGGGCGGATCGTTCAAACGAATGAACTTGTGGGAAGCGGTTTACTGGATCTCAGTCAAAGGGATGAGGTGCGCGCGGTACGCAAAGACGACTGCCTGGACCCGGTCCCGCAGCCCGGCCTTGGCAAGGATGTTGGACAGGTGGGTTTTCACCGTCGCCTCGGAGATGGAAAGGACCGCGGCGATCTCCGTGTTGGACAGGCCCCTGGCCAGCCTGGTGAGCACCTCGAGTTCGCGGGCCGTCAGCGCGTCGAGGACACGCTGGTCCTCCGGGTCCAGCGGCACCTGCGCGGCGGCGGGCGCCGATCGTTCCGCACCGGTGCCGCGGCGGATGATGCGCAGCGTGACCTCGGGGGAGAGCAGCGCCTGGCCTCCGGCCGCGGCGTGGACGGCGGCCAGCAGCCTTTCAGGTTCCGTGTTCTTCAGCAGGAAGCCGCTGGCCCCGGCGTCGATCGCGTCGAAGAGGTAGTCGTCCCGGTCGAAGGTCGTCAGCACCACGACCTTCGCACTGCTGGCCGCGGTGATCTGTTTGGCTGCAGCAACGCCGTCGAGCACGGGCATCTGGATGTCCATCAGCACCACGTCCGGGTTCAGGGACAGAGCTGCGGCGACTGCCTGCGCGCCGTCGGCTACGGTGCCGACGACCTCAAGGTTTTCGTCGGTGCCGATGATCAGTTCCAGCGAGGAACGGATCAGCGGCTGGTCGTCGCAGATCAGGATGCGGGTCTTGCTCATGCTGTGGCCTCCGTGGCGAGGGGTGAAAGCGGGGTGGTGCCGGGAATGCGCAGGCGTGCTCGCGTGCGCCACCCGGCGGGGGAGCGGGGCCCGATGTCGACGAGCCCGTGGTGCAGTTCGGCGCGCTCGCGGATGCCGCGCAACCCAAACCCGCTGCCACCAGTGCCCGGGCGCTGGTTGCCGTCGTCGGTGACCTCGACCTCCGCCCATTCGCCGGTCCCGTCGACGCCGCTGCGCAGCGACAGCACGGCGGAGCGCGCCGTCGAGTGTTCGCGCACGTTGGCCAGGGACTCGGCGGCAATGCGGTACAGGGCCAGGCCGAGCCCTGCGCCCACCGAGTCGAGGAAGCCCTCGCGGTGTTCGACGGTGATCAGCTCGACGCGGACCCCCGCCCGGGCGGACTGTTCGATGAGTGCCGGAATGTCGGTGAGCCCGGGTTCGGGGGAGCGGTCTGCGTCTGCGTCAGGGGATTCCTCCGCGGCTTGGTCCTCGTGACGCAGCACCCGCAGCAGTGAGCGGGTTTCCCCGACGGCTTGGCGCGCCGATTCCTCGATGCCGCGCATCAGCTCGGATGCGCGCTGCGGATCCCGGGACTGCACCATGCGGGCGGCCGCGGCCTGCACCCCGACCGCCGAAATGTGGTGCGCCACCACGTCGTGCAGCTCGCGTGCGATGCGCAGGCGTTCGTCGATGACGGCCCGGCGGGCAAGCTCCTTGGATTGCTCGCGGAGCTTTTCGGCCTGCGCCACCAGCAGCTCGTGCTGCCAGGCGCTGCGCCACGACGAGAGGCCCAGGAAGATGGCCCCGCCAAAGTAGAAGAGATTGACCAGGAAGTTGTATCCGGCGTAGGCAACCACCGGATCGATGAAACCGGAGGTGTCGATCGCCAGGGGCAGGTCCAGCTCGGAACCGAACACCAGTTTGGCGTTGGTGATCGAAATGACCAGCCATAGGAACATCACCAGGACGACCCCGCCCAGGGCCAAACGAAGGGCCCTGCGGTCCCGTGCCCAGGTGACCGCCGAATAGAGCCCCACGAAGTAGGCAATCTGCGGAGCCAGCTGGATCATGACCTGCGGCAGCCACATGCCAAAGCCGATGAACAGCGCCGAGAGCAACAACATGGAACCGACGGGGAAGCGTCGGCGGACGGCCAGCGGCGCAATCAGTGCACACATGGCAAGGTAGCTCATCGTGCGGTCGGGGGCGTCCTCGGCCGGCGCGAAGCTGAGGACCATTTCCATGCCCAGCAGCGAGCAGGCCATGACCAGCAGCGTCACCCATGCATCGCGGCGAAGCTGTTCCGTGCTCGGCAGGGGTCGTTCCCATTCCGGCGGAGGGAAATCACCCGGAAGGAAGCGCTGGCGCATGGCCGGTGGTTTCATCTTTTTCATCTTCCGTCTGGATCAATCCGTCAAGGTCCCGCCATCGAACCTATCCCATGGCGCCATCGCCGCCGAAAGACTCTTGTCTGGTGTGACAAAAAGGTGTTGTGTGGGGCCATGAGTACGCCCATCGAAGACTACGCATTGCTGTCCGACCAGCGGACCGCGGCGCTGGTGTCGCGCAACGGCTCCGTCGACTGGTTGTGTTTTCCGCGCTTCGACTCCGGCAGCGTGTTTGCCGCGCTGGTCGGAACCAAGGACCACGGGCGCTGGCTGCTGGCGCCGCGCGACGGGCACGTCATTGGCCGAAACTACCTGAACTCGTCCTTTGTCCTGCGCACCCTGTGGGGGAACGACACGGGCCAGGTGCTCGTCACCGATTTCATGCCGGTGGGCAACGGCCGTTCCAGCGTGATCAGGCGCGTCGAGGGCCTGAGCGGTTCGATGCTGATGGAGCACGAGCTGATCATGCGCTACGACTACGGCAAGGTCCTGCCCTGGGTCCGGCGCAGCTTCGACACGGTGCAGGGCACCGAATCGCTGATCGCGGTGGCCGGACCGCACGCGGCCGTCCTGCACGCCACCCGCCTGCCCAAGGCCCACCTGCATGCGCACCGCGACGAGTTTGTGGTGAACGCCGGGGACATCTTCGATTTCGAGTTCGCCTTCCACCCGAGCCACGAAGCGAGCCCCGGCCCGAGCGACGTGGGCCTGAGCATGACCCGGACGGCGAAACACTGGCACGACTGGGCGAGCGACATCCCGCCGCACGGCGACTACGAACCCGTTGTCAGGCGTTCGCTGCTGGTGCTCAAGGCGCTGACCCACGAGGCGACCGGCGGCATCGTCGCTGCCCCCACCACCTCGCTTCCGGAATTCCTGGGCGGGGAGCGAAACTGGGACTACAGGTTCTGCTGGTTGCGCGATGCGGCACTGACCCTGCAGGCCATGATGACGCACGGCTACGGCACCGAGGCTCTGCGGTGGCGCGACTGGCTGCTGCGCGCCATCGCCGGGGACCACCACCAGCTGCAGATCATGTACGGGATCGACGGCAAGCGGGAACTCACCGAGCGCGTCCTGCACCACCTGCCCGGGTACGCGGGATCCGTCCCGGTGCGCATCGGCAACGGGGCCGTGAGCCAGTACCAGGGGGACGTGATCGGTGAGGTCATGGTGGCCCTGGAGGAGCTGCGCATGCTCGGCGGGCACGAGGACCACTTCTCCTGGCCGCTGCAGAGGGCGCTGATCGACTACGTGCTGGACAACCTCTCGCGCAAGGACCGCGGCCTGTGGGAAATGCGCGGGGATCCGCAGCACTTCACGCATTCGCGCGTCATGATGTGGGCCGCCCTGGACAGCGGGGTGCGGGCCGTGAAGCTCCACGGGCTGGCCGGCGAGGTCGAGGCCTGGGCCGATGCCCGCGACAAGCTCAGGGAGGAGATCCTGGCCCGGGGATTCAACACGGAGCTGGACTGCTTTACCCAGACCTACGACGGGACCGAGGTCGACGCGTCCCTGTTGGTGCTGGCGCAGGTCGGGTTCGTCGACCACCAGGACCCGCGGATGCTCGGCACCGTGAAACGCATCGAGGCGGAGCTGGTCGACGACCACGGGTTCATCAGGCGCTACCGGACAGAGGTCGGTACCGACGGGCTGCCGCCGGGCGAATACGCCTTCCTGGTGTGTTCCTGCTGGCTCGTCGAGCAATACGCCCACTCCGGCCGGCTCGCCGACGCCCGCGGGCTCATGGACCGGGTGGCCGGCGTCGTGAACGACCTGGGCCTGGTCTCGGAGGAGTACGACCCCGCCAGCGGGCACATGGCTGGCAACTTCCCGCAGGCGCTGTCCCACCTGGGGCTGATCCGCGCCGCCGACGCCATCGAGGAGGCGGCGGGCAACCGCCCGGCCCACCCGCGCAGGGCGTACACGTAGGCGCGGCGCGGGCGGGCCCCGGAACCTAGTGGTCGGGCAGCGGCAGCGGCTTGTCCAGCGGCTGGCGTGCCGCGTTCATGTCCATGCCGAAGTCCCTGGCGAAGACCGTCCGGGTGGAGGTGTAGATGCCCTCGGCGTTCTCGTCGAGCTCGAAGACGCGGGCGCCGCGCAGCTGGTGCTTGTCCGCGCCGCTCTTGCCGTACGGGCCGAACCCGGTGCCCGGGCCGTAGCCCAGCTCGATCCCGAAGTAGTTGCCCATGTAGGAATTGATGTGGTCGTGGCCGCAGTAGGCGCCGCGCACGTCCCCGCGCTCCAGCAGCGCGGTGAACAGGCCGGAGTTGAAGGCGCCGGCGTAGACGCCCTCGTTCTTCTCGCCGACGATGCTGTGCTTCTTGACCGCGGCCGCGTGGTCGGCCTCGTTGGAGGTGAACTGGGAACCGTACCACATATGGTGGTGCTCCCAGAGGGGGATGTGGAAGAACATGAGCGAGGGGATCTTGCCGTGGCGGCGCTCGGCGGCCATCGAGGCCTCGCGGTACCACTGGACCTGTTCCGGGCGGATCCAGTCGTAGTTCTTCAGGCCCTTGAAGTCCTGTCCGGCGATCTGGCTGGCGGCGTAGCGACCTGAATCCAGCAGCCAGATGCCGAACTTCGGCTTGTTGCCGCTGGATCCGGCAATCAGCAGCTGCGAGTTCGAGGAACCGAAGACGTCGTCCTCGCGGGTGTTCACGTTGTACTCGTAGCCGCGGACGAATTCCAGCATCTTCGCCTCGGTCATGCCGGTGCCGTGGACGAGGGAATCCTCGTCGTGGTTGCCGAAGGTCAGCGCCCACTTCACCTTGCGGGACTCCATCGGCTGGATGACGTTATTGATTGCCTGCTTGACCTCGGTCGCGGTCTTCGGCTGGCCGTCGATGACGTCGCCGTTGATCAGCACGAAGTCGGGCTTTTCGGCCTCGATGACCTTGTCCATCAGTTCCAGGGTGCGCCGGTCGGTCAGCGGCCCGTCCTGGGTGTCGTTGAACTGCACGATCTTGAACTTGCCGTCAGTGCGGAACTTCAGCTTTGCGCTCACCGATGATTCGGGCTGGTTGGCGGCGGAATCGGCGGTTGCGGATTGCGCTCCTGCAGCCAGGATGCCGGTCACAGCCGCTGCGGCGCCGCCGACGAGGATTCCGCGGCGGGGGACCGAAGATAAGGGATTCACACTCATGCCTTTCGAGGATTTCGACCATGGAGAAGTACCGAACACGAAGGGTTCGGGGTCGTGTTCTTGAGCGTAGGAATTACACATGTCCGGAAGGTGGAATGGCGGTGGCGAACACGGTCAGGTCAAGCAAATACTGGGTATTATTTGGGTAAACAATGAAAGGTCCGCCGTTGGTTTCCGTGCCGGTCGCCCCTGCCGCGGAGCTTCCCATTGCCTTGCGGCCATGTCGTGCGATGCTTGCTTCATTCGGTTTCACGAGTCCGAAAGCTGGAAGAGTCCATGAGTATTTCATTCGACCACATGATCATTCCGGCCAAGGACCGAGAGGTCTCGGCGCGGTTCTTCATCGAACTCGCGGAAGCCCGCAGCATCGAAGCCCGGGAGCCCTTCGCCAACGTCGAGCTGGACGACGGGGTCATGCTCCAGTTCGCCGAGTCGCCCCTCGAATTCCCGCCGCAGCACTATGCCTTCAGGGTCGACGACGAGCACTTCGACCGCATCATGGTGCGCATCAAGGAACGCGGGCTCGAGCACTGGGCGGATCCGCTAATGACGCTGCCGGGGCAAACCAATATCGAGCACGGCGGCCGCGGGGTGTACATCCTGGATCCGGCCGGGCACTTCGTCGAGTTCATGACCCGGTCCTACCGCTGAGAAACCCGCCGCCAAATGGCGATGGCGCCCCGGACGGCATCAACCGTTCGGGACGCCACTTGGGCTCGCATCAGCCGCGTTCTTCGACCGGGGTCGTTTCCCGCGGGCCGACGGCGCGGTCCAGCGGATGCTCGATCTCGTCGCGGTACATCTTTCCGGCCAACCAGGCCACGATCCCGATGACGGGGGAGGCAACGCCGGCGATCACGAAGATGGCCCAGATCGGCATGACCGAGGCCAGCGGCCCGGCCAGCGCCATGGACACGGGCATCAGTGCCAGCGAGACAAAGAAGTCAAGCGAGGAAACACGGCCGAGCATGTGCGGCGGGACGCGGCGCTGCAGCAGCGTTCCCCAGATGACCTGTCCCAGTCCGCCGGTAATGCCCACGACAACCAGCAACGCGGCCAACTGCCACGGGGTGGTCGTCATGCCGATGAGCGCCAGTGGCAGCGTGCCGAAGCCCCAGAACATGATCATGAACGTGAGGTAGCGCCGCGGCAGCGGGAAGGACGCCGTCACCAGGGAACCAATGGCGCTGCCGATGCCGAAGGCCGCGAGCATGAAGCCGAAGGTCCGTGCGTCCCCGCCGAGCTGGTCGCCGACCACGAACGGCAGCAACACCTCGATGGGTCCAATGAAACTGAGGACCGAAATGACGGCAAAGAGCAACGTCCACAACAGCCACGGGGTGCCCAGGGTGTAGCCGACGGCTTCGCGAAGGTCCGCCAGCGCGCTCGGGCGCTTCTGGCCCGGTTCCAGATGCTCGTCGTAGGCCTTGTGGTGGCCCAGGGCGTTGAGCACGATGAACGCGACCAGGTGGCAGGCCGCGATTCCGACGATTGCCATGGGCGGGTTGAACGAGGCGACAAGCACGCCCGCAATGGCGGGTCCCGCTGCCTGTTGTAGCACCGGGCGGAACATTCCCTCCATGCCGTTGGCCGCCAGCAGGTCATCGGCGGGCAGGATCCGGGGGAGCAACGCCGAATAGGCCGGGAAGAAGAACGCGGCTCCCGCACCCTGGATGAATCCGGCTGCCGCCAGGTGCCATAGCTGGATGGTACCCGTCGAGGCGAGGACCGCCAGGGTGCTCATGACCAGAAGCGAAAGCACTTCAACGGTGATGATGATTTTCCGGCAGCTGACGCGGTCGGCCGTGATGCCGCCGATGAGCACGAATCCCAGCAGGCCGATCGAGGTCGCCGTGGCCACCACCGAAAGCTGGGCTGGGCCTCCGCCCAGGTGTCTGACTTGGTAGACCATGGCCACGGCCCACATTCCGTGGGCGAACACGCTGATCGCCATGGCGATCAGCAGGACGCGGTAGTCGCGGTGGGCGAATGGTCTAAGGGCGCGCGGGGCCATGATGTGGGTCCTGAAGCTGGTGAATTTTTCGGCGCACGGTGGTGCGACACCTCCAATCTTGTCCCAACTCATTGAGTTAAGTCAATCAGTGCTCATCGGATGATGGGTGACGAATAAGTTACCGGCGAGTAGGCTTTGGTTCATGCATCTACTTCTTCGACTTATCGTCCTGCTGACCACGGCCCGCAAGCGGCCTCGCGTGTCCATTTTCGATCCGGTCTCGACACCGATGCGCGCGATGCTGACGGACATCGACATCGCCATGCACATCAACAACGGGGTGTACTTCTCGCTCTTCGACCTCGGGCGTTTCGAGCTGATGGTGCGCTCGGGAGCCTGGGGCGTGATTCGCAAGAACAAGTGGACCCCGGTGGTCCAGGCCGAGACCGTCACCTTCCGCAAGTCCATCGTCCTCAACCAGAGGTTCACCCAGGAAACCAGGCTCATCGGCATGGACGATCGCTGCATCTACTTCGAGCAGCGGATGGTCGCCAACGGCGAGATCTACGCCCAAGCGACCATTGCCACCCGCATGGTCTCCAAGCGCGGCCCGGTCGCCAATGAGGAGATCATCGCGGCGGTGGGGGAGGAAGTCCCGGCGGACCTAGTGCTTCCCGGATGGATCGAACGCTGGCGGGAAGCCACCGCGCTGCCCGGGGCGCGCAGGCCAGCTCCGCACCAGTGGGTCTAGGAACCGGTCGCCGGGAGATGTTCCATGACGAAGTCCTCGGCAACATCAACGACCTCGCGCGTGTGCAATTGCGCGATGAAGGCCACTGGTGTTTCACCGTCGAGTCCCGGATTCGCATCCAGCATCCAGAGCGCGGCCTTCTCGCGGTTGCCGAGGTTTTCCAGCGTCTTCCACACCCTGTAGCCAAGGCGGATCCGCTGCTCCTCGACAGGCCCGGGCCCCGTTCCCTGCGGATGCGCCCACCGGTGGGGCGCGGTGTTGTCCTTGCTGTCGGCCAGGGCCTGGACGGTTGGCCCCCCGAGGTCCACGAGGAGCCTCCGGGTGAGTTCGCGGACGTCCGTCTCCGTTGACTCCACATATACAGCGCTGTGGTTTGAAGGTTTCATGACACCAGCATCGCCCTGCGGGACGCATAAATCCATGCGCGCCCGGGCCTATTTGGTGCTCCGGAGCAGAATGCCAACCAGCCAGGCCATCACTGCGGTCCCCGCCGTGAAGAAACCGATCGTTCCGAGTGTTTCGCCGTCCATCGTGAGGCCTTCCATGGTCAATGTCCCTGAACCGCGCCATTGGCGATCGCTCCGCTGGAACCAGTGAGTCATGTCCGGTCGGGCCGCGTCGAGGGGAAACAATGAATCCTCATGCTTTCCCTACGCCGAAACCGCAAACCAATACGCCCGTCGCGCGCGGGAAGGACCTAGAGCAGTGTGGCGAACCTTTCGGCGGCCGCGGTCGCTCCCGCCACGATGATCTCGTCCTCCGGGTTCAGCACTGTCTGTGGAGTGGCATAGTCCCACTCCCCGCTTTGGCGCTTGACCGCGACAACCGTGATGTGGTGTTTCGCCCTGATTCCGGTGGTGCCGAGAGGCTGGTTTTGGGCTTCGCGCGGTGGACGGGTCTTGACCATCGCAAAGCCGTCCTCGAATTCGACGTAGTCCAGCATGGCGCCGCGGACCAGGTGGGCGACGCGGCGCCCCATGTCTTGTTCGGGGTGGATGACATGCTTGACCCCGAGCTGTTCGAGGATTTGCCCGTGGGCGGTGCTCACGGCCTTGGCCCAGATTTCGGGGATCTTGAATCGCAGCAAGGCGGAGGTCGTCAGGATGCTTGCCTCAAGGTCGCTGCCGATGCCCACCACGGCCCTGTCGAATTCGTGCACCGAGAGCTGGCGCAGTACCTCCTCCTTCGTGGAGTCGGCGCGCACCACATGGGTGAGAAGGCCATTGAATGACTGGACAATGTCCTCGTCGGCGTCGATGCCCAGGACTTCCGTTCCGGACGCCGCAAGCTCCAGGGCCAGCGAGCCTCCAAAACGGCCAAGCCCTATGACGACCACCGAGTTTGCCTCGGCAATGCGTTCGAGGGATTTGGGGGAGAACAGCGGGTGCTTAGCCAATGAGTGGCCTCTCTTTCGGGAATTCGTACAGCACGGGACGCGAACGCAGGGCCAGGGCCGAGGCCAGGGTGACGGGGCCCAAACGGCCAACAAACATGAGGCCCACCAGCAGGAGTTGACCGGCTGGTGGGAGGGAAGCTGTGATGCCGGTGGACAGGCCGACAGTCGCGAATGCGGAGATTGTTTCGAAAAGCAGCTTGTCGAAGCCGAGGTCGGTGATCAGCATCAGCGCCATGGTGGAGCCGATGACCAGGGCCACCGCCAAGAGGACGATCGTGATTGCCTCGCGGTGTACGGAGCGCGGAAGTCGTTTGCCGAAGACATTGACCGCCACGCCGCCCTGGATCTCGGTGAGCAGGATGAAGAACAGGACAGCGAAGGTGGTGATCTTCAGGCCGCCGGCGGTGCCGGCCGGGCCGCCGCCGATGAACATGAGGATGTCCATGCCCAGCCAGGTTGCGGGGTCCATCTGGCCCAGGTCCAGGGAATTGAATCCCGCGGTACGGGTCATCACGGATTGGAAGAATCCGGCCAGCAACTTGTCGGCCGTGGACAGGGCGCCGAGGGTCTTGGGGTTGTTCCACTCCAGGATGCTGATGAATGCGGTTCCCGCGGCAAGAAGTATGCCCGTGCCGGCCAGGACAAGCTTGGTGTTCATGGTCCAGTGCAGGGGCTTGCGGTAGTGGCGTCCGAGTTCGAAGAGCACGGGGAAACCGAGGCCGCCGATGATGATGGCCAGAGCAATCGGCATGCAGATCCATGGATCCCCGACGAAACCGATGAGGTTGTCGCTGAACAGGGCGAACCCGGCGTTGTTGAAGGCGGACACCGAATGGAAGATCCCCAACCAGAGCGACCCGCCGAAGGAATGGCCGTAGCCGAGCCCGAACCGCAGGGCCAGCAGCACTGCGACGCCCAACTCGACCATCGCGGTAATCCGCAGGACGCCCAGCAGGACGGATTTCACGTCGCCGAAGCCCGTGCTCTTGGTTTCCGCGGCAGCCTGCATCCGGGATTTCAGGCCCAGCCGGCGAGCCATGATCACGCCCAGCAGGGAGGCGAAGGACATGATGCCGAAGCCGCCGAGCTGGATCAGGCACAAGATGGCCACCTGGCCGAACGGCGTCCAGTAGGCGGCGGTGTCAACGACCGCAAGTCCGGTGACACACACCGCGGATGTCGCTGTGAACAGCGCTTCCAGGGGGCCTGCGCCGCCGGGGCCGACCTTGGCGATCGGAAGCATCAGCACCAACGTCCCGATGACGATGGCGGTGCCGAAGCCCAGGGCGATCGCCTGGGCGGGGTGGCGGGGCAATAGTGCCCGGCCCAGGTGCCTGAACCTGTTTGCAGTGGAACGCATGAGTTACAGGGTAACCGCTGTAATCCCCGTTTTCATGCCCGGCGCAGGGAAGGCTAGCGGCAGTTCGCCGCGTGTGTCGGGAAGCGGGCCCCGGATCAGACCTTGTCGGTGTTGATGGCGGCCAATTGTTCGCGGATCCCGTCGAAGTGACTGCAGAGCAAGTCGCTGGCCAGCGCCTTGTCCCCGGCCTTCACGGCATCGAGCAGCTCGCGGTGCGAATGTGCAGTCTCGGCAAGGTGCGCCCGGGTGCTGTCCCGCGTGCCGATGCCCTGGTGGATGGTGCGGTAGACGTCCCAGAAGACGCCCAGCAGGTTGCTGAGCAGCTGGTTGTTGAGCGGCTCGAACAGGACACGGTGGAAATCCTTGTCGGCATCGACGAAGTTCTGGCCGTCCGCGGCGCGGGACTCCATGGTTGCGACGGTTGCCTCGAGCTTGGTCAGCTGCTCGGGGGTGATGGCGGAAATGGCGGATCCGATAAGCCCGGATTCCAGGGCTTGGCGCACGTCGACCAGCTCGTTGGCTTCGTGCCCCTTGTGGCGCAAGGACATCTGCCCGCGGAAGGTCAGCGAATCGGAGAGCGCCAGGAGGTTTTCCTCGGCAACGAACATGCCGAAGCCGTGCCGGATCTCCACGACGCCGAGGGCCTGGAGTACCTTGATGGCCTCGCGCAGGGTGTTGCGTCCGACTCCCAGTTCGGCCGAGAGTTCCTGCTCGGTGGGCATGGCGTCCCCGGGCAGCAGCCCGCGGTCGAGGATGAGGTCGGTGATATCGGCGGTGAGTGCGCGCAGCCGTGCATGGGCATCGAGACGTGGTGTTCGCGTGATGGTCATGTGTGCTGATACCTCCTAGTCGGGCAGGGAAATGCTCCCCGAATCCAATCATGGTCCATTGTGGACCAAAACGTGTGACCCAGTTGACTATGGGTCGTGATGCCGCTTACAGTCTATCTCACAGCATAGGACATCCTACGTCCGACTTTCTCAGTCTTGGATTTGAAAGAGGTTAGATATGACCCTGAAGGACTTGGCCAATAAGCCCCGCGGCCGCCGTGAATTTCTCAAGATGACCGGCATGCTCGGTGCCGCGGCAGCCTTCTCGGCCACGGTCGCCGCATGCTCGAGCCCCGGTGCAGCAACCGGAGGCGGCAGTGCAGCCGCATCCGGAGCCACCACCCACCTGGAAGCCGGCATCTCGTACGCCCTGTCGACCGGCTTCGACCCGATGACCTCCTCCGGCGCGACCCCGTTCGCCGCCAACATGCACATCTTCGAGGGCCTCGTCGACCTGCACCCGGCAACCCGCGAACCGTACCTGGCACTCGCCGCGGCCCAGCCGAAGCAGCTCGGCGACACCAGCTGGGAAGTCAAGCTTCGCTCCGGCGCCAAGTTCCACAACGGCGATGCCGTCACGGTCGACGATGTTGTCTACTCCTTCGAGCGCGTGCTGGACACCGCGAACGCATCGCTCTTCGCGCAGTTCGTGCCGTTCATCAAGACCGTCAAGGCCAAGGGCGACGACACCGTCGTCTTCACGCTGAACTACGCCTTCCCGCTCTTCCCGACCCGCATCTCCGTGGTCAAGATCGTCCCGAAGAAGCTGGCCTCCGCGGACCAGAAGGCCTTCGACGCGGCCCCGGTCGGCTCCGGCCCGTACAAGCTGGTCTCGGCGACCAAGGACGACAAGATCGTCTTCGAGAAGTTCTCCGACTACAACGGCGCCTACGCCGCCAAGGCAGAGACCATGACCTGGTACCTGCTCTCCGATGCGGCCGCCCGCGTCACCGCCGCCGAATCCGGCCGCGTATCGGTGATCGAGGACGTGCCGTACCTGGATGTCGAGCGCCTCAAGTCCAAGATGAACGTCGAGTCGGTGCAGTCCTTCGGCCTGCTCTTCCTCATGTTCAACTGCGCCGAGGGCCCGTTCGCCGACAAGCGCGTGCGCCAGGCCTTCCACTACGCCACCGACACGCAGACGATCATCGACCGCGCGCTGCTGGGCAACGCCAAGCCCGCGACCTCCTACGTGCAGGAAACCCACCCGCAGTACGTCAAGGCCTCGAACGTCTACGGCTACGACCAGGCCAAGGCCGAGGCCCTGCTCAAGGAAGCCGGCGTCACCACCCTCGAATTCGAGCTGCTGACCACCGACACCTCCTGGGTCAAGGACATCGCCCCGCTGCTGCTCGAGTCCTGGAACAAGCTTCCGGGCGTCAAGGTCACCATGCAGAACCTGCAGTCCGGTGCGTTGTACACCGACCACGTGGACACCGGAACGTTCCGCGTCGTCGCTGCCCCAGGCGACCCGTCGGTCTTCGGCAACGACCTGGACCTGCTGCTGAGCTGGTGGTTCCGCGGCGATGTCTGGCCGACCAACCGCTTCCGCTGGTCCAAGGCCGCCGAATACAAGGCGCTGCAGGGCATGCTTGACACCGCGGTGAAGGCCAAGGACGAGGCCGCCGCCACCAAAGCCTGGACCGAAGCCATCAACCTGATCTCCGACCACGTGCCGCTGTACCCGGTGCTGCACCGCCAGCTGCCGACCGCCTGGAACGAAAAGTCGGTTGAAAACTTCAAGCCGCTGCCGACCACCGGCGTCTCCTTCGTCGGAGTCTCGCCGAAGGCCTAACCGCCTCCCGTACTTGCGTGGCGCGCCCGTTGCATCTTCCCCAGCTTGCATCGGGTGCGCCCCGCACCCCCCTGACAATTTGTTGCCTATCCATCGGAGTCCTTGAGTGGGAACCCTCCTACGGCTACTGCTACGTCGCCTCGCCGCACTGCCCCTGATGATCCTGGGAGTCACCTTCCTGGTGTTCATCATCCTCAAACTTTCCCCCGGTGACGAGGCCACGTCCGCGCTGGGCGAAGGCGCCTCCGAGGCGGCCAAGAACGCCTACCGCGAAGAGCGCGGGCTCAACGCGCCGCTGGTCATCCAGTACGTCGCCTTCCTGGGCCGGCTGGTCACGCTGAACTTCGGCATGACCACCCCGCCGGAGCGCCCGGTCGGCGAAATGATCGCCAACGCCTTCCCGCTGACCCTGCAGCTGACCTTCTACGGCGTGCTGATCGCCGTGGTCATCGCCCTGGCCTTCGGCGTCACGGCCGCCCTCTACCGCGACAAGATGCCCGACCAGCTGGTCCGCGTCTTCTCCATCGCCGCGGTGGCCACCCCGTCCTTCTGGCTCGGCATCCTGCTCATCCAGTGGCTGGCCCTGGGCGCGAACCCGCTTTTCCCCTCCGGCGGCGCGGCCCCCGAGGGATCGGGCATCGGCGGCTGGCTGGCCCACATGACGCTTCCGGCGCTCGCCCTGGCCATCCCGGTCTCCGCCTCGCTGATCCGCGTGGTGCGCACCTCCATGGTCGAGGAACTGGACAAGGACTACGTCCGCACCGCGATTGGCAACGGCGTGCCGCGCGGCGAGGTGCTCACCCGCAACGTGCTGCGCAACGCGCTGGTCACCCCGGTCACCGTGCTGGGCCTGCGCATCGGCTACCTGCTCGGCGGCGCCGTCGTGATCGAAATGATCTTCTCGCTGCCCGGCATGGGCCAGCTGATCATGAACGGCATCACCAACTCCGACGTCAACCTGGTCCAGGGCGTGGTGCTGACCATTGCGGTCACCTTCGTGCTGGTCAACATCGTCGTGGACCTGCTTTACCTGCTCATCAACCCGCGCATCAGGACGGTGTAACTCTTCATGGCCACCCTTGCCCCCCGAAACGGCCTGGTCGCACGCCTGAGCTCCGGAACCACGCGCTTCACCGCGCTGCCGCTCGGCTCAAAGATCGCCCTGGCCTTCCTGGTGCTGATCTCCCTCGCGGCTATCCTTGCCCCGGTGCTCGCCCCGCACGACCCGCTGGCCTCCGGCATCCCCGCCCGCCCGCCGAGCGCCGAGAACCTCTTCGGCACCGACCGGCTGGGCCGGGACATCTTCTCCCGCCTGCTCTTCGGCGCCCGCTCCTCGCTGCTGATCGGCATCGGTTCCGTCGCCCTGGCCCTGGTCATTGGCGGCCTGCTCGGTGCGCTTGCCGCGACGAGCGCCAAGTGGGCCAACGAGACCATCATGCGCATCATGGACATGCTCATGGCGTTCCCCGGCATCGCGCTTGCCGCGGCCCTGCTGGCCTCGCTGGGCAACTCGCTGCCGGTGATCATCCTGGCCATCGCGGTGATCTACGTGCCGCAGATCGCCCGCGTGGTCCGCGCCAACGTGCTGGCCCAGTGGGGCGAGGACTACGTCCGCGCCGAACGGGTCATCGGCGCCGGCCGCTTCTACATCCTGGGCGGCCACGTGCTGCGCAACTGCGCCGCCCCGGTGCTGGTGTTCGCCACCGTCATGGTCGCCGACGCCATCATCCTGGAGGCATCGCTCTCCTTCCTGGGCGCCGGCATCCAGGACCCGGCACCGAGCTGGGGTAACGTGATCGCCTACGGCCGCACCCTGGTGCTCAACGGCGCCTGGTGGGCCACCACCTTCGCCGGCCTCACGATCCTGCTCACGGTGCTGGCCCTGAACATCCTGGCCGAGGGCATGACCGACGCCCTGGTGAACCCCAAGTCCACCAAGAAGAGCGCCTCGACCTCGGAAACCGCGGCCGCCAAGGCCGCCAAGCCGGCCGTCGACACCGCCGCGCTGGAACGCCTGCGCGGGGAACTGGCACTGCTCTCGGAGACCGAGTCCCGCCGCACCGACCGCCTGGTCCTTGGGGCCGGCGACAACGCCGCGGGGGAGCCGAAGGTCATCCTCGAGGTCAAGAACCTCTCCATCCGCTTCCCGGCGCGCTTCGGCGACACCCGGATCGTGGACAACGTCTCCTTCACGGTGCGCGAGGGCGAGACCATGGGCCTGGTCGGCGAATCCGGCTGCGGCAAGTCGATCACCTCGCTGGCGATCATGGGGCTGCTGCCCGACACCGCCAAGATCACCGGCTCCATCAAGTTCGGGGACAAGGAATTGCTGCCCGAGGGACCCGACGGGTTCGCGCTGGCCGGCGACGAGAAGGTCTACAGGGGCCTGCGCGGCGAACAGATCGCCATGGTCTACCAGGACGCGCTGTCCTCGCTGAACCCCTCGATGCTCGTGGGCGACCAGCTGCGCCAGCTGACCAAGCGCAACGGCCGCACCAGCCCCGAGGAGCTGCTCCGTCTGGTCAAGCTCGACCCGGTGCGCACGCTGCGCTCCTACCCGCACGAGCTCTCCGGCGGCCAACGCCAGCGCGTGCTGATCGCCATGGCGCTGAGCCGCAAGCCGAAGCTGGTGGTCTGCGACGAGCCGACCACCGCGCTGGACGTCACGGTGCAGAAGCAGGTCGTGGACCTGCTCAACGAGCTGCGCGAGCAGCTGGGCTTCGCGATGGTCTTCGTCAGCCACGACCTGGCGCTGGTGGCCTCGCTGGCGCACCGCGTCACCGTGATGTACGCCGGCCAGGTCGTCGAATCCGGACCGGTTCCCGCGGTGCTCAAGGCCCCGGCCCATGAGTACACCCAGGGCCTGCTCGGTGCCGTGCTGTCGATCGAATCGGGCGCCGAGCGCCTGCACCAGATCCCCGGTTCGGTGCCCTCGCCCTACTCGTTCGCCGCGGGGGACAGGTTCGCCGAACGCTCCCAGCGCGCCGACGCGGATCCGAACACGCCCACCGACTTCGTGCCGGCCAGCTCCGAGTCGGAGCACTTCTGGGCCAGCCACGAAACAGTTTCCCAGGGAGGCCACCAGTGAGTGCCGATACCAACACCCCGGTCGTCGAGCTGCGCGACATCCACGTGCACCACCGTGCCCGCGGCGGCAAGCTCTTCTCCCCGAACATCGTCCGTGCCGTCAACGGGGTGGACTTCTCCGTCTCCCGCGGCGAGACCGTGGGCATCGTGGGCGAATCCGGCTGCGGCAAGTCGACGCTGGCCTCCGTGCTGGTCGGCCTGCAGGAGCCGACCAGCGGACAGGTGCTCTTCCGCGGCAAGGACGCGGCCAAGCGCAACGCGGCCGGCCGCAAGGAGTTCGGCCGCTCCGTGGCCGTGGTCTTCCAGGACCCGTCGACCGCGCTGAACCCGCGCATGACGATCCACGACATCCTCACCGACCCGCTGAAGATCCACGGCATCGGCAACGAGGCTTCCCGCGCGGCCAAGGTCGCGGACCTGCTCTCCGTGGTGGGCCTGCCCGCCTCGGCCGCCTCCGCGATGCCCAACCAGGTCTCCGGCGGCCAGCGCCAGCGTGTTGCCATCGCCCGGGCCCTGGCCCTGGACCCGGACATCATCGTGGCGGACGAGCCGACCAGCGCGCTGGACGTCTCGGTGCGGGCCCAGGTGCTGAACCTGCTCACGGACCTGAAGGCCTCGCTGAACCTCGGCATGGTGTTCATCTCCCACGACATCCAGACCGTCCGCTACGTCTCTGACCGCATCTGCGTGATGAACGCCGGGCAGATCGTCGAGCAGGGCACGGCCGCGCAGGTCTTCGAAAACCCGACCAACGACTACACCCGCACGCTGCTCGGCGCGGCCCCCTCGCTCCTGCAGCTCTAGCACCCCAAGCCCGGCTGGCGGTGCGCGTGCCCCACACATTCACGCGCACCGCCCGCCACCCCCATGCAGCACCCCCTTTAGAAGAAAGATTTTCTCGTGGCATTCGCAAACAACCCCAAGTACACCGGCGTCATCCCTCCGGTAGTCACCCCGCGCACCGCGGATGGCGCCATCGATATCCCGGGTCTGCAGGCCGTCGTCGAGCACCTGATCACCGGCGGCGTCACCGGCCTGTTCGTGCTCGGTTCCTCGGGCGAGGTCCCGTACCTGACCAACGCCGAGCGCGCCCTGGTGGTCTCCACCATCCGCGAGGCCAACGCCGGCCGCGTGCCGCTGATCGTCGGCGCCAACGAGCAGACCACCGAGCGTGTCATCGAGGAAGGCCGCGCGATGATCGAGCTCGGCGCCGACGCCCTCGTGGTCACCACCCCGTACTACGCGCTCTCCAACGCCGCCGAGGTGGAGGCCCACTTCCGCGCCGTCCACGCCGCGCTGCAGATCGACATCTTCGCCTACGACGTGCCGGTCCGCACCCACGTCAAGCTGTCCGTCGCCACCGCCGTGGCGCTGGCCAAGGACGGGGTGATCGTCGGCGTGAAGGACTCCTCCGGCGACGACGTCTCCTTCCGCCAGCTGCTGCTGGCAACCCGCGACATCGAGGGCTTCTCCGTCTTCACCGGCCACGAGGTCGTCGTCGACGGCGCCATGCTCGGCGGCGCCCACGGCGTGGTCCCGGGCCTGGGCAACGTCGACCCGGCCGGCTACCGCCGCCTGTTCGACGCGGCCGTTTCCGGCGACTTCGCCACCGCGGCCAAGGAGCAGGACCGCCTGACCGACGTCTTCGAGATCGTCTACACCCCGGATTCCTCCCGCGTGTCCGGCGGCGCCGCCGGCCTGGGCGCCTTCAAGACCGCACTGGTCGCACTGGGCGTCATCGGCTGCAACAAGATGAGCACCCCGATGGAGGACCTGAACGAGGCCGAGGCCTCGGCGATCTCCGGCATCCTGACCCGCACCGGACTGCTCTAAACCCCGATGGATCAAGCAACAGCACAGATGCGTCCCGAGGAATCGGGGCGCATCGCCGCGTTCGGCATCGATCTGGGCGGCACCAAGATCGCCGCGGGCCTCATCGACGCCGCCGGCACGGTCCTGGCCTCCGCCTCCGCACCGACCCCCGCCACGGAGGGCGCCGAGGCGGTGCTGGATGCCGTCGCCGGGCTCGTGGAGACACTGCTTGCCGGACCGGAAGCCGCCGGCCTGCGGATCCGCGGCCTGGGCATGGGAGCCGCCGGGGTCATCGACAACGGCAACGCGCGCGTGCTCTCGGCCACCGACACCATCGCGCACTGGGCGGGCACCGACCTGGCCGCGGGCCTGCTGGCCCGCACCGGGCTGGACGTGCGCGCCGTCAACGACGTGCACGCGCACGGGCTCGGCGAGGCCTGGTGCGGCGCCGCCGCCGGCAGGGCCAACGCCCTGCTGCTGGCCGTCGGCACCGGCATCGGCGGCTCGCACCTGCTCGGCGGGGTTCCGCAGACCGGCGCGCACCACGTCGGCGGGCACATGGGGCATTTCGCCTCCCCGCTGGCCACCGGCGTCCGCTGCTCCTGCGGGCGCACCGGCCACCTGGAGGCCATCGCCGCGGGGCCGGCCATCCACCGCAACTACCTGCGCCTGGGCGGGGACCCCTACGTCGCGGACACCCGCGAGCTGACAGCCCTCGCCCGTGCGGGGGACCTGCTGGCCGTCCAGACGCTGCGCACCGGCGGGCTCGCCGCGGGCATCGCGGCCGGCTCGCTGGCGAACATCCTCGACCCGGAGCTGATCGTGCTGTCGGGCGGGATGTCCGGCGCCGGGGACCTCTGGTGGGACGCCGTGCGGGAGGGGTTCGCCGCCGAGGCGATCGACCCGTTGCAGCAGCTGGAACTGGTTCCGGCGGCCCTCGGCAACGACGCAGCACTCATCGGCGCGGCAGGGCTCTTCCTGGCGCCGCTTACCCCGAAGGACCGGACATGCTCTTGACCCCCAGCGAACTCGAGGCCCTGCGCGGGCGCCTGATCGTCTCCGCCCAGGCCTACCCGGGCGAGCCCATGCGCACGCCAACCACGATGGCGCAGGTCGCGGCCTCCGCCGTCATCGGCGGGGCCGCTGCGGTGCGTGTCCAGGGCATCGCCGACGTGCAGTTCACCCGCAGCGCGGTGGAGGTGCCCGTGATCGGGCTCTGGAAGGACGGGCACGACGGCGTCTTCATCACCCCGACCGCGCGCCACGCGCTGGCCGTCGCCAACGCCGGGGCACACATCGTCGCCCTGGACGGCACCCGCCGGGAGCGCCCGGACAAGCTCACCCTGAAGCAGACCATCGACATGGTGCACGAGCAGTCGCACGCGCTGGTCATGGCCGACTGCGGCTCGCTGGCCGACGCGCTGAACGCCGTGGAGGCGGGCGCGGACCTGATCGGCACCACGCTGGCCGGCTACAGCGGGGAGCGGCCCAAGACCGAGGGCCCGGACCTGGACCTGCTGGAGGCCATCGCCGCGGCGGGGCTGGAGGTGCCGCTGATCGCCGAGGGCCGCATCCACACCCCGGCCCAGGCCCGCGCGGCGCTTGACGCCGGCGCGTTCGCGGTGGTCGTCGGCACGGCCATCACGCACCCGGCCAGCATCACCGGCTGGTTCGACTCGGCCATGCGGGCGTAGCGTACCGGTTCACTTCCCGGTCAGCCGGTTCAGCGCCGCCGCCCGATTGCGGTGGCCGACCAGCTCGTCGAGGATGATGGCCGCCGCCGGCGTCGCCAGGATCAGCGCCAGGCACAGGGTCAGCGGCAGCCCGGCAATGGCCAGGACGATCGCCGCGGCGCTGCACACCAGCAGCGCCGCGGCGAGCCACAGCTGCAACGGGTCCACGGCCACCATGTAGGCGTGCAGGAACGTCAGCACCAGCGCGAACACCGCCACCGGTACGGCCACCGAGGCCACCACCCCCGCCTCGCCGATCACGGTCTTCCCCTCCAGGTAAAACGCGTAGACGCGCAGCCCGACGCCGGTGGCGGTGATCGACGCGAAGAGCAGCATGTGGGCGTAGCCGAACACGAACGATCGCTCACGCCGGGCATGCAACGCGGTTCCGGCCGGGACCATGAAGTAAAGCCACCACATGGCGAAAGCCAGCCCGGTGCCCGCCAGCCCCACCACCACGGTGTCCAGGCTCCAGCCGCTGCCGGACACCACTGCCCGCAGGGCCGTGACGGTGCCGACCAAACACTCGCCCAGCGCGATGATGGCCAACAGACTGTAGCGTTCGGCAATGTGGTGCGCATGCCAGGGGGTCCGGGACTTCCGTTCGGCGATCACCGGTGTCGCCATTTCAAGGATGAACAGCGGGGCGGCCATCAGGAACATCTCCCAGACGCCGGTGTCCACCAGGATCACGACGATCCAGCCGACCTGTGCCACCGCGAGGTACCGCGCATAGCCGAGGCACGTCGAGCGGCGCTGCGGATCCTGCTTGGCGGCCCGCAGCCACTGGAATATCAGCGGCACGCGCATCACCACGTATCCGAGCACCATCACCCGGTTGTCGACGTGGATGCCCTGCTGGATGGAGGCAAACATGGGTTCCAGTCCCATGGCCAGAATCAGCACGCCCGCCATCTGGACCATTGTCACCAGACGGAACACCCAGTCGTCGGTGTCGTAGGCGCTGGCGAACCAACTGAAGTTGATCCATGCCCAGATGACGGCGAACATGGCAAAGCAGAAGCTGACGACACCCGTTCCCACATGGCCCTTGGCCAGGCTTTCGGCAAACAGGTTCGCGGCGACGCCGAAGGCAATGGCGAACGTCAGGTCGAAGAACAACTCCAGCGGCGTGGACACGCGGTTTTGCTCGTGGGGGTCCCTGCCTCCCATGCGTGCCATGGCGTGCCGCAGCGGATTGTCGCTCATGGATGTCGCTCCCTCCCATGCCTCAGATGTCGTTCCTGTTCCCCATGATGCGCCATTTCCCGCCACTGTCGAAACAAGCAGGCATCGCTCCATGGAAGTTCCGCTTGCTGTACTTCGCATGTGCGTCGATGATGCAATGGGTTCATGAACGAAGCACTGCGCACACTCGGCGTGACGGGTTCCAGCGGCGTCCTTGGCGGGATCGTGGCAAGCACGTTGTCCAAGCTGGGCATCGAACAACGCCTGCTGCTGCGCACTCCAAGCAAGGCACCGCATCTGGCCGGGGCCACGGTGGCGGCGGCATCCTACGAGAACACCGCCCGAACACGCGACGCCCTCTCCGGGATCGGCACCCTGTTCATGGTGTCCGCATCGGAGAGCGCGGATCGCCTGGACCAGCACCGCGCATTCATCGATGCGGCGGTGGCCTCGGGGGTAAAACACGTGGTGTACACGTCGTTCATGGCAGCGGCGCCCGATGCGGTCTTCACCCTGGCCCGCGACCACTACGCCACCGAGGAATACCTCAAGTCCTCCGGGATGGCATGGACGTTTCTGCGGGACAACTTCTACGCCGACTTCATGGGCGCCATGGTCGGTGAGGACGGTGCAATACGGGGACCGGCAGGCAAGGGCCGGTGCTCGATCGTTGCCCGCACGGATGTTGCCCGAACCACCGCAGTCATCCTGCAGGAACCGAGCAGGCACGCCGGCCGGAGCTACGACCTGACGGGCCCCGAGGCGCTGTCCTTCCCTGAAATCGCCGGGATTCTCAGTGAGGTGGGCCGTCGCGAGGTGAACTTCGTGGACGAAACCCTGGATGAGGCCTACGCGTCGCGCGCCGCTTACCAGGCACCGGACTGGCAGGTCGATGCCTGGGTTTCCACCTACACCGCAATCGCGTCGGGCGCGCTCGAACCGGTGAGCGGTGACATCGAGTCCATTACCGGCCAAGCGCCGATGGGACTGCGAGATCTACTGCGTTCCACGGTCTCTTGATCCGGTCTTGCTGACAAACGGGGACTCCTGGATGACCAGACCAATTGTCGAAGATCTGTTCGTTGATTGATGATCCAACGACCAAACCGTCGGTACTATTTTCTATAATTTAGGTATGACAACGAGGTCAGAAACGGGTGGTCTTGGGGGCGGTTCGGAAACCGGTCCTGAAGACCTGACCTATGAGTATCTGGCCGAACAGGGCATCGACTTGCGGCTCTTCCTCCAGCAGGCGCTGAACGCCGAGGGCATCGACGGATTGCGGGCCATCTCGGCAGCCTTGGACCACACGCGCATTTCCACGGCGTCCTATGAACGGGTCGAAAGCATCGCCGCGCTGGAGGAACTCAAGTCCAGCGCCTGCGCACTTCAGGCAAAGACCACTTGCGTTTACGACGATGAAGTTGCCGAACGCCGTGCAGCCAAAGGAGAACGTGCGCTCAATCCAAGTTGGGGAGTGGGGCCGGAGATCGCTTTTGCCCGTCACCAACCGCCACGCACCGGAGCCCAATACCTGGACTTTTGCCATGTTCTCACCGATGACTTGGTCTTTTCCTACGATGCCTTGCATCGCGGAGTGATCACCGAGGCGGAAGCCTTCATTGTCGTCAAGGAAACGCGCGGACTTACCCCGGAACAACGCGGAGAAATCGACATTCGGCTCTTCTCCGAGGGCCATCAATGCTTCGGGCTCGGGGGCAAGAAGCTTGCAGCCATGGTCCGGGAATGGGCGCTGGCGTACGGGTCGGAAAAAGAAGTCGACCTTGAAGCCAATGCCGCGAAGGAACGCTACATCAGTATTTTCCCCATCGACCGCCACCGAATGAAAATCACCGGGATCCTACCCACCGAATACGGGGTGTTGATCTCCCAAGTACTTGAGAGCCTGGTTTCCAGCGCAAAAGTACAAGGCGACGATCGATCTCGTCAGCATTTGGCAGTTGATTCGCTTCTAGAGCGTTTGACCGGTTTGGACAGTCCCACTGCGATTCCCATCCAGCTGGGGTTGGTCATGACAGATCGGACGCTCTTTCAAGGACACTCCGAGCCGGCGCTCCTGCAAGGCTATGGAATCATCTCCGCACAGAAGGCCCGCATGCTCATCAAAGGCAGCGAAGAGAACCCCAACGAGTTGGAGCTCTGGCTGCGGCGCCTTTATACGGCGCCGGGAACCGGTGACCTCATTGCGATGGATTCGGCGCAACGACTCTTTACCGGCGGGCTGAAGAAATTCATCAACATTCGCGACCAGTTCTGCAGGTCGCCGTTTTGCGATAGTCCGATCAGACATCTGGACCACGTGGTTCAAGCCGCCCGGGGAGGGCCTACCTCGGTCGAAAACTCGGGCGGATCCTGTGTTTTCTGCAACCAGACCAAGGAATGTCCGGGCTGGAAAGAAGAGACAATTCCGGGCCCACGGCACACCAAACGAGTCACAACGTTCAGCGGCCACACATATGAATCAACGGCGTTGCCCCTGCCTGGAACCAACCAATACAACGTCCGCCCCGCCTCGCCGCACAATCGACGGTAAAAGGAGCGACCGATGGAGGCAACGGGAATGCCACCTATTGAGGCTTGCGGGCCTCGATAAGGAAACGCGTGGAGTGCGCCACGAACGGCCCCTCCGAAACGATGAGATCGTGCATCTCACGGAGCCGCGGGAGGTGCGCCTCGACAGTGAAGCCCGGAACCATCCAAACGACCATCCGCAGGAAATAGACCACCGCACCGATGTCTTGGAATTCAAGACGCAGTTCTTCGAGCCGCAGATCGGTGATTTCAAGTCCGGCATCCTCCGCGGCCTCGACATCGAAGTCCGGGTGGCGGCTTAGCCGTACTTCCTCGGGCTGTTCACCCAGGAAGTATTCAACGATTTCAAAGACGCTGTGCGGGCCCACATGCTGCGCCAGGTAGCTCCCGCCGGGACGAAGCACACGGGAAATTTCCTCCCAGTAAACCTCCACGGGATGGCGGCTGGTGACCAGGTCGAAGGCGGCATCACCGAAGGGGAGCGGAGGTTCCGGCGAATCCGAAACGACTGCAACGCCCCGGGGGTGGAGCAACGCGGTGGCCTTGGCAATGTTGGGTTCCCAGCCCTCGGTCACCACCATGAGCGGCGGATGGGTGGGAATGCCGGCGATGACCTCGCCGCCGCCGGTCTGCAGATCCAGCGCGGCGGAAACAACGGGAAGACGTTCGGCCAGGAGCCGGGAGTATCCCCACGACGGGCGTTCTTCGGTGGCTCGACCCTCAAACCACGAAAAGTCCCACCCATCGATGGGTGCATTTGCGGCCTCGGAGACAAGCTCCTCAAAGGTGCGACTCATGGCTGGTGATTTTCCGCGTTGGCGATAAGTATGTCCCGGGTGATCTCGAGCTGCCCCAGATGCTGGCAGAGTTCCTCGAACACATGGAGCAGCACGCCATTCGTGGTTGCCGCCCAGAAAGCCTCACGGCCCTCTGGCACAAAAACCGGTGCGGCCGCCGGATCCACCGAGAGGACATCGGTCATGAATTCCTCGCGGACGCCAGCGGCCCGGGCCAGGAGTTCGGCCACCGGACCAACTTGCGTGAATTCCGCGTCACGATCGCGGTGAATCTCGATCCCGCGATTCACCGTGCTGCTCCAGCGGCGCATCATCCCGAGGCAGTGGTTGAGGATGCCGTAGGGGGTGTTGGCCCCCGGCAGGGCCGGGGCCCGCGTGGCAAGTTCATCGCCCAATGCCGCAACGATCCGGGTCATCCCGTCGAACTTCAGCAACGAAAATTCAAGGAGCAGATGGTCACTGGGAACAGACTGCGGCATTGACGTGTCCTTACCTCGAAACGGTTGCATCGAGGTCAAGACTAGCGAACCCCTCGACCTCGGAAATGAACTCGCCACGCACCACGCGCAAGAGAACCTCGCTGAGCAGGTCCACGCCGGCGACCATGTCGTCGTCGCTGGTCAGCTCGCGTTCGTTGTGGCTGATGCCCTCGACGCTGGGGACGAACAGCATGATGGTGGGAACAAGGTCCTTCATGTTCGTCGAATCGTGCCCGGCCAGCGTGCGCACCACGCCATGGCTCAAGCCCAGGCTCTCGGCTGATTCCGCGGCCAGCTTCAGGCCCGCCTGGTCATAGGCCTTGGCGCCCCAAATGTGCTCGGCGCCGCGCTCGATCCTGACATTGGCCATCTTCTCGATCTTGGCCACCCGTGCATGCAGGTCGGCGTCGGCCGCCGCCAACACGTCCGGGTCCGTGGAGCGGACATCCACGAGCAGGTTCACGCGGCTGGCCACGACCACCGGAGAATTCGGGAACACGTTGAATTCGCCGCACGAGGTTATGACCATGTGTTCCTCGGTCGAGTGCTCCAACGCGATTTCGCGGGCGGCGACCACCAGGGCCGAGGCACCCAGCAGGGCGTCCTGGCGGTCGGCGATGACAGTGGCGCCGGTGTGGGCCTGGTCGCCGTGCACCACGAACTCGTACTTGTTTGCGCCCCACGTCGATTCGACAAGGCCGATGGTCAGGCCGCGGTCCTCGAGGGAGCGCCCCTGCTCGATGTGGATCTCCACGTAGGCGGAGACAGGCAGCTCGAAATCGCCGATGGTGCCGATGGATTCCAGGGCCTCGCGGACCGAAACGCCGTCGGGATCGGTGGTTTCCAAGACCTGGGCCGCTGAAAGCTTGCCGGTGTAGACGGAACTGCCCATCATGGAGGGCTTGAACCGGCAGCCTTCCTCGTTGAACCAGTTGATGACGACGATGTTGAACTTCGCGGAGGATTCGCTTCCGGCCGCGGCCAGCATCTCCTGCACGCGCTTGGCTGCGTGGGCGCCCGCGAGCACGCCGTAGGCCCCGTCGAAGCGTCCGCCCAGCGGCTGCGAGTCCAGGTGGGACCCGACCGCGATCCACGGGGCGCCCGGGGACAGCTCGAGCATCGAGTACTGGTTGCCGACCCGGTCGTAGCGGACGGTGAAACCGTGGCCCTCGACCAGGCCGCGGAACCAGTTCCGGTTCTGGCCGTCGGCAACGGTTGCGGCCTGGCGGTCGACGCCGCCACCCGCGGTGGCGCCGTTGCTGCTCATCGAGGCGAAGTCGGCAAGGAACGATGCGTTGTGTGAAGTCATTGGAACTCCTGGGATCGGTGGAACGAGGGGGTGTGGTTAGGCGACGGCCGGGGCATCGGCGGTCAGCGACGAGTAGCTCTGCTTTCCGCCGACGAAGGTCCCGATGATGCGCAGGTCGGCGATGTTCTCCGTTTCCAGCGGGGACTCGGAGAGCACCACGAAGTCGGCAAGCTTGCCGCGGCACAGGCTCCCGCGGTCGTCGAACTGGCCGGTGGCCCTGGCCGCGTTGACCGTGTAGAGGCGCAGGGCCTCAAGCGGGGAGAGGCATTCGGCGGTCCCGCCGAGCACGTGCCCCTTTTCGGTGCGGCGGTCGACCGCCGAGGCCATGGCGCGGCGGACGTTGTTGTCGGCCACCGGCAGGTCGGAGCTGCCCGCGGCCAGGACGCCCGCCTCGAGGAGGGACTTGCCGCGGTACAGCCAGCCCTCGCGTTCGGGCCCGACGAGCTGGGCGAACTGGTCGCCCAGCGGGCCGATGAAGGAAGCCTGCGGGGTCACCGCGATGCCGTGCCTGGCCACCGCCGCCACCTGGTCCGGGCGGGCGATGCCGAAGTGCTCGATGCGGTTGGGCAGCGCGTTGGGGCCGTGGCGTTCCTGCAGGCCGGAGATGATCTCGATCGCCAGGTCGATGGCCGCATCGCCGATGGCGTGCAGGGCCACCGGCCAGCCGGAGCGGTAGGCGGCGGAGACCCGTTCGAGGTACTGCTCCGGGGTGTCGAGCAGGTAGCCGGTGTTGTGCTGGTGCCCGCAGTAGTCCTCCGTGACCGCGGCGGTGGCACCCAGCAGCGATCCGTCCATGAAGACCTTGACGGGACCCAGCGACAGGTGTTCGTTGCCGAACCCCGCCCGGATGCCGAGGTCCAGGCCGCGGCCGCCTCCCGTGCCGTGGGCGTCGGAGGCGTGCGAGGACTGCTCTGCCAGGGCGTCAAGGGCCGGCATGAGCTGGGCGCGGGCGTGCAGGCGGCCGGTGTCCAGGGCCTCCTGGTAGGCGGTGATTTCGACGGGGGAGTGGCCGATCCAACCGCCGCCCACCCCGGCCTCGGTGAAGGAGGTGATGCCCTCGGCCGCGTAGCGTGCGGTTGCCGCGTCGAGCGCTCCGACGATCTGCTCCACCGAGTACGGCAGCAGCAGCTTCTGGATGAGTCCCTGCGCCGATTCCTCGACCAGGCCGGTCGGGTTGCCGTTCGCGTCGCGGACCACGGCGCCGCCCACGGGGTTGGCGAAGTCCCCGGCCAGGGCGCCGGCCAGGCGCAGCGTGGCGGTGTTGGTGATCGAGGCGTGCCCGGAGACATGGCGCAGGTACAGCGGGCGGTCCCCGGTGATCTCGTCGAGCCGCTTGATGTCGGGGAACCGGCCGTCGTGGTGCTTGTGGTTGAACCCGGTGCCGTTGAGCCACACGCCGGGCCGGTCCTCCAACCGCAGCATCTCGGATTCGAGCAGGGCATAGAGTTCTTCCAGCCCGCGTGCGGGGGAGAGGTCCAGCGCCGCCAGACCCAGCCCCCACCAGGTGGTGTGGCAGTGGGCGTCAATGAAGCCCGGGGTGATGGCCGCATCGCCGAAGTCCTCGGTGCGGTCGGCGGTGCAGCCGGCGAGTTCCTCGTCGAAGCCGACGATCCGCCCGCCGATGATGCCCATCTCGCGGGCAACAGGGCGCGCCTCGTCCATGGTCAGGATGGTGCCGGCGCGGACGATCGCATCGAGCCTCATGCGTTGGCCTCCGCACGGTGTGCAACGGTGCTGTGTGCCACGGTGCCCGGGCCCATGGTGGCGGGATCGGTCTTCAGGTGCAGCACGGCCGGCAGCCCGCTGGCAAGCGCCCGCTCAAGGGCCGGGGCGAACTCCTCGGTGGCGGCGACGAATTCGCCGTGTCCGCCGAAGGACTCGATCCACTTCGCGAAGTCGGGGTTGCTCATCGAGGTGCCGGAGGGGCGCTGCGGGTAGTGCCGGCGCTGGTGGTCGACGATGGTGCCGTAGATGCCGTTGTCCACCACGATGACCAGCGGGGTGCCGCCGTGGGCAAAGGAGACCGCAAGCTCCTGGGCGTTCATGAAGAAGTCACCGTCCCCGCAGATCGCCACCACGTGGCGGCCCGGGTGCATGATGCTTGCCGCCACGGCGGCCGGAACGGAAAGGCCCATGGCGCCGTTGCGCGGTCCGGCCAGGGACTTCGGGCCGTGGTGGCTGAGGTAGCGGTGGCCCCAGAGCGTGGCGTTGCCCGCGCCGTAGGTGATGATGCGGTCGGCGTCCAGGGCCGCCTCGAGGGATTCGAACGCCAGCCCCAGGTCGACGCCGGTGCCGCCGTCGGAACCGGGGAGCGTGAAGTCCAGCTGCTCTTGGCGCAGCCTGTCCATCCACGCGGCGCTTCGGGTGCCGCGGACCTGGTCGCCGGCGGGAAGGGCCGCGACGAACTGGGCGGGGCCGATGCCCAGGTGCGCGTCGATGCGCCCGGCATGGCCGGTCAGCTCGGCGTCGGGGGAAACCACGATCGTCGGGGTGTCCAGCGCCGCCTTGTAGCCCTCGGAGAGCACGTCGCCGCGGGTGCAGCCGATGAAGACCAGCAGGTCGGCATCGTTCAGCGCCTGCACCGTGCGTTCGGCGCGGCCGTAGCCCAGCCATCCGGCGTAGGCGGGTGCATCGTGGTCGATCGCGTCGTAGGCGCGCCAGTCGGCCAGCACGGGCACGTTGGCGGCCGCGGCAAACTCGGCAAGCGCGGCCGAGGTCGCCGTGTCCCAGCCATCCCCGCCCACGATGATCGCCGGCCGCGCGGCATCGCGCAGCATGCCGGACAACGACTCGAGGCCTGCGGCGCTTGGTGCGGCATCGGGAAGCGGCAGCACCGAGGGGACGGGGGAGGCCGTCAGGCGGACCAGGACGTCCTCGGGCAGGCCAACGACGACGGGTCCGGGGCGTCCGGTGGCGGCCAGGCGCATGGCCCGCGCCACCACGTCGCCGGCCTGGTGCTCGTCGTCGAGCACAAACACGGCCTTGGCGGTGGTGGAGAACCAGCCCTCCAGGCTGAACTCCTGGAAGGAGTCGCGGCCGCGGTCGGCCAGCGGGATCAGCCCGACGAAGAGCACCATCGCGGTGGCGTCCTGCCACGCGGTGTGGATCGCGATCATGGCGTTCGCGGCACCGGGGCCGCGGGTGACCATGGCGATGCCGGGGGTTTCGCCGAGCCGGCCCTCGGCGAGGGCCATGAAGCCGGCACCGCCCTCGTGACGGGTGACGACCGTGTTGATCGTGGAGTCGTGGAGACCGTCGAGCACATCGAGGTAGCTTTCACCCGGCACCGCGTAGATGCGCTCCACGCCGTGGGCTTCGAGGGTTTTGACGATGAGGTGGCCGGCTGACAGTGACATGAGCGGTCGTGGTCCTTTGTGGTGGAGCGTAAAAAGAAGAGTGAGGGGCCCGGTGTGCCCCGCAGGACTTGGGGGGTTCCCGCGGGGCACACCGGAAGATCGTTAGTGCTTGAAGCCGGGAAGGTCGACGCTGAGCTTCGGGGCGATGACGCCGGCAACCGCGGTGAACAGCGAGAGGAAGATCAGCATCGCGGCGGCCGGCCACCAGTGGTTGGACGCTGATGCAACCAGCGCGGTGGCGGCCAGCGGGATGAACCCGGAGATCATGCCGGCGGTGTTCTGTGCGAAGCCCACGCCGGTGTAGCGGGTCTTGGCCGGGAACAGCCCGGTGAGCACGGTGCCGGAGGCGGCGTAGGGCAGGGACAGCGCGGCGACGGCAAGGGTCATGCCGAGGATCACCAGCACGTCGACGCCGGATTCGATGAGCATGAAGGACGGCCACGCGATGATGGCGGAGAAGATGCCGCCGTAGGTGATGACCTTGGATGAACCGAAGCGCTCGCCGAGGCGGCCGCCGAGGATCAGCACGGGGATTTCAACGACCGCGGCGATGATGCCGCCCAGCAGCATGAGCGAACGCTCGTATTCCAGCACGTTGACGCCGTACCAGACCACAAACGCGGTGACGAGGTAGAAGCCGCCGATGCCGAGCATGCCCGCGGCCATGCCGATGATGATCTGCTTCCAGGATTCCTTCAGCGTGGTGCGGATCGGGGCCTTTTCGGTCTCGCCCTTTTCCATGAGTTCCTTGAAGACCGGGGACTCGTCGAGGCGGCTGCGGATGTACAGGGCAACCAGCAGCATCGGGATGGCTGCCAGGAACGGGATGCGCCAGCCCCAGGCGTCGAAGCTTTCCTTGGAGAAGAACACCGTCATCAGGAAGAAGCCGCCGGAGGAGAGGATGGTGCCGATCGGCGAGCCGATCTGCGGCAGGGCCGCGTAACGGGCGCGACGGTGCAGCGGGGCGTTTTCCACGACGATGGTCATGGCGCCCGACCACTCGCCACCGACGAACAAGCCCTGGGCGATGCGGAGGAACACCAGCAGGATCGGGGCGGCGATCCCAATGGCGGCGTAGGTCGGCAGCAGGCCGATCAGGCCGGTGATGATGCCGATGCCGACGATGGTGACCATGAGCGTCTTGCGGCGCCCGATCTTGTCACCCATCACGCCGAAGATCATTCCGCCGATCGGGCGGGCCACGAGTCCCACGCCGAACGTGGCGAAGGCTGCCATCGCTGCCGCTGTCGCATTCTGGCTTGCGAAGAACTGGACGTTGAACACCAGGGCCGCGGCGGCGCTGAAGAGGAAGAAGTCGTACCATTCCATGGCGGTGCCGATGAGGGCGCCGACGGCGACCTTGGTGGCCTCCTTGTCGGAGATCTGCCGTGTGGCGCCTGCTTCGAATGTTGCAGTGTGGGTCATGGGATTTTTTCTGCCTGATCTCAAGGGCGGGAATTGCTCACGCATTGCCGCCGGTACTTGGGGACAACCATCATCTTGCCAAGGAAGGGACGTGTCCGGGCACACGTTTTCCAACGAGTTCCACGCCACAAACGGTGCAAATGCACATATTATGGGGTGATGTTAACGCCACGTTTCCAAAAGAGCGCGCAAAACGTGCAATTCGATGATGCACGACGGTGGGCTGACCTGCTGGAAAAGCTGGACGTCGGGGAATTGACCGACGAATTCATCGCCCGGGTGACCGGCATCCCCATCTATGCAAAGGCGCCGTTGCCGCTGAGCGAAATCAGGCGCACCGGACGGGCCTCCTTCGAGGCGTTGATCAGGGCCATGAAGGACACCGACGACGCACCGGACTTCCTGCGCGCCCGCAAGGCCATCGCCATGGACGTCGGGGTCTCCCGGGCGCGCGCAGGGGTGCCGATCGAGGCGCTCATGACGGCCATCAGGCTCGACTTCTCGATCATCTGGTCGGCCATCACCTCCATCGCCGGACCGCAGGACGCGTTGCTGCTGGTGGGCCACACGGCACGCGTCTGGGAAGTCGTGGACGGGTATGCGGGTGAAACCCAGCAGGCCTATGTCGCCGAGCTGGCCCGCATCCAGGCCGAGGCCGCAAGCATGCGCCAGGGGTACCTGGCCACGCTGTTCAGCGAAAAGGACCTTGCGGAGGAAACCCTCGAACGCATCGCCGCGGAACTGGGCCAGTCGCTGCAGACCGAGTACGTGGTGGTTGCCGCGATGGGGGAGCAGATCCCGGCCCTGCGCCTGGCGCTTGCCACCGAGCGCGCCTCCGCCGGCGTGTACACGCATTCGCTCTCCGACGCGCTGATCGCCTTCTACCCATTCGACGCACGCGCCGGATCGGAATGCCAGCGGCTGGGGGCCCGGCTGGAAAACACCAGCTGCGGCATGATCACCGACCCCCGCACGCTGGGCGCCATTCCGCGGGCTTCGTTGGTGGCCAGGTCCCTGGCGCAGTTGCTGGAGCCGGGCGAACACGGGGCCATGACGTGGACGCGCGGCTGGGCGCGCATGGCCAGGCTGGAACTCGCGGCCGCGGGCGCGCCCGGACTTGAGGAGGTGGAGCGGGCGCTGGCCAATTGCGGGATCACCGAGCGCCGGCGCCTGGGCGAGTCGGCGCGCGCCTACCTCCGCACGGGCAGCATTTCCGCGGCCGCCGAGGAGCTGTTCTGCCATCGGAACACGCTGATGAACAGGCTCAAGCGCTTCGCGCAGCTGACCGGCGTGGACCCCACGATTCCCGAGCAGGCCGCGCGCCTGGTGGTCGGGTGGTCGTAGCCGCCCCGCGGGTCTACATTGTAGGAATGCCACAAGCTGAACCCATCACCGTTTCCATCACCAGAACGGTGCTTCCCGAACACCACCGTCGTTTCAATGCCTGGGTGCAGGCCGGCCAGGAACTGGCCCGCGAATGGAACGGCTACCTCGGATCCGGGTGGATCCGCACCGCGCCCGACTCCAACGAGTGGCACGTGCTCTACCGCTTTGCCGACGCGAAGTCACTGCGTGCCTGGGACGAATCCGACGAGCGCCGCTGGTGGATGGACAGCGCCGCGGAACTGGTGGAGACCACCCGGGTCGAGCACCGCACGGGGATCGAGGGGTGGTTCGAGCCACCCGGGGAGCGGAACGTCACGATCCCCGAGACCGTGGTGCCGCCGCGCTGGAAACAGGCCGTCAGCATCTTCCTGCCCTTCTTCCCGCTGAGCCTGCTGTCCAACTTCCTGCTGGTGCCGATGCTGAAGGACTGGCCGCTGGTCTTCGCCGTGCTGCTGAACATCTGCATCCTCACCCCGCTGATGACCTACATCTTCCTGCCGGCCACCACGCGGCTGCTGCGGCCGTGGCTGCAACGACCCCGGCGACGTTCCTAGAGCAGCTCGGCGCGCAGCTGTTCCGGGGACTTCGGGGACAGCAGGCCCGGCGCCACGTCGAACACGGTCTTCGCGCCCACCTGGCCGGCGGCGTTCATGCGGTGCACGGCACGGGCGTAGGCAACCAGCACGCTGGCGGTGAACTCCGGGTTGGACTGCAGGGACAACGAGTACTCGATGACCTGGGCATGCTTGTCGGTGGTGTTGCCGCTGCGGAAGACGAATCCGCCGTGCGGCATCGCCGTGTGCTCGGCGGCCAGGGTGGCGGCGTCGATGAAGTTCACCGTGGTGTCGTACTGGTCGAAATAGTGCTCCATCGTCACGATGGCCTCGCGGACGGCATCGGCATTGGCGCCGTCCTCAAGGACCACGAAGCATTCGCGCACGTGCCTCTCGCGGGTGGTCAATTCCGGGCGCTCGCCGGAACGAACGCGGTCGATGGCCTCGGTGCTGGCGATCGTGTACTGCACGCCGCCGGCGACACCCGGCACGCGGCGGATCGCGTCCGAGTGGCCCTGGCTCAGGCCGCGGCCCCAGAAGGTGTAGGTTTCGCCGTCGGGAAGCAACGCCTCGCCGAAGACGCGGTTGATGGAGAACATGCCCGGGTCCCAGCCGGCGGAGATCAGCGCGGTCTTGCCCGCGGCGGTGGCCGGTGCGTCGACGGCGGCGAAGTGCCTGGGGATCATCGCATGGGTGTCGAAGCTGTCCACGGTGTTGAACAGGGCGGCGAGTGCCGGGCCCTGCTCCGGGAGGTCGGACTTGGAGCCGCCGCAGAGGATCAGCACGTCGATGTCCCCGGTGTGCTTGGCCAGGTCATCCATGTGGAAGACGGGGGCGGGGCTGTTCAAGTCGACGGTGGACGGATCCCGGCGGGTGTAGACGCCCGCGAGTTCCATGTCCGGGTTCTTGGCGACAGCGGCTTGCACGCCGCGTCCAAGGTTTCCGTAGCCTGCGATGCCGATGCGGATTGGTGCTCCCACGAACTTCCTCGTTTCTAACGTAAAGACCCTGTTCACCGTAGCCCCTGGGCCGGTGCACCACCTAGACGGATCGGGCATATTGCGGTGCCGTTGCCTAGGATGGATCGGGTGTCTGCGAAAAAGAATCCGGCGGCCCGCGCGCTACCGGTGATCGTCCTGTGTGCCGTGCTCGGCACCGCCGCGTTGTCGGCGCTTGCGCTGCTGCTGGGTGTTGCCATCGACGGGTACCTGGCCGGCGGTGCGGGAGTTCCCGACGCCTGGGTTGCCGCGGCGGTTGCGGCCCTGCTGGTGGCAGGTGCCGCGGCCGTGGCGACCCCGCGGCTCGTTGCCCGGGCCACCGCGGCCCAGGAAGCCGGCGACCGCCAAGCGGTGCTGCTGAAGTACTTCACGCTGGGACAGGGCTACACCGGGGCCCGCGCCGGCGGGGAGCTGGTCTCGCTGGCCACCGATGCGGTGGAGAAGCGCGCACGTTTCAGGGCGGGGTTCAGCGCCCCGGCGCTGGCCGCGGTGCTCGCCCCGATCCTGGTGGTGCTGGCCATCGGGGTGTTCATCGACCCGGTGGCGGCATTGCTGCTGGCCGCCGCCCTGCCGGTGATCCCGCTGCTCGTGACCGGATTCCAGAAGCTCTACAGGACCTCCAGCGCCAACTACCGGCGCAGCCAGGGCATGCTTGCCGCCTCCTTCATGGACACGCTCAACGGGCTGGGGATGCTGCGGCTGAACAACGCCGAGGGCGCCGCGGGAGCCAGGATCGCCGCAGCCTCCGAACGGGTGCGCAGGCAGGTCATGAAGCTGCTGGCCGGCAACCAGCTGGTGCTGCTGGTCATCGATGCGACGTTCGCGCTGGGGCTGATCACCGGTTCCGTGGTGCTTGCGGGCTGGCGGATGGGCGGCGGGCACATCAGCCCCGGCCAGGCGGTGGCCATGGTCCTGCTGAGCACCCTGATGCTCCAGCCCGTCGCGTTCGTCGGCGGCTTCTTCTACATCGGCATGACCGGCCGGGCCGCGGAAAGGGAAATCACCGGGCTGCTGGACACCGATCCGGGGATTGCGACCGAGGTCGCGCCGGGCGAGGGGGAGGCCCCGGGTCATGCCGGAGGGCTGGCCGTCGAGAACCTCAGCGCCGGCTACGGCGGGCGGCCCGTGCTGCAGGGGGTGTCGCTCCAATTCCCGGCGGGCTCCCACACCGCGGTGATCGGTGCTTCCGGGTCGGGAAAGACGACGCTGGTCCGGGTGCTGCAGGGACAGCTGACGCCCGCCCACGGGGCGGTGCATGACGGTTCCGGAAACACGCTTGGCCCGCTGCAGCTGCGGGCCGCAAGCGCGGTGCTTGACCAGGGCGCCGGGTTGCTGGGCGGCACCGTGGCCCACAACCTGCGCGTGGGACGGCCGGACGCCACCGACGGGGAACTGCGCAAGGTTTTGGGTCGGGTGGGCCTGGAGGCGCTGGGGCTCGAGACCCCGGTGGGGGAGGCCGGCCACGGGCTCTCCGGCGGCCAGGCCCAGCGGCTGGGCCTGGCCCGCGCGCTGCTGGCCGCAAGGCCCGTGCTGATCATCGACGAGCCGACCTCCGACCTGGACCCCGACACCGAGGCCCGGGTGTTGGAGACCCTCGCGTCGGCCACGGGGGAGAAGACCACCATCACCGTCACGCACCGGCTGGGGCTGCTCTCCGGCTGCGACAGGGTCGCGGTGCTGGAGCACGGGCGGGTCGTCGAGGCTGGTCCGCTGGATCAGGTGCTTGCCGCCGGCGGCTACCTGGCCGCCGCGCTTGCCGCCTCCCGCGCCGGAACCGATTCGAACCCGCGGGGGGACGCATGAAACACAGGCACTTGGTCATCTGGCTGCTGCGCACCTGCCGCGGCGTGCTGGGCCCGCTGGGCCTGGCCGGCGCGTTGGGCATCGCCCACAAACTCAGCAACCTTGCGCTCTACCTGGTGGCGGGCTTCGCCCTGGGGCAGGGTGCCCAGGCGGTGCTTTCCGGCGGGCAGCCGCCGTCGCTCTGGCCGGTGGCGGCCTGGCTGGCGGGCCTCTCGCTGCTGAAGGGCGCGCTGCGCTACGGCGAGCAGTACTTCGGACACAAGGTCGCGTTCAAGGCGTTGGCGCTGCTGCGCAACGAGCTCTATGCGGCGCTCGCCCCGCAGGCGCCGTTCAACGCGCGCACCCGGGCCAGCGGCGACATGCTCACCCGCGCCACCCGCGACATCGACAGGGTGGAGGTCTTCTTCGCCCACACGATCCCGCCGCTGCTCGCCGCCCTGGTGGTCCCGGTGGCCGTCGTCGTCTCGGCGGGAATCCTTGCCGGTCCGGCGCTCGCCGGGATCCTTGCCGCGGGGTTGCTGCTCACCGGCCTGGTTGTGCCCCTGCTGGGGCTGCGAACCACGCGCGCGGCGGCGCGGGAGGCGACCGCGGCCCGCGCCCGCATTGCCCAGCACGTGAGCGAGTCCGTGCGGGCCGCCGGGACCATCGTCGCCTTCGGCCACGAACGGCCGCGGGCGGCAGAGCTCGCGGAACTGGATGCCGCGCTGGGCGCGGCGCTGGCCCGCGGAGCCGCGGCCGCATCCTGGCGGGCGGGCCTGAAGGCCGTCCTGCCGTGGGGGACCGCGGTCCTGTTGTGTCTGGCCGGGTTGGGCCAGGTGGCGGGCGGGAGCCTGGGCCTGGTCGAATTCCTGTGCCTGCTGCTGGTCGCCGTTCCGGCGTTCGGGCCGGTGCTTGAGGTCGACGGCTTTGTGTCCGGGCTTCAGGATTCCTTCGCCTCCGCCGAGCGGCTGCATGCGCTGGTGCACCGGGCCCCGGCCGTGGCCGACCCGGAGCACCCGGTGGCGCTGCCCGACGGCCCGCTGGACCTGGAGGTGCGGGACGCCGGCCTGGTACTGGAGGGCGAATCCGGCCCGGTGGCCGTGCTGGAGTCGCTGGACCTGTCGGTTCCCGCGGGAGGGTCGCTGGCCGTGGTGGGCGGGTCGGGCTCGGGCAAGTCGACGCTTGCGGCCCTGCTGGTGCGCGCACTGGACCCGGGAACGGGAACCGTCTTGCTGGGGCAACGCGACGTGCGCGACGCGGCGCTCAAGGACGTCCGCGGGGCGATCGCCATGGTCTCCCAGCGCGAGCACCTCATGCGCGGCACGCTGCGTTCCAACCTGCTGGTCGCCAATCCCCGGGCCGGCGACGACGAACTGCGCATCGCCTGCCAACGGGCTGGGCTGGGGGAGTGGCTGGCGGCCCAGCCGAAGGGGCTGGACGCGCCCCTGGGCGAGCGCGGCGGCAGGGTTTCCGGCGGACAGGCCCAGCGGATCGCCCTGGCCAGGGCCTTCGTGAAGGACGCGCGGGTGCTGGTGCTCGACGAGGCGACCAGCGCGCTGGACGTGCACACCGAGTCGCTGGTGATGGACTCCGTGCGGCAGCTGGCGGCCGAGGGCCGCACCGTGGTGGTCATTGCGCACCGCATGCGCACCGTCCTGTGGGTCGATCAAATCGCGGTGCTGGACGGCGGGCGGCTGGTCGAATCCGGTGCCCCGGCCGAGCTGGCGCGGCGCGAACACGGGCGCTTTGCCGCGCTGTTGCGCCGCGAACGCGAGTCGCTCGGGGAGTAGGGCAAACGGCAGTGCCCCGCCGAATTCTCGGCGGGGCACTGCGTCATTTCCGGGTGTTAGCCGCGCAGATGGCGGCGGTTGCGGAGCATGAGCACGGCCGGGATCAGCAGCAGCGCCAGCGGGATGAGCAGCAGGGCCGCGCTGGGCCCGGTGCTGATCTTTGCGGCCGAAACCGCCTGCGTGCTGTTCTCCAGCTTGGAGGTGCCTGACGCAAGTTCCGTCGAGCCGTTGGAGAGCGTTGCCAGACCCTCGGCCAACTGGCCGTTGCCGTCGGCCAGGGCCCCGGCCCCGGCATCGAGCTTCCCGGCGCCGGCGGACAAATCGGAGGCGCCCCGTTCGAGCGTTCCCAGGCCCAGGCCGAGCTTTTCGCTGCCCGCCTCCAGCTTGGAGGCCCCGGCATCGAGATCGCCGGCGCCGCGGTTCAGCTTGGCGTTGCCCTCGGCCAGGTTCGATGCCCCGTTCTTCAGCTTGGTGGCTCCCGCGGCTGCGGAGTTTGCGCCCGCGGCCAGGGCGGGGGTCTTGGAGGCGAGCTTGCCGGTGCCGTCCTTGAGGGTGCCGGTTCCGGCCAGCAGGTCCTCGGTTCCCTCGGCGAGCTTCTTGCCGCCGGCTGCCAGTTTGCCCGCGCCGCCGTGCAGCTCCTGTGCGCCGGCGGAAAGCGTGGACGTCCCGGCGGCGAGGTCCTCGCCGCCTTCGGCAAGCCTGGATCCGCCGTCGCTGAGCAGCTGAGCGCCGTCGGCCAGGCTGCCCGTGCCGGCCGCGAGCTTGCCCGCGCCGTCGCTCAGGTCGGATGACCCCGAGGCCAGCGCCTCGGTGCCCCGGGCCAGCGAGCCTGCCCCGTCGCCGAGCGAACCGAGGCCGGTGAGCAGGCCCTTCTTCGAATCATTGAAGCCGGCATCGAGCCGCCCGAGGCCCTCGTTGAGGTTCCTGGCGCCGGTGTCCAGCGCGGTTGCGCCGGCATTGAGTGTGTCGATGCCGCCGGTCAGCAGCTTGCCGCTGGCACCGAGCTGTGTGAGCCCGCCGTCGATCTTCTGCGCGCCGGTGTTCAGTGCCTTGGCGCCCGAGTCCAGGGCCGTCGTCTGTGCGGGAAGGGACTTCGTCTTGGTTTTCAGCTCGTCGAGGCCGTCCCGGAGCTGGGTGCTCCCGGCGCTGAGCCGGTCCGCGCCCGTGGCCAGCGTGCCGGTGCCCGTCTTGAGCTGCCCCAGGCCGCCCTTGAGTTGGGCCGCCCCGGTCTGCAGGCCCTCGACCTTGGACTGCAGGTCCGCCGCGGTGAGTCCGGGGTTGGCATTCATGAAGGCAACAAGTCCGTCGAGGTTGGCGGACAGGTCCGCGGCGCCGTCCTTCAGGGTTCCGACGCTCCGGTCGGCATTGTCGGCGCCGGCGAGCAGGTCGCTCGCGCCCGCCTTCAGGTTGGTGGCGCCGGCGGCTGCATCGGAGATTCCCTGCTGCAGCGCTGGTGCGGCGTCCGCCAGTGCCTCGGTTCCGGCCTGGAGGTCGGCGCTTCCCTTGGACAGGTCCGCGGAGCCCTTCTTGAGTGCCTCGACGCCAGCGACCAGGGCGGGCGCCTTCGCGGCAAGGTCGCCAAGGCCTGCTGCCAGCTTGCCGCTGCCGGCGGCCAGGTCGGAGGATCCTGCCGCTGCCGAGGAGGTCCCGGCCGCAAGCTGCTTGGCCCCGGCGTTTGCCGCCTGGGCGCCGGCGGCCAACTGCTTGGCGCCGTCGTTTGCGGCGGCTGCGCCCGTGGCGAGTCGCTGGGATCCGTCGCTGAGGGTTTGCGCGCCTGAGTTGACCTCTGCGGTTCCCGCACCGAACGTGGTGAGGCCGGCGAAGAGGTCGGCGGCGCCGTCCCTGAGGTTTTGGGCTCCCTCGTCGAGTGCCGCGGCTCCGCCGGAAAGCGCCAGGGTGCCGTCCTGGAGTTGGGAGGCTCCAGCACTGAGCGCCCCTGCGCCGTCGTTGGCCGCCGAGGCGCCGGCCTGCAGCTTGCCGGCGCCCGCGTCGAGCTTTCCGGCCGCGGCGTCGACCTTGTCGGTTCCGTCAACGAGCTTGTGCACGCCGGTGGAGAGTTTCGCCGCGCCGTTGCTGAGTTTGTTCGAGCCGGCGGCCGCACTTTGCGTGCCGTCGGCGAGCTTGGTGGTGCCCTGGTGCAGGGACCCGGCGCCCTCGGCGAGGTCGCCGGCGCCGGAGTTGGCCTTGCTTGCCCCGTCGGCAAGCTTGGTTGCACCCTCGGAAAGCTCACTCGTGCCTGCTGCGAGGGCAGCGGCGCCCTCCGCCGCGCTTCCGGAGCCGTCGACCAGCTTGGCGACACCGTCGTTGGCCTTGCCCATGCCCTTGTTCAGGGCCGAGGCACCGGTGGCCACCTGGGAGGAGAACATCGCGTAGAACGCGACGAAGGCTATGAGGAACAGGCCGAGCAGGGCGGTGATTACGGCATGCATGAGAGTGTGCCGCTTGGCTGCAACGTGTGCATTCAACTGGACTCCTTGGGTTGTGCGAGCGGTGAGAGTGCCGCGATTTTTGGGCGCACTGAAGTACGCCGCGTCGCGCGGACGGGTGGAACGGGAGGTGGTGCGATTGTGTGATCCGGCTAACAGTTTTCGGGCTAGCTATATTGAACTTACTCGCGGGTAGGTTTGCAAGTGTTTTGGGGAAAAACTTACTCGCGGGTAGGTTTTTGGCCTCCGCTGCACGGATTGATCGACTCATGGACATGATCCGAGAGCCATGCGCGGCGGCGGCAACATGGTGCGGCCGCCGAGGCGGAGGGGGTTTCATTGGCCCGCGGGCTATGGCGGGCGGGAAGGCCAGCAATTCGCAGGTTGGTGCGAATTATCCCGCGAACGATCTCCCGCGGTGCCAAATGGCCTGCGCGCTCACCGGTGTTGTGACCATAGGCTGTTATCGAGAACCGACCCAGACTTGGAGGAACGCATGCTTTTGGCCCTATTGCAGGCGCAGGCGCACGTGCTGGATGGCGCCGCGAACCTGGCCACCATCGAGGATGCCGCCGCGCGTGCTGCCTCGGCCGGGGCGGACGTGCTGCTGACCCCGGAGCTATTCACCGTTGGCTATGCCCCGCGTAGGTTGCGCAGCGAACTGGATCCGGCTTCGCTGCCCGGGCTTCACGAGAACGTGGCCCGGATTGCTGCCCGACACTCCATAGCCATCGTCTACTCGCTCCCGGATGTCCAGGGAGCCAGCTGGAAGATCACTTCCACGTTTGTGGACGACGCCGGAATCGTGCGAGGCAGCTACGTCAAGGTCCATCTCTTCGGGGACGGAGAAAAGGAAGTGTTCAGCCCCGGGGATCGTCCCGCAACCATCATCGACTACCAAGGCCTGAAGATGGGCATGATCATTTGCTTCGATGTCGAGTTCCCCGAGGCAGTCCGTGCTGCGGCATTGCAGGGGGCGCAGCTGCTGTTGGTGCCCACCGCCTTGGGTCGCGGCTACGAATCGGTGAGCACCACCCTCGTTCCCGCGCGCGCCTTGGAAAGCCAGCTCTATGTTGCCTACGCCAACCACGTCGGCGTTGAAGACGGTTTTGCCTTGGGAGGCGGCAGCGTCGTCGCCGACCCGTTCGGCCAAATCCTGGCCGTGGGCGGTCGGGACGAACAGCTGCTCTTTGCGGAGGTCGACCCACAGGCGCTGGAGAAGGCCCGCGCCGAGATTCCCTATCTCACCGAGCGCCGCGCCGACCTGTACCGTGGCTGGGGTCTGTAACCCGCCCGGGTCTCAGGGCAGGAAGCGAAGCGCCAGGTACAGCTCGTAACGCACCTCCGCGCGGGACAGGTCCATGTCCAGGACCTCCGCGATGGAGGCAACATGCCGTCGCACCGAGTTGCGATGCAGCTCGATGGCCGTGGCCGTCGCGTCCCAGGACCCGTTGGCTTCCAGCCACGCCCGCAAAACCTGAAGGTAGAGTTCCCTGCGCTTGGTCGGCAGCTGCAGCAGGTTGCCCAGCAGGTGCTCCGCCAGCTGCCGGCTTGCTTCCCGGGGCAGTAGGGCCGAGAACGACTGTGGCAATTCTTCGGCGCTGAGGCTACGACCCTCGTCGATCAGGCGGGGCACCAATCCGCGGGCCTGCCGAGCCAACTCGCGCAGGTTTGTGGCCAGGGGGCTTCCCTGCCCCTCCGGACGGACTGGATCCGCCGGTTGGCTAAAGGCGGCCAAATAGCCGGCCGCCTCGATTTGATCGAGCAACTCCCGGGTTGGTTCACTGCGCGTGATGGCAGTGAATTGCCCCTCACCGTGGACGACCAGCTTGGTGTCCATGAGGGAGCGAATGCGGGTGAGGGCATGGCTGGGGTCCTGGGCCGGCAGCTGGGGGCGGGGGATGGCCACCACGACCCGCGGGGCTCGGCGCGGGCTGCCGCCGAGTGAACTGTTGAACAGCTCCATGGCTCCGGCACCCAGGGACTCGACGCCGTCCAGCAACAGGGCCGTGGCCAACTGGGTGGGGGCAAAAGATCCCAGGACGCGCTGGCGTGCGACCACTTCCAGCAACCCCAATGCCGTGGACATGAGATTGTGTTCGGCGGCCCCCGGCTGGTTCTCGAAGCTCAGTTGCAGCACCCCGAGAAGCGGCGGAACCCGCGCGCCCGAGATTGCCGTTGGCCTGATGGGAAAGGCCAAATGGTGGCGTCCCTCGGATTCGCTCAACACCAGCTTGGGGCCCTGCGCGGCCGAGACCTGCGCCAGCAGAGTCTCCAGCTCCTGGCCTTGGACGGGCTGGAGGCCTGCGGGAGCCGCGTAGTGGCGCAAGCGACCGCCCTGGTCCAGCAGTTGCACCGCGGCCTTGGCCCGGTGCGCGAGCACCGTGACGATCTCCTGCTCGGGGTGTTCGCTGCCCACGCAGCGCATGAGGTGCCGGTTTGCTTCGGCGTTCTCTCGCAGCAGCCGGGCGTTGTCGGCTTCCATGAGCTTGGCGAAGGCCAGCCCGATGGCGGCGAAGGGGATCGAGGCGGGGATCTGCCACAGGGGCAGGCCCAGCTCGCGGCAGGCGTCGATCACCGTGGGCGGAACGGAGGAGAAATACGGGTCCAGCCCGAATCCCAGCGCCGAGACTTGCGCATCGACCAGACGGGCAATGAATTGGCGGACCTTGACGGCATCCCCGGCATGCTCCACGAGGGGGAAACCGCTGGTGAGAATCAGTTCATGGTCGACCAGGTATGGGGTGGGGTCGTCGATGTCACTGGGTTCCACCCACCTGAGTGGTCGGTCCCCGGCGTCGTGCAGGACTTGGATTCCCTCGGGAAGTTGGCGCAGGAACCTGGCCAAGGTGATTGAATCCCAGGGCCGGGCGAAGTCGTGGCTCGAGGGTAGTGCGGGTTCGTGCTCCGGTGCAATTTGTCCCATGAGGAACAATTTTAGTTCAAATCGGCACGGCATGAGAGCGGGGTCACAAGCTTAGGGTTGGTACCGGCAACTCCTAGAGACCGTTCAAACGAGGATTCGCAAATGCAAACCACCATCAGGACAGAGCACCGGGCACCGGTCCGTCTGGGCCAGCAGCTCAGGCGACGAAAGTCGATCAATTCCATGCTCCGGGAAGCCGAGGACAATGCCGGTGGCGGCAAGATGCGCCGTAACCTCGGGCTGCTGCAACTGACCATGATCAGTGTGGGCGCCACCATGGGCACCGGCATCTTGGTGGTTCTGGGTGCCACGGTTCCGGTGGCCGGTCCGGCGATATGGATCTCCTTTGTTCTTGCCGGCATCACGGCACTGTTTTCGGCCATCTCATACGCAGAGATGGCCGGCATGGTGCCGGTCTCCGGTTCCAGCTATTCGTACTCGTACGCCACCATGGGTGAGGGAATCGCCTGGGTATGCGGCTGGTGCCTGGTCCTGGAATACGCGGTTTCCGTTGCGGCGGTGGCCGTGGGCGCCGGCGAGTACGTCAACGAGGCGCTGCGCACCTTCGGCATGGATCTTCCCGCCGCACTTGCCGGCGGGCCCAGCGAGGGAGGGGTTGTAAACCTCCCGGCGCTGGTGGTCGTGGTGCTCGCCACCCTGTTGTTGGCGCGTGGCGCACGGGAATCGGCAATCGTGAACACCGTCGTGGTGATCATCAAGGCCTGCATCCTGGTGTTCTTCTCGATCGTGGCTTTCACCGCCTTTGACGCCGGCAACTTCGAACCGTTGATGCCGATGGGCGCCGCCGGCGTCACCGGTGCGGCCTCGATCGTCTTCTTCTCCTACATCGGCTTTGATGCTGCCTCGACCGCGGGAGAGGAAGCGATAAACCCCAAACGGGACATGCCTCGCGCCATCATGCTGTCGATGGCCATCGTGACCGTGACCTACGTTCTCGTGGCGGTTTCCGCCATCGGAGCCCGTGACTGGACGTGGTTCGTGGGCACGGAAGCGGCGCTCGTGCAGATCATCGGTGAGCTGACCGGGCAGCCGTGGATTGTGTTGCTCTTCGCGGTCGCCGCCGTGCTGGCCATCGCATCGGTGGTGCTGACGGTTCTTTACGGTCAAACCCGCATCCTGCTGACCATGTCCCGCGACGGACTGGTACCCCCGATTTTCTCCCGCGTTTCAAAGCGCACCGGAACCCCGGTGGCCGGCACCTTCATCACCGGCGGCATCGTGGCCATCACCGCCGGGTTCATTCCGCTCGGTGCGCTGGCCGAGGCGACGAGCATCGGAACCCTGTTCGCCTTCGCGCTGGTCGGCGTCTCGGTCATCTATCTTCGCCGCAAGCAACCGCTTGCCGAGCGCACGTTCAAGGCACCGCTGTATCCGCTCACCCCGCTCTTGGGGATCGCTGCCTGCGTCTTCCTGATGGCCAACCTTTCGTGGCACACCTGGCTGGTGTTCGGCGTCTGGATGCTCGTCGGCGTGGGCCTGTACTTGGGCTATGGACGCCGCCGTTCCCGGCTTGGAGCATTGAGCAAGCAGCAGTACATTGACAGCCACATCGGCAACCAGTAATCCAGAACCAGAGACCCCCGAAGGACCAAAGAGATGACCTCGATTCCGCAGGCTGACGGCACGATCAACATGCTCAATCCCGATTTCCCGTTCAACTACGACCTGTTCCTGCAGCATCCCGCGGGCCTTGGCCATGTTCCGGAAGAGCTGTACGGCACCGAGGTTGCCGTCATCGGTGCAGGATTGTCCGGCCTGGTGACCGCCTACGAGCTGATGAAACTGGGCCTCAAGCCGGTTGTCTATGAGGCCGACCAAATTGGCGGCCGGCTGCGTACCGCCAGCTTCTCCTCTGCCCCGGAGATCACCTGCGATCTGGGCGGCATGCGCTTCCCGGTTTCCAGCAAGGCGTTCTACCACTACATCGACCTGCTGGGCCTGGAGACCTACGATTTCCCCAATCCGTTGGCTGCGCCGACCGACTCGACGGTCATCGAGCTCAAGGGCAAGAAGGTCTACGTGGAAAAGGAAGGCGACCTGCCGCAGTTCTTCCACGAGGTTTCCGATGCCTGGAAGCGGGCGCTGCGCGAGGATGCGAAGTTCGACGAAATGCAGCAGGCCATCAGGTCCCGAGATGCGCATGAAGTGAAGCGGATCTGGAACTCGCTGCTGGAGGACTTCGACGAGGAGAGCTTCTACGGCTTCATCGCCAATTCGGAGGCCTTCAAGGAGGCCGGCTTCGACCACCGCGAGGCGTTCGGCCAGGTCGGCTTCGGATCCGGCGGCTGGGACACCGATTTCTCGAACTCGATCCTGGAGATCCTGCGTGTGGTGTACACCGACGCGGATGACAACCACCGCGGCATCAGCGGCGGGGCGGCTAAGCTGCCGCACGCCTTGTGGAACCACGCACCGGAAAAGATGGCGCACTGGCCCCAAGGAACGACCCTCTCCTCGCTGCACGCCGGAGCCCCGCGTGGTGCCGTGGCCACGATCCGCCGATCGGATGCCGACGGCTTCAACGGCGCCAACGCCATCGAGATCACCGAACGGTTCGGCCGCACCGAGACCTACCCCGCGGTCGTCTCCTCGGTGCAGTCATGGCTGTTGTCCACCGGGATCGACACGGAGGAATCGTTGTTCCCGGCCGAGCTGTGGACGGCGATCGAGCGCTCGCACTACATGCAATCGTCGAAGACCTTCGTGATGGTGGACCGCCCGTTCTGGAAGGACCGCGACCCGGTGACCGGCGAGTACCTGATGTCCATGACGCTGACCGACCGGCTCAACCGTGCCACCTACCTGCTGGACAACGGCGACGACAAGCCGGCGGTGATCCTGCTGTCCTACACCTGGAACGACGACGCACTGAAGTGGCTCGCGCTCTCGGCCGAGCGGCGCATGGAACTGATGCTGCACTCGCTGCAGAAGATCTACCCGGGGGTCGATATCCGCAGCCACATCGTCGGGCAGCCGATCACGGTTTCCTGGGAGGCCGAGCCGAACTTCATGGGCGCCTTCAAGGCCAACCTGCCCGGGCACTACCGCTACCAGGAACGCTTGTACACGCACTTCGACCAGCGCGAGTTGGCCGCCGAGCACCGCGGGATCTTCTTGACGGGCGACGATGTTTCCTGGACGGCGGGCTGGGCCGAGGGCGCGGTGACGACCGGGCTGAACGCCGTGTGGGGCGTGATGAAGCACTTGGGCGGCGAAGACGCGGCGGAGAACCCCGGTCCGGGTCAATTCCTCGCCGAGCTTGGTCCGCTCAAGCTCGAAGATTCCTCGCCGGTCAACGTCTAGGGACCGAACCGGTGGACGCCGCGGTCAACCGCGGCGTCCACCGAATCGCCCCCTTTCCCGACCTTCACCCGGGCACGGTGCCCGGCCGGGTTCGCGGAGGCACGCGGCGGTTTTCGGGCAAATTTCCCCCACGACCACCCCCGGCGCTATAGGCTCACACCCATGGTGAGATTTCTGATTCTGGCATTGCTGTCGTTGTTGGGATTCGTCACGATCGTGGCCGCATCCCTTGGCTCAAGCGGGTGGTGGATCCTCGCCGCGCTGGCGTTGGCACTGCTGGGCCTCGGCATCCACGACGTGCTGCAAACCAAGCACGCGATCCTGCGCAATTTCCCGGTGCTCGGGCGCATGCGCTTCCTGTTCGAATCGATTCGTCCCGAAATCCAGCAGTACTTCATTGAACGCAACACCGACGGGCGCCCCTTCGACCGCGACACCCGATCGCTGGTCTATGCGCGGGCCAAGGGCGCCGACAGCCACAAGGCCTTCGGCACCGAACGCGACGTCAACGAGGCAGGCTACGAATACCTGCTGCATTCAACGGTTCCGGTCAACGTCCCGGCCGAACAGCACCGGGTGCGCATCGGCGGCCCCGACTGCCTGCAGCCCTACGACATCTCCCTGATGAACGTGTCCTCGATGAGCTTCGGCGCGCTGTCCAAGAACGCGGTGCTCGCCATGAACAAGGGCGCGGCCATGGGCGGGTTCGTCCACGAAACCGGCGAGGGCGGACTGACCGAGTACCACCTGGAATACGGGGCCGACCTGTTCTGGGAAATCGGCTCGGGCTACTTCGGCTGCCGCGACACGGACGGCAACTTCGATGCCGACCGCTTCGCCGCCAAGGCGGCCCACGAAAGCGTCAAGGGCATCACCATCAAGCTGTCGCAGGGCGCCAAGCCCGGGCTCGGCGGGGTGCTGCCCGCCGCAAAGATCACCCCGGAAATCGCGGCAGCCCGGGAAATCCCCCTGGGCGTCGACTGCATTTCCCCCGCCTCGCACTCGTCCTTCTCCACGCCGCGGGAGCTCATGGCGTTCGTGAAGCACCTGCGCGACCTCTCCGGCGGCAAGCCCGTCGGCTACAAGTTCTGCGTGGGGTCGCGCACCGACGTGTTGGCGATGTGCAAGGCCATGCTCGAAACCGGCATCACCCCGGACTTCATCACCGTCGACGGCGCCGAGGGCGGCACCGGCGCGGCGCCGCTCGAATACGAGGACCACGTGGGCACGCCGCTGACCGAGGGGCTCATGCTGGTGCACAACGCGCTCGTCGGCTGCGGGCTGCGCCACAAGATCCGGCTGGGCGCCGCGGGAAAGGTGGCTACCGGCTCGGACGTCGTCAAGCGGCTCATCCAGGGCGCCGACTTCACCTTCAGCGCCCGGACGATGATGATGGCCACCGGCTGCATCCAGGCCCAGAAATGCCACACCAACGAATGCCCGGTGGGCGTCGCGACCCAGAACCCGCACCTGGTGCGGGCGCTTGACGTGCTGGACAAGGGCAACCGCGTCTACAACTACCACAAGCTCACCGTCCAGGAGGCGACCCAGCTGATGGCCTCCATGGGTGTCTCCCATCCCTCGCAGCTGAACCCGCGCATGTTGCGCCGCCGCGTCGACCACCTGACCACGCGCAGCTACGCCTCCCTGCACAACTGGGTGGCACCCGGTGAGTTGCTCAACGAACCCGCCCGCGGGTGGCTGGCCGACTGGGAAGAAGCGGACTCCGAGCACTTCGGTGAACACGCTCCCTTGCCGTGGCCGACGCCCCGCGAGCCGGCACCGGCACCCGTGGCGCTTGCCGGCACGGTTGCGCCCAAGCGCGTGGAACCCAAGGACTCGACGCACAAGGCGGTGGCCCCGGTCCACCCGCTCGCCAAACGCCCCGAGGGCCGCCTGGCGCCCAAGAACCCCGTCCCCAAGCGCTAAACCGGCCGTCATCAAGGCAAGGCGGTGAGCCCGGGCACGGAATAATTGCCGGCATGGCAGCATCCGGCCCGGCCCGGCCCCTCGGCTTTCCCTCGATCCTCGCCCACGCATTCTTCCTGCAGGCGTCGGTCTACCTGGTGCGCCCCGCCACGTCCTACCGAGCCCTGGAACTCGGCGTGGACCCCGGGCTGCTGGGCCTGGTCGTGGCGAGCTTCTCCATCCTGCCGGTGTTCCTGGCCGTGGCCATCGGGCGGGCCACGGACCGCGGGCGGGAGAAGGGCGTGTTGCTGGTCGGCGCCGGGCTGATGATCGCCTCCGGGCTGGGGCTGCTCTTTGCCGCCGGTTCGCTGCCGGCCCTGCTGGGCTGGAACCTGCTGCTGGGCGTCGGGCACCTGATGAGCCTGATCGGCGAGCAGAGCAGGCTGGCCTCGGCGAAGAACCGCAACATGGACAGGGTCTTCGGCTACTACACCACGGTCACGGCGATCGCCCAGGCCGCGGCCCCGCTGCTGCTTGGCTTCCTGGGCGGGGAGAGCGTCCGCCCGGACACCGCGGTGCTGCTGCAGGCCTACCTGTACTCCGCGGTGGCGATGGCCGCCGCGACGGTGTTCATGGTGAGGCATGCGGTTCCGCGCGCCGAGGCCAAGGCCCGGACGCAGGTCAGGCTGTCGACCGCGCTGAACGTCGAGCCGGCAACCCGCAACACCCTGCTGGCCTCCATCGGGCTGAGCATGATGGTGCTGTGCACCATCGACCTGCTGCAGGTCTACCTGCCGGCGCTCGCGGTGGAGCGCGGGATCCCCGTGCAGACCGTCGGCATCCTGCTGGCCCTGCGCGCCGGGGCGACAGTCCTGTCGCGGCTGGGGCTCGACCGGCTGGTGCGCACCGTCGGCCGGGCCCGGCTGCTGCTGGCCTCCACCGGGGTCTCCGCGGTGCTCATCGCGATGCTGGTGCTCGACGTGGGAGTGTTCTGGACGGGCGCGCTGCTGGCGCTGGCCGGGCTCAGCCTGGGGATCGGGCAGCCGCTGAGCATGAGCGTCGTCTCCGCCGCGGCCTCCGAGGGCACCCGCGGCACCTGGATGTCCATCCGCCTGCTGGGCAACAGGCTGGGCCAGGCGGTCATCCCCGTGGGCGTCGGGATCTTCGCCACGGGGCTCGGCGCCGGGGGAGTGTTTGCGGTCTTGGGTTCGACGATGGCCGCCGCGACCCTGGGCTCGATCATCCCGCTGCGCTCCATGAAGGATTGAACGCGGAAGGACTAGTTCGGCTCGGCCACCACCGCGGCGACCGCCGCAACGTCCACCTCGCCGATGCTTGCCGGAACCCACGCCGGGTTGCGGTCCTTGTCAATGACCTGGGCCCGGATGCCCTCGGCCAGGTCGCCGCGGTGCATGAGGTACTTGGCCAGGCGAAGCTCGCGGTCCAGCGCCGAGCGCAGGTGCTCCTCGGCGCGCGCCGCCCGGATGGACTGCAGGGCGCACTCCATGGAGGTCGGGCAGTTCGCGCGCATCTGTTCGGCTGCCTCGGCGGCCGCGGAATGGGACATGGCATCGAGACGCTCCAGGATTTCCCCGAGCGTCGGGGCGCCGAAGGCGTGGTCGATCCACGGCTGCGCGGCCATCAGCGGGGACGCCGCGAAGGAACCGAAGAGCACCTCGAGCCCGGCGGCGATGTCCGCGGCGTCCATGCCCTCGAAGTCCGGCAGCGCGTCGAGCACGTCGGCGAACTTTTCCCCGTCCACCAGCATGTCCGCGAAGCCGAGTTCCACCGCGTCGACGCCGGAGAACGTGGATGCCGTCAGCGCCAGGTACTCGCCGATGAAGCCGGGGGCCAGCGCCATCAGGTGGGTGCCGCCCACGTCGGGGGTGTAGCCGATGCGGGCCTCGGGCATGGCATAGCTGGACTCCGGGGTGGCGATGCGGATGGCCGCGTGCGAGGCCAGGCCGATCCCGCCGCCCATGCACAGCCCGTGCGCCAGGGTGACGACCGGCTTGGGGTAGCCGGCGATCATGGCGTCGAGGTCGAACTCCAGGGACAGCAGGTCCGCGAATTCGCCGTGGGCGTCGTTGCTCACCGCACGGTGGAAGTCCTTGATGTCCCCGCCGGCGCAAAAACCGCGTTTGCCCTCCCCGCGCAGGACCACCATGGAGACGGACGGATCGTCCTTCCAGAGCAGCAGCGTGTCGGTGAGTGCCTGGAGCATGCCGCGGGTCAGCGCATTGATCTTTGCGGGGCGGTCGAGCGCCAGGATCCCCAGCGGTCCGGTGATTGAAGCGCGGATGTGCGAAGTGATGGTCGGGGTCCTTCCGGTTCATGCCGTGTGCAGGGCGCAAGATGCTAGTGGAAACGCTACAGGCAGGCGCCCCGAAGTGCAGATTCCCGCAGGTCCGGGGCTGGCTTCACATTCCTCCGCCTTGGCGCTCCCGCGGTAGGCTTCAGGGGGATTTTGGGCCGGGCAACGCCTCGGCCGCACTGCGTTTGAGAGGGGTCCTGGCCGATGGCTGAACACGATGAGGAAAACGACCGCGGAGCATTGGCCAAGCGCATCCTGCCCGGCGGCAGCGAACCGGACCCGCGCTTCACCTTGGCCAACGAGCGAACGTTCCTCGCTTGGATCCGCACCTCGCTGGCCTTCCTGGCCGGCGGCATCGCCCTTGAGGCCTTCGCCGCCCATGAGTTTCCTGCACCGCTCCGTACCGGCATCTCCGTCTTTCTCATCATCATCGGCATGCTGATCAGCGGCGGGGCGGCCCTGCGCTGGCGGAGGATCGAGCTTTCCATGCGCCATGGCAAGCCGCTGCCGCTGCCGCTGATCATCCCCATTCTGGGCCTGGGCGGAGCGATCGCCGCGGCCGTCGTGGCGGTGCTGATCGCGACCAAGCTGTGAGCGTCAACGGGCCGCTGCTTTCCCACGACGATCCGGGGCTGCAACCCGAACGCACCGTGATGTCCTGGGGGAGGACCACGATGTCGCTGTGCGTGGCGGCGCTGGTTTTCCTGAAGTGGTACCCGCACTACGGCGCCGGGATCCTGGTGATGGTCGCGTTGTGCCTGCTGGCGGCCGGCGGCATCTATGCCACCCAGCGCAGGCGCTACGCCCTGGCGTCCCACGGCATTGCGCTGGAACGCGTCCATGCCGATGTCGTGGCCGTGCTCGCAATGAGCGGGGCCGTGGTGGGCGTCGGCGCGCTGGGCATTTTCCTGGTGCTGACCGACTGAGGACGGGCCGAGAGGGGCCGCGCGGCAGGTGATCTTGTACGGATTCGGCCTTTGACGTGTGCCGTCCGGGTGCCGGAATGGGCGGCTCGCGTATGATCGGGGTTCATCGCCCTGCTATCTCGCACCCGAAACGTCGTTCAAGGATGTCCATGAGAAAAACAGCCCTCGCCCTTTCCGCGGCCCTGGTAGCCGCCTTGCTGGTCCCGGCGGCGGCCGCGACGGCCCTTGAACCGGCAGCGGTGAATGTCGCCACGGCGAGCATCGCGCAGGACAACTCCGCGTATCTGACCAAGGCGGCCAAGAGCCTGGGCGGTGCCAGCGACAGCTCAGGAAAACTCGGGGACGGAAGTTCCTGGCGCTCGTACCGCGACGGCATCGTGGTCTACTCGGACAACCGCAGGGCGCTGACTGTGCGCAATGCCATCGCCAAGGCGTGGGCCGACACCGGATGGGAAAACGGCAGGTTCGGCTACCCGAAGGGGGAGCAGTACAAATCCGGAAGCGACACGCGGCAGAACTTCAGCGGCGGCGTGCTCGGTGTGCGCAGCAACGGAACCTCCTACTGGCTGCCCAGCGTCCCGAAGCTGCCGGACTTCACCGTCGCCGGCGCCGGATGGGGCCACGGCGTTGGCATGAGCCAGTACGGCGCCCGGGCGATGGCCAGCGAGGGCAAGAAGAACGCCACGCAAATCCTCGAGTACTACTACAACCCGGCGAAGGTCACTTCGAGCGCCACCGCCGCCTCAAAAGACATCCGCGTGCAGGTGCTCAAATCCGAAAAAAGCTCCGTGAAGGTTTCCGGCGGGGCGATGAAGGTTACGGAAGTACCGGCCAAAAAGACCTATGTACCGGCCAAAAAGACCTACACGGCACCGGCAGGTTCCACCCTTACCTTCAGCCGGAGCGGTTCCCAGTTGAGCTACGCGCTGGAGAACGACAGGGGCCAAAGCGTTGCTTCAAACAAGGTCACGGGCAAGTTGCGCGTCGAGTGGGAAGGTACCCGTGCCTGGCCCTCGAGCAAACGTGCCACGCTTTCCGTTCCAAAGGCCAACGCCGAATCCTCGACCCCAGGAACCTACCGGCACGGAATTCTCGAAGCCGGGATCCTGAACGACCAGGTCAATCTGGTGACCTCGCTTCGACTGAACGACGAGTACCTCTACGGCCTTGCCGAGGTCCCTTCCTCCTGGCCGGGTGCTGTGCTTCAGGCGCAGGCGATTGCGGGACGCACCTACGCCATGCGCAAGATCAACACCGTGAAGTCTTCCTGCGACTGCAACGTGACGGACGAGGTGCAGGACCAGAAGTTCACCGGATGGCACAAGGAAAACGAACAACCCGGATACGGCGCCAAGTGGAAGGCCGCGGTGGACGCCACTGTAACCCGCAGCGGGAGCACGCCGACCACCGGCAAGGTCGTCATGTACGGAGGGCGGCTGGCCGAAACACTCTATTCCTCGTCCACCGGCGGAGCCACCCGCAACAGCGAGGACGTGTGGGGCGGTGCAGCGCTTCCGTACCTGCGATCCCGGGACGACTCATGGTCGCTGAAGCCAAGTGCCAACAACCCCTATGACTCATGGACGCAGAGCGTGAGCCAGGCCAAGATGGCCAAGGTCTTCGGGCTCAACGACGTCGTCTCGGTGAAGATCAGCAGGGCCAAGGACCTGACGATCTCCTCGGCCACTGCCACGTCTTCGGCGGGAAGCACCAAGACGCTGACGGGCATTGCCTTCAGGGGTTCGACCAACGGCATCGGTGCCCGTGCGGCCTGGATCTCCGGCGTGAAGGCTTCGGTGGTCGCCCCGGCGGCCACAACGATCAACCCCAACAACTTCTGCGCCACGACGGTGGCAACCGGTTCGAGCATCCCCACGGCGATTGCCTCACAGAAGGACGGGGCCGTTATCTGTTTGAAGGCAGGCACCCACAAGCCGGCGAACCTGGCGCTCAAGCCCCGCCAGACGTTGGTCGGGCAAGGCAGCAGCACCACCCGCTTCGACGGAACCACTGCGGTAAAAACCAAGAAGTCGGGCAAGATCTACAAGATCTCCTCCAGCAAGATCCCAGCCAAGGCCCCCGGCACGCTCAAATGCACCACCGGATACCAGTGCAACAGCGCCCAGATTCTCTTCGCCAACGGGATCCAGCTCAACCGCGTCAGTTCCAAGGCGAAGGTGAAGGCCGGCACCTACTGGATCGACCACAAGGGACGGGCCATCTACACGGGCAAAGCCGGCAGCAGCAAATACAAGTACTCGATGGCTGTGCAAACCCGCGCCATCACCATGGGCACCTGGTCGCGCATGGGCATGATGAATGTGGTCGGGTACGCCAACCCCAGCAACACGGGTGCCGTGCGGCTCTCGGGCGCGCACTCGGGGCTGTTTTCCTCACGGGTGGCCGTCAACCACGGCATCGGCGTGCAAAGCAACGGTGCCGCCACCGAAATCCTGAATTCGACGATCCGGCTCAACGGCCAGGTGGGAATCAGCGCCTCGGGCGGAAAGAACTCCGTCGTGCGCGGAACCGAAATCAGCAAAAACGGCTGGGCCGGCTACAAACCGGCCACGTTCACCGGCGGCATCGCCGCGGCAAACAAGGCAAGCATGAAGGTCAGCAGCGCGAAAATCCTGGACAACAGCGCCGCGGGAACGCTCGGGGTGCGCAAGAGCTCGGGGGCCAGTGTTTCGGTCACCTCGAGCACGGTGCGTGGGAACAAGTAGTTCCTAGCGCCGTTTGGGCGCGATGCTCAATTCCCCGAGCACGGTGGTGAGCCGGTCCATGAAGACCCGCACCTTTGGGTTGTGGTTGTCGGGGGATTGCAGGGCAAAGATGCTCCGGGCCAACCTGATCTCCGGCGCATCGATGACCCGGATGCCCTCCGGCGCCTGAAGCATGGCCAGCTCGGGAACCAGCGCGGCGCCAAGCCCCGCCGCCGCCATGTGCAGAGACGCATTGAAGTCGTCGCTGTAGGCGACAACCCGCGGGTGGATGTTGAACGCGGAAAAGAGCCGCGAGATGACAGTCGCATCGCTGGTGCCCGGGTGGTGCATGATCCACGGCATGTTGGCCAGCTGCTCGGCACTCACGGTGGAGGAGTTCGAGAGCTTCCAGGAAGCCGGGACCACAACCCGGAACGGATCGTCACCCAGCCACTGGCGCTCCAGTTGGGCGGGCCAGGCAAGTCCGGCCTGTCCCACCTGGAAGATCAACGCCAGGTCGAGTTCGCCGTCCTGGCGCAATCCCGCAACGGTTTGGTGTGGCTCCCCGACATGCACACGCAGCGCAATGCCGAGCTGGTCCCAATCGGGGGAACACAGGAGACGCGGCAACGCGTAGATGGCCAGCGACGGGAAAATGCCGAGCCGCAATTCCTGGAGAGGCTTTCCGCTGGGGTCAAGGTCCGGGGTGGACGTCGCGGCAAGCAGCGCGTCGATGTCGGTGAGCACCCTCTGCGCGTGGCGGACCATGGTCATGGCCGCCGGAGTGGGCTCGATGCTTTTGGCCCCCCGCGTGAAGAGCGTGGTGCCGGTGGCGCGTTCCAGCGCCGTCATTTGTTGCGACACGGCCGAGGGAGTGTAGCCGAGTCGGGTTGCAGCCACGGCAAAGGACCTGTGGTTTACGACTTCGATCAGAGTGCGAAGGTGCACCGGATTGACCACTGATTCTCCCGAGCCTCAAGATGATGGGGTTGGCAACAAAAATTGCCAACCCCAATCCTATGGTGCGGAGGCGAGGCCCTCGGCCTCTTCCTCGGAAATCTCTTCCACCCATTCCACTTCCACGGCGTCTTCGTCTTGGATCGCGTCTTCGGCCGTCAAATCGTCGTCGAGCAGATAGAGGTGTCTGCGCAGCGGATCCAGCGCCCGCATTGTTTCGGGGCTATCGGATGAACCCTCGTAGGGCTGGCCGTCGCGGCCATCGCCAGGCTCATACATGTCGTCGTCAATCGGCTCGTCAAAGACCGTGTCGTCAAAGATGTCGCTCATCGTGTCCCTCCATTCACCAAACGCGGTGTTCGTGGCTGATCCGCGATTGATTACAGCCTATGTCCCATCCCTGGTTATGGGAATGGGCATTTTTCGCGTGTTCCTTGCCCGTCGTTCACCTGCGGGACGTTGATTGCCGCCTCCTGCCGAGGCGTCCATGCCGAGTGATTTCCCCGCGAAAAAGGCCGGGCATCAAACCACCGGGAGAGTAAAACTCCTCGTGGATTGATGCCCGGCCTCATGGCCTTTGGCGACTAGCTAGCTGGCAAGATTCATGGCCCCCGCGGTGATTTCCACGGAGGCCAGACGCTGGGCCGCACTGCTGGAATTGTGCACGGTGATCAGTTCGTCGGCCTGTGCCGTGCGCGCGAATTCCTTAAGGTACTGGGCGACGGTGGCGCCGTCACCCACGGCCGTGTACTTGAGCATGTTCATGATCGATTCCCCGTGCGACGAATCCAGAAGCATATCGATCTCGGCTTCGGTGAACGGGGTGGGGCGGTTCCTGCCCAAGAAGAGCTGGATGCGGTCGCGGCGGACCTGTTCCATGATCCGGTGGGCCTCCGAGTTGCTTTCCGCTGCGACGACCCCCACACCTGCAATGACGTACGGTTCGGCGAGGAATTCGGACGGGCGGAATTCGTTCCGGTAAGCGGTCACGGCCTGGACCAGGGCATCGGGGGCGAAATGCGAGGCAAACGAGTACGGGAGCCCCAGCTGGGCGGCAAGCCGGGCGCCGAAGAGGCTGGATCCCAGGATGTACAGGGGCACGTTGGTGCCGTGTCCCGGGTAGGCGTTCACACCCTCAATGCGCGAAGTCTCGCCGAGGTAGGCCTGGAGCTCGAGCACATCATGGGGGAAGGCGTCGGAAGCGGCCGGGTCGCGGCGCAGGGCCTGGAACGTGAGCTGGTCGGTTCCGGGGGCGCGGCCCAGGCCCAGGTCGATGCGTCCCGGGAACAGCGTCTCGAGGGTGCCGAACTGTTCGGCAATCACCAAGGGGGAGTGATTGGGCAGCATGATTCCGCCCGAACCCAAGCGAATGCTTTTGGTGTGGTGGGCGACGTGGCCAATGAGGACCGAGGTTGCGCTCGAGGCGATCGAGGCCATGTTGTGGTGTTCGGCGTACCAGACTCGGGTATAGCCGTTGGCCTCGGCGGTTTGCGCCAGCCGAACGCTTTCGGCAAATGTTTCGGCGGCTGAACCGCCGCTGCGGATGGGGGCAAGATCAAGGATCGACAAGGGAATGCTCACGTAGGGAGGCAACCTCGGCCGTGCCTGATTCATTCCCTTGCCGGCTGCTACGGGTGGTTTCGTGGTCAAGGGAACGTATTATCTGAGCATGAAGCGGATGCTGCTCGTTCCGGTGTGCGGATTGTTTCTGGGAATGCTGAGCGGGTGCACGATTCTTGTTCCGGATGAAACCGGACCGTCACCGGTTTCGCCGGCCGCGCAGGCAAGGTTGGAGGAGCTCCCTGCCGGGTGCCCCTCCACCGAAGGATTTGTGGTTCCCGAACCCCTGGGAGCTGGAACCGGGGAAGATGGCGCAGAAATGGTGCTGGCGCGTTTGAGCGACTGGGCAAATGCCGGGACTGCCATGGTTGCCAAGGAGTCGGACTGGCTCGCTGCAGCTGGCACAGGGGGATGCTTTGAAGCCCTTGCCGACGCGATAGGGCAGGTCTACGGGCAGGTACTCTATTTCCGAGAGGGGGATGAGACCCTTGCGGAGCTAGGGAAAGCCATGTTGGGGGAGAACCTGGGAAACCTGCGCCGGGCCCGTGCCCAAGCACAAGCTTCGAAAGCCGAGTATTGGCTACTGGGTCTTGTCGGCACCTCGTCGTCCGGTGACGGCCAATTCCTGAAAATGCGCGTGAGCGTCCAGCCCGGAGATTCCACGCAACCGCGGCGCGGGGAGGACTGGATTGTGCTCCTGAAGACGCAGGATGCCGCGCCAACGCTGGCGCACGTGAGCGGTTTCTGGACCCCGGGTCCGCAGTAGCCTGGGTGCTTAAACAATTTGGGCGGTACCTCCGCAAGGAGATACCGCCCAAATAGAATCAGCTAATTAGCCGAAGGTGATGATCCGAACTTAGACAGCGCGGATATCGGTGGCCTGAAGGCCCTTCTGGCCCTGAGTTACTTCGAACTCTACGCGCTGGCCCTCTTCAAGCGAACGGAAGCCGTTCGACTGGATGGCGGAGTAGTGAGCGAAAACGTCATCGGAGTTGTCGTCCGGAGCGATGAAGCCGAAGCCCTTTTCGGCGTTGAACCACTTAACGGTACCTGTTGCCATGATGGGTGTGTCCTTTCGAGACTGTCCTGAAATGGGACGTAGGGGAGCGAACTCCACTGTGGAATTCACTTGCAGCTACGTGATTCACCGCGGTTCAGAAAGGTACTCTCCCCGGCAACGGGGTATTTGCACTGCTTTACTGCGAGAAAAACTAGAACTACAAGCTCTACGGTACGCGACTATCGGCGCACTTACTACCCTTTGGCACATAAATATAGAAAGTTTGCCGTTTAGGGGTCTGCTATTCACCGCTATTTTGGGATTTTGGAACCTGGGGTGGCTGCGGGAAGTGCGGAATTTCGGGGTTTTTGTCAAATTCACGCAAAATGGGTGCCGTAGGAATCACAATTCCTACGGCACCCATTTCATCGGTGGGCATAACTGCCCCTTGGACTTCCTAGGCGGACGGTGCCGCTTCCGGGGCAGGGGCGTGTTCCTGGATCCGGGCCCCGCGGATGGTTTTTGAAATAACGAAAATTGTAATTACCGTCAAGGCAACTGCAATTCCCGAAGTGATAACCACGCCTGCATCAAATGCGTGTGCCGCGGAAGTCAGAAGCTGATCGGCAATCGAGGCCTGGGAGTCGGGAAGGCCCGCTGCGACCTCATGGGCGCCGCCCAGGGTCTGGCGTGCGGCTTCGGCCTGTTCGGCGTCCAGCGCGGCCGGGACCTGGAGGTTCCGGGAGTAGACGGCGTTGAGGATCGAGCCCAACACCGCGGTGCCGAGTACCGAACCGACTTCATAGGACGTCTCGGAAATGGCCGATGCGGCGCCGGCCTTGGATGCGGGCACTGCGGACAGGGCCAGGTCGTTGGACAGGGTTTCGGCCATGCCGACGCCGGCACCCAAAACGCCGAACGCAAGCATCAGCGCCGCGACTGAGCCTGACTGACCGAAGGCCAGTACGATGCCGTAGGCGATGGCGCTCAGCGACAGGCCGGCAATCATCACGGTGGAGACCTTGAATTTGCGCACCAGCGGGACGGCCAGGAGCCCAAACGTCACGGTCAGGGCAAGGCCGGGCAGCATCAGGACGCCTGCCATCATCGGGGTGTTTCCGGCGACCAGCTGCAAGTGCTGGGACAGGAAGTAAATGAAACCAACGAATCCGAAGATGCTGAGCAGGTTCACCGTCAGGGCTCCGGAGAACACCGGGTTGGTGAACAGCCGGACATCAAGCATCGGGTTCGAGCGCTTGAGCTGACGGAGCACGAAGAGCACCCCGCATGAGATGCCGACTGCGATGGCCAGGGAGCCCAGCCATGGAGAGGCGGAATGGGTCAACTCCTTGATGCCGAAGACGACGGGCAACAGTGTCATGATGACCAGGGCAATGGAAATGGGGTCGATGGCGCCCGGCTTGGGATCTCGGGATTCGGGGATAAGCACGGGGCCCAGGAAGAGCAGCGGCAGAAGCATCGGCACGGCCAGCAGGAATACCGAACCCCACCAGAAATGCTCGAGCAGGAAGCCGCCAACGATCGGGCCGAGTGCGGCACCGCCGGAGAATGCCGCCGCCCAGATGGCGATTGCCTTGCGGCGTTCGTTGGCGTCGGTGAAGATGTTGCGGATCAGCGACAGGGTGGCCGGCATCAGCATGGCACCGAAGATGCCGAGCAGGGCGCGGGCGGCGATGAGTTGCTCGGCGCTGGTGGCAAACGCCGCGGCCGCGGATACGACGGCGAATCCGGTTGAACCAATGAGCAGCATGCGGCGCCGGCCGAAGCGGTCGCCGAGTGACCCCATGGGAACCAAGAGGCCGGCAAGAACCAGCGGGTAAATGTCGATGATCCACAGCAATTGGTTGCCGGAAGGCGTCAGTGCCGCGGAAAGCGCGGGTACCGCAAAGCTGAGCACGGTGTTGTCCACCGAGATCAGGAGGACTGGGAACATTAGCACCACAAGGGCAGCCCAACGTTTGCGGTTCATTGAACCGGCTTGCTCTTGCGCTGTTCGGGTCGTGAGATTCGGGGTGCTCATGATGGAGGGTTTCCTGATGGAGTAGTTGCGCGGACATTCATAACTGTACCGTCTGGACGGTACAGTTACAATGTGACGATGCCTACCAGAAAGGGATAAGGTTCACTACATGTCTCGCCCGCCATTAGCCAAGGAAAAGATCATCGAAGCCTATGTTTCGATGCTTTGTGAAGAAGGCGAACGCGCAGCCACCATGGAAGCAACGGCCGCAAAGGCGGGCGTCTCCAAGGGCGGCTTGCTCTACCACTTTGCCTCCAAGGAATCGTTGGCCCAGGGGGCAATCGACGGATTGCTCAGGACCTTTGAGGAAGACCTGCATCGAATGGGGTCCGCCCCCGAGGGGCCGGCCATCTACTTCGTGCGCACCAGCACCGTTATCGGCAGCGATCTGGACCGATACTTCCTGGCCGTACTCCGACTGGCCCAGGGTGGCCATGAACCATCGGTCAAGGCGCTCGATGATGTCCAGGAGGGCTGGCTGAATCTGATCCGTCGCGAGGTCAAGGACAAGTACGCGGCCGAAGCCATCATGCTCATCGGCGAGGGGTTGTACTACCAAACCTCAATGCCCGGTTCGTGGTCGACGGGCACGTTCGGCAAGGATCTCGAACACCTGCTGAAGCAAGTTGAACGACTCAAGGACGGAAACTAGCCCTCATGCCATTGACTCCACCGCGGCAGAAGCTGGCGGGCCGTTTTGGTGCGCTGCTCGGCATTCTTCTCATGGCCTTGTCGCTACGCGCAGCGGTGGTTTCTGTTCCGCCTCTTTTGGGAAGCATCGGACCGGAACTTGGGTTTGATTCGTTCAGCACCGGATTGCTTGCGATGCTGGCACCCATCGTTTTTGCCGTATTCGGGTTGCTGACTCCACGATTGATCCGCTGGTGGGGCCTGGAAAAAGTCTTGCTCACCGCGGTTCTGCTTGCAGTCGCCGGCCAGCTGCTCAGGTCGCTGGTAGGCGATGTCAGCAGCTTCCTGCTGCTGTCGGTCATCACGCTTGCCGGCTACGGAATGGGCAACGTCGTGTTGCCGCCGCTGGTCAAGAAGTACTTCCCTGATCGCCTGGCCGTCGTCACCTCCGGATACGTCACGATGCTGGCCGTGGGCACCTGGATGGCACCGCAATTCTCGGTGCCGCTGGCCAACGCCACCGGCGACTGGCGCACCTCGATCGCCGCCTGGGCGCTGCTCTCGACCATCGTGCTGGTGCCGTGGGCCAGCCAACTCTTCAAGGACCGCAGGCACCCGCGTCCCGACACTCCTCTGGTCAACGGCATGGTTGCCGCCCCGCCGGCCAAGATCAATCCCTGGCGATCACCCGTCGCCTGGGGACTGGCGATTTTCCTGGCGGGCAACTCCGCACAGACCTACGTGTACTTCACCTGGCTGCCGCCGTACCTCGCCTCCCAGGGGCTGGACACCATGACAGCCGGATCCATGCTGGCGCTCTTTGCCATCCTGGGCCTGCCGGTCAGCCTGCTGGTGCCGCTGTGGGTTCCGCGGCTGCGCCATCCGATCGTCGCGGTGCTGGTCTTCACTTCGTTCTGGATCACCGGCCACCTCGGCATGTATCTCTCCCCGGCACAGGGCACCGTCGTTTGGGTTGTCTTTGCCGGACTGGGCCAGGGAACCTTCGCCATCGCACTGCTGATGATGAACCTGCGCTCACGCACCACCTACGGCTCGGGGGTGCTTTCCGGATTCAGCCAGGGCCTGGGCTACGCAGGGGCCGCGATCGTGCCGCTGCTCTTCGGCATGGTCAAGGATGCCACGGGCGGGTGGAGTGCTTCCTTCGCGATGCTCGCCATCTGCATCGTGGTCATGCTCACCGGCGCCGTGATGATCAACGGGCCGCGAAAGATCGAAGACGGTCCCGGCGAAGCGGGGGCCCCTCGACCGCTTGAACGCGTGGGCTAAGAACGGGTCGAGCCGGTCAGATCAATTTGGTATCTCTGTGCCAGGGCCCGACGGCCCGCGGTACGCGCCAGTGGAACGTCAGCGCCAGCACGCGCAACAGGAATACGGCGGCCGCAACGGCCAGCTGCCATGCCCCACCTGTTAATCCCATGCCCCAGAATCCGGCGATGAGACCCGCGCCAAGCATCGCCGGGACGGCGTAGATGTCCCTCGGATTGAACAGCTCGGGTGTCTTGTTGGCCACGACGTCGCGCAGCAACCCGCCGCCGACAGCCGAGGTGACGCCCAGGAGGGCCGACGCAAAGGGATTCATGCCCGATTCCAGCGCCTTGATGGTGCCGGTGATGCAGAACAAGGCCAGGCCCGCCGCATCGAATACAAGCAGCGGGCGCATCATCCGCTGGACCCCGGGCGCCAGGAAAAAGACAAGCAGCGCTGCCAGGACGGGCGGAATGAAGTAGAACGGGTTGGCGAAGGCAGTCGGCGTCTGCCCGAGGATGACGTCGCGGATGATGCCACCGCCGATCCCGGTCAGCCCCGCCAGGAGCAGCGAGCCGACGATGTCGAATCCCCGCCGTGCGGCCAGCAAGGAACCCGAAACCCCAAAGAAAAAGACCCCGAAAAGGTCTAGCACCAGTGGCATTGTCAACGGAGGCTGTCCTATTCGTCGGCGGGGGATCGGTCAATCAGGCAGGCTACAGCATTCGGTGTTGCCGCGGTTAATCACAACGCTCCGCTTCCATATGGTGCTGGATTCCTCCAAGGAGCGGCTGGGGTCCAAGGAATCATCCCCCAAATCCCGAAAGCCTGGACGTCGCAGATGGTGCGGAGCCCCGCGTCGGTCGGCGCCTTGCCGTGGGGGACCGGCGGCCACAACAGAGGCAAGACAACCGCGGGCAAAACAATGGTCGGGTGTACCGGGACAATTTCCCGGTACACCCGACCGTGTTGCCGTACCTGGTTACTTGTTGTCGTCCGAGTCAAGCGCAACAACCAGCGTCTGCGTCTTGGACTCGGTCTGGATCTTCGACCAGATGTTCTTCTTTGCCTTCTTGCCCTTGACCTTCACCACGACCTGCTTGACCAGGCTGCGGTACTCGACCGTGGTGGTGACCTCGTACGTACCGACGCCCAACTTGGCCTTCTTCTTGCCATCCACGAGGGTGGTGCCGTCCTGCACAACGGTCAGGGTCTTGGAGACGACCTTGGCCTGCTTTCCGACCTTGACCTTCGGCGAGATCGTGGCCAGCTTGCCGGCATCAACGGTCTTGTTCTTGATGTCGCGGATGACAACTGTTGCCTTCGACTGCGCCTTCGACTGCGCCTTCGACTGCGCCTTGTGGGCCGTAGCTGCGACCGATTTGGGAGCCGGGGCTGCGGTGGCTACGGTGGCACCGCCCAAGACCAAGGACGACGCAGCAATGATGGCGGCAGCGGTGCGGCCAATACGATTCTTCATATTTCCCCTACTTTTAGGCCGGGGGTGCGGTTCCGGCTGGTTGGCTGTCTCGGGAATCATAAGCATTGCTCGATGGCAAAAACCAGCGACAATTCGGCATATGTAAACAAATTTTGCATATGTTTGGTTGCGCAACGGCAATCACCGGAACGTTTCTCAGGTGCTTGGATCCGGGCTCCTCGGCGGACCCGCGGTGTGCGGGATCGGTTGAGGATCCAGAGGCGAAGTAGCCCGTAAACTGCCCTAGGCCAGTGCCTTGAGCGCCGTGAGCATCTTGTTGACCGTGTTCATGTTTCTCGTTGTGACAAGGGACTTTGAAGCCACCTTTACGAAATGCCTGGCAAGCGGGCTGTCAAGGCTCTGTCCGCGGGGCACCTCCCAACAGATTCCGTGGGCGAGTTGGGCAACGCGTTCTTCATCTGAGGGTTCCGGCGCAGTCTCCAAGATGTTTGCCGCTTCTTCTTCGGACTCGGTCAAGACCAGATATTCATGACGCTGGATTCCGTCATTCGGAGGGACGAACGGGTAATTCTCGGCCAGGTATTCAAGCTGTGCGGTATCCTGCACGATTACACGGGTGCCGTACCCGTAAGCCGAGTTGATTGCAGCCTCGCAGGCCGTTTTCACGGCCGCGGGATCCGCCTCTTCGCTGGCAAGCACCACATTCCCGCTGGCCAAAAGAGTGCGAATCCGGGAAAACCCGGCCTGCTCCAGCAACGCGGTGAGGTCTTTCATGAGAATCTTGACGCCGCCGACGTTTACGCCGCGCAGGAAAACCGCATAGAAATACATGGTGCCAAGTCTGCGCCCCGCGGGGCGGGTACGGCAAGGCGCTTCGCGGCGTGTCCGTCCATTGCGCGGCGACGCGTGAAAACCCACGTCGGAGGATGGATCAAAGCGCGGTGCATGCAGTCTAAAATCTCATCATGACTACGCCCTTGCCCTATGGTTCCTGGCCCTCTCCAATCACCGCCGAACACGTCGCAGCCGGGACCACCCCGGTGGGCGGCGGCGACTTCGTGGGGGATGAGCTGTGGTGGCTCGAGGGCCGCCCCGCCGAAGGCGGGCGCCTGACGGTCGTGGCGCGCAGAGCCAGTACCGACGAGGCTCCGCGTGAAATCGTCGCGGACCCCTACAACGTCCGGAGCAGGGTCAACGAATACGGAGGGTCCGCGTGGGCCGCAATCCCCGTGGACGGCGCCCCGAAGCTGGTCTTCGCGAACTTCGCCGACCAGCGCGTCTATCTGGCCGGCGCGCACGGCGGTGCCCCGGTGCCGCTGACCCCGGAAAGCACGGGGGAGGGCGGCGACCCGCAATTGCGTTTCGCCGAGATCATCCCGGGCACCAACCCGGGCGAAGTGCTTGCCGTCTGCGAGGACCACCGCGAGGGGCTGCGCCGCTACATCGTCGCCATCCCGCTCGACGGCTCGGCGGCGGAAAACGCCGGCAGGCTCCGCGAGGTCACCCCGTCCTCCCGCTTTGTCGCCTGCCCGCGACTCAGCCCCGACGGAACCAAACTGAGCTGGATCTCCTGGGAGCACCCGCAAATGCCGTGGGATGGAACCGAACTCCACGTCGCGGGCCTTGTCGACGGACGCGTCGCCACCGAAGCCGTGTTGGCGGGATCCACCACCGAATCGGTGCTGCAGCCCGAATGGCTCACCGACGGCGAACTGGTCTTCGCCTCCGACCGCAGCGGCTGGTGGAACCTTTACGCACACACGCTGGAAACCGGCCAGCAACGGGCGCTGTGCACCCTCGAGGAAGAATTCGCGGGCCCGCTGTGGTCGCTGGGGCAGAGCTGGTACAAGGTCGAGAACGGGCACAGCCTGCTGGTGACCCACGGAACCCACGGCACCTCGCTGGCCCGCCTCGACATGGCCAGCGGGGAGCTGGCCGAACTTGGGCTGCCGTTCACCAGGATTTCCCCCTCGGCGCTGCGCGGAAACCAGTTGCTGGCAAACGCCACCTCGCTGGTGGAGGGCGACGGCCTGCGGCTGATCGACCTTGAGACGCGCGAGACGGAAAACGTCTCCCTTTCGCTCTCCGCGCTGCCCAGCCCCGAGGCGCTGCCGCACGCCCGCGCCATGGAGTTCGCCACCGCGGACGGGTCGCCGGTCTACGCCCACGTGTACAACCCGCGGCTGGGGGAACACTCCGGGCCCGCGGGGGAGAAGCCCCCGTTCGTCGCGTTCGTGCACGGCGGGCCGACCTCGCAGGCCTTCGCGCAGCTGTCGCTGTCGATCGCCTACTACACCTCGCGCGGCATCGGCGTGGTCGACGTGAACTACGGCGGCTCGACGGGCTTCGGGCGCGCATACCGCGAGCGGCTGCGCGGCCAGTGGGGAATCGTCGACGTGCAGGACACCGTGGCCGTCATGGAGGGGCTCGTCGCCGCGGGCCTGGCCGACGGCAACCGGCTGGCGATCGAGGGCGGTTCCGCCGGCGGCTGGACAGTGCTCAGCGCGCTGACCGACACCGACACATTCTCCGCCGGCATCTCCCGCTACGGGGTCTCGGACCTGGTCGGCCTGGTCACCGACACCCACGACTTCGAGTCCCGCTACATGGAATCCCTCGTCGGCCCCTACCCCGAGGCCGCCGAACTCTACGCGGAGCGCGCGCCGATCAACCACGTCGATGACATCACCTGCCCGGTGTTGCTCCTGCAGGGTGACGAGGACAAGGTGGTGCCGCCGGCCCAGTCGCAGGTCGTCGCCGACGCGCTCGCGGCCAACGGCGTGCCGCACGCCTACGTGCTCTACGCAGGCGAACAGCACGGCTTCCGCCGCGCGGAAACCATTGTCAACGCGCTGGAGACCTCGCTGGGCTTCTACGCGACGGTCTTCGGGTTCGACGCCGACGTCCCGTCGCTGGAACTGGGCCAGCAAGCGTCCTGAAACCCAAACGCGTGAGGCGCCGGACCCCTTGCGGGGTCCGGCGCCTCACGCGCTGTGTCGGGGATCTGCTAGTCGAGCACGGCTTCGCGCTCGGCGGCAAGCGCCGGGGCGGAGGTGTCGGTGACGCGCGGCGGGATCATCGACACGGCAAGGGCCGCAACCACGCCGACGATGGCGAAGAAGACGAAGTTGAACTGGAAGTTCATGCCGGTGGAGGCGATCCAGCCGCCGATGATCGGGCCGGAAATGGCGCCGAGCCGGGCGAAGGACAGCGCCCAGCCGGTGGCCGTGCCGCGCTGCGCGGCCGGGTAGTAGTCGGCGATGTAGCCGGTGAGCACCAGCGAGGTGGAGATCGAGCCGATGCCCGCGAAGGCCACGAAGCACAGGTTGACGAACATGGTGTTCGGGAACATCAGCAGCAGGATGCCGCCGGCGCCCAGCAGGTAGAAGATCACCAGGATCGGCTTCTGCCCGTACTTGTCGGCCATCCAGCCCAGGATCAGGCCGCCGACGGCGGAGGCCAGCGAGAAGACCAGCAGGAAGGTGAGCGAGGTGCCGAGGTCGTAGCCGGCCTTGCGCATGATCTGCGGCAGCCAGGTGTTCAGGCCGTAGACCAGCACCATGCCGCAGAAGAGCGAGATCCAGAAGAAGACCGTCGAGCGCAGGTACTTGCCGGAGAACATGGCGGCCATGACCTCGCGCCACGGAACCTTTGCGCCCGGCTTGGCCGGTGCCACGGGCTTGTAGTCGCGCACGTTGAGCTTCGCGGCAAGCGCCTTGGCCTCGGCGATCTTGCCCTTGGACACCAGGTACTCGAGGGACTCGGGGAGCATCCAGGCGACCAATGGCAGGATCAGCACCGGCAGGGCGCCGACGGCGATGACCCAGCGCCAGCCGAGGGTGGGCAGCAGCGCCATGGCGACCAGCGCCGAAGCCACGATGCCCAGCGAATAGCCGGAGTACATGATGCCGTAGTTCAGCGAACGCTTCTTCGGTGCGGAGTATTCGATGGTCAGCGCCGCGGCCACCGGGATGATGCCGCCCATGCCCAGGCCGCCGAGGAAGCGGAAGAGGCCGAACAGCTCCGGGGTGGGTGCCATGGCGGCTCCGGCCTGCGTGATGGTGAAGATGACCATGGACAGTAGCAGCATCTTGCGGCGGCCGATCACGTCGCTCAGGGTGCCGATGAATAGCGCGCCGAAGAGCATGCCCACCAGGGCGTAGGCGCCGAGGCCGCCGAGCTGCAGCGGGGTCAACGACCATTCCTTGTACTCGGCCAGTGCCGGCAGCACTGCGCCGAGCACGCCGACGTCATAGCCTTCGGCCAGGATGGCCAGCCAGCAGGCGAATAGCACAATGCCGGTGGTGCGCTTGGGGATGTTCCAGTCCGAAACCGTGGATGAGGGCGCCACGTGGTTCTCCTTGTGTGGAAGGGAAGAAAGGGGGGTGGTGGTGCGACGATCCCTAGTAGTATGTCGTTAAAGTGACGTGCGTAACAATAGCTGGATGGAGTTTTGTTAACGATGGACAGAAATGCGTCTGACATGGATCGGGATTCCGACGCCTCGATCGATGCCCTGGTGTCGGGGTTCCTCGCCGGCGGGCTGGCGGGCAATTCCCTGCAACGCACCATCGAATGGGTGGACACCGACGCCGCCGGCCACCAGCACAACTCGGTGATCCTGCGCTTTGTCGAGGCCGCCGAGGCAAAGCTCTTCCGCGAGCTGGGTCAGAACTCGTACTTCGGCATCGCGCCGCGCGTGCGCCACGAGACCGACTACCGTGCCAAGCTCTACTTCGGCCAGCCAGTCACCACCGCCGTGAAGATCGAGCACATCGGGACCAGCTCGATGGACTTCGCCTTCAGGGTGTGGGGGCACCCTCATGAGGGCCGCGGGGCGGTGCTTGCTGCCGAGGGGCGTTTCGTCACCGTGTGCGTGCCGTTGGGTGGCGAATCCTCCGCGCCGTGGCCGGAAGGCATCCGCGCGGCCCTGCGGGGGTAGCGTGCGTGCGGGTTACCTGGGGGAGGGGTTGCGCAACGTCTGCGAGGGCGCAATCCCGAAATGCCGCTTGTAGGCCTGCGCAAACCGCCCCAGGTGCCCGAATCCGCAACGTTCGGCAATGCTTGTCACGCTGTCGAAGCCAGGGTCCGCTTCGCTGAGCATTGCGTGGGCGCGGCGCAGGCGCGCCTCATGCAGCATCCGGGACGGGGTGGAGCCCAGCTCCCTGGCCAGGGCGACCTGAAGCGTTCGGATTGAAACACCGAGTGCCTCGGCGAGGTCGCCGACACTGAGATCCTCCCCGCTGTGTATTTCCAGGAGCTTGGAAAACGCCGAAACCAGGGTCGAATTCTTCGTGCCCGCTGCGGGGGCGTCCCACTGGGCAAGTGAAGCGGAAAAGTTCGACTTCACCGCCGTGAGCCAACGGGCCAGGACCATTTCCTCGTGCAGTCGCCGGGCGTATGGCGTCGGTGCGACCCCGGGGCTGTTGACCAGGTCGTGGTACTCGAAGACCGAGCGCATGAACGACTTGCCCGCCTGGTCGGAGAGGTCCATGCTGTTCGCCAACTTCAGCGGTCCCTCGAGCCTGGCTCCGTAGAGTGCCGCTGCTGCATCGTTGAGCAGCTCGCGCGGGGCGGTGACAATCAACTGCGGGGTCCCGGCCTGCCAGGTCATCGAAAAATCATGGTCGATCGGAGGGATCGTGGCCAGGTTGGGCGTCGACTCGACGGTCGACCCCGCACTGCGCATTTGCGCGCTTCCCGAAAGTGGCACCTGGACCATGTAAAACGTCTCAAGGGCGCCGGGGTCGATCCGCACGGCCGTCCCGTAATCCAGCAGGTGAACGCCGAAGCCAGCGCCGGATGAGCGCAGGTTCAATTTAACGTTCCCGCGCCCCGAAAGCGGCTGCAGCGTGTGCTCGCAAAAAAGCTCGCTGATGCGTTGCTGGGCCTCGTGCGGGTCGGGAGTCTGCAGCGTCGGCAGCGCGTCGAGCACGCGACCGGGCGAAGGCATGGCGGGCTGCTGGGTCAGCATCCAGAATGCTCCTTTGCTGTGCTCGCGCCCTGCGCGCATCGGATGAAAATTGCGCAAAGCGGATAGAGGCGGCCGCGCCCCGGGGAGTAGTTTCTTGTCAGGCCACCCATTATGACATGGGTCACAGGGAACTTGCGGGGAAGGAAAGCCATGAAATTGCTTCAGGATCGCGTCGTACTGCTCACCGGCGGAGCCACCAAGGTCGGCGCCGGGGTGGTGGGTTCGCTCATCGAGGCCGGAGCTCGGGTCATCGTCGTCGACATCGACGGGGTGGGCGGCGCCAAACTGCAGGAGCGCCACCCGGAAGTCGAATTCCACGCCGTGGACATCACCGACGACGCCGCCCTCGAAACCCTGGTCTCCGGCATCGAGTCCCGCCACGGCCGCCTCGACGGCCTGGTCAACCTTGCCTGCAGCTACCTGGACGAGGGCATCGAATCGAACCGAAGTGACTGGCTCACCGCGCTGAACATCAACGTCGTCTCGGCCGTGATGCTGGCCAGGCTGGTCCGCCCGCTGCTGGCCGCCTCGGGGCACGGGGCGATCGTCAACTTCACCTCTATCTCCTCCGGCGTCTCGCAGACCGGCCGCTGGCTCTACCCGGCCAGCAAGGCCACGCTGGTGCAGGTCACCCGTTCCATGGCCGCGGACCTCGCCGCCGACGGCATCCGGGTGAACTCGGTCAGCCCGGGCTGGACCTGGTCCAAGATCATGGACACGCTCTCCGGCGGGGACCTGGCCAAGACCGACTCCGTGGCGGCGCCCTTCCACCTGCTGGGCCGGGTCGGGCGCCCGGGGGAGGTCGGCGACGTGGTCGCGTTCCTGCTTTCGGACCGGACCTCGTTTGTCACGGGCGCCGACTGGGCAGTCGACGGCGGCTACTCCGCCATGGGGCCCGAGCGCAACGAGCCGGCCATCCCGCTGCTGTCGGCGAACTAGTTTTCACCTCCCACTCCCACACCATTACCAGCGAGAACAAGGAACCAGGATCATGACCCCACGCACCATCACCATTGTCGGCGCCGGACAGTCGGGCCTCCAGCTGGGCATCGGCCTGCTGGACGCCGGCTACGACGTCACCCTCGTCTCCAACCGCACCCCCGAGCAGATCCGCACCGGCTCCATCGCCTCCAGCCAGTGCATGTTCGATGCGGCGCTCGGGCACGAACGCGACCTGGGCCTGGACCTGTGGCCCGACGCCCCGATGGTCGAGGGCATTTCCTTCACCGTGGCGCCGCCGGAGGCGCCCGGCGTCAAGGCCATGAGCTGGGCGCACCGGCTCGACGCCCCGGCCCAGTCGATCGACCAGCGGGTCAAGTTCCCCGCGTTCATGGAGGTCTTCGAGGCCCGCGGCGGCACCCTGGTCTTCGAGGAAGCCGGCGTCGAGGAGCTCGAGCGCTACGCCGAGCGGAGCGACCTGGTCCTGGTTGCCGCGGGCAAGGGCGAGATCGCCGGGCTGTTCGAGCGCGACGCGGAGCGCAGCCACTATGCGGCCCCGCAGCGCGCGCTGGCGCTGACCTACGTGAACGGCATGAGGCCGCGCGAGGAATTCTCCGCGGTGAACTTCAACCTCATCCCGGGCGTCGGCGAGTACTTCGTCTTCCCCGCGCTGACCGTCACCGGCCCCTGCGACATCATGGTGTTCGAGGGCCTGCCCGGCTCCGACATGGACTCCTGGAAGGGATTGACCCCCCAGCAACACCTGGAGAACTCGCTGCGCATCCTCCACACCTACCTGCCGTGGGAGGCCGAACGCTGCGCCGACGTGACGCTCACGGACCCCAACGGCGTGCTGCAGGGACGCTTCCCCCCGACCGTCCGGCACCCGCTGGCAACGCTGCCCTCCGGAAAGACCGTGCTGGGCATGGCCGACGTGGTGGTGCTCAACGACCCGATCACCGGCCAGGGCTCCAACAACGCGGCCAAGTGCGCGGCAGCCTACCTCGAGGGAATCCTCGAACACGGCGAGCGCCCCTATGACGACGAGTTCAAGCAGGGCCTCTTCGAGGGCTACTGGGAGTACGCGCAGCACGTCGCGGCCTGGACCAACACCATGCTGGCCCCGCCGGCCCCGCACGCGCTGCAGCTGCTGGGCACCGCCCAGGGGAACCCGGAGATCGCCAAGCGCTTCGCCAACGGCTTCGACTACCCGCCGGACTTCGCCGGCTGGTTCATGAGCGAGGACGCCGCACACGACTACCTGGGCTCCTTCGACCCGGTGCACTAGCGCCGTCGGACCCCGCCACACGCCCCCCACACCACTGGAGTTTTCAATGCGAACCATCGCCATCGTCGGGGCCGGAGAATCCGGTGCCCAGCTAGCCCTCGCCCTGCAGCGCTCGGGCCACAGCGTTACCATGTTCTCCGACCGCTCGGCCCAGCAGATCCGCACCGGGTCGATCACCTCCAGCCAATGCGTCTTCTCCTCCTCCCTGCGGGTCCAGCAGCCGCTGGAAATCCCCGGGGCGAACACCGCGGACATGGGCATCACCGGGGTGCACATGAACATCGCAGGCGGCGAGGGGCGGGAGGCGATCGACTGGCAGGGCACTCTTGACCGCCCGGCGCTGTCGGTGGACCAGCGGGTCAAGTGCGCGCACTGGATCGAGACGTTCATCGGCCGCGGCGGGGACTTCCGCATCGAGAAGCTTTCGGTGCGCAGGCTCGAGGAGCTCGCTGCGCTCTTCGACCTGGTGGTGGTGGGAACCGGGAAGGGGGAACTGGGGCAGGTTTTTGCCACGGACCGGGCCAAGTCGCCCTTCGACCGCCCGCCGCGGGCCGTGGCGGTCACTTACGTGTTGCCCGCGCACGGCCCGGGGGAAGAGGACGATGCATCAAGGATCAGGATGAACATCGTGCCGGGGGTCGGCGAGTTCTTCACCTTCCCGGGGCTGGGCACCGAGGGACCGTGCCAGATGATGGTCTTCGAGGGCATCCCGGGAGGCCCGATGGACTGCTGGGACTCGGTCAACACGGCCGAGGAGCATCTGGCCATGTCGCTGGGGATCCTGCGCGAACACTTCCCCCACGAGTACCCGCGCTTCGCCGGTTCGGTGCTCAACGACCCCGGCGCCGTGCTGCGCGGCCGCATCACCCCGGTGGTCCGCTCCGCGGTGGGGACGCTGCCCGGCGGCCGGGTTGTCATGGGCATGGGCGACGCGATCATGCTCAACGACCCGCTCACCGGCCAGGGGTCCAACAACGCGACGCTGGCCGCGGACCACTATGCCCGGGCCATCGATGCGCGCGGGGACGGGGACTTCGACTCCGAGTGGATGCTGCGCACCTTCGACGAGTTCTGGCGCGGCTGGGGACAGTTCTCCACGGTGTGGACCAACTCCATGCTGCGCGAACGCAAGCCCTGGCAGCTTGAGGTGCTCGCGGCGGCCCAAAACCACGAATCCCTGGCCACCGCGTTGGCCAACGGGTTCGACGACCCGCGCACGCTCTTCCCCTGGTGGTTCGAGCCCGAGGAGGCCGCCGCGTTCATGGAGCGCGCAGTGGCGGAGGAGGGCGCGGCGTTCGACCTGCGCGATTTCCGCTCCACGCTGGGCCAGTTCGCCACGGGTGTCACCGTGGTGACAACGCGGACCCCGCAGGGCGCCAAGGTGGGCATGACCGCCAACTCCTTCACCTCCGTGTCGATGGATCCGCCGCTGGTGCTCTGGTGCCCCAGCAAGTTCGCGCCGTCGCTTGACGACTTCGAGGCTTCCACGCACTTCGCCATCAACGTGCTCGAGTCCTCCCAGCACGTGCTCTCGCGCCAGTTCGCGACCCCGGCGGAGGACAAATTCGCCGGCGTGGACTGCGCCGAGGGGATCGCCGGGGTGCCGCTGCTCGAGGGGGCCGTCGCCACCTTCCAGTGCCGGACCGTCGCCAGGCACGAGGCCGGAGACCACGTGATCTACGTGGGCGAGGTGGAGAAGTACTCCCGGATCGAGGGGGATCCGCTGGTCTTCCACGCGGGGGCGTACCACCGGACGGCCCTGCACCCGGACTTCAGCTAAGCGAGAGGGACACATGGAAACCGACTACGTCGTCATTGGATCGGGCATCAACTCCCTGGTCGCCGCGGCCGAACTGGCGCGCAGCGGGGCTGCAGTGGTGCTGCTGGAGGAGCACGATCGGCTCGGCGGGTTCATCGACTCGGGGGAACTGACGGTCCCGGGCTTCATCCACGACACCTTCTCCTCCTGGCATCCGCTGTTCGTCTCCGGCGGTGCCTACGCCGAGCTGGGCCAGGAATTGCACGATCGCGGCCTGCGCTACCGCAACACCGAGGACGCCAACACACCCTGGGTGTGCGCGAGCATCGGCACCGATGCGCGGGGGAAGACCACCGCCGTCTACGCCCAGCGTGACCCCGGGGCCACGGCCGAGGCCTTCGAACATGCGGAGGACCGCGCGGCGTATGCGCGCATGCTGGAGGACTTCGGGAAACAGGCGCCCGTCATCTTCGGTGCGCTGGGCAGCGAGATGAACCTGCCCAACGCCGCGAAGCTCGGCTTCAAGACGGTGCGCCTTGGAATGGGCAGGGCCCAGCAACTGGTGCGGCAGGGGCTGATGAGCGGGCGCAACCTGACCCGCGCCACCTTCACCGGGACCGAGGCCGACCAGCTCTGGGCGCCCTGGCTGCTGCACGCGGGGCTCGGCCCCGAGCAGGCGAGCGGCGGCGTCATGCTCCCCGTGATGGCGGCCAGCATGCACCAATTCGGCCTGCCCGTCGTGCAGGGCGGGGCCGCGCAATTCGTCGCGGCCTTCGAATCGCTGCTCACGGACCACGGTGTGGTGATCCGCAAAAACACCCGCGCGCAGGGCGTGGTCGTCGCGGGCGGCCGTGCGGCGGCGGTTCGCACCGCCGCCGAGACCTTCACCGCGCGCAAGGGGATCCTCGCCTCCGTCTCGGTGCCTCAGCTCTACAACGAACTGCTCGAGCCCGCCGCGGTGCCGGAGGAAACCCGTGCCGAGGTCCGCGCCCACCGGCCGGGCCGCGCGGCCATGCAGATACACGTTGCGCTTTCCGGCCCCGTGCCGTGGAGCGACGCTCGCCTGGCCCGGACCCCGCTGATCCACATTTCCACGGGCTCCGACTCAACGGCCATTGCCTGCGCCCAGGCGGAGGCCGGCCTGCTTCCGGCCAACCCGACCATCGTGGTGGGCCAGCAATGCGTGCTCGATCCGTCGCGCGCACCGGAGGGCCAGGCGACGCTCTGGCTGCAGCTGCAGGAGCTCCCTTTCGAACCCGTCGGGGATGCCGCCGGGGAACTGGACACCAGCGCCGGCTGGGACGAGCAACTCACGGACGAGTTCATCCACAGGGTGCTGGGCAAGATCGAGCAACACGCCCCGGGCCTCGGGGAACTGGTGCTCGGCATCAAGGCGTTCAACCCGCGGCAGCTGAGCCGCTCGAACAGGAACGCCGTGGCAGGCGACCCCTACGGGGGAGCCGCCGAGCTGCACCAAAACCTGGTGTGGCGCCCGCTGCCGCGGCTCGGCAAGGGGCGCTCGCCGGTCAAGGACCTCTGGCACATCGGGGCGGCGACGCATCCGGGCCCGGGCCTGGGTGGCGGCTCCGGGCACCTGGTGGCCCAGCGGCTCATCCGGAGCGCCGGGAAGTCCAAGCGGCGCTGATCCGACATGCGAGAAGGGTCTTTTGCTGGTCCTGTTGCACTGATACATTGACAATAAATTGAACAACCGTGACGACCGTCACCAATTTTCGATGAACATTTCCCGGTGGACGCAGCTGCATCCACCTTCACCAACACTGGAGTTGCCATGAGTCCCGTACGAGAAGTCCTTGCATCGCTGGCCACTGGTGCCGTCGAGATCCACGACCTGACCGCTCCGCTGTCGGAGGACACCCCGACGCTGGTGCTGCCGGAGCCGTTCTCCAACCTGATCGACTTCCATCTAGACGAGGTCTCCGCCTACAACGAGCCGGGCCCGTTCTGGAAGCACCACAACATCCACACCGGCGAGCACATCGGCACGCACATCGACGCCCCGATCCACTGGATCTCCGGGCGCGAGGGCAAGGACGTCTCCCAGCTCGACCCCGCACGCCTGGTCGGCCCCGCGGTGGTGCTGGATTTCAGCGCAGAGGCCGCCGCGGACCCTGACTTCCTGATCGACATCGCGCACCTGGTCGCGTGGCAGGAAGAGCACGGGGCCTTCCCCGCCAACTCATGGCTGCTCTTCCGCACCGGCTGGGACCAGTACGGGCACGACCAGCAGGCGTTCCTGAACCTCGACGAGAACGGCTCCCACACCCCGGGCTTCACCGCCGAGTGCGCGAAGTGGATCGCGGAGGAGCTCGACATCTCCGGCATCGGCGTGGAAACCGTGGGCATCGACGCCGGCAACGCAGCGGCGCTGAACCCGCCGTTCCCGATGCACTACTTCCTGCTGGGCGCCGACAAGTACGGCATCACCTCGCTGAAGAACCTGGACAAGCTGCCCACCCATGGGGCCATGATCGTGGTGGCTCCGCTGCCGATCGTCGGCGGCACCGGAGCGCCGACCCGCGTGCTGGCCATGGTCGGAAAGGGCTGACCGTGAACGTTGCACAACTAGTGGGCAAGACCCTCGCCGAGCTCGGCGTCGGCCACTGCTTCGGCGTGGTGGGATCCGGGAACTTCACCATCACCAACACCCTGATCGAGCAGGGCGTGCCGTTCACCGCGGCCCGGCACGAGGGCGGGGCCGCGACCATGGCCGATGCCTATTCGCGGGCCAGCGGACAGGTTGCCCTGCTCTCCGTGCACCAGGGCTGCGGGTTGACCAACGCGGCGACCGGCATCGGCGAGGCGGCAAAGTCCCGCACCCCGATGATCGTGCTCGCCGCCGAGGCGGCGCCCTCGGCCGTGTACTCGAACTTCGCCATGGACCAGGACGGCTTTGCCGCCTCCGTCTACGCGGTGCCCGAGCGCGTACACTCGGCCCAGTCGGCCGTTGCGGACACCGTCCGGGCCTACCGCCGCGCGGTGAACGACCGCCGGACGGTGGTGTTGAACCTGCCGCTGAACGTCCAAGCCCAGGAAGTCTCCGACCACCAGACCGCCTTGCCGGTGGGCATTGCCCCGGCCGAACCGATCCGCCCCTCGCGCGCCTCCGTGCGGGCCCTGACCGACCTGCTGGCCGGCGCCCAACGCCCGGTGTTCGTCGCCGGACGCGGCGGCCGTGGGGCCCGGGACGAGATCCTGGCCCTCGCCAGGCACACCGGCGCCCTGGTGGCGACCTCAGCCGTGGCCAAGGGCCTGTTCAACGAGGACGACTTCAACCTCGGCATCTCCGGAGGGTTCTCCTCGCCGCTTGCGGCCGAACTGATCACCGGCGCGGACCTGATCGTCGGGTTCGGCTGCGCGCTGAACATGTGGACCATGCGCCACGGGCACCTGATCGGCGCCGGCACCAAGGTCGTCCAGGTCGACCTCGAGGAGCAGGCCCTGGGCGCCAACCGGCCCATCGACCTGGGTCTCGTCGGGGACTCCGCGGAGTGCGCCGCCGACGTGCTCGAGGCGCTCGTCGCAGGAAACGTGCAGGAACGCGAGGGCTACCGCAGCGCCGCCGTGGCCGTGCGCATCAAGGAATCGATCGACTGGAACCAAGTCGATTTCGAGGACCTCTCCGACGGGCAGTACATCGACCCGCGCACGCTGACCAAGCGGCTCGACGAGCTGCTGCCGGCCGAGCGCATCGTCAGCGTCGACTCGGGCAACTTCATGGGCTACCCCAGCCAGTTCCTCTCGGTGCCCGACGAGTTCGGCTTCTGCTTCACGCAGGCCTTCCAATCCATCGGGTTGGGCCTGTACACGGCCATCGGCGCGGGATTGGCGCAGCCCGGACGCATTCCCGTGCTGGGCACCGGCGACGGCGGGTTCCACATGGCCATCGCCGAGCTCGACACAGCGGTCCGGCTGGGCCTGCCGCTGGTGTGCATCGTCTACAACGACGCCGCTTACGGGGCCGAGGTCCACCACTTCGGCATCGAGAACCCGGAGACGGACATGAGCTCGGTGCGGTTCCCGGACACCGACTTCGCCGCCATCGGCCGCGGCTTCGGTGCCGACGGGATCACCGTGCGGACCCTCGCCGACCTTGATGCGGTGGGCGACTGGGTGGCCTCAAACCCAAGCAAGCCGCTGGTCATCGACGCGAAGATCGCCTCCGACTCGGGCTCGTGGTGGCTCGCGGAGGCCTTCAAGGGGCACTGAGCCGGGCGGCAGCGGCGGCCCCCGAACCTACTACCGGGGGCCGCCGGGGAAATGCCCCGCACGCAGATGTCGGGAGTCCGCATCTTCCCGGAATCCACGGCCGTCGCGAACTTCGCCCAGAACGCGATGCCTGGTTATTCGGGCGTGGATGCTCCCAGCAGTGCTGTTCCCAAGGGGCTTTGGAAGTAGAGCATGCTGTGTCCGTATCTGGTCGAGGTGAGGAGACCGACCTCCCGGAGTGCGCGTAGGTGTTGGTTCACCGCGGATGTGCTCACCCCGAAACGGATCCCGAGCTCTGTCGACGACGCCGGGGTCGCCAAGGCCGTGAGCAGGCTGGCCCGCGTCTGGCCCAGCACCTGCGCTACCGCTTGTGGATTGACGACGCGCTCCGTTTCCCACATTGCTCCCTGTCCTCGAGCCGGATACAAGACCATCGGGGCCTCGTTCAAGCCAATGGGCGCCGAGGCTCGCCTCGTGAACATGGTGGGAACGAGCATGACGCCGCGGCCGTCGGCACCCACGGACCGATCGGTCTGAATCGTCGCCAAGTGGACACTCAACCTGGACGTATCGAACGACATGGCAGAGGAGACATCGTTGAGCATCTCGGCCAGGCCGGCCTGGGCCGCGACCCTGCCCCTGTGGGTGATATCGGCTTCCAGGATGGCGCGCATCCGGGGCCAATGGGGAGCGAAACATGCGTCCCAGTATTCACGCAGAGCCGAGACCATGCGTCGGATGGCCGATTGCGGCGACCCTCCGAAAACGTGGGGCAACTGCCCATGGATGCTTTCAAGCTGCTTGATGAAGCGATCCGGGGAAATCGCCGCCAACTCGGCGAATTCATCCTCAATGCGCGTCAGAGGCGAGGCGGGGCGTGGATTGAGGAAATCCGGTGTCCACAGCAGGTCGTTGACCAGGCCGAGCAAGAGGTCGAGGTCGAGATTCTCCCTCGCCTGCTGGGTCCGCGACAGCCAGGGAAGCTGGAGCGGGTAGCGACTGGGGGCTTTCACCGCGCGCAGCGAAAGGCCCAATTCACAAAGCGGTGAGATCCCAAAACGGATGATCCCCAGGCCGGCATCACCAAGCTCGTAGTGCAACATGAAGCTATACGCTACATTAATTTCGGACAAGGGAGCGGCCGTGGGAAAAATGTTCCATGCCAACAACACGCACCTCAGACCCGGGAACCGACACCCTTCCACGCCGCGACCCCGGGAAAAAATCGTCGCAAGGTTTCCTTCGCCGCCTCAACGGCTCCATGTCCGACCCCGTGCTGCGGATCCTCGTGGTGACCACGCTGATCAGCCGTGTGGGCCGCGGGGTGTTCCTCACCGTCACGGTTCTGTACATGACGTTCGTCATCGGGCTTTCGGCGGGTGAAGCTGCGACCGTTCTCGGGATTTCGAGCGCGGTGGGAGTGGGAACGTCGTACCTCGGGGGTCGTCTCGCTGACCGGCTCAGCGCTAGGCGCTTGTTGTTCGCCCTCATGGCCTTCGAGGGTCTTGCCTTGCTTTGCTACCCGCTTGCGGGGGACTTCATCAGCATCCTGATCATTGCATCAGTGGTTTCGGCCATGGGAAGTGCGTCGAATGCCACGCGAATGGCGATTGTTGCTCGTGCCTTCGAGGGGCCGGCGAGGGTCGATACCCGCGCCATCCTACGGACGGTGACGAACCTATCGATCGCACTCGGCGCCGCCATAGCCGGGGTGGCGCTTCTGGCCGACAGCGCGGCGGCCTACCGCATCGTGATGATTGGCGCAGGAGCCGTGCAGCTGGTTGGCATCATTCCCGTGTGGAATCTGCCACCACGCGTCGATGCGCCGGCACCGGTGCTCGCGGCCGGCGTTTCCGATACGGACGGCCGAGCCCATGACGGGCCGCCGCAACGGGGTCGCTCGCCGTTCAGGGACCGGCGCTACCTCTTCTTGACGGCGCTATCCGCCGTCTTCGGGATGCAGTTTGGTCTCGCCGAGGTCGGTGTTCCGCTGTGGGTTGCCCACCACACGAATGCACCGACAGCAGTCGTTTCGGCCCTGCTGATCCTCAATACCGTGGTGGTGATCTTGTTCCAGATTCCACTCTCGCGCGGCACCGATGACGTGCAAAAATCCGGCAAGGTCGTCGCCCTGGCCGGGGTCTTGATGGCCGGCGCATGCATTGTCTATGGGTTGTCCGCCGGTGTGTCGGTGGGCACCGCCATCGTGCTGCTCTTGGTGGCCGCCACGGCCCACGCCTTCGCGGAGGTCTGGTCGCAGGCCGGAACCTGGGGCCTCTCCTTCGAATTCGCCAACCCGTTGAACCCCGGCGCCTACCAGGGCATGTTCGCCATGGGCGCCGGGCTCGGTTCAATGTGCGCCCCGTTTGTCGTCGCAGGGACGGCGCTCAGGTTCGGGCTTGCCGGATGGGCTGCCCTTGCCGTGATGCTCCTGGCAGCGGCTCTGGGTATCTCGGCGATGGCCCGGCGAGAAGCGCGGCGCGCCGCTGAGGAACGGCCGGTGGACGCCTCGACGATCACAGCTCTCCAGGGCTGAGAACCGCGAGCACCCGGACGAGCTTTGCAGATGCCTTGCCTACCAGCGACGCCATTGCGCCGGCCGCCGCCGGGGTCTCTTATGGGTTTACCTGCTGGCACTGCTGGCCTCCCCGCTGACGGGCATCATCGCCTTCGAGACGGGGTATAGAAGGAAGCTGGTGGACGCACTTGATGCGGTGCTCCGGAAGGGGGCCGGCTGACCACGACGTCATTCCCGCCCCGCCACGACGTATCATCTAGTCAATGTGTGAATCGGTCCGTCTTGGAAGCATTCCGGGGGCGGACCGATTTCGCCGTGGTGGCCCCCTGCAGAGAGACAAGCATGACCGACGACGACTTCGACTTCAACGAACTTGACCTGGCCTTCACCGGGCGCGTGCCCGATGCGGTGCAACGCGTCCAGCAGGCGTTGGCTCCGCTTGGCGTCGTTGGGCTCATCGAGGGCCCGCAATACCTGAGCCACAGCACTGCGGTGAGCGTAGTGCTTAGAGGCGTTGACGGGGCGACCGTGGTGGTTGCCGACGCGCTGGGCCAACTGAAATCCCTGCCGCTGCGGGACGCGATCACAGATCGGCTGATTGCCGGAATCCGCCCCGAGGTGGCGTTCCTGAACGATGAATGCGTGTACGGAACCCCGAGGCCAGGGTACGACCAAGAGGAGCCAGTGCAGTCGTGGGCGGTCTTGGCCGGGCCCGGCCTGCGCGCCGAGCACCTGGTCATCGCGTCGGTCAAGGACAGGAGTGCCCGGTGGCGGTATTGGGAAGAGAACGGCTGCGGGTTCGCGCGCTATGAGGGTGAACGCCGCTACCACGCGTTCAATTTTCCGGCCGATGCTGGAACGGTGATCGCGCTGGTCCCGGCCTACCAGGACCTGACCGCGACGATCTTCGCGCGGGGCCAGCGACTTGATATGGACTTCAGCGAAAGCAATGTTCCGATCACCACCTTTGCCGAGGGGAGCCCGGCCGCCGAACACCTTGAGACCCTTTGCGCCGTTTGGTCAGGCTTCACCCGGGAAGCCTTCGAAGAGCTCGGGGCGATGACGGGCAATGCCCGGGCGGCCGCCGAGCTCGAACGCACCCTGAACAACGGCACGGGCATCCAAGGGCTGCTCGAACTGCTCAGGAACCTGGGCATCGGCCGGAGTGCACTGGACTACGCGAGGAACGGAACCTTCCCCGAGTCGGCACGAACCATCGAGCCCCGGGGCACCCTGGATCGGGTGCGGATCGTGCGCGCGGAGCTGGAACGACGAACCGGCACCAAGCCGTCGTTTTTCGGTGCATTGCGACAGCTCAGATCCGCTCGATAGGATCGGCAGCATCGAGGCTCCCTGATCCGGGCAGCCGGCAACACAGCGGAAGGGGCGACCAGTTCATTGACTGGCCGCCCCTTCCGCTGTGCCGGGAGCTAGACGCTCGGCACCAGGTCCTCGGTGGAGGCGTCCTTGGCCGGCGTCCAACGCAGGTGCACCTGCTCGTCGATCTGCTCTTCCTTCAGCAGCGACAGGCGCGGGCGGACCGCGTCGGTGCGGGCGCTCGGCGGCTTGCGGCGCCCGGCCTTGAACGGCAGCGGCCAGCTGGCGCCGGCTCCCGCGTAGTCCTGCTCCGCTGCGGCCTGCAGCGTCCACTGCGGGTTGTACAGGTGCGTGCGGCCCAGCGCCACCAGGTCCGCACGGCCGGCCAGCAAGATCGAGTTCACGTCGTCGTAGGAGGAGATGGCGCCCACGGCGATGACCGCGACGCCGGCAGCGGCCGCGACCTGGTTGCGGATCTTGTCCGCGAACGGGGTCTGGTAGCTGCGGCCGAACGCCGGGCGCTCGTCGCGCACGATCTGCCCGGAGGAGACGTCGATCGAGTCGATGCCGTGGTCGATGAAGGCCTGGGCGATGGCCAGCGCGTCGTCCTCCGTGTTGCCGCCTTCGACCCAGTCGGTGGCGGAGATGCGGGCGCCGACCGGCTTGTGCGCCGGCCAGGCCGCGCGCACCGCATCGAGCACCTCGAGCGGGTAGCGCAGGCGGTTTTCCAGCGATCCGCCGTATTCGTCCGTGCGCCGGTTCGACAGCGGGGAGAGGAACGAGGAGAGCAGGTAGCCGTGGGCGGCGTGCAGCTCCAGCAGGTCGAAGCCGGCCGCATCCGCGCGGCGGGCGGCGGCCACGAACTGCTCGCGGACCTCGTCCATCTGGGCTCGGGTGATCTCCGCCGGAACGTGGCAGCCCTCGCCGTAGGGGATCGCGCTGGGGGACAGCACCTCCCAGTTGCCGGTTTCCAGCGGCTCGTCGATGCCCTCCCACATGAGCCTGGTGGAGCCCTTGCGGCCGGAGTGGCCGATCTGCGCGCCGATCTTGGCGTTCGAGTTGGCGTGCACGTAGTCGGTGATGCGCTTCCAGGCGGTCGCCTGCTCGTCGTTGTACAGGCCGGTGCAGCCGGGGGTGATGCGGCCGATGTCGGAGACGCAGACCATTTCCGTCATGACCAGGCCGGCGCCGCCCATGGCCTTGGAGCCCAGATGCACCAGGTGGAAGTCGCCCGGCACGCCGTCGACGGCCGAGTACATGTCCATGGGGGAGACTACGACGCGGTTCACCAGTTCCAGCTGACCGATCCGGTACGGCTGGAACATCGCCGGGGCGACCTCCGGGGAGCCGGAGAGGCGCGCGAAGTCGGTGTCGACCTTCTGCGCGAAGCCGGTGTCGCGCAGCTTCAGGTTGTCGTAGGTGATGCGGCGGGAGCGGGTGAGCAGGTTGAAGCAGAACTGCACCGGGTCCTGGTCCTTGTACTGGCCGATGTTCTCGAACCATTCCATGGACGCCTGGGCGGCGCGCTGGGTGGATTCGACCACCGGGCGGCGTTCGGTCTCGTAGGCCTCCAGCGCGGCTTCGACGGTGCCTTGCTCGTGCAGGCAGGCGGCCAGGGCCAGCGCGTCCTCCATGGCCAGCTTGGTGCCGGAGCCGATGGAGAAGTGCGCGGTGTGGGCGGCGTCGCCCAGCAGCACGATGTTTTCGTGGCGCCAGTTCTGGTTGCGCACCGTGGTGAAGTTGATCCACTTGGAGTTGTTGGTCAGCACCTCGTGTCCGGCGAGCTCGTCGGCGAAGATCGCGGTGATCTTCGCGACGGCCTTCTCGTCGCTGACGCCGGGGGCGAAGACCTCGTGCTCGGTCTCGTCGAATCCGGCCGCGCGCCAGACGTCCTCGTGCGTTTCGACGATGAAGGTCGAGCCCTCGTCGGAGTACGGGTAGCCGTGGATCTGCATGGTGCCGGCGTCGGTCTCCTTGACGAAGAACTTGAACGCCTCGAAGACCTGGTCGGTGCCCAGCCACATGTACTTGGACACGCGCGGGTCCAGCGAGGGCTTGAAGGAGTCGGCGAACCTGGCGCGGATGGCCGAGTTCAGGCCGTCGGCGGCGAGCACCAGGTCGTAGTCGGCCGAGAGCTGCTCGACGTCCGGGGCCATGGTGGAGAAGCGCACGTCGACGCCGAGTTCGATGCAGCGGCGCTGCAGCAGTTCGAGCAGTTCCTTGCGGCTCATGGCGGCGAAGCCCTGGCCGCCGACGGTGTGCATCTCGCCGCGGAAGTGGATGTCGATGTCGCTCCAGCGGGCGAAGCGGCGGGACATGTAGTCGGCGATGACGGTGTCCGCGTTGCCGATGCCGCCGAGGGTCTCGTCGGAGAAGACCACGCCGAAGCCGAAGGTGTCCGAGGCCGCGTTGCGTTCCCAGACGGTGACCTCGTGGGCCGGGTCAAGCTGCTTCATGAGGGCCGCGAAGTACAGGCCGCCGGGGCCGCCGCCAACAACTGCGATTTTCATGGGTGTGTCCTTATCTAGGGTCGGCAAGGGCCGGGCCGCCGGTGGGAACCGGTGGCCGCGGGATGCATGCCGGGGAAGAGCTGTGTGTGGGATGCGCGGTGGGGGATGCGCTAGGAGGCGGGGGCGTCGGCCAGGGCCTCGCGGAGCTTGAAGTGTTGGAGCTTGCCGCTGGGGTTCCGGGGCAGCTCGTCGACGAAGCGGACCTCGCGCGGGTACTTGTAGGGCGCGATGACCGTCTTGACGAAGTCCTGGAGTTCCTTGGCCTTGGCCGCGGAGCCGGAAACCCCGTCAACCAGCACCACGAAGGCGCAGACCACCGATCCGCGGTGCTCGTCGGGGCGCGCCACCACGGCGGTTTCCAGCACGTCCGGGTGCTGGATGATGGCCTCCTCGACCTCCGGCCCGCCGATGTTGTAGCCGGAGGAAATGATCATGTTGTCGCTGCGGGCCTGGTAGGTGAAGTAGCCGTCGGCGTCGCGCACGAAGGTGTCCCCGGTGACGTTCCAGCCGTTGGCAACGTAGGCGTGCTGGCGCTCGTCGTCCAGGTAGCGGCAGCCGGTGGGGCCGATGACGGCGAGCCGCCCGACCTCGTCGGGGCCCAGCTCGTTGCCGTCATGGTCCAGGATGGTGGCCCGGTACCCGGGCACCGCCTTGCCCGTGGCACCGGGGCGGATCTGTTCCCCGGCGGCGGAGATGAACACGTGCAGCAGCTCGGTGGAGCCGATGCCGTCGACCAGTTCCAGCCCGGTGGCGTCCTTGACGGCCTGCCAGGTGGCCGCCGGCAGGTGCTCGCCCGCGGAAACGGCGACGCGCAGCCCGCGCAGCAGGTCGGCCTTGCCCTCCTTGAGCATGGCCCGGTACGCGGTGGGCGCCGTGAAGAGGATCGTGGCACCGGCGTCGTGCGAAAGCTGTGCCAGTTCCACCGGCGTGGTGCGTTCGGTCAGCAGCGAGCTGGCGCCGAAGCGCAGCGGGAAGACCACGAGTCCGCCCAGGCCGAAGGTGAAGGCCAGCGGCGGGGAGCCCGCGAAGACGTCGTCCGCGGTGGGCCGAAGGATGTGCCGGGCGAACGTGTCCGCGTTGGCCAGGATGTCCCGGTGGAAGTGCATGGTGATCTTCGGGACCCCGGTGGTGCCCGAGGTCGGCCCGAGCAGGGCCACGTCGTCGGCGGCGGTATCCACGTTGGTGAACTGCCCCGACTTGGCCGCGGCGCGTGCCACGACGTCGTCCGCGGCCCCGGAGCCCACCGGGACGACCGGGTAGTTGCCGGCCGCTGCGGTGCGGGCATCGTCAAGGAAGCGGTGGTCGCAGAGCAGCAGCGACGGCTTGGTCAGCGCCGCGAGCTTTTCGATTTCCGCCGCGCGCAGGGCGGGCATGGTCGTGACGACCACGGCGCCGGCCTTGATGACTCCGAGCCAGCAGGCGACAAGCCACGCGTTGTTCGGGGCGCGCAGCATCACGCGGTTGCCCGGGACGATCCCGAAGTCCTCGGTGAGGATCTGTGCGACCTGGTTGGCCCGCGTGAGCAGTTCGCCGTAGCTCAGCGAGGTTCCGTCCGGTGCCAGCAGGGCCGGCCGGTCGGCGCCGAAGGTAGCCACCGCATCGTCGATGAGGACGGTGGCGGCGTTCAGGCGTTCCGGGTACTGCAGTTCCGGCAGCGTGAACTCCAGCGTCGGCCAGAGTTCGTGCGGCGGCAGGTGGTCGCGGGTGAAGGTGTCTTGATGCGCCGTAAGAGATAGTTCCATGTCGTCTCTTTCCAAGAGTCGGTTCTCGATGGTTCTTTGGAGCTTGTGGTGCGTTCGAACTAGCCGCGCGGTCCGCGGATCATGCCTTCCTGGGCGACGGTTGCCAGCAGCAGGCCGTCGCGGGTGTAGAAGCGGCCGAGGGCCAGGCCGCGGTTGTTCTGGCTGGAAACCGCTTCCTGGACGTAGAGCACCCAGTCATCGACGCGGCCATCGCGATGGAACCACATGGCGTGGTCCAGGCTCGCGGTGACGAGTCCCTCGGTGCTCCAGGAAAGGTTCTGGGTCCGCAGCAGCGGTTCGAGGATGGTGTAGTCGCAGACGTAGGCCAGCGCCGCGCGCTGGGTGATCTGGTCGTCGGGAAGGTCAGTGAAGGCCTTCACCCAGACTGCCTGGTGGGCCGTGTTTTCCCCGTCGACCGACAGGTACATGGCACCCGGGACGTGGCGCATGTCGAAGCTGCGCCCGCGAGACCAGTACTCGGCCGCTGCGCCTTCCGCCTCGGCGAGGACTTCCGAGGCGCTGGCCAGGGTCTCCGGGTCGAGGTCGAGGTACTCGGCCGGGGCCGTAGAGGACTGCTCCGGGCCGGACTCCAGCACGTGGAAGGAACCCAGGGCAGTGTAGACGGCCTTGCCGTTCTGGAAGCCGCGGACCTGGCGGGTCGAGTATCCGCGGCCGTCGCGCATGAGCTCGACCTCGTAGCGGACCGGCACGTGCATGTCGACGGGGCGCAGGAAGTAGGAGTGCATCGAGTGCAGCTCGCGGTCCTCGCCCACCGAACGCATCATCGAGGCTGCGCCCTGTGCCACCATGTCTCCGCCGTAGGCCTTGGGCCACGGCACGTACTGGGGGATTGCGGTGAATGCCTGGTCGAAGACCTCGGCCTCGCACGAGGTCAGCTCGATGGCATCGAGGAAAATTTGCGAACTCATGCCCGGCGGTATCCTTCCAGGGACTCGTCGGAGACGTCGTCGAGGTTGACCACGATGTTCTCCGGGGTGCGTGCCGTGAGCCAGACCAGGTCCTCGGTGATCGACATGTTCGCCTCGACGTGCGGCATGAAAGGCGGGACAAAGACCCAGTCGCCGGCGGTCATGTCCAGGTACTGCTCGTAGTTTTCGCCGAAGTAGATGCGTCCGTGTCCGCGCAGCACGTAGCCGCCGGTTTCGGCCTCGCCGTGGTGGTGCGGCAGCGAGCGGTAGCCGGGGGTGTTGGAGACCTGTCCGAACCAGATCTTGGTGGCCGGGGTGTGCTGGATGCTGACGCCCGAGACGCGGATGCAGTCGCCGGACTGCGCGGTGTTGGTGTCCTCGGCGCCCGCGCGGGTCACCACGGGAACGACGACGCCGTCGGCTCCCGCGTAGATCGAGTTGTCGCCTTCGGTGCGGTAGATCACGGGGGTGCTGCTCATGTGGATGCTCTCCTTTGAGGTGGTGTGGGTGTGGGGATTAGACAGTGGTTGCGATGCGGACGCGGAACGTGTTTGACAGGGTTCCGATGCCGGGGATTTCGGTGTGCAGCTCGTCCCCGTCCTTGAGGAAGCGCGGCGGGACCATGCCCATGCCGACGCCGCCGGGGGTTCCGGTGAGGACCACGTCGCCCGGGCGCAGCACCGTGAACGCGGAAATGTAGGACAGGAGCTTGGCGCAGGAGAAGACCAGGGTCTTGGTGTTTCCGCGCTGGACCTCCTCGCCATTGAGGGTGCAGATGACCTCGAGCCCGGCCTCCGGGTCGATTTCATCGGGGGTCACCACGACGGGGCCCAGGGGAGTGGTGTCGTCGAAGGCCTTGCCCTGGAACCACTGCAGCGTGCGTCGCTGCCAGTCGCGCATGGAAATGTCGTTGGCGACGGTGTAGCCGGCAATCGCTGCGGCGGCCTCTTCTTCGGTGGCGTTCTTGAGCGTGGAGCCGACGACGACCGCGAGTTCGGCTTCCCAGTCGACGTTTTCCGAATGTTCGCTGACGATGTCCGCGTCCGGGTCGGTGAGGGTGTCGGCGAACTTGGCGAAGAGGGTTGGGTACTGCGGCAACTCGCGGCCCATCTCAAGGATGTGGTCGGAGTAGTTCAGGCCGCAGCAGATGACCTTGCGGGGGTTCGGCACGGGGTTCAGGAGGGTTGCTTCCTCGCGTGCGATGAGGTCGCTGGCGCTGTGGCCGTCCAGGGTTTCGCGGGCCTGCGCCTTCCAGCCGGCACGGCCGACCAGCTCGCCGATGTCTCGGGCCGGGAGCGCCACGTATCCGCCTGCAACCTCAATAGCCGCGGTCGATTTGCCGTCGTGGCGAATTGTCGCGAGTTTCATCGATGTTCCTTCTCTGTCCGCCAAATTCATTTGTGTCGACTTTTTGACTGCCGTCACGTATCCTCAATGTAACACGCGTCACTAGTATGACGCTAGGGCGGATTCGCCACGAAAACCATCAGAGTTCACAGGGAGCGAGCAATGACCGAGACAACGGTTCACGAAAACCTCACGATCAACCCCGATTCGTTGCCAAAGCCGTCCGGATACGCACACGGAATGCTGGCCGGCGACACGGTGTACCTAGGCGGGCAGACGGCACTGGACAAGAACATGCAGATCGTTCCGGGCGGCATCGTGGAGCAGTTCAAGCAGGCATTCTCCAACGTGCTGACCACCCTGACCGAGGCCGGCGGACGCCCGGAAGACCTCGTTTCGGTGACGATCTACCTCACCGACGTGGATGACTACATGACCAACGGCCGGGAGATCGGACGCCTGTGGCGCGAAATGGCGGGCACCAAGTACCCGGCGATGGCAGGAATCGGCGTCAGTCGCCTGTGGCAGAAGGAAGCCCTCATTGAGATCCAGGGCGTTGCCGTCATTCAGGATCGCGACAACTAGTTGGTTCGGGTGAACCAAAGCCCGACCCACAAAAATGTGCCGCGTGGTTGGCCAACGAATCCAGGATTCGGAAGCCAGCCACACGGCACATTTTCATTGTCCGCTTCGAAGCGATTATGCAACGGCCGCGCCGTCATCAATGACGCGGCTGGCATGCCTCTCGGCGCGAGGGGAAAGCAGGATATGTAGTTCCTGGAACAGCTGTTCGGCACGCAACGCATTCCAATTCTCTGGCAGGAACTCGATGGGCAGCCCAGGGTCAAGATATGGAAGTCGGCGCCATTGCGTGATGAGCACCAGGTAGTCTGCAAAGGCCCGGGCGTCGGCCTCGCGGCTTGCCGCAAGCTCTTCCTGGCGTTTCCAGGCAGTAAGAAGCCCCCGGTTGTTGTCAATGAAGTCCGAATAGAGCGCGTCAAGCGCGGGCAAGTCCCACCAAGTAGCAACATTCGTGTGCGGGTCGGCGCCGCCGACATGATCCGCCATGAAGAACTCCAGGTATTCGCTGAGCCCGCGACGGTCGAAGTACGCCAGTACCTCATCACGCAGATGTCCGGGGGCGATCCACAGCCCTGGGGTTACGGAACCAAAACCCATACGAACCAGCGAAGAACGGATCTTGTGGCGTATGTTGCGCTGCGATTCCGGGACGGTAAAGGTTGCCAAGAGCCACTGGTCCTGCGTGCTTGCCCGTCGGGGATGGAAAATACGCTCGTCTCCCTCGATGAACGTTTCAATGAGCGAGGGGGCCAAAGCATATCCGCTGCGGTTGTTCACCTGCACGCTGTCAATGATTCCGCGCTTCTTGAGCCTTGAAATGGAGGAACGCGTACCGGCGGCTTCCACACCGATGTCTCGCATGAGAGAGATGATTGCAGCCACCTGCAGGGCCCCGCCGTGCCGTCGGGCATAGAGTCCAAATAGGGAGACTATGAGCTGGTGATGCCGTGGAACCGGAGCCTCGGCGGGGGCTTTTCGGTCGCCTACGTTGGAAGTCATGCGCTCACCATATCCAATGAGGCCGGTAACCTATCCGAAGAACAGAATTTTCCTGGACGTGTCGTTTCTGTGACGTTCGGCCATTATCCGAAGCGAGCCTTGCAGGTTCACTCCGCCATCCACTGAGAACTGGAGCTCCCGTATGCGACCACGGCTGTTGATTGGTTCCTATCTGCAAGATGACCTTGTTGCCAGGATTAGTGATGAAGTGCCGGAAGTGGAAGTGGTCTTCCGCCCGGATCTGTTGCCGACGCCTCGCTTTGCCTGCGATCACTGGGGCGTCAAACGTGAACTCACTGGAAAACAGATGGACCAATGGCGCGGGCATCTGGCGGATGCGGAAATCATGTTCGACTTTGACTGGTGGGAACCGCGAAACTGGCGCAAGAATTGCCCGAAACTCACCTGGATACAGGCTTCTCAGGCAGGGGTCGGAGCACGAGCCGAGTCGCTTGGGCATGTCGACCAGCAGGTGCGCATCACCACTGCCGCAGGGGTGCACGCAAAACCTCTTGCGGAATTTGCGCTGGCCGGATTACTCCATTTCGTGCGCCAGATTCCCGAAATGGAGAACCGGAAAGCGAGTCAGGAATGGGTGTCCGGTTCATCCCAGACGTTGTTCGGCAGGAAGGCCCTGATTGTTGGTGCCGGAAGCATCGGTCGTGAGGTTGCCAAGACCTTGAGTTTTTTTGGCGTTGCATGTGACGGGACTACCCGGACGGCTATGGATCTGGGAGATCCGTTCCGGCACTCGTTGTCACTGGAAACCTGCGATCTGGCTAGGTATGACATTGTCGTGCTGGCATGCCCACTCACCGAGGCGACAATTGGAATGTTTTCTGACCAGAAGATTTCAATGATGAAGCCTGGCGCCCTTCTGGTAAATCTTGCGCGCGGTCAGGTAATTGACCAAGCTGCTTTGATTGAAGCGTTGGAATCCGGTCATTTGGGAGGAGCCGTCTTGGATGTTGCGGAGCCCGAGCCGCTCCCCGCAGGGCATGCGTTGTGGGATGCACCCAACCTCATATTGTCACCACATACTGCGGCCAACGTTGACGCCGAGAATTCCCGGATCGTCGAGCTCTTCATACGGAATCTTCGGCGTCACATCTCCGGCGAACAATTCATAAATCTCTATGATCCTGCTTTCGGCTACTGAATGGCCGGCTATTCGCGCAGGGTCATGTGCCCTGTGAGCACTGCTGTTGAGGAAGGTAGAGTCACCGTGCCGCGGACAATATCGACTCGACCACTCGAATCTCTGCTGAACGAGAGTTGTTCATATGGATATTCTCGTTGATCTTGGTCAGGGATGGTCCCCGCTCCGCATGGCCGGGCGGTGAATCACAGCGAGGCGGTTTGCAATGTTGCTGAGCCGTCCCATCAACTGGCAATGCTCAACCGGCAGGTTTGGAGTAGGCGTGAACCTGCAACCTGTCGTTGCTGACTGTCAGCAGCGGAAAATGATATGCATCCATCGCACCGGAAGTGTCTAAGCTCCCTGAACTGATCGTTGGTGGGCTTCATTCAGATCGCTGGAGAACCGAATTGATGGCAATGCGGACACGTGCACAGGGCGAATGGGCACAACTCATGGATTCAAGACCGTTCACGCCGGCAGAGTTGAAACCTTGGGGGTCCGGCGACTCGGTCAAGATTCGATGCGTTGCCTACCTGAAACCCTGAGAACAAGGTCGTGATTCGTTTTCAATCATCGTGCGAAAGCATCGTTAGAGCCACTAAAGTTCATCCATCCGGACCATGGGGGCGAGATCTCGCCGGACGGCACGATCACGGAGACATGGCAGCGGTGTCCGGATGCCGGCCAATGCGCTGACCGCGATGGCTCTGGCCGTTCCCCTGGAATTCACTATTTGATCCACGAAAACGAATTTCCTGCGAGGCATTTCAGCCTGAATCGCTGCCTTGCATATCCGACAATTTGGCTAACCGGCCACGTGCATCTGCCAGAAAGTGACTATTTCGCATCACCAGGCGTGGATACATGATGTCCGAATTGCTGAAATGATCGCAATCGTTCCGGTCTACCTGATCAGCAAAGTTGAGGACCGGAGCAATGTGGAACGCGCTAAGTAACACCAATTCCACATGTAAAACATGAAATAACTTAGTTCTTATTGACAATAGCCGCTATGGAACGGTTCGCCCTTTGCTTTGACGACGTTCACGAAACATCCATTCGAATCTTCGTCAGGCACGTGTCGCTTACATGTTCTGCCGACGAGTGATTTTTTCCCTGGTGGCTTCGTTCTGAAAATCCATGAGCTGACCAAAATATGCTGGTGTCGAACGTCCGATTGCGAGTCCCTCCTGTCGAAGTAAAAGCTAAGGGGCGTTCCATTCCCGACAGCGGGTATCAGAGGATCGGTGCTACGCCCGCGGGGTTGCATGGCGCATGAGTCCAGAGGTCAACGGAAAGGACGGGCGAGTTACTTCGAGCAAGCCAGCCCGGACTACCAAAACGGCTAATTGAACGCGGTTGTTCACATTCAGTGGCTCCATGATCTTGGCCAACTGAGCCTTGACGGTTCCTTCGCTGACATGTAATAACGATGCAATCTGCAAGTTTGTGTAACCCTGGGCGAGTGCGTTTAGCAGGCGTCGGTCCCTTGGGCTCGTCTGTCGCAAGAACTGTGCCTGCAAATCGTAATCGCTGTCCGATTGGACAGGGAATCGCTCGGCATCCGCTGGCTTCGAAAAGATCATGTTCCCGGAATGGATCATGAGGAGCGCCGCTCCAAGGTCTGTCGAGATTGAGTTCTTTGCAAGATAACTGCAGGCTCCGGCCGAGTGGGCCCGACTCATGGTCTCAAGGTCATGCGTGGCCGAGAGCATAACAACTTTTGTGTTTGGGGCATTGGCTACGATTCGCCTGGTGGCTTCCATGCTGCAAACATTCCTGATGCTCGACTCCATGAGAACGAGATCAGGTTTCGTCTCTAGCGCAGCATTGATTGCTTCATTGCCAGTGGTTGAAACCACTTCAAGTTCGACCTCATGGCTTGATGCCAGCAGGCTTTCCAATCCGATGCGGAGAAAGTAATCTCCATCGGCAAGATGTACGCGTATACGACGTTCATTCATTTTTCCCCCTCAAGAATCATGAACTCGACCATAAATTTACGGAATAGCGGTTGCCTAACGTTGCTCAAGCTTTCGTAATTATGTTTCTCGATAGTAACGCTTCCCATACTAGCTAGCTAGATTAGCCAGTTGGCGAACCTCGGCACTAAAACCACACACATTAAGGATTGGCGGCTAGTTTTTCTAGCCAAGCGGCCATAAACGACTGGTCTTCCGGCGCATTTCTTATGACCGAACAGGGCTAAATCTGTGACCTGGCAGCGTATCGAAAATGCCTAGTGAGGCGAAGGAAATCAGCCGGTTGCTTTTCTAGGGTCAGAGGTGGGAGCACATTAATTTGGGCCCCGGATCATTCCGGTCTCGCCTTGGAGGATGCATTGACACACGATAAACAACCGCCCGGGAAGGGGAAGCGGCGCTTCCCGGTTCCCCGCAAACTTTTGGCTGGCGCAGTAGCGTCCAGCCTCTTTATATTGCCGGCCACTTCGGCATATGCCGCACCAGTTGACTTGTCTGCGGATCAGTCTGAAGCGTTGGGCCAGGTGATCGCATCTGAACTGTTTTCGCTGGAGCTTTTGGAAGCTGCACTGAGCCAAGCAGGCAATCCCACTTCGGTGGGGCCCAACGCCAACCCAATTAATTTGACGGCACTCAACGCTCTCGGGATCGATGTTGGTGCAGTTACGATTCCGCTGATCGACAGTGGATCCAACAACGGACTTCTTAGCCTCGGGGCATTGGGTGCATTGAACAGCTTCGCAGCGGCCCCAAGCGTTGCGAATGCCAAGGCCGCAGCCGGCGTTGTTTCAAACGACGGCTCGATAGCCGTTGACCCCGATGCCGATGGTGGCAGCCCCAACAATGCGACGGTTGACCTCACAGCACTTCTGGCGCAGTTGAATGTTGCGGGCTTGACCGATTCAGTTGTCGACGAAGTGGCATTGGAGCTTGGCGCAGTTGCCTCAACAGCGCAGAAACTCAATGCGGACGTCACCTCCGAATACGTCGTTGCCGATGCAAAAGCAGTAGTCAGCAGCCCGCTCGTCGGCGAAGTCGTAACCGACTTGGGCGGAGTCGTCGACGGTGTGGGCACGACAGTCAATGGGCTCGTCGGAAGCGGCGGCGTCATCGACACGATCGTGTCAGGTATTCCCACGATTGATCTCAACCTTGGCGTCGTTGACGTACTGGTTGGAAACACCACGGCTACAATTGACAACCTGGACCTTGGCGTGATCAAGACGGGGCTGTTGCAGTCCACGATTGACGCCGACAACGGTGTTGTTTCGCTCAACCTTGCCACAGGTCTGGTCACGATCGACCTGGAGCGGGCCGTCAACCCGGGCGCGGTAAATGGGCTAAACGGACTACCGGCCAACACCGATGTCATTGATGCTGCAACGTTGCAGCAGATCACTGCCGGTCTCACGGATATCGTCTCGAAACTCGTCGATCAGCTGACGGAAGCGATTACGGATGCCGTTTACGCAGCAACACTCAATGTAAAGATCGATTTGTCGGTTGACGCCGTGTTGGGGCTCGTTAGCGCCGACGACGGCAGCATCACGATTTCCGGTTCGATCGGTGATTTCCTTGGAATTGACGGGGGCGCCCCCGACGTTGATGTCGACCTAACTGTCGCATTGCTGGGGATTCCGTTGATCAATCTTGGGCCGCTGACAGGGTTCCTCACGGATGCCTTGGTTGAGCCAATTCTTGCCGGAGTCGGGACTGCGCTGGACTCGTTGATTTCGAATCTTGGCGATTCCATCACACCGATCACCGATCAGCTCCTGGACGACCTATCTCCGGTGATCACTGGCGTGCTGGGCGAAATTGTCCAGCTGACGATCAATGACCAGCCATCGGTGGATACTCCTCCACGTGCGGCTGTATTGGGTGCCGGCTCATTTAGCGTTAGTGCCCTTACCTTGACCCTGCTACCCCAAGCAGCAGCGGCCAAGGTCAGTTTGGCTACATCCTCCGTACGCGCGTTGGATGAAGCTCCTTCAATCGTGGCTACGCCGGATTCGGTTGAGGCCGGTCAGACCACGACGGTTACGGGTGAGGGTTACCCGGCGACGACCGATGTCGTTGTTCAGCTCACGGATGCTGCAAACGCTCCGGTTGGTGGCAGTGTTACTGTCACGACCGATGCCGATGGCAAGTTCTCGACGCCGTTGACGGTTCCGGCAGGCGCTGCTCCTGGTACTGACTACAAGGTTGTTGGTTCGGTGAGTGGCGGGCCGTCTGCCTCGACGGGTCTGACCGTTACCGCTCCGGTAGTGGCTCCTTCGATCGTGGCGACGCCGGCTTCAGTTGAGGCCGGTCAGACCACGACGGTTACGGGTGAGGGTTACCCGGCGACGACCGATGTCGTTGTTCAGCTCACGGATGCTGCAAACGCTCCGGTT
>NZ_JBIBDE010000007.1:108094-108423 GCF_042901625.1 Paeniglutamicibacter sp. NPDC012692
TTGACGGTTCCGGCAGGCGCTGCTCCTGGTACTGACTACAAGGTTGTTGGTTCGGTGAGTGGCGGGCCGTCTGCCTCGACGGGTCTGACCGTTACCGATCCAAACGCTGCCGATAACACTGCTGTGAACACTGACGTGAACACGGACGTGAACACCGCGGACAACGCTGCGGAGAACACGGACGTGAACACCGCCGTGAACACCGCGGACAACGCTGCGGAGAACACGGACGTGAACACCGCTGTGAACACCGCGGACAACGCTGCCGACAACGCTGCCGTGAACACCGCGGACAACGCTGCGGAGAACACGGACGTGAACACCGCACG
>NZ_JBIBDE010000007.1:108519-174776 GCF_042901625.1 Paeniglutamicibacter sp. NPDC012692
CGTGAACACCGCTGTGAACACCGCGGACAACGCTGCCGACAACGCTGCCGTGAACACCGCGGACAACGCTGCGGAGAACACGGACGTGAACACCGCCGTGAACACCGCGGACAACGCTGCGGAGAACACGGACGTGAACACGGACGTGAACACCGCCGTGAACACCGCGGACAACGCTGCGGAGAACACGGACGTGAACACCGCCGTGAACACCGCGGACAACGCTGCCGACAACGCTGCCGTGAACACCGCGGACAACGCTGCGGAGAACACAGCTGACAACGCTGCGGAGAACACAGCTGACAACACTGAACACCCGACTCTCACCGTCATCCCTGGTGAAGTTGAGAAGGGTGACTCCGTCAAGGTCATCGGTGACAAGTTCACTGCTGGTGGCACTGTCAAGATCGAGGTAGGAAACGTTGATGGATCAGGCGAGAAGGTAGTTCTGACTGACGACGAAGAAATCGGTGACAACGGCAAGTTCGTCTTCGACTTCGATTCGAAGGACCTCGCACCGGGGGTCTACGAAGTTATCGCTACGGACAATGAAGGTAAGACTTCTTCTTCGTTCCTGGTAGTCCGAGATAAGAAGGCCACCACTAACGTCAGCATTGATGTCACGCCGAAGCGTGTCGTCAAGGGTGAAACTACCTTGTTGACCGGATGGGACTTTACTGCGGACGGAACGGCAGAAGTTTCGCTATTGGCACTTACTGCCAGTGCTGCACGCGCAGTACCAGGTGCCGAGATTCTTGAATCCGAGCTAGCGGTCGATGCTGAAGGAAAGATTTCCCGCCGCGTCGAAACTGCTAATCTCGAATTGGGCGATTACCTCTTGACTGCAGTCGATAACTCCTCCAAAGACAAGGACTACGTCACGTTCACGGTTGTTGCTGACGATGATTCAACCGCAGAAAACAATGCCGAGAACACGTCTGATAACTCGGGTGACAACAACGACGAGAACACGTCTGATAACTCGGGTGACAACAACGACGAGAACACGTCTGATAACTCGGATGACAACGCCGATGAAAATACCGATGTGAACTCTGGAACTAACAACGCAGATAACTCATCTGTAAATTCGGGTGCTAACAGGGGCGACAACGCCGGGACATCTGGCCCGGTTAAGCCGCTTGCCAATACGGGTTCCGAAGGAACCCTTATTGTCGGAGGAATCGCCGTGCTGTTGCTGCTGGCTGGCGGCGTAACCTTGATGGTTTCCCGTAAGCGCCGCGCACTCTAGCCGGTAAGTTTGTGAGGGACCGGGACTTTTTCAAAATGAAAGTTCCGGTCCCTTTCAATCATTCTCACGACCACAAAAAATGGTCTCCACGTCTCACACGAAGAAGATCAATGGAAAAGATTCGACGCATTGGGATTCCCGCAAGAATTATGTTGGTGCTTGGCGGTCTTATCGTCATCGCTCATATCGCAGCGACGCTCGCATTTACCGGTCCGCAAACGCCTTTGAAGGCGTCATTGCAGCCGGCATTGAACAAGTACTTTCTTGGTCCCCTAGACCAGGGGTGGAGCCTGTTTGCTCCAGGCCCATATTCCCAAGACGAATATTTTCTGATGCGAGCATGTCTTAGCCCAATTGAGGTATGCGCCGGCGGCGTGGCGGCAGGTGCCAAGTTCTCGGAATGGCGCAATGTCACAGAGGAAGAACAAGCAGCATCGGCCGGAAATATTCTTGCTAACCGAAGCACGAAACAATCCAAGACTATTCACGGACGATACTGGACCGCGGCTCATGATTTGAGCGACAAGCAGCGTCAGGAAATCGCAGCAAACCACATCCAGGGACAAACTGTATTCGGCGTTGAGCTAGACTCCGCAGAAGCTAAAAAGAAGTTCACTGCCTCTCAGATCGATGACCTTCGAGCTTATGAACGAATGGAAAAGGTCGCAGTGGGATTTGCCACCCTTTACGCCAAGAATCGGTGGGGCGATAGCGTTTCAATTGTTGAAGTTCAGATGCGTCGTGACCCCGTAACGCCTTTCGCCGAACGGCACGATCCAGCAGGGAAGCAGTCACCGATATTTACCAAGATTGGCTGGCGTGATGCTCTGGCCTTCGATGAGGAGGTGCTATCAGCATGGAAGTAAAGACTTCTTCAGCTCCCAGTATTCTGAATTGGGTTTCTAACCATAGGGATGTACCGGCCAATCTCATCGTAAAGATAGTCGATTGGTTCGTCCTTAATCGAAATGCTGATTACGGGTTGGCCGTGATGCGTATGGCCTCGGGCACGCTCATACTCGGGTGGCTCCTGCAAAACATACCCGTGGCCAACCGTGTTTGGGGTCCGGGGTCGGCATACTGGGATCCGTACCGTGCGGTTCTGGGATATCAGTGGCCGCTAGACATTCTGAGAGAGGCCGGGACCGGATTTTTCTGGGGCTGGTACGCCGTAGCGATCTTGTTGACCATCGCGTTCATTGTTGGGTGGCGAACGCGTGTAATCACTCCACTCTTCTTTGTTTTCTATACGGCGATCAATGCGCAGAATACTCCAATCGCTGACGGTGGAAATTACTTCATACGAATCATGCTGATTTACATGATCTTTGCCGATATTTCACGTCGTTGGTCGTTGGACGCTCGTCGCAGGTCTTTAAGAGGCAACAATTCAGAGAGCCAGATTGGAACAGTTCTGCACAACCTCGCGTTGTGCTTAATCGTTGCCCAGTTGTGCCTCGTCTATTTTGAGGCGGGAATGTACAAAGTTCAGGGTAGTTTGTGGCAAAGCGGAGAAGCCATGTACTACCCCATCAGCTCGAAGGCATACGGAACATTCCCGTGGCTTTCTGAACTGCTGACGGCGAATACCTGGATGGTTGTGCTGTTGACGTATTTTACTGTTATCGTGCAGATCGCGTTCCCATTCCTGCTTTTCAACCGCATCACGCGACGTATCGCACTGATTTCCATCCTTGGTATGCATGTGGGAATCGCAGTTGTCATGGGGCTGCCGTTCTTCTCCGGAATTATGGCTTCGGCAGACGCTGTGCTGGTTTCGTCGGCAACCTGGATCACTATTGCAACGTGGCTGGGGATCCAGTTCCGTAGAATTGGCCGGAGAATACCAATTGCCAAGAATTGGATTCGGTCCGAGCCCGTATCGATGGAAGGACCACTTCTGAATTCGGAGATGCCGGAGGACCACGAATCCTCAACAAAGGAATCGTCCATGGTCTAAATTGCGCATTCAGCACCGGGAAACAAGTGGAGCTCCCTCATTCATGGAATGAGGGAGCTCCACTTGTTTCCACCACCAGATCTTCTTGCTGCATCGAAGGGCAACAAGGAATTAATCCACGAGGAGATAACTGTGGGCCGTGGTTAGGCTTTGGTTCGGATCAGCAGAGCCATAAGAAGGCTGTACTAGCCGATTTTCCATCCGTCGCATCGAGACATCTTTTGTCGCTCGGAAGCAACCTGTAGCTGTCATCCTCAAAACACCCCTGGCTGGCGAACCTCGGCAGGTGTGGCAAGTACCGTGGGCCGGGGTGGGTTCGCCCACGTTCACCTACAACGCTATTTGCTCTTGTGCTGGCGGCCAAAGAGCAGATAAGCAGCGGGGCCGATAAAATTCAAGAAGGTGGCTGCCGCCCATGCGCCCTTTGAACCATTGACCTGCTCGGCCGGACGTTTGATTAAATCGCGAAGCGCGACAAACTGAAGTGCAAGTTGAGCCAAGCCCAGAATGACAATGCGCCAACGGGAGACGACTTTGAGTTCGTTCCACTGTTTTTTCCTAGGCATTTTTCTCCTTCACTCCGAACAGAAATCTCGTGTATTCATGGATAGTTGTAATCGTAGTCGCAGGGCTACTGGAAGTGGTCGCGTAGGCGTTCCATTTCTCGACGGTCCTTCTTTGTTGGACGGCCTGCTCCACGGTCACGAATGGGAACTTGAGGAATCGCTTCCTTGGGTCGCACCGGAGTGTGGTCTATATAGCAACGCGCCGCAATGTCTGCACCGACTCGTTTTGCAAGTACCGCAGTCACCTCGACGATTTTGTCGAATCCTGACTGCCTGACTCGGATCGTGTCGCCGGGAACGACTATTTGTGCCGCTTTGACAGGTCGATCGTTGAGACGAACATGGCCCGCGCGGCATGCAGCCGTGGCGGCAGATCGTGTTTTGTACAGCCTAATTGCCCACAGCCATGCATCGATGCGTACGGCGTTAGAAGATCCTTGAATCACATTGAAAGTCTAGCGATGAATCGCGTTGAAAGTACGTCCACCGTTTTCAGGTAGAAATGGTGAGCCCTGGGTGCGACCTAGTTGCTACTTGGTGACCCGAGCGATAACTTACTTATTCCTTGCCGCTCAGGATTGCTCTCTCATATATAAACGCACATCTATATATGTGTAGATTTTTTGTCAAAGTGAACTGAAGGAAAATGACATCATTCTAACGGATCCTGCTTGTCGCCATGCCAAAGGTAGGGGACCTCGGCTTGGAAAGCCAGCGATACGACGCAGAGCGGACTCCGTCGGCCAAGTCCCGACCGGCGAAATGCCTTGAGTTGCGATAGAGATTCCACGTGTGTCCCGTCACCCGAAATCAATCGATAACCGACGAAGCGTGACGACTTAGCTTGCATTTGGTGCCAACATTCAGGTCGTTGATCGGTAACGGTATGCATCCGCATAGTCTGCCAAAGCATGAATGCTCAATTTTGTGAGCTCTGTAAATGTCATTGGGGAAACGCAGAAGACTCGGCTGTCCGGGACCTATGAGGAGTAATTGCACGAATGAAAAGAACAAAGCTGGGGAGCTTCGGGCGCATATTCGTCGCAACAGCCCTCATTGTGACTGGTGCGGGGGTCTTGCCAGCTTCGGCGCAGGGAACCTCTGACCCGGTGGAGTCATCGGTGGCGTCTACGCCTTCATTAACTCCCTCGAAGGACGTCAAAGAAACGTCGAACAATGAAGACTCGTCTGTTTCTGATTCAGTCTCTTCGCCAAAGGTAGATACCGGCGATACTCCTTCTGCCGACGATTCTGGACTTTCAGGCCAGAAAACGCCGGATCAGACCACCCCCATGCAGAGCGATGCAAACGCGCACCCCGAAGCGCCGTCGTCTGAACCACCTGCGACGAAGGCCGAGAAGCGAGCGGTTGAGCCGCGGGCCGATAAGCTGCCGGACTCCAAGCTCGTAGTCAAGAAAGACAACAGCCTCGAAGGCAACCCTGTTCGTCCCGGGGAATCGTTCACCTATTCATTGCGTGCAAGCTGTGAATCGTTGACGACCGACTGCGTAGCGACCACGCTCACCGACATCCTGCCTGCTGCATTCGACATCACGTCACTTCCGAAATCGACCAATGACTACGATGTTTTGTTCGACGACAAGACCCGTGAGCTCAAGATCGTCTTTAAGCAGAAGTTGCAGAACCCCGCAGGCCAGACCGGACTGAAAGCCGGTTCGACCTATGCCGTTGAAATCGGCATGCGTCTTTCGCCCGACACGGACGCCAAAGACGGAATCACGGTACCCAACGAACTGACGGGTACTTCGGAGAACACCCCAGAGTCCAAGGATGACTCCGACGTGGTCATTACTATCCCCGCGATCGTTAAGCCCGAAGGCACTAAATCCTGGCCGGGCAGCGCGGTGGCAGGTCTTGACGAGAAAAGCACGATCTCGTTGGGAATCTCCAACTCGTCCTCGAGCACGGCCGAAGTCAGCGCCCTGGAACTGACCGAAGACGATGTGGATGTGTTCAACTACTTCAACTTCACGGGTGCAACTGTGACCGCCTTCCCCGAGGGCACAGACAGTGTTGAGTTCCGCGTGAAGCTGGTCGACGGCTCATGGGTCGTCGCCAACACGCTCACCGGCACCCAGCCCGGGGAACTGGTTCTTCCGGAGGGTGTTGATCCGGAAGGCGTGGTTGGTGTCATGGCAATCTTTGCCGATGTCAATGGTGCCGTACTCCCGCCGTCCAAGGTCGCTGGAAACGTGGACATCAATGTCCAGGCTCGCGACTTCGAACGAGGGAACAACGAAGAGATCCTTCCGGCAAAAACCATCAACGTCCGAAACTGTGCACAGGTTGTCGCCAACGACAAGGAACAGGGACTCGTCAAGGGGAAGGACGCCTGCGACGACTTCCCGATCTTCCCCAGCGACCTGAAGCTGGAAGCCGCAAAGCGCTTCTACGCCGATTCCAACGGAAACTTCTCCAAGAACAACGGCGAGCACGCTGTCATCGGGCAAGACTCCGGAGTGTCGATGGGCCTGACAGTCAAGAACGCTTCCGACTTCCCGATCAAGGAGCTGGTCATCTACGAACCGGGCACGGCCCCAGGGAACGTGAGCGAGTTCGAGAAGTTCGACGCCAAGAAGTTCAAGGTCTCCTTCCCTAATGGTGCGAACAGCGGATGGGTCATCGTCACATACGAGGGCGGCACCACCGAACGCATCGAAGTGGAAAACGGCAAGCTCGTTGAGCTTCCGGCAGCACCGCGGGCGACCGGCCTCGAGCTCCACTTCACCGGCGTCGACGGTGACGGCCAACCCACCATTGCTCCCGGTTCCACGGCAGGTTTCAGCATCCACGGAAACCTCAATGACAAGGCCAACGAGGAAGACCTCAACGGGGGCACCAGCCCGCAGATCGACAACTGCGCCCACTTCACCGGCACCGCCGGTCGAACCAACGGAACAGGATCCGCCGTCGCGGACGCCTGCGCCAAGCTCGAACTGGAACAGGTCAAGGGCGGCGGTGAAGGCATCAAGGACGTAGGCCAGACCTCCGTGCCCGAAGGACAGCCGATTCCGTTCAACTTGACGTTCACCAACAACGGCAACGTGCCGCTGAGCGGCGTCACGATCACGGACCCGCGCTTCGACGCCGATGGAACTCCACAGGCCCCGAACCCGTTCGATTCGCTGCGCATCACGTCTGCCACCGTTTCAGGGGCAAAGAACGGTGCGGTCATTGAGTTGTACGTTCCCGGCAAGGACCCTGCATGGATACCCTTCGCGGGATCCAGCGTCCTGGACCAGGAAGCCGCGCGCGGTATCCGCGTAACCCAGCCTGGCCTGGTACCTCCCACTCAGCGACTGACGCTGCACGTGGTGACCCAGCGACGCCCGGGCATCGCAAACGGGGCCATCATCCAGAACTGCTTCGACGCCGTGGGCACCGATCCCAATGCGGCACAGGTCCCGGTGAACGGAGTCTGTTCGCCGGCCATCACGCTGGCCGACAAGAGCGCAGCCGCCAGCATCGTCAAGTCGATCAGCCCGCGGGAGATCCCGGAATTCATTCCCGGCATGCAGGCCCCCACGGCTTCGGTCAGGCTCGCCGTGAGCAATGACGGCAACCTCTCGAGCCGGTTCCTGAAGATCGAGGACGCCGACGCGACCTTCTTCAACGCCTTCGAGTTCAAGTCGTTCAAGGACCTGAAGTTCCCGGCCGGTGCGGATCGGGTGGCCATCGATGCACTCGTCAACGGCCAGTGGGTCACTGGCGTCGCGGCCGGCAGCGCTTCCTTGCCGGCGGGCGTGACAAACGACCAGGTGCGCGGAATCCGCGCGACGTTCTCGTCGTCCAACACCACGGACAACGGCGGCTTTGTGCTCACCCCGTGCTCCACGGCCGGGGGAACCGGCGGCTCCGGCTGCCAGGGCGAGCTCACCTTCGACGTGACGCTACTTGAATCGCTGCGCGATCCGAACCAGCAGGGAAACTCCTCGACGGTCGGCACGCACGAGAACATCGTGAACGGCGAGTACGAGACGATCATCCAGGAAGAGACCCCCGGCACGCCGGGAACGATTCCTGACGCCAAGGCCGACATCGAGGTGGTTCCGGGCGGCTCGTCGGTGAATGTCGAGAAGACCCCGAACACCACGATCGCGCCGGGCCAGAAGGCCCCGTTCCACCTCAAGGTGACCAACACGGGGGACTCGAACCTGAAGAACCTCGACGTCATCGACCACCTCGATGAGCACATGCAGCTCAACGAGGAGTTCGCCGGAGACGGCGTAGCCGGCCACCCCTACAAGCTCACCTTCGGCAACCTGCCGGCGGGCGCAGCGGAACCGACCGTGCAGTCATTCGTTCCCGTACGCGACGGCAACGGAAAGGTCACCGACGTGACCTGGGACTTCGGTGACCAGTGGGTCCTTCCACCCAACGCCTGGGTTTCCCTCGAGATCGAGGTCCTGCTGGCGCCGGGCGTGCAGGCGGGGGACAAAGTTCCCAACAAGATGGGTGCAAACGTCGGGAACGACGACTTCACCTGTACCGATCCCACCGGGTTGAACCCCGGGATTGACGAGGAGATCGACGGCAAGACCTACTGCACCGACACCGCGGAACTCACCACGGCGGCCGGCGCGGCCTTCGACTCGCGCAAGTGGGTTGCGGGCAATGTCGCGCTGGGTTGGTACCACACCTGGAGCGGCGAGACCGTTCCGGTGGGGGACTCCACCTGCCCGAGCACCAAGGACAACGACGGCGTCTCGTACACCGCGTACCCGTGCATCGCACTGGTGAACCCGGGGGACACCTACAACTACATGTTGCGTGTGGTGAACGCCGGCACCGAGCCAGCCAAGCAGATGCGCATCATCGACCAGTTCCCCGCCCCGGGGGACACCGGTGTCCACGTGAACGAGGACCGCGGAACCGAGTGGAACAACCGTCCGCTGCTCAACTCCGTACCCAAGCTCACCTACAAGTCCGAGGGTGGCAAGGCAACCGCCGAGCTCACCAACCTCTACACCAACCAGCCTGTCTACGATGCCGTCTGCACCAAGGACCTGGACCTGAACCCCGCGGCGCCACAGTGCGCAGGGGGCGACTGGAACGACGGATTCTCCGACAAGGTCACCGCGGCGCAATTCCGTGTTGCCTTTGACAAGGCGATGCAGCCGGGCGACACGGCACAGATCAACTTCGAGATGAAGACCCCGCTCGTGGTGGATCAGGTCAACATCCCGACCATTGCGTGGAATTCCTTCGCCCATGCGGAAACCACCACCCGGGCCAACGGCTCGGCGAACGTCATGCCGCCGACCGAACCCATCAAGGTCGGCGTGGGCCTTTCGTACGGCCGGCTGGAACTGGCGAAAAAGATTGGCGCGAACCCGGGCAACGTGCCGGTGGATCGACAACTCTTCCCCGTCCAGGTCACCTGCACCACCCAGCCGGTTGGCGCAGCTGCGCCACTGACGGTGTGGGACAAGGTGCACCTGGTGTCCTCCACCAACCCGGAGTACATCACCGGCATTCCTGCCGGTGCCAGCTGCGAGATCTACGAGATCGATGCGGCCGGCGGCACCAGCTCCGCGCCGAAGGACAAGCCGATTGTCGTGGACATCGAATCCGCACTGGGCCAGGACCCCGCCGACGTGCCGGTCTACCAGCTTGCGGAAATCACCAACGATTTCCCGCTTGCCAAATTGGCGATCGAAAAGAAGGTGGATGGAAATGCTGCGGCCCTTGCCCCCCAGAAGTTCGAGGTCTCGCTGACCTGTACGTTCAACGGCAAGCCGTTGACGGACTTCACCAACAAAACGGTGGAGGTCAAGGCCGGTGAAAAGACCGTTCTTGACGACGTGCCGACGGGCTCCGAATGCGTGATGAGCGAAAGCGATTCGCACGGTGCCACGGCGGTCACCTGGGATCCGGCCTCCGCGACCGGAAGCACCTCGGCTCCGATCAAGATCGAGCAGGGAACCACGGCGCAGGCGACGCTGACCAACACGTTTGACGGCGGGACCCTGGCGATCCACAAGTCGACCACCGGATCCGGCGCCGACGAGGAATTCGCCAAGGGGCCGTTCAAGTTCTCGCTGGTCTGCACCTACGAAGGCAATCCGCTGGACTTGGGCAAGCAGTCCACGATCACGCTGAAGGGTGACGGTTCAGCCGCAGCCCTGGTCTCCGAACAAGTGGGGCCGCTGCCGTCCGGAACCGAATGCATCGTCACTGAAACCGACAACGGCGGGGCAGACGAAACACCTGAACCGCTGACCGCGACCATTGTCCAGGGCGAGGACAAGACGGTGGCATTCACCGGGCAGGACGCCAACAAGTTCTCCTCGGGCACCATCGCCTTGACCAAGGACCTTGCCGGTGCAGCCGCCGGCGAGACCTGGGCCAAGGATGCCCAGTTCCGGATTCTGGTGACCTGCCAGCTTCCGGTCGAGGGGGAGGACGGACCGCTTCGGGCCGACGTCTACTCCAAGGTCGTCACGATCAAGGGCGGGGAAACCCTCACCTTGAACAATGCGAACGGCAAGCCAGCCGAATTGCCCGTCGGCGCCCATTGCTTCGGCGAGGAACTGGTCACCGGTGGCGCAACCTCCCACGCGATCGATTTCGACGATTTCGGGAACGCGGCGATCGTCACCGCACAGGAGGATCCGAACGCCGTCCAGGAACTGAAGATCACCGCCACGAACACGTTCGAGTACGGTGCATTGAACCTGGACAAGATCGTCGATGGCGACGCCGCGGGCTTTGTGGGGGACCGAGTGTTCACCGTTGAGCTGACCTGCTCGCTGCCGAACGGGACCGACGTTCCGACGCCGCTGGAAACCAGGAGCCTGACCATCACGGGCGGCCAGACCGTTCTTGTCGAAAAGCTTCCGGTTGGCGCCGAATGCTTCGCGACCGAAACGGACCAGGGAGGAGCCAGCGACGTTGAAATCAGCAACGCCAATGCATCCAACCCGGCCGTGGTCACCGCCGATGTCGGGGCACCCGTCAATGTCACCGTGACCAACACCTTCGACGCGGCCAAGCTGACAGTGGAGAAGACCGTGGTCCACGGCAAGCCGGGCCCCTACGAATTCTCGCTGACCTGTTCAACCGAGTTCGGCGGTGTGTCGCTTGCCGGCGATGACGCGTCCTTCAAGCTCAAGCACGGAGAGAAGAAAGCCGTGTGGGTTCCCGTTGGTGCTGAATGCCAGGTCCGGGAGGAATCTGACCATGGCGCAACGGTGACCTTCGTTGAAGAAGACGGTTCGGATGACGGCATTGCAACCGTCGTCGGCGATACCGTCATCGAGGTGGTCAACACCTTCGAGAAGCCTGTCGTCCCGGACACCGGGGATGAAAACGAAGGCAACAACGGCAACGGCAACAACAATGGCAACAACAATGGCAACGGCAACGGCAACGGCAGTGAAAACGCCGGAGACTTGCCGAACACCGGTTTCCAAGCCGTGGGACTGGCATTCGGCGGCTTGCTTGCTGTCGGGGCAGGAATCCTCTTGTTGCGTCGCCGCAAGGCATAACAGAGTAAAGGGTTAGAAGGGACTTCTCTTCGCCTCGAAGGTCCGGGGTTTCCATCGTCAAGATGGGAACCCCGGACCTTCTGTTTGGACCCGGGATCTACTTCTTCCGGGAATAATGCGTTCGTTTCCATAAATTTTTGGTGTCGTGCCAACGAATACCACACATCATGTGGGATTATGGCGGTTAATGACTACTCGCAATGGCGTTCAGAAGCGTGCACTTGAGGTTGCCGAAGACAATGAGCGCATCCGTCGCAACGCAGAGCGGTTTGCAGGGGGCCTGTCCATCCGGAGGCCCGACGAGCTCGCGTCTCTCTCGCAGGCCTGGACAATTCGCGCGCTAGACCCGAATGCCTACACCGGGCGGGTGGATGGCTGGCACCATGGCCGCCTGATGGTCACTCACAGTAGGGGCGATGCGGTGACGTTTCATCGTTCCCGCGCCCATTTGGGTGATGGTAATGATCGCCATATTCAAATATGCCTTATCAAGACGGGGAAGATTGTTACCCGCCAACGAGGGCAAGAATCCGCAGGCAGAACCGATTCCCTGCTGACGCTCCTGCTGGACCATGAGTTCCTTTCCACAAGCAGCAATGACATGGACGTGTTGTTGTTCCACGTGCCTCGCAGCTACTTTGAGGCACGTGGCATCAACACTGCGACCATGGCGGCTTCGGTATTGGACCGGGTTCCGGTGGCGGAAGCAATACGGTCACTGGTGGCAAGCGCCATATCGCTTCAGCGAGCCGGCGACGATTCGCTGCGGGATTACCTGGAACGGTCCATCCTCGAACTTCTGACAGGGCTTGGCACGCTGTTCGAGGAGGGGTTCGAATTGATGGACAAGCATTCCGTGGGACTTCGAGCCAATGTGTTGGGGATCCTTGAAGCCGAGTACGCCGACCCCGGAACCAGCGCCGAGACCCTGGCCAAGGCCGTAGGGGTCAGCAGGCGGCAGCTATACCGGCTCTTCGAGGGCCGCAATGTGTCGGTTGCCGGAATGCTCAGGGAACGTCGGCTTGATCATGCCGAATTGTTGTTGCGGCAGCCGGGCAATGCGCCGATATCCTCCATTGCCGAGGCCTCCGGGTTCAGCGGACCAGATCAGCTGTCGCGCGCGATGCGCGACCGGCATGGGCGTACGCCACGCGAATACCGGGCCGCGTTTCGAAGCACTTGAGCCGCGCGGCAAAGCTTCTAGGTGACAAGTCGCCGGGAATCGAATTCAGTTGGACAGTTCCTGCGGTCGAATGATGGCGCGGTGTTCTGCCAAGTGTAGGTGCGCTTTACCCTCCGCAACGTGTTCCCGGTAGAAGATGTCCTGGCCATCGTTTCGTTGGGTATCGAGCGCGCCGGACACAATGGCTAGAGGCAGCCGTTGGCCGGATCGAACAAGCCGACCTTGGCGCGTTCGGCCTTTTTCTGCGCAGCACGCATCGGTTCGTAGAACCTCACGTTGGGGTTGACCTTCATGGCGGTGGCGTAGCCGGAGGACACCAGCGTCTCGTTGATGAATTCGCCCTTGTAGGTGATCCCGGCGAGGGTGCGGCCGTAGCGGTCCAGCCGCTCCACGTCGAATTCGAGCTGGACCTTGCTGCCCTCGGGGAGCTTCTTTGCGAGGAACCGGGTGGCTTCCTCGCCGAAGCACTCACCCGGCTTGTCCGGGTGCGGGATTTCCGGGGCGTCGACATTGAGCAGTCGCACCTTGGTGCGCTTGCCGTCCAGCAGCACGTAGACGGTGTCGCCGTCGACCACGTGCTGGATTGTTGCCTGTTGGCTCTCCGGTTCGGCCCCGGGACGATCCTGCGCGGGGAGGAAAAGCCAAACGCAGACCAGCGCCGTGAGGCCCGCGGCGGCGGCCAGCGCGGCCACGCCGGAGCGTTTGGCTTTTCCCATGGATGCGGGTTCGGGCTAGCTGTTCAGCGCGTTGTCGCAGGCGGTGACCAGGCGGGCCTGGGCATCGGCGGGGACATTGTCCCCGGCCGCGGCGACGTCATCGAGGGCGCTCACGATTTCCTTGGGCAGGCCGCCGTTGCGCACCGCATCGACCATGGAGTTGAGGACCTTCAGGTCCCCGGCGTTGATGGTGCCGTCCTTGATGGGGGAGCAAACGGTCTTGATGAGTTCCTTCTTGGCGCCATCCGCCACCTGCGAGGCGGCGGAGGAAGCGGCCGAAGAAGCCGTATCGGCAATCCCCGCGCAACCGGTCAAGGAAACAAGCAGCACGGCGGCTGCGGCGAACACGGGCGTCTTGGCGTGCAAAATTCTCATGCGTTCCATCTTAGGTGTTGGCCTTGGACGGAAGCTGTGAGAGCGCCCGGAGGCATCCAGATGCCGCCGGGCGCGCGTGCCACGTGTGTTGTTCGATTCCTACCTGGCGGCGTGGTCTACGACGGCGCCGCACTGGACCACGGTGCGCGGACGTGACTCGTCGAAGAGCACCGAGGGATCCTCGAACGGGTTCCCGTCCAGGATGAGCGCGTCGGCGACCATGCCCGGGGCCAGACGGCCCAGCGTCGGTTCCTGCAGCAGCGCGGCGTTCACGCTGGTGGCCGAGCGCAGCGTCTCAAAGACGCCCACGGCCTGGATCTGCAGGGCCAGCCCGTTGAGCTGTTCGTCGGCCAGATCCCCCATCAGGTCCGAGCCGAAGCCCACCGGGATGCCGGCGGCCAGCGCAAGCTTGATGGCCTCGCCGCCCGCGGTGAGGACCTCCAGGTTCTTGGCCTTGGAAACCTCCGGCAGGCCGACCTCGTCCCCGCGCCGGTCCATGGCCGCGTAGGCGGCCAGCGTCGGCACCAGGAACGCGCCGTGCTCCGCCATGAGGGCTGCGGTGGGCTCGTCGAGCAGGTTGCCGTGCTCGATCGAACGCACGCCGTTGCGCACCGAATGGGCGATGGCCTCCGGGGAGTAGGCATGGGCTGCCACGTAGGAACCGCGGCGGGTTGCCTCGGCGACCACCACGGAGATCTCCTCGTCCGAGTATTGCGGGATGGCCAGCGGGTCGGTCAGCGAGACCACGCCGCCGCTGGCCATGATCTTGATGGCGTGGGCGCCGGTGCGCAGGCGTTCGCGCACCGCGACGCGCAGCGGCTCGATCCCGTCGACGACCTCGCACATGTGCCCGTGGCCGAAGCAGACATCGACGTCCGCCTCGCGCGGGTCGCCGTGTCCGCCGGTCTGGCTCAGCGCCGGGCCGGTGTAGAAGTAGCGCGGGGAGGGCAGCAGCCCGCCCTTGATGGCGGAGGAGAGGCCGATGTCGCCGCCGGCCACGTCGCGCACGGTGGTGAAGCCGCGGGACAGGGCCTCGCCCAGGCGCTTGGCCCCGGCGAGCGCCGCGAAGGACAGCGGGCCGCGTTCGTTGCGGAAGCCGTCCAGCGAGATGGCGTAGGCGTGGAAGTGGGCGTCGATGAGGCCCGGGATGACGACCTTGCCGCCGGCGTCGAGCAGATCGCCTTCCTCCTGCTCGCCGATGGCGGAGACCAGTCCGTCCCTGAACGTCACGTTGCCCTTGATGAGCTCCGGGTTCTCGCCGTCGAAGATGAGCGCGTTGGTGATGGTCAGGACGCGGTCTGCGGATGCTGTGCTCATGCGTTCTTTCCCGCCTGTGCCGCCATCCAAGCCTCGATGCCCGCGGCGTCGATGGGCAGCGGGTCGGAGAGATTCTCGTAGCCGTCGGCGGTGATCAGCAGGTCGTCCTCGAGGCGCACGCCCATGCCGCGCAGTTCCGGCGGGACCATGGTGTCGTGCTTGTGGAAGTAGAGGCCCGGTTCCACGGTGAGGACCATGTTTTCCTGCAGCGTGGCGCCCTGGTACTCCTCGTAGGAGGCGGAGGAGCAATCGTGCACGTCAAGGCCCAGATGGTGGCCGACACCGCAGACCAGCCAGCGGCGGTGGTGCTGGCCCGCGGGGGAGAGCGCCTCGTCGACGGAGACCGGGAGCATGCCCCAGTCGCTCAGCCCGTTGGCGATGACCTCCATGATGGAGGAGTGGAAGGCGGTGAAGTCCTTGCCGGGGGCCAGCTCGGCCAGGCCGGCGCGGTGCGCCTTCTCGACCAGGTCGTGGACCTCGCGCTGGGCGGTGGTGAAGCGGCCGTTGGCGGGGAAGGTGCGGGTGACGTCCGCGGTGTAGAAGCTGCTTTCCTCGACGCCCATGTCCAGCAGGAGCAGCTCGGACTCGAGGACCGGTCCGTCGCAGCGCACCCAGTGCAGGGTTGGGGCGTGGTGGCCGGAGCCGATGATGGTGGCGTAGCCGGGGCCGTGGCCGTGGGTGCGGGCCACCCTGTCGAAGGTGCCCTGCAGCCAGCGTTCGCCGCCGCCCGCGATGGCCCGGGGGATCTCGTTGATGACCTGCGAGAAGCCCTCGACGGTGTGGATGACCGAGTTGCGCAGCTCGTTGATTTCCCAGGCGTCCTTGAACAGGCGCAGTTCGCCCAGGGTGCGGCGCAGGGTGGCCGACGGGTTCAGCCCGTGCGTGGAAACCATGGAGGAATCCAGGTTGCCCGCGGCCTCGGCGCCGGAAAGCTTGGACAGCGCGGCATCGAGGGCGCTCAGCGGGGAGGTGGGCAGGCCCAGGGCCTGTTCCCAGTGGGTGGGGCCGTGTGCGGCGCCGACCCAGAGCTCGCCGTGCGCGGCGCTGGTGAAGAACGCCGGGTCGCCCGGGAGCGCCGGGGCCGGGACGAACAGGCGGTAGTCGTGGCCGCCGGGGCGCGGGGTGCCAACCAGCACGGCGCCCTCGGCGTTGCAGTTGGTCAGCCAGAGGAAGTCCGAGTGCGGTCGGAACTCGTAGAAGCAGTCGTTGCTGCGGACCGGCGCCCAGCCGGCGGCGACCACGATGGTCGACCCGGGAAGCGCCGCGGAGAGCTTGTTGCGGTGGGCAGCGGCTGCCGCCGCGGCATCCACGCCGGCCGCGGGGGTGCGCTCCGGATCCGCCCAGCCCTGCGCCATCCACTCGGTGAATGCGGGGACCTCGGCCAGCCGGGGCAGCTTCGGGTCGGCTTTCTTTGGCGCCGGCATGGATGCGGTCTTTTGTTCGGAGGTGTTCACTGCTCGCGGCTTCCTTCGCTGGGTACTGGGACGACCTGGCCCGGTAGCCGCCAGGCTCCCGACACAGTCGAAATCAAGCATCGCATGTTTGGGCATCCGGGCGCCGCCTTGCGCGCTGTCGTATTTACGACAGCGGCGTTTGCACCGAAGGCCGCCGCGGCGCGGAGGCGTGCGCGGTTCGCACCCGCATCCGCGCCGGTGCATGCGGCAAACTAGTACGGGTGAGCCAGAAGCGAATTTTTGACACCATTGCCGCCGAACTTTCGGCAGGCACCACCCCCGTTGCCACCTGGCAGGTGAAGGCCGCCGTCGAACTGCTCGATGCCGGTTCCACGGTGCCGTTCATTGCCAGGTACCGCAAGGAAGCCACCGGCACCCTGGACGATGCCCAGTTGCGCATGCTCGAGGAGCGGCTGCGCTACCTGCGCGAGCTCGAGGACCGCCGCGCCGCGATCCTGAAGTCCATCGACGACGCGGGCAAGCTGACCCCCGAGCTGGCGGCCGCGATCAACGCCGCCGCCACCAAGTCGGAGCTCGAGGACCTGTACCTGCCGTACAAGTCCAAGCGCCGCACCCGCGCGCAGATCGCCCGCGAGGCGGGCCTGGAACCGCTGGCCGATTCGCTGGTTGCCGACCCCACCCAGGACCCGGAGGCGCTGGCCGCCGGCTTCCTGAACACCGAGCACGAGATCAATGCGGCCGCCGACGCCCTCTCCGGCGCCCGTGCGATCCTGACCGAACGCGCCTCCCAGGACGCCGTGCTGGTGAGCGAACTGCGCGAGCGGCTGTGGACCCGGGGCAAGATCGCCTCCAAGACCGCGCCCGGCGTCGCCGCCGCGGACGCCGCGAAGTTCTCCGACTACGAGGACTTCGTCCAGCCGGTCGCCACCCAGCCCTCCCACCGGGTGCTGGCCCTGCTGCGCGGCGAGCGGGACGGCGCGCTGAACCTGGAGCTGGCCGAGGCAGACCCGCGCGACGAGGACGCGCTCGCCGAGGCCCGCGCCGGCTACGAGGCCGCCGTCGCCAGGTCGCTGGGCATCAAGGCGAATGCCGACGCCCCGGCCGGCAAGTGGCTCGGCCAGACCGTGCGCCTGGCCTGGCGCGGGCGCCTGCTCGCCCGGCTCGAGTCGGACCTGCGCACCAGCCTCTTCGAAGCCGCGGAGGAGGCCAGCGTGAAGGTGTTCGCCGCGAACCTGCGCGACGTGCTGCTCGCGGCCCCCGCCGGCAACCGCGCCGTGCTGGGCCTGGACCCGGGTCTGCGCACCGGCGTGAAGGTCGCCGTCGTCGACGCGACGGGCAAGGTCGTGGACACCGCGACCATCTACCCGCACGCCCCGGCCAACAAGTGGGACCAGTCCGTCGCAACGCTTGTCGCACTGGCGCAGAAGCACGGCACCGAACTCATCGCGGTGGGCAACGGCACCGCCAGCCGGGAAACCGACAAGCTGGCCGGCGAGGTCATCGCCAAGCTGACCAACAAGCCCGCCAAGGTGATCGTCTCCGAGGCCGGCGCCTCCGTCTACTCCGCCTCCGCGCTGGCCAGCGCAGAGCTGCCCGACCTCGACGTCTCGATCCGCGGTGCCGTGTCGATCGCCCGCCGACTGCAGGATCCCCTGGCCGAGCTGGTGAAGATCGAGCCCAAGTCGATCGGCGTGGGCCAGTACCAGCACGACCTGACCCCGGCGAAGCTGGACCGCTCGCTGGACGCCGTGGTGGAGGACTGCGTGAACGCCGTGGGCGTCGACGTGAACACCGCCTCCCCGGCGCTGCTGGCCCGCGTCGCCGGCGTCGGCCCGCTGCTGAGCCGCAACATCGTCGACTACCGCAACGCCAACGGACCCTTCGCCACCCGCAAGGCGCTGCTGAAGGTGCCGCGCCTGGGCGCCAAGGCGTTCGAGCAGTGCGCCGGCTTCCTGCGCGTCACCGGCGGCAAGCAGCCGCTGGACGCCTCGGCCGTGCACCCGGAGGCCTACGGGCTGGCCGAGGCGTTGCTGGGTGCAGCGACGGCCGGGAACCAGTCGGTGTCCACCCTGAATGCCGCCGACTTCGTCACCGACCAGTTCGGCCTGCCCACCGTGCAGGACGTCATCGCCGAGCTGGTGCGCCCGGCCCGCGACCCGCGCCCGGACTTCAAGACCGCCAACCTCAAGGAGGGCGTGGAGAAGATCGGCGACCTGCGGGTCGGCATGATCCTGGAGGGCACCGTCTCCAACGTCGCGGCCTTCGGCGCGTTCGTCGACGTGGGGGTGCACCAGGACGGCCTGGTCCACGTCTCGGCGATGAGCAACAAGTTCATTTCCGATCCGCGCGACGTCGTCACCTCCGGGCAGGTCGTCAAGGTCAAGGTGCTGGAGGTCGATCCCGTGCGCAAGCGCATCTCGCTGACCCTGCGCCTTGACGACGAGCCCGCCGCGGCCAAGCCCGAGCGCGACGGCCAGCGCCCCGAACAGCGCGGCCCGCGTCAGCCGCGCGGCGGGGATGCTCGGGGCGAACGCGGGCCGGGCAACGGCTCCCGGCCGGCACGTCCGAAGCAGGGCAACGCAGCCGCCGGAGGCGCCGGTTCCAACGCCAACACCGCCATGGCGGAGGCGTTGCGCCGGGCCGGCCTGGGCGGCTGAACCCAGCGGCCAAGCGTTGCAGCTTGGCAGGGGCAGTGTCCGCTTCACGGGCCCTGCCCCAGCTGTTTGTGGGCGCGGTGGGAAGTCAGGCAAAAACACGCATAGTAAGATTGCGTGATTTGCTGCGCCTCCTGGGTTTCAGGGCGGGCGGCCGGATTCAGGGAGACGCAACGCATGGAAACCGAGTCGCTCATCGAGCTGGCCATGACACTTCTGGTGCTGCTGGTTTTTGGCTTCGTGGGTTTGTCCTTGCGGTCGCTGTCCACCGGAAGGCTCGGGCGCAATTCGTTGATCGGGATCCGGACCAAGGCCGTGACCCACTGCGACAGGTGCTGGCTTTTGGGGCACCACGCCGCTGCGGCCAAGACCAACATCGGGCTCGTTGCCGGGGCGGCCGTGCTGGTCGTCCCCGCGGTCGCCGGCTTCTTCGTTGACATCCCGGATGCGGTTCACCGTGGCTCGCTGCTGGCCAGCCTGGCAATCCTGGTTGCGGGGCTGTTGCTTGGTGTCCGTGATGCCCAGTGGGTCACCTCCAAGATCCACAAGAAGGCGCCTGCCGCCGAAGCCTAGGCGGTAGGCGGGAGGGCCTTCCGGCCGGTTCAGGGATCCGGTCGCGACGTAGCCGTCCGTTAGGTGAGCTTCACCTTGCCCGGGGTTTACCGGACCCATTTGTGTGCCATATTTGTGGCCCGGTAAGTACGGCCGTACTTCGGTGACAAGGCACGAGAGAACCCGTAGCGTGTTCGGTATGGAACTTACAGGAAAGCTTGCAGACGCATTCAACGACCAGATCACCCTCGAACTCCAGGCTGCCACCGTGTACCGCCAGCTCGCCATCGAAATGGATGTGCTGAGCCTGCCCGGCATCGCCGGTTGGTTCCGCGCCCAGGCAGCCGAGGAACTGGAACACGCCGAAAAGTTCACCACACACATGGTTGACCGGGCGGCCCATCCCCGCATCGGCACCTTGAGCGCGCCGGACGTTTTCGTCGAAACCGTTCAGGACGCATTCGTTGCATCGCTGGCGCACGAAAAGAAGGTCTCCGAATCCATCCGCGATTTGTACCGCTTGGCCCAGAACGAGGGAGACATCGACTCGGTGCCACTGCTGAACTGGTTCATCGAAGAACAGGTTGAAGAGGAAGCCACAGTCGGCGGCATCCTTGACCGCGTGAAAATGATCGGCAATGAAGGCAACGGCTTGCTGCGACTGGACGCAGAATTGGCGACCCGCCAGGCATAACACGCCACCAACATGGCCGCATGCGGGATGGTGCGGTTCGCGTCTCGGTCCGGACGGCCCAAATGGATCCGGCCTCCAAGCACCACGATCCAACGGGACTGATGTGTGAAGCACCTGCCCCGTTGGATCGAGCAATCGAGGATTGCCTGGGGACGGGACTCGAAGAACTCGATCAGGCAAGCGTGAAATTCGTACTCGCGGACTTCCGCGTCGACGGATTGGGCTGTCGCTACCGGATCGTGGGTTCTTGGGGGATGCATGAGCCGGTTGCGTCGGCGTGAATTGGGAGTTCTCACTCATGAACATGCCCCAAGACGCCGGTACCTGGATGAGCGTAGCTTCGTAGTCCGGCACACCCGACGGGATCGTTGTGATTTCCGGCCCGCAGAGTGCCCCATTGCGAACGCCGGTGCGGCGTTCGGACGCGCCGCTGAAAACCACAAATGTCCAGGTAAAAGTGCGGCTTGGTTACATGCCCCCAAGTGGGTGTGACAAAGGCCCCCGGTCGCTGACTGGGGGCCTTTGCCGTGTGTGCAATAACATGTAGGTACGTACACGCAGCTTTTGGGTATTTTCGCGTGTTCCCGCCAGCACCACGGATCCAGGCGCCACCCACATCTTTCCAATTCACTCAGTGAGGTCATCAGAACGTGTTTCACGTATGTGCAATCCTCACCATAAAAGAATGCCTCCCTGGCGCTGCCCGAAGTGCGGGTAAGCCATGAAAAAAGCCGATTTTGCGCGCACCAACCCGATCCCCATTGCGGTTGTCGTTGCGGGACCCACGCACCGAACGACGTCGGAGCTCAAGCTGCGCAAGGGGGCTGGGCGGCACTACGCCACGCAATGCATTTTGGCCGAAGGCTCGGAAGTCTACTTGCTGCGTATCAGCGGTCTGTGGGCCAGCGTGCAACACCAGCAGAACTTCGGCTGGTTGCCGGCGCAGTGCCTCGAACGTCTTTCCGTCGTCCAAGCAGTGACACCGCCGATTGTCCGCGCGCCAAAACCAGCTCCCGTGATTGCCCGGGGCTTCACCCCGCGAAGTGCGGCCAGTCCTGCCGAGCCTGCCGATGACGACTTCATCCCCACGCATCGCAGTACCGCGGACCTGAACCTGCGCAAGGGCTCGGGAACCAACTACCCGGTGTTGCGGGTACTGGCGGCCGACGTTCTCGTTCGCAAACTTGACGAGACCGGAACCTGGACCAAGGTAGCCACGGGGCAGGACACCGGATGGGTTCCCAGCGCATACCTTGAACAAGTCAACATCCAGCGCCCCGCCACCGGAATCCAATCCCTGGCCCCCGTCGAATTCACGACAACGGTCCGACTCAACGTGCGGACGGGAGTGGGGGACCAGTATCCCGTCATGCGGATCCTTCAGGCTGGAACCATGGTCCGGGTTAACGGATCCCTGGGGGCTTGGCGCCGGATCGTCATTGACCAGGAGCAAGGCTGGGTTCCGGCCAGCCAGCTGCAACCTCGGTATCTCTCCTCAACCACCCCCGTGACCGCAGTGCAAACGACCTTGTACCAGGGTGCCTCGGCCAACTACCGTGCGCTGACACAGATCAATGCCGGGGAAGAACTACTCGCAATTGCCAATCGTGGGCAATGGACCAAAGTTCAGTATGGGCGTTTCAACGGTTGGGTAAACACCTCCCACCTGCGTTAGAAACGCCGTCAAAAAAGGTTTTTCCCTGCGCGGTAATCACTTCTTGCATAAGGTAAGGAGCGATGCGATGAATCGCATCAAAGATGCCTGCAGCATTTTGGGCCCATCCGTGGGCCCAAAACTCTTGAGGGGGAGACCATTGGTGAAGACCGCACCACGATACTTACGGGCGCTATTATCCGGGGCAATTGCCGCCGCATTGACGTTCAGCACGCTACCGGCAGCGGCGATGGCGCCAATGGACACCGAGAGCGCCGCCACGACCCGAACGCCGGCCTTCGTGTTGCCGCTCAAGGCCAAACAGTATGAGATGACCTCCCCCATGGGACCGCGTTGCATCCCGGTGATCGGTGGGTCAACGTTCCACCTGGGCCAGGACATGGGTGCGGACGACAACGAACCGATCTATGCCATCGCCACCGGCAAGGTTCGCTCGATCGTGAAGGGTACCAGCACGAAGTCGGGCATCATCGTTGTCGAACACCAGATCGATGGCGCCAGGTATGAATTCGCGTACATGCATATGTGGCCCAACGACGTCATGGTCGAGGTCGGCGACGTGGTCAAGGCGGGAGAACAGATCGCGAGGGTGGGTGACTCGGGACCCGCAACCGGCCCACACTTGCACCTGGAGATCTGGAAGGACAGGTTCTACTCTTCCGATGCCAATGTGCTTAATCCTGTCACGTTCCTCAAGAACCGCGGCGTGGACCTGAAAGCCAACGCCGCCGCGAACTACGCAGGCTACAACAAGAGCTGCACCTATTACGCGAGGGGCAAGACCGAGGTGTTTGCGTCCGCCTCGACCTCCTCCAAGGTCTTGGGCCGTCCTGGGCGAAACACCGAGGTCACGAGCAAACCCGGTGCGATCAACGGGTTGCTCAATGGCGACTTCGTCAAGGTACAGTACGGCTCGCTTGCCGGGTGGATGAACCGCTTTGCAGTCTCTCCCGGAAAGCTTGCTGAAGCCCCTGCCGGGTCGCTGACGACCGCCGGAACCGTGACCAACGGCGTAAAAATCCCCTTTGCGACCTATAGGAACCCCGACGTGCTGAACATGCGTTCGGGCGCGGCCAGCTGGTACTCGAGGATTACGACGCTGCCGGCAGGTTCAACCCTCAAGGCATATGAAAGCGCCAGCGGCTGGACGCGCGTGAAATACGGGAGCAACGAAGGCTGGGTTTCGTCCGCGCTCATCAGCAAGATCGCAGACATTGACCCCTCGACGGTTGCCACGACCCATCAAGTGACCCGCGACCTCAAACTCCGAAGTGGCGCCGGATACAGCTACGCGGAGACCCAGTCGCTCAAACGCGGAACACAGGTGAGCATCCGCCGTACCGTCGGCACCTGGTCCCAGATCCAGGCAGGAAAGGTCTCCGGGTGGCTCCGAACTGCAGACCTGATGAAAGCCGGATCCACCGCACAGCCTCCGACCCAAAAGCCACCAGCCGTGACGTCGCTGAAGAAGAAGTCCTACACGACGAAGGCGAAGGTCACGATACGGAAGTCTCCGGATTCCAAGTCGGCATCGGTTCGAAGCGTCGCAGCGAAAAAGAAGGTGACCGTAAACGCGAAGAGCGGTTCTTGGTTGCGGGTGAGCTATGCGGGCAAGACGGGGTGGGTTCCCGCGAAACAACTGGCCGTTTACAAGGCGCCCGTCAAGACCAAGACCACCAAGACCGGCCTGAATCTGCGCAAGTCGGCTTCGACGTCCAGCAAATCGATTCTCGTCATTCCCAAGGGCAAAAAGGTGACTTTCAAGGCCGCTAAGGGTTCATGGTCACAGGTCCGCTATGCGGGCAAGACGGGGTGGGTCAAGAAGAAGTACCTGAAGTAGGCCGACTCATCGCCCAAAGCGTGCAGACCTGAAAACGCCAATGGGCGGTGGATCCAAACAGATTGTTTGGATCCACCGCCCATTGCGATTCCGTCGTCTCAGCGGCGGCTATACGGACGTTTCCGGCGGAGTGTTCCCGGGCACGGGCAATCTTGTGTGAGGCTGCCCGGACTCGTTCGAGGTTGCCCCCGCGGCGTCGGAGCTGGCCTCGTCTTCGCGGGGCGATGAGGTCGCCGCTGGAGCCACGACGTGTGCGGCGGGCGATTCCCCGTCCGCCGGTTCATCGGTGTCGTCGAGCGCCTTTGCCTGCAGGTCACGGCCCGCCCAGATCTTGGTGATCGACCAAGCCACGGCGGTCAACGGCACGGCCAGCACGGCACCAACAAGTCCACCCAGCACGGTTCCGGCAGCCAATGCCAGCAAGATCACCAGGGCATGCAGGTTCAGGGCATGGGCCATGACCACTGGCTGCAGGAAATTGCCTTCGAGCTGCTGGATCACGATCACGGCGCCGACCACGATGAGAGCCACGACCGGGCCGTTGGTCACCAATGCGACCAATGTGGCGAGGGCACCGGCAAAGGTGGCGCCGACCATCGGGATGAATGAGGCCATGAACGTGACCACGCCGAGCGGGATCGCCAACGGCACCCTGAGAAGCAGCAAAGCCACGGTAATGCAGATGGCATCGACGGCGGCAATGGTTGCCGTTCCACGCATGTAACCGCCGAGGGTTTCAACGGTTCGCGCACCCGAGGCCTGCCACCTGTGCATTTGGTGCCGGGGCATCCACGAAATGAAGAACGCCCAGATCTTGTCCCCATCCTTGAGGAAGAAGAACAGGATCACCAGCAGCAATACGAGCCCGGTGAAGAAGTTCCCGGCGGCGGAGATTCCGTTGAGTGCTCCGGCGCCAAACTGTGAGCTTGTGAGGAAGCCCGTGACTTGTTTGATTGCCTGATTGATTTGTTCCTGCGAAATCGTCCATGGCAATTGGTTCAGCATGCCCTGTATCTTGTTGAAGCCTTCAACACCCTTGGCGACCAAGGTAGGCCATTCGGCCAACACCGAGTACACCAGCGCGGTACCGATTCCCCCAAGCACCAGAAGCGAGCCCAAGAAGACCGTCCAGGCAGCCAGCAACGACGACATGACCTTGCGCAGCGCTCGTACCAGTGGCCACAGCGCGCTGGAAACAATCAGGGCCAGCAGCACGGGCAGCGCGATGAGGCTCAGGCGCAGCAAGACGAAGATGGCAGCTGCGGCCAGGCACGCAACGACAAGGATTTGGACGGCGCGGATGGCCGAACGTCCCAAACCGTCGGTCCACAGGCCGGAGACCGTGTAATGCGGCGGATTTGCAACCGCGCTTGATACGGACGGCGTCTCGGACGGGTTCGGGCCTCGGCCCGCCCTCCGGTTTCGCTTCACTGACATAACCTGACTCCTTGCAATGGGCAATACCACCACTCTATTCAGTAATTCGGGTCCACGCGTATTTCGCAATGCGTGCAGGGCAGTGACGTTGAGCCAATTAAAGACTTGTGTGAATCGAGTTTCCGCGCTGAAGAACTGATTAGTGAATTGTCCCGCGAGGTTTTGGAGAACGTGTGCCCAACGCAAAAACTAGGCATTTCGAATATGTATGGCGCAGATCGTCGGAAAGTCCGTCACGAATCGCATAAGCGCGGCTCAACTACTGCGAATGGCGTTGGGCGCGTCGTAAGCTGAGCACATGAAGAAGATCGGTCTGGCCGCCGCCTTGGGTGCCGCTTTGCTCTTGTCCGCCTGTGCTGCCGGAACCGCCGAAGAGCCGAACCCGGTGGGTACCTGGGGCGTGACGGAAGAAGGGAAACCGCAGCTTGTCTTGGAAGAAGGCGGAACCTTGCACGGAACCGACGGATGCAACCGTTTGGTCGGAACCTGGAAAGAATCCGACGGCAAGGTCATCTTTGGCCCGCTGGCCTCAACCCGGATGTTCTGTGAGGGCGTGGATACCTGGCTCTCGGATGCGACATCCGCAAAAATCGTTTCGGGTTCGCTGGAAATCTTCAACGCCAAGGACGCTGCCATCGGCACGCTCAAACATTCCGAATAGGCACGGACCGGAACCCCGCCGCGCAGATCGGTTCCGTGGCCTTGAAGGCGCAAGAGTGCCCGCTTGCCGTATCCCCGAGCGTTCCACCCTGGTGAGCCGGGCGACGGGCGCTTCGCAGGGGTCTTTAAGAAGCTTTGGCCGTGTAGGCCCCGTTATGGGGGCCTACACGGCCAAAGTGCATGCAGCTACGAAATTAGTCGGCTACGTAGAACAGACGCTTGTTGACGAACTCTTCCATGCCCAGCGGGCCGAGTTCACGGCCGAAGCCCGAGCGCTTCACGCCACCGAAAGGCATGTCTGCGCCTTCGGCTGCCGGGGTGTTGACGTTGGCCATGCCGGTCACCAGACGTGATGCGACCTTGGCTGCACGCGCCGGGTCTGTGGAGAATACAGCGCCGCCCAGGCCGTACTGGGAGTCGTTGGCCAGCTCGAGTGCTTCCTCGTCCGAGGACACCTTGTAGACAACGGCAACCGGGCCGAAGAGCTCTTCGTAGTAGGCTCGCATGCCCTTGGTGATGCCCGAAAGGACGGTCGGGGCCAGGTAGGCGCCCGGGCCTTCGTGCAGTACTCCGCCGGCGTGCAGGGTTGCGCCCTTGTCGACGGCGTCCTGGACCTGCGCGGCCAGGGCTTCTGCGGCACCGCGGGTGGAGAGCGGACCGAAGGTGCCCTCTGCCTCGACAGCCGGGTCGCCCGGGACGAGGCCGGTGGCAAGCTTGGTCAGTTCGCCCACGAAGTCATCGAAGATGTCTTCCATGACGATCATGCGCTTGTTGGAGTTGCAGGCCTGACCGGTGTTCTCCATGCGGGTGCCCCAGGCCGTCGCTGCGTCCTGTGCGATGTCGGCAGAATCAAGGATCACGTAAGGGTCCGAGCCGCCGAGTTCCAGAACGGCCTTCTTCAGGTTGCGCCCGGCCTGTTCGCCGATGATCGCGCCGGCACGCTCGGAGCCGGTCAGTGAGACGCCCTGGATACGGTCATCGGCGATGATCGTGGAGATCTGCTCGTGGCTGGCGAAGACGTTGTTGTACACGCCGGCCGGCACGCCTGCATCGTCCATGATCTTCTGGATGGCCAGGGCCGAGCGAGGGCAGGTTTCGGCGTGCTTGAGCACGATGGTGTTGCCGAGCACCAGGTTCGGTGCCGCGAAGCGGGCAACCTGGTAGTACGGGTAGTTCCACGGCATGATGCCCAGCAGCGGGCCGACCGGGAGACGCTCGATGATGGCCTTGCCGCCGCCGATCGCCTTGATTTCCTGGTTGGCGGCAAGGGACGGGCCCTCGGTGGCGAAGTACTCGAAGATGTCTTTGCAGAATTCTGCTTCACCCTTGGACTGCGAGAGCGGCTTGCCCATTTCCTCGGTGATGATGGCAGCAAGTTCGTCGGCTCGTTCGGCGAAGAGTTCACCCACGCGGGCAACGATCTTTGCGCGCTCGTTGATGTCGACGTTCTTCCAGGACTGGTAGCCGGATTCGGCTGCGGACAGCGCGTCCTGGATCTCGGCGTCGGTTGCGGTGGCGAATTCTTCAACCACGGCACCGGTGGCGGGGTTGATAACTCGGTAGCCTGGGGCTGTCGTCGTCTGGGCGTTGGCGGTCACTGCCATGCTCCTTCTATAGTCACTGGGCGGCGGAAATCTGGGTTGCTCGCCACGTACGGTTCTATCATGTCTTGAAAACCGCGATTTGTGAACCCCATCACGGGTCGCCTACGAGCATATCCGCAGCCTTAGAATTCAGCTACTTCGGTATTCGTCGTTAACGACTTGAAACCCTGCGAAATACGTATTTCGCAGGGTTTCAAGTCGTTTGGCGCGGGCCGCTTAGCTTGTGGCGGCCGTGCGCCAGTGGTCGATGCCGGCCTCGCCCAGGGCGATCCTGTCGATCAGGTCCAGCTCTTCGGCGGTGAAGGCGGTGTTCTCCAGTGCTCCCAGGTTCTCGTCGAGCTGCGCCGTCGAGGAGGCGCCCATCAGGACGGAGGTCACGCCGCCGTCCCGCAGCAACCAGGCGATGGCCATCTGCGCCAGGGACTGTCCGCGTTCGGATGCGACGCGTGCCAGGTTCCGGATCTTTTCAAGGTTTTCCGGGGTCAGGTGTCCCTCGAGGGAGTTGCGGCCGCCCGCCGGAATCGCGGATTCATCCGTGAGGTACTTGTTCGTCAACAGGCCCTGGGCCAGCGGGGTGAAGGCGATCGACCCCATGCCGTGTTCCTTGAGCGTGTCGAGCAGTCCGTCCTCGACCCAGCGGTTGAGCATGGAGTAGGAGGGCTGGTGGATGACCAGCGGGGTGCCCATTTCCTTGGCGACCCGTGCGGCCTCGGCGGTGCGCTCCGGGGAGTAGGAGGAAATGCCGACGTAGAGGGCCTTGCCCTGGCGAACCAACGTATCGAGGGCGCCGATGGTTTCCTCGATCGGGGTCCCCGGGTCCGGGCGGTGCGAGTAGAAGATGTCCACGTAGTCCAGGCCCATGCGTGCGAGGGATTCGTCGGCCGAGGCCATGATGTACTTGCGCGATCCCAGGTTGCCGTACGGGCCTGGCCACATGTCCCAGCCGGCCTTCGAGGAGATGATGAGTTCGTTGCGGTAGGCCTTGAAGTCGCCGCGCATCATGCGGCCGAAGTTTTCTTCCGCCGATCCGTAGGGCGGGCCGTAGTTGTTGGCCAGGTCGAAGTGGGTGATGCCGTGGTCGAAGGCATGGCGCAACACCTCGCGCTGGGTGTCGAACGGACGGTTGTCACCGAAGTTCCACCACAGGCCGAGGCTGATCGGAGGCAGGACCAATCCGGAGTTTCCCACCCGGCGGTAGCCGGTGGATGCGTAGCGGTCGGCCGCGGCAACGTACGGCTGGTGTGTTTCGGGAACGGGGGAATAGCGGAGCTCTTCGGCCATGGTGAGGGTGTTCTCCTGCGGGGTAGCGATCATGAGGGGCGTTTTGCCCTCGTCCATTCTTGTCGCCAGTGCCCCCGACGTCCATATGAAACCGGTTTTCTGTGCTAAATCGTGTGTTAATTTGTGCGATTGTGACAGTTTTGGCGAAATGTCGCGGTGTTGCCGGCCAGGACCGCTGCAAGAAGCGGCCTGAAGTTAAAAGTGAAGAACCGGTCGTGACGGCTAAGGAGGTGAAACTCCGCCGCGACCGGTTCTTCTGATCACTCGCACCTTGAGAAGGTAGCTTCAGCCTATTTTGCGAAGCTGTGTGGTAGCTGAGTATTCCTTGGCAGTATGCAATGAGCTAATAATTCGACGGTGGATCCGACGCCGGGAAGGATTCGTCTTCCCACTCCTCGACCAAGGCCTCGTCGTGCTCGCTGGCATGGTGCTCCGGCTTTTCTTCGGCTTCGACGACTTCTTCGGTTGGTTCTTCACTCATCACACGCGCTCCTAAATCCGTAGTGCGAGGTGCCCTTCGAATCGGAGGGTTCCACTATCTCCAGTCTGGTCTCAAGTGGAAGCAATGTCGAGGGGGTAGGCCATCCCTCGCCGTGGTGAAACAATGCTGCTTAAAAGGTTGAGCACCGGTCGGAAAGGTTTGGGGGAATAAACCTGAAATCCAACCGGTGCTCTCATCACTCGCACCTTCATGAGGTAGTAATTACTCTAGGAAACCAAGCTATGCGTTCGCTGTATAAGCCCCGACAGCCACGTGTGAAATCATGCGCGCAGGATCAATGCGTCGCCCTGCCCGCCGCCGCCGCAAAGTGCCACCACGCCGACGCCTTCACCGCGACGGGCCAGTTCCATGGCCTGGTGCAGCACCAGCCGGGCGCCGGATGCACCGACCGGGTGGCCCAGGGCGATGGCCCCACCCTCCCTGTTGATCGTGCCGGGGTCGAGCCCCAAGTCCTTGGCGGACTGCAGCACCACCGAGGCAAACGCCTCATTGATCTCGATCAGGTCCAGGTCCGATGCTTTCAGTCCCTCCTTGGCCAGGGCGGCAAGGATCGAGTCGCTCGGCTGTGAATGCAGGGAACCATCGGGTCCGGCCGTCTGCCCGTGGGCGCCGATTTCACACAGCCAGCCCAAACCGGCCCTGCGTGCCGCCCCCTTGGAAGCAACGACGAGTGCCGCCGCACCGTCCGAGAGTGGCGAGGAGGACCCCGCGGTGATCGTCGCGGCGGGATCCGTGGAGAACGCCGGGCGCAGGGCTGCCAGTTGCTCGGCCGTAGTGTTGGGCCGGATTCCCTCGTCCCGGGAGACCACCAGATCCTCGCCGCGGCGCTGCGGAATGCTGATCGGAGCGATTTCGGCGTCCAACGCTTCCCGGGCGGCAGCCGCCCGCTGGTGCGAGGCCGCGGCGAAGGCGTCCTGCTCGGCGCGCGGAATGCCGCGTTCGATGTTGCCGCGGTCGGTTGCGGAACCCATGAGCTCGCCGGAGAACGGATCGTCAAGCCCGTCGTGGTTCAGCGAGTCCTCCATGCCGCGGTCACCGATGGCGAGCCCCGACCGCATCCCGCGCACCAGGTGCGGGGCGTTGGACATGGACTCCTGGCCGGCGGCGATAATGAAATCGGCCTCGCCACAGCGGATCATGCGGGCGGCATCGATCACGGCGGTCAGGCCCGACAGGCAGAGCTTGTTCACGGTCACCGTCGGGACGTTCCACCCGATGCCGGCCTTGATCGCGGCCTGGCGCGCCGGCCCCTGGCCGGCACCGGCCAGGATGACCTGGCCGACGATCACGTGGCCGATCTTTTCGGCCGGCACCCCGCTGCGTTCCAGTGCGGCGGCGATGGCGTGGGCGCCCAGGTCGTTGACCTGCACCGAGGACAGCGCACCGCGGAACTTCCCGAAGGGCGTGCGGGCCCCGGCAACAATCACGGGGGTCAGGTCGTCATTCATCACAACTGTCCTTTTCTCGGGTCGGGGCGCCGTTGCCATAAGCTCGAGGGCATGCCCCATGCAGTAAATCCGGTTGATGCCCACACTATCCACTTCGACGCGAGCGCCACGGAAGCCCCGCCGGTGTTGCTCCTGCACGGCTCGGCGCTTTCGCGATCGATCTGGCGCGGATTGGGCTACGTCAGGGCGCTGGAACCCGGATTCTCCACCATCCGCATGGACCTGCGCGGGCACGGACGCTCGGGCAAGCCGCACGAGGCGTCCGCCTATTCCATGGAATCGATGCTCGGCGACGTCCATGCCGTCCTGGACGCCACGGGCCACGAGTCGGTGCACATCGTCGGGTACTCCTTCGGCGCACGCGTCGGCCTGGCGCTGGCCGCCCGCTCCCCGCAGAAGGTGCGGTCCCTGGCAATGCTCGGGGGAACCCACGCCATCGAGGAGGGCCAGCTTGCCGCGCTCTTCTTCGACGGGTACCTGGAGGTGCTCAAGGCCGGGGACATGGAGGGGTTCATCGCGGGCATGGAGGCCGGCGGCGGGAAACTGGACCCGGCCACCCGGCTGGCTTTTGCCTCCAACGACCCGCTGGCGCTCGCGGCGTACTTCGAGGCCACCGAGTCCGGCCCGGGAATCAGCGAGATGCTGCTGCAACAGATCCATACCCCGACGCTGCTGATGACCGGAACCCGGGACTCGCCGCGCATCGAGCACTCCCGCATCATGGCCGACCTGATGCCCGACGCGCGGCTGGTCGAGCTTCCCGGGCGCACCCACGGCGGAACGCTGTTCCCGCCCGAACCGATCCTGGACGAGCTGCTGCCGTTCCTGCGCCAACACGAGGGCGGCTGACACCGCCGTGTTCCGGGCCGGCAACCGGCACTTGACCGGCGGTGCCCCAGGGTCAAGACTCAAGAAATGGAAGCACAAGAGGCTGCTGTCTCGATCTCCGGGTTGAGCGTGACGCGCGGGAAGAACCCCGTGCTGCACGGCCTGGACCTCAGGATCCCGCGCGGGGAAGTGGTGGGATTGCTGGGCCCCAGCGGCTGCGGCAAGTCGACGCTGCTGCGCTCGATCGTCGGAACCCAAGTCATTGCAGGCGGCCTCGTGGAGGTGCTGGGGGACGAAGCCGGATCCGCGGCGCTGCGGCACCGGGTCGGCTACATGACCCAAGACGCGGCCGTCTACGACGACCTGCCGGTGGCCGCGAACCTGCGCTACTTCGCCAGGGTCATCGGTGCCGACGACGCCCAGGTGCAACGGGTCATCGAACGCACCGACCTGGGCTCGGTGGCCCGCTCGATGGCCGGGGACCTGTCCGGCGGGCAGCGCAGCCGGCTGTCGCTGGCCATCGCGCTGCTGGGCGCACCCGAGTTGCTGGTGCTCGACGAGCCGACGGTCGGCCTGGATCCGGTGCTGCGCGTCGAGCTCTGGAGGCTCTTTGCCGAGCTGGCGGCCGACGGCGCGACGCTGCTTGTCTCGAGCCACGTGATGGACGAGGCCACCCGCTGCGACTCGCTGGTGCTGATGCGCGAGGGCAGGATCATCGCGCAGGATACGCCCGCGGGCCTGCTGGCGCGCACCGGGACCGCGACCGCGGAGGATGCGTTCCTGGCCCTGATCCGGGCCGGCGAAAAAACCGGGTCGGATACCGGGACGGAATCAGGCGGGAGCGCCGCCCCGTCGGCCCTGGGCAGCGGCCCGGGCAAGCACCGCGCGACGGGGGAGACACCATGAAGCCGACCTGGGTCCTGGCCACCGCCGAGCGGGTGCTCACCCAGATCCGCCATGACCACCGCACCCTGGCGCTCTTGCTGCTGGTGCCCGCCCTGCTGATCGGGCTGGTGTCCTGGATCTTCACGGACACCCCGGTGTTCGCAAGCATCGGCCCGGCGATGATCGCGCTCTTCCCGTTCATCGTCATGTTCCTGGTGACAAGCATCGCCACGCTGCGCGAGCGGCGCAGCGGCACCCTGGAGCGCCTGCTCTCGCTCCCGCTGGGCAAGGCCGAGTTCATCCTGGGCTACGCGCTGGCCTTCGGGCTGCTGGCTGTCGTGCAGACGGGCATCGCCGTGGGCTTCGCCGTGTGGGTGTGCGGGCTGGAGGTCTCCGGCAACCTGGGCCTGCTCTTTGCGGTGGCTGTCGCCGACGCCCTGCTGGGCACCTCGCTGGGCCTGCTGGCCAGCGCCTTTGCGCGCACCGAGTTCCAGGTGGTGCAGTTCATGCCGGCGCTGATCTTCCCGCAGATCCTGCTGGGCGGGATCTTCCTGCCGCGCGACCAGCTGCCGGCCGCGCTGGAGGCGATCGGCGACTGGCTCCCGCTGAGCCACGCGATCGACGCGCTGACCGCCGTGGCCCGCGGCGACCAGGACGCGGCGTACATCTGGCTGCGGCTGGGGTTCATCGCCATCTGGATCGTGGTGGCGATCGCCCTGGGGTCGGTGACGCTGCGCCGGCGCACCAACTAGCGCGGGTCGCCCGGGGATAATGGACCGGGTGAGTGAGCAGCTTTTGCGGGCAACCCCCGGCACCGTGGACCCAGGCACCTTCGACCTCGAGAACATCGGTCGGGGCCTGGTCTTCGCGCAATCCCTGCCGGAGCTTGCGCGGGTCCTGTCTGCGGGCGGGGAAGCGGGGACGGCCGTCATCCAGGCGCCGCCGGGCACCGGCAAGACGACGCTGGTGCCGCCGCTCGTGGCGAACCTGGTGCTGAAACGCGCCGGGGGAGCCGGGCGCATCCTGGTCACCCAGCCCCGCAGGGTCGCCGCGCGCTCCGCCGCACGGCGCCTGGCCTCGCTGGACGGCAGCCCGCTGGGCACCCGCGTCGGGTTCAGCGTGCGCGGGGAACACCAGGCGGGCCCGGAAACGCTCGTGGAATTCGTGACGCCCGGCATCCTGCTGCGCCGGCTGTTGGCCGATCCCGGGCTGGACGGGATCGAGGCGGTCATCATCGACGAGGTCCACGAACGCGGCCTCGAGACGGACCTGCTGGTCGGCATGCTGCGCGAGGTCCACGAGCTGCGCGGGGACCTGATGCTGCTGGCCATGTCCGCGACCCTCGACGCCCCGCGTTTCGCCGCGCTGATCGGCGACGCCGGCGGCGAGGGCCCCGCCGCCGTGGTGGACTGCCCCTCCGCGCTGCACCCGCTCACCGTGGACTGGGTGCCGGGCGTCGGTTCCCGGCTGACCGACCGCGGAGTGTCCCGCACCTTCCTCGCCCACGTCGCGGCCACCGCGGCGCGTGCCCACGCCCGGGCGCTGGCCGATAACCCGGAGATCGACGCGCTGGTCTTCCTGCCCGGCGCCTGGGAGGTGGCGGAGGTCGCCGCGCAGCTGCGCAACCTGGCCCCGGGCACCGAGGTGCTGGAACTGCACGGACAGGTCCAACCCGCGCTGCAGGACCGCGCCGTCTCCGGGCGCGAGGCCCAGGGGGCCCCGCGCATCATCGTCTCCACCTCGCTGGCCGAATCCTCGCTGACGGTGCCCGGCGTCAGGCTGGTCGTCGACTCCGGCCTGGCCCGCGAACCGCGCCGGGACGCCGTCCGCGGCATGAGCGGGCTGGTCACCGTCTCCGCGTCGCGGGCCTCCTGCGTGCAGCGTGCCGGACGCGCCGCCCGTCAGGGCCCCGGCACCGTGGTGCGCTGCTTCGAGGAGAAGAGCTTCGCGGCGGCCCCGGCGCACCCGCGGGCAGAGATCACCGTCGCCGACCTGGCCTCCGCGGCCCTGCTGCTGGCCTGCTGGGGAGCGCCGGGCGGGGAGGGCCTGCACCTGCCGGAGGCACCGCCGGCCAACAGCCTTGCCGACGCGCTCACGGTCCTGGGCCAGCTGGGCGCCATCGACGAGACCGGGCACGCCACGGGCCTGGGCCGCAGGCTGGCCTCCATCCCCGCCGACCCGCGGCTGGGCCGGGCGTTGCTGGACGGGGCCCCGATGGTGGGTGCCCCGCACGTCGCCGCCCTGGTCGCGATGCTCGCCGGCGACTACCGGGCGCAGGCCGCGGACCTGGGGGAGTTGCTCAAGTCCCTGCGGCGGGGCACCCACCCGCAGGCCAGGGCCTGGAAGCAGGAATCGGCCAGGCTGCAGCGCTTGGTGGAACGCGCCGGGGCCGGTTCCGCCACGGCCCCCGCCAGCCCCGCGGCCACCGGGGAGGACGCGGCCGGCCTCGTCGTGGCGCTGGCCTACCCCGCCCAGGTGGCACGACGCGTGCCGGGTGCCTCCGGAACCACCTACCTGCTGGCCTCGGGAACCCGCGCCGGGCTGCCGGCCGGAAGCGCGCTGGCGCACCACGAATGGCTGGCCGTCGCGGAGGTCGCCCGGGCCGCTGGCCGCGACGCCGCGGGAACCGGGGCGCTGATCCGTGCCGCGGCGCCGCTGGACGCGGACACCGCCGCCCGGGCCGCCGCCCACCTGATCGGGGAGGAAACCCGCACGCGCTTCGCCGGAGGAAAGCTCAGCGCCCGCCGGGTGCGCACCCTCGGTGCCATCGAACTCGAGAACACCCCCGTGATGCCCACGCGCGCCCAGGGCCGGGACGCCGTGCTGGCGGCGCTGCGGGAGAACGGGCTCGGCATGCTCACCTTCTCCGCCTCCGCCGACGCCCTGCGCCGCAGGCTCGCCCTGGTCCACCGCGAACTGGGCGACCCGTGGCCGGCCATGGACGACGATTCCCTCATTGCCGCGGCGGGCGACTGGCTGGCTCCCGAGCTGGAGGCGCTCGCCGTCGGCAAGCCGGCCTCCGCCCTGGACCTCACCGATGCGTTGCGCCGCCTGCTGCCCTGGCCCGAGGCCTCGAAGCTCGGCGAGCTGGCACCCGAACACCTCGCGGTGCCCAGCGGGTCGAACATCCGCATCGACTACCCGCCGGTCGACGAGCCCGGGTCCAGGCCGGTGGTGTCGGTGAAGCTGCAGGAATGCTTCGGACTCGCCGAATCCCCGCGACTGGTGCGGGGCCGGGTGCCGATCCTTTTCCACCTGCTGTCCCCGGCCCGGCGTCCGTTGGCCGTCACCGACGACCTGGCGTCGTTCTGGTCCGGCCCCTACTCCCAGGTGCGTGCCGAAAACCGCGGCCGCTACCCCAAGCACCCGTGGCCGGAGGACCCCTGGACCGCGCCGGCCACCCGGCACGTCAAGCGCCGCATGGGCGAGGCATAGGGGGCGCATAGCCGTTGCCGGGGCGCGGCACAGCCGCGCCATAGGCACGGGTCATAGCGTGGGGATCCGACGACAGCTTGCTCCGCCGGAGCCAAGAAGAAACGAGGACCCCCACCATGGAACCGATCCAAGGCCACGACCCCTCGGGTGCCGCGCACCCGCGTTTCCAGGGCAGGGTCCTGCCCCGCCCCGAGGACGACCTGGAGGACCAGGGGCTCGGGTTCGATGTGCAGACCTTGTTGGGGCGCCGCACCGCGCTCAAGGCCTTCGGAGTCGGCGCGCTGGCACTGGGGCTGGCCGCCTGCTCCGCGACCGCCAAGACCGCTGGCGCGTCGGGCACCTCCGCCGGGGAGATCCCCGACGAGACCGCCGGACCCTATCCTGGCGACGGGTCCAACGGACCCGACGTGCTGGAACAGAGCGGGATCGTGCGCAGCGACATCCGCTCCAGCTTCGGCGACTCGACCACCACGGCCGCAGGCATCCCGATGACCCTCGAGCTGAACATCAAGGACCTGGCCAACGGAGGGGCGGCCTTTGCCGGGGTGGCCGTGTATGTGTGGCATTGCGACCGCGAGGGCAACTACTCGATGTATTCCGCCGCCGTGGAGAAGGAGAACTACCTGCGCGGCGTGCAGATCGCCGACGCCGCGGGAACCGTGCGCTACACCAGCATCTTCCCGGCCTGCTACACGGGCCGCTGGCCGCACATCCACTTCGAGGTGTACCCGGACGCGGCCTCGATCGCCGACGTCTCCAAGGCGATCGCCACCTCGCAGGTGGCCCTGCCGCAGGACGTTTCCGATGCGGTCTTCGCCACCGACGGCTATTCGGCATCGGTCAAGAACCTGTCACAGTTGTCCCTGGCGACGGACAACGTCTTCGGCGACGACTCGGGCGCCAGCCAGCTGGCCACCGTCACCGGGGATCTTTCCAAGGGGTACAAGGTGGTGCTCGACGTCGGGGTGGACACCCGGACCGCGCCGACCGGTGGTTCCATGCCCGGAGGCGGGAACGGTGCGCCCCCGTCCGGCGGACCCGGAGGTCCCGGCGGCACCCCGCCATCGGGCCAGCCGTCGGCTGCTCCCGGAGCGACAACGAACGGAAACGGCTAGGGATTCCGCAGGGCGGTTGCAGCACCTGCCGCGCCCCGCCCCACCCGGTGGCAAGCGGGTGTCAATGGCTTGTAGGGAGGCGCGCCAGTGTCCCGGATGCGTGTAGGCACCCGGGACAGCTGAAGCTACTCCTTCAGCGGAACGCCGCGCGCGTCGGCGCGGAACGAGGAAGACCCGACAAGGATCATGATGCCCTCAATGAGGCCCCAGAGCCCGCCGATGCCGCCGGTCAGTACCGTGACCACGATCTGCAGGATGCCGATGGCGGTGTAGCCGAGGTAGAAGCGGTGGATGCCCAACCCGCCGAGCAGGATCCCGAGCAGCCCGGCGGCCAATCGCGACTTCTGCTCGGTACCCGGGTAACCGTAGGGCTGCTGCCCGTAGTGCTGAGGGTAGCCGGGCTGTCCATGCGGCTGCTGCTGATACGGTTGTTGGCCCGGGTACGGCTGTTGCTGCATGTTGGGCTGTTGACCCGGGTAGGGCTGTTGCTGCATGTATGGCTGTTGGCCCTGCGGCCAGCCCTGTTGGCCGGGCTGCTGCTGGTAGGGGTTCGCGGGCTGCTGTTGCTGGTAGGGACTACCGGGTTGCTGCAAGTAGGGGTTGCCGGGCTGCTGCGGATTCTGCGGTGAAGGCATGGGCGGCTGCAGGCCGGGATCACCTGGTGCTGCCCCCTCTGGGTGGTTGGTGTTCGTGGGCGGCTGCGGATCGGACTCCGGCCGTTCGGGGACGGGTTCACTCATGACGGCTCCTAAGTTGTGCGGTGTCTCAGCCATTGTATGTAACGGCTCCGCCGTCTTGGTGTTGGGGGTCCACGGTAATCAGGTGCCATAAACAATCGTCGTCTGGGCTCTCCTGTGGCGGGGGAGCCCAGACGTCACCGATCGTGGAAGACCATCATGCGGTTTAGGCGAAGGCGGAAATCCCGGTGATCGAGCGGCCGATGATCAGCGCCTGCACGGTCTCGGTGCCCTCGTAGGTGTGGATCGCCTCGATGTCGGCAATGTGCCGCGCTACGCGGTTGCGCAGCAGGATGCCGTTGCCGCCGAGCAGGTCGCGGGCGTTGGCGGCGATGGTGCGGGCTATGCGCGTGCAGGTGAACTTCGCCAGCGACGCCTGCACCGGGCTCAGCGTCCCGGCCTCCTCGCGGCGGGTGGCCTGCATGACCATCAGCTGCATGGTGGCCAGCTCCGAGTGCATGCGGGTCAGACGTTCCTGGACGATCTGGCTGGCGGCCAGCGGTCGGCCGAACTGGATGCGCTGCGCGGCGTACTGCACCGCCGTCTCGTAGCAGGCGGTGGCGTGGCCGACCGCGGACCAGGCGACGCCCAGCCGCGTCGCGAAGAGCACCCCTGCGGTGTCCTTGAAGCTGTTGGCGCCGGGCAGCACGTGGGAATCCGGGACGAACACGTTCTCCATGCGGATGTGCGCCTGCCAGATGGCGCGCAGCGAGAGCTTGCCCTCGATGGTGGTGCCCGCGTAGCCCTCCCATTCCTGCTGGACGATGAAGCCGCGGACGCTGCCCTCCTCGTCGCGGGCCCATACGATGGTCACGCCGCCGACCGAGCCGTTGCCGATCCACTTCTTCTCGCCGCTGATGCGGTAGCCGCCCTCCACGCGCACCGCGCGGGTTTCCAGCGAGACGGAGTCCGATCCGTGCGTCGGCTCGGTCAGCGCGAACGCGCCGAGCACCTCCGCGCTGGCCAGCTTCGGGGCCCAATGGGCGATCTGCTCGGGCGAGCCGCAGTCCACGATCGAGCGCAGCGCCAGGCCGGCCTGCACGGCGGCGATGGTGCCCACCGAACCGTCGGCGCGGGAGAGTTCCATGTTGACCAGCCCGGCGGCGAGCACGCTCATCTCCGGGTAGCCATCGAGGGCCAGGCCGTCGCGCAGCAGGTCGAGCTCGCCCAGGCGCTTGGCCAGGTCCAGCGGGTACTCGGCCTTGTCCCAGTGGCCGTCGATGACCGGGCGGACCTCTTCGAGGCCGAACTTCCGGGCGCGGTCCCAGTAGGCGCGGTCGGCCTCCGGGATGTCCTCCAAGACGCCCGCGGGGTCGACGTCGACCTCGCCCCACAGCTCGTATTCCGGTTCGACGACTCCGGCGGGGAACTCGGTGGCGAGGTTGGTTTCGATGCTCATGAGCCGATTCCGGCCTTTCTGGTGCGGGGAGGATGTCACTTCGCACCAGCATACTGGAACTGAGTGTCAGATCAAGGCACTGCATTTCAGGGTGTCGAGGTTCAGGACGGTTGCCGATCCCGCCATTCCTCGGCGAGCATCGCGTAGGCGAAGCCGTCCAGCCAGCCGGCATCGCGGTGCAGCGCGGCCGCGACCAGGTGGGATTCCCGGCGCATGCCCAGGCGTTCCATGAGCCGCCACGACGGCCGGTTGTCGGCGAAGCACCGGGCATGGACCCGGCGCAGTCCGAGGTCGGTGAAGCACAGTCGCAGCACCCGCTCCACGGCCTCGGTCGCCAGGCCGCGCCCGGCGAATGCGGGATCCAGCGACCAGCCGAGTTCGGCCTCGGTCCCGGCGCCGGCCCGCGAGGCCTCGCGCTGGGTCCACGCATCGTTCGGCCGCACGACGACCTCGCCGATGACCCTGCCGTCGGATTCAACCACCAGCCGACTGCCCAGGTGTGCGGGGTCCCGGAACGAACGGGCGTAGCTTTCGTAGTCCTTCCACGCCGCGGTCACCCAGCGGGAGGACTCGGGCAACCTGCGGTAGGCCCACGTTGCCTCGGCGTCCGCCGGGGTCGCGGGGCGGATGCCCAGCCGCTCGGTCAGCAGGGGCCACGCGGACCCGGTGTGCAGGTTCGTGGGTGCGGAGGTGTCCATCCACCGATGCTAGTGCAGCCGGTGCCGCCCCGGCGCTCAGCCGTTGGCGCGGTTCAGCGCCTCGCGCACCTGCTCCACGACGGCCTCGGTGTCGGGGGCGCCGCCTGACACCGTGATCACCACGGTCGTCGACTGGCTGTGTTCCGGTTCGCCGGTCGCCTCGAGCGCCGGGGTGAAGAGCGCCGCCAGCGCCAGCAGCTCGCGCTCCAGGTCGGGGCGGCGGGTGTCCTCGGGGTGCTTGAGCCAGCGCCGCAGGTGGTCGTTGTGCACGGAAACCACGCCGGAGGCGAAGGCGATGCACAGTGCGCGGCCGTGCGGCAGGTCGTAGAGGCCGCGGTCGCGCAGGTGGTTGCGGAAGGCGCGTTCGTAGCGGTGCGTGGAGACCAGTTCGCGGTCGCGCAGCGACGGCACGTCCTGCAGCAGCCTGTGGCGCAGGCTTGCGGCCTCCGGCCGGGCGGTGTGCTGGTCGAAGACCACCAGGCCGGCGTTCACCAGGGTCTGCACCGGCCCCAGCGAGGACGTCGCCAGCATGGTTTCCAGGTGGTGGATGATCATTTCCTGGTCGGCGAAGACCATCTCTTCCTTGGACCCGAACCGCCTGAAGAAGGTGGAGCGCGAGATGCCCGCGGCCTGGGCCAGCGCGTCGACGCTCGTCGCATCGAAGCCGTTTTCAACAAGGAGGCGCAGTGCCGCGTCGGGCACGGCGGAAGAGGTGATCATGCACGCGAATTTAGCACGACACGTCCGCCACGGGGATGTTCTGCCGGTACAAGTCACGGGATGTGGGCAAGCCAATAGCCCGGCCGCGAACCGCCGATCGGGCGGCAAACCTAGCCGTGCCTCGCCGGTAAACCATAGGGTGGGAAGGGAACCGACCGACACACACCCAACGAGCAGGAGAATTACCCATGGGCTTCAACATTGCAAACGCGGCACTGCGACTGACCTCGGGTGCCTACATCCTCAATAGCGGCGTCGGGAAGCTGCGGCTTCCCGCGGAAGCCGCGCAGGGCCTGCAGTCGATGACGGCCAACGCGATCCCGCAGGTGGCAAAGGTCGATCCGGCAGTCTTCGGCAAGGCCGTGGCCATGGGGGAAATCACCCTGGGCGCGATGCTGCTGACCCCTTTCATCCCCTCGAAGTTGGCCGGCTTGGGGCTTGGCGCCTTCGCCGGGTCGCTGCTCGCGATCTACCTGAAGACGCCGGGCATGACCGAGTCCGACGGCATCCGCCCTTCGCCCAACGGCGGGGCCATGGCCAAGGACTTCTGGCTGGCAGGCATGGCCGTGGCGCTGGTGTGCGGCCGCGGCAAGGGCAAGACGAAGATCAAGGAAGTCGCCAAGCCCGCCAAGAAGTAGGCACGGCCTGCCGGGCGCACCCCGGGCATGACAAAAGCGCCGGAGGGCCGCAGCGAATTGGCAGCGGCCCTCCGGCGCTTTTGCGCGTCTGGCGGGTCGGGGTCAGTCGGCCCGGGGCTTGGAGCCCTTGCGGAACATCAGCGCCACCACGGATGCGGCGATCGCCACCAGGCCCGGCAGCAACAGCGCCTGGCCCAGGGCCAGCGAGAACGCCTGGTGCAGGAACTCCGGGACGACGCCGCCCATCCCCGGCTCCCCGCCGGTGCCCAGCACGATCGACGAGGCGCCATCGGAGCCCGTCTTGGCGATGGCGGCCACCGCCTTCTGCGATTCGGCGGAGATGCGCGATTCCATCATGAGGGCGATCAGCGCGGAGCCGAGGACCGCCCCGACCTGGCGGGTGGTGTTGTAGATGCCCGATCCGGCGCCGGCGTCGGCCTGCCCCAGGTCGCGGGTGGCGGTCAGCGAGACCGACGGCCAGATCATGGCCGAACCCAGTCCCATGAACACCGGCGGAATCAGCAGCACCCAGAACGGGGTGTCCTCGCGCAGGATCATGCCGTACGCGGTGATCGACGCGCCAAAGAGGAAGAACCCGGGGACTGCGAAGTACTTGGCCTCCACGTGGCTCACGCGCTTGCCGATGATCGGCGCCAACACGCCCGCCACCACGGCCATGGGCGCGAGCATCAGCGCCGAGAGCGTCGGGGTCAGCCCGCGCACGGACTGCAGGTAGAGGATCATCGGGAAGCTCATGGCGGTGATAGCCAGCCCCATGAACGCGATCGCGACGTTGGCCAGCGAGAAGTTGCGGTCCTTGAACAGGCCCAGCGGCACCAGCGGCTCGGCCTTCGTCTTGGCCTGCCAGAGGACAAAGAACCCCAGCAGGACGACGCCGGCGATGATCAGGTGCCAGGAGCCGATCGGGCCCAGGAACGGGCCCCAGTTATGCCCGTTGCCCTCCTGGATGCCGAAGACCAGCAGGAACATGGCGGCCGCGCTCAGCCCGACGCCCAGCCAGTCGAAGGAGTGGGAGTGGCGCTCCAGCTCCGGCACCTTCAGCAGCACGCGCCAGATGGCGAACACGCCCACCGGCACGTTGACGAAGAAGATCCATTCCCAGCCCAGGGTGTCCACGAACACGCCGCCGAGGATCGGGCCCACCAGCGTGGCGATGCCGGCGACCGCACCCCACAGGCCCATGGCCGCGCCGCGGCGGGCGTAGGGGAACATGCGGGTAATGAACGTCATGGTCTGCGGGCTCATCATGGACGCGCCCAGGCCCTGCACCACGCGCGCGGTGATCAACGTTTCGACGTTCGGCGAGAGTCCGCACCACAGCGAGGACAGCGTGAAGATGGCCAGGCCGATGAGGAAGATGGTGCGCGGGCCGAACCTGTCGCCCAGCCGGCCGGTGATCAGCAGCGGCACCGCAAACGCCAGAAGGTAGGCGCTGTTGACCCAGATCACCCCGTTGATGTCGGTGTCCAGGCCGTGCATGATCGCGGGCATGGCGGTGGAGACAATGGTGGAGTCCACCAGGATCATGAAGAACCCGATGACCAGGGCCCACAGGGCACCCCACGCCACCTTGTCCTGGGCGGCTTGCGCCGTTTCTGCTTCGGTCTTGTTCTCGTTCACCGAACGAGCCTACGCCCCGAGGCCGCGCCGCGACAGGGGCATGAGCCGCAGCTCACACCGCGGGGCGCCGCGCCCGACCGGCCGTCGGGATGGCCATGCGACTAGGGAAGATGGACGATGCCCTCGATGCAGGTCACCGCGTTCCCGGAAATCCAGACGCCCTCGGCGGTGCGGTCCACATGCAGGATCGCCGAGCGGCCCAGCCGGGTGCCCTGGCGCACCGTGTAGTTCTCCGGGGCCAGCCCGGATCCCGTCAGCCAGATGCCGAACCCGGCGTTCAGCGAGCCGGTGGCCGGGTCCTCCGGCAGGCCCTCGCCGGGGATGAAGGCGCGGACCTCGTAGTCGGCGGGGGCGCCGGTCACGGCATTGGTGAACCGCTGGTCGGAGCGGCGCTCGTCGGCCTCGGAGAGCGGGCGCAATTCCTCGCGGGCACCGGCCGGGCGATCGGCCCGGGACTGCGGGTCATATGAAGCGGTGGGGATGCCGGCGGTCGTGTACGGGCCGATGACACCCACCTCCAGGCCGTTCAGCGTCTGGTAGTCGGGCTCGAGCCCCAGCACCAGGTCGGCGTCGCGCAGCAGCAGCCCGGCGAAGTTCGGGCCGTTGACCAGCCACTGGTGGGCCAGCACGTCGCTGCGTTGCAGGCCCAGCCCGGTCAGCGCCCATTCGAGCACGTCCTCCTCGAGCTCGCCGGAGCGCACCAGCGGCGGCGCCTTGAACGCGAGCCGCTCGGGGTCCGTCGGCTCCTCGCCCGGCACCCGGCGGACCTCGATGAGCCCGGCCCCGCACTGCTGGACGACGGCCGCGGGATCCTTGGGAACCCCGCCGGACTCGAGCCACGCGTGGGCGGCGCCCAGGGTGGGGTGGCCGGCAAAGGGCAGCTCCGTGGTGGTGGTGAAGATCCGCACCCGGTAGTCGGCGGTCGGCTCGGTGGCGGGGAGCAGGAACGCCGTTTCTGCCAGGTTGGTCCAGTTCGCGAAGTTCAGCATCTGCTCGTCGGTGAGGTCTTCACCGTTCAAGACAATTGCCAGTCCGTTGCCCATGTAGGGCGCGGAGGAGAATACGTCGACTTGTTTGTACGGGCGGGCGATACTCATAAGAGAATCGTGGCACATCGGGCGCTGCACCGTGCAGGATGACGCCGCTTTGTCATGCAATGCGCAGGTCGCGGCAGAGCGGGCGTCGTCGGCGAACCCGGCGGCGACCACCACCGGAACGGCGATGCCCCGCCGCGCGGCTTTCGCCGGCGGTGAAGCATCGCACAGCGGGGCGGTGGCCGCTACCAGTGGTGGGCCACGTCGATGACCAGCATGCTGGTGTTGCCCGAACCGGTGAGCACGAAGGTCCGGAACGGCAGCCGTGCCCGGACCCCGAGCCCGAAGGACGTCTGGCCCTCGAAGCTGCCCAGGAAGGCCACCTGCCTGAACGTCGTGTAGCCGGAGACGTTCTTGGCGCGCGTCCAGTTGGACGGGTTGTAGGTCGGGGTTCCCGAAGGGGTGTACGCCGGCGCCCTCACCACGATCTGCAGGTCGGCGGCCCCGGCGAGCGGAACCCGCCTTCCCTGTCCCTCGGTGTAGACGGCGGCGACGTAACGGACGTCGTAGCCCCTGGCCTTGCCCTTGAGGTCGATCACCAGGCGGTCGAAGCACGCGTGCCTGCCGGTGCGTACGTTGGTGATGTGGCCGCTCGAGTAGTGTGCCGCGGAATCCGCAGCAGAACCCCAAGTGATTCCGCAATACGGGGCGGCCGAAGCGGTGGCGATTGGTGCCGCGGGCGAGATGCCGAGGCCTGCGGCCACGAGGACGGCGGCGACGGCGGCAGCGAATTTCCTGTTCATTTTTTCACGCTTTGGAACGGTAGATCTGGATAGTGCACGCATAGGATGCTCCAGCCGCGGAACCGGCGCAAGGGGATATGCCGAAATCGCATGGCACTGCAACCTGCACGAGACATTCGCTACGCGGGCACCGGATTTTCAGGTTTCGCCCAAGACCGTGTGACAACCTAGTGCATATGCTGCCTTTTGCCACAGGAACCCTGGACAACACCCTCGACAGCACCGTCGACGGCGTCCTCGAAAACACCAACGCCCTGCCCGAACCGCTACGGCCGTGGATCGTCATCGGCATAGGCCTGCTGGCCGCCGCGGTCATCGCCACGGTGGTTTCCCTAGTGGTGGCCAGGACGCTGCGCAGCAAGCCCGAGCTGGCCAAGGACGCAGCCCGCGGCCGCATGCCCCTGTGGTGGGCGCTGAACTTCGCCTTCACCAAGATCTCGCTGGCGATCACCGTCGCGGACAGCCAGTGGATCAGGCTTTGGCAGTTCATGCTGCTGCTGGGCCTGGTGCTCTCACTCGCGTGGCTGGTGACGGTGCTGCTGGGGCTGCTCGAGGACATGGTGCTGGCCAAGTACCGGACCGACCTGGAGAACCCGCGCCGGCTGGCCAAGATGCAGACCCAGGTCGGGCTGCTGCGTCGGGTCGCCACGGTGCTGGTCATGGTGCTGGCCGTCGCCGGCACGCTGCTGACCATCCCCGAGGTGCGGGCGCTCGGCGCCGGCCTGCTGGCCTCCGCCGGCCTGATCTCGGTGGTCGCGGCGCTCGCCGTGCAGTCCTCGCTGGCCAACGTGTTCGCCGGGCTGCAGATCGCCTTCACCGACGCGATCCGCGTCAACGACACCGTCGTGGTGGAAACCCAGCGCGGCAACATCGAGGAAATCACGCTCACCTATGTGGTGGTGGTGTTGCTGGACGGGCGCCGCATGATCATCCCGTCGACCTACTTCACGACGACGCCGTTCGAGAACTGGTCGCGCCGCACCACCGAGATCAACGGGTCGGTGCTGCTGGACCTCGGCTGGAATGCGCCGATCGAACACCTGCGGACCCGGACCGAGCAGCTGCTGGCCTCGACCGACCTGTGGGATGGCCGCGTCGGCTCGCTGAACGTCACCGACGCGATCGGCGGCATCCTCAAGGTCACGATCGCCGTCAGCGCGCGCAACCCCGGGGACCTGTTCGACCTGAAGAACTACGTGCGCGAGCACCTGATCGCCGAGTTGCACCGGGACTACCCGGACGTGCTGCCGCAGCCGATGGTCCCCGGCACCCCCGCGGTCTAGTGCCGCACCCGCGCTGATGCGGATGCCACCGTCGAAACCCGTCGATGGCGACGGTACGCCGTCGGTCCGACGAAGCAGGAACCTGGGCCCACGAACATGTCCTGCCTGCGGTGGCTGCGGCTTCAGTTCGTGTCTGGCTCGTGATCTGAAAGACGCCGAACCGTGTCTTTGGCCTGACACGATTGAGGCAGTAGTCTTCCCAAGGAGTTGATATGGGTTCTCGCCCTTCCAAGATGTCCGGCCAATGGCGGGCGATCGCCGCTGGATCGCTCTTGACGGTTGCCGCGGTGTGTTTCGCAGGCTGGCAACTTTCGAGCATCGCCGTTGCGGATTCCGCGCCGCAAACGGCCCGACCCGTGAGTGATGCCGCGTACCTCCTGGATTGCAGCCTGAATGCGGTCAGCCAGCCCAGCACGTATTCCCTCTTGTGCGGAAACGGTACCTACGCACTGGATGACTTGCGGTGGGAATCCTGGGGCTCGGAGGAGGCCCGGGCCACCGGAACCTACTTCGAGAAGGAATGCGTCCCCAACTGTGCCCAGGGCATGTTGCAGGGTTACCCGGTGCGGGTTGAGGCCGATGAAGCCCGGCATGCCGGAACCGCGGTGATTTACGAGCGGCTGACGGTCCGTTTCGAGGGGGCCCGCCCGCAATGGCTGGAAAACGGCGACAGCATCAGTTACGACGTCAGCAGCGCCGAACGTCCAGAAGCCATGGATTCCCCAGCCAAGTGAGCAATGCATTCATCGATCGGACGTCCCCGGCGGTCCCCGGCTCCAGGACGCGTGTGCTGCTCATCGAGGACGACGCGGACGTGCGTGAAACCACCCAGATGCTGCTCGAAAGGCACGGCTTCTCGGTGCGCACGGCCGACGACGGCCGCACCGGTTTTGCGGCGCTGAAGGCGGAAACCCCCGATGTTGCCGTCATCGACATCGGCATGCCGGATGTGGACGGCCTCACCTTGACCCGCATGATCCGCAACTCGAATTCATCATTGCCGATAGTCCTCCTGATGGCCAGGGACCTGACCTCCGACATGGTCCGGGGCCTGTCAATGGGAGCGGATGACTACGTCACCAAGCCTTTCGACGGCGCAGCACTCGTCGCCCGCATCCTTGCCCTGCTCCGCCGGACCAGACCCGCGGTCCGCGACATCGAGCAGATTGGGCAAATTTGCGTCGACCGGGCCGCCATGGTGGTTCGCAAGGGCACCGAGGAGATCGCCCTGACCGCGACCGAATTCCGAATCCTGGAACTTCTTCTCGACCATCGGGGCCGGGTACTTAGCCGACGGCAGATTCTCGAGCATGTTTGGGGTGACCAGGGATGGACGGAGGAGCGGGTGGTCAACGTGCATATCCAGCGACTGCGCGCCAAGCTTTCCGAGGACGTGATCCTCACCGTGCGGGGCGCCGGATACCGGGCGATCGGCACATGAGGGGCCCCCAGTGGCGCACGCCCGTGCCGGTAAGCCGGGGGCCGGAGTCGGTGAAATGGTGGGCTTCCCTGCGGTTTCGCACCGGGATCCTGATGACCATGACGTCACTTCTGATCGTGCTGGTGTTCGGTTCGTTTTCGGTTCATTCCACCGGAGCCAGCGCCCTTGAGCGCTTGCGTTCGGAAGCCGTGGCAGTGCTTACCGCCTCGGTCGCCACCTATTCCTCCACCGGAACCGTCCCGACATCCATTTCGCTGGATAGCAAGTCCCTGCCGGCCGGCCTGGCCGACGCCGCACGGCCGGATACCGTCGTGACCTACTACGACGGACACAACGTCTGGGCCGTCCAGGGTTCCAACGGCCACCTGCTGTCACTGGCGATCTCCGACGAGGGCATGCGGCAGGAACTGGGCAGCCTCTTCAAGGTCCTGCTCTGGGGTGCCTTGGCGGTGATTGCCCTGGCCAGCATGACCGGGTGGGTGGCCGCCAGCGAGCTGACCCGCCGCATACGAACCGCGGCCCGCGCGGCCAGGCGCATCGGCCAAGGCGAACTGGCGACGCCGATCGGGATCGCCGGAAGCGACGAGGTGGCGACCATGAGCATTGCCATGGAGCAAATGGCATCCTCGCTGGCCACGATGATTGAGCGGGAACGGGCCCAGACGGCCGACGCGGCACATGAGCTGCGGACGCCGCTGACGGCTCTGGTCTGTTCCGCCGAACTGCTCGAGGAGAGCCGCGCGGCAACCCTGGTTCGCTCCCAGGTCAAGCGCCTGCGCACCCTCATCGAGGAATTGCTTGAACTGGCCCGTCTGACGTCCGCGGAGGAAGCAGCCACCCTGACCGCGGAGGACTTGGGATCCGTGGTCGCCCGGATCATCGCCGGCCTGCCGGCCGACAGGTCCTGTGAGCTGAGGATAGTGGACTCCGGCCGTGTACTGGTTGAGGAACGCCGGCTGGAACGGGTCCTTTCCAACCTTGTCCTGAATTCCCACCGCCACGGAAGTGGACCCGTGAGCGTGATCGTGGAGGGTTCGGTTGTCAGCGTCTCCGATCAGGGGCCCGGGTACCCGGAAGGGCTCTTGCGCGACGGTCCGCGAAGATTCAGCAGCAGCGGAAAGTACGCAGGATCGGGGCTTGGCCTGGTGATCGCCAGCCACTATGCACAGTCCATGTCGGCAATCCTGACGTTGGCGAACCCGGCACCGCAGGGGGCGCTCTCCAGCGTGGCGCTGCAGCCTTCCCCGCCGCTCGGCACGGACCCGCAGGGGCCGGAACCCGATGCGTCCGACGGGCACCCGGCACCCCGGGTTGGATTACACGCGGGATGATGGGGCGCCGGGAAAGGGGCTCCGCCCAGGGTGCGCCCAGGACTGCAGGCTACAGGCGCAGCGCCGCCGGACCGTAGTCCTCGCGGCGGCGGGCGGCAGCGGTCCGCTGCTGCAGGATCGCCACCATCTGGTCGACCTTGCCGATCAGGTCGCCGATCTCCGCATCGTCGCGGTCGACCCAGCGGGTCAGCGGCTCGTCGTGCGTCGGCACGAATTCGATGTGCGGTTCCCAGACGAAGAGCGTCCGCTCGGCGCCCAGCACGTACTGCTGCCAAAACATCTGGCGCAGGTAGTGCCGCGGGATCGACTTGAACGGCTTGTTGGTGGTCTTGATTTCCGACAGCTCGACCGCGCCCGTCTCCCTGATGCCCAGCCCGTCGGGGGTGGCCAGGTGGATGCGGTTCTCCGCGGCGTGGAAGAGCTGGGTGGAGGGGGCGATGCCGAAGTTTTCCTGGACCCACGCGGCGATCACCGGCTCGCGGTTCCGCCCGTGCTCGGTGTACGGGTTCCCGCCGAAGCTCGAGCCGTTCAGCTTGTCCCAGGCGGCCGACTGGATGCTGCGCGGGGTCGAGAGCTTCGCCGCGTCGGTGGCGGTGATGCCCTGCGAACGCGCCCGCAGCCAGGCGATCCGGTCGGAGGAATCCGCAACGATCCGGCCCAGGCAGGGCGCGGCGGGGGCATCAATCGGCAGGGAAGTCACCCGCCCATTCTTCCCAACATTTGCCCGATCGACTAACCGGGGCACCGGCCCGGGGTGTTTCCCCACGTCGAAGCAGGACGGCCGGCCTCCGTCCGGCTCCGCGCAGACGCGCCCGGACCCGACAACCGGGCGGCCGTGCGTCCCCCGACCGGAGCCCCGGCCGGAAACCTAGCCGGAACCACCGCCCGGGCGTAGCCTGAAACCAGGGGAGGGATTGCGGCTGCGATCCGCACGGATGCGGCCGGCAACCCCGGAAGAACCTCGGCCGGATCCCGCGGCCGTCCCCGGCATCCGAACCACCGCAAGGGAGCCACCAGCCATGGAACGCATACTCGGCGTCAACACCTGGGTGTGGACCTCGCCGCTGACCGACGCATCGCTGAAGGACGTCGCCGCGCACGTCGCGAGCCTGGGGTTCGACGCCATCGAACTCCCGCTGGAACACCTCGGCGACTGGGACCCCGCCGTCGCCCGCGAGATCCTCGCCCACCACACGCTGACCCCCGTCGTCATCGGGACGATGCCGCCGGGCCGCAACCTGGTCGACGCCCCGCCGGGGGAAATCTCCGCCACGCAGGACTACCTGCGCGGGGTCATCGACGCGGCGGCGACCCTCGGCGCGGCAACGGTCGCCGGCCCGTTCCACGTTGCGACGGGCCGCACCCGGTCCATGGGGGAGCCCGAACGCGAGGCGGCCTACCTGCAGCTGCGTTCCAGCCTCGCCCCGCTGGTCGAGCACGCGGCCGGCCACGGCGTCACCCTGGCGATCGAACCGCTGAACCGCTACGAAACCTCCCTGGTCAACACCGTCGACCAGGCCTTCGACGCCCTCGAGCCGCTGCTCGGCCCCGGGCTCGGCCTGGCGCTTGACACCTTCCACCTGAACATCGAGGAGCGGGACATCGCGGCCTCGGTGGCCCGGGCCGTGGGGCACATCGCGCACGTGCAGGTCAGCGGCAACGACCGCGGCACCGTCGGCGCCGACCACTTCGACTGGCACGGGTTCCTGCACGCGCTGGACCTGGCCGACTACACCGGGCCGCTGTGCGTCAAGAGCTTCGCGGGCACCAACGACTCGCTCGCCACGGCCGCCTCCATCTGGCGCCCGCTGGCCAGCACCCAGGACGCGCTGGCCGCGGATTCGCTGGGCTTCCTCAGGAACCTGCAGGCCGGGGGACTGCGCTGAGCCCCGCCGCGAACGCCGTGGGGCGGGCCGCTAGTCCATCGCCAGGGCGGCCGCGGCCAGCACCTGCCGCACGCTGGGCACCCCGGAGGCCCTGAACACCTCGGTCCCGTTGCTCCGCACCACCAGCGTGGGCGTGGACTCGATGCGCTGCGCCTCGGATTCCCGCAGGTTGGAGAGCACATCGACCTCCCGGATCAGGGCGCGGGGCAGCAACGCGGCGGCGTCCCGGAGCACGGAGCGGGCACGCACGCACGGTGCGCAGAAGGCGGAGGTATAGAGCACGAGTTCCATCAACCGTGTGCAACCGCGGTCGGGCGGATTCGATTCCCGATCGCCGGTGCGGCCCCCACGACCAGGCCCTGCCGCCGCGCGTCTCCACCCTGGGTAGGAGGCCGCATTCGCGCAAGTCATCATCTGCTCCGATGCCCGGCGGCGCGGATCTTGAAATGCTGGTGGCATGATCGACGCAAACCTCGCACCAGACACCCCGCCGAACCCGGCAGCAACCCCGTCAGTAACACCGTCCCCGCATCCCGTGCTTGCCGCCCGGGCCCTGCGCCGCGCCTACGGATCGACCCTGGCGCTGGACGGCGTGGACCTGGACATCCGGGCCGGCGAATCGGTGGCCATCATGGGCCCGTCGGGCTCGGGCAAGTCCACGCTGCTGCACACCCTGGCCGGCATCGAGCGCCCCGACTCCGGCTCCGTGCTGCTCGCGGGAACCGGCACCGCCCCGCGCGACATCACCGCGCTGGGCGAGGGGGAACGATCCAGGCTGCGCCGCGAGTCCTTCGGCTTCGTCTTCCAGTCCGGGCTGCTGATCCCGGAGCTCACCGCGGCGGAAAACGTCGCGATGGCGCTGATGATCAACGGCGTGCCCCGGGCCGCGGCCCTGCCGCGCGCCGCGCAATGGCTGGCGGCGCTGGGCCTGGCCGGCCTGGAGGAAAGGCGCATCGGCCAGCTTTCCGGCGGGCAGGCGCAGCGGGTGGCGATCGCCCGCGCCCAGGTCACCGGCGCGCGGGTGACCTTCGCCGACGAGCCCACCGGCGCGCTGGACTCGGCCACCGGCGCCGAGGTGCTGGCGGTGCTGATGGATTCCACCACGGGGCGCGGCAACACGCTGGTCATGGTGACCCACGATGCCGACGTGGCCGCACGCTGCGACCGGATCATCCGCCTGCGCGACGGCCGCATCATCGCCGAGCACACCGCACATCCGGCGGCCGCCAACCCCGCCACCGCCAACCCGGGACGGGCGTACTGATGCGCGCGCTGTCCCTGGCCTGGCTGCTGGGCAGGCCGAGCCGCGAACGCCGCGCCCCGATGCTGCTCACCGCCGGCGCCTACGCCCTGGTCTCCGCGCTGGTGCTCACCGTCACCGCCGGCGCCCTGTCCTTCAACCGCGTCCAGAACGAGGCGACAGGCATGTACCAGATGCTCGCCGGGCTGGCCGTGGTGCTGCTGGTGGTGCCGCTGGCCGTGCTGGGCGCCGCGGCCGCGCGGCTCTCGGCCCGCAGCCAGGACCGCCGACTGTCCACGGTGCGACTGCTCGGCGGCACCCCGGGGCTGGTCGTGGGCATCACGGTGGTCGAATCCGCAGCCGTTGCGCTGTCCGGGGCGCTGGCCGGCACTGTGCTCTATGCGGGGCTGGCGCCGCTCGTCGGGCTGGTCCACTTCCAGGGCTCCGCCATCGGCGCGGCCATGTGGCTGGATCCCGGGGTGGTCGCGCTGGTGGTCGCCGGAGTGGTGGTGGTCGCGGCGGCCTCCGCGGGCTTCGGGCTGCGCCGGATCATTGTCTCCCCGCTGGGCGTGCGCAACCGTGTCCAGGCCCCTGCGCCGCGCTGGATCCGCGCGCTGGTCGTTGCCGTGCTGGTGCTGGGCGTCTACCAGGCGTTTTCGATGATGGCGGCGTTCCAGTCGATCGCGATCATGGTTGCCGTGCTGCTGGGCGGCTTCGCCGTCGGGCTCGGCGCGCTGAACCTGGTGGGCCCGTGGGCGGTGGGGCTGATCGGCAAGGCCAAGCTCAGGCGCGCCGAGCGGCCCGAGCAGCTGCTCGCGGCCCGCATGATCCTGGAGAACCCGGCGCAGGCCTGGCGGCAGGTCTCCGGCGTCGCGATGACCTGCTTCGTCGCGGTGGTCGGCGGCAGCGGGGCGGCGCTCATGCGGGCCGCCGCGGGGGAGTCGGCCGCCGGCAGCCCCGACGCGCTCATCGGCGCCGACGTGATGACCGGCGTGCTGATCACCATCGGCGTGTCCTTCCTGTCGGTCGCCTGCTCCACCGCGATCACGCAGGCCGCGGCCACCCTTGACCGGGCCGACCTCTACGCCGGCCTGCACATGCTCGGCGTCGAACGCGCCACCATGGAAAGGGCCCGCACGGGATCCGTCATGGCCCCGGTGATCGGCGTCGGGATCGGCGCGATCGTCGTCAGCGGCGTGCTGGTGCTGCCGCTGGCCGGCCTGGCGATGATCATGGCCCCGCTCTCCGTGGCCGTCATCCTGGGCACGCTCGTGGCGGGCACCCTGGCCGTGCGCGGCGCGGTGGCACTGACCTCCACCGCACACACGCTGAAGACCGGCCGCGTCGGCTAGCTAGTCCCAAGGAAACGGCACTGCCCCGGAAACGGCACTGCCCCGGGCACCGATCGATCGGTGCCCGGGGCAGTCGTTGTCTGCGCGTGGTCAAGCGCGCGGGAATCAGGAAAGCGGCGCGCCCCACGTGGCGGCAAGCTTCGACTTGCGGCGGCCGTAACCCAGGTAGATGACCGCGCCCACGGCCATCCAGATCGCGAAGACCACCCAGGTGGTCACGCCCAGGTTCAGCATCAGGTAGCCGCAGAAGGCGATCGCGAGGATCGGGGTCAGCGGGTAGAGCGGCACCTTGAAGGTGCGCGGCAGCTCCGGCTGCGTGCGGCGCAGGACGATAACCGCCAGGGACACCAGCGAGAACGCAAAGAGCGTGCCGATGCTGGTCGCGTCGGCCAGCTGGCCCAGCGGCACCAGGCCCGCCACCAGCGCCACCGAACCGCCGGTGATCCAGGTGCCGGCCACCGGGGCGCCGTTGCGCTTGGAAATCCGCCCGAACACCGCCGGCACCATGCCGTCGCGGCTCATCGCGACCAGGATGCGGGTCTGCCCGTAGAGCACCGTGATGACGATGGAGACGATGGACAGCACCGCGCCGGCGGCGAAGAGCAGCGCCACCCAGCCCTGGCCGGTGACCTCCTCGAGCAGCTGCGCCAGCGCGGCCTCCTTGCCGTCGAACCAGTTCCACTGGCGGGCGCCGATCGCGGAGACCGCCACCAGGATGTACAGCGCGGTGATGATGGCCATCGAGAGCACGATCGCCCGCGGCAGGTCGCGCTGCGGGTTCTTCGCTTCCTCGCCGGCCGTGGAGGCGGCGTCGAACCCGATGTAGGAGAAGAACAGGCGGGCCGCCGCGGCGGAGACGCCCGCGGTGCCCATGGGCAGCAGCGGGTCGAAGTTTCCGGAGGTGAACGCGCTGAAGGCGATCACGATGAAGAAGAGCAGCACGGCGATCTTGATGAACACCAGCACCGTGTTGACCACCGCCGACTCGCGGGTTCCGCGCACCAGCAGCACCGTGGCGAACAGGACGATCGCCAGCGCCGGGATGTTGAACACGCCGCCGTCGGTGCCCGGGGGATTGGTCAGCGCGGCGGGCAGGTCAAGGCCCAGCGTGCGGGCCATCTCGTTGAGGTACTCGCCGGCGCCCACGGCGATCGCGGCGACCGACACCGCGTACTCGAGCACCAGGCACCAGCCGCAGATCCAGGCCAGGCCCTCGCCCATGGTCGCGTACGTGTAGGTGTAGCTCGACCCGGACACCGGCACGGCGCCGGCCATCTCGGCGTAGGACAGCGCCGCGAACAGCGCCGCGAGGCCGGCGATCGCAAAGGAGATCCAGACCGCGGGCCCGGCCATCGGAACCGAGGAGGAGAGCACCACGAAGATGCCGGTGCCCAGGGTGGCGCCGACGCTGATCATGGTCAGGTGCAGCAGCCCGAGGGTGCGGCGCAGCTTGGGCCCGTCGCCGGTTCCGTTTCCGGCCTCGGCGATGAACGCCTCGATCGGTTTGCGCGCGCCGAGTTGTTGGCGCAGCGTGGGCCTGCCCGTGGCCGGTGCAATGTTTCGCGTGGTCATGCAGAGAATCTTCGCACCGTTCGACGACGGCGGATTCGGGCAGGTTTCGCCCCGGATCCACGAAAAACCCCGCAATATGCAGGTCAATGAATAGTTATGAGCATCCTCGCGGCGCCCGGGATGTGGGCAAACTTACCCCGAATTCCTAGTGGTTAACCGGTTTTTGCCGCTTTTCCCGCGCAGGAAGGGGCTCGGTGCCCATGCAAACTCATGCAAGGGCGCGCACCCCGATGCATGACCCCGGAGCAACCTGGCGCCACCGAACGCGGCCTCCGCGTCCACATCAAAACGGGAGCGCCCAGCGGCCCCAAGGCCAACAAACGCTCCCGTTTTCCGAAGGAATTCCCGCAATCCCGCGCATAAATCGGGCAAATCACCGACCTCGCCCAGGAATCTGGAAGGAGGCAGGGCAAACCCTACGCGAAGTACACGCCGATCCGGTTCCCGTCGATCTCCTCGATCCGGATGTCGATGTCGTACACGTCGCGCAGCACCTCGCCCCGCATGATCTCCGCCGGCGTCCCCTGGTGCACCAGCGAACCGTCGCGCATCGCCAATATGGTGTCCGAGTAGCAGGAAGCGAAGTTGATGTCGTGGATGACGATCACCACCGTCTTGCCCAGCTCGTCGGCCAGCCGGCGGATCATGCGCATCATCTCCACCGAGTGCTTCATGTCCAGGTTGTTCAGCGGCTCGTCCAGCAGCAGGTAGTCGGTGTCCTGGGCCAGCACCATGGCGATGTAGGCGCGCTGGCGCTGCCCGCCGGAGAGCTCGTCGAGGAACCTGTCGGCCAGGGCGGTGAGGTCCAGCTGCGCCATGGCGGAGTCGATGTGCACGCGGTCCGCGGCCGTCGGGTGCCCGCCGGAATGCGGGAAGCGCCCGAATCCCACCAGGTCGCGCACGCGCAGCCGCATGGTGATGTGGTTTTCCTGCCGCAGGATCGCCATCGAGCGGGCCAGGTCCTTGCTCGGCGTGCGGGCGATGTCCAGCCCGCCGATCGACACGCTCCCGGCATCCATGGGGGACAGGCGGGAGATCAGCGAGAGCAGCGTTGACTTGCCCGCGCCGTTGGGCCCGATGATGGAGGTGACGCCGCCGGCCGGGATCACGGTGCTGACGGAATCGACCACGCGCGTCCCGGAGTAGGACTTGACCAGGTTTTCGATGCGGATCACTTCAGGGAACCCTTCAGGAGCAGGTAGAGGAACAGCAGGCCGCCGGCGAACTCGATGATCACGCTCAGCGCCGTGGCGAAGCCGAAGACCCGCTCGAGCACCAGCTGGCCGCCGACCAGCATGATGACCCCGAGCAGGCAGACGACGGGGATGAGGGCCGCGTGCGAGAACCTGCGCACCATTTGGTAGGCCAGCGAGACCACCAGCAGCCCGAAGAACGTCACCGGCCCCACCAGCGCGGTGGACACCGCCACCAGGATGGAGCAAAGCACCAGCACCAGGGTGACGATGCGCCGGTGGTCGACGCCCAGGTTGATGGCGGTCTCGCGGCCCAGCGCCAGCACGTCGAAGCTCTTGCGCAGCCGCCACACCACCACCAGGATCGCCAGGACAATCAGCGCGGAGATCCCCAGCAGCACCGGGTCCACCTGGTTGAAGGACGCGAAGAACAGGTCCTGCAGCACGATGTACTCGCTGGGTTCCATCAGCCGCTGCAGTAGCGAGGAGAAGCCGCGGAAGAGCGTGCCGATCACGATGCCGACCAGCAGCATCAGGTGCAGCGACCCGTTGCCGCCGGTGAACAGCCAGCGGTAGAGCAGCGCGGAGAACACCACCATCAGCCCCACCTCCACCGCGAACTTCAGCGACGGGGACGCCGTGAGCAGCGTGGAGGAGCCCAGCGCGAAGACCAGCGCCGTCTGGATCAGGATGTACAGCGCGTCGAACCCCATGATCGACGGGGTCAGGATGCGGTTGGACGTCACGGTCTGGAACATCAGCGTCGACAGGCCGACGGCCACCGCGACCACCAGCATCGCGCCGACGCGGATGCCGCGCCGGGTCAGCGCATAGGAGAGATTCCCGCGCAGGTCGATCGTCATGAACAGCACGATGGCCAACACCGACAGCACGCCCAGCAGCGTGATCAGCACGGCGGGGGACATGCGCTTGGGGGAGAGCGACCGCCAGGAGAACGATCCCGGGGGGAAACGCCGCCCGGGCCGGGAGCCGCCGCCCGAATGTCCGGGGGTGAGGTCGGCGTCGCCGTCGGGGGATGGCGGGGTGGATCGGGCCAGGGTCTTAGGCATGGGACTTCCTGGTTCGCAGCAGCAGCGCCAGGAAGACGGTCGCGCCGAGCACGCTCATGACCATGCCCACCGGCACCTCGTAGGGGTAGCGGATGGTGCGGCCGATCACGTCGCAGACCAGCACGAAGCCCGCGCCGAAGAGCGCCGTCCACGGCACCGCGCGGCGCAGGTTGTCGCCGAAGAGCAGCGAGACGATGTTCGGCACGATCAGCCCCAGGAACGGCACCGACCCCACGGTCGTGACCACCACGGCGGAGATCAGCGAGACCAGCACCAGGCCCAGCCGCATGATCGCCCTGTGGTTCATGCCGAGGTTCGTGGTGAAGTCCGCTCCGAGCCCGGCCACCGTGAACCTGTCGGCCGCCACGTAGCCGATGAGCGTGAGCACCGCGACGATCCACAGCAGCTCGTAGCGCCCGCGCAGCACCCCGGAGAAATCGCCGATCATCCAGTTGCCCAGCGTCTGGAGCAGGTCGTACTTGTAGGCGAAGAAGGTCGTCACCGAGCCGATCACCCCGCCGAGCATGATGCCGACGATCGGCACCAGCAGCGTGTTGCGGGACGGCAGCCTGCTCAGCACCGCCAGGAAGAGCGCGGTGCCGCCGATCGCGAACACCGACGCCACGCCCATTTTCAGGATCAGCGGCGCGGCCGGAAGCGCGACGGTGACCACCAGGATGCCCAGCGTCGCCGATTCCACGGTGCCCACGGTCGACGGCTCGACGAACCTGTTGCGCACCATCAGCTGCATGATCAACCCGGCCACCGCCACGGCGGTGCCGGCCAGCAGCACGGCCAGGGTGCGCGGGAGCCGGGAGATCCACAGCAGCTCCCAGGCCCCGGCGTCGCCGGAGAGCAGCTGCGGCAGGGTCACCTCGGAGACGCCGACGAACAGGCTCACGAACGCGAGGGCCAGCACGCCGATCGTGCCAACGGCCAGCCAGGTGGTTTCGGAAATCTTTCGGGTACGCCGAACGGCCGCCGCGGGATTTTCATCCGCGGCGACCGTCTCGGGTAGCGCTGCTGCACTCATGATGTGTGGCGAGGGGGTCGATCGGGCGCCTAGAGGCCCGCGGCGACCTCGTCGATCATCTTGTTGGTGTTGTTCAGGCCGTAGCCGACCATGTACCAGGCAGTCGGATCCAGGTTCACGATCTTCCCGTTCTTCGCGGCGTTGGTGGACTTGACCAGCTCGTTGTCCAGCACGGCCTTGGAGGCCTCGCCCGCGGTGCCCATGGCCGAATCGCGGTCGACCACGTAGAGGGTGTCCGGGTTGTTGGTCTTCAGGAACTCGAAGGAGATCGATTCGCCGTGGGCGCCCTCGGACTTGATGTCGGCGACGGTGGCAACGCCGAGCACGTCGTGGATCAGGCCGAAGCGCGATCCCGCACCGTAGGCGGTCAGTTCGCCGCCGGAGGTCATGATGATCAGGCCCTTGCCCGCGTTGGCGCTCTTTGCCTTGGTGTCGGCGATCTTCGTGTCCAGTGCGGCGAGCTGCTCGTCGACCTTGGTCTCGACGTCGAAGATCGTGCCCAGCTTGCCGGCCTGTTCCTTGAAGGACTCGAGCGGCTTGGTGGCGTCCACGGACAGGTCCACGGTCGGCGCGATCTTGGAGAGTTCCGCGTAGGAACCCGAGGTGCGGCCGGTGATGATGATCAGGTCGGGGTTGCCGTTGGAGATGGCCTCGAAGTCAGGTTCCTTCATGGAGCCGATCTTGGTGACCTTCGCGTCGTTGTACTTGCCCAGGGAATCCGGGTAGGTGGTTTCCGGAACGCCGTCGGCCTCGATGCCCAGTGAGTTCATCGAATCGAGCACGCCCAGGTCGAAGGTGTAGACGGTTTCCGGGTTCACCGGAACCTTGGTCGTGCCCTGTGCGTGGGTGATTTCAACGGTCTTTGCGTCTGCCGCATTCGCACCGGCTTCGGTGGAGCCGCCGCAAGCGGTCAGGGCAAGCAGGGATACGCCGGCAGCTACGGTGCCGAGGGCGGTCCGGAAGGAAATCTTCACTGTCTTTTCTCCGTTGATGGTGCTGAAGCAAGAGGCGCGGGGCAATTAGCAAACAACCTCGTTGCGTAAATGAACTTAGGTGAAACGCTATAGATAAGGCGTGCCTATGCGCAAACCGTCGCCGGGCCTCCCCGGGTTGCCCTGGCGTAGGTTTGCCTAATAAACCCCGTCACCTCGCGGTTTTGGGATCACGGGCCGCCTGAATGTGATCTCCAACACGAGTGAAGTGGCGGGCGAAGCGCCACCCCGCGCCGACCTCGTCCGCGTAGGGGTGCGCGTGGCTTGCGGCCGGCAGTCCCGGGGCGGGTCGTGGATCGACAGCCGCGCCCGCCCGGCGGCGGCCTTCAATTTGGGGACGCCGACTCCGCCCGGAAATGGTTTGGGTGTGACATCGGATGGTGGATACATGCCCTGCTAGTGTCGCGTCAACCGCCGCAAGGCTGGCTTGGCGCGGGGGTTGCGCCGGGCCCCGGCAGGGTGATCAACCTCGCGTCAGGACTGTCCGGATGGCCCGACCGGGACCGTCGTCGACTTGTTGCGCAATGTGACTCAAATCGCTTCTTGCCTGCAAGGAAGCGGGATCTTGGGGCTTGCGGGCGAATGCGCGCCGCCGGCAGGCGTCGATTAGGTGTGGTTTATGTTGTGTAATTGCCTTTTGTGAGGTTAGCCTTACTCGTCACCTGCTTGCGAAACAAGTCGTTCCCCTAGCTTGCGCAGGCACCCTTGTTGAGTCACCGAAGGATCTATTCATGGAGTTCTCCCGACGCAGCGGCCTCTTCGCCGCAGCCGCTGCCGCCATTGCCCTGAGCCTGACCGCATGCGGCAGCGCAGCTCCCGAGGCCGCGAGCACCTCGCCTGCCGCGGCAGAGGCTGCCTTCCCCGTCACCGTCGAGCACATCTACGGCACCACCAAGATCCCCAAGAAGCCGGAGCGCATTGCGACGGTTTCTTGGGTGAACGCAGACGCCGTTCTGGCCTTGGGCGTTGTTCCGGTGGGCATGGCATCCGATGTCTGGGGCAACAACGCGAAGAACTCCACCGACTGGAAGGACGCCAAGCTCGAGGAGCTCGGTGCCCCGATCGGCAGCGAGAAGGCGCCGGTGCAGTACTCCGAAGCAGACGGCGTGAACTTCACCGCAATCGCCGAGGTTCAGCCAGATTTGATCGTCGCCGGATACTCGGGTCTGACGAAGGACGAGTACGAGAAGCTCTCCAAGATCGCACCCGTCATCGGCCCGGTGGCCCCGAATTACACCAGCCGCTGGCAGGACGTGACCTCGGCAGTGGGCAAGGCGCTGGGCAAGGACACCGAGGCCAAGACCCTGATCAGTGACCTCGAGGGCAAGCTCACCGCCGCCGGTGAAGCCAACCCGGTCTTCAAGGAGACCACGTTCATCGCGGGCAACCTGGAGCCGGCAGACGGCGGCATCAACCTCTACGCGTCGGGCGACAACCGTCCGCGCTTCCTCTCCGCCCTGGGCATGACGCAGGCGAAGATCGTGGACGAGAACGTCAAGGCAGGCGAGTTCTACCTGCCATGGTCGGCCGAGCGCGCCAACGAACTGGATTCGGACATCTTCTTCACTTGGATCCCTGCCGGATCGAGCACCACGGAGATCACCGAGAACAAGCTGTTTGCACAGATCCCGGCAGTGTCCAAGGGCGGCCTCGTGGCCGTGGACAGCGACATGGACGTGCTCGCGGTATCCGCGACCTCGCCGTTGTCCGTCCAGTGGGCCATCGACAAGGTGGTCCCGAAGCTGGCCGCCGCTGCCCAGGCAGCATCGGGAAAGTAGCCGAGACGCGGTGAGTGCCGCCGGCCCGCAATTTCCGGTCGGCAGCGCTCACCGCCGATCAGTGCCCATGGTCCCCGTGCGCAGCGAACGTGAGCGCTCAGTACTCGCCGAGATCTCCGAGGTAGCGCAACTGCGCCGCCACGGAGATTTCTGCCGCCCCGCGCACGGAGTGATCGACATCCGCATAGACGACGTCCGCGATCTGGGCGATGCCGGGATTCCCGACGCCGGAGGCGCGCAGCCCCGCCAGGGCCGCACGGATTTGCTCCAGCCGCTCCAGGCGGTGCGCGCGGTACTCGCCAACGATCTTGTGCAGCGACGCGAGCACTGGACCGTGCGCCGGGAGGACCCGCGCATCGGGTGCCGAGGCCAGGTTGTCCAGGGATTTCAGGTAGTCGCCCAGCGTGCCGTCCGGCGCGTCCAGGATGGTGGTGCCGCGGCCCAGGATGGTGTCGCCGGTGAGCATGGACCCGGTGTCGCCGTCGTCGGGCAGGAAGAAGCACAGCGAGTCGGAGGTGTGGCCCGGGGCGGCAATCACCTGGATCCGCATTCCGGCGGCCTCGATCCACTCGCCGTCGCGCAGCGGCTCCGCAGCGCGGCAATGCTCCGGCAAGAACGCGCGGACGGGGGCGCCGGTGAGCCGATGCAGGGTGTCGATGCCCTCGGTGTGGTCGTGGTGCCGGTGGGTGATGAGGATCAGCTCCACGGCCTCGGCGGCCAGCGCGGCCAGGTGGCCCGCGTGGTCGGGCCCCGGATCGACGATCACCGCGTGCTCGTTGCCCGCGCCGCGCAGGACGTAGGAATTGGTCCCCTCCAGCGACATCGGGCCCGGGTTGGGCGCCAGCCGGACCGCGGCCAGGGACGAGACTTGCAAGGCTGGGACGAACTCCGTGTGGGGCTGCATGCTCATGGGCCCAGTCTAGGGTGTGCTCGATGGGGGACCCCGGGGAAACCCCGTAAAATTCAGTGGTCGCTGTCGGCGGCCATCAAAAATGACGCAGTGCCACGCATGCCGGGCACGGCGCACGGCAGCAACACAGGGACAGAGGAATGAGACAGATTCTACGAACCGCGGCCGGGGCGCCCCGGGAACCGGCGTCGGCCCCGGGTGGGGCACCCGGATCGACCCCCGCCGATTCCCGACCCGTGCGGCGCGCGGGGCTGCACCCCGCGGGTCTGGTCCTGGTGTTGCTGGCCGCGGTGCTTGCGGCGGTGTTCCTCTCGCTGCTGGTGGGGGCCCGCGCAATCGCCCCGCACACGGTGTGGGAGGCGCTGGTGAACTTCGACGCGGCGAACGGGGACCACGCGGTGGTCCACTCCCGCATCCCGCGCACCGTCGCCGGCCTGCTGATCGGCGCCGCGCTGGGCCTGGCGGGCGCCGGAATGCAGGGCATCGCCCGCAACCCGCTGGCCGACCCGGGCATCCTGGGCGTGAACGCCGGTGCCGCGCTGGCCGTGGTGCTGGGCATCCATTTCTTCGCCGTGAGCACCCTGCAGGGCTACATCCTTTTTGCGTTCCTCGGGGCCGCGGTGGCCGCGGTGCTGGTCTACCTGGTCGCGAGCCTGGGCCGGGAGGGTGCCACGCCGATGAAGCTGGCGCTCGCCGGCGCCGCGATGGCGGCGGGCATGGGTTCGCTCACCAGCGCCGTGCTGATGGTCGGGCAGGAGGCGCTGGAGCGCTTCAGGTTCTGGCAGGTCGGCACGCTGGGCGCCCGGGAGGTCCCGGAGATGCTCTCGGTGCTGCCGTTCCTGGGGCTCGGTGCGCTGCTGGTGCTGTTCGGCGCCAGGCTGTTCAACGCGCTCTCGCTCGGGGACGACTCGGCGCGCGGGCTCGGCTTCCGGGTCGGGCGCGGGCGGGCGGTCTCCGCCGCGGGTGTGGTGCTGCTCTGCGGCGCCGCCACTGCGCTGGCCGGGCCCATCGGGTTCGTCGGGCTGATCGTTCCGCACGCCGTGCGCGCGCTCGTCGGCTCCGATTACCGCTGGCTGCTGCCGCTTTCCATGCTTGCCGGCCCGGTGCTGCTGCTGGCGGCCGACGTGCTGGGCCGCGTCATCGCCCCGCCCGCCGAGGTGCAGGTCGGCGTCATGACAGCAGTGATCGGCGCCCCGATCTTCCTCTGGTTGCTGCGCCGCGGACGGAAGGTATCCCTGTGAGTGTTCGATCCGACCTGGCGCGCACACGTGCCGGTGAACCTGCACCAACGACGACCGGCACGAATGCGGGCGGGAAACCCGGACTGGATCCTGGCGTGAAGCCCCGCACGAATCCCGGCGGGGCACGCGGCGGCGATCCACGCGGGACCGGCCGCACCCGGACGCGCATTCGGCGCGGAACCGTGGCCCGGTTCAACGTGCTGGCCGCGATTGGCATCGTAGCCGCCATCGCCCTGGACCTGTTGGCCGGACGCAGCCCGATCGAGCTGCCCGACCTGCTGGCGGCGCTCGGCGGCGAACGCGTCCCGGGCGTCTCCTTCATGCTGTGGGAGGACAGGCTGCCGCAGGCCGCCGTCGGCGTGCTGGCGGGCGCCGCGTTCGGGGCCTCCGGCGCGATCTTCCAGCGCATGCTACGCAACCCGCTGGCCAGCCCCGACGTGATCGGCGTCGGCTACGGGGCCAGCGCCGCGGCCGTCACCGGCATGCTGGTCTTCGGCGCGCAGGGGATCGGCCTGTCGCTCATCGCCTGCGCCGGCGCGCTGGCCGTGGCGCTGTTCATCTACGCGATGGCCGATGCGGGCAGGCACACCGGCCCGCGGCTGATCCTCGCGGGCATCGCCGTGGCGGCGCTGCTGCAGGCGCTGATCCAGTACCTGCTCACCCGCACCGACGTGCGCACCGCCGGGGACGCGCTGCGCTGGCTCACCGGGTCGCTCTCCGCGAGCACCTGGGAGCGCGCGGGGCTGCTGGCCGCGGCGCTGGCCATCCTCATGCCGCTGCTGGTCCCGGCCGCCGCCAAGCTGCGCATCCTGGAGCTGGGCGACGACTCCGCGGCGGGGCTCGGCCTGGCCGTGCGGCCGTCCCGGCTGGGCCTGATCCTGCTGGGCGTCGGGCTCACGGCCGTGGCCACCGCGGTGACCGGGCCGCTGGCGTTCGTCGCCTTCCTGGCCGGGCCGCTGGCGATCCGCCTGTGCGAGGGCCGCAGCAACCTGGGATCGGCGGCGCTCATGGGCGCGCTGCTGGTGGTGAGCGCTAACTTCATCGCCTCCAACATCCTGCCCAACACAGAATTGCCAGTCGGCGTCGTCACCGGCGCGCTGGGAGCACCGTTCCTGATCTGGGTCCTGGTGCGCACCAACAAGGAAGGAACCTGAGGGCTAGACATGGCACTTCTTGAAGCACAGGACCTCACGCTCGCCTACGACGCCGTCAGCATTGTCGACGAGCTTTCGCTGCAGCTGCCCAAGGGCGAGGTGACGATCATCGTGGGCGCCAACGGCTGCGGCAAGTCGACGCTGCTGCGCGGGCTGGCCCGGCTGCTGAAGCCCGCCGGCGGCAAGGTGCTGCTGGACGGGCAGGACATCCACACCCGCCCCGCGCGCGAGGTCGCCAAGGTGCTGGGCCTGCTGCCGCAGACCCCCACCGCGCCCGACGGCATCACCGTGAGCGAGCTGGTGGGCCGCGGCCGCTACCCGCACCAGGGCTGGTTCAAGCGCTGGAACGCGGAGGACGAGGCCGCCGTGGAGCGCGCCATGGACCTCACCGGCACCACCGACCTGGCCGATCGGCCGATCGACGAGCTCTCCGGCGGCCAGCGCCAGCGCGTCTGGATCGCCATGGCGCTGGCGCAGGAGACCGAGCTGCTGCTGCTTGACGAGCCGACCACCTACCTGGACGTCGCCCACCAGCTGGAGGTGCTCGATGTCATCTCCGAGCTCAACCGCACCCGCGGCACCACCGTGGTGATCGTGCTGCACGACCTGAACCTCGCCGCCCGCTACGCCGACCACCTGGTGGCTCTGAAGCACGGCAAGATCGTCGCCGCCGGGCACCCGGCCGCGGTGGTCACCGAGGACCTGGTCAAGAGCGTGTTCGGCATGCCCTGCCGGGTCATTCCCGACCCGGTCGCCGGCACCCCGCTGGTGCTGCCGATCGGCCGGCACCGCGTGCTGCGTGCCGAATCCGTGCTGGCGGCCCGCGGCATCTACCGCACCCGGCCCCCGGAGGTCGAGCCCGAATCCGGCATCGGGGTTCCCTCGCCGGTCCCGGCCGCCGCAACCGCCGCACCCGCGGAGGAGCCCGGGACATCGACCGGGGAGCCTGCCGCCGGCACCGCCGATGCCCCCGGGGGAGAAGCGAGGACCGCCGACGCCCAGTCGCCGGTCACCGACGCCCAGTCGCCGGTGACCGGGGCTTCGCCGCTGCGCCGCGCCGAGGAGATCAGCGAGATGCTCGCCTTCGCCACCCGCGTGGTCGACGTTGCCAGCGTCGGGAAGAACTTCAAGCGCGTCACCTTTGCCGGCGCCGACCTGGCGCACTTCGGCGCCGGGGACGCCCCGCTGGACCTGCGCATCAAGCTGTTGATCCCGCCGACCCCCACCCACGGGGCCGGGGTGCGGGAAAACGCCACGGGCGCCGAGCTGCCCGACGAGTTTTCCTCGCTGCGCCCCGGCGCGCTGCTGGCCGAGGACGAGGCATCGGGCTGGTACCGGCGCTGGCTTGCGCTGCCGGAGGGGGAGCGCGGTTCCATGCGCACCTACACGGCGCGCGCGCTGCGCCCCGCCGGGCACCGCGACAACCGCGGTGCCGAGCCGGAGCTCGACATCGACTTCGTGCTGCACCTGCGCACCGAGGGCGGCCGGCTCACCGGCGGCCCGGCCACCGTCTGGGCCGCACAGGCCCAGCTGGGCGACGAGCTGCTGATCCTGGGCCCGAACGCCGCGCTCTGCGACGCAAGCTACGGCGGCATCGAGTTCCGTCCCGGGACCGCCTCCCGCATCCTGCTGGCCGGCGACGAGACGGCCGCCCCGGCCATCTGCTCCATCCTCGAGTCGCTTCCGGCGGGCATCACCGGGCACGCGCTGATCGAGGTCCCCACCACCGAGGACATCCAGGGTTCCTCCACGCGCTCGGGCGTCTCGGTGCAGTGGCTGCCGCGCGGCTCGCACGCGCACGGCGAGCTGCTGGCCTCCGCGGTGCGTGCAACCGTGGCGATCCCCGCCGCCGGCGCCGTGGTCACGGGCGCGGACCCGGAGGACGTCGACGTCGACGAGACGATCCTGTGGGAAACCGCCACCGCATCCACCCAGCCGTTCTACGCCTGGCTGGCGGGCGAGGCCGGCATGATCAAGGAGTTGCGCCGCTACCTGGTGCGCGATGCCGGCATGGACCGCAAGCAGGTCGCGTTCATGGGGTACTGGCGCCGCGGCAAGTCGGAGGGCTAGCGGCAGGGCAACCTGCCGGGGGGGGGGGGCCCCCCCCCCCCCCGGGGGGGGGGGGGGGGGGCCCCCCGCGGGGGGGGGGGGGGGGGCCCGGGGCGCGGGGGGGGGGGGGGGGGGGGGCCCCCCCCCCAAAAGGCCG
>NZ_JBIBDE010000007.1:174786-197169 GCF_042901625.1 Paeniglutamicibacter sp. NPDC012692
CCCCACGCTGGGCGCGTACTTGGGGTCGGGCCGCCGCGGCACGGGGGGGGGCTCGCGGCTGGCCACCCGGCGGGGGCCCCCCCCCCCCCCCGCGGGGGGGGGGGGGGCGCCGCGCCCCGTGGCGTTTTCGGGGTTCCCGCGGACGTCGCGGGGGACTGCGTCGGGACTACGCCGGGACTACATCGGGCCAAGCTGGGCCAGGATGCGGGCGAGCTCGGCGCGGTCGTTGGCGTTGAGCCTGCCGAAGTACTGCTCCGTGTGGCCGCGGCGCGCGGCCCGCACCCGGTCGGAGAGCTTCTGCCCGGCGGCGGTGAGCCTGACCAGGGTGGCGCGCCGGTCCACGGGGTCCGCCGCACGCTGCACCAGCGACTTGGCCTCCAGCTGGTCGATCACCTCGGTGGCCGAGCGCGGGGCGATGTGCAGGCGTTCGGCCACGTCCTTGAGCCGCAGCCCCTCGCTGCCTGCCGAATCCGCCGAGCTGCGGGCCAGCGCCTGCATGGCGCGGAACTGGTGCGGGGTCAGCTCGAAGGGCGCCAGCTGCTCCACCCAGGAGTGCCGCAGGGACCGAAATGCGCGGTGGAAAAGTTCGGAGAGATCGCCTTGGGCGGGGGAGTCGGCGCTGGTTGACATGGGTCCAACTCTACGCCACGTTTGACCGGTAGCCACATAGTGAGGTAACCTCAACAAAGACGTGGTGCGAATCCCGCACCCATAACCACCACGAAAGGTGGTGCGCATGTTGGAATCGAGTTCATCTTCCAGCGGGGCCCGATCGGGCCAGGGTCGTTCGGCCACAAACACCTCCGGCGCCGATGGCGCGCACGGTTCAGGGGGAGGACGCGGTGGCGGCCCGGGCGGCCCCGTCGCACGCCTGAACCCCGCGGACCTCAAGCAGGTCAAGCTCCACCCGGTGAAGCCCTCCCGGATCGCGGCCCTCTTCAGGCCGCACAGGTTCACGATCACCGTGGTCGTGCTGCTCATCTCCGCCGCCTCGGTCATCGGGCTGGCCCAGCCGTTCCTGATCCGCGCCATCATCGACGACGCGCTGCCGCACCAAGACGTGGCCCTGCTGGCCTGGCTCGCCGGCGGGCTCGTCGCCGTCGCCGCGGCCACCGCCGCGATCGGCGTCGTGCAAACCTGGATGGCCACCAAAATGGGCCAGAAGGTCATGCACGAGCTGCGGACCAGGCTGTTCACCCACCTGCAGGCCCAGTCGCTGGGCTTCTTCACCCGCACCCGCGGCGGCGAGGTGCAGTCGCGGCTGACCAACGACATCGCCGGCATGCAGAACGTGGTGACCTCCACCGCCACCTCCGTGGCCTCCAACCTGACCACGGCCGTGGCCACCGCCATCGCGATGGTCGCGCTCTCCCCGCGGATGAGCCTGCTCTCGCTGGTGGTGCTGCCGCCGGCCATCTGGCTCTCGCGCAAGGTCGCGCTGATGCGCCGCGACGTGACCACCGCGCGGCAGCAGGAGCTGGCCGGCATGTACACGCAGATCGAGGAGGGGCTTTCCGTCTCGGGCATCCGATTGGCCAAGACCCTCGGCACCACGGGACGCGACGTGCTGCGCTTCTCCGCCTCCTCGCACCGGCTGATCGACCTGGAAATGCGCAGCCAGCTGGCCGGGCGCTGGCGCATGGCCACCATGAGCATCGTGTTCGCCGCGATCCCCGCGGTCATCTACCTCGCGGCCGGCTTCCCGGCCACCTCCGGCGGCATGACCATCGGCACGCTCGTCGCGTTCACCGCGCTGCAGGGCGCGATCTTCCGTCCGATCATGGGCCTGCTGAACGTCGGGGTCCAGTGGGTCACCGCGATGGCGCTGTTCAGCCGCATCTTCGAGTATCTGGACATGGACCCGGAGATCAAGCCGCCGGCGAACCCTGCGGAGCTGGATCCGGAATCCGTCGTGGGGCGTGTGCGCTTCGAGGGCGTCGGCTTCTCCTACGGCGGCGGCGCCGAGGTGCTGCACGGGATCGACCTGGAGCTGGAACCCGGCACCGCCACGGCCGTCGTCGGGCCCACCGGGTCGGGCAAGTCCACGCTCGGCGCCCTGTTGCCGCGCCTGCACGACCCGAGCTCCGGACGCATCACGATCGACGGGATCGACGTGCGCGAGCTCGCCCCCGAGACCCTGAACAAGATCGTCGGCGTCGTCTCCCAGGAGACGTACCTGGTCCACGCCTCGATCCGGGAGAACATGCTGCTGGCGGACCCCGACGCCGACGACGCGACGCTGTGGAAGGCGCTGGCCTCCGCGCAGATCGCCGACCTGGTGGCCGGGTTGCCCGGCGGGCTGGACACCCTGGTCGGCGCCCGCGGCCACCGTTTCTCCGGCGGCGAGCAGCAGCGCCTGGCCATAGCCCGCACCATCCTGCGCAACCCGCGGGTGCTGGTCCTCGACGAGGCGACCAGCGCGCTGGACAACACCACCGAGGCCCTGGTGCAGGATGCGCTCGATCGCCTGGCGCGGGGCCGCACCACGCTGATGATCGCCCATCGACTGTCCACGGTGGAGAACGCCGACCAGCTGGTGGTGCTGTCGGGCGGCTCGATCCTTGAGCGCGGGCGGCCGGAGGAGCTGCGCGAATCCGGCGGCGCTTTTGCCCGGTTGGTTGCGGCCGGCGAGCACGGCGAGCTTGGCGAGTCCGGCGGGTCGCCCCACGAGGAAACGCCGCCAACCTCCGGCCGGGCACGCTTGCAACCCACCGCCTAGCCGGCGTCGGCCGGCAGCCGCAGCGGGCTGCGCAGTGGACTGTGCCGTCGGATTGCCGTCGGAACGCCGGCTAGAAGAGCGTGGGGTCCGCCGGCTGCCAGTAGGTGTTGCGGCGCGGTGCCTGCGCCGGGTCCAGGTAGCGCGGCAGGACCACGTGCGGCAATCCCCGGTGGACCACCACCCGCAGCTCCCCGTTGTCGATCATGTGGTGGTGGGCGGTGCATGCCGGGTGGCAGTTGGCCACGCTTGTCACCCCGCCGTCCTGCCACTGCTCGATGTGGTTGAATTCGCACAGCTCGGGCGGCACGGTGCACCCCGGATAGAGGCACCCGCCATCCCGCGCCAGCACCGCACGTTTCAGGTGCCCGGGCAGCAGCCGCCTTTCCCTGCCGACGTCGAGGACTTCACCCTGGCCGCCGAGCACCACGGGTATCACCCCGTCGTTGGCGAGCATCCGCCGCACCCTGCCGATCGGTATCTCCAACCCGTGGGCCGAATATCCCGCGCCCCGCGCCAGTCCCAGCAGGACCTCGAGCTTGACGAGGACTATCAGCTGGGCGGCGGGCAGGCCGCCGGCGCCCTTGGATCCGTTGCCGCCCGGTGGTTTGCCAGCCGATCGCATCACGTTGATGAGTGTCTGCAGGTGTCGCTGCGGGGGAGTCAGCCCGTCCGGGCCCGGGCTCGTGGAGTTGAAGCGGTCCTTGAACGCGTCGCCGAAGTCGAAGCCCGACAGCGGCGGGAGGGTTTCGGCGGGGCCGGCCGAGGGATCCGGGATGAACCACGGCGGAGGTTCGGCAGTGCCGTCGGCGGGGGAGTCGGAGCCGACGCCGGAGCTGGCACCGGCTCCCGGAACGGTTGCGGCATCGGCCATCGCCCGGCGGTCTCCGCCTTGGTGCGCGGGTTGTCCGACTGCGCGAAGTGCGACATGAAGACTTCGGCGTCGTCGTTGAGCATGCACGCATGCAGGTACGTGAAGTGGCGGGTGCGGCGGGTGACGAAGATACCGGTTTTCTCGCGGACCTCGGCCGGGGTGGGTGGATCGTCGGCGGCATCGAGCCGGTCGGCGATGGCGTCGAACAGCTTGTTGGTCTCCCGCGGGGTGTCCTCGGCGACGGAGCGGGCCACCTGCTCCTCGACGCGCCTGGCCAGGTCGCGGGCGTCGGGCCGGGCCTCGATGCCGGGGCGCAGCCTGTCCAGCTTGCGGGCCGCGGCGGCAACCTCCTTGACGCGGGCGCTGCCGGAATCGAGCTGCCCGGCGAGGACGGGGAAGCGCGGGCCCTGCGGGATCCCGTTGGCGTCGGTCCGCGGCAGCAGCGACCAGGCCGCGTGCAGCCGGTCGCGGGCCTCGAAGTAGGAGATGCGCAGCATCCGCTGCAGGGCCTCGGCGATGTTCCGGTATTCGGTCCGCCCGGTTGGTGCGGTCCGCGGATCGTCCGGGAGGCGGCTGTGCCCCAGCACGTAGTCGCGGGGATCGTCGGCAACATTGCGCAGCGCGACCAGCGTTTCCGGCGGCAGCTCGTGGATGAGCGTGCGTTGTGCCGTCCCCGCGGCCCTGATCTGGGCGAGCTCCATGCGTTGGGATGCCCGTTCAACCGCGCTGGCAAAGAGTGCGGCGAGGGTGGGGGAGTCGGTGTCGCGGGAGATTTCCTCGCAGAGCGAGTCGCACATCTCCATCGCGACCAGCAGGGCGCGCAACTTGTCGTCCGTGGCCGTCGGGTGCCCCGGATCGTCGCGGTGCCCCGCGACGGATTCGACGAATTGCGCTGTTTCCATGTCCCCAGCGTGCGGCTGCGCGCACCGGTCGGTCGCGCCCGGCCTGCGGGATGTGGAAAAGTCCCGCGGCCGGAATCCCCGGGGCCGGAATCCCCTGGGCCGGAATCCCCTGGGCGGGAATCCTCCGGCCTACCAGAGCTCGCGTTCGACGACGGCCGCGCGGACCTTGGCCAGGATGGTGCGCAGCTGGTCCTGCTCGTCGGCGGAGAGCGAGTCGAAAAGGGCCTCGCGCACGAACCCGACGTGGTCGGGGGCAGCCGTGCGGATGGTGTCCCACCCGGCATCGGTCAGCTTGATCTCCTGGCCGCGCCCGTCGCAGCTTGCCGCGCAGCGTTCGATCAGGCCCTTGGCCTCCATGCGGCGCAGCAGGTGCGAGAGGCGGGAACGCTCCCATTCCAGCACATTGGCCAGGTCCCCGGAACGCAGGCGATCGGGCGCGGCCTGTGAAACGGCGGCGAGCACCGAGTACTCGCCGGTGGACAGGCCCGCGTCGCGGCTGAGCTGGCGGTCCATCGCGCTGGGGAAACCCCAGAGGAATTCGCGGAATTCGAGCCAGAGTTCCTGTTCGTGGCTGCTGAGCCAGCGGGGCTCGTGCATGGTGCTCCTCACATTTCTTAACAAGTTGTTGACACGTCAATTGTTCCGCGCCATGATTGAGACATCAAGTTTTTTAGTTGACACGTCAGCAAGTTCACGGATGTGTCGCTCAGTTCAAGGAGAACACGCATGACCAAGATTGCCATCATCACCGGTTCGACTCGTCCGGGCCGCAATAACGCAGGCGTTGCGCAGTGGGTCCTGGAGCAGGCACAGCTGCGCGGCGACGCAGACTACGAACTGGTCGACATCGCGGACTTCAAGCTGCCGCTGCTGGACGAGGCCTACCCGGCCGCCTACCAGAACTACCAGAACGACGCCACCAAGGCATGGGCAGCAAAGATCGCCGAGTTCGATGGCTTCGTGTTCGTCACCCCCGAGTACAACCACTCTGTCGCCCCGGCCCTGGCCAACGCACTGTCCTACCTGAACGCCGAGTTCGCCAACAAGGCTGCCGGCATCGTCTCCTACGGCTCGGCCTACGGCGTGCGCGCCGTCGAGCACCTGCGCGGCATCCTCTCCGAGCTGCAGATCGCCCACGTGCAGAAGACCGGCATGTTCTCCCTGTTCACCGACTTCGAGAACTTCTCCGTCTTCAAGCCGACCGAGATGCAGGCCGCATCGCTGGCACCGGTCCTGGACCAGCTGGTTCCGTGGACCGTGGCACTGAAGTCGGTTCGCGACGCCGCACTGGTTTCCGCCTAACCACCGGCGACGATCTTCGGGCGGCGGCCCTCGCGTCTTGGGGTTGCTTGGGCCGCCGCCCGGATGGTTCCGCATCCGCACTCCCCGTGCGGGCGCGGGCCATCGAACAAGGCCTGCCCGCGACGTTCCGCGGGCAGGCCGTTTTTCTTTCCGATGTGCTGCTTGACGGCACGTGTTTCCAAGGTTGGGTCATGAGCGAGCAAGTTTTGGGTGAAGAAGCGTTGCATGAAGGCGAGCTGCGCGAAGACGCGTTGCTTGGCGACGCGTTCGACGGGCAGCCGTTGGACGGGCACTACGGCGGCGAGCGCAGCACCGCCGGTGCCTACGTGACCGGCGGCGAATTCACGCGCGACACCAACTACATCCAGGACCGCATCGTGGCCGACCCGGCGGCCGTGCGCGCCGCCGGCGGGCCGACCGGCGACACGATCGGCAACGTCCACGCGGGCGTCGCCGACGGCGCCGAGCTCTGGCCGGTGGAGGCCGGGCGCTACCGCCTGGTTGCCGCCCGCGCCTGCCCCTGGGCCAACCGCACCATCATCGTCCGCCGCTTGCTGGGCCTGGAGGACGCGATCTCGCTGGGCACCCCCGGGCCGGTGCACGACGTGCGCTCGTGGACCTTCGACCTGGATGAGGGCGGGGTGGACCCGGTGCTGGGCACCGCGCGCATCCAGGAGAACTACTTCAGGCGCTTCGCCGACTACCCGCGCGGCATCACCGTGCCCGCGATCGTCGACGTGCCGACCGGCGCCGTGGTCACCAACGACTACCCGCAGATCACCCTGGACTTCTCCACGCAGTGGAAGGCGTTCCAGCGCGAGGGCGCCCCGGACCTGCTGCCGGCGGACCAGCTCGGGGAAATGATGCCGGTCATCAAGCGCATCTTCACCGAGGTCAACAACGGCGTCTACCGCTGCGGCTTCGCCGGCGACCAGCAGGCTTACGAGGAGGCGTACGACCGCCTCTGGACCGCCATGGACTGGCTGGAGGAACGCCTGGCCACCCGCCGGTTCCTCATGGGGGAGTCGATCACCGAGGCCGACGTGCGGCTGTTCACCACGCTGGTGCGCTTCGACGCCGTCTACCACGGCCACTTCAAGGCCAACCGGAACAAGCTGATCGAGATGCCGAACCTCTGGGCCTACGCCCGCGACCTGTTCCAGCTGCCGGGCTTCGGCGACACCGTCGACTTCGAGCAGATCAAGGAGCACTACTACGTGGTGCACACCGACGTGAACCCGACGCGGATCGTGCCCAAGGGGCCGGACCTGGAGAACTGGCTGGAACCGCACGGCCGCGAGGCCCTCGGCGGGAACCCCTGGGGCAACGGCACGGCCCCGGGGCCGGTGCGCGAGTCCGAGCGCGTGGCCGCCGGCCACAACCCGCTCTACCCGCTGGCCTAGGCAGGCACCGCACGACAGCGACCTCGCAGGACTGAGAGCCTGCGAGACCGTGAGCCTGCGGAAGCACGAATCCGTTGAAAGGTCCCGCCCGAATTTTCCGGGCGGGACCTTTCGCGCGTCCGGAGCCGGGGGCTAGCGTGGGCAACATGGACGCAACGCTGAAGGGAAAGATCGCGCTCGTCGCGGGCGCCACGCGCGGCGCGGGACGCGGCATCGCGATCGCCCTCGGAGAAGCCGGTGCCACCGTGTATTGCACGGGCCGCAGCACCCGGGGAAAGCGCAGCGAGTACGACCGCCCGGAAACCATCGAGGAGACCGCCGAACTTGTCACCGCGGCCGGCGGGCGGGGCATCGCCGTGGCGGTGGACCACCTGGATTCCGACGCCGTCGCGGCGCTGGTGGCCCGCATCGGGTCCGAGCAGGGCCGGCTCGATGTGCTGGTCAACGACGTGTGGGGCGGGGAAAAGCTGATCGACTGGAACGCGCCGATCTGGAAGCACGACCTGTCCGCGGGGCTGCGCATGCTGGAGCTCGGCGTGAAAACGCACCTCATCACGGCGCACCACGCGCTGGGGCTGCTGAGCCGGAACCCGGGCGGGCTGGTGGTCGAGGTGACCGACGGGACCGCCGCGTACAACCGGGAGAACTACCGGCTGTCCACTTTCTACGACCTGGCCAAGAACGCGCCGCTGCGCCTGGCCTTCGACCTGGCCCGCGAGCTGGAGCCCCACGGGTGCACGGCGCTGGCGCTGAGCCCGGGCTGGTTGCGCTCGGAGATGATGCTGGAGGCGTTCGGCGTCGACGAGTCGAACTGGCGCAGCTCCGCCGCCGAGCACGGGCATTTTGCCGCGATCAGCGAATCCCCGCGCTTCGTGGGGCGCGCGGTGGCGGCGCTCGCCGCGGACCCGCGGGTGCACGCGCGCAACGGCGGATCGTTCTCCAGCGGGGAACTGGCCCGCGACTACGGGTTCACCGACGTCGATGGCTCGGCCCCGGACTGCTGGCGCTACATGGTCGAGGTGCAGGACGCCGGGCTGCCCGCGGATCCCACGGGGTACCGCTGAACCCCAAAAACGGAGCCGGCCCCGGGTTTGATGCGTGGAACTAGGCGTGCGCGACGAAGATCAGTTCGCCGTCGCCCTCGCCCACGGGTTGCCCGGCCCAGCCGCCGAGCACCCGGCCGACCGTGAACCCGGCCGCGGCCAGGTCCCTGCGCAGGGCGGACTCGCTGCGGAACGCCAGCAGCGCGTCCTCGAACTCGCGGTTGCCGTCGGCAAGGAAGCGGTGCTCGGTGATCCCGACCAGCCCCTTTTCGCGTTCGGCCGCGTCGATCCAGAGCTGGAGCGCCGTGCCGTCGGGCAGCGTGAGGTGGCTGCGGGTGTTGGCCGGGGTCCAGCGTTCCCAGGCACGGGCCTGCGGATCCCGCGAGTCGAAGACCAGCCGTCCGCCGGGCACCAGCGCCCCGCGGACATCGCGCAGGGTCTCGGCCCAGTCGCGTTCGTCGGCGATCGCCTGGGCCACGTGCGAGCTCATGATGACGGTGTCGAATGCGGCCTCCTCCGGCAGCGCCGCGGAGGTCCCGTCGATCCAGTGCACCGCATCGGCCCCGGGCTTGGCCCGGGCCGCGTCGAGCGAACCAGGGTGGGGATCGAGGCCGGTGACGGTGTGCCCCGCCCCGGCCAGCGCGACGGTCAACCTGCCGGTGCCGCAGCCCAGGTCCAGCACGCGGCTGGCGGGTTGCTCGTTGGCGAACGCGAGGAAGAAGTCCTCCGCCGCCGTCCAGGTGTTCTCGGCATCGTAGAGGTCTGCGTGCTGCGTGGGGCTCAGGAAGGACTGCATGCACAGAGCCTAGACCATTGATTCCGCGGGGCGGCCGCGCGGGCCGCTGTGTCCGGAACCGCAAACAACAACGGGAGGGGCGCGGATCGACGGGAATCGTTCCCGTTGGATCCGCGCCCCTCCCGTCTATGTGTGGGTCAGGCCTGCTTGCGGCGGCGCAGCACCAGGGCTCCGACGCCCAGCACCAGCAGTCCGCCGCCGGTGCCGGCCAGCAGGCCGATGCCGTCGGCACCGGTCTCGGCCAGTCCCCGGGCGGGCACCTTGACCGGGGTGAAGACCTCGACGGGCTTGGTCGTCGACGCCTTCGGCTTGGTGACGTTCACGACCGGCTCGATCACCGGCTCCTCGTCGGTCTCCTCGGCAGGTTCCTCGGAAGGCTCTTCCGTTTCCGGAACGAGTTCGCCGATGAAGTTGCCGTTCTCGTCGAGGACGCCCTCCTCCATGAGCTGGCCGATGAGGACGCCGAGCATCAACTGCGCCAGGACCGCGTCATCCGGGTAGGTGGAGTCGAGGTAGGCCTGAAGTGCGTAGGGGTCGCCCTCGATGAGAAACGGGATGACGGAGTCGGCGAAGGCCGCGAAGTCCTCGGATTCCATGGCCTCCTTGAGTGGCTTCTCGTTCGTCTCCAGCCATTTGCCGCCCTCGCCGTTAAACGCCCACTCGTTCCACTGTTCCGTGGTCCACTCGGCTGCTCCCTCGGGGATTGTGATTGTGCCGGCACCGGGCAGGGGCGCCGGGGCGGCTTTCGCCTCGGCGGAGACCTTCTCCGCGGTGGCCGGCTTGGCGGCCGGAGGAGCAACCTGTCCTGCGGGTGCCTCGGCCCCGGTCAGCGGTGCGGGCTGGCCCGCTGCCGGCAACCTGCCTGCAGGGGCGTCGACGGTGGCATCGACAGGAGCACCGGCCGGACCCTCGGCGGGTGCGGGCTCCGTGTCCGCGGGAACCTCCTCGGTAGCCGGGTCGGTGGCGCCGGTTTCCCCCTCGGTGTCGGCCGGGCCGTCTGCCGGTTCGCCGCCCGGGGTGCCTGCATCCGGTGCTTCGGTCCCGGCACCGGCGGAGCCGCCGTTACCGGAAGCCTCCTCCACGGGGGTCGTCGGCTGCAACGGCGCATCGCCCTGGTCGAGGACCGGAGTCGTCTCGCCGGCGTCCGGGGTGCCCTGCTCGACCGGCGCCGAGGCGACCGACTCGTCGGCCGGCACGGGCTGGGCATTGGCAACGGTGCCCGAGAACACCAGTGCGCCGGCCAGGACGGCTGCACCGACCGTGGACCTCATGGGGTATGGCATCAAATAATCCTGTCTCGCGAAATCTCGCCCTGGCAGGAATCGGTGTGGGCGCGCTTCTTCACGAACGGCCGACCCCGGCGGGCGAACGGTGGTAACTCACTGCCCTCGAATCTAGGCGAGGGCCGTCCCCGGAACCAGCCGGAATGCGGCGGGTCGGGGGATCGTTACAGGGTCGTTGCCTGCCGCCGTGTGGTTTTTGCGGGCGACGCCGGGGCGGATCGCAGCGGGTCCCGGCGGTCCGGGGATGCACCGTCGCCGTCGGCCCGTGGATTTGCGCCCGGCCCGGAACACGCCGGGCAGGACCCCGGGACCACGTGAAAAGCGCGTTCCACGTGCCACGATGGGCGCATGGACATCAGCACCGAACGCCTGGCATTGCGCGAGTATGCGCAGACCGACCACGACGCCGTGCATGCGTTCGCCTCCGATCCCCGCGTGTGCGGCTTCGTCGAATGGGGCCCCAACACGCCGGAGGACACCCGGGCCTTCCTGCGCGCCTGCCTCGACGAACAAAACGCCGCCCCGCGGCGGACCTTCAGCATGGCGATCACCGTGGGCGGCCGGGTGACGGGCTCGATCGCGCTGATGCTCGGCGCCTCCGACGTGGCGCCGGAGGAATCGACGGCGGAGATCGGCTATGTGCTTGCCGCCGACGCCTGGGGCAACGGCTACGCCACCGAGGCCGCGGTGGCGATGCTGGATTTCGCCCGGGACACCCTGGGGATGCGCCGGGCCGTCGCGACCTGCCGACCGCAAAACGCCGGCTCCATCCGCGTGCTGGAAAAGGCCGGAATGTCCAGGAGCGGCTTCCTGCCCGGGCACAAGGTGATCGACGGCGTCGCGCACGATTCGCTGCTCTTCGCGATCGACCTTTAAGACGACTTCTAAAAGGCGTCAGGTGGACCGTCGGCGGGCCGCCGCCGCACGGGGCCCGAAGCGCCGAGGTGAATCCGTCGGCGGGGCCGTGGCAGGATTGAAACCATGACGATCACCGCAGCCGCAGACGGATCAGCCCTCGGAAACCCAGGACCGGCAGGATGGGCCTGGTACATCGACGACGACCGCTGGCGCGCCGGCGGCTGGGCCCACGGCACCAACAACATGGGCGAGCTCATGGCGGTGCTCGACCTCTTCCGCTCCACCGCGCACCTGCCGGACGAGGAGCTGCACATCCTCTGCGACTCCCAGTACGTGATCAACTCCGTGACCAAGTGGATGCCGGGCTGGAAGAAGAAGGGCTGGAAGAAGTCCGACGGCAAGCCGGTGCTGAACCTGGACCTGCTCAAGGACATCGACGCCGCCATCAAGGGCCGGAACTACCGCTTCGAGTGGGTCAAGGGCCACGCCGGGCACGAGCTCAACGAGGCGGCCGACGATCGCGCCCGCGCCGCCGCCACCGCGTACCAGGCCGGACAGGAACCCGACGCCGGACCGGGGCTCGAGGGTGCTCCGGGCGCCGCCGAACGCGCCGCGGACCACGAGGTACCGGCGGGCCACGACCCGCTGCCCTTCGAGGACCTGACGGCGCCGTCGGTCGATCGCGAGACGCCGGAAGCACCGGAAGCACAACAGGCAGCAGCGGCTCCCGCGGCTCCGGCTCCGGCTCCGGCTCCGGCCGCTCCCGCACCCGTTTCGCCGGCGCCGGCGGCAGCTTCGGCAACCTCGGCCTCGGCCGCGGACCTGCACATGGTCTTCGAGCTGGAAAGCGAGCTGCTCTCGCCCTCGGTCCGCACGGACCTGGACGAGATGCTGGCGTTCCTGCACCCCGAATTCCAGGAGATCAGCCGCGACGGCTCGCTGACCGACCGCTCCACCATCATCGCCGCGTTGGGCGCCGGCCAGCCGCTGCCGGCCGGCGGATCGCTGCAGGTGCTCGCCGCGAACCCGCTGGGGGAGAACATGGTGCAGCTCGCCTACCGCCTGCTGGCCGGGGACCGCGTGGTCCTGTGCTCGTCGTTCTGGCACCGGGTCGACGGCCGCTGGCTGCTGCGCTACCGGCAGGAAACGCCCGGCGCGTAGTCGGCGGACGCGGGGCCAAGCCGCAGGTCAAGCGACCGAAACACGGGTGCCGCTTGCCGATTCGGCAGTGCCGGCATGGGTAATGTGGTGCGGGTGAGTACGCAGAACAACAGCACCGATGTCCTAGATGAGCGCTTCGCCCCCGTCGCCGAGCTGATGCGCTCCTACGCCCAGGAAGACCCGGGATACTCGGGGCAGCTGGCGATCTACCAGGGCGGAAACCTGGTGCTGGACATGCACGTCGGAAACGACTGCAGCGCCGACTCGATGACCGGGGTGTTCTCCTGCTCCAAGGGCGCCGGCGCGCTGGTCATGGCGCTGCTGGTGCAGGAGGGCGTGCTGGACCTCGAGGCGCCCGTGGCCCTGTACTGGCCGGAGTTCGCCGCGGCCGGGAAGGGCGCCATCACCGTGGCGCAGCTGCTGAGCCACCAGGCCGGGCTGCCCGGCGTCGAGGGCGGTTTCACCCAGGCGGAACTGGTCGACTCGCGGCTTGCCGCAAGCATCATCGCGGCTTCCGCGCCGCTGTGGAACGCCCCCGGAACGCACTCGTACCACGCGCTGACCATGGGCGTCTTCATGGAGGAGCTGGCCAGGCGCGCCGCGCTGGAGCCGCTGCAGGACATCTTCGAGCGCCGCATCCGCGCACCCCACGAGATCGACTTCTACCTGGGCCTGCCCGAGGACCAGGAGTCCCGCTTCCGCCCGGTGCTCACGGCGCCGGACGCGGAACCCTATCCCTTCGTCGACCCGTACTCCCCGCTGGGCCTGGCCCTGAACTCGACGGCCGGTTTCGACGGGCCGAAGGGGCCGGGCTTCGAAATCCTGGACGTGCCGAATGTCCGATCCATCCGCGAGGCGGGGCTGGCCGCGATCGGCGGGGTGGCCAACGCGCACGGCCTGGCCACGCTCTACGCCGCTGCGACCACCGGATTCGTCGACCGGGCCGGCGACGAGCACGCGCCGTTCCTGAATGAGGAGACGATCGCGGCCGTCAGCCAGGACCGGGTGTTCGGGCTGGACCGCGCCACCGGGACGCAGGGCGCCTTCGGCATCGGGTTCATGAAGGCGCACGCGAACAACGCCTTCGGGTCGGCCCGCGCCTTCGGGCACGACGGCGCCAACGCGTCGCTGGCCTTCGCGGATCCCGCCTACGGGTTGGCCTTCGGCTACCTGCCGGCGCGGGCCGAAACCAACGGCACGGGATCGCACGGCGGTCGGTTGAGCGTGCTGGCGCGCCAGGTGCTGCTCGGCGCGTAGTTCGGGGCACAGTGCGGCACCGGCCCGGTGTCCGGAAACCTAGATGACTTCCGCATGCAGGTCGGAGAGGAACTGGTCGCCGCGGATTTCCTCGAGCCAGGGGATATGCGCGGGCTGGACCGACGAATCGTGCGTGAAGACAACATGCAGCGGGACGGTGTACCGGCGGATTTCCGGGGCTGGATCGCTGTTTTCCGGCATGCCGAGGTTCAGCGGGCGGGCCGCATCCTGGTCGCGGCCGGCGTCGGAGCCGAATGCCGGGGTGTTCTTGGCTGCAGGGGCGCGGTGCAGTTTCAGTTTCATGCTTCGAGAGTGCGCCCGCATTCTTTGTGGCGGCTGTGACCCGGACGCATGGAAGCCGTGAGTCTTGGCGTGTCGCCAGGTGCCGGTCCTTCCGTGCCGGAGGGTGCCGGCGAGATAGTCTGGTGCCGTGGAATTCTCGAAACGATACCTGGCACTTGGCGACTCCTTCACCGAAGGAATGGGCGACGAGGACCCGACGCGTCCCAACGGGGTGCGCGGGTGGGCGGACCGGGTTGCCGAGCAGCTTTGCGCCGACCCCGAGTGGGGATACGCGAACCTGGCGATCCGCGGCAAGAAGGTCCGGCAGGTTCTCGCCGAACAGCTGCCCGTCGCGCTGGCTCTGAAGCCGACGCTGGTCAGCCTGTACATGGGTGGCAACGACATCCTGCGCCCGAGCGTGGACATCGACGCGCTGATGCAGCGCTACGACGAGGCGGTGGCCAAGCTCGCCGGAACCGGGGCGCAGTTGCTGCTGTTCACCGGGTTCGACTCGAACGGCTCGGCGATCTTCGAGAAGACCCGCGGGCGCACCGCCATCTACAACGAGGGCGTGCGCGAGATCGCCGAACGCCACGGGGCCGTGATCGCCGACTACTGGCGCTGGCGCGAGTTCCAGGATTGGCGCTACTGGGCCGCCGACCGCCTGCACATGGGCACGCCCGGGCACACGCTGATGGCCAGGAAGGTGCTCGGCGTGCTGGGCCGCGAGACCGGGATCGAGGTCCCGGAGCTCCCGCCGCTGGTGGCGCAGACCCGAGCCGAAAAGCTGCGCGCCGATGCCGCGTGGGCCAGGGAGTTCCTGGCGCCGTGGGTCAAGCGACGGCTGACGGGCAAGTCGTCGGGCGACAACCTGAGCGCCAAGTACCCGGACTACATTTCCCTGGGCGCGGGGAACGCCGGGCGCCCCGAGTAGGGGAACCCGGCGTAAGCCAATCCGGGACCGGCCGGGCCTACTGGTTGGCCAGGAACTGGGCCCAGAACATGCGCCCGGGCTCCGGGTCGACGCCGAAGCTCGCCGCGTAGCGCTCGTGGGTGGCATCCCAGTTGGCGTGCGCATCCATTTCCGAGAGGTGCCCGCCGTCCAGGTGCACGTCGAGGCGCGCCAGGTAGGAGTGCCAGCCTGCCGCCGTCTGCGCCGTGGGGGTTCCCTGCGAGAACGCGTGGATGAAGACCAGCCGGCAGCCGGGGCCCTCCGCGGACAGGTCGAAGCTGTAGTCGTCGCCGTTGAAGTTCCAGGCCAGGCGGTTCGGCGCATCGACCTCGGTGACCTCGCCGCTCATGCCGAACACCTCGAGCTTCTCGCCAGCCGCCGGGGTCCACGGTGCCGCCGCGGGGAACCACTTCCCGAGTTCCCCGGGCTCGCTGACGGAGCGCCAGACGCGCTCGATCGAGTGCGGAAGCACGCGCTCGAAGCGCAGGGCCGGGCGCCCGCCAATGGTTTCCAGGGTTCCGTCGCTCATGGGTTCTCCTTCAGGTGTTGTTCAAGGCCATCCAGGCGGCTCGACCAGTACATGCGGTAGGGCTGGAGCCACTGGTCGACCTCGGCCAGCGGCTCGGGCGCCAGCGCGTAGAAGCGGTGCTTGCCCTCGGCGCGCACCACCACCAGCCCGGCTTCGCGCAGCACCTTCAGGTGCTTGGAGACCCCGGGCTGGCTCAGCCCCAGGTTGTCGACCAGCTCCCCGGCGGCGCGCTCGCCGACCCTCAGCAGGTCAAGGATCTGACGGCGGTGTGGTTCCGCCAGTGCGGCGTAGGCGCTCATGCCGTCATATTACTGTTTGGAAATATGATGCGCAAGGGGTGGGGGGGCATGCGGGCCCGCGGGGGCGTTCGGGTGCGGCGCGGTCGGCCGGTTTGCTGGCCAAGTGCCGCGGCGTCGTGATTGGCTGGAGCCATGACTCAAGAGGCAGTGCAACACGACCAGGAACCGCACGACGCCGGGGTCGCGGCGCGGCTGAATTGGCTGCGCGCCGGGGTTCTGGGGGCCAACGACGGAATCGTTTCCGTGGCGGCGGTGGTGGTCGGCGTGGCCGGGGCAACCACGGCCAACGGGCCGATCATCGCGGCCGGCGCCGCGGCGGCCATCGGCGGGGCCATCTCCATGGCGCTGGGGGAGTACGTCTCGGTTTCGAGCTCGGCCGACTCCCAGCTGGCGCTCATCGAGAAGGAGCGCCGGGAACTCGAGGAGATGCCCGAGGCCGAGCTGGAGGAACTGACCGCGATCTACCGGGCCAAGGGCCTCAGCGTGGAAACGGCGTCGCGGGTTGCCGAGGAGCTGACGGCCCACGATGCGCTGGCCGCCCACCTGGAGGCCGAGCTGCACCTCGACCAGGACGAGGTGGTCAGCCCGTGGCATGCCGCCTTCGCCTCTGCGATCGCCTTTTCCATCGGCGCGGTGCTGCCCTTCGCCACGGCGGTGTTCCTGCCGGGCCAGCTGAAGATCCCCGTCACGTTCGTCGCCGTGCTGCTCGCGCTTGCCTTCACCGGCGCGATGGGCGCCAGGCTTGGAGGGGCGCCGATGCTCCGACCGACGGTCCGGGTCCTGGTGGGCGGGGCCGCGGCGCTGGTCGTCACGTTCGCGATCGGCTCCTGGCTGGGGGTCTCCGGCGTCGTGTAGCGGGTCCGCCCGGGCCGGGTGCCGTGGCATGCACAAAGGTCCGCGGGAGGATGCCGGTTGGCAGCGTCCCGCGGACCTTTTCTTGTTTGTGCCCGGGCCTAGACGGCGACCTTCAGCGAGGTGTTCCAGTTGAAGTCGGCCAGGGCAGGGTTGACCTGCATGGCCATCATCAGCAGCTGGAAGCCTTCGAGTTCGCGGGCGTGGTGGATGCCGCCGACCTCGAGGGGGCGCATGCCGGCGGCCGAGACGAACTCTGCCACGGCGGTGCGGGCGGCATCGTCGCCGGCGATGAAGATGTCCTGGGCCGCTCCGTCGGCGTTGCCCGCGGTCAGCGGTCCAGCGAAGTTGGTGTTGAACGCCTTGACGACGCTGGCTGAGGTGAGTGCGGCGATTTCCTCGGCGGCGGAGCTGCCGTCGGCGGTGGTCAGCGAATCGAAGGTTGCGAAGTCGACGGGGTTGGAGATGTCGACGAGGATCTTCGCGTCCAGCGCCGCGCCCTGTGCCTGCACGTATTCCTTGGAGGCGTCGAAGGGCAGTGCCAGGATGACGATGCCGCCGGCCGGGGCCTCGGTGATGTTGCCGGAGGCGGTGCCGCGGCCGAGTTCGGTGGCGAGTGCCGTTGCGGCCTCGGTGTTGCGGGCCAGGACCTGCAGGTTCTTGCCGGCGGCGAGTGCGCGGGTTGACAGTGCGCGGGCCATGTTGCCGGTGCCGATGATGGTGATGTCGATGGACATGGTGTCCTTCTTTCCGAAGAGTCGAGCGAGGAAGTTCTTCATGGAGTCCTCAAAATGTTTGGTTGAACTTTCAAGTAAAACTCTAGACCTCGGATGGTTGAAGCGTCAAGTGTTTTGTTGAAATCCCTTGGGGCGGCCCGGAGCGCGGTGGGGAATCGCCGACTGATAAGGGTTGGAAGGTTGCGTGTTGTATAGCTCACGCATGGCCGGTAGGATGTTAATCGTGCCTCGCAGGGGGCATAGCCACTGACATGCGGCGGGAGAGTCCCGCACAACGTAAGTTGGTCGGGCGCCGTAGGAGCAATTCCTCCCCGGGAAACTCTCAGGCCCCCGTACCGCCGCGAAGAGGCAACTCTGGAAAGTAGCAACATCGCCACGGCGGTGCGGCTCACCGAAGGTGCAAGCATGCGTTTCGCCGTAGGGCGCAGCGGTGCGGAAACTCTCAGGTCACAGCAACAGGGTCGGGGAGGAACTTGCAGCTCGTTCGGCGTGCACGCACGCCGATGACCCAATGGAGTTCCCCATGACCGTGACCCCGTCCGCTGAGTTCGTCGCCCGCCATATTGGCCCCCAGGGCAGCGACATTGACACCATGCTTGCCCAGCTTGGTTATTCCTCCCTCGACGAACTCGTCGACACGGCCGTTCCGGCCGACATCCGCCAGAGCGAACCCCTGGACTTGCCTGCCCCTCGCACCGAGGCCGAAGTTTTGGCCGACCTGCGCGTTTTGGCAGGCAAGAACGTGATGAAGACCCAGATGATCGGTCAGGGTTTCTCCGACACCTTCACCCCGCCGGTGATCCTGCGCAACATCCTTGAGGATCCGGCCTGGTACACCGCGTACACCCCGTACCAGCCTGAAATCTCCCAGGGCCGCCTCGAGGCCCTGTTGAACTTCCAGACCATGGTCATGGACCTGACCGCGCTGCCGATCGCCAACGCGTCGATGCTCGACGAGGCTTCCGCCGTTGCCGAGGCCGTGCTGCTGATGCGCCGCGCCAACAAGGCCAAAGCCACCGCCAAGACCGTGCTCGATGCGAACCTCTTCCCGCAGACCGTTGCCGTTGTGCAGGGTCGCGCCGACGCGCTGGGCTTCGAGGTCGAGATCGCCGACCTGACCGCGGGCCTGCCCGAGGGCGACATCTCCGGCATCGTGCTGCAGCAGCCGGGCAACAACGGCGCCGTGGTTGACCACACGGCCATCATTGCCGCCGCCAAGGAACGCGGCGCGATGATCACCGTAGCGGCCGACATCTTGGCCCTGACCATGATCGCCGCCCCGGGCGACCAGGGTGCTGACATCGCCGTCGGCAACACCCAGCGTTTCGGCGTGCCGCTGTTCTTCGGCGGCCCGCACGCAGCCTACATGGCAGTGCGCAACGGCCTGGAGCGTTCGCTGCCCGGCCGCCTGGTCGGCGTGTCCAAGGACAACGCCGGAGCCCCGGCCTACCGCTTGGCCCTGCAGACCCGTGAGCAGCACATCCGCCGCGAAAAGGCCACCTCCAACATCTGCACCGCCCAGGCGCTGCTGGCCATCACGGCCTCGATGTACGCCGTGTACCACGGCCCGGCCGGCCTGAAGCGCATCGCCCAGCGCACCCACAACCACGCCCGCACCATCGCCACCGCGCTCTCCGGCGCAGGCCTGGAGCTGGTTGCCGACTCGTTCTTCGACACCGTCCAGGTGAAGGTCGCCGACGTCGATGCCATCATCACCGCGGCCGAGGCTGCCGGCATCAACCTGCGCCGCGTGAACGCAGACACCGTGGGCATCTCCACCGACGAGACCACCACGTCCGCCCACGTTGCCGCCATCGCCGGCGTCTTCGGCGTCACCGGCGAGTCCTTCAAGGCTGAGGGCTTCGAACTGGCAGCCGCGGTGCAGCGCACCAGCGACTACCTGACCCACCCGATCTTCAACACCATCAAGTCCGAAACCCAGATGCTGCGCTACCTGCGCCGCCTCTCGGACCGCGACCTGGCGCTGGACCGCACCATGATCCCGCTGGGCTCGTGCACCATGAAGCTGAACTCCACCGCCGAGATGGAATCCATCTCCTGGCCGGAATTTGCCTCCATCCACCCGTTCGCCCCGGCACACCAGACCGAGGGCTGGCGCGAACTGATCACCGACCTCGAGGGCCGGTTGACCACCATCACCGGTTACGCCGGCGTCTCCATCCAGCCCAACGCCGGTTCGCAGGGCGAATACGCGGGCCTGCTCGCAATCAGCGCCTACCACCAGTCCAAGGGCGATGACCAGCGCACCGTCTGCCTGATCCCGGCATCGGCGCACGGCACCAACGCCGCCTCCGCAGTCCTGGCCGGCATGAAGGTCGTCGTCGTGAAGACCGCGGCCGACGGAACCATCGACGCCAACGACCTGGACGCGAAGATCGAGGCCAACAAGGACACCCTTGCTGCCATCATGATCACCTACCCGTCCACGCACGGTGTCTACGACGCCGACGTGCGCGAGGTCTGCGACAAGGTCCACGCTGCCGGCGGCCAGGTCTACATCGACGGCGCCAACATGAACGCCTTGGTCGGCCTCGCCCAGCCGGGCAAGTTCGGCGGCGACGTGTCGCACCTGAACCTGCACAAGACCTTCTGCATCCCGCACGGCGGCGGCGGACCGGGCGTAGGCCCGATCGGCGTTGCCGAGCACCTTGTCCCGTTCTTGCCGGGCGACCCCTCGGGCACCTACTCGATGCGTGACGGCGTACCGGTGGTAGCCACCATGTTCGGCTCCGCCGGCGTGCTGCCGATCTCCTGGGCCTACATCGCGATGATGGGCGGCGAAGGCCTGACCGACGCCACCAAGACCGCGATCCTTTCGGCGAACTACATCGCCAGCCGACTGAACCAGCACTTCCCGATCCTGTTCACCGGCAACAAGGGCCTGGTTGCGCACGAGTGCATCCTCGACCTGCGCGAGCTGACCAACAAGACCGGCGTCACCGCCGAGGACGTTGCCAAGCGCCTGATCGACTTCGGCTTCCACGCACCGACCCTGTCCTTCCCGGTCGCAGGCACCCTGATGGTGGAGCCGACCGAGTCCGAGGACCTGGGCGAGATCGAGCGCTTCATCGAAGCCATGATCGCGATCCGCGGTGAAATGGAGCAGGTGCTGGCCGGCGACTTCGACATCGAGGAATCCCCGCTGCGCAACGCCCCGCACACCGTCTCGGCAGTCATCAACACCGCCTGGGATCGCAAGTACACCGTGGAGCAGGCCGCATTCCCGGTCCACGCCCTGCGCGTTGACAAGTACTTCCCGGCAGTGGGCCGCATCGATGGCGCAGGCGGAGACCGCAACCTGATCTGCTCCTGCCCGGCTCCCGAAGCCTTCGAAAACTAATTCCGCCACTCATTTTTGAGCCCCACGAAAGGTAGCTTGATGAGCGACCCGAAGAAAACCTCCCTGCATGCCCAGCATGCAGAACTAGGCGCATCCTTCACCGACTTCGGCGGCTGGGACATGCCGCTGAAGTACGGTTCCGAATTGGCCGAACACAAGGCAGTGCGCGCCACCGCCGGCCTCTTCGACCTCTCCCACATGGGCGAGGTCTGGGTAGAGGGCCCGGACGCCGCAACCTTCCTGAACACCGCACTGGCCGGCAACATGGCCGTGATGAAGGTCGGCAAGGCCAAGTACTCGGTCATCTGCAACGAAGCCGGCGGTATCATTGACGACCTGATCACCTACCGTCGCGGGGACGAAAAGTTCCTGGTCGTACCCAACGCCGGCAACGCCCCGGTGGTTGCCGCGGCACTTGCCGAGCGCGCAGCGGGCTTCGACGTCACCGTCACCGATGCCTCGGCCGAAACCTCGTTGATCGCCGTACAGGGCCCGGCCGCAGTGGCCATCCTGCACGAGGTTGTCGAGGAATCCGCCAAGGCGCTGGTCTCCGACATGAGCTACTACGCAGCCGACGAGACCACGGTCGCCGGCATCGACATCCTGCTGGCGCGCACCGGCTACACCGGCGAGGACGGCTTCGAGCTGTACGTGCCCAACGCCCAGGCCCCGGAACTCTGGGCCGCGTTGATGGCTGCGGGCGCCAACCACGGGCTGATCCCCGCCGGTCTTGCCTGCCGCGACTCGCTGCGCCTTGAGGCCGGCATGCCGCTGTACGGCAACGAGCTCTCCCTTGAAGGCAACCCGTTCGAGGCCAACCTCGGCCCGATCGTTTCCTTCAAGAAGGAAGAGAACTTCGTGGGACGCGAAGCACTGGAGGCCATCAAGGCCGAAGGCGCCAAGCGCGTGCTCGTCGGACTCAAGGGCCTCGGCCGTCGCGCCGGCCGCGGCGGCTACCCGGTGATGAAGGACGGCGTGCAGGTTGGCGTTGTCACCTCCGGCCAGCCTTCCCCGACCCTGGGTTACCCGGTGGCCATGGCCTACGTCGAACCGGCATTCGCCGAAATCGGCACGGCACTGGACATCGACCTGCGTGGCAAGCCGGAGGCCTTTGAGGTCGTCGCGCTGCCGTTCTACACCCGAGCCAAGTAACGTTGGTGGTGGTGGGGAACGACACATGCGTCGTTCCCCGCCACCACCCAACCGGCTAACAGCTTTACCCCACATTCTTTGAGAGGAAATATCACTATGAGCAAGGTTCTTGCCTCCCTGCGTTACTCGGCCGAGCACGAATGGGTCGACGCCGCGACCCCGACCAAGGTCGGCATCACCCAGGTTGCAGCAGACGCACTGGGCGACGTTGTTTACGTTGACCTTCCAGAGGTTGGCTCCGAGGTCACCGCCGGCGAAACCTGTGGCGAGGTGGAGTCCACCAAGTCGGTCTCCGACCTGTACGCACCGGTCACCGGCACCATCGTCGAGGTCAACCAGGACGCCATCGACAACCCGGCCATCCTGAACGAGGATCCGTACGGCGCCGGCTGGCTCTTCACCGTTGAGGTCACGGAGGAAGGCCCGCTGCTCTCGGCAGCCGACTACGCCTCCGCAAACGGCGGCGACGTCGCATGACCGCGGTCTTCGAATCCCTGGCCCCGGCGTCGCTGACGCAGGACCTGGGCACCCTTGATCCGGAGATTGCGGAGCGCATCGACGCGGAGCTGGCCCGCCAGCAGCGCGGCCTGGAAATGATCGCCTCGGAGAACCACACGGCCCTGG
>NZ_JBIBDE010000008.1:0-166182 GCF_042901625.1 Paeniglutamicibacter sp. NPDC012692
AACCCGGAAGCTAAGACCCACAGCGCCGATGGTACTGCACTCGGGAGGGTGTGGGAGAGTAGGACACCGCCGGACAACCTGTCCCGGAACCCCCAGCCGTTGGCTGGGGGTTCCGATGTTTAACCACCCCGGTTCCCCGGCACACGCCAGGGGCCGGTTCATTTTCTCTTAGCGGCGTTTTACTGCCATTCTTTAGATATGGCAATAGGACTCACACCCATGGCTGTTTCGGAGTTGCCGGCTTGGCTGGCCTCGGTCAAGGCCGAATACGTCGAAAGTCGCATCCGAGCCGGCGAATCCCGAAATGAATCTCAAGCCAACGCGGATGCCAGCTTCAATAGATTCTTTCCTGGGGGAGTACCGGTTGAAGGACACCTGATATTCCGTGTTTGCCGCGAAGACGAAAGCGTCGGATATCTCTGGATAGGACCCCAGCTCGATTCCGGCCCGGACAAATGGTGGGTGTGGGATATCGAAATATACAAGCAGCATCAACGTCATGGATATGGCCGAGAGGCCATGATTCTGGCTGAGCGGACCGCAAAGCAGCTCGGTGCGAGCGAACTTGGCCTCAACGTCTTTGGATACAATACGTCGGCGCGCGCACTCTATGAATCACTGGGCTACGAGCCGACGTCCATCCGTATGGCGAAGGCACTCTGAGGGCCCGGCCGATAGTGGTGACGGGCATCACGGCGCCAATTGACCCCAGGATTCGCCCTGCCGCGATATCTCGGCTATAGTTGTAAACGAAGAACCACAGCATCAGTTGTGACTCACTAAAGCTACCAACAGCCTGAATAAGGAATGTTAGGTAATAGAGTTACGGCGGTCATAGCGTGGGGGAAACGCCCGGTCCCATACCGAACCCGGAAGCTAAGACCCACAGCGCCGATGGTACTGCACTCGGGAGGGTGTGGGAGAGTAGGACACCGCCGGACATAATTGTCCCAGAACCCCCAAGCCTCAGGCTTGGGGGTTCTGATGTTTAACACGGGTCGCCGAGCCTGCATCCAATTCTGTGCAACCGTTACTGTTGAGTCATGGACGGACTCTTTTCTCATGCTGCATCATCCGGTGACGACTCCGAAGAATCGGTGCCGCTCCCGGAACTCATCCATTCCATTTCAGTCCCGGTGCCGGTCGACCAGGCGTTTGAGGGATTCACCGACTACATCCACCTCTGGTGGCCCGTAAACGTCTACTCCCACTATGGTCCGGGTAGTCATGTGTCGTTTTCCCAGGGGCAACTCCTGGAGGAGTCGGAAGAGGGCCAGCAGCATCTTTGGGGATCGATCGTCGACCTCGAAGTGCCGGAGCACATCGTCCTGGATTTCAGCCTGGGGATGGAAAACTTCGCTCCAACCAGGCTCGCATTTGAATTTGCCGATTCGGGAACCGGAACTGCGGTGACGGTGCGACACGGCGGCTGGGCCCGGGGTTCCGCGGGCGAGGCGCAATATGAGCGTTATGTACGGTGGCCTGAAGTTATTGCATACTATGCTCGCTTCATGGGCGCTCAAGGCTGACCTCATCATGATGGGTCAGGCTGGTGCGTCGGACAAAACGAGAGCCACCGACCACTACTGAAGGGCTGACATGAGCCTGGCATGCACCGATGATGCATTGATTGAAGACCTGATCCAAGAAATCGGTTCGGGATCCGTGTCCACCGACCCCGAAGTGCTTGCCGAAAGCAGCCACGACTTCGGCAAGCTCACCTCCGACTACCAATTGCCACTCGCGGTGGTCTTCGCGGAGCGCGTGGAGGACGTCCAGGCGGCCCTGCGCCTTGCATCGGCGGCGGGAGTCAGCGTTGTGCCTCGCGGGGCCGGTACGGGCGTCTCAGGGGGCGCTAACACGATCACCCGGTGCATCGTGCTCTCCCTCGAGCGTATGAACCGGATTCTGGAGATCCGGGTGGACGACGAAGTCGCCGTCGTGGAACCCGGCGTCGTGAATGCGGACCTGAACAACGCCGTTGCCAAGCACGGGCTTATGTACGCACCCGATCCGGCCAGCTACCAGCAGTCGACCATCGGCGGAAACGTTGCAACCAATGCGGGTGGGCTGCGCTGCGCCAAGTACGGCGTCACCACGGACTCCGTCCTCGGACTGGAGGTGGTGCTTGCCGACGGCACGCTGATCTCCACCGGGCGCAACACCTTCAAGGGTGTTGCGGGCTACGACCTGACCTCGCTGCTGGTCGGTTCCGAAGGCACGCTGGGCATCGTGGTCTCCGTGACGGTTCGCCTGCGTTACCTCAGCGAGAAAACCTGCTCGATCGCGGCCGTGTTCACCGATGTGGCCCAGGCCGCCGCCGGCGTTGTTGCGATCGCCCGCGTGCGGGTTCAGCCGGCCATCCTGGAGCTGCTGGACATCGGGACGCTGCGCGTGCTCGATGCGATGTACGGATCGGACCTGAGCGCGCGCGGCGGGGCGCTGCTGCTGGTGCGCACCGATGGGCACGGGGCCGAGATCGAGGCCGCCATCATTCGCTCCGCCTTGGAGAACCTGGGTGCCCAGGTCACCGCCGCGGGCGACGAGCAGGCCGTCAAGCTCATTGAGATGCGGCGCGCCAGCCGCGGCGACGGGCAGGACGACCAGTACCGGGTGGGGGAGGACGTCGCCGTGCCGCGCTCGGCCATGGTCGAGTTCATGCGAACCCTCGGCCAGATCGCCTCACGCAACCGGGTGATGGTGCGCATCGTCGCCCACGCGGGCGACGGCAACCTGCACCCGACCTTCTGGGTGGATCCCGAGGACGGGCCCGCCGGCGTGGGCCGGCTTGATGCGGCGCTGGAGGAATCGGTGCGCGCGGCGCTGGCCGTCGGCGGGACCATCACCGGCGAGCACGGCGTCGGCACCGTGAAGCGCGAATGGCTGGGCTGGGAACAGTCGCCGGAAGTCGTTGAATTGCAGCGGAAAATCAAGGCAGTTTTCGATCCGCAGGGCATCCTGAACCCGGGCAAGGCCATCGTCTAAAACGGTCTGGTTGATCTCGATTAGGTGTTGGGGGGAAAAGTAGGTAAACTTTTTTCTCGTTGGTACAACACCGGGATATGGCGCAGCTTGGTAGCGCGCGTCGTTCGGGACGACGAGGTCGCAGGTTCAAATCCTGTTATCCCGACCAATGTGAGCCCCGCAAGAAACTTCGGTTTCTTGCGGGGCTCGTCCCATTTAACGGCCGCGTGCGGGCCTGGATGGGCGGGTGTGGCGCCGGCGCTGTCGGTGTTGTTCCCGTGGTGCATCCACGAACCACGCGGGTCTCATTGCGTGCCGCTGAACAAATCCACGTCGCCGCTCCACCTGATGTCGGGCCAACGCCGGGTGATCTCCTCGAGTTCGGGAGCATCCAAGCGGATCCCGGCCGGACCGGGTTCGGCGATGTCGCAGACCGCGATGTCCAACGCCACGGTTGCAAGAGTTGCGCCGGTGTCGAGTGCAATGGCGTGATCGATGTCGCGGATGGTGCCTTCGGCGGGATAGCCGTCGGAATCAACCACCAGGGCCACGATGCGAGGCGCCTGTGAAATCACGAAAATCTCCACCGGGTCGGTAAACAGCTGCGACTTAAGCCCGTCCATGAGTTCGCGGCGAAATTCCTCCAGCCATGGTGGCGGTGATGTCACGTTCGTGTTCATGGTTAGGGATCCTACCTGCCGGAGGGAAGCTCGCGGTGCCAGGGGCGTGGCGGAGGGGCTGGGCGAGCGTGTCGCCCCGCTGCACTCCTGTCGGCGGTTAAACGGCTGTGGGACCCGGCAATGCCGGGTCCCACAGCCGTATGAAGACTTGTTGCGGCGAAGTGGCTACTTCACCAGGTAGGTGCGCAGGTCGTCGAGGACGATCGAGGCGCCGGTCGGGCCGAGGCCCAGGAACCAGACGTCGTCGTTCACGCGCTGCACGTTGCCGGCCTTGACTGCCTCCAGCTTGCTCCAGATCGGGCCCTCGAGCGCGGCCTTCTCGCCGGTGGCCTCCGGGGTGCCGTAGGAGGTGTAGAAGATCCAGTCGGAGTCGGCCTCGGCCAGGTTCTCCGAGGAGATCTCGACGGCCAGGTCCTCGATGTTCTGGTTCTCCGGGCGGGAGAGGCCCGCGTCCTTGAGGATGACGCCGATCAGCGAGGCGTTGCCGTAGAGGCGGATCTTTTCCGGCAGGAAGCGCAGCAGCGAGATCTTCGGGTCGCCCGGGACGTCCTTGCCCAGCGCGGTGGCCTTGTCCTGGTAGGCGTTGAGCACCTCGACGGCCTTGGTTTCCTCGCCGAGCGCGGAGGCCGCCAGGCGGAAGTTTTCCTTCCACGGGAAGCCCGGGCGGATCGAGAAGACGGTCGGCGCGATCTGCGACAGCTGCGGGTAGAGCTTGTCGGCGCGCAGCTGGGAGCCGATGATCAGGTCCGGCTTCAGCGCGGCGATGGCCTCCATGTTCAGCTCCTGGATGGTGCCCACGGTCTTGGCGTCCTTGACGGCGTCGGCCAGGTAGCTGGGGATCGAGTTGGCGCCCTCGGTGGAGGGGATGCCGATGGGCGTGATGCCCAGGGAGAGCACCGCGTCGAGCTCGCCGGTGTCCAGAACGACGACGCGCTCGGGCTTCTTGGCGATCTCGGTCTGGCCGTTGGCATGGGTCAGCGTGCGCGGGAAGACGCCCGGTGCGACGTTGGCGCCGAACTTGGCGGTTTCCTCGTCGGCCGTGGAGAAGCGCTCGCCACCGATCGCGACATCTTTGTTGCCTGCGGCGGTGTCGGCGGCGCCGGTGGCACCGCATCCCGCGGTGAGGGCGATCAAGAGCAGTGCGGCTGTGGCCTTGGCCGCGCCGAAGCGGGGCTGGCGTAGGGAAGAAGTCAATTTCACCACGTAAATGTATCCTATTCTTCTTGCGTTGGCCTAAGCCGGTCGGGGTTCTCGTCCCGCCGCACCGAGCCGGCGCGGTAGTGTTGAACGGTTCAAAGCTAAGGAGGATGATTCGTGGCAGGCCCCACCTCCGCTGCGGCGAACCCCGAAAAACCCCAAGACGGCGCCGAAATGGCGGTTGCGTCTGGTGCCGCCGCGCGGGATGCGAAGGCACCCGCCGGCACGCCGTCTGCCGAGGGAGCGCGCACCAAGGTGCGACGCGCGTCACTGCTGGCCGGATGCGTGGTCGTGCTGGTCCTGCTGGCGCTGGCATCCCTGGCCGTGGGTTCCAAGCACATCGACCTGTCGACGGTGCTCGGTGCGCTGCTGCACCCGGACGACTCCGCGGACCACGCGATCATCCGCGAGTCCCGCGTGCCGCGGGCAGTCCTGGGCGTGCTGGCCGGAAGCGCGTTGGGCATCGCCGGGGCGCTGGTACAGTCGATGACCCGCAACGCGCTGGCGGAGCCCGGCATCCTGGGCGTCAACGCGGGCGCCTCGCTGGCGATCGTGATCGCCGTGGGAACCTTCGGCGTCAACGGCTTCGGCGGCTACGTGTGGTTCGCTTTCGGCGGCGCGGTGCTGGCGACCGGCGCCGTGTACCTGGTGGGCATGGCCGGGGCTCGGTCGAACGATCCCGTGCGGCTGGTGCTTGCCGGCGTGGCGCTGGGCGCCGTGCTCTCCGGGATCGGCACGGCCCTGGCGCTGGTCCATCCGGAGGCGTTCGACCAATTGCGGGCCTGGACCATCGGCTCGCTCGAGGGACGCTCGGCGGACGTGTTGGCCCCGCTGGCGCTCGCCGTGCTGGCTGGCGTCGTTCTTGCGGCCTTCACCGGCCGCTCGCTGAACGCCCTGGCGCTCGGCGACGACACCGCCCTGGCCCTGGGCTACAAGGTGGGCCGGGCGCGCGTGCTGATCCTGCTGGCCGTCACGGTGCTGGCGGGAGCCGCGACCGCTGCCGTGGGAGCCATCAGCTTCCTGGGACTCATGGCCCCGCACCTGGCCCGGCGGTTCTCCGGGCCGGACGCCCGCTGGATGCTGGCCTTCACCGCGGTGCTGGCCCCGATCATCCTGCTGCTGGCCGACGTGCTGGGCCGTGTGATCATCCCCGGCGAGCTCGAGGCCGGGGTCGTCTGCGCGTTCGTCGGCGCCCCCGTGCTGATCATGCTGGCCCGGCGCCGGAAGCCGGTGGCCGTATGAGCGCGGGGCCTGAAACCACGGCAGCGCACGACCGCAAGGCCAACGCCAGGCATGGCATGCGTTCCACGGGGCGCGTGCGCCGCGGCGGGCGCGAGATGCTGCTCTGCCTGGTACTGGCCGGTCTCGCCGCACTGACGGCCCTGCTGGTCATCGGCAGCGGCGACTACCCGATGGGTCCCGGGCAGATCCTGAACGTCCTGTTCGGCGGCGGGCAGGGCCTGGAAAACACGATCGTCTTCCAGTGGCGCGCCCCGCGCGCGGTGGCGGCGTTGGTGTTCGGCGCCGCGCTGGGCGTTGCGGGCGCGGTCTTCCAGTCGCTGACCCGCAACCCGCTGGGTTCGCCGGATGTCATCGGCTTCTCGACCGGAGCCTACACCGGCGCGCTGCTCGCGCTGACCCTGGTGGGCGGAAGCTTCGTCGCCACCTCGATCGGCGCGCTCGCCGGCGGGCTGCTCACGGCCCTGGCCGTGTACCTGCTGGCCTGGCGGCGAGGCTCGCACGGGTTCCGGCTCATCCTGGTGGGCATCGGCATCTCGGCGATGCTCGCCGCGCTGAACCAGTGGCTGGTGCTGCGCGCCGAGATCGAGGTGGCCATGGCCGCGGCGGTCTGGGGTGCCGGAACCCTCAACGGGGTCGGCTGGTCCACGATTCTGCCCGCGACACTCGTCATCCTCCCGGTGCTGGCCCTCACGCTGGCAGGCGGCAACCGGCTGCACATGCTGGAAATGGGCGACGACACCGCAACGGCCCTGGGCGTGCCGGTGGAGCGGACCCGGCTGGGCATGATCGTGCTGGCGGTGCTGCTCACCGCGGCCACCACGGCGATCGCCGGGCCGATCGCCTTCGTCGCGCTGGTGGCGCCCCAGCTGGCCAAGCGGCTGACCCGGGGCGCGGGCATGCGGCTGGCGCCGGCCGCCTGCATGGGCGCGCTGCTGCTGGTGCTCAGCGACCTGGTGGCACAGCGGCTCTTCGCCCCCGTGCAGCTGCCGGTGGGCGTGGTGACGGTGAGCATCGGCGGGATCTACCTGATCTGGCTGCTGGCCCGCGAGGGCCGCTCCCGCGGGCGCTAGGCCGGGCGGGAACGCCACGCGAACCCGGCTCAGGCGCGAATGATGCGCTTTTCGATCGCCACGGCCACCGCACCGGCGCGTGAATCCACGCCGAGTTTGGTGTACACGTGGGCCAGATGGGACTTCACGGTGCCCTCGGAGACAAAGAGTTCCCGGGCGATGTCCTTGTTCCCCAGGCCATTGGCCAGCAGGTCCAGGACCTGGACCTCGCGTTCGGTGATGCTCGCCCCGTTGTTGGAGGTGCGCCGGACCAGGGCGGCGGCGACGGTCGGTGCCAGCACGGTTTCCCCGCGTGCGGTGGCGCGGATGCCGGCAAACAGGTCGTTCGGAGGGGCGTCCTTGAGCAAGTAGCCACGGGCCCCGGCCTGCAGCGCACGCACGATGTCGGCCTCGGTGTCATACGTGGTCAGCACAAGCACCTCGGGCGCGTGCTCGAGCTCGCGCAATGCGGCGGTGATCTCGATGCCGCCCAGGTTTTCCGCGCCCAGATGCAGGTCCATCAGGGTGACATGCGGTTTGAACTCCAGGGCGGCGGCAACCGCATCGGCGAGGTTGCCGGCCTCCGCCACGACCTCGAGGTCCTCCTGCGAGTCGATCAGCGCACGCAATCCGGCGCGGACCACGGGGTGGTCGTCGACAAGCATCAGCCTGATCATGATTCCTCCAGGGTAAAGCGGACCGAGACGGTGGTGCCTTCGGCAGGTGCGGAGTCCATGTCAAAGATGCCGCCGAGCGACTCGACACGTTCGCGGATTCCGCGCAGCCCGTGGCCGCGCAGCCCGTGGCCGCGCAACGCGGGGATCGCCATGGACGCGGGGTCAAATCCGATTCCGTCGTCGCGAATGTCCAAGAGGATCTCGTCGCTGTTGTACGTGACGGTAACGGCCACGCGACTGGCGCGCGCATGTTCGCGCACATTGGCCAGGGCGCCGCGGGTGGTGAAGACCAATGCCTCGGTGACCTCGGGGGACACGGCCGGGGCCGTTCCAAATGCGTGAAACTCGACCGGCGTTTCCGGAATGGTTGCCGCGATTGCCTGCCTCAGTTGGTCATTCAGCGGGATCCCATGAACTGGATCCCCGTGCGCCGAGTCGGCGAAATCGCGCACCAGGCGGCGGATCGAATCCAGGCCCTCGCGTGCGGCCGCGGCCGCCATCGACACGTTTTCGCGGGCCTCCGTGGGGCGGGCCTCCCACGATTGATGTGCCGCCTGAAGCAGCAGATTGATGCTGGAAAGATCCTGTCCCACCGAATCGTGCATGTCGCGGGAGAGCCTGGCCCGCTCGGTGAGCGCCCCGGCACGCCGTTCGGCGCGGGCAAGTTCGTGCTGGGCCTTCGTCAGTTTCTCCAGCAGGACCTCGCGTTCGCGGGTTTGCCGCGTGAGCGCCCGAAACGACATGACGGTCACCAGCGCAACCCCCAGCGGGCCGACGATCAGCGTTGGATCGAGGTCGGTGCTGATGCGCGCCCAAGACAGTGCGATGGTGAGCATCATGGCCGCGAGCGTACCCATCGCCCACCCTTCGGGCAGCACGCTGAGTACGGCAAAGGCCACCGGTACCGCGCACCATGCGAAGGAAGGCGCGGCAACGGTCAGCGCCGCCCAGAGCAGCACCGTGGAGCCGGTCCACGCAATGAGCCACCCGGTGCGCCCGCGCGCCAGCGGTCGCATGGCGTAGAGGGCGATGAGGGTCGCGGCTCCGAGCACGATCGAGACGGCGTTGTCCGCCAGCCCGTGCCGTTCCAGGTAGCGCCAGGTGCTGGTCGCCACGAGCGCGAACAACACCAGATGCAGCCACGGCGCCAATAACGTGGCGGGGGCCAGGATGCCGCGCATTCCTTGCTCTGCGTGTGTACTCATGATTCCGTCCAGCCTAGAGGGGGAGCGGCGGCTTCGGCATCATCCATTTGGCTAGTCCACGCTGCCCGTATGCCGGATGCCGCAGCGGTGTGCCCAAGGGAAAACTGGTTGGTGAACGACGAAGAACTCGAAACCACGATTCTCAAGGAGAGAACATGTCGAAGAAATCCACCGGGCTGCTGGCTTCCGCGATCCTGGCCGGCACCATCCTTGCCGGGGGCATCGGCTCGGCCGCACTGGCGGCCCCGGCCAACGCCGCCCCGGACCACCGGGCAAAAACCTACACGATGACGGGCGACGAGGGCGGCTCGAAGTTCGAGGGCATCGGCGCCGACCAGCGACGTGGAACCTTCTACGTCAGTGAAGTCACCGGCGGGGAGATCCACCGCGGGGTTTCGGGCACGCCGCAGATGCGCGAATGGCTGGGCGGCAACGGCACCGATGGCCGCTTCACGGCCCGCGGCATCACCGTGGACCGCGCGGGCAACATCTACATTGCCGGAGGCCCCAACGGCATCGGCAACGACCGGCCCGACCTCTGGGTCTACAACGCCAAGGGCGAGCTGCAAGCCGCGCTGAAGGCCCCGGGCACGGACGTGTTCCTGAACGACGTGGTCATCGGAGCCGACGGCGCCGCATACTTCACCAACTCGAACGACGCGCAGATCTTCCGCGTGGCCGCATCCGGCGGCGAGTACAAGGCAACACTCTGGGCAGATGCCGGCACGACCATCGAACGCAAGGACGGGTTCAACCTCGGCGGGATCGAGCTGACGGCCGACAGGTCGGCCTTCGTGGTGGCCCAGGGCAACGCCGGCACGCTGTGGCGCTTTGACATCAAGACCCGCAAGGCCGCGGCCATCGACACCCTGGGCATCGACCTGGTCAACGCCGACGGGTTGCTGTTGCGCGGCAACACCCTCACCGTGGTGCAGAACTTCACCAAGAAGCTGACCACCTTGCGGTTGAGTGCCGATGGAAGCAGCGTTCGCCTGCTCGGCCAGCGGGCCACGGATCCGGATCGGGTGCTGACCACCGTGGCCCGGTTGCGCGGGCAGATCCTGTTTGTGGACTCGAAGTTCGACGAACAGGTGGCCTCCGGCCCGTACGAGGTCGTCACCAGCCCGCTGGCGCGTTAGCCACGGCCGTGCTCCCGTTGGCCCGCCACGTCGAGCCAACGGGAGCTTGGTCCCCGCCGGGGCGGAGTCCTCCTCGCCCGGCAATTCCATGATGCGGGGCACCGCCCGCCTGCCGTCGAGTTTCGCGACGGCGAGCGGGAGAATGTGGAGCATGACCGGGCATTCGAGGCACCGGGGGCGCTGGACGCCCCGCGTCGCACGGACGGCCAACGCCGGGCTCGACGTGGTCGCCGAGGCCATGCGCTGGAAGCGGACGGAGATCAACGTCCTGCGGATGGCCGTGGCCGGAGTATCGCTGGGGCTGCCCGTGACGATCGGCCTGCTGCTGGGGGAGCGGAACGCCGGGGTGCTGGCGGCGCTCGGGGCGCTGCTGGTCGCCGGCAGCGGGCACGTCGGCAACCTGCGAAGCAGGGCTAACGACCTGCTGGCCACGGCGGTGGTCGGCTCCGCGAGCCTCCTGGCGGGCATGCTGTGCTCCGGGGGAGGGCTTGCGGGAAGTGTCGTGGTCATCGCCGTCGCCGCGATCGGCGCCGTAACCGGCACCATCCGCACGTCGGTGGCCAAGGCCGGGACGCAGGCCGCGGTCTTCCTTATCATCGGCACCTCGCTGTCCGCGGGGGCCGAGCCGGTGGGGGCGCTGCTGGCGACGTTTGCCGCCGGCGTGCTGCTGGGCGCCGCGCTGACGCTGCTCAGCTACGGCATCGAATTCCACATCCTGGGGCGCAGGCCCCGCCCGCCGGTTGGCGTGCGCCCCTGGCGCGAGGACCTCGCCGCATGGCGCCGGGGCCTCTCGGGGCTGGACGGGTGGCGGTACGCGATCAGGCTGGCCTCCTGCATGCTGGTCGCCGAGCTCTTTGCGCACCTTGTCTCCGGCCGGCACCCCTATTGGATCCTGATGACCGTCGTCCTGGTGGTGCAGCGGGACCGTTCCGCGGCGCTCGTGCGGACCACCGAGCGCGCGCTGGGGACGGCGCTGGGCGTTCTTGTGGGTTGGTGGCTGCTGGGCCCGGTTCCGCCGGTGCTGCTGGTGGGCGTGGTTGCGCTCATCGGCGCCTGCAGGATGTATCTCAAGAGCGCCAACTACACGGCCTACGCGCTGGTCATGACGCCGCTGATCATCGTGCTCGGCGGCTCCGGGAGCCATCCGGACGCCGCGTTCCTGCGCGAACGCCTGGCGGACACGCTGATCGCCTGCCTGATCTCGCTGGTCATCGGGACGTTCCCGTGGACACGGTTCGGGCCGGAAGCCTCCCGTGCCCGGCACGCGGCCTAGGGTTCCGCTTCGGAAGCCGAGGGCGCGGGACTAGCCGGTTGCGGGCGGCGCGGTGGAGGTGCGCAGCACGAATTCGGTGGGGAAGAACTCCGGCGCGCTGCCGGCCGGGGCGGTGTCCTCCTCGCCCAGCAGTTCCATGATGCGGCGCACCGCGGCCTCGCCCTGGGCGTGCGGGTGCTGGGCGATCGTGGTCAGCCCGAAGAGGTCGCCGAGCTCGTGTCCGTCGATGCCGACCACCGAGAAGTCTCGGGGGACGTTCAGGCCGAGGTCGCGGGCGGCCATGATGGCGCCGAAGGCCATCTCGTCGGAGGCGCAGAGCAGCGCGGTGGGCCGTCCGCGCGGGTTGGACAGCAGGCTGCGGATCTTTTGGTAGGCGCCGGCGGTGGTGAAGTCGGCGTTGAGCAGCCACTGGGGGTTCACCCGGATCTCCGCCTGGTCCAGCGCGTACTCGAACCCGTCCAGACGGGCCGAGGGCAGCCGGAAGTCGATGTTGAATTCGTCGCTTCCGCCCAGGAAGGCGATGTCCCGGTGCCCCAGCGAGATCAGGTGCTCGGTGGCCAGGGCCGAGATGTTGAAGTCGTCCACCCGGATCGTCTGCACCTGCGGCAGCAGGCCGCCCAGGGCCACCAGCGGTTTGTTCACGGCCTGGAGCTGGTGCAGCTCCGGTGCCGTGAGCTTGAGCGTGACGGTGATGACCGCATCGAGGCGTTGGCGCATCAGCAGGTCCTGGAAGACCGCATCGCGGTGCCGCTGCTCGCCGCTGGTGTTGTACAGGGTCAGGTCGTAGCCGCGCTCGTTGAGCTCCTGGGTGGCACCCTGGAGCACGTTGGCGTAGTACCAGCGGGAGACGGTCGGCATGACCATGCCGATGTTGCGGCTGCGCCCGGAGGCCAGCGACGAGGCGTTGTAGGACAGGACGTAGCCCAGTTCCTTGGCGGCCTGGTGCACGGCGTCGCGGGAGGCCGCCGACACCTTGCCGTTGCCCGAGAGCGCGCGGGAGACGGTTGCCACCGAAACGCCGGCGCGTTGGGCCACGTCCTTAATGCTGGACATCTTCGCGCGTCTCCCTTGTTGCTCGCATGTTTGTGGTCTTGCTGCCTGTCGTACTGTTTGTCTTGCCCGGGGCACGGCGCCGGCCCGTCACGCGGGCAGAAGCCACACCGTCGAATCGGGATTCAACAACCGCCCCGTGGCATCGACCGCGGTGGCGGAACTGGCCTGCAGCACGGTTCCTTCCGGCAACGTGAACGGTGCGTTCCCCAGGTTCATGATGACCAGAAGGCCGCCGTTGGCGAAGCCAAGCACCTGCGGGGCTCCCGTGCCCACTAGCCAGCTTAGATCCCCGAGCCCCAGATTGCGGGCCCGACGCAGGGCCAGGGCGTTGCGGTACATCCACAGGGTCGAATCGGGATCCAGTTCCTGGGCCTCGCGGGTCAGGAACTGCCAGCTCGCCGGCTGCGGAAGCCAGGCCTCGGCGGCATCGCTGAATCCCAGCGTGGAGTTCCCGGTGTTCCAGGGCAGCGGGACGCGGCAGCCGTCGCGGCCCAGGCGCTCGCCGTTGGTCCGTGCGTAGGTGGGGTCCTGCCGAAGCGGGTGGGGGAGCTCGGTGTGGTCGCCCAGACCCAGTTCTTCGCCCTGGTACAGGTAGGCTCCTCCGGGCAGGCCCAGCATGAACAGCGTTGCGGCGCGGGCGCGGGCGCGGCCCAGGTCCAGGTCGGGTTGCGGGTCTTCCGGCCCCAGCCCGTCGCCCGGACGCGTTGCCGGTGCGACGGCGCCGAAACGGGTGGCGTGGCGGGCCACGTCGTGGTTGGAAAGCACCCAGGTGCTCGGCGCCCCCACGGCGTCGAACGCGTTCAGCGAACGGGTGATGATTCCCTTCAACGCCTCGGCGTCCCACTCGGTGTGGAGGAACGGGAAGTTGAAGGACTGGTGCATCTCGTCGCCGCGCACCCAGTCGGCCATGGCCTCGATCGGGCGGACGTTGGCCTCGGCGCACAGCACGCGCTCGCCGTCGTACCCGTCGCAGATTTCACGCCAGCGGCGGAACACGTCGTGAACCCCGGGACGGCCGAACATGGGGGCGTCGGAGAAGGGGAACCCGGGGGAGGGAGTGCCGTCGGGGGTTCCGCCCCAATCCGGGAGTGCCGCGTCCTTGACCAGGGCGTGGGCCACGTCCACCCGGAAGCCGCCCGCGCCGCGGTCCAGCCAGAACCGCAGGATGCGCTCGAATTCGTCGCCCACGGCCGGGTTGTCCCAGTTGAAGTCGGGCTGGCTGGAGTCAAAGAGGTGCAGGTAGTACTGGCCGGGGCTTCCGTCGGCTTCCGTGACGCGTGTCCAGGCGGGGCCGCCGAAGTGCGATTGCCAGTTGTTTGGCGGCATCTCTCCGCGCTCCCCGCGCCCGTCGCGGAAGATGAACATCTCCCGTGCTGCCGATCCGGGTCCCGCGGCAAGGGCCTGGACGAAGAGCCGGTGCTCGTTGGAGCAGTGGTTCGGTACGATGTCCACGAGGATCTTGACGCCCAAGCGGTTTGCCTCGGCGACGAGGTCGTCGAAGTCGCCAAGCGTCCCGAACAGGGGGTCCACCGCGCAGTAGTCGGAGACGTCGTAGCCGGCGTCGCGCTGCGGGGACGCGAAGAAGGGCGAAAGCCACAGGGCATCGACGCCGAGCGAGGCGATCTTCGGCAGCTCGCGTGTAATGCCCGGCAGGTCGCCGATGCCGTTGCCGGTGGTGTCCCGGAACGAGCGCGGGTAGACCTGGTAAATCACCGATCGGCGCCACCATTCATCATGCGTCGAGGCGTGGTGAACGGGCGATTCGAGCCGATGGTGCTGGACGGGCGGGGCGCTCTCGGCAAGCTCAGGAGTCTGTGGCATGCGCTCCATCATAGCGACGAAAACAGAAAAAGTGGAAGCGTTTACTCTCTTGCAGTGTTGTCGAAAGGAAACCGTGCGGACCCTGCCTGCGCTTCGAATACCCCTAATTCACGGCCAAGTAGACTGCCACGACCGAAGGGAGAAGGGGTGGCGTGGCGCGCGATGAAACCTATTTTTAACGTGATGTAGACGACATGAGTGGAAACGTTTACACTAAATTCACGATACAAGCGCCGATGGCCACAACGACCCCACGGGGCGAGGCGCGCGAGACTTGAAAGAGGAAGATCATGACGGGAACCACCAAACCCGGTGCACACTTCACGCGCCGCACATTCACCCTCGGAGCAGTGGGCGCGATTTCCGCGCTGGCCCTGACCGCCTGTGGCGGCGGCGGGGCTCCGGCAGCCAGCTCCGGCGCAGCCGCAACGAGCGCAGCCAGCAGCGCGCCTGCAACGACAACCAGCCTCACCATGTGGGTCGATGCCGAACGCGCCCCGGCGCTGAAGGACATCGCCGCGAAGTTCAAGGCCGAGAAGGGCATCGACGTCAAGCTGGTCGTCAAGGACTTCGCCGCGGTCCGCGACGACTTCATCACCCAGGCGCCCACCGGCAAGGGGCCCGACGTGTTGGTCGGCCCGCACGACTGGCTGGGCAAGCTGGTCCAAAACGGCGTGGTGGCCCCCGTGCAGCTGGGCGACAAGGCCAAGGACTTCGCCGAAAGCTCCATCAAGGCGGTGACCTACGACGGCCAGACCTACGCGGTGCCGTACTCGATCGAAAACGTCGCACTGATCCGCAACACGGCACTCGCGCCCGATGCCAAGACGACCCTCGACGAGGTGCTCGCCGAGGGCAAGAAGGCGGTCAGCGCCGGCAAGGCCAAGTTCCCGTTCCTGGTGGGCCTGGACCCCAAGCAGGCGGACCCGTACCACCTCTACCCGTTCCAGACCTCGATGGGCGCCCCGGTCTTCGCGCAGAATGCCGACGGCAGCTATGACGCCAGCAAGCTCACCATGGGCAACGAGGGCGGCCAGAAGTTCGCGCAGCTGCTTGCAGACCTGGGCGACAAGGGCGACAAGGTCCTCAACTCCAACATCACCGGCGACATCGCCAAGGAGAAGTTCCTTGCGGGTGAATCCCCGTACTTCGTGACCGGGCCGTGGAACGTGCCCGACATCGAAAAGAAGGGCATCAAGTTCTCCATCGACGCGCTTCCCACCGCGGGCTCGGATCCGGCCCAGCCGTTCATCGGGGTCAACGGCTTCTTCATCTCCGCCAAGTCCACCAACGCACTTGCGGCCAACGAATTCGTGGTGAACTACCTGTCGCAGGAAGCGGCACAGGAAGCGCTGTTCAAGGTCGGCGGACGCCCGCCGGCACTGACGGCAGCCTTCGACAAGGCTGCCAGCAACCCGGTGGTCAAGGCCTTCGGCGAGATCGGCGCCAACGGCGTGCCGATGCCGGCGGTTCCGGCCATGGACGCCGTCTGGGCCGACTGGGGAGCAACCCAGCTGAACCTGATCAAGGGCAAGGAATCCGATCCGGCTGCGGCCTGGACGAAGATGACGGCAAACATCGAGAAGAAGATCGCCGGCGGCAAGTAGTCCCGCAGCGTATCTTCACCACCGTCGGGGGTGATGGCGTGAAACCCGCCGTCACCCCCGACGCGTACCCCCATCCGTCGCACACCGGCGGGAAAGCATCAAAGGAAAGTTGTCGGATCCATGGTCGAAATCGATGAACAGGTGAACGTGGCAAAGCCGCGGCGCCAGGCGCCACCGCCGAGGAAAAGGTCCCACGGACCCGATTCCCTGGGCGGGACCCTGGCCAAGATCATCCTGCTGGGCATCACCGACGCGGTGGCCGCCTTCGTGCTTTTCCAATTGGCGCTCAGCGGGGAATGGCTGATCTTCGGGATCTCGCTGCTCACCACGCTGGCCATCAACTGGATCTACCTGCGCCGCGGCGGCCTGCCCGCCAAGTACCTGGCGCCGGGCGTGATCTTCCTGATGGTCTTCCAGGTCTTCGTGATGATCTTCTCCACCTACATCGCTTTCACCAACTACGGCGACGGGCACAACTCCACCAAGGCGGACGCGATCGCCTCGATCCAGCTTTCGGCCTCGGAGCGAGTCCCCGACTCCCCGCAATTCCCCACCTCGGTGCTGGAAAAGGACGGTTCCTACTTCCTGCTGGTCACGACCCCCGAGGGCGGGGCGAAGCTCGGCGGCACCGACCAGCCGCTGGCAACCGTCACCCCCAGCACCAGTTCCCCGACCGGGGCCGCGACAGGCGTCGAGGGGTACACGACCCTGGACTTCGCGACGCTGCTCCAGCACCAGGCGGAGATCACCGCCCTGAGCGTCCCGATCAGCGCGAATCCCGAGGACGGGTCGCTGAAGACCGCCGACGGGTCCACCTCCTACGTGTACACCCCCAAGCTGAAGTACGACGCGGCGGCGGACACCTTCACCGACACCCAAACCGGAGTGGTCTACTCGGACAACGGGCGCGGCTCCTTCGTGGCGCCGGACGGGACCAGCCTGAACACCGGGTGGAAGGTGAACGTGGGACTGGAGAACTTCCAGCGCGCCTTCACCGACCCCAACCTGCAGGGCCCCCTGGTCCAGGTGGTCCTCTGGACCTTCGCCTTCGCGATCCTGTCGGTGGCCACCACCTTCGCCCTCGGGCTCTTCCTGGCGATCACCTTCAACAAGGCGGACCTCAAGGGGAAGAAGCTCTACCGGATCCTGATGATCCTGCCCTACGCGTTCCCCGCGTTCCTCTCCGGCCTGGTGTGGTCGGGGTTGCTGAACCCCGAATTCGGCTTCATCAACAACGCGATCCTCGGCGGGGCCGACATCCCCTGGCTGACCGATCCGGTGCTGGCCAAGGTCTCGGTGCTCGTGGTGAACCTGTGGCTGGGCTACCCCTACATGTTCCTGGTCTGCACCGGCGCCCTGCAGTCGCTGCCGGAGGAGGTCGACGAGGCCGCGCGCATGGACGGGGCAAGCCCCTGGCGCATCTTCACGGCCATCAAGCTGCCGCTGCTGCTGGTCTCGCTGGCCCCGCTGCTGATCTCGTCGTTCGCCTTCAACTTCAACAACTTCAACGTCATCTACATGCTCACCGGGGGCGGGCCGCGCTTCGCCGACACCACCTTCGACATCGGCTCCACCGACATACTGATCACCATGGTCTACAAGATCGCCTTCGGCACCGGCACGGGGCGCGACTACGGCCTGGCCAGCGCCCTGGCCATCCTGATCTTCGTCATCGTGGCGGCCGTCTCGGCGCTGAGCTTCAAGAAGACCAAGGCCCTCGAGGAGATCAACTAATGACCACGGCATCCACGCACGCGGCGGAGCAGGCCCCGGCGCAAAACAAGCAAACCCCCGGGCACTGGTTCAAGACCAAGGGCTGGCGCCACCTGGTGGCAATCGTCGCCTCCGCCTTCTCGATCTTCCCGCTGCTCTACGTGCTCTCCGCGGCGCTGAACCCCACCGGCACCATGGCGGGGGCCAGCACGCTGTTCACCGAGGTCGGCTTCGGCAACTTCGAGGCGCTCTTCGCCAACCAGGAACGGCCCTTCGGGCGCTGGTTCGCCAACACGCTGGTGATCGGCACCGTGACCTCGGCGGCCACCGTTTTCCTGGGGGCGCTGGCCGCGTACGCGTTCTCCCGCATGCGCTTCACCGGCCGCCGGGCGGGGCTGCTGACGCTCCTGCTGCTGCAGATGTTCCCGCAGCTGCTCACCGTGGTGGCAATCTTCCTGCTGCTGAACTTCATCGGGGACATCATTCCCGCGCTCGGGCTCGGCTCGCAGCTGGGCCTGATCATGGTGTACCTCGGCGGGGCCCTGGGCGTGAACACCTACCTGATGTACGGGTTCTTCAACACCGTGCCGATCTCGCTGGACGAATCCGCGCGCATCGACGGCGCCAGCCACGTGCAGGTGTTCTTCAAGATCATCCTGCCGCTGGTCACCCCGATCCTCGCGGTCGTCGGCCTGCTGGCCTTCATCGGCATCTCCTCCGAGTTCGTGATCGCCTCCGTGGTGCTCACCGACCCCGAATCCCAGACCCTGGCCGTGGGCCTGTACTCCTACGTGGCCCAGCAGCGCAGCGAGAACTGGGGCGTCTTCGCCGCCGGCGCGGTGCTTGCCGCTGTCCCCGTCATGACGCTCTTCCTCTTCCTGCAGCGCTACATCACCTCCGGCCTGACGGCCGGCGGCGTCAAGGGCTAGGCCCGCACCCGAATCCACCCGCGAAGCACCCTCACCGAAAACACCCTCCCCGACAACACACCCAGGAGCAGCACATCATGTTGGCAGCAGACTCGGCGTTGATCCATGCCCCGCACCACGACGGATCCGGGCTCTACGTCCTGGGCCCGGGCAACCCCGGGGTGGGGGACGAAGTTCGGGTGAGGCTGCGCGTCCCGGCCGTGCCGGGCCGCACGGCCAAGGTCTGGCTGCGCAGCCTGCGCGACGGAGAACCGCACATCGAGCCGGCCGTCCGGACCGCTGACGACGGCGACGCCGCCTGGTTCGAGGCGCCGTTGTCGATGGTCAACCCGGTGCAGCGCTACAGGTGGTACCTGGCCTACACGGACGACGCCGGGACGACCGAGCACCGCTGGTTCAACGCCACCGGGCTGCACCGCCGGGACGTGCCGGACGCCAACGACTTCAGGATCCACGCCGGCCGCGGCACCCCGGACTGGGTCAAGGAATCGATCATGTACCAGGTGTTCCCCGACAGGTTCGCCAACTCCGGCGCCGAGAAGCCCGCGGCCGAATGGATGGTCGCCTGCGGCTGGGACACCCCGGTGGAGGGCAGCAGCGAAAACACCGGCCGCCAGTTCTACGGCGGGGACCTTCCCGGCATCGAGGCGCGCCTGGGCCACCTCGCGGAGCTGGGCGCCACCGTGCTGTACCTGACCCCGATCTTCCCCGCGGAATCGAACCACCGCTACGACGCCTCGAGCTTCGACACCGTCGATCCGCTGCTCGGCGGGGACGCGGCGCTCGTTTCGCTGGTCTCCGCGGCGCACGGCCTGGGCCTGCGCGTGGTGGGGGACTTGACCACCAACCACACGGGCGCCGGGCACGAGTGGTTCCTCAAGTCCCACCGGAACCCCGGGGCGCCCGAGGGGGAGTACTACTACTTCAACGACGACCACAGCGAGTACGAGTCCTGGCTGGGCGTGCCCTCGTTGCCCAAGCTCAACTGGAACTCGGACGCCCTGCGCCGGCGCTTCGTCCTGGACGAGGACTCGGTGGCGGTGCGCTGGCTGCAGGAGCCCTACAACCTCGACGGCTGGCGCATCGACGTGGGAAACATGACCGGCCGGCTGGGTGCCGACGACCTGAACCACGAGGTGGCGCGCATGTTGCGGGCCCGGCTGGAAGAGGTGAAGCCCGGCGCCATGCTGCTGGCCGAATCGACCTCCGACGCGGCCCCCGACGTGCCCGGCGACGGGTGGCAGGGAGCTGTCAGCTACACCAACTTCACCCGGCCGCTCTGGCAGTTCCTGGCCAGGGACCCGGACCCCGAGGCCCCCGGCTGGTTCTTCGGGCTGCCGCAGGCCGGGCCCGCGTGCATCGACGCGGCGGACTTCGTGGCAACCCACCGGGAGTTCTCCGCCGGGTACAGCTGGGAGGTGCGGCTGGCCAATGCCAACGCGCTGGACACCCATGACACGGCGCGGGCGGCCAGCCACGTGATCGAGGGCGGGCAGGAGATCGCCGCGTGCGCGCAGTTCAGCTTCCCCGGGATCCCTCTGGTGTTTGCCGGGGACGAATTCGGGCTCAAGGGGTTCAACGGCGAGGACTCGCGCACCCCCATGCCGTGGGATGCCCCGGAAAAGTGGGGTGCCGACCTGCGCGGGCTCTACGCCGACCTGGCCGCGCTGCGCACCGAACACCGCGCGCTGGTGGACGGGTCGCTGCGCTTCCTCCACGCCGAGGGTGACCTGCTGGCCTACGTGCGCGAACACGCGAGCGGATCCGTGCTCTGCGTGGTCAGCCGCGGGCCCGTGGCGGAAACCTCGCTCGGGACAGGGCTCCGGCTGGTCGGGGATACCACGGAGCCGCTCATGCAGGTGGGGATCGCACCGCACCTCGGAGTGAACGCGGCTGGCGAACTGCTCGTCGGTGCAAGGGGTGCGGGCGCGGCCCTTTACCTGGCGCCGGCACCCGTGCCCTGGAGCTAGGGCCTCGGGGCGGGTTCGCCGATCCTGACGAGGCTGCGCTCCGTTGCCGAGCTTCCGGCACTGAAAACCAGCATCGCGACAAGGACGGGCAGGAAACCGCCGAAACCGTCGTCCGCCGGGAGCCTGAGCTTCAGCGCGGCAAAGGCCGCCACCGCCACGGCAAGCCAGATGGCTCCCGCCAGCCACTTCTTGCTGCGTGGCACGCCTGCCCACAGGGGAACCTCACCCACTTCGGGTTCGCCATTCAGGCCAAGCCACTTCAACATCCGGACCGCTTTCCCTTCGCCGTAAACCGTTGCCGACACCCTGATGCCGCCGAGCCAGACACAATGGCTGATTGCGGGCTGACAAGCCAGTTCAAGACTATTGCACGGTGCTGTCCCATGCGCGGCAAGGTGTGGGCGGCGCCGTGAAGTGTGTACAAAGGTGCACACTTCACGGCCTCAAACGGCTAGTCGGCGGGCTCGGGGTCCAGCATCAGCCGGGCCTCGTCCCTCCGGTGGCGCAGCACCGCATCGACATAGGACGCCACCGCCTCCTCCATGGGCACGTTGGAACCGCGCGCCTCGGAAATGTACCAGCGGTGCTCCAGCACCTCGTGCACGATCTGCGCCGGCTCCAGCTTGCCGTGGAACTCGCGCGGGATGGCGCCGGTGATCCGGTCGAAGACGTTGGCCACCCAGTGCGCCGCCACCAGCTCCTCGTCGAGGTCCGGGTGCTTCTTGGCCCGGTAGGCGTCCATGTCGTTGAGCAGGCGCCGGGCCTGCCCTTCCTCCACGTCCAGGCCGGTGAGCCGCAGCAGGCGGCGGGTGTGGTGCCCGGCGTCGACCACCTTGGGCTGGATGACCAGCTGGCCGCCGTCGGGGGAGGTCTTGAGGCTGATTTCCTCCACGTCGAACCCCAGGTCGTTGAGCCTGCGGATGCGCTCGTCGACCCGCCAGCGTTCGGACAGGTCGAAGGATTCCTTCTCGTTCAGCTCGGCCCACAGCCCGCGGTAGGCGTGCAGGATCTGTTCGCTGGTGGCGACCGGGTCCACCTTGTCCTCGATGAGCCCCGCCTCCATGAGGTCCATGAGTTCCCCGGCGATGTTCACCCGCGCGATCTCCAGGTCGTACTCGCGCTGCCCGGAGGACAGCTCGGGGTAGAGCTCGCCGGTTTCCGCATCCACCAGGTACGCGGCAAAGGAACCGGCGTCGCGCCGGAACAGCGTGTTGGACAGGGACACGTCGCCCCAGTAGAAGCCGATCAGGTGCAGGCGCACCAGCAGCAGCGCCTGCGCGTCGATGAGCCGGGTGAGGGTGTCGCGGCGCAGCTTCTGGGAGAACAGCGCGCGGTAGGGCATCGAGTACTTCAGGTGCCGAGTGACAAGCACCGGCTCGAGGTCGTTGCCGTCGGTGTCCTTGCGCCCGGTGATCACCGCGACGGGCTCCACGCAGGGGGCCGCCAGCCGGCGCAGCTTGCGCAGCATGTGGTACTCGTGCCGGGCCACGTGTTCGCCGGTTTCCTTGATGGCGATCACCGAGCCGCCCATCATGGCGAAGCGCACCACGTGCCGGGAGATGCCGCGCGGCAGCGGTGCCAGGGTGTCGGCCGGCCAGTCCTCGAGCTGGATCTGCCACGGCAGGTCCAGCAACGCGGGATCGGCCGTGGCGGAGGTGATGGACAGGGAGCCTGCCACGGCGGGGCCGGCCGTGGCCGAGGCGTCGCGCGGAAGCTTCCCGGGCTGGACGTAGTTGGTGGGTTCGTCGTGCCATTGGGCGGTGTGGCGAATCATGGGGTGGAAACCGTCCCTTGTCGAAAGGCTCAGGTGCGCTGGATCAAACGCGGTGGCGATGGCAAAAGAATGCCGGATGTGCAAAAGCGGCCGCATCCATGTGAAGTGAATGCGGCCGCCGTTGGCACTTGGTCCGAGCTTACCGCCCGTGGTGACCGGGCTTAGACCTCGCTGGGAACCGGTGCCGCGTGGGCGCCCGGTGCCTTGACGTCAGCCAGGCGCTCGCCGGATGCGGTGTCGAAGAGGTGGACGTGTCCGACCTTCGGCAACACGTGAACGGTTTCGCCCTTGAACGGGGGCTTGCGGCCGTCGACGCGGACAACCATCTGGTATTCGGTGCCGCCGACGGTGGTGTGGCCGTAGACGTAGGCGTCGGCGCCGAGTTCCTCGACGACGTCGACGTTCACGGCCAGGCCCTCGCCCGCGGAAACCAGGTCCAGGTCCTCCGGGCGGACACCCAGGGTCACCGAGTTGCCGGTTGCGGCTTCGAGGGTTGCCGAGGACACCGGGTAGATGGTGCCGCCGAAGGCTACGCCGCCGTTGACTGCCGGCAGTTCCAGCAGGTTCATGGCGGGGGAGCCGATGAAGCCTGCGACGAAGACGTTCTGCGGGCGGTCGTAAAGCTCGCGCGGGGTGCCGACCTGCTGCAGCAGACCGTCCTTGAGGACCGCGACGCGGTCGCCCATGGTCAGTGCCTCGACCTGGTCGTGGGTCACGTACACGGTGGTGACACCGAGTCGGCGGGTCAGCGAGGCGATCTGCGTACGGGTCTGCACGCGCAGCTTGGCGTCGAGGTTGGACAGCGGCTCATCCATGAGGAAGACCTGTGGGCTGCGGACGATCGCGCGGCCCATGGCAACACGCTGGCGCTGGCCGCCGGAGAGTGCCTTCGGCTTGCGGTCCAGGTAGTCCTCGAGGTCAAGAAGCTTTGCGGCTTCCTGCACGCGGCGTGCACGCTCTTCCTTGTCGACGCCGGCGATCTTCAGGGCGAAGCCCATGTTGTCGCCAACGGTCATGTGCGGGTACAGCGCGTAGTTCTGGAAAACCATGGCGATGTCGCGGTCCTTGGGCGGAACGTTGGTGACGTCGCGGTCGCCGATGAGGATGCGGCCGGAGTTGACGTCTTCCAGGCCTGCGAGCATGCGCAGCGAGGTGGACTTGCCACAGCCGGAAGGACCGACCAAGACGAGGAATTCCCCGTCGGCGATTTCCAGTGAGAGCTTGTCAACGCTGGGCTTGGTGGCTCCGGGGTAGACGCGTGAAGCCTGGTCAAAAGTTACAGATGCCATGGGGCATTAATCCTTCCACGGGCAGGTACGTGCCCGACGATCCGTTGTGAATGGAATCACAAGCTTCTCATGTCGAGGACCAATTCCAAAAGGGTTGACAATTCCCCGGGCCCATTAAGTCGAAATTGCGCCCTTGTATTACCCGAACCGATTTTGACTCCGATGTCCCCGGGCCGCAGGACCGCGAAGGCGTCTTCGTCCGTGACGTCGTCCCCGGCGAAGAGCACGGTGGAGGCGTCCGCCACCTCGCGCAACCAGTCCAGACCCTCGCCCTTGGTGCCCGAGAGCACGGTGGCTTCAAGGACGGCCTTGCCGTCCAAGGTCCAGAGGTCCTTGACGTCCTCCAGTTTTTCGTTGGCCACACGCAGCGCCTTGGTGGCGACCTCGGGGGATGCCTGGCGCACATGCAACACCACGGAGGCCGGCTTGTATTCGAGGCTGGTGCCGGGGTACGCGGAGACGACCGTCTCCAGCACCTTGGTGGCCTTCTCCAGGGCCGCCGATTGCTTGACGTTGAGGTCGATATGTGTGGCATCCAGACCGAAGCTTTCCGGGGCCCAGCGTTCGGTGCCGTGGCTGCCCACCAGAAGTGTTTCCGTTGGCGGGTTTGCCACCGCGCGAAGGGACGCCAGATCGCGCCCCGAGATCAAGGCCGTGACGGTGTTTTCCGTGGATGCGAGCCTGGAGAGCAACTCCGCGGAGGCCGGCAGCGGCCGGGCGTCGTCGGGGTGGTCGACAAGCGGCGCCAAGGTTCCGTCGAAGTCGAGTGCCACAAGGAGTATCTGGGTTTCGGCCAGGGTTTCGATGGCGTCGGCGAGTTCTGGCGACAGGGGTCCCATGGGTTGTGCCTGGGTCCTTTCAAGGTTGGAGCGGAGAACACCCGGCTGGATGGCCAGCCAGGCGGCGTTGTCCAGGCCGCTGCTAGACGAGGGTGTCGACCGGCAGGGGCTGGGACAACGCGGTCAGGAACGTGTTGGACCATCGGGCCACGTCGTGTTCCTTGAGGTGCCGGCGCATCCTGCGCATGCGCCTGGATGACTCGAGCGGATCCATGTGCACGGCGCGCAGGATTCCGGTCTTCATGCCGTCGATGTCGTGCGGGTTCACCAGGACCGATTGCGTGAGCTGGTCCGCGGCCCCGGCGAATTCGGAGAGCACCAGCATGCCGCTGTTGTCGGTGTGGGCTGCCACGAATTCCTTGGCGACCAGGTTCATGCCGTCGCGCAGCGCGGTGACCAGCATGATGTCGGCGGCCAGGTACAGGGCAATCATTTCCCGCAACGGGTACGAATGGTGCAGGTAGCGCACGGCCGTGTGCCCCATGGTGTCGTGCTCGCCGTTGAGCGAACCGACCATGAGCTCCACCTGGTCCCGCAACTGGGCGTAGCGTTCAACGTTTTCACGGCTGGGGCTGGCGACCTGGACCAGGCAGGTCTGGCCCACGACCAGATCGCCGTCGGCCAGCAATTCGCCGTACGCCTTGAGCCGGTGCCTTAGTCCCTTGGTGTAATCGAGCCTGTCAACACCCAGAAGGACGGTCTCGGGGTTGCCCAATTCCTTGCGGATTTGTTTGGCCCGGGCAATGATCTCCGGGTCATGGGCCAGTTCGGCAACCTGCGCCGTGTCGATGGAGATCGGATGGGCCTCGGCGCGGCAGATGTTCCTGGTCGAGGCGCTGCCATCCAGTTGCGCGGGCGGGATCGCCCACGAGCCCTTGACCGTGCGGTCCGTGTAGCGGCGCATGCTGCGCAGGAAGTTGCTGGCATCCGCGGTCCGCTGGAAACCCACCAGGTCCGCCCCGGCAAGGCCCTCGAGGATCTGCCGCCGCCAGGGGAGCTGGGAAAAAATTTCGGGGGACGGGAACGGAATGTGGTTGAAGAAGCCGATGCGCAGGTCGGGGCGAAGCTCTCGCAGCATCTTGGGCACCAGCTGTAGCTGATAGTCCTGCACCCATACGGTGGCGCCCTTGTTGGCCACCTCGGCGGTGGCCTCGGCGAATCGCCGATTGACCTTCTTGTAGTTGTCCCACCACGCCCTGTGGAACTCCGGGGGAACGATGACGTCGTGGTACAGCGGCCAGAGCGTCGAGTTGGAGAAGCCCTCGTAGTACAGCTCGAAGTCCTCGTCATCCAGGGGGACCGGAATCAGGTGGATGTTCTCGTTCTCAAACGGTGCGAGTTCTTCGCCGGTGGCTCCGTGCCAGCCGACCCATGCGCCGTCGGATTCCTGCATGACCGGTGCGATGGCCGTGACCAAGCCACCAGGCGAGCGACGCCACAGCAGTTCTCCGTCTTCTCCCTCAACCCGGTCCACCGGCAATCGGTTGGCAACCACGATAAAGTCGTAGCCCCGATGTTCGGGGGCAGGTGAGGGCTCGTGATCTTGATCGGCCATCATAGTGATCCTCCAGTTCGCGAACGCCTAATTGTTCTTGAGCCTAGGTTAGCCACGGCATGTAAGCGACACTATGACGCCAAGGATCACCGTGTCAGTGCCCTAAACTGGTGAAGTTGGGGGAGTACCAAACCTACGTAAGGGACGATTGACCTATGGCATCCGATAGCCAGCGGCCGAACAAGGCCGAGCGCACCGCAAGTGCACGTGAGAAGGCGCAGCAGATGCGTGTTGCCCAGGAAGCCGCGGACAAGCGCAAATCACTGTTCATCAAGCTTGGCGTTCTCGTTGCAGTCCTGGCGGTGGTCGCCCTGGTCGCAGCCATCATCCTGCAGAACAACTCGGGCAAGGTCGCCGACGCAGGCAACGCACCCAAGGGTGGCAACGCCGCCGGCGGCATCACGCTGACCTCGGACAAGACGCTGGCCGACACCTCCGGTGTCAAGGTCGACATTGCCACGGTCGGCACTCCTCCGCAGCAGCAGGGCAACACGCCGCCGCCAGCGAAACCCCGCGACGCCAAGGCCGCAGCCAAGGGCGAGCCGGTCAACCTGATCATCTACGTGGACGTGAACTGCGTGCACTGCGCAGATTTCGAGGGCAGGTACGCCGACCAGATCGCCACCTGGCTTGCCGCCGGCGACGTCAACGTGGAATACCGCAACGTAGCCTTCCTTGACCGTGGTTCACCGACCAACTACTCCTCGCGCGGCGCCAACGCACTTGCCTGCGTTGCGGACGCAGCACCGGCTTCCTACCTGCCGTTCTCCAAGGCATTGTTCGCCCACTACCCGCAGGGCGAGATGAACAACAGTGCCCTGGCCCAGTTGGCCAAGGACAATGGCGCGGATGTCGCCACCTGCATCGAGAAGGGCACCTTCCGCCCGTTCGTGAAGTTCACCGATGCGGCGGCCCGCGTGGATGCCATCGGTGGCACCCCGAGCATCTTCATCCAGGGCAAGCTCTGGGACCAGACCGCGAACCCGGACTTCGTTTCCTTCGTGAACGAACAGATCGCTGCCAACAAGTAAACAAGTACACCGCATCTTCACGATGGCCGGGTTCAGGACCGCTTCGGGCGACCTGGAACCCGGCCATCCGTTTTCCTGCGTTGGGGCCGGGCCTTGTCGGTTTTATGCTGCGGGTAATTGTCGGCTACGCTTGGTTCTGCACTTGCGTTGCAAACACGCGATAAGTTGCACGCCTCCTTAGCTCAGTTGGCCAGAGCACCTGTCTTGTAAACAGGGGGTCACCGGTTCGAATCCGGTAGGAGGCTCCACCAAAATCCCCGTGATCTTGCGGCAGAAATGCCCGAAACCACGGGGATTTTTCGTTTCCGGGACGTTGTGCGACTTTCGCGTTTTTCCGATTCCCTTCCAGAGCTGCCATCCCTAAGTCGCCAACTTTCAACTGGCGGATGAGCCCTGCTCATCCGTGAGGAAAGGATGGGCCCCTTCGCGTCGTTCGGTGTTTGAGCGAACTAGTCATCCCGTATCGAGCAGGTCCGAGAGGGAAACATCATTCCGGAGGTACTCACTGGCCGGAAATCAATGCCTGGAGCCAAATTCATGGTTGGTATTGAACATTTGCCTCATCCTCGGACAGGGCCTGGCTGCTCTTCCTGTCGCGCATGGCCGGACTCGAAGCCTCTCCGAAAATACGTTTCGACTTGGTCTTTCGCGTAACAGTTACGTCTAAAAGTCTTGACTGAACACATTAACGCCGAACTGGTTCATACTGAACTTAATGCACAATACTAAACAAATCGAAGGGCGAAGCGATGATGAGTGAGGAACGACAAAACCGGATCCTTCGCGAACTGGCCCTTCGCGGATCGCTGAACGCCGCCGATTTTGCGCGCAGTCTTGGGATTTCGGGTATGACGGTCCGGCGAGATCTTGCACTCCTTGAAGAGCAGGGATCGCTGCAGCGGGTCCATGGCGGGGCAGTTGCGGTTACGGACCGCTACGGGGATTCTGGCAGGCAGGTCCAGCGGAATACCGGCAGAAACAGCAACAACCCCGGGTCGGTTTCCCTGGCGGGAAAGGCCAATCCACATGTGCCGGGGCAGAGGCCGCTTGCCACCATCGGAATGGTCGTACCGTCCGCAAAGTACTACTTCCCTGGGGTCATTCGGGGCGCCGAGGCTGCGGCCTCCGAGCTCGGCGTCAGACTCGTGCTCGGCGTCTCGAACTACTCGCCGGCTGAAGAGCAACGGCAAATACAGCGGTTGCTCCGTAGCGGTGTTGATGGCCTGTTGGTGACGCCAAGCGCGGAGCGCCTGGCCGGAACTCCCACCCTGGATCTCCTGGCAGCCGCTGAAGTGCCGGTCGTTATCGTTGAACGATCGATCGGCGAGGTCTTGGACGCCGGCAGGCTCGAATCCGTTCAGAGCGACCATGTCCGCGGGGCCGAGATCGCCGTGACACATCTTTTGTCGCTGGGGCATCGAAAAATCGCGTTGTGTACCCGACGGACCAGTCCCACGACCTCGCAAATCGAAGAGGGCTATCGCCTGGCCACGCGCAATGCGGGGCTTGCGCCGGATCCGGACCTGGCTGGGGTCATGCACGACACCAGCGACCCCGAGAAACTTCGCCAGCAAATGAGTGGCATCGTCGATCGGTTCGTGGAGGCCGGAGCCACCGCGGCCATCATCCACAACGACGAGGACGCACTCACGTTTGCCGACTTGTGCGACGCGCGAGGGCTCCGCATTCCCGAAGATCTTGCGGTGGTCGCCTACGACGACGAGGTTGCGTCCTTGGGCGCTGTGCCCCTGAGCGCGGTGGCTCCACCAAAGTTCGACGTCGGCTACCATGCCTTGCAGATGTGCTTGAACCGTCTGGGGCCTCGGCGTCGCTGGGAACTGGCTGTTCAGCGGGTCAGCCTGTCGCCGACGCTAGTCGTTAGGGAATCGACGGCAAAGTAGTGCTTTGAGCCGGGTTGCCCGGCGTTTTGCACGCTTTCTTGAATGTATTCGACCATGGGTGCGCACCCGACCCATGGTCTCTTCAGGGTGCCAAAGGGTGCCTGACCTGTGGATTCCAGTGGGTCTGGAGGGTCGTTTGTATCCCTCAGTGCGCCCGACGGTGTTCAATGTGGAACGCCCCCAATTGTTCATCTCTGTTCACTTTGTTTACTTCGTTCAGTTCTGCGTGTTTCATGGATTTAGTTCATTCGACGGTGATCACCGTCACTACCGCATCAGGGATTTCAAGGGAGAACTATGAAGCGTCGCAAACTGCTCATCGGGGTAGCCGGCTTGGCCAGCAGCGTCATGTTGCTTGCCGCCTGTGGATCGGCTTCCAGCCCGTCCGCGGCCCCCGTTCCAACCGGGGATCCCTCGGGGTCCATTACCTTCTGGTCGTCGCTGGCCGGGATGGATCAGGTGGCCGAGGCCTTCAACAAGAGCCAAAGCAAGATCAAGGTCAACTTCGAGACGGTTCCCAACGGCGCCAGTGGCGGCTACGCCAAGCTGTCCACTGCAATCAGCGCCGGCAACGGCCCCGACGTTGCGACCATCGAGTACCCCCAGCTGCCGCTGTTCGTCAGCAACAGCCAGGTCCAACCGCTGAACGGTCTGATCGACGAGGCCGAAACCGTTGACAAGTTGGCCGCCGAAATCCGCAGCCAGGTCGAAATCGGGGACAAGATCTATGGCCTGCCCTACGATGCGGCCCCCATGGTCATGTACTACCGCCAAGACATGCTCAAGAAGGCGGGCGCCGAGGTGCCCAAGACCTGGGCGGAATTTGAGGAGGTCGGCAAGAAACTCAAGAAGGTCGCCCCCGATTCATACCTGGCCAGCTTCAACCCGAACGAGGTCGCTGCAACCGCGGGTCTGGCCTGGCAGGCAGGCGGCAGCTGGTTCGATGTCGCCGACGACAGCTGGAAGATCGGCATCAACGATGCCGCCACCAAGAAGGTCACCGACTTCTGGCAACGGATGATCGACGCCGACCTCATCAAGGTCTCGCAGGCCTACAGCGACGAGTGGAGCCTTGACCTGTCGAATGGCACCGTCGTCGGCGTCGTCGGCGGCAACTGGAGTGCCTCGGGCATCCAGAAGCGCACCGAGGCCAGCGGCCAAAAGGGCAAGTGGATCGCCGCACAGCTTCCCAACTGGGATGCACCGGCCGGCGCCTTCTACGGCGGTTCCAGCTTCAACGTCACCAAGAGCAGCAAGAACCCCGCCGCTGCGGCCGAATTCATCAAGTACCTGACCACCAGCCCGGAGGCCATCAAGGCCCGCGGCAACACGGGTTCGGCATTCCTGGCCTTCCCCGGCCTGACCCCGGTGGCGCAGGAGGCCTTCGACGCCAGCTACTTCGGCAACGACATCTACGAGGTCTTCGAGTCTGCCTACAAGACGGTCCTTCCCGGCTGGCAGTGGGGCCCGAACTGGGACGTCACCAACACCGCGTTGAAGGACGCCTACGGGAAGATCGGCACCGGGGGAACCCTCGGCGAGGCAGTCGACACCGCCCAAACGGCGACGGTTGAAGGCCTGAAGCAAAGCGGCCTTTCCATCGCTGAATAGCACCACCCCTCTCCGGGTTGCCGCCGCACGGCGGCAACCCGGGCCAGTTAGGAGATCCCCATGGCCACCGAGGCCCCCACATCCGTTCGAAGCGCGAAGCGCTCCACGGTCACAGGCACGGGCGGCAGGACCGCTTCGCTGTTCCTGGTCCCGTTCTTCACCTTGTTCGCGGTCGCCATCATCGCGCCGGTCGTCTATTCGATAGTGCTCAGTTTCTACACGCAGCAGAAGTCGGGCCTTGGCTTCGGCGAGGCCGAGACCGTCTTCGTCGGGTTGGAAAACTACGCACAGGTCTTCGCCTCGGAGTCATTTGTCGGGGGCATCCTCCGTCTGGGGCTCTACTGCCTGATCTACATCCCCCTCATGGTGGGCGGGGCCATTGTCTTCGCATTGCTGCTTGACGCGACGGTGGCAAAAGCCCGCAAGCTCTTCCAGCTGTTGGTGTTCCTGCCGCACGCGGTACCCGGCGTCATCGCGGCCCTGATCTGGGCCTACCTCTACACCCCTGGCATCAGCCCGCTGGTCCAGGCGCTGGAAAGCGGCGGAATCCAGATCAACTTGCTTGATGCGAACATGGTCCTTCCCTCGATCGTGAACATCGGGGTATGGGAATGGACTGGCTACAACGTCATCATCATCTTCACCGCACTGCAGGCGGTCCCGCGCGAGGTCCTGGAGGCAGCACGGGTGGACGGCGCCGGGGACATCCGCATTGCATTGGGCATCAAGATGCCCATGATCCTGCCGGCGCTGAGCGTGATCATGCTCTTCACCATCATCGGCACCCTGCAGCTCTTCACGGAGCCAACCATCCTGGCCAAGGCCACACCGTCCATCACCAGCAGCTGGGTTCCCAACATGTGGGCCTACGACGCCGCCTTCATCAGGCACGACCTGAACCAGGCCGCGGCCGCATCGATCATTATCGCCGGGTTGGCAGCGCTGTTGTCGCTACTCGTCACCCGCTTGAGCTCCAGGATGAACAAATCATGAGCACGGATACCATGACCAAACCCGCCCCCGCACCCGCAAAACCCGCGCCCAAGGCGACCAAGCCACCAAGGGCGCAAGCCCACCGCAACGGGTTCATCAGCACTTTCACCGTCAACGGGCTGCTGATCCTCGGTTCGGCCTACATGGTCGTCCCCGTGCTGTGGCTGCTCTTCGCCTCCACCAAGAACACCACCGACCTCTACGGCACCGGCGCCTATTCCCTCGGCGACTTCTCGCTCTTTGAAAACTTCGGCAACGTGCTCGCCCAGGACAACGGGGTGTTCCTGCGCTGGATGGGCAACTCGGTACTCTACGCCGGCGTCGGGGCAGTGCTCGGCGGACTCATCTCCGTCATGGCTGGCTACGCGTTCGACAAGTTCGAGTTCCGCGGCAAGAACTCCCTCTTTGGATTCGTGCTGGTCGGGGTGCTGATCCCCAACACCGCAACGGTGCTGCCCATGTACCTGCTGGCCTCGGTGGTGGGTATGACCAACACCGTCTGGGCCGTGCTCATCCCGGTGATGTGCAATCCCTTCGGCGTCTATCTGGCCCGCGTCTACTCGGCGTCATACGTCCCCGCTGAAACGCTCGAGGCCGCCCGCATGGACGGCGCCGGACCCATCCGCTCGTTCTTCTCGCTGGCCCTGCCGATGATGATGCCCGGTTTCGTCACCATCGCGCTGTTCCAGTTCGTCGGGGTGTGGAACAACTTCATGCTTCCGCTGGTCATGCTCCAGGACCAGAACCTGCTGCCGGTCAGCGTGGGCATCTCGATCTGGCAGGGCTTCGCGGTTCCACAGCCCGACTTCGTGCCCATGGTGATCACCGGATCGCTGCTCTCGCTGATTCCGCTGTTGCTGGCCTTCATCTTCCTGCAGCGCTTCTGGAAGTCCGGGATGAACGCTGGGAGCATCAAATGAACGATCCATCATCCCGCCTGAACGTTGCCCTCGCGATGCCCCGGGACGTGGCCCGGAGGGTGTTCCCGGCCAGGCTCCTGGAAAGGCTCGAGCCCGAACTGAACCTGCTGAGCACCGATCCGCTCGAGGAATTCGGCTCGCCGCGTTCCAGCTCCTTGCTGGCACGCACCGACATCCTCATCACGGGATGGGGGTGCCCTAAGCTGGACGAAACCGTGCTCGATGCGGCGCCGAACCTGCGCTACATCCTGCACGCGGCCGGAAGTGCCAAGCACCACGTCGGCCAGGCCTGCTGGGACCGAGGCCTGCAGGTGAGCACCGCGGCGGAGGCGAATGCCGTTCCCGTCGCCGAGTACACGGTGGCCATGATCCTCCTGGCGAACAAGAACGTCCTGCAGCTGGCACGGATCGTGCACACGCTGCATGCGGCAGTGGAACCCGAGGACCACTTCCCGCAGCTCGGGAACTTCCGCAAGCGGGTCGGCATTATCGGGGCCTCGAAGATCGGCCGGCACGTGATCAGGTTGCTGCGCTCGTACGACCTGGAGGTCGTGGTCGCCGATCCGTTCCTGGAGCCCGCGGCTGCGGCAGAACTCGGTGCCGAGCTGGTCAGCCTCGACGAACTGGTGGCCAGCAGCGATGTCGTGTCCCTGCATGCGCCATCCCTTCCCTCGACGCGGCACATGATCGACGCCCGGCAAATCGCCCGGCTCCGTTCCGGGGCCACCTTCATCAACACGGCCCGCGGCGAACTGGTTGACCAGGATGCGTTGCTGCAGCGGATCGAACAGGGCGATCTCTACGCGGTGCTGGACGTGACCACGCCTTGGTCGTTGCCGCCGGACTCGGGGTTCTACGTGAACCCGAACGTGCTGCTGACCCCTCACGTGGCGGGTTCGCTGGGCAGCGAACTCGAGCGCATGGCCGCAAGCACTGTCGAGGAGGCACTCCGGCTTTCCCGCGGGGAACCGCTGCGGTTCCGGCTGCGCGCCGCGGAACTGGCCTTCACCGCCTAAAAGGGGAGCGCGCACCAGCCGGCCGAGACGCGCCAAGTTGCGCCTCCGGCCAACCGGGCGCGCCCCCGACAGACCGACCAAACAACAACCACCAACAACCCCATCACCATTGGCCCAGCCACCGCATGCGAAGCAAAGGACGATCCATGACGAACCCATATCTCAGCAGACGAACCCTCCTGCAGGCCGGCGGCACGGTCGGTTTGGCGGCGGCCCTGGGCCTGTCGGCCGGCGGGGCGGCCAATGCGTCCGGGCTGCCCGCCGGCCGCCACGGCGGCGAGGGAACCGAGATCCTTGACCTGGGTCCGGCGGTGGTCCAGTTTGCGCTGATGAGTTCGGTGCTGGTCGGGGACGTCCTGTACATCGGGTCGCGCAACGTCGACCCCGTGCAGATCGTCGCCTACCACGTGCCGACCGGCAAGGTCGTGGGGCAAACCGAGCTGGCCACCGGGCACACCATCCAAACCATGGCCGCGGACGCCACCGGCAGGTACCTCTACGCCGGTGTCCTGCAGAAGTCGACAGGTCCGCAGCCGAACCTCTACCGCTGGGACCTGGGATCGCTCGACACCCCGGCAACCCCGGTGGGTCGCATGGGGGACCGCGACGTCCGCGACCTCAGCGTTGCCCCGGACGGACGCCTCTACGCCGTCGGCGGGGGCAGCGGAACCGCTCCGGCGCTGTGGGAGTACGACCCTGCCACGTCCCTGGTCAAGAACCTCGGCATCCCGGATGCCGGTGCCACCCTGGCGCGGGCCGTCGCCGCGACCGACCACACGGTCTTCTTCGGCGCCGGCAGCACCCTCGGAGGCGGAGGCAGCGCAGGACGCGCCTGCCTGTACGCCTACGACCGGACAGCCGCGACCTTCACGCCGGTGACCCCCGAATCGATGCTGGCCGATCCCAGCATCAGGGACCTTGCAATCCTCGGCGACAAGCTTGTGGTCGGCACCGCGGCCTCGACCCGGGAATCCAGGGTCGCGCTGATGGACCTGGAGGAACCCGCCTCCCACGTCGTGGCAACCTCGATCGGCAAGACCGCCAAGAACTTCGCCGCCATCGGCGAGCACGTCTACTTCGCCAACGAGGCGGGGATCTGCGACTACTCGATCGCCGGGAACACCATCACCCAGTTGGCACTCGACGGGCCGTCGCTGGGCGAAATCTGGGGAGTCGACTCCCGGGACGGCAAGCTCCTTGTCACCTCCGGCTACGGATTCATTGCCGAGATCGACCCCGGGACCGGGGCCCTGAAGGCCAGCGACCTGGGCGAGGCCGGAGCCCAGGCGTCGGCGCAGACGGTCATGGGCATCGCGGCCGGCGGCGGCTTCATCTACGTCGGCGGCAACGGGGTCATTGCCCGCCGCGGCGCCAAGACGGGTGAGGTGACAAACCTGCAGGCCCAGGGCGAGGCCAAGGATGCCGTGGTGGTCGATGGCGTCCTGTACACGGGCCAATACAGTTCGCAGGGCATCTGGTCGTATGACCCGCGCAGCAGCAAGCCCATCCACCAGGCCGCGGACTTCCCGGCGGCGCAGAACAGGCCCTTGGATGTCTGCTGGGATGCGGAGAACCGGCTGGTGCTGGTTGCCGCGCAGTCGGACACCGAGGGCGGCGGGTCGTTCTGGACCTACAAACCGCGCACCGGAGCCAAGAAACACTTCATCAACCCGATCGACGACGTGCAGCTGCTGCGCGCGGTGGCCACCCGCAACGGGGTCGCGTTCCTCGGCGGCGGGCTGTCCTCGCTGGAGGGTGCGGGCACCGTTGTCGCCTTCGACCCCGTGGTGGGCAAGGAACTGTGGAGGATCGAACCGCAGATGGATGCGGGGCTCGCCGCCCTCGCGGTGCAGGGCCGGAACCTTTACGGGCTGACCCGCAAGGGCGGGCTCTTCGTCATCGACGTGCCCAAGCGCAGCATCGTGCACCGCTCGGACATCAGCGCGGTGTCCAGGGGCTTCGGTGCCCTGGTGGCCAACCGGGGCCGCATCTACGGCGTTTCGGACACCACGGTGTTCCGCTTCGACCCCAAGACCTTTGCGGTCTCCACCGTCATGGCCGACACCGGCGGCGCCTGGTACAGCGGATCGCACATCGCCAACGACGAATCCGGGTACCTGTACACCATGCGCGGGCGTAACCTTGTGCGGATCAACGACCGCCCGCGGCGCTGACGCCCCCGGGCGCCGTTGGTGCTGCAGGCGGACAGAACGAGGTTGAACCTTCCGCCGGAACCAGGAAGCAGAAACCCAGAAGCAGAAACCCAGAAGCAGAAACCCAGAACCGGGATCTCCCGGGTCCCCTTCACGAATGCGAGCGTCCCGATGATTTCTGTTCCGTACATACTGCCCGGCCGCGCAACGGACGACCGACCGGCGGCCTTGTTGGGCGCGGGTCTCTGCTCGGTGACGCTGCGCTCGCTGGACGTCGAGCAGGTGGTTGCCGCCGCGGCCGCGGCAGGGCTCTCGGGCATCGAATGGGGCAGCGACGTCCATGTTGTCGATGCCGCATCCGCCGACCTGGCGCGCGAGGCCTGCGCCGCGGCCGGACTGCGGGTCTTCTCGCTCGGCTCCTACTATCGGGCCGGCAGCTTCGGCGACTTTGACGCGGTGGCCGCGCTGGCGGCCCGCCTGGGGGCACCGCGCATCCGCATCTGGGCGGGGGAAACCGACCCCGCGGACGCCGACGCGGACACATGGGAGGCGGTGGTCGGGGACACCCGGCGCATCGCCGGGATCGCCGCGGCCCGGGGTCTCGAGCTGGCCTTCGAGTTCCACGGCGGATCGCTCACCAGCACCGTCGAATCGACCCTCGAGCTCCTGGCCCGGGTGGACCGCCCCAACGTCGGCACCTATTGGCAGCCGGCCGTGGGCCTCGGTGACCGGGAGGCGCTGGAATCGCTGCGCCGGGTGATCGGGCACGTCACGGGTGTCCACTGCTTTTCTTGGTGGCCGGCAACCGAGCGGCTTGCGTTGGAGGAACGCGACGGGCTCTGGCGCGACGTGGCCGCCGTGCTGCTGGCGCACGGGCGCGGGATGGACCTGATGCTCGAATTCGTCGCCGGGGACAGCCCGGATCAACTGTTCAACGATGCCGCCTTCCTGCGCAAGCTCGCCGAAGGGTCGGCACCCGCCTAGGCCCCGTTGGCCTGGCGGCCCGCCTAACTGCCGAGCTGGCCGCCAGAGGAGGTGCTGTGGCGCAGCACCACGGCACCCTCGACGGCGGAGGGCCCCGCCTCGCCGGTGATGGCGGCCAGGGTGGCAAGCCTGCCGAGCTCCTCCAACGGCAGGCCCACCGTGGACAGCGCCGGTTGGAAGTCCCGCAGCCATTCGATGTCGTCGAACCCAGCCAGCGCCGCATCCCGCGGAACCTCCAGCCCGTGTTCCCGGAACGCCGCTGCCACGCCTATCGCCATCACGTCGTTGCACGCGAAGATGCAGGGCCGCGGCGCCCCCTCGGCGACGAGCCTCCCGGCGATCCTGTGGCCTGCGTCGAAGCCGCCGTTCCTGTTGAAGTCGGTGTGCACCACGTCCGCCGCCGGCCGGCCCGCATCGGCCAGCCCCCGCTGGAATCCGCGGATCCGCTCGTCGGAGGTGGCCAGGCCCTCCGGCCCGCTCACGATCGCGAATGGACCTGCGTGGTCCAGGGCCAGGGCCAGGGCGAGCTCGCGAGAGAGCGCCTCGTTCGGGATTGCGACGGTGCGGAAACCCTCGGTTTCGACGGTCCCGGCGACAGGCTGGCCCAGCGTGCCGACGCGGCCCCCGTTGCGGCAATAGCGGTCGAGCTCGATGGCCAATTCGGCATTGGCGTCCGCGTCCTCGGGGCGCGTGGAACGCGACCCGGCCAGGATGATCGATTCCGCCCTCCGCCCGGCAAACGCCATGACCGCATCCTTTTCCGACGCCGGGGTGCCGTCGGTGGTGGCCAGCAGCACCATGCGGTGCTCCTGCCGCGCCGCGGCCTGGACACCCCGGGCGATGGCGGAGAAGTAGGGATCGGCGATGTCGTGGACGATCAGCCCGATGAGGCCCGTGCTGGACTTGGCTAGGGCCTGAGCCTGCGCGTTGGCCACGTAGCCCAGGGACGCGGCGGCGTCGCGGACGCGCTCGGCGATCCCGGCCGCGGGCTTCCTGGCGGAGCCGTTGAGGACCCGTGACGCGGTTGCCTGCGAGACTCCGGCCAACTTGGCCACTTCGGCCAACGTGCTTGCTGCCACGGGTTTTCCTTTCGGGAGGATTGCTGGAAACCACATTACGCGAGTCCGGGACGGATTTGGGAAAGCGCTTGCCCAAATGTCGCGGACGGTGCACACTGGACACATTGGGAATGCGCTTTCCCGATTTCCGACCCGCACACCGCCACGATTTCCGGAGGACCCACATGGGCATCGAAACCAAGACGATCCGCATCGCCATGAACGGCATCACCGGCCGCATGGGCTACCGCCAGCACCTGCTGCGCTCCATCCTTCCCATCCGCGACGCCGGGGGCTTCACGCTGGAGGACGGCACCAGGATCCAGGTCGAACCGATCCTGGTGGGCCGCAACGAGGCCAAGGTCCGCGAGCTGGCCGAGAAGCACAACGTCGCCGAATGGTCCACGGACCTCGACGCCGTGATCAACGACCCGAGCGTCGACGTCGTCTTCGACGCCTCGATGACCAGCCTGCGCGCCGCCACCCTGAAGAAGGCGATGATGGCCGGCAAGCACGTCTTCACCGAGAAGCCCACCGCCGAGACCCTCGAGGAGGCCGTCGAGCTGGCCCGCATCGGCAAGACCGCCGGAGTCACCGCCGGCGTGGTGCACGACAAGCTCTACCTGCCGGGCCTGGTCAAGCTGCGCCGCCTGGTGGACGACGGCTTCTTCGGCCGGGTCCTGTCCATCCGCGGCGAATTCGGCTACTGGGTCTTCGAGGGCGAGAACCAGGCGGCCCAGCGCCCGTCCTGGAACTACCGCAAGGAGGACGGCGGCGGCATGACCACCGACATGTTCTGCCACTGGAACTACGTGCTCGAGGGCATCATCGGCAAGGTCAAGAGCGTCAACGCCAAGACCGCCACCCACATCCCGGCCCGCTGGGACGAATCCGGCCGGGAGTACAAAGCCACGGCCGACGACGCCTCCTACGGCATCTTCGAGCTGGAAACCCCGGGCGGGGACCAGGTCGTCGGCCAGGTCAACTCCTCCTGGGCCGTGCGCGTCTACCGCGACGAGCTCGTGGAGTTCCAGGTCGACGGCACCCACGGCTCCGCCGTCGCGGGCCTGAACAAGTGCGTCGCCCAGCAGCGCGCCCACACGCCCAAGCCCGTCTGGAACCCGGACCTGCCGGTCACCGAATCCTTCCGCAGCCAGTGGCAGGAAGTCCCGGCCAACGCGGAGCTGGACAACGGCTTCAAGCTGCAGTGGGAGGAATTCCTGCGTGACGTGGTCGCCGGCCGCGAGCACCGCTTCGGCCTGCTTTCCGCGGCCCGCGGCGTCCAGCTCGCCGAGCTGGGACTGCGGTCCAACGACGAACGCCGCACCATCGACATCCCGGAGATCGCGCTCTGATGGCCACCCTGATCCTGCCGACCGCCGACGGCGGCACCCGCAAGTACACGCTGCAGCCGGCCACCGACTGGGCCAGGCCCGTCGCCCCGCTGACCGCACGCCGCGCCTACGCCGCGGCCCACGTCATCCCGGAGACCACCGCGGAAAACGTGCCAGGGGCACCGGCCCGCCTCGACTGGGACGCCACCCTCGCCTACCGGCACGAGCTCTGGTCCCACGGCCTGGGCGTCGCCGATGCCATGGACACCGCCCAGCGCGGCATGGGCCTGGACTGGGCCGCGACCCAACAGCTCATCAAGCGCACCGGCGCGGAGGCGGCCTCCGTCGTCGCCGCCGGCAACCCCGCCACCGCCGGCAAGTCCGTCCGGGACCTGGTGTCCTGCGGCGCCGGCACCGACCAGCTGGACCTCGAGACCCTGCCGTCGGGCCGGACCGGCCTCGATGCTGTGCTCGACGCCTACCGGGAGCAGATCGCCGCGGTCTCCGAGTCCGGGCCCAAGGTCATCCTGATGGCCTCCCGCGCACTGGCCAGGGTCGCCGAATCCGCGGAGGACTACCTGCACGTCTACTCCACGCTGCTCACCGAGGTGGACCAGCCGGTGATCCTGCACTGGCTGGGCACCATGTTCGACCCCGCGCTCGCCGGCTACTGGGGGTCCGACGACGTGGCCACGGCCACCGAAACGTTCCTCTGCCTGGTCCGCGGGCACGCGGATCAGGTGGACGGCGTCAAGGTCTCGCTGCTGGACGCCGCCCACGAGACCGCGCTCCGGGCCTCGCTTCCGGAGGGCGTGCGCCTGTACACCGGGGACGACTTCAACTACCCGGAGCTCATCGACGGGGACGGGACCCACCACTCGGACGCCCTGCTGGGCATCTTCGCGGCGATCTACCCGGCAGCCTCCGCGGCGCTGCAGAGCTACGACGCCGGCGACACCGCCCGGGCCCGCGCCATCCTGGACTCCACCCGCGAGCTGGGCCAGCACATCTTCAGCGCCCCCACGTTCTACTACAAGACGGGGATCGCGTTCATGTCCTGGCTCAACGGGCAGCAGGCCGGTTTCCAGATGGTCGGCGGCCTGCACTCGGGCCGCTCCGTGCTGCACCTGACCCGCACCCTCGAACTGGCAGACCAAGCCGGGCTGCTCAGGGACTCGGAGCTGGCGGCCTTCCGCATGGCCGGCTTCCTGCGGACCAACGGGGTGGGCGCATGAGCGACCACCTGGATGATTACGAGGGCGATTATTCGAGGCTCTCGCTGAACAGCGCGACCACCAAGAAGCTGACCCTGCCGCAGGCCGTCGACGCCTGCGTGGCGGCAGGCATCCCGGCCATCGGCCCGTGGCGCGACCGCGTGGCCGAGGTCGGCGTGGAAAACGCCGCCAGGCTCATCAAGGAGGCGGGCCTGCGCGTGTCCTCGCTGTGCCGCGGCGGCTTCCTCACCGCGCCCGACGCCGAGGGGCAGGCCGCGGCGCTGGAGGACAACCGCGCCGCCATCCTGGAGGCCGGGGCCCTGGAAACCACCGAGCTCTTTCTGGTGGTCGGTGGGCTGGCCCCGGGGGAGAAGGACGTCGTCGCCGCCCGCAACCGCGTCGCCGAACGCCTCGCGGACCTGGCGCCGTTCGCCGCGGAGCACGGCATCCGCCTGGTGCTCGAGCCGCTGCACCCGATGTACGCGGCGGACCGCGCGCTGATCTCCACGCTGGGCCAGGCGCTTGACCTCGCCGCCCCCTACGCTGCCTCGGCCGTCGGCGTCGCGGTGGACACCTTCCACGTCTGGTGGGACCCGGACCTGCGGGCCCAGATCGAGCGCGCCGGCCGGGAGAACCGGATCGCCTCCTACCAGGTGTGCGACTTCAACCTGCCGATCGCGGCCGACGCCTTGCTCTCGCGCGGCATGATGGGCGACGGGGTCATCGACTTCGCGACCATCGGAGGCTGGGTGCGCGACGCCGGCTACACCGGCGACATCGAGGTGGAGATCTTCAACCAGGACATCTGGGACGCCGACGCGGACACCGTCCTGGCCACCATGAAGGAACGCTATGCCGAGCTGGTGCTCCCGCATGCCTGAGGCCGGCCGGCCCCTGCGCGTCCTGGTGGCGCCGGACAAGTTCAAGGGATCGCTCACCGCCACCGAGGCGGCCGCGGCGATGGCCGAGGGCGTGCTGCGCGTGCATCCGGAGGCGGTGGTGACACGCTTCCCGGTTGCCGACGGTGGCGAGGGGACCCTGGATGCGGCGGTGAACGCCGGCTACGAGCTGCGCTTTGACACCGTCACGGGCCCGCTCGGCCAGGAAATCATCGCGCACTGGGCGCTGCACCGGGAACCCGGCGGGGCGGCGCGTGCAGTCATCGAAACGGCCCAGGCCTCCGGCCTTGCCGCCTCGGCCCGGACCCCGGAGGGTGCGTTGTGCGCCCACAGCTACGGGTGCGGGGAACTGGTCCTCCGGGCGCTCGACGCCGGCGCCACCGAGATCGTCATCGGCCTTGGCGGGTCCGCCATGACCGATGGCGGCAGCGGCGCCCTGCTGGCCCTGGGGCTCGGGCTCCTCGACGCCCACGGCGATCCGGTGGGCCTGGGCGGCGGGCACCTGGCCGACGTCGCGTCGGTGGATGCCTCCGGGCTCGACCCCCGGCTGGAGAAGGTGCGGATCCGGCTGGCCGTCGACGTCGGCAACCCGCTGCTGGGGCCCGACGGGAGCGCCGCCGTCTTCGCCACGCAGAAGGGGGCCGACGCCTCGGCGGTGGCCGTGCTCGAGGCTGGCCTGCGCCATTGGTCCCGGGTGCTGCGCGGGGCGACGGGCCGGGACGTCAACGTCCCCGGCGCCGGGGCCGCCGGCGGCTTCCCCGCGGCATTCCTGGCCTTCACCGAGGCTGTGCTGGAGCCGGGCTTCCGGCGGGTGGCGGAGATCAGCGGGCTCGCCGCGCAGCTGGATTCGGTCGACCTGGTGATCACGGGGGAGGGATCCCTGGACGCCCAGTCCTTCGAGGGAAAGGCGCCCATCGCGTTGGCCGAGGTGGCCAGGGTGCGGAACCTGCCCGTCCTGGTGGTCGCCGGACGCATTGCGGCGACGCCGGAGCAGCTGGAACGCTACGGAATCAGCGGCGCGGTCCAGCTGCTTGATTTCGCGCGCGGGACCTCCGGAACGCCGGATCCCACGGATGCCATGGCCAACGCCGCGCTCTACCTCCGCAGTGCCACGGCCCGGGTGCTTTCCGATGCGCTGAAACCGGCCGCCCGCGTTTAGGCGGTGGCGCCGCGGGGCGGCGCGGTGCTCTTGCGGACCATGAGGCGCGTGGGCACGCTGACATCGTGCGCCGGGGTGTCGCCCGCGATCTGCTGGAGCAGGTTCTCGATGCTCAGGCGTCCCACCGCGTGGAAGTCCTGGCGGATCGTGGTCAGCGGCGGCCAGAACGAGGCCGCCTCCTCGAGGTCGTCGAATCCCACGATGCTGACGTCCCCGGGGATGGCCCGGCCCAGCTCGTGCATGGCCCGCATGGCGCCGAGCGCCATTTGGTCGTTCGCGGCGAAGATGGCGCTCGCCGTTTTGTCCTTGCCCAGTTCCAGCCCGATCCGGTAGCCCGATTCCGCGGACCAGTCGCCGTGGAGCACGGGAGGCGCTTGGATCCCGGCTTGCTCGAGCGTCCGTTTCCAGGACTCCGCCCGGTGCGACGCGGAGAATGACGAGGCGGGGCCGCCGATGTGCCAGACCTGTCGGTGGCCGAGCCCGAGCAGGTGCTCGGTGGCCAGCCGGGCGCCCTGCTGCTGGTCCGTGTCCACCACCGAATAGCCGGAGCCGGCATTCGAGTCGATCACGACCGCAGGAAGGTCCTCCGGAAGGGCGATGTCGGCATGGTCGAGCAAATGGGCCTCGAAGATGATGACCACGCCGTCCACCTGCTGCTCGCGCAACTGGTGGTACGCGCCGGAGACCTTGCCCGTGGTGGGGTCGGTTAGCGGGATGAGCGTGACGGAGTAGCCGGCGCGCGACGCGGCCGTGGCGATCGCGTCAAGGGTGCGCATGTTGCCGAAGGTCGAAAGCGTGAACATGATGACGCCGATGGACTTGAACCGTCCGCTCTTCAGCGCCCGGGCGGCCCGGTTCGGCCGGTAGCCCAGTTTCTGCATCGCATCCAGGACCCGTTTCTTGGTCGATTCCTCGACATTGCTGAGCCCGTTTGCAACGCGGGACACCGTCTGGGAGGACACGCCGGCCTCCTTGGCGACGTCCGCCATTGAGGGGCCACGCGTGGTGCGGGCGTGGTGCGAAGCTGCGGATCCATCCCCGAGGTCGGGGAAGCCGGAATGTGAATGTGTCATTTTTCCCTTTTCCTCTTGCATGTTTACCTAAACATGCTACTTTTGTTTCCACAATGTTTGCGTAAACATATCAGGATGAGACTAAGGATACTTATGACAACGACGTCGAGCGCGACGGTTGCCACCCGGTCCCTTCGGCCACGGCGGCGCAGCGGCAGGTGGACGGGGTGGGCGTTTGTCGGCCCCTTCATGCTGGTCTTTGCATTGGTGTTCCTTGCCCCGGTCGTTTACGCCATCTACCTGAGCCTTTTCCAGAACCAGATGGTGGGCGGCAACAAGTTCGTCGGCGGAGCCAACTACGTCCAGGCGTTGACCGATCCGCAGTTCTGGGACGCGGTGCGCCGGGTGGGTCTGTTCCTGGTGGTGCAGGTGCCCATCATGCTGTGCGTGGCGATGGCCGCGGCGCTGGCCATCGACAGTTCCCGCCTGCGGTTCTCGTCGTTCTTCCGCATCTCGATCTTCCTGCCGTACGCGGTCCCCGCCGTCGTGGCGACCCTGATGTGGGGGTTCATCTACGGACCGCGCTTCGGCCTGGTGGGGAACCTCAATGAACTCTTTGGTTGGGCGATCCCGGATCCGCTGTCCAGCCACTGGATCCTCGCCGCGATCGGCAACATCACGACGTGGGAATTCACCGGGTACAACATGCTGATCTTCTACGCGGCACTCAAGACCATTCCCTCGGACCTCTACGAGGCGGCAAGCCTGGACGGGGCCGGCGCGCTGAGTGTCATCCGGAACATCAAGATCCCCTCCATCCGCGGAGCCATCGGCATCGCCACGATCTTCTCGGTCATCGGCAGCTTCCAGCTGTTCAACGAGCCGAACATCCTCAAGGCGCTGGCCCCGAACTCGATCAGCTCCTACTTCACCCCGAACATGTACGCCTACAACCTGTCCTTCGCCGGCCAGCAGTTCAACTACGCGGCGGCCATAGCCATGATCATGGGCCTGCTGACGATGATCGTGGCCTACATCGTCCAGCTCTCCGGTTCTCGAAAGGATGCCTAGCCCATGTCGCTGCAACTGAGTCCTCTCGAGACCCCGACCGCCCCGCCCGTGAAAAGCCGCACGGCACCCCGGTTCAGCGCCGGACCGCGCCGCGGAGTGACGCACAAGCGCAAGTCGATCCTCCTGACCATCGTCATGGGCCTGATGGCCGTCTACGCACTGCTCCCGCTCTTCTGGCTTTTCGTGAACTCCACCAAGACCCAGCCGGCGCTCTTCAGCTCCTTCGGCCTGTGGTTCTCCGGGGACTTCGCGCTGTGGGAAAACATCAGCCAAACCCTGACGTACAACGACGGTGAATTCCTGCGTTGGCTGGCCAACACCGTGCTCTACGTGGTGGTGGGCGCCGGCGGAGCCACCTTCCTGGCAACCCTGGCCGGCTACGGACTGGCGAAGTTCGACTTCCCCGGGAAGCGCGCGGTCTTCGCGGTGGTCCTGGGCGCGGTCGCCATTCCCGGAACCGCCCTGGCCGTGCCGACCTTCCTGATGTTCAGCGAACTCGGCCTGACCAACACGCCGTGGTCGGTCATCATCCCGTCCCTGATCAGCCCCTTCGGCCTCTACCTGGTGTGGATCTACGCGCTCGAGTCCGTTCCCACCGAGGTGCTCGAGGCGGCCCGCATGGACGGCGCCGGGGAGTTCCGGACATTCTTCACCATCTCCCTGAGGATGCTTGCGCCCGGTTTCGTCACCGTCCTGCTGTTCACCGTCGTGGCGACGTGGAACAACTACTTCCTCCCGCTGATCATGCTGAGCGAATCCACCTGGTACCCGCTGACGGTGGGGCTCAACAACTGGAACGCGCAGGCCACCACCGCCGGCGGGGACGCCATCTACAACCTTGTCATCACCGGATCCCTGCTCACCATCGTTCCCATCGTCGTCGCGTTCCTCTTCCTGCAGCGCTACTGGCAGTCCGGTTTGGCGGCCGGGAGCGTCAAGTAGCCACGGCCCCGCAAGGGAACACTGAACGACCTCCAACCAGTTCCACTCGTCTCATAAGCAATGAAGTGAAAGGCATCAAACCCATGAAAATCAGTCATCGTTTACGCCGCGCGGCAACTGTCGTCACGGCGGGTCTTCTGGTCAGCACCCTTGCAGCCTGCGGTGGTTCCACCGCCAAGGGAAATGCCGGCACCGAAGGGGTCAGCGCAGAAGAAATCGCAACCGCCCTGCAGACCGAGACGACCCTCACCGTCTGGGGGTGGGCCCCGCAGCTCGAGCCGATCGTGGAAGCCTTCGAGGCGAAATATCCCAAGGTCAAGGTCAACCTGGAAAACGTGGGCACCGGCAACGACCACTACACAAAGATCCAGAACGCGGTCAAGGCCGGAAGCGGCGCACCGGACGTGGCCCAGATCGAATATGCGGCACTGCCGCAGTTCGCACTCTCCGATGCGTTGGTCGACCTGAAGGCATACGGCGCGGGGGAACTGCAGGCCAACTACACCCCTTCGACGTGGGGTTCGGTGAACCTCAACGGCGGCATCTACGCACTCCCGCAGGACTCGGGTCCCATGGCCATGTTCTACCGGGCGGACGTCTTTGAAAAGCACGGCATCGAGGTGCCAACCACTTGGGACGAATACATTGCCGCCGGAAAGAAGCTTCACGCAGCCGATCCCAAGGCCTACATCACCAACGACATCGGCGATGCGGGCTTCACCACGAGCATGATCTGGCAGGCCGGAGGCCAGCCTTACAAGGTCGAAGGCTCCACGAACGTGCAGATCAACCTCCAGGACGAGGGATCCAAGGCCTGGACCCAAAACTGGAACCAGCTGGTCGAAGGAAAGCTGGTGGCGCCCGTCGCCTCGTGGAGCGACGAATGGTACAAGGGGCTTTCCGACGGAAACATTGCAACCCTCATCATCGGTGCCTGGATGCCCGCCAACCTGGAATCGGGTGCCGCCGATGGCAGCGGCAAGTGGCGCGTGGCTCCCATGCCGACCTATGGAAAGGGCAAGCCCGCAGCCGCGGAAAACGGCGGTGGCGGCGACGCCGTGCTCAAGCAGAGCAAGAACAAGGCTGCGGCCTACGGCTTCCTCCAGTTCAGCAACGGCCCCGAGGGCTCCAAGATCCACGCCGCAAACGGCGGATTCCCCTCCACCACCGCGGACCTGCAGGACCCCGCATTCCTCGGTGCCGAGAGCAAGTACTTCGGCGGCCAGAAGATCAATGAGGTCCTCGTCCAGGCTTCGAAGGATGTAGTCCCGGGATGGTCGTACCTGCCATTCCAGACCTACGCCAACAGCATCTTCAGCGACACCGTGGGCCAGGCCTACGGGTCCAACAGCGACCTGAACGCCGGGCTGGTTGCTTGGCAGGACGCGAGCATCAAGTACGGAAACCAGCAAGGATTCACCGTTTCCGCCAAGTAGGACACCGGGCGGTCCGAAAGCCGTCCGTCGCCGGCTTTCGGACCGCCCACCCATGTGAGAAAAGGATCTCTTTGACATGCCCACTTTGACCATCGGAGAGCACGACTTTCTGCTCGACGGCCGCCCCCACCGCATCCTTTCCGGAGCACTCCACTACTTCCGGGTCCACCCCGATCTGTGGGCGGACCGGATCCGCAAGGCACGGCAGATGGGCCTGAACACCATCGAAACCTACGTTGCCTGGAACGCCCACGCACCCGCCAGGGGAACCTTCGACACCGCCGGGATCCTGGACCTGGGCCGCTTCCTGGACCTGGTCGCCGCCGAGGGCATGCACGCGATCGTGCGCCCCGGCCCGTACATTTGCGCCGAATGGGACAACGGGGGACTGCCCGCATGGCTCTTCGGAAGCGGCGCGGAAACAATCCGTTCCGACGACCCCGTCTACATGGCCGCGGTATCCGAATACTTCGAACAACTCGCGCCCATCCTGGTCCCCCGCCAAGCGCACCTCGGGGGACCGATCGTCCTGGTCCAGATCGAGAACGAGTACGGCGCCTACGGGACCGACGGCTCCTACCTTGAAAAGCTCGTCAAGATCAACAGGGAAATCGGGCTCACGGTGCCATTCACCACCGTCGACCAGCCCCAGGGTGACATGCTCGCCAATGGCAGCCTGCCCGGCCTGCACAAGACCGGGTCCTTCGGATCCCGGTCCGCCGAGCGCCTCGACACGCTTCGCCTCCACCAGCCCACCGGACCGCTCATGTGCTCGGAATTCTGGGTGGGATGGTTCGACCACTGGGGCGCCCACCATCACACCACCAGCGTGGAGCATTCCGCGGGGGAACTCGAAACCATGCTTGCCCGCGGCGCGTCGGTGAACATCTACATGTTCCACGGCGGCACCAACTTCGGATTCAGCAACGGCGCAAACGACAAGGGCGTCTACCAGCCCATCGTGACCAGTTACGACTATGACGCGCCCCTGGACGAGGCAGGCAATCCGACGCCGAAGTACTGGGCCTTCCGCGAGGTGCTTGCGCGGTACACGGACCTTGCCGAGCACGACGCCCCCGCCCCGCCCGCCCCGGCTCCCGAGCTGGTTGTTCCGTTGACCGGCACCCTTCCGCTGTGGGACCTCGTCGACGCTTCGGACCGCTGGACCTCCTCAGGGGAAGGGCCTCTGCCCACCGACGCAGTCGGCCACTTCTCCGGGTTCAGTGTCTACCGGACCCGGATCGAGGTCTCCGGCCCAGCGGTGCTGGTCCTCGACGAAGTGCGGGACAGGGCGCAGGTGTTCCTCAATCGCCGGGGAATCGGAACACTTTCGCGCGACAACCACGACCGCACCCTGGTGTTGCCCGACGACGCCAGCGGGACGCTGGAGATCCTCGTGGAGGACCAGGGCCGCGTGGACTACGGCCCGCGGCTCGGCGAACCCAAGGGCCTGATCGGCGAGGCAAAGGTCAACGGGGTGCCCGTTCGCGAGTGGGATCTTCTCCCGCTGAATCTCGAGGACATGGGTCCCGTGGCCGAACGCTTCGTACGCTCCGAGTCGCGCCCCGTCACTCTTTTGGCAGGGCCGTCCTTCGCGCACGCAACCTTCGACCTTCCCGAGGTTGCCGACATGTTCCTGGACATCAGCGGTTGGGGCAAGGGCGTGGCCTGGGTCAACGGCTTCTGCCTCGGACGGTACTGGTCGAGGGGCCCCCAGCGGACGCTCTACATCCCGGGGCCCCTGCTGCGACCCCACTCGAATGAGGTCATCGTCCTTGAATTGCAGGCTGCCGTCAGCCCGGTGGTTTCATTCGTTTCGGTCCCGGGCCTGGGCCACACCGAGTTCTGACCCCGGGCCACAACGGGGCAACAACCACTGAACGGGTCATTCCGCGGTGCCTGGAACCGTGCGGATGACGGCACCTGCGCCGTCGGACGGACGGCGCATCGATGAGACGCCGGACGGGAATCCGGCCCCGAATCGTGGACCGGGGCCGGGCTAGGCCAGAACCGTCGACCCGCGGACCATGAGCGAGCTGTCCAACGTCAGCTGCGGCATTTCGAGGTCTTCCCCGTTGATGAGCTTGAGTAATTGCTCGGCGGCGCGCCGGCCCAGCAGCTCAGCGGGCAGGTTCACGCTGGTCAGTCCCGGGTTGCTGTTGGCGGAGTACGGCAGGTCGTCGAAGCCGGTGACCGCGAGCTCGCCCGGGACCGAGATCCCGGCGACGCGGGCCTCCTGCAGCACGCCGTAGGCGTGGGTGTCCGTTGCGCAGACCACCGCCGTGACTCCGGCCTTCTTCCATTCCGGCCAGGCATTCGCGAAGGCGTCAGCCGCCAGTCCCACATCGATGGTCGTGGCGGCCTGGGCGCCGTCGGGAACGCTCATGCCCAGCGAGGCGGCGGCCTCCAGGAAGGCTGTCCGGCGCAACTCGAACGTTGTGGTCCCGGTGATGCCGTCAAGGTATGCAATCTTGGTGTGGCCGGCCGCGGCAAGGTGGGCGGCCAGATCGCGGGCGCCCTGTGCGACGTCGAGGTTCACGGCCGGGACGTCTTCCCCGAAGCCGGGGGCATCGAGCAATACCAGGGGGCCGGTGGCCGAAAGCTCTTCAAGGAACGACGGATCCGGGGCATCGACCAGCAGGCCCGCGGGCCGGAGCCCCAGCAGACGTCGGGTGTCGGCCGCACTGGGCAGCTGGCCCGCGTCGGTGACCGAAAGCAGCAGCTGGTAATTCGATCCGAGTGCGCTGCGCACCCCGGCGATGACCTTGGCGAAGAACGGGTTGGAGATATCGGGTGCCACCATAATGATGGTGGTGCTGACGCCGCGGGAGAGCGAGCTGCCGATGCTGTCGATGACGTAGCCGAGTTGGCTGATCGCGGCCAAGACCTTGGCCTCGTTGGCCGCCGAAACCCGGCCCTGGGTCTTGCCGTTGGCAACCAGGGACACGGTTGCCGTGGAAACACCAGCGTGTTCGGCCACCATCGCGGCAGTGACGCGCCGTCTCATGGGCGCAGTGATGCGCGGCAAATCCGTAGAATCCATGGCTTTAATCCTAGTCGAGACCGTGCGCCATTGTGTCGAAACGCGTTAAGCGTTTGACCTGATGGTATGCGCACGGCACGTTAAGCGTTTGACGTGAGCCCGGAAAAGGTGCCAGACTTCCTATGAAACCCCCGTTCCTGTTTCGTGTCCAAGGGCACAGCAGTTCCCCCAAAGATGTGGAGAAAACCATGGGCGAACCCTCAGTGGAAGCCGCGCCGCGCAAGATCATCCTTGACTGCGACCCCGGCCATGACGATGCAGTTGCCATCCTTCTGGCACACGGCAGCCCGGCCATCGAGCTGCTTGCCGTGACCACGGTCGTCGGCAACCAGACCCTCGAAAAGGTCACCAAGAACGCCCTTGCCGTGGGCACCATCGCGGGCATCACCGGCGTCCCGTTCGCCGCCGGTTGCGCCCGCCCCCTGGTGCGCACCATTGAGAACGCCCCGGACATCCACGGCGAATCCGGCATGGACGGCCCCGCGCAGCCGGAGTCGAGCATCGAGCTGGACCCGCGACACGCGGTGGACCTGATCATCGAGACCGTCATGGCCCACGAGCCGGGCACCGTCACCCTGGTGCCGACCGGCGGCCTGACCAATATTGCGCTGGCGGCCCGCAAGGAACCCCGCATTGTTGAGCGCGTGAAGGAAGTCGTCCTCATGGGCGGCGGCTACCACGTGGGCAACTGGAGCGCCGTGGCCGAATTCAACATCATCATCGACCCCGAGGCCGCACACATCGTCTTCAACGAGAAGTGGCCCGTGGTCATGGTCGGGCTCGACCTGACCCATCAGGCGCTGGCCACCGACGAGGTAGTCGCACAGATCGAGGCAGTGGGCACCGGCCCGGCCAAGTTCGTGCGGGAACTCATGGACTTCTTCAAGGCGACCTACAAGGACGCCCAAGGCTTCGACTTCCCGCCGGTGCACGATCCGTGCGCCGTCGCCTACGTGATCGACCCGAGCATCGTTTCCACCCGCAAGGTGCCCGTTGACATCGAGTTGCAGGGCAAGCTGACCCTGGGCATGACGGTCGCGGACTTCCGCGCGCCGGCCCCTGCCGACTGCCACACCTCGGTTGCCGTGGACCTTGACCACAAGCGCTTCTGGGACCTGGTCACCGACGCACTCGTGCGCATCGGAGAGGTCGAGGTAAAGACCGCATGAGCACCGTGATCGACAAGGGCACCATGACCCGCGGCGGCACCGCCGCCCTCACCGCCGCGCTGCTGACCGCCTGCGTGGCCTTCCAGCTCAACGCCTCCATGCTCAGCCCCGCGCTGGTCACCATGGGCGAGGAACTGAACACCAACCAGGCCGCGATCGGCCTGTCGCAGACCTGGTTCTTCACCACGGCCGCACTCTTCTCCCTGTTCCTGCCGCGTCTTTCCGACGTCGTGGGCCGCAAGCGCATCCTGGTCATCATGATGCTGATGACCGCCGTCGGCTCCGTAGTCGCGGCGCTTGCACCGAACATCGGCTGGCTGTTCGCCGGACGAATCATCCAGGGCATCTCCGGCCCCACGGTGCCGCTGGCACTGTTGATGCTGCGCAGCGCGGTCCCGAACCCGAAGCGCTACGGCGCGCTCATGGGCCTGATCCTGGCCGTCAACGGCGGCGTCGCCGGCGTCGACTCCTTCCTGGGCGGCTACCTGGCCGAGAACCACGGATTCCGTTCCATCTTCTGGTTCATGGTGGTCCTGGCCGTTCTTGCGGCGCTGGCCGTCGCCCTGCTGACGCGTGAAACCAAGCCGCAGGCCGGCACCAAGATGGACTGGCGCGGCGTCTTCTTCATCGTCGTTGCCGTCGGGTCCTTGCTGACCGCGCTCAACGAAGCCTCCAAGCTTGTCAGCGGCATGTCCTCCCAAACATTGCTGCTTTCGCTGGTGCTGCTGGCCGTGGCCGCCGCCGCTTTCTACGGTTTCTGGACCACGGAAAAGCGCGTGGCCGAACCGATGGTGCAGATCGAACACCTGCGCCAGCGCGCCACCTGGGCGCCGCTGCTGACCACCACGCTGACCATGACCGGCATCTTTGCGGTCATCAACGGCATCGTCCCGGCCTACGTCCAGGCCGCGGCACCCGGGTTCGGCGTCGGCCCCACGCAGACCGCGCTGCTGATCCTCACCCCGTACGCGCTGCTGGGCTGGGTCTTCGGCCCGATCAGCGGCCGCCTGGCTCCTGTGCTCGGCTACAACAAGGTGCTGCGCATCGGCATGCTCGGCAGCATTGCCGCCTTGCTGATCATCGTTTTCTTCGGGCTGAATTCCCTGCCGGTGATGATTGCCGGCACCGCGTTGCTGGGCATCATGTACGCCGGAACGGCCAACATCATGCTCAACGGCCTGGGCGTCGTGCTCTCGCCGCCGGGCAACCCCGGCTTCCTGCCGGGCATGAACGCGGGCGCCTTCAACCTGGGCGCCGGTCTGAGCTTCCTTGTCCTGCCCGCAGTGCTTGTGGGAACCTCTAACCTGGGCGACCACGCTTCCTACTTCACGGTGGTCATGGTCGGCCTGGTCATTACGGTCGCGGCATTCGCCGCTTCACTCTTGATCCCCAAACCAGTCGACGCAGAGGTGCAGTAATTGAACCAGCAAACCCCCAGCAATGAAACAGGCCGGATCGTGGTGGTCGGCTCGCTCAACGCGGACCTGACCATCTACACCGAGCGGCTCCCGCAACCGGGGGAGACCCTGCATGGCGAGGGCTTCACCGTGAACCCGGGCGGAAAGAGCGCCAACCAGGCGGTTGCCGCAGGTCGGCTCGGCGGTGCTGTTTCGCTGGTGGGTGCCGTGGGCCAGGATTCCAACGGCGACATGCTGCTGGCTTCCTGCTCTGCGGCCGGCGTGGACGTCACGCAGGTGAACCATGTTGCCGGTGTCGAGACCGGGGTGGCCGTGGTGACCGTCGATGCGCACGGCGAGAACAGCATTGTCATCTCCGCCGGTGCCAACGGAACGCTGCGTCCCGCCGACGTGGCCGCCGCCCAGGCCGCTTTCGAGGGTTCCTCGGTGGTCTGCCTGTGCCTCGAGGTCGGGCTGGACACCGTCCAGGCAGCCGCCCAGGCCGGGCACGATGCCGGTGCAACCGTGCTGCTGAATCTTTCCCCGTACGCACCGGTGGCGCCCGAGCTCGCATCCCTCGCGGACGTGTTGCTTGTCAACGCACACGAGGCCTCGCAATTCCTGGGCGGGGAAGAAATCCCCGCGCCGGATGCGCCGACCTGTGACTGGGAGCCGGTGCTCGAGCACTTCGCCGCCCGCGGGCTTGACCGCGCGGTCGTGACGCTGGGGGCCAACGGCTCGGTGGTCCTTGACGGACTGGCCGGGGCCGAAGGCCGTGTTGTCCGCATTGCACCGACCAAGGTCGATGCGATCGATACGACCGGTGCCGGAGATGCCTTCACCGGCGCATTGGCGGCACGCCTTGCCGCCGGCGATTCGCTGTACACCGCTGCGGCCTTCGCCTCGGTGAGCGCCGCGTTGGCCGCGACGAAGAAGGGTACGCAGGCCGCGTACCCCGATGAAGCCGGCGTGAACGCAGTGCTCGGCAACAAGCAGTAGCTTTCCCGGGGCCACGGCCCAGAACCGAAACGGCCGTCGCAACATCCGCATTCGCGGTGTTGCGGCGGCCGTTTTCGTTTTCCTGGACGCGGCCCGCTTTCCATATGCTGTCTGGCCCGCCCACGGGTCCGAAAACCTTCGATTCCCGGTCTGCTGACACCCGGCAACGAAGAACCTCCCTGGATGTTGATTCGGCATTGCGATCGTCATCCGAATGTAAGGAAACTTCCGAGTCAGGACGGAAATTCGGGATCCTTCGGGCTGGGCCGAATCTGCATCGAGTTGCGAAATAGTACAAATCTGCGATAATTGAAGATCGACAAGTTCGTTTCTAGAAGAAAACAAGTGCCTTGGATTGTGTCCAAGTGCCACCAGATACCTAGTTCAAACTGCTTGGCGTGATCAGCTGGACCGAGATGCCTTCGCTTGTGTCGAAATCGACGGCAAGAAATCCTATGGCTCTGTTGCCAGCTGAACGGAATTGTGCGGCATCAAGCCGGACCGAGGTGCCTGAAAAGACACCTCGTGCATGGTTCCAGACGTTCGAAGCGGCTCGCTTCGAATACCAAACGAACAGCCTTTACGGGCCGGTTCGCACCGCAACACACGGGAAAGGTGTCCAAGAAATTTTATGGACGCACCCAATCGGCAGGTCTTCGGGAACCCGACCCCGCAGGCTTTGCCGCACTTTAGAGAGAGGATGATTCAAAAATGACTCCAGGCCACGAAACCTTGGTTATTACAGCCTTTTCGATGATCGCAATGCTCAGCGTCGTGACGTTTGCAATGGTTGCCCGCTACCGCAAGGCCCACTCGTTGGGCGAAGGCGCCGGCACGTCCGAAAAGGCATAACAGCTCGTAGCTATACGACATGACAGTGAGGGGCGGTCCGAAAGGACCGCTCCTCTCTGTGTCTCCGGGATATGCTCCGGCCCTCTTCGGGGCAGAGGAAAGCAGGCATCCCGAAAATCCCCTGGGGATTGAGAAGTGCCGTGGAACTCTGGAATGAGGCACCCGTTAAGGGATATGCTCCGATCATCATGAAAACCTGCGGCGACTAGGTATTCACTGCGAAGTGGGCCGTTGCGGACCAATTAAATAATCTGTGCAAAACCTTTGTGACTCGCGCTTTCCCTTGAGCAGGAGTAGGTCAATGACAGCTAATCCCACATCTCCACATCAGCACAGCATCGCAGAGAAAGCCTCTTGGCTGCCATTGATCGTTGTGGTGCTCACCCAGATCCAAGCCTCATTCGCGGTGAACGCGCTGACCGTCTCCATGGCAGGCATCACCACCGACCTGGACACCCCTGCAACCTCCGTCGGCACGGCGATCACTGCCGGCACCTTCTCGATGGCCGCCTTCATCCTGCTCGGCGCAAAGATCGGAGCCCGCTTCGGAACCCGAAAGGTCTTCCAGATCGCGGTGGCGATCCACGCAGCGGCCATGGCATGCGTGGCGCTGAGCGTCAGCCCCGCCATGCTGTTCATCGCCCAGGCATCCTCCGGCGCGGTCATCGCGCTGGTCGCCCCGGCACTGACCGTCTTCATTGCCACCAACTACAAGGACGCCCAACAAGCCAAGGCCATCGGGCTGTTGGCTGCCGCGATCCCGGCAGCCGGCGTGCTGGCATTGCTGCTTGCCGGCTGGTTTGCCACCACCATCGGCTGGCGCTACTCGTTCGGCCTCATGGTTGTCCTCGGCGCGATCAACCTGTTGCTGAGCTTCAGGCTCAAGACGATCCCGGCGCAGCCTGCGCTGAAGATCGACTGGACCGGCGCCATCATCGCAGCCGTTTCCATCATCTTCCTCAGCTTCGGGTTCAGCGGCCTCTCCGGCTGGGGTATCTGGTTCGCCACCGAGCAGGCACCGTTCAACATCATGGGCCTCTCACCGGCCCCGCTGCTCATCCTGCTTGGCCTGATCGGCGGCCAGGTCTTCTTCTCCTGGATCCGCAAGCGCCAGGACGCCAAATTGCCGCGTATCTTTGACCTGCGGGTGCTGGCGTCCAGCTCAGAACTGGCCATCACCGCCTGCATGGCCATCATGCTCTTCGTTGGAACCGCAGCGAACTTCCTGATCCCGCTGTACATGCAAATGGTGCAGGGACGAAGCGGCATCCAGACCTCGTTCTCGCTGATTCCCTACACGCTGAGCATCTTCCTGGCCAGCACTTTCGTGGCGTTCCTCTACAGCAAGTTCACGCCGAGCCTCATCGCCCGCGTGGGATTCGTGGTTGTCGCCGGGGCCCTGTGCCTGATCGCCTTCACCATCCGCAACGACTGGGGCCAGCTCTTCGTGGTCCTGGGCTTGGTCCTGCTCGGCCTGGGACAGGGCGCCATCGTCGCGCTGGTCTTCAACACGCTGCTCAGCTCCGTGCCGAAGCCGCTGGCCGGCGACGTCGGCGCCTGGCGCGGTTTGGTGCATAACCTCTCTGGCTCCGTGGGCATCGCCGTGGCCAGCGCCTTCGCCGTGGGAATGCTCGCCTCGCTGATCGCCTCCGGTGCCGCCGCGCACCCGGAGATTTCCGACCAACTGATTTCGGAGGTCAACATCAGCGATGCGGACTTCATGACCAACGCGCAGCTCGAGGCGGCCATCGGGGAGCGCGCCGGCAGCCCCGAGGAACTGGCCGCGGCCGTTGAGGTCAACGCGGAGGCCCGGCTGCGTTCCCTGCAGCTCTCGCTGCTGGGGCTCGCCGGGTTGGCGCTGCTGGCGATCGTCCCGGCAGGGCGCATGCCAAAGCGCTTGCAGGACGGCCTGCCCGCACAGATGGAGCCCGACGACCCCGACGCACTGGACCTCGACAGCCCGGAAGCAACAAAGGAGAACCCGTGAAACTCGACGCATACAAACTGATCCCCGAGGATTTTTCACCGGTGCCCTCGCTGCACGCGGGCGACCCCGTCATCGACTGGGTGGACGCCTTTGCCGGGGTCGAGGCGGTGGCCGTGCTGGTGTGCAGCGACGGGGACGTCCCCGCCGAACTGGGCCTGGATCGCGAGGCGCTCGGCAGGGCCGGGTTCACCGGCGCGGCCGGCGGCACGCTGCTTGTCCCGACCGCGGACGGGCCCCTGCTGGTTGCCGTGGGCGTGGGAGTGCTCGCCGACCTGGACCAGCACGCACTGCGCGATGCCGCGGCCAACGCCACCCGCGCGACCAAGGGCAAGGCCCGGTTCGGGCTGCGGATTCCGGACACTGAGTTGGACGCCGAAACCCTGGGCCGCGTCGTCTCCGAGGGCATCCTGCTGGCCCGCTACGCCTTCACCCCGCTGAAGAACGGCGGGGCCTACACCGCGTTGGAACTCGTGCAGGTCTGCGCGGACGGCACCGACCCTGCCCAGGCCGCGGACGGCACCGGGATCGGACGGATCAACGCCCGCGCCGCAAATATCGCCCGCGACCTGTGCAACGCCCCGCCCAGCCACCTGACCGCCGTGGCATTGGCGGGGGTGGCCAGGGAACTCGGGGAGCGCTTCGGGTTCGAGGTGCAGGAATTCGACCGCGAGGAACTCATCGCGATGCGCTGCGGCGGCCTCCTCGGGGTCAACGCGGGCAGCGCCCAGGAACCACGCATGATCAAGCTCCACTACGCGCCCCCGGCCAAGGCCACGGGGCACCTGGGGCTGGTAGGCAAGGGCATCATGTACGACTCGGGCGGCGTGAGCTTGAAGCCCAGCGACCCGATGCACCTGCTCATGAAGATGGACATGGGCGGGGCCGCCTCGGTGCTGGCCACGTTCACCGCGCTGCGCGACCTGGGTGCCGGCGCGGAGGTCACCGGCTTCCTGATGTGCACCGACAACATGCCCGACGGCTCGGCCTACAAGCTCGGGGACGTGCTCACCACCCGCAGCGGGCTGACCATCGAGGTCAAGAACACCGACGCCGAGGGCCGCCTGGTCATGTGCGACGGACTCACCCTGGCCCTCGAGGACGAGGTGGACGCGGTGGTGGACATCGCCACGCTCACCGGTGCGGCGCTCATGGCCCTGGGCCAGCTCACCGCGGCCCTGCTGGGCAACCACCAAGCGCTCGTCGATGCCGTGCGCAGCAGCGCTTCGAACACCGACGAGCAGGTGTGGCAGCTGCCACTGGAGCGCAAGTACCGCAAGCAGCTGGACTCGGACATCGCGGACATCTCCAACCTCGGAGGCAAGTACGCGGGGGCGACCACTGCCGCGCTGTTCCTTGCGGAGTTCGTGGGGGAGACCCCGTGGGCCCACCTGGACATCGCCGGCACCATGCAGTCGGATACCGACGACGTGTGGCGCTCCAAGGGCGCCACGGGCTTCGGCACCAGGACGCTGATCGACCTGGCGCAGAACTTCTCGCGCCGCTGACCCTCGGGAAGGATTCTTCGCCGAGACAAGCTCCGGCCGGTGCGCCGTACCCGCAGGACGCGGGTGCGGCGCACCTTCCATGGAACCGCACGGACAAAACCACGAATGGGCCACGAACGGGGGGAACCGATGTACACCATCCGCGAGTACCGACCCGGGGACGAGCCTCAGTGGCTCGAATGCAGGCTGCTGAGCTTCTTCGGGACCGACTACTACGACGACGTGAAGACCGCCAAGACCGTCCTGCCCGACCCGCAACTCTGCTTCGTTGCAGAGGAAGAGAGCCGGGTGCTGGGGCTCATCGACGTCGAGGTCGACGGGCAACGCGCAACCATCGATTCGATCGCAGTGCGCCCGGAAGCCCAACGCCGGGGGATCGCCGGAGCGCTGCTGGGACACGCCATTGAACGGCTGCCGGAGGGAGTTCTCACCCTCGATGCGTGGACGCGGGAAAACACCGAGGCAAACGCCTGGTACCAACGCAGCGGATTCGTCGAAAACCACAGCTACCTGCATGTCTACAAGGGGTGGGACGAGCCGAACGACGGGTACGCCAGCCCGCCCGGTCTCTCCGCACCGGTCATGGCGTTCATGCACGCCGACATCGAACACGAGGCTGCCATGCGGGAAAAGCACGCGCGGGTGTACACCTGCAGGCAGTACCTGAAGCAGCTCTGAGGCAATTGCCGAGTCGCCGGGCGGGGCGCCAGTCACCGCAAAATCGGGCCGCCTCACCGAGCAACCCCGCCCGGGGACGGCCCTGCGGGTGCTTTTGGTACGGGTGTGACGCGATCACCCGATAAAGTGGCGCAGATGACACTTGCGCAACATGTGTCAAACGTCTTAGGAAGGGCAGCCGTGCACGATCGGATCCATCACTCCAAGTTCTTAGACCTCCTGATGTCGGCCGAGCAGGCCGCCGCCCTGGTGAAGCCGGGGATGACGGTGGCCATGAGTGGTTTCACCGGCGCCGGCTACCCCAAGGCCGTCCCCGGCGCGCTCGCCGGGTTGATGGAATCCGAGCACAATGCGGGCCGCGACTTCAAGATCAACGTGCTCACCGGCGCCTCGACGGCACCGGAGCTCGACGGCGTGCTGGCCCGCGCGGGCGGCATGGAACTGCGACTGCCCTACATGTCCGACCCGGAGCTGCGCCGCCGCATCAACGACGGCGAGATGGAATACATGGACATCCACCTGTCCCATGTGGCCCAGCACGCCTGGTTCGGCTTCTACGGCAAGATCGACCTGGCCATCATCGAGGTCGTCGGCGTGACAGAGGACGGCCGGCTGATCCCGTCCTCCTCCGTGGGCAACAACAAGACCTGGCTGGACATGGCCGACAAGGTCATCATCGAGGTCAACTCGGAGCAGTCCGCCGCCATGGACGGCATGCACGACATCTACTACGGCACCGCGCTGCCCCCGCACCGCAAGCCGATCGAGCTGACCGCAGCGGACCAGCGGATCGGCGAGCCCTACCTGCGCGTGGACCCGGCCAAGATCGTCGGCGTGGTGGAAACCAGCGCCCCGGACCGGTTGAGCCCGTTCGCGCCGGTCGACGAGACCAGCACGCAGATCGCCGACCACCTGCTGGACTTCCTGGACCACGAGATCCGTGCCGGCCGCCTCACCGACAAGCTGCTGCCGCTGCAGTCGGGCGTCGGCAACATCGCCAACGCGGTGCTCGCCGGGCTGGCCCGCGGCGGCTACAAGGGCCTGCAGGCCTACACCGAGGTCATCCAGGACGGCATGCTGTCGCTGCTCAAGGACGGCACGCTCGATTTCGCCTCGGCCACCTCCTTCTCGCTGTCGGCTGACGGCATCGACGAGTTCAACGCGCACGTAGACTTTTACCGCGAGCGCATTCTGCTGCGCACCCAGGAAATCTCCAACCACCCGGAGCTCGTGCGCCGGCTGGGCTGCATCGCGTTGAACGGCATGATCGAGGCCGACATCTACGGCAACGTGAACTCCACCAACGTGGTCGGCTCGCACGTCATGAACGGCATCGGCGGCTCCGGCGACTTCGCCCGCAACGGATACCTCTCGGTCTTCATGTCCCCGTCGACGGCCAAGGGCGGGAAGATCTCCGGCATCGTCCCGATGGCCAGCCACGTGGACCACACCGAGCACGACACCATGATCCTGATTACCGAGCAGGGCCTGGCCGACCTTCGCGGGCTTTCCCCGAAGATGCGCGCCCAGGTGGTCATCGACAAGTGCTCAAACCCGGAGTACCGCCCGATGCTGCAGGACTACTTCGACCGTGCCCGCGTCGGCAGCTACGGCAAGCACACCCCGCACCTGCTGAACGAGGCCCTCAGCTGGCACCAGCGCTATATCGAGACCGGGGACATGCGCCCGGGTATTGCCACCGGCTAAGCGGCTTCGGCTCTTGCCGTTTCGCGACGGGCACCCCCTCGACCGCCACGGCAGGCGGTCGAGGGGACGGAGCTGTCGGACCCGGACCCTGCCTGCACCGGCTTCCCCGCCGGCCGCCGGCGGGATGGCGATCAAACACCTTGACGCAGGGCGCTTCGGCTTCTAGCATTCGACTCGTGAACGTGCCCATTGAAGTGGGCCGCTGGTTTCGGGGTCGCTGGAACCAGCTCCATACCTTCTGATCCCCGGGGAAACCCGGGGTTCGGCATCTGTTTGATTCCCCGTTGGCGGGGTCGGAGTCCGGGACGGACGCAGGCCAAACGGAGTGGCAATGACTGTCGCAGGCATGAACGGTCCCCACGTGGTGTTGCTGGCCACGGGCGGAACAATTGCCTCCCGCGCGCCGGAAACCGGGGGAGGGGCTGTCGCTTCCGATGCCGGGGACCAGGTCCTCATGAGCCTGGGGGTGCCATCCCCGTACCCGGTTCGCGTGGTCGATGTTTTCCGGAAGGGTTCCTACCTGCTGACGGTGGACGACATGATTGCGGTCTGCGTCCGGATCAAGGATGCTCTGGCCGATCCCCTTGTCCTGGGAGTGGTTGTCACCCACGGCACGGACACCATGGAGGAGACGTCCTATCTTGTTGACCTCACCCACGATGATCCCCGGCCTGTGGTGTTCACCGGGGCGCAGCGGGCCGCCGACTCGCCGGACCCAGACGGTCCCGGCAACCTGGCCCGGGCCGTCGCCGTGGCCGGTGCCCCCGAAGCCCGCGGCGCGGGGGTGCTGATCGTCTTCGCGGGGGAGGTCTTCCCTGCCGGCGGGGTGCGCAAGAGCCAGACAACCAAGCCGAACGCCTTCGCAAACCCGGATTTCGGGTCGGCGGGATCCGTCTCGGCCGCGGGCGAGGTCCGCATGGGCCGCCCGCCGGTCCGCATGGAGGCCTTGACCTTGCCGGGACCCGCGGCCGGATCTCCGCGTGTCGACTTGGTTGCCTCATACCCCGGGGCCGACGCCACGCTGCTGCGGGCCGCGTTGGGTGCCGGCGCCGCGGGGATCGTGTTGCAGGGGACGGGAATCGGCAATGCAAATCCGCTGCTGTGCGCGGGGATCTCCGAAGCCACGCGGGCCGGCATCGTCGTGGTGACAAGCACTCGGGTGGACGCCGGGCCAGTGGTCCCCGTGTACGGTGCCGGCGGCGGTGCGGACCTGCGCTCGGCAGGGGCCATACCCTCCGGGCTGCTGCGGCCATCCCAGGCCCTGGTGCTGCTCAGCCTCCTGCTCCGTATCGGAACCTCCGGAACCCGCATTGCGGAGGTCTTTGCCCTCCGGGGTGGGTCTCGTCTGCTCCCCGCCGGCCCGGGCGCAACGTAAACCAGCAAGCAAAGCCAGTGAAAGGTTGAGGTCATGGCCAAGGACATTCAAGTCGCGTTCGGCGTCGATGTCGACGCGGTTGCCGGAATGCTCGGTTCTTACGGGGGCGGGGACTCGCCGTGCGACATCTCCCGCGGGATGTTCAGCGGGGAGGTCGGGGGTCCGCGGCTCATCCGGCTCTTTGCGAAATACGGGCTGCCGGCCACCTGGTTCGTACCGGGCCACTCGATCGAGACGTTCCCGGACCTGACAAAGATGATCGTCGATGCCGGGCACGAGATCGGGGTCCACGGCTATTCGCATGAAAACCCGATTGCCATGACCAGAGCGCAGGAAACCGCAATCCTCGACCGCTCCATGGAGCTGATCGACAAGGTGTCCGGCCGCCGCCCCACCGGCTACGTGGCACCGTGGTGGGAGTTTTCCCCCGTCACCAACGAGATCCTGCTCGAGCGGGGTTTCAAGTACGACCATTCGCTCATGCACAACGACTTCGAGCCGTACTACGTCCGGGTCGGCGACAGCTGGAAGAACATCGATTACACCAAGGACGCCGAAACCTGGATGGAGCCGCTGGTCCGCGGGCGGGAAACCGGTCTGGTGGAGATCCCTGCCAACTGGTACCTGGACGACCTGCCTCCCATGATGTTCATCAAGGCATCCCCGAACTCCCACGGGTTCGTCAGCCCCCGGGAGATCGAGCAGACGTGGCGCGACCAATTCGACTGGGTCCACCGGGAGATGGACCAGGCCGTCTTCACCATGACCATCCACCCGGATGTCTCCGGGCGCCCGCAAGTGTTGCTGATGTTGGAGCGCCTCATCGAACACTTCAGCAGCCACGACGGCGTCAGCTGGCGCACCTTCGACCAGATCGCCGACTCGTTCCTGGAACGCAGCCCGCGGACGGAAAGCAACCCCTGAGCATGCGGCAGGGTGCCTTCTACCCGTGGGCATCGAGTCCCACCGGTGCCGACGCATCTGCCGCCTGTCGGAAGAGCTGTGGACCGCAGTGGTGCAACGCGCGGTTCGGGCGCGTTGCACCACGGCCATCGGCTGGCCGGCCGAAACACCGGCTCTTCCGGTCGCTGGTGCCCAGTGGCGAATCGCTGAGACGCGGGGCCTATGCGGAAACGGCGTTGCCCTGGTCCGGGCCAAGGACCAGCGGCTGTGCCGACGGCAGCACCACGTTCGGCTGAGCGGGAACCAGCGGATCCATGCCCATGCGGGTGCGGTACCAGGAGGATTCGGTGGCGACCCAGATGGTCATCGGCAGGCCGGTGAACCACCCGGTGTATTCCCGCTCCGGGGTCCACTTTGCCGAGCGCTCGTAGTAGCTCCAGGAAGCCTCGTTGCGGTTGTCGATCACCGTAATCGGGGTCCCGCCCATGGACAGGGCGTAGGTGAGCCGCGCGTCGGCCATGTGCTGGCGGATTCCCAGCCGGCGGTAGGCGGGGTGCACGAACATCCCACCGAGTTCCAGCGGGCGTTCCACCTCGGTGGGTGCCGTCACGGAGGTGTGCACGATTCCGACACCCACGCGGGTGCCCTCGTGCAGGGCGGTGACGACGAATTCGGCATGATCCATGCGCTCGTGCCAGCGGGCATCGGGCGTGTGGCAGAGTGCGGACAGGGCATCGCGCTCGGCGCCCATGGGCGGAGCGTAAGACAGGGAGTACTCAATGGTTGGAAGCACTGGGAGCGGTCCTCTAAGTGAAAAAGAGCGAACGAAAGAAGGGGTTCCCGGGATTACGCCGGGCCGGTTCTTTGGCCGGTAGGGGACCGATGCCGGCGGCTCCCGGCAGCTTCCTTGTAGGGCCCAGTTTTTGGGCGTCGTGGAAACGACAAAAGAAATTATTACCCGAGCGTAGGCCTCTTGTAAACACGGCTCGAAAGCGCCAAGCTGGTGGACAAATTCAAGCGGCCCTTCGCGACGTTTGAAACCCCCGAAATTCCCCGTATTTACGCGGTTTTTGGTGCCCATGAAGTTGCCGGGGTGCGGGCGGCGTTTTACGGAAAATTCATGCGCCCGTTTCCCGTGGTTTCCGGGGCCGCTCGGGCCGGTTTTCGGTGGAGGTGGTTCGAGGCCGGTGAGCGCGGCCCGCACGTAGGAGTTCGAGGTCGGGGCAACGCCGTCGATTTGGTGTGCACCTCGCACCTCGGCTAACCTTGTGAGGTACGCCCCTGTGGGGCTGATCGATCGGTTCTTTAGCTCAGTTGGTTAGAGCGCTCGCCTCACACGCGAGAGGTCAGCAGTTCGAGTCTGCTAAGAACCACCAACAAGAAAACCCCCGGCATTTGCCGGGGGTTTTCTTTATGCCCGTGGGCCGCGTTCGCGCCCTGGTGGGAGCTACTCGTTGAGCATCTCCAGAACCAGGGGCTTCACCTTGGCGCCCAGCAGTTCGATGCTGCGGACCATGGTTTCGTGCGGCAGGGTCCCGTTCGAGTACTTGATGTCGACCCGTGAGAGGCCCAGCCCCTTGGCGAACGTGGCGATCTTCTTGGCCACGGTTTCCGGGCTGCCGGCCAGGAGGGAACCTTCCGGGCCGGCCGAGGCCTGGAACCGCATGCGGCTTGCCGGCGGCCAGCCGCGCTCGGCACCCAACCTGTCCATGGTGCGCTTGTAGTGCGGCCACAGAAGATCCAGGGCTTCGTCATCGGTGTCGGCAACCAGTCCGTGGAAGTGCGCGCCGATCTTCTGCTCCGGGTGGCCGAATTCCTCGAGCGACCGCTTGTAGAGGCGGGTCAGCGGTTCAAAGGCCATGGGTGCGCCGCCGATGATGGCCAGGAAGAGCGGCAGCCCGTGGCGGCCTGCCCGGACAACGGATTCCGGGCTTCCGCCGACGCCGACCCAGGTGTCCAGCTGGCCGGATTCGATGGGTGGGTAAACGCTCTGGTTGCGCAAAGCGGACCGGGTCTGTCCCTGCCAGGTCACCGGCTCGGACTTGCGGAGCTTGGCAAAGAGGGCGAGCTTCTCCTCAAAGAGGATTTCGTAGTCGGAGAGTTCGTAGCCGAAAAGCGGGAACGACTCGATGAAGGATCCGCGGCCCAGGATGACCTCGGCGCGGCCGTTGGAGAGCGCGTCGACAGTTGAGAAGCGCTCGTAGACGCGCACGGGATCGTCGGAGCTCAGGACCGTGACCGCGGAGCCCAGCCGGATGTTCTTGGTCACGCCGGCGATGGCGCCCAGAACGACCTCGGGTGCCGACACCGAGTAATCGTCACGGTGGTGTTCCCCGACGCCGAAGAAGTCCAGTCCCGCGGCTTCCGCGGCCTTGGCTTCCTCGACAACGTTTCGAATGACCTGGGCCGGGTGCAGCAGGCGGCCATCGGAATCCTCGGTGATGTCTCCGAATGTCTCTACGCCGATTTCAAGTTGCCGGCGCTGGGTGTGGTTTTCGCTCATGGTCGCAGTGCTCGCCTTCCATAGATTTGAATACTTTTGCATCTATTTTTGCTCAACGCGGGTGGCTCGGAGGATATTCCCGGGCCGCTCCCCGAAGGCCTGTGCGCAGGGCAACATGTGAGCCACGAAACCTGTTCAATAAATACCCAAGATACGGCTGTAAGGTGGGGGTGAAAAGGCGCAACCGACAGGAGTGAGCGTGTCTTCAGGCAAGGATCCGGACGGTGCCAAAACGGTGCCCTCCGGTGAAGACCCAAATCCACATGTCGCGAGCATCAGGCGGGTTCATACACGTGAAATGAACGTGGTGGTCCCGGCCGATCCAAGCGCGCCCGAGACGCCGAAACGGCCGCCCGCGCCCGGAAACCCGGCAGTGCCCGGACGGCGCACGATGGATCACGGGAAACACTCGACACCTCCGCGGCAGACGCCGAGGGCACCCGAGCAGCCGGCCAAGTTGCCTCCCGCGGTGCAGGACAAACTGAACGCCCAAACCGGCCAGGTCGGCGTGACCCCCAGCGGGGCCCCCGCGTTGCCGCCGAGGGCCAACCCCACGGCCAGACGCATGATTGCCCGCTGGCTGGCCTCCGACACCCCTCCGACCCAGGCGTTCAGCATCGTGGACAGGCTCAGGGGCACGCCCTACGCCAACCCCAAGGTCAACTCGGCGCAGGACGCCTCGGCGCGCAAGACCCTGGAATTCGCGCTGGATCTGGCCGAAACGATGTTCCGTTACGGGGCCGGTGCCCTGGAGGTCGAGACGAGCGTCATCGCGGTGACCGCGGCCCTGGGCCTGCGGCACATCGACGTGGACATCACCAACCAGTCGATCCATCTGAACTTCTCCCCGCCCGAGGGCGAGTCGTACTCCATGCTGCGCGTTGTGCGCTCGTGGACCAACAACTTTGCCGGCCTTGCCTACGTGCACCAGCTGGTCTCCGACATTGTCGCCGGCGGTGTCACCCGCCAGCAGTCGGTGGACAGGCTTCGGGAAATCTCCCGGCAGCCAAAGCCCTTCCCGCGTTGGATGGTGTCCGGCGCGGCGGGCGGATTCGCCGCGGCGTTTGTTGTCTTTATCGGCGGATCCCTGGTGGGGGCCGCGATTGCATTCTTCACCGCGCTTTTGGTCGGCCAGATCGCGAAGTACGCTTCGCGTTGGCGCATCCCCGATTTCTTCTCGATCGCCGCGTCGACCTTTGTGGTCACGGCCATCGCCGTGCTGTTCCATGCCTTGAATGCGCCGATCGACCCGGCATTGGTGGTTTCGGGCGGAATCTTGTTGCTGCTGCCCTCGTCCCGGTTCGTGTCGGCGCTGCAGGATGCCATCAACGGGTTCCCCGTGACCGCCGCGGGCAGGTTCTTCTCCGCGGGACTCAGCTACGCCGCAATCCTGACGGGCATCATGGCCGCCCTGGTGATCGGCCAATTGGCCGGTGCGCCGGAGCTTGACGTGCGGACCATCGACAAGATCGCCTACCCGGGGTGGCTGCTGGTCATCCTGGTCGCGGCGGCCGTCGTGCTGGGTGCCGTTACCGAACAAACCAGCCGGACCCTCCTGCTTCCTACCGGGGCCATCGCGCTGCTTGGCTATCTTTTGCTGCTGGGCATCCAGGCCCTGGGCGTGGGGGACCGGACCGCTCCGGCCGTGGCCGCCACGTTCATCGGCTTGGCGGGCCGCATCGTTGCGCACCGGATGCGGGCGCCCCAGCTGGTGCTTGCGGCCCCCGCCATCGTGTTCCTGCTGCCGGGCTTGATGATCTTCCGGTCCATGTACGGCCTGGTGTTCGACATCGAGGACATGACGGGTGCGCTGATCGACATGTTCACGGCGTTCACCATCATGATGGCCATCGCCGGCGGCGTGGTCTTCGGGGACACCCTGGCGCGGCCGTTCACCGGCAGCGCCGTCAGCGGGGAACGCAGCGGCATCCGCCGCCGTTAGCGCGTGCGGCTTACCGGGGCAGCGACCAGTCAATGGGGGCTGCCCCTTGCGCTTCCAGCAGCTGGTTGGTTCGGCTGAAGGGGCGCGACCCAAAGAACCCCCGGCGTGCCGAGAGCGGCGAGGGATGCGCGGAGGCGATGATCGGGGTGTCGCCGAGGCGGTCGCCCAGCGCCTGGGCGTCCTTGCCCCAGAGGATCGCAACCAGCGGGGCATCGCGTGCGGCAAGCGCCTCGATCGCCGCGTCGGTGACGGCCTCCCAGCCGATGCCGCGGTGGGAGCCCGCGGCGCCGGCGCCGACCGAGAGCACTCGGTTCAGCAACACCACTCCCTGGGCCGCCCACGCCGAAAGGTCGCCGTGGGTCGGGGTGATTATTCCCATGTCCGTGTGCAGCTCGGTGTAGATGTTCTGGAGGCTCCGGGGGAGCGGGTTCACGGTTGCCCGGGTCGAGAAACTCAGGCCCACGGAATGCCCCGGCGTTGGGTATGGATCCTGTCCCATGACCAGCACCCGGGCATCGGCCAGTGGCGACCTGAAGGCTCGCAAGATGTTCTCGGGTGCCGGAAGCACGTGCTCCCCGGCGCCTCTGCGCTTCTCGAGGGTCCGGGCAATGGCGACGAGGTTGCCTTCCACCGGAGCCAACGCCTCGGCCCAGTCGGCGGCCACGAGGCCCGCCGCAACCGCATCGCCAAGCCCCTTGTCGAAGGGGAACCTGGTGGTGTCGGGCTGTTCGTCGGGTAGCTCAAAGAGCGTTGGTTCTCCGGTGTCCATAGGAGCCATTGTGGCCGGATCGGACCCCCTTGAGGCAAATGACATGCACCGGATCCGCGTTAGAATAATTACATTGAACTAATTTGTTGGGGTTCACCATGCGGGGAACTGGATTGTTGAGGGTGTGCGATGCCAACCGAGGCACTTGGGCTTGATTTCGAGCTTGATGAATCCAGTGAATTGGACGAGCGTTCCCAGCGGATACTTGCGCTGGAGCGGCAGTGGTGGAAGTACGCTGGAGCCAAGGAGCAGGCAATCGCGCAGCTCTTTTCCATCTCCGCAACCAACTACTATCAGCTGCTGAATACCCTGATCGACACGGACGCCGCGTTGGCTTATGACCCCATGCTGGTCAAACGATTGCGTAGACTACGAACGACGAGGCATCGCGCTCGTTCGGCCAAAAAGGTCGAATCAGAGGCTTGAGTGCAACGCAGGTTGAAGGTTTCATTCTTCAGCCGCGCCTGCACCCTTGTATCCGCGTGTGCCCCCAAAGCTAGACACATCACCGAGGACGGGCATGACCAACTATCCGCGCGATGAATTTGATCGCGTCCCAGAGTTCAGCAACCGCAGTGGCTCGCACCGCGCCAATGGCTGGGCGGCTGCCGCATCTGTCGGTGGCGCGCGCCCGGGCCTTCGTTGGCTGGTGGTCTTCGGTGCCGTTGCTTTGCTGGTCGGAGTGTTTTCCTTCACGGCATTGCCCAAGCTCCTGAACGACGGAGGCGGCAAGCCCCCGGCAAACGTGGCGGCAAGCAGCTCCGAGTCCTCGGCCGACAAGTCGGCGTCGAAGGGCTCGGCGAAGGAATCCGAGAGCTCGAAGGCCTCTGACAAGTCCTCGAAGTCGGCTGAACCCAGCGAATCCGATGCGGTCCCGAGCGGCAGCGAATCGGGCCTCGGCGACGCAGCCGATCTCTCGATGAAGGTGGGTGTCTACAACGGCGCCAAAAAGGTCGGACTTGCCGGCACTGTGCGCACCACGCTCCTGAACGCGGGATTCACCAATGTCTCGGCCGCCAACTGGAGCAAGCAGGTTACCTATTCCACGGTTTACTACCGTGACGAGGCCAGCCGCGCCACCGCCGAACAGGCAGCCAAGGAGCTTGGAATCACCTCGATCGTGAAGACCAGCAACATCCCGGGCAGCATTGCCGTGGTCCTGGGAAACACCTTCCGCTAAGGACCGCGCCGCTGTCTATGCTCTGGGCTAACGCGTACAGCTTGCACTCTCCATGCTTGAGTGCCAAGATTTGTATTAGCACTCACGAGTTCCGACTGCTAATTCGATCGAAGTTTCGAGGCGAATCCATGCGGTCCGGAGTCTGTGTTTGAGTGAGTCCTGGACCTGAGCAGCGAGAATGTTTCACGATCGTCCCATGACATCGCGGAACATTCGTCCGTCGCGGGCGTTGCCTCCGGTCGTAGATAAGCATGAACGTCCCGAAAGGACATAGCCGCTATGGCCAAGATCATTGCATTTGATGAGGAAGCACGCCGCGGCCTTGAGCGCGGCCTGAACATTCTGGCCGACGCCGTCAAGGTAACGCTCGGCCCGCGTGGACGCAACGTCGTTCTGGAAAAGAAGTGGGGCGCCCCCACGATCACCAACGACGGTGTCTCCATCGCCAAGGAAATCGAGCTCGAGGACCCGTTCGAAAAGATCGGCGCCGAGCTCGTCAAGGAAGTTGCCAAGAAGACTGACGACGTTGCTGGCGACGGCACCACCACCGCCACCGTTTTGGCCCAGGCACTGGTCAAGGAAGGCCTGCGCAACGTTGCAGCCGGCGCCGACCCGCTGTCCCTGAAGCGCGGCATCGAGAAGGCTGTCGAGGCCGTCACCGTTGAGCTGCTGGCTTCCGCCAAGGAAATCGAAACCAAGGAAGAGATTGCGGCCACCGCATCGATCTCCGCAGGCGACGAGGAAATCGGCGCACTGATCGCCGAGGCACTGGACAAGGTCGGCAAGGAAGGTGTCATCACCGTCGAGGAGTCGAACACCTTCGGCCTCGAGCTTGAGCTCACCGAAGGCATGCGCTTCGACAAGGGCTACATCTCCGCTTACTTCGTGACCGACAACGAGCGTCAGGAAACGGTCCTCGAGGATCCGTACATCCTGATCGTCAACTCGAAGATCACCAACGTCAAGGACATGGTCTCCATCCTGGAGAAGGTCATGCAGTCGAACAAGCCGCTGCTGATCATCGCCGAGGACATCGAGGGCGAAGCCCTTGCCACCTTGATCGTGAACAAGATCCGTGGCCTGTTCAAGTCCGTCGCCGTCAAGGCTCCGGGCTTCGGCGACCGCCGCAAGGCCATGCTGGCCGACATCGCCATCCTCACCGGTGGCCAGGTCATCTCCGAGGAAATCGGCCTGAAGCTCGAAAACGCCACCATCGACCTGCTGGGCTCCGCCCGCAAGGTCGTTGTCACCAAGGACGAGACCACCATCGTCGAGGGTGCAGGCGACGCCGAGGAGATCGCCGGTCGCGTCAACCAGATCCGCGCCGAGATCGAGAACACCGATTCGGATTACGACCGCGAGAAGCTGCAGGAACGTCTGGCCAAGCTGGCCGGCGGCGTTGCAGTCATCAAGGCCGGTGCCGCAACCGAGGTCGAGCTCAAGGAACGCAAGCACCGCATCGAAGATGCAGTGCGTAACGCCAAGGCCGCCGTTGAAGAAGGCATCGTCGCCGGTGGCGGCGTGGCACTCATCCAGGCCGGCGCTGCTGCATTCGCCAAGCTGGAACTGACGGGCGACGAAGCAACCGGTGCGAACATCGTCCGCGTTGCCATCGAAGCACCGCTGAAGCAGATCGCCTTCAACGCCGGCATGGAGCCGGGCGTTGTCGCCGACAAGGTCAAGGGCCTGCCGGCCGGTCACGGCCTGAACGCCGCCACCGGCGAGTACGTCGACCTGTTGGCTGCAGGCGTGAACGACCCGGTAAAGGTGACCCGCTCTGCACTGCAGAACGCCGCCTCGATCGCCGGTCTGTTCCTCACCACCGAAGCCGTTGTTGCTGACAAGCCGGTTCCGGCAGGCGCAGCAGTAGGCGCCGGCGACGACATGGGCGGCATGGGCGGATTCTAATCCCCCCTGCAGCACCGCTGGCAATACCGCACGGGCCGCGGAGCACGTTCCCCTCGGGGAATGGTGTTCCGCGGCCCGCCGCATTTAACAAACCCGGAAGCGTGGCCGTCAGGATGGTTCCGGGCGCTCCAGGAGCTCGAGTTCCGCGGCCAGGTTCGCCCGGGCCCGGGTTTCCCACAGCGAACGGGCCAGCGGGCTGGAATACAGGTAATCCGCCTCCAGCAACTTGCGCAGGATAGCGGCCCGGCCCGCGGCAAATGCGGCATCCGGCACGTGGGCGTATTCCCGGCGCACGGAGAGCGCATAACGGCGGTAGGCGCCTGCATCGCGGCCCAGGACCTCCAGGTCCGCATCGCAGAGCAGCTGCCCCGCGGCATCGCCGGGGCCGGGGCGATGCTCGATGGTCAGTTCAACCATCCGCACCACCTCGTCGATCTCGGCCAGATCGAGCCTGGCTTCCGGAAGCTGCGCGGCTGCCAGCGACGCCGAATCGCGTTCGTCGGAGGGGCGTCCGTTGTAGACGGCGTCGTGGTACCAAGCCGCCAGGTAGAGGACGCGGTGTGCCGGGTCCTTCTCGTTGGATCCGGTCAGGGTGTCGAGGGCGCTGAGCATTGCCAGCAGGTGGGCCCGGTCGTGGTAGGCGCGGTGGGGCTCGGACCACCGCGCCAGCAGGTCCCTGCCAAGTTCCGGCTCACCGGGCAGCAACCCGTCCCAGCGGGCCAGCAAGACCGCATCCAGGCGCTCCGGGCGTTCCCGCGCAGGCACCCGCAGACCGGAGCGCACCAGGCGGCGCACCAATTCGGTTGCGGAGACCGGCAGCGCCCCGGCAGCCACCAGGGTGTCGTAGCGTTTCTGCGGGACGTCGTAGTGGTCCCTGTCGAAGGCTCTTTCCGGCAGGCCCTGCTCCAGTGCGAAGGTGCGCAGCTCGTCCAACGACGCGTCGGATACGAGATGGGAGAACAGGGTGCCGTGGGCCGGCCACAGCGGGGGATCGATGAGTATAGCCACAAGGCAACACTAATGCCTGGCGGTTGCCCCGGCTCTGCCACGGGTCAGTACGTGAACAGGTTGGTGTTTGCCGCTTCTGCCTCCTCGTAGTGCACCGAGGCCCGGTTCAATGCGGTGCCGATGGCGTTGAGGGATTCCTCGACTCGGATCTGGGTGGAGCGCCAGTCCGCGACGACCGTCTGGAAGTTGGCGGACGCCGAGCCCTGCCAGGTCCCCTGCAGGTCCTGCAACGAGGAAGTCATGGAATTCACCTCCGCCCGCACCCTTTCGATGGTCGCCTGCACGGCCATCGACCGCAATTGCATTTCACCGGTGTTCGCGGCGAATGTGCTCATTGGTTCTCTCCTTTGGGCGGCGCTCCAAAGCCGGGCGGAAGGGTCGGGCCCTTTCGCGGGGCAGGAGCGGCAGCGGCTGGGGATGTGCTCCCGTTCCTAGGCTAGAAACAGCAAGTCCGCCGCGGGACGGACCCGCGACGGACTGTGCATAAGCCGGCGGAACCGTCCAGGTTCCACCTTGGTGCTGCGAATTACCAAGGTCAGGCCTCGGTGGAGGAGTCTTCTGGTTCGCGCTCCGGCTCGACGTAGGGAAGGTGGATCGACATGGTGGCGCCGCCTCCCGGGGTCTCGCTGAGCCTGATCGAACCGTCGTGTTGGGCCGCAATGGCGGCCACGATGGCAAGGCCCAAACCGGTTCCGCCGGTTTCGCGTTGCCGCGAGGAATCAGCGCGGTAGAAGCGTTCGAAGACGCGACCGGCCTCCTCCTCGGATATGCCGGGGCCGTGGTCGCGGATCTCCAGGACGGCATCCGACCGGCCGTTGATTACGGGTTTCACGCCAACGGCTATTTCAATATCGCTACCCTCGGGGGTGTAACGCAGCGCGTTTGTCATCAGGTTTGCCACGATCTGGCGCAGCCTTGCCTCGTCCCCGCTGGTGGGCGCGGGTCGCGGACCGCCGCCTTCCAGCCCGACCAGGCGCACCCTGCGGTCGGGGGCATTGACCCGCGCGTCCTCCGCAGCGTCTCCGGCCAAGAGCAGGAGATCCACGGGTTTCCGGTCCAGCGGGCGCTGCTCGTCCAGGCGTGCCAGGGTCAGCAGGTCCTCCACCAGCTGTCCCATGCGCTTGGATTCGGCCTCGATGCGTCCCATGGCGGTGCGCAGCATTTCCGGGTCAGCCAAGCCGCCCTGCCTGTAGAACTCCGAGTACCCCTGGATGGTGACCAGCGGGGTGCGAAGCTCGTGCGAGGCATCCTGGATGAAGCGCCGCATCTTGCGTTCGGAAGCGGCCCGGCCACGGAACGCGTGCTCAATGTGCGCCAACATGGCGTTCAGCGAGCGCGAGAGCCTGCCGACCTCGGTTTCCGGGGGATAGTCCTCGACGCGGCGGGAAAGGTCCCCGGCGGCAATCGCCGCGGCCGTGCGTTCCACCCGAAGCAGCGGCAGCAGGGCCCGGGTGGTGATGCCGTAGGCAATCATGGACATCAGCAACGTCGCAAGCATTCCCGTGGACATGACAAGCATGGCGGCCTTTGTCACCGTGTCCTGGACCGAATCCATCGGCAGGGCGTAGATGAGGTCGTAGTCGCTGCGATTCAGCGTGACGATGCGTACGCGCCAGCCGCTGGAGCTCATGGAGGTCCCCGGTACCGTCACCGAGCTCGATGGATCCTCCCGGAGCTTGTTCAGCGTCGCGAGATTCAGGTCCGGGATGTCCGCAGTGACGTTGTTTGAGGTTTCCTTGCGCGGCATGGTGTAGAGGATCCTGCCGGATTCATCGCGCAGGTCCCCGTAGAAACGGTCGAACCCCGGGCTCTTGGGATTGATGGGGGTGATCTCCGCATAGTCGTTGAGCATCAACGAGGTGATCGCAACCGAATTGCTCTTGAGCTCCGAATCGACCTGGGCGGTGAGCATGAGACGAAGCGACTGCGCGGATCCGACGGCAGTGACAACGATGCCCAGGATCATCAGCATGCTCATCAGCGCCACTAGTTTGGTACGCAGCGAAACCTGCCGCCAGAAGCGACGCAACCCTTGCACTCCCTAAACCCCTTAGCGGCGATCCGAGGTGCGCATCAAGTAGCCGACCCCGCGTTTGGTCTGGATCAGCGAAGGCCACTCGGGACGCGAGTCGATCTTGCGGCGAAGGTAGGAAATGTAGGACTCGACGATGGAGGCGTCCCCGTTGAAATCGTATTCCCACACGTGGTCGAGGATCTGCGCCTTGGAGAGTACCCGGTTGGGATTCATCATCAGGTAGCGCAGCAACTTGAATTCGGTGGGGGAGAGGTCGATGACCTCGCCGGCCCGGCGGACCTCGTGGGCGTCGTCGTCGAGTTCCAGGTCGTCCACCCGGATCACCGCGGTGTCTTCCTCCGCCGGCTGGGTGCGGCGCAGCACCGCACGGATGCGGGCGACCACCTCATCGAGGCTGAAGGGCTTGGTGACGTAGTCGTCCCCGCCAACGGTCAGGCCGGTGACCTTGTCCTCGGTGTCGTCGCGGGCCGTCAGGAAGAGCACCGGGAAGTGCTTGCCCGCGGCGCGCAGCCGGCGGGTGATGGTGAAGCCGTCCATGTCCGGAAGCATGACATCCAAGACGGCCAGGTCCGGGGCTTCCTTTTCAACTGCGGCGAGGGCTTCGCGACCGTTGGCCGCTGCCACGACTTCGAAACCTGCGAAGCGCAATGAGGTGGAAAGCAACTCGCGGATATTGGGTTCATCGTCAACAACCAGCAGCCTGGCTTCGGGGGTCTTGGCATTCATGCCTATAGTCTGCAACCGTTAACTGTAAGAATCCTGTGTGTTCATTGTGCGGATCTTCGACCTTGCCCGAATGCCGGCACATCGTCCGCGGCCAAGTCACCCCGAAAAGGCTCTTAACTCCTGCGGCGTTCGCGGAAATTGAGGCCGAGGACGACCATTAGCAAGATGAAGGCCAACGGCAGCCCGTAGAGCCCGACGGCCAGCAGCAACGGCGACAACGCCACGGACATCGCGTACTGGACCAGTATGACGGCCAGCGCGACGAGCGAAATGATGGCAATGCCACCGGCGAACAGGGTCAGGAACCGCTGGGCGGCCGGAGTTTTCACGGTGGTATTCACACCTTAAAGTTACAGCGCGCCGGCCCCGGAACCACAATGCGGGTCCACGCCGCAGGTGGGCCGCCAATTGCCGCGAATGTCGTACCCTAGAAGAATAGACTTGCCCGGCGTGAAGAGCCCACCGATCCGTCCACGGATCTGGGGCCCGCGTAGGGAATCGCCAGATATGGGATCGGGGACTGAGTTTCCCCGTGGCCCATTGTGACGCAAGAACGAGGTAGCAAGACGTGCCAACCGGCAAAGTGAAATGGTACGAACCCACGAAGGGGTTCGGGTTCCTGGTGACCGATGAGGGTCAGGAAGTGTATTTGAACGCCTCGGCTCTGCCGGCAGGCGTGACCGAGTTGCGCGCCGGTACCCGCATGGAGTTTGGCATTGCCGAAGGCCGCAAGGGTGCGCAGGCGCTGAGCGTGCGCGTCCTGGAGGCGGCCCCGTCGGTGGCCCGCGCCAAGCGCAAGGATGCAGTGGACACCGCGGTACTGATCGAGGACCTCATCAAGGTGCTTGATTCGGTATCCAACGGGTTGCGCCATGGGCGCTACCCGGAGAAATCCCAGGGCGCAAAGGTAGCTTCAGTGCTGCGCGCCGTCGCCGACGATCTCGACGTCTAAGCCCATGGCCCGCAAACCAAAGCTCGACGAGACACTGGCCGCGGCGCATGATCGCGCACGCACGGCCCTGCTGGAGATCGCTCCGGAGTCCATGATCGGTGAACACCTTGATGCGGTGTGCGACGGTGACCGCTTGGTGACCCACCGTTTTGTCACGCTGCAGCCCGGCTACGAGGGTTGGTGCTGGTTTGCGACCCTGACGCGGATTCCGCGCGCCCAGGCCAAGGACATCACCGTGTGTGAAGTCGGAATCCTTCCTGGCGACGACGCGCTGCTGGCACCCGCATGGGTTCCGTGGGCGGAACGCGTGCGGCCGGAAGACCTGGAAGCCGAGCGTCTTGCCGCCGAGGAAGCTGCCGGGCATGCCGCGGGCGGCGCGGAGGAATCCGGGAACCTCGACGAAGGCTCCGAGCAGGAAGCCGCCGACGAAACCGATGGCGGCTCCGTAGACTCGGCCGAGCAGTTCGAAGACGAAGAAGATGCCGACGGGGAACTTCCCGAAGAGGACTAAGTCCCGGCAAAGTGGTTGAATGATCGACCGGGAGACTTGTCGATCAGGGGGCCGGGCGGAAGATGCATCAGCATCTTCCGCCCGGCCCCCTTGCGTTGCTGGGTATGGTGCCGGACCCGCAACCGACTTCAGGTGTGCGGCGGCACTGACTTGCCCGCAAACGAAAACGGGGAGCATTGCCTGCCTGCCTCATGGCAGGTGGGCAATGCTCCCCGTTCGCTGTCAGGCGACAGCGGGCTTAGCCGTTGGCGATCACGTATTCGATGCACTTGATCAAGGCCGAGATGTCCTCGGGCTCGATGGCAACGAAGGTGGCCACGCGCAGCTGGTTGCGGCCGAGCTTGCGGTACGGCTCGACGTCCACGACGCCGTTGGCGCGCAGGGTCTTTGCAATTGCTGAGGCGTCGATCGAATCATCGAAGTCGATGGTCGCGATGACGTTGGAGCGGTCCTCCGGGGCAGCAACGTACGGGCTCGCGAACGAGGAGGCCTCGGCCCATTCGTAGAGGCGGGATGCCGAATCGTTGGTGCGGGCTGCGGCGAATTCCAGGCCGCCGTTGGCGTTGAGCCACTGCACCTGTGCGTTGAGCGAAACCAGCGTCGAGAGCGACGGGGTGTTGTAGGTCTGGTTCAGGCGCGAGTTGTCGATGGCGGTCTTCAGGTTCAGGAAGTCCGGGATCCAGCGGCCGGAGGCCGCGATTTCCTCGGCGCGGGCAATGGCCGCCGGGGAGAAGAGCGCGATCCACAGGCCGCCGTCGGAGGCGAAGTTCTTCTGCGGAGCGAAGTAGTAAACGTCGGCCTGGGAAACATCGACGTCCAGGCCACCTGCCGCCGAGGTGGCGTCGATGACAATCAGCGAGCCCTCGTCGGCGCCTTCCACGCGGTGCACCGGTGCTGCAACGCCGGTGGAGGTTTCATTCTGCGGCCAGGCGTATACGTCAACGCCGGCTTCGGCAACCGGCACCGGGCGGGTGCCCGGCTCCGACTTGATGATGGAGGACTCCGCAAGGAACGGTGCCTTGTTGGTGGCCGATGCGAACTTGGAACCGAATTCGCCGAAGGACAGGTGCTGTGCCTTGTTGCGGACCAGGCCGAAGGTGGCGATGTCCCAGAAAGCGGTGGATCCGCCGACGCCCAGAACCACTTCGTAGTCTGCCGGGGCGTTGAAGAAGGTCTTCAGGCCTTCCTGGATGTCGCGAACCAGGTTCTTGACCGGGGCCTGGCGGTGGGAGGTCCCCAGCAGTTCGCTGCGGGCCTCCACGAGGGCCTGGACCTGCTCGGGACGGACCTTGGATGGACCGGCACCGAAACGCCCGTCCACTGGCAAAAGATTTTCGGGAATGGTCAGGCCGGTGCTCATTTTGCTCCTCGATAAAAGGCTGGGTTCACTCTTCCGACGCGCCACGTGATGACAATTGCCTTGGGGTCGGTGTTCCAATAATCCCGCATGGCGCACCCAAACGCGTAAAAGCGAGTCGTCATTATTAACGGCCGCAAACCCGCGAAGTCATGCCGGCTGCGCCGAGAAGTCCGGGGCTAGCCGCGTGTGAAGCGGCAGGGGGCCTGCGTGGCAATTCGTATGAGAAGCGCCGGGTAGAGTGGTGGGCGTAGTAATTCCGTGTAAAACCAACCCTTGCAGGAGCGGCAGACGTGTCAGACCTGATCGATACCACCGAAATGTACTTGCGCACCATTTTGGAGCTCGAAGAGGAAGAAATCACGGCGCTCCGTGCCCGTATTGCAGAGCGCCTGGGTCATTCGGGTCCCACCGTCTCGCAGACCATCGCCCGCATGGAGCGTGACGGCCTGGTGGTTGTGACAACCGATCGCCACCTTGAGCTCACCGAACGGGGTCGCGAACTGGCCACGGGCGTGATGCGCAAGCACCGCTTGGCCGAGCGACTGCTGGCCGATGTGATCGGCTTGGAATGGGAATTCGTCCACGACGAAGCCTGCCGCTGGGAGCACGTCATGAGCGAGCGCGTGGAGAAAAGGCTGTACCAGCTGCTTGGCCAGCCGGCATCCTCTCCCTACGGAAATCCCATCCCCGGACTCGAAGCACTGGGCGGCCCGGAACTGGCCGAAATCTCGGTAGGTGTCCAAAATCTCGATTCCGCCCTTTCCGACGGAAACACGGGCCCCGTGCGCGTAGAGCGATTGGCCGAATCGATCCAGGTTGAACCCGAGCTCCTGGTGCAGCTCGATGAGGGCGGAATTCGCCCGGGTGCCCTAGTCACGCTGGAACGCGCGGACGACTATGTCTTGGTTCGCGTCCAGGGTATCGAAGGAGCGCTGGAGCTTCCGACCGAGGTCAGCGCACATGTGTTTGTCCGGCGCTTGGATAGATAACGGAATTGTAACTTTGGACTAAAGCCCGGTAGGGTTTCTAGTTGTGTCATATTTTCGTGACTCAATCCAGATCCGGTTCGCATAACCTTACCGGCGGATCCTGGACTAAGACTTACCGGTAGGGGCGGAGGACCCAATTCAACCGTTTCATGGTTTTGAACCATGGATCTTGGGGTGAAGTTGAGTCCGCCACGGTGGGCTCGGCCGAGTTAATCTCATGACTCGAATCCGACAGCTAACTTCGCAGGCGATACATGAGAGGTTGTCATTTGACACAGCAGCACAATTCCGGCCGCCGTCGTGCGTCCGGTCCGGTTGATGCTTCGCCTGCCGAAGGCACATTGGAACGTATTGTCGACTCCGCGTTGAGCGAGGAAGCACCTTCCCGCCGCAGCGGTCGACGCTCCCTGCACGTGGTTCCCGAGCTGGCCGAGACGACTCCGGCAAGCTACGTGGGCCGTCGCTTTGAAACCAGCCTTCGCTACGGCGCCGCACCCGAGGCCGCGGCCATTGCCGCAACCGAGCGCGTCGAAGAACCGACTCCCTTGGCACCAGAGTTCCACGCCCAGGTCGAGTCCGAAGAACTCAACAACGTATTGCGTTTCGAGCCGCGCCCCAAGCGTTCGCGCCTTGGCTTCACGCACAAGATCGCCGCAGTTGCGGCCGTTTCCGGCCTGGCGCTGGCCGCGGCCAGCCCGTCGCAGGAAGCCGACCAGCTTCCAAACGGGGAAGCTCGCGTTGCACAGTCGGTTGTCGCGGACGTGAAGGCTCCGGCCGCGGACGAGGTCAAGATCGAGCGTGTTTCGGTCACGAGCAAGTTCACCAAGGAAGACAAGCTGGCCACCGTGATGACCGCTGCCGGCGGCGACGTTTCCAAGATCGCCACGCACGGTGTCCTTGCCCAGCCGGTGGACAACATTCGATTGACTTCGCGCTTCGGTCACCGCAAGAACCCGACCGGCCCCGGCTACATGAACCACAACGGCCTGGACTACGCAGTTCCCATGGGAACCCCGATCAAGGCCACCGCCGCCGGCACCGTCGTACAGGCGGGATGGGCAGGGCACTCGGGCTTCCGCGTGGAGATCGACCACGGCAACGGCCTGCACACCAGCTACAACCACAACTCGGCCGTGAAGGTCTCGGTCGGACAAAAGGTTGAGCGCGGCGAAGTTGTTTCGCTGAGCGGTAGCACGGGCAACTCGACGGGTCCGCACCTGCACCTTGAGGTCATTGTCAATGGCAAGTGGGTAGACCCAGCGGGTTGGTTATAACGAAGAATGTCACCGTTCCGTGATCAGAACGTGACATTTACAGTCGTTTCATATATTCTAGAAATGTAGTCGGCGCTCAAGCCCGATTACCGCCATGAGGAGTGCCGAGCACTGCCGCCGCATGGTGTCCGTTCAAAAAAACGCATGGCAGTGGCGGGGGACCCACTTTTTGGCTTCTGAAGTTAGGAAGCCTTGGGGTTAAGTAACCCGGACCCGCAAGGGGCCGGATTGCCGAGTGACTCCCACTCGAACCCGACAGCTCACCTCGTAGGCATCAGGAGAGGCATAACAACGTGACTACACGTCAAGCACTTGGTCGCCACCGCGCGACTTCGGTTCGGACGAACCCACTTGAATCCATCTCGAAGGCAGTTGCCTCGAATGCTGGGTCGGTCGGTCGTCAGGCAGCAGTAATTGCAGCAGCATCCGGTCTGGTTCTTACCCTGGGTGTTCCGGGTCAGGGCCCGGCAACCCGCGAGGCATCGTCTGCCCCCGTAGAAGGTCTCTCCGCAGAGCGTGTTGCAGTCAAGGCTGTTTCGGTCTCCGCATCCAAGGTCAAGGACCTGGATATTGAGCGCGCCGCATTCACCTCCAAGCCGGCTCCGGTCGTCGTAGCAGTCGCCAACACGGTTACGACCCGCGACAGCAACACCGCGACCCGTGCAACGGCCAACCGCGCTTCGGGCGACGCCTTTGCGCCGACCACCCGCACCAGCCGCGGCGGCGCCGTCAGCACCGCAGTTGCTCCTAAGAGCGACTCGATCAGCACCGCAAACCTCTCCGGCATTGCCGCGACGGCAGCGCAGTACGTTGGCGTTCCCTACGTCTGGGGCGGCAACACCACCTCGGGCTGGGATTGCTCCGGCTTCGTCAAGTACGTTTACGCCAAGCATGGCATCGACATCGCCCGTGGCACCTCCGCGATCCGCGCCTCCGGCCAGTTCGTGCGCACCAGCAGCCCGAAGCCGGGCGACCTGGTCTTCCAGAACGGTGGCGGCCACGTAGGCATCTATCTCGGCGGCGGAAAGATGATCGGCGCACAGAACCCGACCGTCGACACGATCATCCACGACGTGACCCGCAACCCGCTTTACGGCTACTACACCCTGGCCAAGTAAGCAGCATTCTTTCAAGGGCCCCGCTGAATCCGCAAGGATGCAGCGGGGCCCTTTGCTTTGCGCGGACGGAATTGAACGATACCCCCAGAGGGTATATTGTGGGTCCTGTGAAGAAGTCGTTCAGACCTGTCAATCGCCGGGCGCTGTCGCCCGCCATTCAGGTTGTGGTCTTGTGCGCGTTCTTCCTCGGCCTGCTCTCCATGCATGTGCTCACCGGGGCCGCCTTCGGTCCCGTGCACCATGGGGAAACCCGGAGCGCGGCTGTTACCGAGGCTTCCCTCGCTGCGTCAGCGCACGACCACGGCGAACAACACATGCAGGCCTCCGAACCCGACGGTGATCACGGGATCGGGCTGGGCGAATGCGCACTTCTAGTCGCCTGCGTTCTCGGCCTCGTGGTGTTTGCACACAAACTCGGACGGCCGGGGATCGGAGGAACCGCCCCGCGTGCGGGTCCGACGCCCTATCGTCCGCGCCTGATCGCCTTCAGCGCCGGCATTTTCCAGCCGCCTTCACCACAACAACTGAGTATTTGCCGTAGATGAGTGTTCCGGAGCAAAGCCGGAACACAAACACATCTCACGCAAGGAAAAGACGTTGAAAAAGAACAAGACAACCCTGATGCTTTCGACGGCCGTCGTGGCGGGCACCCTGGTCCTGGCCGGTTGCTCCGCACCGGCCACCGTCCCCGGTGGAAACACCACAGCCGGCCAGCAGGCGTCCGGAAACGAGCACAACGGCGCCGACGCCATGTTCGCCCAGACGATGATCCCCCACCATGAACAGGCCGTTCTCATGAGCGAGATCATGCTGGAAAAGAGCAACCTGAGTCCGGAAGCGGTGAAGCTCGTCACCGACATCAAGAACGCGCAAGCCCCCGAGATCAAGCTCATGGAATCCTGGTTGGAAGGATGGGGCGAGTCCCGGGAAATGGGCCACAGCATGGCGATGGACGGCATGCTCGGTGAGGAAGACCTGAAGGCACTGACCAGCGCCCAAGGTGCCGCAGCCGAGGAACTCTTCCTGAACCAAATGATCGGGCACCACCTTGGAGCCACGAAAATGGCGGAAGAGGCACTGAAAAATGGCAAGGATCCGAGGGTGCTGGAACTGAGCCGGAAAATCATTGCCGACCAAAACGCCGAAATCGCGCACATGCGCGACATGCTCAAGAAGTAGCGGGCGAGCCAACAAATGAAGACAATGACAACGAAGCCGTTACTTTTCGCTTCCGTGGCGCTGGCAGGCGGCTTGGCATTTGCCGGCTGCGCCCAGGACCCCGGTGATGCCGGGCCAGGCCCGGGCGCTCCGTCAATCGAAAGTGCTGCGCCGGCAGATGCCACGGCGCAGCCAATGGAGACTGTCGCTGGATACCCGACCGCTCATGTGCACGCCATCGCGGACACCGGCAAGGGACAGGTGCTGCTTGCCACGCACGACGGCCTCTACGACGTCTCGGTGAACCCCGCCCAACGCATCGGCCCCGTCGTCGACTGGATGGGTTTCACCCTCGGGAAGGACGGTTTCTATGCCTCTGGCCACCCGGGTCCCGGCGCCGACCTGGACAACCCCGTGGGCCTGATGCGCTCCACCGACAAGGGGCAAACCTGGGAGAGCCTCTCCCGTTCGGGGATTTCGGACTTCCACGCGATGACGGCAAGCAAGAACGCGATCATCGGGTTCGATACGACGTTGCGTTCCACCGCCGACGGCACCACATGGAAGGACCTCGAGCCGAGGATCCTCCCGGCGACACTTGCCGCGGACCCACGCGGAAGCCTCGTACTGGCGGCCACCGAACAAGGCCCGTGGCGCTCCACGGACGACGGCGCGACCTTCAGCGAGCCTGCGCCAAACACCCCGCCGCTGCAATACCTGGCGGTGGCCCGCACCAAGGCCGTCGGCATAACGCCTGACGGGGTTGCCTGGACCAGCCAAGACGGAGGGGTGGGCTGGAAACGGGGTGCGGAGCTGCAAGGAACCGTCAGCGCGGTGGCCATGAGTCCGGACGGATCCCGGATCTGGGTGTCCAGCTCGCTGGGCGTCGAACATTCGGACGACGGGGCCGGCAGCTTCGAATTGCGTTTCGCTTCGCCCCAATAAACGCGAATGGTGTTGTGAAGCCCCGTTTTTCGGGGTTTCACAACACCATTCCCGGAACGGGCAACTTGCAAAATTCGGAGGGAATTCGAACCAATTTCACCCAAACCCGCGCGGAATCACCGACCTTTGTCCTAGGCTAGCCCCAGAGTCAATGCTCAGAGCCACGCGCGTCACATGAGGGATTCCGTTGTGAACGGGTCCCTCTGTTGCGCCGGGTCGGGATCTAAGGATGCGCCGATGCGAACCCTAGTGCTGAATGCAGGATTTGAACCGCTGGCGGTAGTCACGTTTCGCCGGGCACTGCTGCTTGTCTTCATGGACAAGGCCACGGTGCTCGCGGCCGACGAAGAGCACCCGGTGGTCGGCCCCAACCAAGTCATGGCCCGCCCCACGGTGATCCTGCTGAACCGCTACGTCCGGATGCCGCACCGCCGCAACCTCCAGGTGTCGCGCCGCGGAGTCCTGCGCAGGGACGCCCACCGGTGTGCCTACTGCGGCCGCAGCGCCAGCACGGTGGACCACATCATTCCGCGCAGCCGGGGCGGGGCCGACAGCTGGGAAAACCTCGTGGCGGCATGTCATGGCTGCAATAGCGCCAAAGGCGACAGGACGCTGGCACAGTTGGGATGGAAACTACGTTTTGCACCCGGCACTCCGCGCGGCGCCCACTGGTTCATCACCGAACTGGACCGCCCCGCGGAAGCCTGGAGCCCATTCCTTCGGAGCGCAGCATGAAATTTGATGCCATCATCGTGGCAGGCGGCCGTGGCTCACGGCTGGGCGGGGTGAGCAAGCCTCTGCTTGAACACCACGGGGAAACCCTGCTCGAGCACGCGCTGAACGCGGTGAAGGACGCCGAAGGCATTGCCGTGGTCGGAGCACACGCACTGGCGGACGCCGTGACCCGGTACATGGAAAACGCACCCGACAGCCAGCGCGTGGTCATCACCCGGGAGTACCCCAACTATGCCGGTCCGGCCGCCGCCGTGGCCGCGGGGCGTGCGGCGCTCGACGACGGCCCCGATGACGAAAGCGCCGAATGGCCAAGCGCCGCAGCGGAAATCACCGTGGTGTTGGCCGCCGACCTGCTGGAACCGGCTCCCGTGGTGAAGGCGCTGCTGGAGGTGGCGCGCCGCAGGGCCCCCGGCGTCGAGGCGTGGGTGCCGCAGGACGCCGGCGGGGTCCTGCAGACGCTAGCCTGCGCCATCACCACCGAGGCGCTGAAGGCGGCAATCCAGCAGGCCGCCGAACCCCACGGCAGCCTGGAGAATGCGTCAATGATGCGTCTGCTTGCTACAGTGCAGATGGAACGACTGAAGCTGCCAGAGGTGGATTTCAGCGACATCGACACTCCGGGGGATGCCGGGCGTCACGGGATTACGGTGGCAAACGGCCACTGACGAGGAGAACACCAAATGCCTGCAGAGGAACTCGACGACTGGGTCAGGGAACTACTGGCCGCCTATGAACTCACCGACACGCAGGTCGACATCGACAAGGTGCTTTCCCTGGCCGGGGTTGCGGCCCACGGAATCGTGCGCCCCGCGGCCCCGCTGACCACCTACGTGGCCGGCTACGCGGCGGGACTCGCCGTGGGCAGGGGACAGGCAAGCGAGAAGCACGCCATGGATTCCGCCGATGCCCTGGCGCGTGAGGTCCTGCAGGCGCGCGTCACCGCCGGCACCGACGACTAGAGCATGCCCGACCACGACCACGACTGGGAACACGCGCGGCAGGACGCACACCGGCTGGGCCGGGCCCTGCAGCTGGCCCCGGAACTCGTCCCCTTGCACCAGGCCGGCGGCCGCGTGCTGGCCCGGGACCTGGTTGCCCGTTACCCCATACCGCACTGCGCAACCTCCGCCATGGACGGATTCGCCGTGTCCGGGCGGGGCCCCTGGCTGTTGCTCGACGCGGTTGCCCACAACCCGGCCGAGGGCGCCAGGGTCTCGCTGGCCCCCGGCGAAGCAGTTGCGGTGGTGACGGGATCCTTGATCCCCGACGGCGCCGAGGCCATCGTCCGCCTGGAGCACACCACCGAGCGAGACGGGATGCTCACCGCCGACAGGCAGCTGTCCCCGGGAGCCGACATCCGTCCTGCCGGAACCGAGGCCGCGCCGGGCGACGTGCTGCAGGCGGCGGGCACCGTGCTTCGTGCCGGGGTCGTGGCCACCGCCGCGGTGGCGGGGTACGACGAGCTGCTGGTTGCCGCGCGTCCCAAGGTCCACCTGGTCTACACCGGGGACGAGGTCACCACCTCCGGCACCCCGGCCCCCGGACAGGTGCGCGACGGTTTCTCCCCGGTCCTGCCGCAGATCATCGCGGCGCTGGGCGGGCGGGCAGCGAGCTCGGCGCGCATCGGCGATTCCCGGGCCCAGAGCCTTGACGCGCTCACCGACGTGCCTGCCCTGGCCGCCGACATCGTCGTCACCACGGGCGGCACCGGGTTCTCCGACCGCGACTTCGTGCGCGGCGCCGTGGCCGAACTTGGCGGCAAGGAAGTCGTTTCCTCCATCACCATGCGTCCCGGCCACCCCTCGATGCTCGCGACGCTGCCCGACGGGCGCATCCTCGTGGCACTGCCGGGCAACCCGCTGGCCGCACTGATGGCGGTTGCGACGCTGGTCGACCCGCTGTTGCGCGGCGCCTGCGGCACGGAACCGGCGGAACCCGGCAACGCGCTCGGCGCCGTCGACTTCGGACCGCTGCCGGGCCGGCACAGGCTCATCCCGGCGCGCTGGGTGCGCTCCGCAGACCCGTTTGCCCCCGACGCGCTGGCCCCGGCCGAGCACGTCGGCTCGGCCATGCTGCGCGGGCTCTCCGGGGCCGAGGCGATCCTGGTCGTCCCGCCCGCCGGCGCCCGGGCCGGAACCCCCGTCGGCTACCTTGGACTACCTTGGTAACCGGGGAATCCCATCGATTTGGCCGGCGGCAGCCGGACGCAAGAAAAGGAATGTGAGAATGGGACGCAAAATCGTGCGCCGGCGCATCGTCCGCGCCACCCTTGACGGTGCGTGGAACGAGCGGGAGGAAAAACTCGCCGTCGAGGAACCCCTGGAAATTCGTTTCGGATCCACTCCCTTCACCACCTCCATGCGCACCCCGGGCGACGACTTCGACATGGTCGCCGGGTTCCTGCTCGCCGAGGGCATCATTTCCCGGGCCGAGCACCTGGTGGCCATGCGCTACTGCGCCGGCACCGACGAGGAAGGCAACCAGACCTTCAACGTCATCGAGGTGCAGCTGGGCTTCGGTGCCCAGGCCCCGGACCTGTCGGCGGCCCGCCACGTGGTGACAAGTTCCGCCTGCGGCATCTGCGGGACCAATTCGATCGACGAGGTGCGCAAGAAATCCCACTACGCGCTGGAATCCGCGGCCGGGATGGTGGAGCTGGAAACCCTGCTGGCCATGCCGGACACCCTGCGCGAGGCCCAGCAGCTCTTCAGCGCCACCGGCGGCGTGCACGCGGCCGGCCTCTTCGGCACCGACGGCAAGCTGCTGGTGCTGCGCGAGGACGTGGGCAGGCACAATGCGGTGGACAAAGTCATCGGTGCGGCCCTGCGCGAGGGCCTGCTCCCGCTGGGCGAAACGGTCCTTCAGGTCTCCGGCCGGGCGTCCTTCGAACTGGTCCAGAAGGCGGCGATGGCGGGGATCCCCGTGCTCTCCGCGGTCAGCGCCCCGTCGTCGCTTGCCGTCGAGCTGGCGCAACAATCGGGACTCACCCTCGCCGCTTTTTCCCGCACCAGCAGCGTGAACCTATACACTCATGCTCAACGCGTACTAGGTGCCTAGAAGGCCCACCGGCTCGACGGCCGTGGGAACCCCCGGTGCCCCCGACGCCAGTGCCAGCACGCCCCCGGTGGCGAGCAATCCAGCAACACCGCTGTGACGTGGAGGAACAAGATGAATCGCCCGGCCCCAACGCAAGACATCAACGAAGACGACCTGGTGGTCGGCAAGCCGAAGCGCAGTGCCGCCGGGGTCGAGGCGGTCAAGGTGTCCCTTGAGCGCGGCTTCGCCGAGGCCGGCGTGACGCGCACGATCCGTTCGATGCTCCGGATCAACCAGCGCGGCGGCTTCGACTGCCCCGGTTGCGCCTGGCCGGAGTCCATCACCGGCGCCCGCAAGCCCGCAGAGTTCTGCGAAAACGGCGCCAAGGCCATCGCCGAGGAAGCCAGCGCGCGCACCGTCACCCCCGCGTGGTGGGCGGAGCACCCCATCGGCGTGCTCCGCGAGAAGACCGAGTACTGGCTCGGCTCGCAGGGCCGCATCACCGAACCCATGGTCATCCGCGCCGGGGAGACCCACTACACGCCGATCACCTGGGCCGAGGCCTTCCGCACCATCGGCGAGCACGTCAACGCGACCACGCCGGACAAGTGCGTCTTCTACACCTCGGGCCGGACCGCCAACGAGACCGCGTTCATGTACCAGCTGCTGGCACGCTCGCTGGGCACCAACAACCTGCCGGACTGCTCCAACATGTGCCACGAATCCTCCGGCTCGGCGCTGAACCCCACGATCGGCATCGGCAAGGGCACCGTCTCCCTCGAGGACTTCGAGCACGCCGAGCTGATCTTCGTCGTCGGCCAGAACCCGGGCACCAACCACCCGCGCATGCTCTCGGCGCTTTCCGAGGCCCGCAAGCGCGGTGCCCGCGTCGTCGCGGTGAACCCGCTGCCTGAGGCCGGGTTGTTCGGCTTCAAGGACCCGCAGAGCGTCAGCGGCATGCTTGGCAAGTCCTCCGACGTCAGCAGCCACTTCTTGCAGATCAAGGTCGGCGGGGACCTGGCGCTCTTCCAGGCATTCGGGCACCTGCTGCTGGCCGCGGAGGAAATGAACCCGGGGTCCGTGATCGACCGGGCCTTCATCGATTCGGCCACCGACGGCTTCGAGGCCTACCGGGCCGCCCGCGCGGACCTCGACTGGGAGGCCACGGAGGAGGCCACCGGGCTGACCCGCGTGGAGATCACGGAGATCGCCGGGCTGCTGATCGAATCCAAGGCGACGATCTTCTGCTGGGCGCTGGGCCTGACCCAGCAGCCGCACTCGGTGCCGACGCTCAAGGAAATCATCAACCTGCTGCTGATGCAGGGCAACTTCGGCAAGCCGGGCGCCGGCGCCTGCCCCGTGCGCGGGCACTCGAACGTGCAGGGCGACCGGACCATGGGCATCTGGGAGAAACCGGGCGAGAAGCTGCTGGCGGCCCTCGACGCGGAATTCGGGATCGACTCCCCGCGCGCCCACGGCTACGACTCCACGGAGGCACTCGACGCCTTCGCGAACGACGAGGTCGACGTCTTCGTGTCGATGGGCGGCAACTTCGCCCTGGCGAACGCGGAGACCGAGGCGCTCGAGGCCGGCATGCAGCGCGCCAAGCTCACCGTCCACATCTCCACCAAGCCCAACCGCTCCCACGTGGTGCACGGGCAGACCTCGCTGATCCTGCCCACCCTGGGCCGCACGGACCGCGACGACAAGCACGCCGGCGGCCCGCAGTTCCTCTCGGTGGAGGACTCGATGTCCGTCATCCACTCGACCCAGGGCCGGCTCAAGCCGGTCTCCGAGCACTTGCTGGCCGAACCCGTCATCGTCGCCCGCATGGCCACCGCCATCCTGGGCGAGGACCACGTGGTCCCCTGGAAGGCCATGGCCGAGGACTACGACGTCGTCCGCGACCACATCTCCCGGGTGCTGCCGGGCTTCGAGGACTTCAACCGCCGGGTGCGCGGCCGCAACGGGTTCGTACTGCCCAACCCGCCGCGCGACACCCGCTCCTTCGCCACGGACATCGGCAAGGGCAGGTTCACGGTCTCGCCGTTCGAGGCGCTGCACGCCCCGGAGGGGCACCTGATCCTGCAGACCATGCGCAGCCACGACCAGTACAACACCACGTTCTACGGGCTGGACGACCGCTACCGCGGCATCAAGGACGGGCGCCGCGTCATCCTCATCAACCCGGATGACCTCCTCGAGCTGGGCCTGGAGGACAAGTCGCTGGTGGACGTGATCTCCACCTTCGGCGGCACCGAGCGCCGCGCCAACAGGTTCCGCCTGGTGTCCTACCCGACGGCCAAGGGGTGCGCCGCGGCGTACTTCCCGGAGGCCAACGCGCTGGTGCACCGCGACCTGGTGGCCCGCGAATCCAACACCCCCGGGTTCAAGGCCATGACCGTGCGGTTCGTGCCGCACTCCCTGCAGCCCGGCCCGACCCTGGACAGCTGACCGGTCCGGCCGCGCCCGGGCCGCCGGTATAGTTGGTCTGCACCTCGGACCCGTCGGGGCCCGGCTGACCGGTGCGGCAATCCCGTGGTGCCACGCGCGGCCACACCCTAGATTTGGCGGAACACCTCATGAGCATGGAAAGCGTCGCCTGGAATTCGCTGTGGCGGATGTCGGGACAGGACAAGGGCAAGGCGTATGCGCCGACCACACCGCGACGGGTCCTGGCCTTCGCCGGGGTCTACAAGAAGCAGCTGCTGGTGTTCGTCTTCTTCTCCGTGTGCGCCGCGGTCCTGACCGTCGTGACACCGGTCCTGGCCGGCCGGGTCGTCGATGCGATCGTCGCCCAAAGCGATGCCGCCACGGTGCTCGGGCTTGCCGGGATGATCGCCGTGGTTGCCGTCTTCAGCGCGATCTTCTCGCTGATCGTGCGCTGGTTCTCCTCCAGGCTCGGCGAGGGCATCATCTTCGACCTGCGCACCGCCGTCTTCGACCACGTGCAGAAGATGCCCGTTGCCTTCTTCACCAGGACCCGCACCGGCGCGCTGGTGAGCCGGCTGAACAACGACGTCATCGGGGCCCAGGCGGCCTTCGCCGGGACCCTGTCCGGGCTCGTCTCGAACGTCGTGGCCCTGGTGCTGACGGCCGGCGTCATGTTCTCCACCTCGTGGCAGGTCACGCTCGCGGCCCTGGTGCTGTTGCCGATCTTCCTGTTCCCGGCGCGCCGGTTCGGCCGCACCCTGGCCCTGCTGCGCAAGGAGTCGGCGGACCTCAACGCCTCCATGGCCACGCAGATGACCGAGCGCTTCTCGGCCCCCGGCGCCACCCTGATCAAGCTCTTCGGCCGCCCGGCCGACGAATCCGCGCAGTTCGCGATGCGCGCCGGCCGGGTCCGGGACATCGGCGTGAAGATGACGATGCGCCAGTTCTTCTTCGTCACAATGCTCACCCTGGTGGCGGCCCTGGCGCTGGCCCTCGTCTACGGACTGGGCGGCGTGTACGCGACCCGCGGCCAGCTTGCCGCCGGCGACGTGGTGGTCCTGGGCATGCTGCTGGTCCAGCTGTACTCGCCGCTGACCGCGCTGGCCAACGCCCGGGTGGAAATCACCAGCGCGCTGGTGAGCTTCGACAGGGTCTTCGAGATCCTGGACCTCAAGCCGCTGATCACCGATTCGCCGACGGCCCGGGCCCTGGACCCGGGGCCGGTGGACGTGAAGTTCAAGGGCGTGTCCTTCGCCTACCCGAGCGCGGAGAAGGTCTCGCTTGCCTCGCTCGAGGACGTTGCGGTGCTCGACGCCCGGGGCGGGGAGACGGTGCTCCACGGCATCGACTTCGACATCCCCGCGGGTTCCACCGTCGCGTTGGTGGGCTCCTCGGGTGCGGGCAAGTCGACCATCGCCTCGCTGCTTGCCCGTTTGTACGACGTCGATTCCGGCTCGGTCGAACTGGCCGGCGTCGACATCCGCGAACTGAAACTCGGTTCGCTGCGCTCCACCGTGTCGATGGTGACCCAGGACGGGCACCTGTTCCACGAGACCATCGGCGCGAACCTGCGCCTGGCAAAGCCCGGGGCCAGCGACGCGGAGATCTGGCAGGCGCTGACCCGGGCCCGGCTGCTGCAGACCATCGAGGCGTTGCCCGACGGCCTGGACACCGTGGTGGGGGAGCGCGGCTACAGGCTTTCCGGCGGCGAACGCCAGCGCATGACGATCGCGCGCCTGCTTCTCGCGGCGCCGCAGGTTGTCATCCTGGACGAGGCGACGGCGGCACTGGATTCCTCCAACGAGGCGGCCGTCCAGGCGGCCCTCGCCGAGGCCCTGGAAAACCGCACCGCGCTGGTCATCGCGCACAGGCTCTCGACCATCCGCTCGGCCGACCAGATCCTGGTGGTCGAGGGCGGGCAAATCGTTGAGCGCGGCACCCACACCGAGCTGCTGGCGGCCGGCGGTCGGTACGCCGAACTGCACGAAACCCAGTTCGCCCAGTAGCGGCAGCAGGGCCGTCTGTCCGTTGTCGGGCTAGCCGCCCAGCAACGAGGGCAGGACGTGGTCGCGCAGCAGCGGAGCGATGTCGTCGCGTTCAAGGGCGACCGCGGGGTTGAGCCACATCATCTGCTCGATCTCGGCTTGGATGCACGGTGCTTCCGCAGTGGTCGCACCGTAGAGGTAGGCGTGGATTTCGGTGTCGGCCTCGTTCGCCGCGGGGCCGTTCCAGTGCCCAAGGAATTCGACCTGGTCGGGGGCGAAAACCAGGCCGATTTCCTCCCGCACCTCACGCAGGACCGCGGCCTCGGGGCTTTCGTCGGGTTCGAGCTTTCCGCCCGGTTGCATGAACATGGTGGTTGCGCGTTTGCGCACCAAGAGAATGCGTCCGGCGGGGTCAAGGAGCCGCATGGCGGCGATGGTGAGAATCTTTGGCACACCTTGAGCTTAACAACAGCCAAAAGTACATGCGAGGATGATAACGTGCTCTTTGGGCTGAATTAGTCTCGACTATTGGCGTAATACGAAAATAGTGGTATTGCGCCCGGCACAAAGTAGTCTTCGTGCGACGTCCGGATACTGGGACTATCCGGACATGGGCACGGCCAACGGGGGATCATACATGGATCTACAAATGGAGAATTGATGCAGCGGGGCACCAACTTAGGTCGACTCGGGGATTTTAATCAGGCTGTTATTTTTGAGTCGATTCGTCGCGCTGTCGACGGGGTAAGCCGCGTTGAGCTGGCGGGCTCCACGGGACTTTCTCCACAGACCATCTCAAACGTCGTACGCCGATTGCTCGATGAAGGTTTGGTCCGCGAGGACCGCACCATCGTTTCCGGTCCGGGCAAGCCCCGGACCGTCTTGGAACTGGAAGTCAACCGCATGGTTGCCATCGGAATCCACCTGGATCCCGGAGTTATTTCCGTCGTCATGCTAAACCTGCGCGGTGAAGTGATGCATTCCCGCCGGCTGGATATTCCGCCGGTCGAGGTGCCGGAGAAGACCGTCGAAACCATGGCCAAGACCGTGGAAGAGATCATCGCCGCATCGGGCATTCCGCGCGCCAACGTCGTTGGCGTCGGAGTGGCGGCTCCCGGGCCGCTGGACCGCGAGCGCGGGGTCATGATCGATCCTCCGTTGCTTGACGGCTGGAAGGACGTGGCGATCGTCGAGCCACTGCGACGCATGCTCGACCTGGATGTCATCCTCGAAAAGGACACGATTGCCGCATCCATTGCGGAATTGTGGAAGGGGAACGACGCCGCGCGGGACAACTTCATCCTCATGTACGTGGGTGCGGGCATCGGCGCAGGCATGGTCCTCAACGGGGAAATCCACCGAGGCGTCAGCAACAACGCGGGCGAGGTCGGCCACTACTCGACCGGCGTCGTCGCCCAGCCGTGCACCTGCGGCCGCAACGATTGCCTGCATGCCAACCTGGCGTTCAACCACGTGGCGCAATTGGCCCGTGAAGCCGGCTTGACGTTGACCGTGCCGGATGACGGAACCCCCGAAGAGCGTGCCGAAGGCATGAGCCAGATCGTGAAGATGGCTGGCGAGGGCAACGAAAGTGCCGCGACCCTCATGCGCGGATGCATGGGCAAGGTCGGGCAGGTCGCCGGCCAGCTCTGCAACGCGCTGGACGTCTCCCAGGTCATTTTTGGCGGACCCCTGTGGTCCGAGGTCGGGGACTACTGCCTTGACGGAGTCCGCGAGGTCATCAACGAGCGATTCAGCTCCAAGAACGTGCACGGCATCGAGGTTCGTTCCTCGACGCTTGGACCCGAAGCCGGGGCAATTGGCGGTGCCTGCGCAGTGATGGACGCCAGTTTGTCGCCAAAGGCCGCTGCGCTCCTGCTGCGCTAAGCGGTCGCAAAAATCAGTTGAAGGGTCGTTCGGTTACGCGCCGAACGACCCTTTTACGTGAATTAGGTGACTCGGTTGACAAACCCTTCTAAATGGATTTAGATGTCCGGTAGGAGTTGGTAGTAACCGAACTGCCCACCGTTGTTTGCGTGAAAGTCTCGATTATCCGCAATATTGATGTGTGGGGGAACGGCAGGTCGGCTGCTGGGGAGCCACTCCAACGCCGTCGACCGGTGATGTGGGATGTAATGGGAGTTATCCCACATTTCACCGGTCGACGGCACCTTTTCTTAAAGCCCTTCCGGGTCGATCCCGCCCGCTCCGCGGCGTCGGGATGCTCTGGCCGCACACATGCGGCAAACGCCCCGAGCGGTTCATGCCGGCGCCGTGAAACGACGCCCGGATCCGCAGTGGCGGCTTTTCAAACACTCCCTTTCCAAACCCGGGCAAGGCCCGTCCAGGGATGCGTGCGCCTGGGCGATGGTCCGTCCGGTGCGCCGCACGACCTCCGCGGCCGGCACCAACGACTGACCGGTTTCCTCGGGAGAGCCATTAAACGCGTTATGACCTGCACAAGTGCAGGTCATAACGGTGTGGTGCCCCTGGCCGGAATTGAACCGACGGCCTACCCTTTAGGAGAGGGTCGCTCTATCCAACTGAGCTACAGAGGCTTGTTTCGTCGAAACGAACCCTACTAATCGTAGCGGTTTTTCGACAAGAATTTTGGAAGCGGCACCCCGCACGTCGCACCGGGTGCCGCTGGCCGGGGTTAGAGCAGTCCCTGCTTCGAGGCTTCCCACTTCTCGCGGAACGTGCGGATGAAGGAGGCCACCAGCACCCCGACCAGGATCGCCGCGGTGGCGAAGAGCAGGATCCAGCGTGTGGTGGTCAGCGTCGAGGCCAGCGCAACCGCGGCCGGGTCGACCGGGCCGTTGAGGAGCGCGTCGATGGCGCTGTTCTCCCACAGGTCAACGACGGCGAACAGCATCGGCACCGCCCACAGCACCCAGCGCAGGGCACCGCGCGACGTATTGAGGTTCACCGCAAGCATCGTGACAAGGGCCAGGAAAAGCGGGAAGAGCAGGCCTGCGGTCTTGTGGAGGTAATTCAGCTGGCCGACGGCATTCTTGTCCATCGAGGCCCGCAGGGCCTCGATGTGTTCGACGGAATAGCCGCCGATCATCTGGTCCGGCATCATCAGTCCGTTGGACAGGTCGGTCATCTGGTTCAGCGTCAGCAGGTGGTAGTACCAGAAGAGGAGAATCACTGCGCCAACGCCTGCCACCAGGACCAGGTTTCCGTTGCCCTGCGCCTGTTCGGGCGTGCGTTCCGTTGACGGGTTGACGACCGGCGCCGCGGGGGCAGGGCGGTTGTACTGTTTCGACTTGCGTGACTTGGCCATGAACCAATTATGCCTTCAAACAAACACCCACCGGCCAAGCCGGGGCAGGCTCCACGTAGACTAGGGCCCATCATGGATTTCCTTTTCGATGACTTCGTCGCACCCGCTCCAGCCCAGCCACTGCCGGACGCCCTCGAGCTCCTCAGGGGCCTGAACCCGCAGCAGGAACAGGCCGTCAAGCATGCCGGTTCACCACTGCTCATCGTTGCAGGAGCGGGCTCGGGCAAGACCCGCGTGCTCTCGCACCGGATTGCCTACCTGCTGGCCACGGGCCGCGCACGCCCGCATGAAATCCTTGCCATCACCTTCACCAACAAGGCTGCGGCGGAAATGCGTGAGCGCATTGCGGCATTGGTGGGCGACGATGTGGCCAAGAAGATGTGGATATCGACCTTCCACTCATCGTGCGTACGCATCCTGCGCCGCGAGGCCGCCGCGGTCGGGCTGAAGTCGAGCTTCTCGATTTACGATTCGGCCGATTCGCTGCGCCTGATCACCATGGTTTCCAAGGGCCTGGAGCTGGACCCGAAAAGGTTCACGCCGAAGTCCATGGCCCACAAGATTTCTGCGCTCAAGAACGAGCTGATCGACGACGAGCAGTATGCCGCGACCGTCGACTCGAACGACCCCTTCGCCCGTGCGGTTTCTCAGGTCTACCGCGGATACGCCGAGCGCCTGCGCGCGGCGAACGCCCTGGACTTTGACGACCTGATTGCGCACGTGGTCAACATCTTCCGCGCATTCCCCGCCGTGGCGGACAACTACCGCAGGCGTTTCCGCCACGTCATGGTCGACGAGTACCAGGACACGAACCACGCCCAGTACGCGTTGGTGCGCGAGCTGACCGGACCCGACGGCCCCACCCCGGGCGGGGAACTGACCGTTGTCGGCGATTCCGACCAGTCGATCTACGCGTTCCGCGGTGCGGACATCCGCAACATCGTGGAATTCTCCAAGGATTACCCGGACGCCGAAACCATCAAGCTGGAGCAGAACTACCGCTCCACGCAGACGATCCTCTCGGCAGCCAACGAGGTCATCAAGCGCAACCCGAACCGACCCGAGAAGCGCTTGTGGACCGCCGAGGGCGACGGCGAAAAAATCGTCGGCTACGTGGGTGAATCCGAATCCGACGAGGCGCGCTGGATCGCCGACGAGATCCTTCGCCTGAACGACGAGGAAGACATCCGACCCGGGGACGTCGCGATCTTCTATCGCACCAATGCCCAGTCGCGTTCGCTCGAGGAACAGCTCATGCGCGTGGACCTGAAGTACAAGGTCATCGGCGGCACCCGCTTCTACGACCGCAAGGAAGTCAAGGACGCCCTGGCGTACCTCCGGGTCCTGATGAACCCGGAGGACGACATCAACGTCCGCCGCATCCTCAACGAACCCAAGCGCGGCATCGGCGACAGGGCCGAATACTCGGTTGCGGCCCTTGCCGAACGCGAACGCATTTCCTTCATGGAGGCCCTGCGCCGGGCGGACGAAGCGCCGGGCCTGGGCACGCGGGGCCAGAACATGATTGCCTCGTTCGTCAAGATCCTCGACGACCTGGCGGTCGTGGCAGACGGGTCAGGTCCGGCCGAGGCCCTCGAGGCGGTGCTCGAACAAACCGGGTACCTGGAAATGCTGCGTTCCTCCAACGACCCGCAGGACGAGTCGCGCGTCGAAAACCTCGCCGAACTGGTGGCCGTGGTGCGCGACTTCATGAAGGAAAACCCCGAGGGCACGCTCACGGACTTCCTGGAACGCGTGGCGCTCGTCGCCGACGCCGACCAGATCCCCGACGCACCCAGCGACGACGAGGGCGCAAACATGGCCCGCCGCGAGGGGTTCGTCACGTTGATGACGCTTCACACGGCCAAGGGGCTCGAGTTCCCGGTGGTGTTCCTCACCGGCATGGAACACGGGATTTTCCCGCACCAGCGTTCGCTGACCGACGAGAAAGAACTCGCCGAGGAACGCCGGCTGGCCTACGTGGGGCTGACCCGTGCCCGGGAACGCCTGTACCTCACGCGTGCCGAATACCGCAGCCTGTGGGGCCAGTCGCAGTACAACCCCGCGAGCCAGTTCCTCGAGGAAATCCCGGTTGACTTGCTGGATTGGAAGCGCGAAGGCACCAAGCGTTCGTCCTTCGATTCGTTCGGCGGTTCCGGGAACTTCGCCACCAGCCGCTACGAATCCGGCTCGTATTGGGGCGCTGGACGCGGAAATGCCGGCGGTGGAGCGACGCGCCTGAGCGGCGCCAGCGAAGAACACACCCTGCGCACCGCGCCCACCGCACGGGCAGCGGCGCGCAGTGCCCGTGTCCAACCCAACAAGGAAATCATCGCGCTGAACATCGGCGACAAGGTCTCGCACGGCACCTTCGGGCAGGGCGTTGTCCTGGCGCTTGAGGGCGCCGGTGACAAGACTGTCGCGAAGGTGAAGTTTGCGGACGCCGAAAAGCGGTTGCTGCTCCGTTACGCACCTTTGACTAGGCTTGACTAGCATTTTTGCGGCACATTTTACGCGCCGGGAGCGGCGGGCATGGCGCCGGGCCCGTCTCTACGTTTTGTAGAACTGGGTCATTGCGGTGGAAAGCGTTAGTCTGAAGGTGCATCAGGCCTGATTAAGGCCCGGTGCTCCCCTCTGAGGCGCGACATGGTTATGCCTTGCCGCGTCTTCGAGTCAGCATAGACTTCGACAAGAAGGACACAAGCCCGTGGACCTGTATGAATACCAGGCGCGCGATATGTTCGAGTCGCACGGCGTACCCGTGCTGGCCGGCATCGTTGCCTACACTCCTGAAGAAGCCAAGGCCGCAGCCGAGAAAATCGGCGGCGTCGTGGTTGTTAAAGCCCAGGTAAAGGTCGGAGGCCGCGGCAAGGCCGGTGGCGTCAAGGTCGCAAAGACCGCCGACGAGGCATTCGAGCACGCAACCAACATTCTCGGCATGGACATCAAGGGCCACACCGTGAACAAGGTCATGATCGCCCAGGGTGCAGACATTGCCGAGGAGTTCTACTTCTCCGTACTGCTGGACCGCGCCAACCGCAACTACCTGGCCATGTGCTCGGTTGAAGGCGGCATGGAAATCGAGGAACTCGCCGTTGAGCGCCCCGAGGCACTGGCACGCATCGCCGTTGACCCGGCCGTTGGCATCGACCAGGCCAAGGCCGACGAGATCGTTGCAGCAGCAGGCTTCGCCCCGGAACTGACCGAAAAGGTTGCCTCGGCAATCCTGAAGCTGTGGGACGTCTTCAAGAAGGAAGATGCAACCCTGGTTGAGGTCAACCCGCTGGTTCGCACCGGCGCCGGCGACATCGTGGCACTGGACGGCAAGGTCTCCATCGACGAGAACGCCGACTTCCGCCACCCGCACCACGCAGACCTTGAAGACAAGGACGCCGCGGATCCGCTCGAGGCCAAGGCCAAGGCCCAGGACCTCAACTACGTCAAGCTGGACGGCGAAGTGGGCATCATCGGCAACGGTGCTGGCCTGGTCATGTCCACCCTGGACGTTGTTGCCTACGCAGGCGAGAACCACGGCAACGTGAAGCCCGCCAACTTCCTGGACATCGGAGGTGGAGCCTCCGCAGAGGTGATGGCCGCCGGTCTGGACGTCATCCTGAATGACGAGCAGGTCAAGTCCGTATTCGTGAACGTCTTCGGTGGCATCACCGCGTGTGACGCCGTTGCCAAGGGCATCGTCGGCGCGCTGGCCGAACTCGGTTCCGCAGCCAACAAGCCGCTCGTTGTGCGCCTTGACGGCAACAACGTGGAGGAAGGCCGCCGCATCCTGGCCGAGGCCAACCACCCGCTGGTCACCCTGGCAGCAACCATGGACGAGGGCGCCGACAAGGCCGCCGAGCTCGCCAACGCAGCGAAGTAAGTAGGGATACGCGAACATGAGCATTTACCTTAACAAGGACTCCAAGGTCATCGTTCAGGGCATCACCGGTGGCGAGGGTACCAAGCACACCGCCCTGATGCTGAAGGCCGGCACCAACGTCGTCGGTGGCGTCAACGCCCGCAAGGCCGGCACCACCGTCGTGCACGGCGGCAAGGACATCAAGGTTTACGGCGCAGTGGCAGAAGCCATGGCCGAAACCGGTGCCGATGTTTCCATCGTCTTCGTTCCGCCGGCATTCACCAAGGATGCAGTCGTCGAAGCCATCGAGGCAGGCATCGGCCTGGTCGTTGTCATCACCGAAGGCGTTCCGGTACAGGATTCGGCCGAGTTCTGGGCACTTGCCCAGTCCAAGGTCGACGCCGACGGCAAGCAGATCACCCGCATCATCGGCCCGAACTGCCCCGGCATCATCACCCCGGGTGAAGCACTGGTAGGCATCACCCCGGCCAACATCACCGGCAAGGGCCCGATCGGCTTGGTCTCCAAGTCCGGTACCTTGACCTACCAGATGATGTACGAACTGCGCGACCTCGGCTTCTCCACCGCCATCGGCATCGGCGGCGACCCGGTCATCGGCACCACCCACATCGACGCCCTGGCTGCGTTCGAGGCGGACCCGGAGACCAAGGCCATCGTCATGATCGGTGAAATCGGCGGCGACGCCGAAGAGCGTGCAGCCGACTTCATCAAGGCCAACGTCACCAAGCCGGTTGTCGGCTACGTGGCAGGCTTCACCGCACCCGAGGGCAAGACCATGGGCCACGCTGGCGCCATCGTCTCCGGCTCGGCCGGTACCGCACAGGCCAAGAAGGAAGCACTTGAGGCTGCCGGCGTGAAGGTCGGCAAGACCCCGTCGGAAACCGCAACGCTGCTGCGCGAAGTTTTCGCCGCCCTCTAAGGCACAATCAGCATCCGCCGACGGCGGCCGACCACCCGGTATTCCGGGAGACCGGCCGCCGTCGGTCTTTAAGCGCCGCCCGGCCCGGCCGATTCCCGCGGTGCGGGAATGCCGCTTGTGGGCGGTGCCACGGTGATGCCTAGGATGCGGGGAGGAAAAGTGTCCTCCAGCATCGAAAGGCAGGCCGCTTCGCATCATGAAACGTTCTCTCACGCGGATCCCGGCAGCGCTCGCGCAATTGAGATTCAAGCCGTTCCCGAAACCGGGCGGCAACTCCGCAACAGCGGCCCTCACCGTGGAAGACCTGCGGCTGCTGGCCAGGCGCCGCACTCCCACCGCGGCCTTCGACTACGCCGACGGCGGCTCCTATTCCGAGGAAACCCTGGACCGCAACTACCGCGCGTACCGGAACGTGGAGCTTGTCCCCGGGATCTTGCGCGACGTGAGCGTGGTGGACCCGCGCACAACCGTGGCCGGGACGGAGTTCTCGCTGCCCGTGGGCATCGCCCCCACGGGGCTGACCCGGCTCATGCACGCGGACGGCGAACACGCGGGGGCCGCGGCCGCCGCCAAGCACAACGTTCCCTTCACCCTGGCCACCATGGGCACGGTGTCCATCGAGGAAACCGCAGCGGCGGCGCCGCTGGGCACCCGATGGTTCCAGCTGTACCTGCGCCAGGACCGCGCACTGTCCCTGGAGATGATGCGCAGGGCCCGGGCTGCCGGCTATGACGCACTGATGCTGACGGTGGACACCGCCGTCACCTCGACGCGCGTGCGCGATGCGCGAAACGGCATGACCCTGCCGCCGACGCTCGGCGTGCGGACCATGGTTGATGCGGTCAGGCGCCCGGGGTGGTGCCTGGACTTCCTCACCACGCCGCCGCTGGAATTCGCGAACTTTGCCGATGACCCGGGAAACGTCAGCGCCCAGTTCAACACCATGTTCGACGCCTCGCTGAGCTACGCCGACCTGGGCTGGGTCAGGGAGGCCTGGCCCGGGACCCTGATCGTCAAGGGCGTCCAGGGACCGGAGGATGCCGTGGAGTGCTTCGGGCACGGAGCCGACGGCGTGGTGGTCTCCAACCACGGGGGACGGCAGCTGGACAGGGCCCCGGTGCCGCTGATGCAGTTGCCGGCGATCCGCGCCGCCGTCGGGCCGGAGAAGCTCGTCATCGCCGACTCGGGAATCATGAGCGGCGGCGACGTGGTGGCAGCGCTGGCGGCCGGCGCCAACTTCACGCTCATCGGCAGGGCCTACCTCTACGGACTGATGGCCGGGGGACAGGCGGGGGTTGAGCGCACCCTGGAGATCCTCGAGCGGGAGATCCGCCAGACCATGGCGCTGCTGGGCGTGCGCACCCTGGACGAACTCGGCCCCGGGCACGTGCGCCTTGGCACCGTGGACGCATAGGGGCGAACGCCCTACACACAAAAATCGTGCGTTGTTCCCGGATTGCTTTGGGGAACAACGCACGATTTTTCACGTACCCGAGGTGCGGGGGAGCTGTTCAGGCCGCGGTGACCCTCACCGGAATGGACTTCCAACCACGCAGGGTGGTGTGCATGAACTGCTCGGGTTCGGCGGTCAGCTCGATGGACTTCACCCGGTTCGCCAGCTCGGTGATGAGCACATCCATTTCAAGGCGGGACAGCGGCTGACCCACGCACTGGTGGATGCCCATGCCGAAGGCCAGGTGCCCGCCGGACTGCCGGGTGATGTCGTATTCGTGGGCGGTGGGACCCCAGCGGCGCTCGTCGCGGTTCGCCGCGCCCACGAAGACTGCAACCTTGGTGTCCTCCGGGACGGCGACGCCGCCGATCTCCGTAGCCTCGCTCGTCGTGCGGTAGAAGGACTGGAACGGTGACTCGAACCGGAACGCCTCGTCGATGGCGAACTTCACGAGCTTGGGATTCTCGTGGACCTTGGCATACTGCTCGGGGTGGCGCACCAGGGTCAGCAACGTGGACCCGAGGGAGAAGATGGTGGTGTCAAGGCCCGCCGAGAGCATGGCCCGCACCAACAGTGCCGCCTGCGCGGTGGTTATTTCGCCGCGGTCCGCATAATCCCAGATCTGTGCCCCGAGGCTGCCGGGGCTCAAGCGCTCGCGGGCCGTGTTGGCCATGGCCCAGTCGTTCGTGCCGGCGCCGGCGGCAAAGTGCTCACGGGCCAGGGGCGTGTCGGGCCCAAAGGTGGAGAAGTTTGCGGCCCCGAGCGTCAGGAGGTTTTCGGCCCGCCCTTCCCGCGGGATGCCCACCGCGTCGCCGAATGCCCGCAGCGGGAAGACCTCGGACATGTCCTTGATCAAGTCGAATTCGCCGCGTTCCAGGAGTTCGTCAACGAGCTCGGTCGCGTACTCCTCGAACCCGGCACGCAACGAACGAACCCCGCGCGGGGAGATGACCCCGGCCATGGCCTGGCGCATCTGGGTGTGGATCGGTGGATCGGATTCCATGATGCCCTGGGCCCGCCAGCTGGGTTCGTGGTGCAAATTCTTGGGCCCGGCACCCGCGCCGGAGATGAAGGTCCGGTAGTCATCTAGGACTTCTTTGCATTCATCAAAGCGGGTGACTGCGAGGACGCCGTGTTCCTGGATTTCGACCACGGGTCCAACCTCGCGCATGCGTTCAAAGAGTGCGTAGGGATCCGCGAGATGTTCGGTTGAGTAGGGGTCTTCCGTGAATATGGGTGCCGTCGCGCCGGCCAGTTTCGAGTCCAAGGGTGCCTCCCCAAAGTAGTGGTGAATGCCATCAACCTAACGCGATGTGAAAGTTGGGGTTAGTGCGATTCCCACATAGTGAGAACCCGAATTGTTCTTCCGTTGCGCAGCATGGAACATCGTTGCAATGCCTGAATATATGTCTTGCATCACACGAAAAGCCGAAGGGAGGGACGAGGGATGGCAACGTCATTTGAGCGGGGTCTGAGCATCCTGGCCGAGGTCGCCGCCGACGGCGATGTCACTGTCGACGCGGTGGCGAGCAAACTAGGCATTCCCTCCAGCACCGCATACCGGTACTTCAGGGCGCTGCGCGAACAAAACTTCGTGATCGAGGAAGAAGGACACTACCGCCCCGGGCAGGTCATGCTCAGGGTTTCCGGCCAGCACCAGGCCCAGTCCTTCCTGTCCGAGGTCGGAAACGCGGTCCTGCGTGAAATCGTGGACCAGGTGGGGGAAACCGCGGTCATGATCGTGCGCATCGGTTCCCAGGCCATGTGCCTTCGCCGGGTGGAACCCGACAAGTCCTTGAAATACTCGTTCGCCGTCAACGAATTGCTGCCCCTCCACGCGGGCGCCGGTCAACGCCTGCTGCTTGCCTGGGCGCCGCCCGAGGTGGTGCATCAGGTACTCTCCGGACAGATGGCCCGGTTCACCCAAAACACCCTGGGTCGCGAGCAGATCCTGGCCTCCATTTCACAGATCCGCTCCTCCGGATACGTCCTCTCGCGCGGCGAACTCGATCCCGGGTCGGTGTCCATCGCCGTCCCCGTGGTGAACCACGGCGAAGTCGTCTGCTCCATCAACGTGGCCGGCCCCGAAGGCCAATGCGGCTCAAAGCTCTGGATTTCCTCCACGCTGCGGGTCATTCGCGAGTCCGCCAACAAACTTACCCACGCATTGCAAGAAAGCACTCCGAACAAATCAACCAGGGAGACCCTTGATGACTACAGCAGTATTGGCTGAGACGGCACCGGTGACCATCGGCGTTCACCGTGCCACCCTCGATGACCTCATCCAGGTTGCCCGGCACCGCCGTCCGGTGGTCATCGACGAGGCCGTCTTCGAGGCCATGCGCCCGAGCCAAGAATGGCTCCAAGGCGTGGTCGACCAGATGGGCCCCGGCAAGCAGACCCCGCCGATCTACTCCATCAACACCGGTTTCGGCTCGTTGGCTGGGCGCCGGGCCTTCGCCGAACCGTCGGATGCCGCCGAGCTCTCCCGCCGGCTGGTGCTCTCCAACGCCGCCGGCGTCGGGCGCAACGTGGACGAGGAGGTGGTCAGGGCGACGATGTTCATCCGCATCGTCAGCCTGACCCAGGGCTACTCCGGGGTCCGCCCGGAAATCATCACCACCCTGGCCAAGATGCTCAACGCGGGCGTCTGCCCCGCGATCCCGGAGTACGGTTCGCTCGGCGCCTCCGGCGACCTCATCCCGCTGGCCCACGTGGCCATCGTGATGTCCCGATCGCACACCGGCGAGGACGAGGAACTGGACTCGGGTGAGGCCCTCCTGGACGGCAAGGTCGTCAGCGGCATCGCCGCGATGCGGCATGCCGGCATCGAGCGACTGCCGCTGGGTGCCAAGGACGGACTGGCCCTGCTCAACGGCACCTCGTTCTCTTGCGCCCAGGCGGCGCTGGCGCTCTACGACGCCCAGAACCTCTTGGAAACAGCCCAGATCACCGCCGCGATGAGCATCGAGGCGCTGATGGGCTTCGGTGACGCATTCATCGACGAACTGCACCAGGCGCGCGGCCAGCGCGGACAGATCGAGGTCGCCGCACGCATCCGCGAACTGCTGGCCGGATCCACCCTGATCGACGGAAACGCCTCGACCGACCCGGTTCGCCAGCCTCCGCAGGACGCCTACTCGCTGCGTTGCGTTCCGCAGGTCTTCGGCGCCATCAAGGACACGCTGGGCTTCGCGGCGGGCATCATCGACAACGAGATCAACGCGGCCACCGATAACCCGCTGATCTTCCCGGCGCTGCCAGACACCCGCAAGCTCAAGGCGGTGTCCGGCGGAAACTTCCACGCCGAATACGTCGCCTTCGCCGCCGACTTCATCTCGATCGTGGTCACCGAGATCGGCAACATCACCGAACGCAGGCTCTTCCGCCTCGACGACGGCACCCTGAACCGGGGGTTGCCGGACATGCTCATCGACAGCGAGCAGACCGGGATGGACTGCGGCTACATGCTGCCGCAGTACCTGGCCGCGGCGCTGGTCTCCGACTGCAAGACCCTCGCCCACCCGGACTCGGTCGATTCGATCCCCACCTGCGCCAACCAGGAGGACCACGTGTCGATGGCCAACAACGCCGGCCGCCACGCGCGGCAGATCGTGGCCAACATCGAATCCGTGGTCGGCATCGAGCTGCTTATGGCCTCCCAGGCCCTTGAGCTGAGGGCCATGCGCCAGGAAACCGGGGACGCGCGGCCCGGCCCGGCCAGCGCCGCCGCCCTGGAACTGGTGCGGTCCTCCAAGTCCGCCGACGGCCGGCCCGTGGACCACATCCGCAAGGACGTCGTGCTCTATCCCCGGGTCCGCAAGGCACTGGATCTGGTGCACAGCGGCGCCGTCGTCGAGACGGTCAACAAGGTCCTCGCCGGCTAGCCGGACGTAACCGGCCGGGATCCGCCCGGCCGCCCACCACTCAACACCCATCCAATCCACCCATCCAGCCCGCCGGCAACCGCCGGTGGCTCCATCAACCCTGCCCCATTCCAGGGTCGCACCACCCGCATCGACGCCGATGCAAACCAATCACTCCAGCAGTTCCGAGCTCACTCACAGGGAGAAAAAACCATGAAAAACTCGACTCGCACCGCTCGTCCCGCAGCACTGGGCGCCCTTGCCCTTGCCGCATTGCTTGCCCTGACCGCCTGCGGGGGGAACGCAGAAGCGGAAAAGAAGGTCCCGGAAGCCGCGGCCAGCGCACCGCTCTTTGCGCAGCTGCCGGAAAAGATCCAGTCGGCCGGAACCATCAACGTGGCCAGCAACGTCGAATACCCGCCGTTCGAGTCCTTCGACACCGACGGCACCACCATCATCGGTATCGACAGGGAAATCGCCGACGCGCTGGAGAAGCAGCTGGGCGTCACCATGGACTTCGACAACATCGCCTTCGACGCGATCATCCCGGGCCTCGCCTCGGCCCGCTACGACATGGCGATGTCGGCCATGTCCGACACCGTGGAACGCCAGAAGCAGGTCAACTTCCTGGACTACTTCTCCGCCGGCGGCGGGGTCATGACCTCGAGCGCCAACGCGGAGAAGTTCAAGACCCTGGACGACCTGTGCGGCGCCCACGTCGGCATCGTGAAGGGTACCACCGAGGACGCCGACGCGGCCGAGGCCTCCAAGAAGTGCGAGGAGGCGGGCAAACCGAAGGTCGAGGTGACGATCTTCGCCGGACAGAACCAGGCGGTGCTGGCCCTGCAGTCCAACCGCGTGGATGTCTTCCTGGTGGATTCGACCTCCGGTTCGGTCATCGCCGCCGAGTCCAAGGGCGCCCTGGCCATGGGCGAGCGCTACCAGGACCTTGCCTTCGGCATAGTCTTCCCCAAGGACCAGGAACAGCTCATGACCGCGATCCAGAAGGGGCTTGAGGCCATCAAGGCCGACGGCAGCTACGACAAGATCCTGACGAAGTACAACATGGCAGACCACTCCCTGGAATCGTTCCCGGTCAACGGCGTGAAGCAATGACATCGCGTCCAATGACTTCGCGTGCACGCCGGGCGGAGGAACCCGGACTGGTCGTGGTACCCGCCCGCTACGTGGGCCGCTGGATCGCCGCGGTGGTGGTCATCGGCATCCTGGCGATGCTCGTCTACGGCATGTTCGCCAACGAGCGCTTCCACTGGGACGTGGTGGGCCAGTACCTCTTCGCCAAGCCGGTGCTGTCCGGCCTCGGCCGCACCCTGATGCTCACGGCGATCTCCATGCTCATCGGCATCGCGCTGGGGATCGTGGTGGCCGTCTGCAGGCTCTCGGCAAACCCGATCCTCTCCACCGCGGCCTGGGCGTACTCGTGGTTCTTCCGCGGCACCCCGCTCATGGTGCAGCTGCTGTTCTGGTTCTTCCTGGCGGCGCTGATCCCCAACATCGGGATCGGGGTTCCGTTCGGCCCGGAGTTGCTGAGCATCGACACCAACTCGGTGATCTCCCCGTTCACCGCGGCCCTGCTGGGCCTCAGCCTGAACGAGGGCGCGTACATGGGCGAGATCGTGCGATCCGGGATCCGGGCCATCCCGCCCGGGCAGACGGAGGCCGCGAAGGCGATCGGCATGTCCCGCCTGCAGACCATGCGGCGGGTCATCCTGCCGCAGGCCATGCGGGTGATCATCCCGCCGACCGGCAACGAGACCATCGGCATGCTCAAGTACACCTCGCTGGTGATCGTGATCGGCTACTCGGAGCTGCTGACCAGCGTCTCGATCATCTACTCGCGGAACTTCCAGACCATCCCGCTGCTGATCGTGGCGGCCATCTGGTACCTGGCCGTCACCGCGGTGCTCTCGGTCTGCCAGTACTTCGTCGAGCGCCACTTCGAGCGCGGCTTCACCCCCGTCAAGGGCAGGAAACCCGCGGCGCCCGCGGCCGCGGCGGCCCTCCCGGGGGCCCCTACCGGGGCCTCGCCAAGCATCGAACCGGAATTGGAGCCGAGCAAATGAGCGAACCAGTCCTGCGCGCCCAGGGCGTGCGCAAGTCATTCGGGCACCTGGAAATCCTGAAGGGCATTTCCCTGGAGGTGCAGGCGGGGCAGGTGGCCTGCCTGCTGGGGCCTTCGGGCTCCGGCAAGTCCACCTTCCTGCGCTGCATCAACCACCTGGAAAAGATCAGCGACGGGGAGCTCTGGGTCCACGGCGAGCGGATCGGCTACCGCCGAGCCGGCAACAAGCTGCACGAGCTTAAGGAAAACGAGACCGCCAGGCAGCGCGCCTCCGTGGGCATGGTGTTCCAGCAGTTCAACCTCTTCCCGCACCGCACGGCGCTGGAGAACGTGATCGAGGGGCCCCTGATCGTGCAGAAGATGCCGCGCGCCCAGGCGCTGGCCGAGGGTATGGAGATGCTGGACCGGGTGGGGCTGGCCGACAAGTACCAGCACTATCCCGCGCAGCTCTCCGGCGGCCAGCAGCAACGCGTGGCCATCGCCCGGGCGCTGGCCCTGAAGCCGAAGCTCATGCTCTTCGACGAACCGACCTCGGCCCTGGATCCGGAATTGGTCGGCGAGGTGCTGGACGTGATGACGTCGCTGGCTGCCTCCGGGATGACCATGATCGTGGTGACCCACGAGATGGGCTTCGCCAAGGAGGTCGCGGACGTCGTCCACTTCATGGCCGACGGGCAGCTCGTCGAATCCGGGGACCCCAGGCAGGTGCTGGAGAACCCGCGGGAACCCCGCACCCAGGCGTTCCTCTCCAAGGTGCTGGCCTAGCCCGCACCACTCGCACCCGCACCATCCGCACAGCCGGAGAAGGGAACGTCCAGATGAACGGGCAAGGACTGAACACCGCAGTATCACTGACCGAAGTATCGACTCCCGAACCGCGGGCCCTGGTGGGCCGGCTGCCCGGCTACTCCCGGTCGGCGTCCGCCGGAACGGTGCGGTGGGTGGCATCCTCCAACGAGTCGTGGATGCCGCCCTCGCCGGCGGCCCGGGAGGCCATGGCCGCCAGCGTGGAAGGGGCCAACAGGTATCCGAGCCTGGCCGGGGACCGCTTGGTGGCGGCCCTGGCCGAGGGGCTCGGGCTGCCCGGCGCGCAGGTGGCGGTTGGCGCCGGCTCCCTGGCGCTGCTGGGACAGATCCTCAACGCGTTCGCCGGGCCGGGCGACGAGGTGCTCTACGCGTGGCGCAGCTACGAGGCGTACCCCATACTTGTCACCCTGGCCGGGGCCGAATGCGTCGAGGTGCCGCTGGACGCGGCGCACCGACACGATGTCGGGGCGATGGCCGCGGCCGTCACCGAACGCACCAAGGTGGTGCTGTTCTGCAACCCGAACAACCCCACCGGGACGGTGCTGGACGCCGGGGAGATCGGATCCTTCCTCGACGCGGTGCCCGGGCACGTGCTGGTGGTGCTCGACGAGGCCTACCTCGAATTCTCCGGCGACTCCGGGCAGACGCTGCAACTGCTGAGGGACTACCCGAACCTTGCCATCCTGCGGACCTTTTCCAAGGCCTACGGGCTGGCGGCGGTGCGGGCGGGATACCTGCTGGCTCAGGAAGCGGTCGTGCGGGCCATCCGCGCCGTGGCCCCTCCCTTCGGGCTCAGCGCCGTGGCGGAGGCAGGGGCCGTGGCGGCGCTGGCGGATGCCGACCACCTGCGCGGCACCGTGGATGCGGTCTTGGAAGAACGCGCTTTCCTGCACCGTGAACTCACCGCCCGCGGCTACAGCATCCCGCCCAGCGGGGGAAACTTCCTCTGGATCCCGGAGACCGACGCGCGGGCCGCGGACATCGAACGAAGCTGCGCGGCGCACGGGGTGTCGGTGCGCGCCTTCGCCGGGTCCGGCGTGCGCGTGAGCATCGCCCCTCGCGAGGCCTCGCTGGCGGTGCTGGCAGCCCTGGACGAACTCGGCCGGCAGCCGGCGCCGGCACAAACCACCCCACCCACCCCGCAAGACCACAGCTTTGAAATACACCGCACTGGAGGTGCATCGTGATCGGCACAAGCGAACAGCCCGTCGTTGAAGACCCGCGAGGGGGAATCCTCGTTTCGGAGGACGGATTCTTCGACGTTGAGGTGGCGGGGATCAACCGCGAATCGGATTCGGTGGTGTCCCTGGAACTGGCCCACCCGGCCGGCCTGGCCCTGCCGGCATGGAGCCCCGGCTCGCACATCGACGTGCTGCTCCCCAACGGGTTGCTGCGCCAGTATTCGCTGTGTTCGGCGCCGGGCGATGCCCGCTGGCGGCTCGGCGTGCTGCGCGAACCCGCGGGGCGCGGCGGCTCTGCCTACATCCATGAAGACCTGCGCCCCGGCGCACGGGTCAAGGTGCGGCACCCGCGCAACAACTTCGAGCTGGCCCCGGCGCCCGAGTACCTGTTCATCGCCGGCGGCATCGGCATCACCCCCATCCTGCCCATGCTGCGCGCAGCCGAGGAATCCGGTGTGCCGTGGCGGCTGGTCTATCTGGGGCGCAGCCGCAGCTCCATGGCGTTCACCGAGGAGCTGGCCGCCTACGGAAACAAGGTGCACCTGCACGCCGACGACGAGTCCGGGTTCTACCCGCTTCCGGAACTGCTCGGGGACCCCTCGGCCGCCTTCCATGCCTACGTGTGCGGCCCGGGCCCGCTGCTCGATTTCATTTCCGGCCTCGCCGCCGACTGGCAGGATTCGTCCCGCTACAGGTTCGAGCGCTTTGTCGCCGACCCGGCCGCGAGCGCGCCGGCGGCAGGGGACCACGAGTTCACGGTGGAGACCACCCAGGGACTGGAGGTGAAGGTGCCGGTGGGCACCAGCATCCTCAGCGCCCTGGAGCAGGTGGGCGTCCGGGTCCTGAATTCCTGCCGCGAAGGAATCTGCGGCACCTGCGAAACACCGGTGGTGTCCGGGGAGGTCGACCACCGCGACTCGCTGCTCAGCGACGAGGAGCGCGAGGCCGGGGACACCATGATGATCTGCGTTTCACGCTGCAAGGGCAAACGACTGGTCCTGGACATCTAGGAGCAGGCGGCCCGGTTGCGCGGCTGGCGGTCCAGCACGGCCGGGGGTCCTGGAACGTCAGTCGCGCAACCTGAAGAACGAGGTTCCGGCCGCGGTGAAGGCGCCGGGCAGCAGCAGGATGGAAAGTTCCGGGTTGAACTGCACCTCCGTCGGCCCGCGTCCGTCCAGCGCTGAGGCGAGCTTTTCCGGGGCGAGCGCCTCCAGCAGCCATTCGGACGGTCCGGCGCCCAGCTGCAGGAGACCGGTTCCTGGGTCGTAATCGAGCCAGGCGGTGATCCAATCGCCGGCAAAGCGCGGCAGGGGATTGGCTGTGGTTGCGGGTGCTGCATACGTGTTGTGGGACATGGGTGTCACGGTCCTTGAAGCTGGTTGTCCTTGCCCTGCCGCAGGTGTGCGTGCGAAGGCCGCTTCGTCATCCGAACCACCCGCCGTACAACAATGGGGTTGGTACCTGGTCAGTCGGAGCTTTGCCATAAGCAACCAGAATTCGTGAAGCTGTTCCAACCATACGTGGGTGAACGGACAATTAGCCACCGCGGGGTCAGGAACCGCAACAATCCGTCATCGGGTCGCAGTGCAGCCTGCACCCGGCCGGGAGGCATAGGCTGGGAAGAATAGAAATCCAACCCCAGCTTCCGGAGGTACACCATGCGCGCCACACTGATCCACGGACCGCGGGACATCCGCGTCGAAGACTGCCCCGACCCGGTGCTGCTCGCCGACACCGACGCGCTGGTCAAGGTCACCGCCGCCTGCGTGTGCGGGTCCGACCTGTGGCCTTACCGCGGGGTCAACGAGATCCCGAAGCCGCGGCGCATCGGCCATGAATTCATCGGCGTCGTCACCGCTGCCGGGGACAAGGTGGCAACGCTGAAGGTCGGGGACTTCGTGGTGGCCCCCTGGGCCAACAGCTGTGGAACCTGCCCGCCGTGCCGAAATGGCGTCCAGGTGGCCTGCGAGCACCGCGCAGTCTGGGGCGGGAACGACGAAAACGGCCTGCCGGTGGACGGCGGCCAGGGCGAGGCCGTGCGCGTCCCCAACGCCGACGGCACCCTGGTGCCGGTCCCCGGAGTCACGGAGCCGGACGAGGCGCTTGCCAAGTCGCTGCTCGCGCTCTCGGACGTGATGGGCACCGGACACCATGCCGCGCTCGGGGCCAAGGTGGCACCCGGCCGCAGCGTTGTGGTGGTCGGCGACGGAGCCGTGGGCCTGAGCGGGGTGCTGGCCGCCAAGCGACTGGGCGCCACCCGGATCATCGCCATGTCCAGGCATGCAGACAGGGCGGAGCTGGCCCGCGAATTCGGGGCCACCGATGTGGTCGCCGAACGCGGGAAGGAAGCCGCCGCGAAGGTGCGCGAGCTGCTCGGGGGAGTGCTTGCCGACTCGGTCCTCGAATGCGTGGGCACCGAAGAGTCCCTGGGCCAGGCGCTGGCCTGCACCAGGCCGGGCGGCGCAATCGGCTTCGTCGGAGTTCCGCACGGGGAAAACCCGCTGCCGCTCTACGAGCTCTTCTCCAAGAACATCACGGTGGCCGGCGGGGCCGCCAGCACCCGGGCCTACCTGCCCGCGCTGCTGGAAGACGTGCTGGCCGGGAAGATCAATCCCGGGCTGGTCTTCGATACCGTGATGCCCCTGGAACAGACGCCGGAAGCCTACCGGGCCATGGACGAGCGCCGCTCCATCAAGGTCATGCTGGTGCCGTAGGACGCACAGGGGGCCGGCACTGACAGGAATCGTATCCCCGCCAATGCCGGCCCCCTGTCGTGGCTGTCTGTTCTATGCGTTCTCGTGGCTGCGCTCGGAGGCCGGAGCGCGCTTCGGAAGGCTGCGTCCCGCGAAGAACTCGGGCCGGCGCACGGCCGCGCCCACCAGGAACAGCGCGCCCAGGGCGATGATGCCCACGCCGATGACAAACACCAGCCCGATGCCGAAGATCTCCGATCCCGATCCGTAGGACGGATCCCAGGAATCGACAGCGGTCTGGATGAAGACCGCAACCAGTGCGATGCCGCCCAGCAACGGGGCCAGCAGGCGCAGCAGGAAGTTGCGCAGCGAGTCCAGTGCGGTGTGCCTGAAGTACCAGACGCAGGCCAGCGCCGTGATTCCGTAGTAGAAGCAGATCATCATGCCCAGCGCCAGGATGGTGTCGTTCAGGACGTTGTTGCTCAACACCCGCATCAGCGCGTAGAAGCCGGCCGAGACGCCGCCGGCGACGATCGTGGCGAAGGCGGGTGACTTGAACTTGTTGACGGAGCCGAACCGCTTGGGCAGGGCGCCGTGGTGCGCGATCGCGAGCAGCGAGCGGGCCGGGGAGATCATGGTGGACTGCAGCGACGCGGCGCAGGAGGACAGCACCGCCAGCGAGAGCAGGATCGCGAACGGGCCCATGACCGGCGTCGCAATGGCGGTGAAGACGTTAGCGGAGTTCTCCGGATTGCGCAGGCCCAGCCCGGTGTCCCCGACGCCGGCGAACATCACCGTGGCGATGGAACCGACCAGGTAGATCGCGAGCACGCCGATGGCAGTCAGAGCCGCGGCCATGCCGGAGGTCTTCTCGCCGTTCTTGGTTTCCTCGGTCATGGTCAGGCACACGTCCCAGCCCCAGAAGGCAAAGATCGACAGGCTCAGGCCAACCGCGAAGGCGGAGAAGGAATCGATGTGCATCGGGTTGAACCAGGAGGCGTCGAAGGCCAGGTGCCCCGGCTGGCCGGCCGCCTTGGAGAAGGCTCCGACGGCAAACCAGGCGAGCACGACCAGCTGGAATCCCACCAGGACGTACTGGACCAGACGCGTGGTGGTCAGCCCGCGGCAGGCGATGAAGACCGCCGCGCCGACGAAGGCCAGGCAGGTGAGGATGTTGATCGCGTTGTTGCCGGCCAGGTCGGCCAGGGCGGGGTTGCCCGTGGCCTGGGCCAGGAACAGGTAGAAGAAATCCACCGCCACGCCTGCGAGGTTGGAGAGCACGATGATGTTGGCCGCCAGCAGGCCCCAGCCGCCCAGCCAGCCCAGGGCCGGGCCAAAGGCCTGGCTCACCCAGGTGAAGGTGGTGCCGGAGTCGGGGGTGTCCGCGTTCAGTTCCCGGTAGGCCAGGGCGACCAGGAACATCGGGATGAAGCCGATGATGAAGATGGCCGGCAGCTGGGTGCCGATGGCCTGGACCGTGGGGCCCAGCGAGGAGGTCAGCACGTAGGCCGGGGCGATGGTGGAGATGCCGATCATGACCGCGGCGAAGAGCCCCAGCTGGCCGGACGCCAGTCCCTTGCCGCGGACCGGGCCCGTGGCCGACGAGGGCGCCTGGGTGTTTGCGGACGCTTGTTTCAGCGTGGACTGGCTCATGACTCGTCGTCCTTTGCGGCTGGTTCCTGCTGGGTGATGCAGTGGATTCCGCCGCCGCGGGCGAAGAGTTCGCGGGCGTCGACGCCGACGACCTTGCGTCCCGGGTAGGCGTCGGCCAGCACGGCCAGCGCCTTTTCGTCGTTGGGGTCGTTGAACGTGCAGGCGACGACGCCGCCGTTGACGACCAGGTGGTTGATGTAGCTGTAGTCGACGAAGCCTTCCTCGTCGCGCAGCGTGGCCGGGGCGGGTACCTCGATGACGTTGAACGGGCGTCCGGCGGCGTCGGTGGCCCCGTTGAAGGAGGCGATGATTTCGCGGCTGACGGCGTGGTCGGGGTGTTCCGGGTTGTGCTGGGTGTGGACGAGGACGTTTCCGGGGGAGGGGATGGTTGCAACGATGTCGACGTGGCCGCGGGTGCCGAATTCTTCGGAGTCGCGGCTTAGGCCGCGGGGCAGCCAGTGGACCTTGGTGGCCCCGAGGGTGCGGGCGAACTCGGCCTCGACCTCTTCCTTGGTGATCCCGGGGTTGCGTCCGGCGTCCAGCTGGACGGTTTCGGTGGCCAGCACCGTGCCCTCGCCGTCGACGTGGATGCCGCCTCCCTCGTTGACCAGTGCCGAGGCGATGCGCTGGACGCCGGCCCATTCGGCGACCTGCGCGCCAATCTTCGAGTCCTTGTCCCAGGCCGCCCAGTCCTGGGCGCCCCAGCCGTTGAAGACCCAGTCGACGGCGGCAAGTTCCCCGGCGTCGTTGGTGACGAAGGTCGGGCCGATGTCGCGCATCCACGCGTCGTTGAGTTCCGCGGTGCGGATTTCGATGCTCCCGTCGAGGTAGTCCGCCGCGATCGCGGTGTCGGCGGGATCCACGACCATGACCACGGGAGCGAACTCGGCCACTGCGTGGGCAACGTTGGCCCAGGTGGAGCGGGCCGCGTGGGCCTCTGCGTCGGTCTCGCCGAGGGTGTAGCCCTCGTGGGGGAATGCCATCCAGACGCGCTTCTGCGCCGAGGTTTCTGCGGGCATGGTCCAGCTCATGGTGTTGCTCCTGCGGATGTGTGCTGCCTGAACGGGAGTGTCTTGGCCGTGCCGCGTCCCGCCCGGATGCACCGGGGCGGGAGCCTCCTGTCACAGTAAATGAATGTCGTTCGTTTTAGTATGGTGCCTTGCGTCACGTTGCGCAAGGGCTAAAACGAACTTCATTCGTTAGACTCGGGTCAAGCGCACAACAACCCAGGGAGTCTTCTTCGATGGCACGACCCAGCAGCCCGAAACTTTCGGCACCGGCCATTGCCGCGGCGGCACTAGAGATCGTGGACGCCCACGGGGAATTCACGATTCCGCGCCTGGCCAAGGTCATGGGCGTGAGCCCGTCGTCGCTCTACAACCACGTCTCGTCGAAGGACGACATCATCGAGATGATGCGCGGACAGGCCATGGGGGAAATCGAGTTGCCCGATCCGGACGCGGACTGGGTGCAGACCCTGCGGCAGATCGCCAAGGGCTACATGCGTTCCTATGCCAAGCACCCGCGGCTCATCCCGCTGCTCACGTCGCACACGGTCCGCGACGAGCTGACGCTGAGGGTCTACGACCTGCTCGCCGAGGCATTTGCCCGCGGCGGATTCAGCGCAAGCGACTCGCTGGCCGCGATCACGGTGCTGGATTCCTTTGTGCTCGGTTCGGCACTGGACGCCGCGGCGCCGTCCCAGGTGTGGGAATCTAACGAGGATTCGTCGGAGGCCTGGCGCGCCGCGCTCGAGGCGGGCCTGGCGGTCAGCGACAGGGCGCAGAGGACATTCGAGTACGGCCTGGAGATCCTGCTGGCGGGATTCTCGCTCCAGGCCGCCTCGAATGTTCAGGTTGCCTAGCGCAGCAATTCGCGGATGTCGTCCGCGTTGAGCACCTTGCCGAACCCTGCGCCCTCGTCCATGACCGAGGAAATCAGCTGGCGCTTGGAATCCTGCAGCGCCACCACCTTTTCCTCGATGGTGTTCTTGGCGACCATCCGGTAAACCATCACGTTGCGCGTCTGCCCGATGCGGTGGGCGCGGTCGACGGCCTGCGACTCCGCGGCGGGGTTCCACCACGGGTCCAGCAGGAAGCAGTAGTCGGCCTCGGTCAGGTTCAGCCCGAAGCCGCCGGCCTTCAGCGAGATCAGGAACACCGGCGCGGCGCCGGACTTGAACGAGTCGATGACCTCGGCGCGCTTGCGCGTGGAGCCGTCAAGGTAGGCGTACGGCGTGCCGGCCTCCTCCAGCCGGTCCGCGGCCTTCTTCAGGAAGGACGTGAACTGGGAGAAGATCAGCGCGCGGTGGCCCTCCGCGACGACATCCTCGAGCTGCTCGAAGAGCATGTCGAGCTTCGCGCTGGAGATGTTCGCGTACTCGTCGTCGACCAGGGAGGCGTCCAACGAGAGCATGCGCAACAGCGTCAGCGACTGGAAGATCGTAAAGCGGTTCTTGTCCATGTCGTCGACCAGGCGCAGCACCTTCTGGCGCTCGCGCTGCAGGTGCGTGTCGTAGATCTTGCGGTGCGCCGGGGAGAGCTCCACGTGCAGCACCTGCTCCTGCTTCGGCGGCAGGTCCGTGACAACCGCGTCCTTGGTGCGGCGCAGCATGAACGGGCGGATCCGCCGGCGCAACCGAGACAGCGGTTCGTCGAGGCCCTGGCGTTCGATCGGGCGCTGGTAGTTTTCCGCGAAGCGCACGGCGGAGGGGAACAGCCCCGGGGAAACGATGGCGAAGATCGACCACAGTTCCATCAGGTTGTTTTCCATCGGGGTGCCGGTGATGGCCAGCTTGAAGCGTGCGGGCATGTCCCGGGCCACGTGGTGGGCCTTGGTTGCCTTGTTCTTCACGAACTGGGCCTCGTCGAGGATCAGCCCCGCCCACGAGATGTCCGCATACGCGTCTGCGTCGAGGCGCAGCAACGTGTAGGACGTCACGACGATGTCGTAGTCCTTGGCGAGCTGGGCCAGCGACGCGGTGGCGCGGGTCTCGGTGTCGGTGATCGCCGCGACCTTCAGGCTCGGCGCAAAGCGTGCCGCCTCGTCCTTCCAGTTGGAGACCACGGAGGTCGGTGCGACCACCAGGAACGGCGCACGACGGGTGGCGTCCTGGGGCAGGTCAGGGTGGTCCTGCGGCTTCGCCCAGATCTGGTGGGCGTGCAGGATCAGCGCCAGCGTCTGCAGCGTCTTGCCCAGGCCCATGTCATCGGCCAGCACGCCGCCCAGGCCGTTGCGCCACAGCGTGCTCAGCCAGCCGAAGCCCTCCAACTGGTAGGGGCGCAGCGTGGCGTTGAGCGTGTCAGGCAATTGCGCCGGGGCGGCATCCTTGAGGTTCAGCAGCGCGCCGAGCGAACTCGCCCACGCATCGGGCCCCTCGATGTGGGTCGCCAGGGCGTCGAGCTCCTCCCAGAGCGACAGCTGGTACTGCGTGATGGACAGGTCCCCGTCCTTGTCCTTCATGTCGCGCAGGGCCCCGGCCTCCGCGACGAGGGCGCGCAGCTTTTCGAAGAGCGGGTTGTCCAGCGAGAAGTAGCTGCGGTCCGGCATCAACAGCTTGGTCTGGCCGTTCGAGAGGGCGCGCAATACGTCGGCAAAGGGGATCTGGCGGTCCCCGATCGAGATCAGCAGGCCCAGGTCGAACCAGTCGCGACGGTCCGATTCGACGGTGGTGATGGTCAGCTCGGGGGCCTCGGTCAGCTCGTGGAAGACGGGGCGGACGCCCTTTTCCTCGATGACCAGCCCGTCGAGGTTCTCCAGCTCCGGCAGCGTGCGGCGGACGAAGTCGATGACGTCAAGACCCTGCAGGTGCTTGGGGCCAAGGACCGCCGATTCCAGGGCGGGGAAGTCGTTGAGGATGTCCAGGGCCGCGGACTCCAGGGCGCTTTCCACCACGGTGTCGCGGTCCTCGGCCTCGACGACCAGGCCGTTGTAGTCGAAGACCCAGTCCAGTTCCACGTTGTCGCGCGAGCCGTAGCGGATCTTGCTGACAAGCTTCGGGGGCAGCACGGCGGGCAGCTCGACGCTGGCATCCGGGCTGGTGACGCGCAGCTTGCGGGCCAGTCGAGGGTACACACGGGAGAAGAACTCTTCCGATTCCTTTTCCGGCACCGTGACGGGTTCCGGGTGGTGCAACATGACGAGTTCGCTGGCCGAGAGCCCGCCGGGGACCCGTCCCAGGAAGATCTGGTTGTGGTCGTCGCTGGCGGCGTACACGCCGTGGTTGCCGATGGCGCCGGCGGCCGAGTCGGCGTCAAGGTCGATGCGCACGTCCCCGATCAGCAGGCTGGGGGCCAGCTCGATGCCCTCCGGGGTGGTGGTGGCACCGAGGGAGGCGTGGGCCGGTTCCAGGAGCGTGATCCGGGTGTTGGTCTTGGTGCCGATCAGTGCCACGCCGAGCTTCTTCGCCTCGGCCAGCAGCGGCCAGAGCAGCGAGGAAGAGAACTCGTCAAGGTATAGCCAGTCGTTGTCCTCGCCGAAGTAGAGTTGCCCGTTGGCGCGGTAGAGCGGCACGAACTGGCAGAACCACCGGTGCTGCTCGGCATCCAGGTTTAGCCCGTAGGTCTTGAAGCTGATGGTGTTCCAGCGCAGGTTTCCGCGGACCCAGCGCTCCGCGCCGGTGCGGACCATGGGGCGCACGCCCAGCCGCCACCTGCGGCTTGCGACCTTCTGCTGCCCGACGCCCGAGCCCGGGGCCCACTGCTGGTGGGCGCTGAGCGTGGTGTCCTGCAGCTCGAATTGCAACCCCATGTGGGCCAGGGGGTTCTTGGCACTTGCCGAGGACACGCTCTTGGGTGCGGCGGCGGGCGTGAGCAATTGCTGAAGCGATTGCTGCCAGGCCGGAACGCTGACGGTGGCGCTGCGGAACACCACGTCCTTGGCGCGCAGGTGCAGGGTGTTGGAGTAGATCAGCAGTGCCGCGACGTGCTTGCACTTGGGCGCATCGCCGCAGGGGCACTCGCCCTCGTCGATGAGCCAGGCTTCCTTTTTGAAGACCAGGGTGATCCCCACCGAATAGGTGGGGTTCTCATCCTCGCTGACCCGTCCGGCGAGCATCGCTGAGTCGGGGTCCCAGGAGATATCGCTCATTGAGGCGTCCGTGGCAAGTACCTTGCCGCGAGTAAAGGCGGCACCACCAACGACGCGCAGGATTTCACGCGCATCGACCATGGGGAAAGCTGAATCGGTCATCCTCCTATCGTTTCACGTTCCGGGGCCCGAGGACTAACCGGTGGCAGTGTGGTGTGCATTAATCGCGGCGCCATTTAACACCGGGCCGCCCTTCCGATGCGGGGAAGGTCCACGTTTCCGCGGAAACCGGCAACTTCAACCGGGGATTGGCTCAGGGCGCGTCGGGGACTTTGCACGTCAATTCCGCCTAGAATCGCCATTCGGGACAAAGAAAGAAACTAGGTTGGTTCCATGAACAGCACACCCGCCTTGACACCGCTGCCGAGAGTGATCGAGATTGCCTCGCTGCGTGACTTTGACAGGCATGCCACGTCGGCGCTGGCCATCGAGGGAGGACGCCTTGCCGCCTCCATGCACGGGTGGCACGTCCAATCCGTCGATCTGCGCGGACGCAGCGCGGTGCTGGAGAAATTGCGCCCGTCCGGTTCCGTGTTCATGGGGTGCGACATGGAGGGGAAAATCGAGCGGCGCCTGCGCGGCGGCGGGGCGCTGGTCTTCCCCGAAATCCCCGGGCTGCCGTTCGACCCCTATCGCGGGGAGCTCTACAGCTGGAATGAGCTGTACTCGGGAATCGCCGAGGGGTCCTACGAATCGGTGCCGGACGCCAGGATCTACGCCTGGAGTTCCCACCGGCTGGGCGCCGGTGCCCATGACGCGCTGAACGCGGCCCTGGCCAGCACCCTGCACGACCACGCGATCGGGAACAGGCTCGATTCCCAAGTCCGGGAGGGGGACCTCTCCTACGCGCCGCTGGTGGGCGTGATGGGCGGGCACGCGCAACAGCGCGGCGGGGAGGAATTCAGGATGGCCGCCAGGCTGGGGCACGCGCTCTCCGGGGCGGGGTTCATCGTTGCCACGGGCGGGGGACCCGGGGCCATGGAGGCCGCAAACCTGGGGGCATACCTTTCGGCCTTGCCGCTGTCCACGCTGGACGAGGCGCTGGGGATGCTGGCCGTCGCGCCGAGCTTCGGCACCTCGATCACGGGATGGGCCCGTGCCGCGGAAAGGGTGCGCAACAGGTGGCCGTCGGGAACGCCGAACCTGGGCATCCCCACCTGGTTCTACGGGCACGAGCCGCCGAACATGTTCGCCACCCACATCGCCAAGTACTTTGCCAATGCCACCCGCGAGGCGGTGCTGCTGGAGAAGTGCTCCGGCGGCATCGTCTTCCTTCCCGGTGCCGCCGGTACGGTGCAGGAAATCTTCCAGGACGCCTGCGAGAACTACTACGGCGCCGCCGAAAGCATCAGCCCCATGGTGCTGGTGGGGGTGGATCACTGGACGCAGACGCTGCCCGCCTACCCGCTGCTGCTGGAACTGGCGCGCGGCCGGCACATGGGCAGGCTGATCCACCTGGTCGACGACCCGGCCGAGGCGGCCAGCATCCTGGTGGGCCTCAACGATGGCGGCATTTCCGGGGTGCGCGGACTGGCATGAGCGCCTACGCGATCGGCATCGACATCGGAGGCACGAAGATCGCCGCGGGGCTGGTGGACCCGAACGGCACGGTCCTGGTCAGGGGCCGGCGCCCCACCCCGGGATTCGAGCCCGCCGCGGTCCTCGCCGCGGTATGCGACCTGGTCGGGGAGCTTGGCCCCGGCGGCGCAGGCGCCGTGGTGGGCGTCGGTGCCGCCGGGTGGATGGACCCCACCGGCAGCACCGTGGTCTTCTCCCCGCACTTGTCTTGGCGCGACGAACCCCTGCGCCGGAACCTCGAACAGGCGCTGGGCCGGGACGTGCTGCTGAGCAACGACGCGGATGCGGCGGGCTGGGCCGAGTACCGATTCGGCGCGGCGCGCGGCGAGGACAATATGGTGTGCCTGACGCTCGGCACGGGGATCGGCGGTTCGCTGGTGCTGGACGGGAAGCTCCGGCGCGGGCGCTTCGGCATGGCCGGGGAGTTCGGGCACCAGGTCCTGGTGCCCGGCGGGCACCGCTGCGCCTGCGGCAACCGGGGCTGCTGGGAACAGTACGCCTCCGGCAACGCCCTGGCCCGCGAGGGCCGCAGCCTGCTGGCGGTGCACGGGCCGGTGGCAGACGGGTTGCGCGAGGCCGCGGGAAACGACCCGCATGCGGTCACCGGGGAGCTGGTGAATTCCCTGGCCGAGGCCGGGGACGAGGCGTGCATCGAGCTGGTGGTCGAGGCCGGGCAGTGGCTGGGGCTGGGCCTCGCCAACCTGGCTGCGGTGCTGGACCCGGGCACCATGGTGATCGGCGGGGGATTGGGCTCCGCCTCACCGCTGCTGCTGGAGACGGCCGAACGGACCTACCGCAGCTCGCTCAGCGGCCGCGGCCACAGGCCCTTTGCCCGGGTTCTCGGCGCGGCCCTGGGCCCGGACGCGGGGCTGGTGGGCGCGGCCGACCTGGCCCGGAACGCATTGGGCCAGCGGCGCGTGCGAGCCGGGGAGCAACCAAACAGCCGGACGTGAAAATGGCCGGCGGGTCCGTGGGAAACGGAGCCGCCGGCCACCTCGCGTGCGGCGCCGAAGGTTGGTGCGCCCGGGGTCAGACGACGCTGCCGCCGAAGAGCAGGCCCAGCGCGTAGGTGACTCCGGCCGCGCCCAGGCCGATGGCCAGCTGGCGCAGGCCGCGCTTGGTCGGGGAGGCCCCGGAAAGCAGCCCGACGACTCCGCCGGTGGCAAGCAGCGCGATGCCGACCAGCACTGCGGAGAGCATGATGGCGGGGGTGCCGCTCATGCCGAAGATGAAGGGCAGGATCGGGATGACGGCGCCGGAGGCGAAGAAGCAGAAGGACGACGACGCCGCTCCGACGGCCGAACCGATCTCCTCGTGTTCGATCTCCTGTTCTTCCACCTCGCGCTCGGGCCACAGGGACAGCGTGGGGTTGCAGTCGCAGGAGTACAGGCCCATGCGTTCGGCCGCGCGGTGCGCTGCGTCCTCGTCGCTCATGCCGCGGGCCTTGTAGACCAGCACCAGCTCGTTGGCGTCGAGGTCCAGGTCCGGGGCCGCGGACAGGGTGATCTGCGTGGGCTTGGAGGCGGAGAGCAGTTCGCGCTGGGAACGCACGGAGACGAATTCGCCGGCGGCCATCGACAGCGCGCCGGCCAGCAGGCCGGCTATGCCGGAGAAGAGCACGAAGGAGCTGGCGACGCCGGTGGCGCCGATGCCCATGACCAGGGCGAGGTTCGAGACCAAGCCGTCGTTGGCCCCGAACACCGCGGCACGGAAGTTGCCCGAAAGCCGGTTGCGCCCGCGTGTTGCCAGTCCGCGCACGACCTCCTCGTGGACCAGCTCGTCGGCGGCCATCTGGCGGGTGGCGTCGGTGTCGGCGGCGTAAGGGGAGTCGCCCTCGGCTCGCTGGGCCAGTGCCAGCACGAACACGGAACCGAAGTGGCGGGCCAGGAAACGCAGCATCGTGCGGCGCAGCGAGGGGCGGGCGGCCTTAGCTGCGTGCTCGCCCAGCAGGTTGCGCCAGTGTTCCTCGTGGCGGGTTTCGGCGTCGGCCAGGCCCAGCAGGATGGCGCGTTCCTCGCCGGTGCGCTTGTTGGCCAGCTCGCGGTAGACGGCGCCCTCGGCGATTTCATCGGCCAGGTAGTGGCGCCAGCGTTTGATTTGGGCGGGAGTGGGGGTTGGCGCTTGTGGCGTCATGTCTCGTCCTCGTTTGGTGTTCATGGCGGGTGAGGCCATGCGATGGGGAGGAACAAGCAATGTTTTTGGGTGCGTTGAACCTCGGACCACCATGGTGGGCCGAAGGTCTCGTTCGCCCGGGAAATCCTGTCGTGGATTCCCGGGTGGATTGCCGGGCCGCACCTTTGCGGCCAGTATGTCGACGCACCGCCGCCACCACGAATGGTGGATTCGGAACTACTCCCCTTCAGCGAACAACTTTAGCCTTCGGCCGCGCTTCAGAGAATTCGACGAGGCTAAAAATGTGCGTCCGGCCTGCGGTGTTCCCGGTGACCGGGGTGCGGATCAGCAGGCTTGACGAAGCGGGGTCCCAACGCGGCGTCGCAACCGAGTCCGCCAGGGCGCGGGCGACGGCGGGCGCGTCGTTGACATGGAAGCTGCGCCAGGAACCGTGCAGGTTCAATTCGACGACGGCGCGGTGGAGGTCAAAGAGGGGCAAAACGGGGACGGTGTGTTCCATGGCGGCAGCGGCCGGCCTTTCACTAGCTCTTGCCGCCGCCTTGTGGCGCCGGCCGCTTCTTCATCCGAACCACCCATGAACCTGGGGTTGGTGCGCGGCCAGTCGGAGCTTGGCGCCGCATCTCGTGAAGCTGGTCACCACACTATCGCGACTCGGCCCCCAGCTGAATTTTTTGGTACAAATCGGTCCACGCCGCTGCGTCATAATCGGGCAAATTGGGGGAAATGCGACGATCCCCGGCGCTGCCGTCAATGAGTTCGCGCACGATGTCGATGTGCCCGGCATGGCGGGCGGTTTCCACGTTCATGTGGATGAGCAGCCGACCGATGGTGGTGTTCCGTTTCTCCGGCGCCCACCACGGGACCGTCGCCGGGGCATCGAGCGGCAACGCCGCGATGTTCCGGTTGGCCGAGTCGATGGCGCTGCGGTAGTAATCGAGGATGTCCGCGCTGGGGATCTCCGCCGGAACCCACATGTCGTAGTCGGGGTCGTCGCTCTCATTCAACGCGATGAATCGCGGGTGCTCGACGGTCTGCCCCAGGCATTCCACGAAATACCCGAGCTCCACGCCGGCCAGATGCTGGATGAGGCCCAGGATGTTGGTTCCGCTGGGCACCAGGGGCCGTGTCAGGTCGTAGTCGCCCAGACCCTCGGCCTTCCACAGCACCGCCTCGCGGGAAGCATTGAGGTACGTGAGCAGGTGGTTCTTCAGATCGTCCATGGGCTACAGCCTAGGAGCGGGTATGCCCCGCTGGCTAGGGTGCATGCCCAGAGACGACGAAGGGCCCCGCCGGGCAATCATCCTGGGATGAGTGTCCGGCGGGACCCTTGAGTGTGCCCGGGTGGGCTACTTGGCGATCGACTCGACTTCGATGCCCTCGACGTCGCCTTCGCCGGCGACGCGGGAGTTCCAGCCGTCGATGACGGCGCGTTCCGTGGGCTTGGTGACGAGGGAGACGAGCACGTAGACCACGGCCGAGGCGATCAGGCCGTAGTAGATCGGCTCGTTGGCGTAGATTCCGTCAAAGCGTTCCTTCGCCTGGATTTCCAGGACGATCATGGTGCCCAGCGTGACGACGGTTCCGGCCGCCATCGACGCGGCCGCGCCGATGCCGTTGCCGCGCTTCCACATCAGGCCGCCGATGATTGCCACCAGCAGGCCGCCGACGAGGATGTCGTAGGCGATGGTCAGGGCCGCGACCACGTCGGAGACCATGATGGCCAGAAGGATGGCGACGATGCCCAGGATCAATACCCAGATGCGGTTGGCGCGCACGTCGTGCTCGGGGTTCTCGTTCGAGTTGACCCGGATTTCCTTGCCGAACCAGCCGGCGACAAACGGGGTGACGTCGGTGCGCGCGACGGTTGCCGCAGCGATCAGTGCGCCGGATGCGGTGGACATCATGGCGGCAACTGCCGCTGCGAGGACCAAGCCGCCGACTGCAATCGGCAGAAGCTGGGTTGCAACCTCGGCATAGACGACGTCCTTGCCAAGGTTGGCGACGTCGATGTCCGGCAGCGCAACGCGGGCGGCCAGGCCGATGATGGCGCCTGCAGCGCCGTAGAGCACGCAGTAGATGCCGGCGGTGGTGCCGCCCCAGCGGGCGACCTTCGGGGTCTTCGCGGTGAAGACGCGCTGCCAGATGTCCTGGCCGATCAGCAGGCCCAGGGTGTAGACCACGAAGTAGGTGATGATGGTCTGGACGCCGATGCCGTCCCAGGTGAAGAACTCGGCGCCGACGCGTTCACGAATGCCGCCCATGCCGCCCGCGGCGTTCAAGGCAAACGGGAGCATCAGGAAGAAGATGCCGACCGTCTTGATGACAAACTGCACCTGGTCGGCCAGGGTGATCGACCACATGCCGCCAATGGTCGAGTAGATGACCACGATGATGCCGCCGATGGCGATGGCCATCCACTTTTCCCAGCCGAAGAGCACGACGAAGATGGTCGCGTAGGCGCTGGTGGAAGTTGCGCAGAGCATCAGTGTGTAGGCGAGCATCACGATGCCCGAGGTGTTGGTCGCCGACTTGCTGCCGTAGCGAAGGGTCAGCATCTGGGAGACGGTGAAGACCTTCAGGCGCTGCAGCGTCGGCGCGAACACCAGCGAGAGGAGGATGACGCCGACGCCGATGGCGACCACGAGCCACATGCCGGAGATGCCGAACTTGTAGCCGAGGCCCACGCCTCCGACGGTGGATGCCCCGCCCAGGACGACCGCCGCCATGGTTCCGGTGTAGAGGAAGGGGCCGAGGCGTCGGCCAGCGACCAGGTAATCGCTGCTGTTCTTGGTGCGGGACTTGCCCCACCAGCCAAAGGCGAGCATTGCCGCCAGATAGACGGCCACGATGGTGCCATTGATGAATTCCATGGGAGTGAACCTTTGGGGGAGAACGATACAGGCAACAAGATTGGTGCCTGTAAGTAAACTTTTGTTGTCTCCTAGGCTAATGTGAGCTGACTTACACGTCAATTGCCCTAAGCTATATAAACCCGACCTATTTCTGAGCACCTTGGAGTATCGAGCCCATGAAAGCCTTGCCCGTTGAGCCCAGCAATGCGGCATTGGCCATTGGTTCGCGCATTCGAAGCGTCCGCCAGGCACAGCGGCTGACCATCGACCAGGTCGCCGAATCCACGGGGCTGACCAAGGGTTTCCTCTCCCGCGTGGAGCGCGACCTGACCAGCCCCTCGGTTGCGTCGCTGGTCACCCTGTGCCAGGTCCTGTCCATTGATGTGGGCGATCTTTTTACCCAGCCCGACACCCACGTGGTGAGGCTGTCCGAGGCGCCGCGCATTTCGCTGGGCGGCGAGGGCATCGTCGAGCAGCTTGTCACCGCACGCTCCGAGCGGCGCCTGCAAATGATCCGGGCGGTCATCGAACCGCGGGGTGAGGGCGAGAAGGAGCTCTACTCGGTCGACTGCGAGGTCGAGGTACTGAACGTCATTTCAGGGAAATTCATCCTGATCTTTGCGAACGAGCGGTTCGAGCTGGACGCGGGGGACACCGTGACGTTCCCCGGCCGCGAACCTCACAGTTGGATCAACCCCACCGACGACCAGGCCGTGGTGACCTGGACGCTGGTGCCCGCGGCCTCGCGGTAACTCCCTTCGAACTGCCCCGAGGGAGTTGCCCGCAGTGTGGCCCTAGCCCACGTGCACCCAGGGGCGCTTGGCAATGGAAGGCTCCGCTTCGCGCAGGACTTCGCGGGTCAGCGGCGCAATTTCGCCCTGACCGAGGAAGATGAAGCGCATCAGATTGCGCACCGGATCGCCCTCCGTCCAACGGAAGTAGATGTGTGGCATGATTCCGGTCTGGTCCCTAATGGCGATGCACGTCGCGGCGATGGCCGTCGGGACCGAAGGGGCCGAGGCCTGGAGGATCTTGTAACCATGCCGGGTGACGCCCTGCACCATAAGGTCCTGGGAGAATTCGGAAAAATCGGAGACCTTGATCTCGATGAAGATCACCGGCGCGCCTTCCGGCAGGTGGCTTGCCATTTGCGCGTGGGTCAACTTGTGTCGGTAGCGCGCGGCCGACAGCCGTGCCGGCTCATGGGCAATGATGCGCACCATGTCGTCCTCGGCTGCAGCCTTCACGATCGCCAGTGCGTCCTCGTCCAAGGTGACAGAGGTGGCGCGCAACTCGGTGGAGCGCCGGAAGCGCGAGAAGAAGGACACGGCGACGATACCAAGAATGAAGAGTGCGGCAATGCGGATGCCGTCGGGGCGTTCGACCACGTTGGCGCCCGTGGTGTAGAGGAAGATGACGGAAGTGATGCCGAAGCCTATGGTGCGCCAGCGTTGTCCCTTGCGCTTGGCGGAAATGGTGACGGCGACGGCCGCCGAAGCCATGAGGACCAACACGCCGGTGGCGTAGGCGGCGCCCTGTGCATCGACGCTGGCTTCAAACACCAGGGTGATGACCACGGCAACACCGATAAGCACCAGCACCAAGGGGCGAATGGCGCGAGCCCATTCCGGTGCCATGCCGAAACGCGGCAGGTATCGCGGGATGAGGTTGAGCATGCCCGCGAGGGCCGAGGCGCCGGCGAACCACAGGATCAGGATCGTCGAGATGTCGTAGATGCTGCCGAAACCGTCGCCCAGCATGCCGTGGGCCAGGAACGACAAGGCGCGGCCGTTGGCTGCGCCGCCCGGCTGGAACTCTGGTGCCGGGATCAGCATGGTGGTCACGATCGATGAGCAAACCAGGAAGACGCTCATCGTGAGTGCCGCGGTCAGCAGCAGTTTCTTGGCGCCGTCAATGCGGCCCGAGGGTTTCTTCTCAGTGTCTCCGGGGTTGGAGCGGATCTGCGGCATGACGGCCACGCCAGTTTCGAACCCCGAAAGGCCTAGGGCCAGCTTCGGGAAGACCAGGAGCGCAATGGCGATCATCATCCACGGATTGCTGTGTTCCGCGGTGAGGTTGAGCCACCAGTGGTCAACCGGGGCGGGGTTTTGGATCAGCGAGACGAATGCCGTGGCGATCACGACGACGTTCAGGGCCAGATAAACCGCAACAAGCACCACGGCCAACCAGATGACCTCGTGGAACCCGCGCAGGAAGAGGCCTCCCAGCAAAAGGATCAAGATCAGCGTGATCGCCACTTGCTGCCCGTGGAACCATTCCGGGGTGAGGGGGTTTTCGATGATGTGTGCCGTGGCATCGGCCGACGAAAGGGTGATGGTGATCATGAAGTCCGTCGCGGCGAACCCCAGCAATACCAGTACGAACAGCTTGCCCTTCCAATGCGGGAGCAGGCGCTCGAGCATGGATATGGAGCCTTGGCCGTGTGGGGATTCCTGTGCCACCCTGCGGTATACGGGAAGCGCGGCGCAGAGGGTCACTGCCACCAGCATCAAGGTGGCAAGAGGTGCAAGGGCTCCCGCAGCAAGGGCGGCAATGGCCGGCTGGTAGCCAAGGGTCGAGAAGTAGTCCAAACCCGAAAGGCACATGACCTGCCACCAGCGATGACCGGTTGGCTTCGCCTCGACGGGCTGACCTTCCTCGTGTCCGACTTCAGGATCCTTGAGCCACCGAGATATTCCGGCGGTTCGAGCCCTAATAGGGGTGGTCCTCACTAAGTCGGACGAACTCACGTATTTATTCACGAGTGAGAACGCTACTCCTGATCGAATCAAATTGATCTAGTGATCCCGGAACAATTTGGGTGATTTGCATGACACTGTCCACTTTGACATTCCCTGCCGGAAAAGCAACCATTTTTGTAGCGGAGTACCGGAGAATTCAATCTCTTGACCGCCACCCGTGAAGGACAATGCTTGTGAGTTCCCTGCCCGAAGACCCCGCGCCGGCCATTTTCGTGCCCAAAAGGCTCTGGGCGCCGTGGTGGTTGGCCCTGGTGTTGGGTGTTGTCAGTGGCACCGCGTTGACATTCCTGCGCGCCCACAAGTCCTTTGTCATCCCCGGCGCCGTTGCGCTCGCCGGGTTGATCCTGATAGTCGGAATCGCCACCATTGTCCGGAAGCAGCGGCACGAAGAAGCCCTGGATCCGCCGGTGTCAGCCGCATATGTGGCTTGGATGGCGGTTCTCGTTTTCCTTGCCGGACCGGTGCAGGTGTTCTTCCTTCCGTCGAATCCGCAAGAGATCATTCTGAAGGCGCTTGTCTTGTCGGTGGGCCTTTCGGTCGCCGTCTACGGAGCCGATCGCTCACTCTTTGCGAAGTTTGCCAAACCCTCGGCGGGTTGATTGTTGACTTTCCGTTGCGGAAAGGCGAGGCTTTCCATAACGGAAAGCGAGGTTGTGCATGCCTGATGCCAAGCCTGCAGGTTTTGGTCCCGATGATGCCTTGGCTGAAGTCGAGAAAGCCGCCGGCCGCATGGTTGGGGCTGCTGAAATGCCCAAGAGTTTCCTGCTCGCAATGGTTGCTCTCGTTGCCACCATCTTTGCGCTGTTCCATGTGGTCCCGATGCCGGTGTCGCTGGGCCTATTGTTGCTGGGGATTCCATTGGTTATCTGGTACTACCTGTTGGTGCGAGTGCGGCCCAAGCCGCGCACAATGCTCAAGCATTCCGGGCCCTATGTCGGTTATGCGCTCCTTCTCTCCCTGATTTTTCAGGCCACCCGCTTTTGGGAGGCCCTCTTGTGGTGGGAAGTTGCGGCCAAATGGGTGGTGACATTTGCGCTCGCCTGGTTCCTTTTGACGCGATTGCTTGATGCGGAAGCGAAAAGCCGCCTTAAGGACGCAAGTGAACACCCCTACTAGCTCCGGCCGCTTTGACGAGTTGATTCATGCTCCGCTCCGGCTGCGTATCTGCGCGAGCCTCGCGCCGGTTCAGTGGGCGGAGTTTTCGCAGCTTCGCGAGGTGCTGGATGTTGCCGATTCGGTCCTCAGCAAGCATCTCAAGCAGCTCGCCGACGCCGGCTACGTCTCAATCGACAAGTTTGCCAAGCTGGGCCGCAGCCATACGCGGGTTTCGCTGACCCGCGACGGTCGCATTGCCTATGTCGGGCATGTAGCGGCCCTGAGGGAAATGCTCGGCTAGGAAGGCACATTTCCTCGTACGCCCCGCAACCCTTGACTGTAAGCCGCGCCACAAATAGCATGTAAGGCAACTGTTGTTTCATATTGGACAACTTATGGTCGTTGGCGTACCCGTCGAGGTCGCGATGTCGTGGAGGAAAATCATGCAAGAAATCCGCATTGAAGAAAACGGAAACGTAGGACCCATCGATGCCTCGAGGATCCCGCGATTCGCCGGACTTGGCACGTATGCGCGCCTGCCCCGCATCGACCAGGTTCCGAATGCGGACATCAAGGTCATCGGCGTTCCCTTCGACGCCGGCGTCTCCTACCGCCCGGGGGCCCGTTTCGGGTCCACGCATATCCGCGAATCCTCGCGCCTGCTGCGCCCGTACAACCCGGCCCTGAATGTTTCCCCCTTCGCATTGAGCCAGGTTGTCGACGCCGGGGACATGGCGGTGAACCCGTTCAACATCAACGAGGCCATCGAAACGATCCAGCAAAACGCGCTGGACCTTACCGCCGACGGATCCTCGCTGGTGACGCTGGGTGGCGACCACACCATCGCACTTCCTCTGTTGCGCGCCGCTTCCGAGCGCGCCGGCGCACCGGTGGCCATGCTCCACTTCGACGCCCACCTTGACACCTGGGACACCTACTTCGGCGCCGAATACACGCACGGCACCCCCTTCCGCCGCGCCGTCGAAGAAGGCATCCTCGATACCGAAGCCATCTCCCACGTGGGAACCCGCGGCCCGCTCTACGGCAAGAAGGACCTTGAGGACGACAAGCGCTTCGGCTTCGGCATCGTCACCAGCTCCGATGTTTACTACCAAGGCGTGCGCGAAATCGTGGACAAGCTCCGCGACCGCATCGGCAACCGTCCCCTCTACATCTCGGTGGACATCGACGTTCTTGACCCGGCGCACGCGCCGGGCACCGGCACCCCCGAGGCCGGCGGCATCACCAGCCGCGAGCTGCTCGAGATCATCCGCGGCCTGCGCGGCATGAACATCGTGGGCGCGGACATCGTCGAGGTCGCACCGGCCTACGACCACGCAGAAATGACGGGCGTCGCGGCCTCCCACGTCGCCTACGACCTGATCTCGCTGATCTCCGACAAGCGCGCAAACGACAAGAAGGACAGCGAATGACCTCGGAGATTTCCGGCAACCTGGCCCAGCGCAACGGTGGCGACCTTGTCATCGAGACGCTCGAGGCACTGGGTGCCAAGACCGTCTTCGGCATCCCGGGGCAGCACGCCCTGGGACTCTTCGATGCGTTGTCCCGGTCGGACCTGCACTTCGTTTCCTCCCGCGTGGAAAACAACTCGGCCTTCGCGGCCGACGGCTACTCGCGGGCAACCGGCGAGGTGGGCGTGCTCTTCCTGTCCACGGGTCCCGGCGCGCTGACCTCGCTGGCCGGCCTGCAGGAGGCCTACGCAACGGGCGTTCCGATCGTCGTGGTGGCAAGCCAGATTCCGCTGGACGGTCTCGGCGCCCGCCGCAAGGGCATGCTGCACCAGCTCGATGACCAGAAGGCCTCGGCCGCAAACGTCACCAAGTCCCAGCGCACCGTGCACCACGCCTCCGGGATCCCCTCTGCCATCCAGGACGCCTGGGCCGATGCCATCACCGTGCCGCAGGGCCCGGTCTGGGTCGAGGTGCCCCAGGACGTGCTGCTCGCGCCGGTGCTGGTTCCGCCCGTCGTCGACGCACTGGCCGAAGCCTACGAACACCCGCCGCGCGTGGAACTGGTCAACGAGGCCGTGCGCTGGCTTTCCGATGCCCGGCGCCCGGTCATCGTGGCGGGCGGCGGCGTCCGCCGAGCCCGCGCCGAGGCCGAACTGCTGGCCGTCGCCGAGCTCCTGGGCGCCCCGGTCATTTGTTCCCCCGGCGGCAACGGCGCCTTCCCCTGGACCCACGAGCTTTCGCTGCAGTCTTGGGTCGAGGACCGTCACGCCACGGAGGTCCTCGAGGACGCCGACGTGCTCATCGTCGTCGGCTCCGCGCTTGGCGAAGTGACGAGCAACTACTTCACCCTTGAACCGCGCGGGCACCTGATCCAGATCGACGCCGAACCGCGCGTGCTCGAATCCAACCGCCCGGCCCTCGGTATCAGGGCCGACGCCAAGGTCGCGTTGGCGTACCTTCGCGATGCCCTGGTCAAGGTCGAGGGCGGCGTGAAGGCCGACTGGCACGGAAGCACCCCGCAGCAGGTGGTCGCCGAAACGCTGGCAAAGGTCACCGAACGCCTCGACTCGCAGGACCTGGCCAAGGAGCGCAAGTTCATGGCCGACATCCGCGCGGCGGTTCCGGCCGGGATGCAGACGTTCTGGGACATGACAATCTCCGCCTACTGGGGCTGGAGCTGCTGGGATTCCAAGGACGGCCAGTTCCACTCGGCGCAGGGCGCCGGCGGGCTCGGCTACGGGTACCCCTCGGCCATCGGCGGTGCGCTCGGCCTGCAGGTCGCGGGCGCCTCGGCGGCCGACGCGCGGGTGCTCGCGGTGTCCGGCGACGGATCCTCGATGTACTCGATCGCCGAGCTGGCCACGGCCAAGCAGCACAACGCGCCGGTGACCTGGCTGATCGTCGACGACGGCGGCTACGGCATCCTGCGCGAATACATGGTCGGCGCGTTCGGCAAGGCAACAGCCACCGAACTGGCCCGCCCCGACTTCGTGGCGCTGGCCGAATCCTTCGGCGTCCCGGCCCGACTGGTGGACCACACCGACATCCGCGAGGCGCTCGAGGAATCCTTCGCCGCCGAGGGCCCCAACGTGGTGGTAGTGCAGACGCTGCTTAAGATGTTCGCGCCCACGCACCTGTAGACGGGCAATTTCCGTTCGATTGTGTGGGGATAGGGGCCCGGTTCATGTAACCGCGGCCCCTATCCGCGTCTGCGGGCGTTTTGTCCGGTGCCCACCCATGAGGTCTATTGAGTTGACTTAGCATTTGGGGCGGCCGCATGGCACGTTCACCTGGCGGCGTCCGGATCTTCCGGTGCATTTTCACGGCGCTCACGAATCAGTTCCTTGTTGCGCACCAACCGCAGCGCCGTGACCAGAAGCAGGCCGCCGACCATGTTGAACAGCACCGTATAGCCGAACCAGCCCAGCCAATCCATGTAGTCGATCTGGACCCCGGCGTGGATGGCCCCGAAGATGAGCAGCGAATCGAGGACGGAATGGAACAGCTGCAGCCCGACGAGAATAAACCCGTCGGCCACCGCCACTGCCATCTTCGCGACATCGGAGTCGGTGCCATGCTGCATGCGCGTCATCAGCGTGATGGTGCTGCCGGCCAGGACTGCCAGGCAGACCGACTGCCAGGTGAAGCCTGCCTCCACGAAGTACAGGGCAGCGTCCTCAAGTTCGGGTTTCCAATCCGGAAAGGCCTGCACCACGATCCACATGAAGATCCACCCGCCGACGAGGTTCATCACCAGGGTTGCGCCCCACAGCTTCAAGAGCTGGCTCACGCTGGCCTCCTTGGCGGCGACCGCGGTGATCGGCACCAGGAATCCCTCGGTGAACAACTCGCTTTTGGCCAGCAGCAGGGCAACCATGCCGATGCCGAACGCCAGCCCGGCCAGCAGGTGGTTTTGCGTTTGATGCATGACCGCGAGGTATGCCATCACGCCGACGCCGACCTCCAGCCCACCGAAGGTCCCGGTGATCAGCATGGTGGTCCAGGAGCGGGCCAGACGTTGGGCTCCCTCCTCGACGATGCGGTCGAAGGATTCCTCGATTTCCTCTTCCACAGGCGCGTCGTTGTCGCCTAGCTGTCGCCGACGTTCATCACCTGTCATCGCTTCCAACCTCCCGAAGGGTCAAGCTATCGAAGTTTCGTTTATGCCCTGGAGCACCGGACGGTCGTGTTCAAAGGATGGCACGACATCACGGCTCCGGCCATGCTTGTCCTCCGGACCACCCAAAGCGGACCAATCATTTGGCGCTCGTGGCGTCCGCCTGAATCATGCTTCTCCGGCACATGTGCGATCAGTTTCGGGGCACCGCCGGGAGTGACTCCCAGTGCACCGCAAGTGACTGCCACGCCGTGAATTCCCCAGCCCGACCCACGAACTTCGCCATCTGGGTACTGCCCTGGAAGAGGGGCAGCGGACCGCCCAACGCACCCAGCGATTCCAGCATCAGCGGGGTCACCGAGACCGTATTGGTGGAATAGCAGCCGAGACCACCGTTCCTTGTTGATATGGCGATGCCCCGGATCCGAATGGATCCGGGGCATCGTCCACCCGCGGCAGAACCGTTCATGCCCCGACGGGGTACCTGTCGGGGCGGTGCGCCTCGGTGTGCTCACAAGTCCAGTACGAGCTTTTTTCCTTTGCAGCGACTCACGCAGAGCATCATCACTTTGCCAGTGTCTTGATCGGCGGGAGTCAGGAATTCGTCTCGGTGATCGGGCTCGCCTTCGAGCACCCGCGTCTCACAGTCGCCGCAGTATCCCTCTTTGCACGAGAAGGGTTGTTTCGGAACAACCTTGAGAACTTCGTCCAGAACATTCACGCCGTCGGCGACGGTGAAGGTGACACCCGTTCGCCGCAACTCCACCTCGAACGAATCGCCGCTGGTGTCCACCGGTCCACTTGCCGAGAAGCGTTCGAAGTGCAGGCCGCCCAGGTGGCTGTGAGCGGAGAACGCCTTGGCGACTGCGTCGAGCATTACGCCGGGCCCACAGGCGTAGACCATGGTGCCCGCCGGTGCATCCGCCAGGATGGCAGGCAGGTTGGGGTACCCGCGCTCTGCTTCGATCCACAGGTCCACCTGGTCGCCGAGCGAGCTCAGCATTTCCCGATAAGCCATCGAGCTGGCGCGTCGGCCGCCGTACACAAGCGACCACTGCGCACCGGCGTTCCGGGCCTGCATGATCATCGGGATCATCGGCGTGATTCCGATCCCGCCGCCGATGAACAGGTACGAGTCCGCTTCCACAAGTTGGAAGTTGTTTCGAGGTAGTCCGATGCTCAGCTCGATACCGGCCTTCACCGCCTTGTGAAGTTCCTTTGATCCACCGCGGCCGTTCTCTTCGCGCAGAACCGCGATCGTGTACTTCGATCGATCGTCGCGGTCCCCGCAGAGCGAGTACTGGCGGGACAACCCCGAAGGAAGGGTCACCTCGATATGGGCTCCAGGCTCCCAATCCGGTAGAGGATGTCCTTCCGGATGTTCGAATGATACTTCGATGACGTCGTCGGCGGCAGCTGCCACATGTGTGACACGAAGGGTCAGACGTTCGAGGGTGGTGATCATGGGCTCATCTCTTTCGCTGCTTTAACAATCTGCTTCAGGTCGCTGAGAACCTCGAGCGATGTTGCTGGTGTTTTGATTTCGGAGCAGAAATTGCTCATCGATGATGGCTCCTTTGAGGACTGCGGCCAGGCACTCCACAACCAGGGCGATCATCTCGTTGACGGTCCGGGGTACGAGTCTGTAACTCACCGAATACCCCGTTTCGCCATGCGGAGCGACCCGCATGTTGAAGGTATTGATCAAGAGTTGCTGTACTCGTTCGCATCCGTCTGCTCAACGGTTTTGGTGCGTGCCAAGCGCTTGGAAAGGATGAACCAGCACGCGGTGGTGAGGAGGATCGGGCCGGCGAGCAGCAGCACGATGTTCTGTGCCGGCCAGGCGAACCCGAGAAGGACACCGGCAATCGCGGGTCCAACAATTGATCCGATTCGTCCGGCTGCGGCCGACCACCCGACACCCTTGGCGCGGATGGACATCTCGTAGATCGACACCGCGATGCCGGACTGTCCGACCGTGCACGCAGTGATTCCCACGCCGGCGATGCAGATCAGGATCATCAGAACGACCGTGTTCACCGGAAGCAGTGCGACGGCGGCCGTCGCGAGTGCGCCGATCACGGACATCACAACCAGAGATCGTGCCGCACCGAACTTCGCCGAGACCGCCATGAGGATGAAGCCGCCGCCCATTCCTCCGAGGCCGAAGAACGCCAGCCCCAGGCCCGCGGTGGACCGAGATATGCCGAAGTCTTCGAACAGCGTCGGAAGCCAGGACTTCAGGGTGTAGCTGACCACGAAAACGAGGAAAGTCGCAGTCCACAGCAGCAGCGTCGACACGCGAAGTTCTGGCCCAAGGATGGCGGCGGCGGTGGAGTCGTCGCTCGTGTTCTTTTTCCCGGTGGGTTCGGAAGAATTCGGGATGAAGTAGGCCAGAAGGACAGTAAGGCCGATCGGAAGTGCACCGGCAAGCCAGAGCACCCCGGCAGTGCCGAAGGCATTGATAAGAAGCCCGCCGGAGAAGCCTGCGATCGTTGTGCCGGTGATGAGGCCAGTGGTGATGAACACTGCGATTGACTGCCGCTTTTCCGCGGGGCCGTTCTGTGTGCCGATGACGATGGCGGTAGGCGCCACAATCCCCAATCCGATGCCAGTGATTGCACGGGTCACGCTGAGGAGGGTCATGGACTCAAGGGGAAGCGTCGCGGCACTCATCAAAGTGGCGATCCCGAATAGCGCGGTACCAAACACCAGGGTCCGTTTCAGTCCCAGGCGTTGCGACAGTGACCCGCACGTGAGGTATCCGATGACGACGCCGACGCTGGTCAGAACAAGGGGATAGGTGAACGCGGCGGCCTTCAAGCCCCATTCTTCTGCCAGGTGCGGAACAAGAAGCGCAAGGATGGCGGTGTCGTAACCGTCGATGAAAACCGCGAAAAACGCCAATCCCAGCACGGCTTTGCGGATTGTTGTGGGTGGCGTACTACTGAATTTCATGTTGTTGTCCATGTCCTGGGCTGCTCCCTAAGTGCGGTTGAACGTTCTGATGGATTGCGGATCCGGTATGTCAGGACCGCTAGTAGCCTCCGGGGCGAGCGGATCGTCGTGGCAGCCACGATCTCACCGGTTCCGGGGAGGCTCTGCCTGCAAGTCACGGCGTTAGTCGCCGCGACAGGGGCAGGAAAAATCTGCTAATCCGCGATGGCTCCGGCAGGCGCCAGTGCCCACCGCCCTCACGTCAAGATCGAGCTCGAAGGAGCGAACCAATATTGTTGTCAGGGTCACTCTTCCATAAAAATGTGATCTACATCTCGACTGCTTGTAGTATCGTATGACAATAGGTTCGATTGCAAGCATTTGCCGAAAGAAGTTGTGTAAACCGACTTGCCTCACCGGGTCGGAAGTGGCCGGGCCGAAGGCGGTTCGGCCTAATGGTGGGCGGTTTGCCTGAAGTTGCAACGCGTACATCGGGGCCCCGGGTTGATCGGCGGGCGGCGATGGGGGCGTGCTCCATTGAAGCCCTTGCGCCTCTACTGCCGAGGTGTCGGTCGGCACCCGTTTGTAGCCTTGATGGGCGACCGGCCCGCCTGGCGTGCGTGTCCAATGTGGCGACGCCCCTGGTTCGGAAGCTCCCGGCCGGCGCCCGCGGGCGACCGTTGACACAACCGTATTATCGTAATACGGTAATTTCGAAGTTGCGGGCTATTCGCCCCCTGCCCATGGCGGTTGATCCGTCGTTGACAACGTTGTTCTAAGGAGTTGATGTGAGCGTTCTTGATAGCGAACCACTGATGGAGTCCGAACTGGCCGAAATTATCGGTCACGGCGAGCTCGTCCCGCTGCTGGCGGCACTGGCCCATCTCACGGGCGACCGTCGCTACCTTGACCCGGAATCTCGACCCCGGTCCGTGACGGTCCTGGGCAGGGCCGTCGCAGGGGCGACCGACGACGCGGCACTGGAACTGGCGATCAGCGGGCTGAAGGCGATCTCAGGAACGGATCCGGACGCCGTGGGCTCGACCGTGGATCGCGAGCTCATCGAGTACCTCGTTGGTGCTCCGATCGACGACGGAACGGAGGACATGCTGCGCTACCAGTTGGGCATGCCCCATGACCAGGGTGCGCCGCGCTGGCAGGCCTCGACGTCATCCGAGGCGGGGCTCTCCGTCGCCATCATCGGCGCCGGCATGTCGGGAATCCTCATGGCCCGGCGCTTGGACCAGGCCGGCATCCCGTATACCGTCTTCGAACGCAATGCGGACATCGGTGGCGTCTGGTACGAGAACACCTATCCGGGCTGCCGTGTCGACACCACCAACTACATTTACAGCTACAGCTTCGCCACTCGAGACAACTGGACACACGACTTCTCGCTGCAGCAGGCTGTCCGCGACTACCTGGGTGAGGTGGCCGCGGAATACGGTGTCGACAGGAACGTTCGCTTCGGGACGGAACTCTTGGCTGCTACGTACAACGAGGCTTCTTGCACCTGGCAGCTGAAGCTCGACGGCCCGGACGGGCCGTACGAGGCCGAGTTTTCCGCAATGGTCTCCGCTGTCGGCCAGCTGAACCAGCCGAAGATTCCCGACGTCCCGGGGCTTGACTCCTTCGCCGGTCCGGCATTCCACACGGCGCGGTGGGAGCAGGACGTGGATCTCACGGGCAAGCGCGTCGCCGTCATCGGCACCGGAGCCAGTGCCTACCAGGTGATCCCCGCGATCGCCGATCGGGTGGAGAGCCTGACGATCTTCCAACGCAGCGCGCCGTGGATGGAGTGGACCCCGGCCTACACGGACGAGGTCAAGCCGGGCTTGCGCTGGCTCTTCGAGAACGTACCTACTTACTCCCAGTGGTACCGCGCGTACCAGTTCTGGATCACAGCCGACGCCCGACGCCCGTACTACAGCGTCGATCCCACCTGGGACCGGCCGGGATCGGTCTCCGCGGAGAACGAGGAACTGCGGCAGCACCTGGTCAGCGGGCTGGAACGGCAGTACCAGGACCGCCCGGACCTGCTCGAGCAGGTCATTCCGTCCTACGCCCCGTACTCGAAGCGATTGCTTCGCGACAACGGGCAGTGGGCGAAAACGCTGCATCGACCAAACGTCCGACTCGTCTCGGATCACATCGAGGCCATCGACGAACAAGGCGTCAGGACTTCCGCGGAGCACATCGACGTCGACGTCATCATCTTCGCAACCGGGTTCAGGGCTTCCGAGATCCTGGCACAGGTCGACGTCACGGGCACCAACGGCTTGAAATTGCGCGACGAGTGGGCCGGCGATCCGAAGGCCTACATGGGTGTAGCGGTGCCGGGGTTCCCCAACATGTTCTGCCTGTACGGGCCCAACACCAACGTCGTGGTGAGCAGCAGCCTCTTCTTCTTCTCGGAGAGTGCGGTCAACCTCGTGATATCCGCCCTCGAGCACCTCGACAAGACCGGCGCGGGAGCGGTTGAATGCACCCGGGAAACCCTGGACCGGTTCGTCGCCGAGATCGACGAGGCCAGCGAGCTCACCGCGTGGGGAGCCTCGAACGAGTCGACCTGGTACAAGAGTGCCTCCGGTCGGGTGTCGCAGAACTGGCCGCTGCGCGTGCTCGACTACTGGAGCGGGACCCGTGAGTTCCCGCTGGATAAGTTCCAGGTCCTGCGGCCGGCCGTCCGCGATCTGGAGGTCGCCCGATGAGCATGATGTCCCTGTCCCACTACTGGATCCCGGGCATGCAGGGCGTCCCTGTTCTTCCCACCGTGGAAACCGCGCAAGTGCTGGACATCGATCGCGGCGACGCGATCCGTGTCCAGAATGTCTCGGCGCCGTCGCACATGGGAACGCACATCGACGCACCGAGCCACACCTTCGCCGACGGGCGCACCATCGACGAATACCCGCTGGAGCGGTTCATCGGGTCCGCGGTGATCTCGTCTCCGACCTGCTCGTACGGCACCGCCATTACGGTCGACGACATCCTCGCGGGCGGGCCGGAGCCGAAGCGCGGCGACATGCTCTTGATCCACACCGGGTGGGGCGCGAAGTTCGGGGACCCAAGCTACTTCAACCATCCGAGCCTGGACGAGTCTGTGGCTGTCTGGGCCGCCGAGCTCGGGCTCGGCCTGATTGGCATGGACCTGTTGACGCCCGAGCTGCCGGCGCAGGACCGTGATGCATCGTTCGCCTTCCAGCTGCACCGAGGTCTGCTGGGTGCCGATGTGCTGATTGCGGAGAACCTGGTCTTCCCGCATATCGAGGAGCGCAGGGTGCGGGCAGTTGCCGCGCCCGTCGCCTTGGCCGGGGGCGATGCCGGCTGGACCAATTTCGTTGTTGAGTGGTGATAGGAGCCGTGAACATGAACATGTTGAACATATCGTTGGGTGCGATCGAGATTGCCTACTACGACGTCGGACCGCGCGACGCGGAGGATGTCATCGTGCTCCTGCACGACGGCGCGTACGGCAGCTCCGCCAAGCTCGCGTGGGAGCATATGATGCCCGAACTGGCCGGGAACTTCCGCGTGATTGCGCCGGACCTGGTGGGATATGGGGCCTCCAGCAAGGTCACCTTCTTCGACCGCCCTCCGCAGGCTGCCCACGGAGACATGATCGCGGCGTTCCTCGCCAACGTGGGGATCGAAGCGCCGCGGGTTCACGCCGTGGGTTCGTCGTTCGGGGGGAGCGCGGCGGTCACCGCCGCCCGTATGCAGTTCGGGCGACCGTGGACCTCGGCCGTCTCGATCGGTGGATCCCTGGGTTACGGCCGGAACGGCGATGCCTTCGACGAACTGCAGCGCTACGACCAGTCCATGGAGGACGCGCGTCGGATCACCGGCCTCCTGGTCGAGGACGTCGACCGGTGGGAGCAGCACGTGAAGGAGCGCCATGCCAACGGCCTGCTGCCCGGCCACTGGGAAGCCTTGTCGGCGGCCCGGGTCAAGGCGCCACAGCGCAACGCGGCTGCCGGACCTCCACCGCTTTCCGAGCGACTGGCCGGCTGCCCAGCACCTGTCCTGTTCGTGGAAGGTGAAAATGACCAGCTCCTCGTCCGCGGATGGACGGAAGACCTGGCCGCCATGGTGCCGAACGGGAGGGCTGTGACCGTCCCCGGGGCGCACTGCCCGAATATCGATCGCCCCGAGGGCGTACTTGAAGTCATTGTGAATTTCGTAGAGAGCGTTAGCTCAGAAAGGCAGGTCGTGTCGTGACTAATGGAGTCATTTTTGCGTGGTCAACCCCGGTCGAGGGTCATGAGGAGGCGTTCCACGCCTGGTACGACGACGAGCACATCCCTTCGAGGGTGAACCTGCCCGGCATTGAGGCCGCCAAGCGGTACGTCAACGCCAAGCCCGGATCGACTGCGCAGTTTGCCGTTCGATACGACGTGTCAAACATCGAGGTGTTCGACTCTCCCGAATTCAAGCAGCTGCGCACGGATCCGTCCGAGGAGACCCGCAAGGTCATCGAGAACACCGTCGATTTCGATCGCTTCGTGGGTGAGGAGATCATCTCGCAGGGCAACAACTGGCACGCGATCGACCCCACCCTGATGTACGTCGTGACGTTCAGCGTTCCCGAGGACTACTGGAACGAATTCGAGGCGTGGTACGCGACCGAGCACTTGCCGATCATGCTGGCCGAACCGCTCTGGGCCGGCTGCCAGATCTACCGTTGTCTAGACAACGACCGGAGTAGCGGTGCGCCCGGAAAGGAAGCGCAAGATTCCTGGACGCACGTTGCCTTCCACTCGCTGCGCAGCGAGGATGCCATGCAGAGCCCCGCTCGTGAGCGTGCCCGCGCGACCGCTTGGCGCGAAAGGCTGTCCCAGAACGCTTGGCATCGAGCCTCGGAACGCCACGTCTTCGAGCCGCTGAACCAGTAAAACCGGGGGGTATGACCTGAGAATATTATGCTCCACTTTGGTGTACTACGGTATGATGAAGGTTCAGGAAGTCGAGGAAAGGGGATCACCATGACCGAACTTGCAGGTGTCTATCGAGTCGCCCGCAGCGCGGCGCCCGTTCGTGAACAGGCCGTTATCCAGCTGCGCAGCCTCCTGGCCGGAAGATTCCAGCCGGGGGAGCGGGTTACCGAGGCGACTGTGTGTGAACTCCTCGGCACCAGCCGAACCACCGTTCGAGAGGCCCTGCGGCAGCTCGAGACCGAGGGCCTTATTGAGATCGTTCCTGGCAAGGGTCCCACGGTCGCCAGGGTGAGCGAAAGCGATGTCCGCGATCTGTACGAGATCCGCGAGGTCCTGGAGTCGTTCGCGATCATGCTCTTCACGGAGCGTGCCAGCGCAGATGAGAAGGCGCGGCTCGCGTCTGCTTTCAGCGACCTCGAGAAGGCTCACGCGAGCGGCGAGGCCACTCGGGTTCTCGAGGCCAAGCAGGCCTTCTACGACGTTCTCTTTGAGGGTGCCCACAACAACTCCATCTCAGCGTTGTCCCAGAGGATCTACTACCAAGTTGCTCGGGTGCGTCTGGCGTCCTTGTCCGCCGAGCGGATCCAAGCGGGAATCGGAGAGTTGCGGATCGTTCATGAGTTCATGGCGGCCGGCTCTGCACGCGAAGCCCAGGATGCCTACGCTGTGCACATGCGGAACGCGCGCGAAGCGGCTGTCGAGGCTGTCAAGCGGTTCAACTGACCTTTCGATTGCCTATGCAGCGAGGGCCCGGATCCGGTATTGCACCGGATCCGGGCCCTCGCTGTTTTGGCGGGATCCGTTCGGTGTTGGACCAGTGGATGTGTTCGTCCGGGTGTGCGGAGACTGCATCGGGGCTGACGTGCAGGCACTCTCGAGGATTTTCTCCAGGAAGCGGGTAGGTGCTGGTGACCCCGGTTCGAATGCGCGAGCAGCTGCCTTCCGGGCTGCTGATGGTCGGCGACTGCGGCGCCGACCATCAGCGTCTGGTTCGGGGCGACCGTGCGCCGCTCGTCCTGAGATGAGTTGCAGAGTTTCCTGTGCAGGCCCTTGCCTGTCGACCCAAGGCTTCACGCGGTCTTGGGCGCGAGCCTCCGGCCCCGGCTAGGCGTTTCCGTGCGGATGCGGCGGTGCGCGTACCGGCGGTGCTCATTCCCGAAGGGGACCGTGACCGCCGTCGTGGGTGTCTCTTGCGGGCCAAGGGCTTGGAAACGGGTTTGGCCATAGAAGCGTCGATGGCGCATGGCCGGCGACCTGCAGCAGTGCCGGGATTGGGGAACGGACCCCGACGGCAGGGTCCTTCGCCGTTGTTTTGAGTCCTCAAGGCCCGCAACTTTCCCGGGTTGCCACCTCTGCCGTAAACGGCTCCGGCTCGGTACCTCCGCCGGAGAAAAGGAATATTGACTGGCCAACGAAGCGCACGCTGCATGGTGGCATCTTGTCTCAAAGGCCTTTCCTGATCCACGCTGCAGCGGCCTCGCAGTGATCTCCTGTCGGAGAAATAATTGCACGAATAAAGATGCTCCCCGGGAGTCTGGCCTGAAATTCTCGCTCCAGACTCCCGGGGAGCGGTTCGCTGTGAGGGTGGGGGCCTTTTGATATTCTCCGAAGTATTGACGTATCGACATACCGTAGTACGATCGGACAGTAGGTTGAAAACGTGTCATTCGTGCAGGGTTGGAAAGGATATTCAAAGTGGCTACAGCAGGTGAACGCGTCAGCGATTTGTTGGCAGAGTTGGGCGTGGATTACGTCTTCGGCGTGGTGGGCTCTTCTGCCATGGAAATCTACGACGGTCTCCATACGCACCCAAGCGTCAGGTACATCGGCGCACGCGACGAGCGTGCGGCAACCGGCATGGCGGACGGATACGCCCGCGCCAGCGGAGCACTCGGGGTGGTGCTGGCCGGCCAGAGTGGCCCGGGCGTCACGAACCTTGTCTCCGGACTGGCTGCGGCCAAAGCGGCGCACACGCCCATTCTCTCGCTGGGAGGATCGGTTTCGACCGACCAGTGGCACAACGATGCCTTCCAGGAGGTGGACCAGGAGGCTCTCATTCGGCCGGTGGCCAAGGCGGTGCTCACCGTTCTGAAGCCCGAGCGGGTCGTCCCCATGATCGAGTACGCTGCGCGGCTGGCGATGAGCCACCCGATGGGGCCGGTGCACGTCAATCTTCCACGCGACGTCCTCATGGGGCAGGCCCCGGAGGTTAAACTGGGTGGCTCCCTGAAGCCGTCCAACCCGAGCCACCCGGAGGCCATCGAACATGTCCTGCGCCTGATCAGTTCCGCCAAACGCCCCGTGATCGTGGCCGGCGGCGGGGTCAAGAGCAGCCGTTCGGGGGAGTTGGTCGAACGGCTGAGTGACATCCTTCGGATGCCGATCGTCACCTCGGCGGGCCACCGGGATGCTGTGAACAACGAGAACCCGTTGATGCTGGGCCAAATGGGGCCGCGAGGCGGAGCCCTGGCCGCGGCCGTCGTGGCCGAGGCCGACCTGGTCATCGGTGTCGGTACCCGCTTCGGCTTCAACTCCACGTTCTTCGAGCCGGAGACCTTCCGCAAGGACGCTCGACTCGTTCAGGTCGACGTAGACTCCGCAAGCCTGAACCGGTACTGGCCCGTCGAGCTCGCCGTCATGGCCGAGGCCGGATCCTTCCTGGCGGAATTGCTCTCGCGCGTTGACGAGGGCGCTTCGTCCGGCACCGAAGCGGAGTGGTTCGAATCCGTCAAGGAGCGCGCCGCGCAGTACCGGGAGGAACGCTCGAGCCTTCCTGAAACGAGCCACAAGAGCCCGTTGGACGATGCCACCCTCTTCCACACCTTGCGCCAGTCGCTGCCGCGGGAGTCGATCATCAGCCTCGATGCCGGCACCTGGTGCCTGAAGGCTTCGGAAGCCCTTGACCACGCGCTGACGCCATCCCTGTTTACGCCCCTGGACTTTGCCTCCCTCGGGTTCGCATTCCCGGCCGCCATCGGTGCCCAGTTGGCTTGCCCGGAACGGCCGTCGGTGGCACTGCTTGGAGACGGAGGGGCGCTCTATGCGATCGCAGAGCTCAGCACGGTGATCGAGCACGATATCCCCGTCACGATGATTGTCATGAACAACTCGGCATGGGGTGCTGAGAAGGCGTACCAGCACGACTTCTACGAAAAGCGCTACATCGGGACGGACCTGCCGTCCCACGACTTCGCGTCGATTGCGGAGTCCTTCGGGATCCGGGGTCTGCGCGCGGACAGCGCGCAGAGCCTCGAGCTGGCCATCAAGGAGGCGTTTGCCGACCAGGCGCCGACCGTGATTGACGTTCGCATTGACCCGGAGATCCTGTTCAGCTTCCGCAAGGACGTCTTTAGGAAGTTCAAGTGATCGGCGCCCAGCGTACCGCGGTCGTTACGGGCGCAGGCCGGGGGATCGGGAAGGCGACCGTCGAGGTTCTCGAGGCGCAAGGCCTGCGCGTGGTCGGAGTCGATCTCGCGGGTGCCGATATCAACGCCGATCTCTCGACGCCTGAAGGTCGCGCTGCCCTCGAAGCCGGGGTTCTCGAGCTATGCCCGTCCGGCATCGACGTCATCGTGGCGAACGCGGGAGTGCTCACCGACAACGAGCTGAGCATCCAGGTCAACTACTTCGGCGCCGTCGAGACACTCGAGCGCCTGCGCCCGATGTTGCGTGCCGACGCTCCGCGCGTGGTCGTGGTCGCGTCCCGCTCCGTCTTGAAGCCGGTCGACGAGGCCATCGTCGAGGCGTGCCTGGCGGGCGACGAAGCGCTGGCCGTCGCGTTGGCGCGGCAGTCCGAATCCCGCCACCTGCTCTATGCGACCAGCAAGCGAGCGATCGCCCGGTGGATCCGGCGCAACGCCGGGTTGCCGAAATGGGCGGGCGCCGGCATCGCCCTGAACGGTGTCGGTCCCGGGGCCGTCCTGACGCCGATGATCGCCGAGCGGGATCCGGCCGAGCAGGCCCGGCTGGCGGTCGAACGGCCCATGCCCTTGGGTGGCATGGCCACCGCCGAGGAGGTGGCGGAGCTGATTGCCTTCCTGGCGGACGCCAGGAACTCGAAGATCGCGGGACAACTCATCTTCATCGATGGCGGCGGCGAAACGGTGATGGGCCACGAGGACATCTGGGAAGCCATGCTCAAATAACTCTCGCTCGGGCGGCGAATCGACGGAAAGGATTGGCCGCCCGCGGCGGTTCTTCTCCTGGATCGTGGGCTTCCCATGCTCGGAGGGCCGTGATAGTTTACGACAATATGATGGTATGACAAGCAGTCGAGATGGTATTTATTGTCTCGGCGGATGGAGGCAGCATGAATACTACACAGTTAGACAACGGCCAGCCGTCAGGGTGCCCGTTCTCCAAGCCCAAGGACTTCATCCCTTGGGCACCTGAGTTCGTCCAGAACCCGTATCCCACCTTCAAATGGCTTCGCTCGCTTGGCCCCGTCGCCTATTCCGAGGCGATGGACTACTGGGTGGTCAACAGTCGCGACGCGATCAAGGAAATCCTGATGGACGAGGAGCGATTCTCCGCGAACCTCATGCTCAGCACCATGACCAAGTGGCCCGAGGACGTGGCGCGGGAATTGGCCGCCGTGATCCCCGATCGTCCAATGCTCAAAGATCTCGACGGAGAGCCGCACGAGAAGGCCAGGCGTTTCCTCCGTTTCGCCTTTACACCCCGACGGCTCGAGTGGATCCGTGAAGACGTCGAACGCATCGCCGACGATTGCCTGGATTCATTGTTCGCCGACGGCGACGGTTCCGGTGACATCGTCCGGCGATTCACCGACATCGCTCCCATCCGGGTGCTGATGAAGTTCCTGGGCATTCCCGACGACATGGGTGAGCAGATCCGGGCGTGGTCGCACAACCGCGAGGACATGTTGCAGGGCAACCTCACCGAGGAAGAACTGCGCGCCGGCGTGCAGCCGTTGAAGGACTACTACGCATACGCACGTCGGCGCATCGAAGAGCTTGAAGCCAACCCGGGCGATGACTACATGAGCGAGGTCATCCAGCTGTGGAAGGAAGAGCAGCCGGACAACGTCGTCTGGGACGACGTCATCAACATCTTGATGTCACTGATGAACGCCGGCCACGCAACAACGTCGGACCTGTTCGGCAACGGACTGTGGGCCCTGCTGACCCACCGCGAACAGTGGGACAAGTTGTGCGCCGACCCGGATCTTGTCCCCGACGCCATTGAGGAGATGCTGCGATGGGAAACCAGCGTTCCCGCGTGGCGGCGCAGGGCGCTCGTTGACCTTGAGATCGAAGGCCACCATATTCCCGCGGGATCAAAGATGTTCCTGCTGCTCGGGTCAGGCAACCGGGACGAATCGGTGGTGTCCGACGGAGAAGCGTTCGATATCGAACGAACCGACGGCCGCCAGTACCTGACATTCAGCGCGGGCGCCCACTACTGCTTGGGACAATCGCTGGCCAAGCTTGAGCTCAACACGTTCTTCCGGCGGCTGGTCGCCCGGTACCCGCACCTCGAGCTGCGCGAGGGCTACGTGCCCGACTACCGCGTCAACGCGTTCCACCGCGGACCGAATTCATTGCCGGTCGAGCTGGGACCGGAACCCCTCGTTGCCGGCGCCGGCGCCGGAGCAGAGAGGGACGGGCGATGAGAATAACGATCGATGCTTCAAAATGCGTCGGCGCCGGTAACTGCGAGGCAGACATGCACGACATCTTCGAGGTCCAGGACGTGGGTCCGACCAAGGTGGTGGGCCAGCCCGCGGAAGACCAAAGGCGCCTGCTGGAACTCGTCATCGGCAACTGCCCGGCCCGCGCAATCGGCATCGGCTCATGAGAAGGTGCCTGATTGTCGGAGGGTCGGCGGCCGGGATGCGCGCAGCGGCCGACCTGGTCGCCGGCGGCTATGACGGCAGCGTGACGGTCATTGATGCGGATCCCCAGGCGCCGTACGACCGGACCGTGCTCTCGACAGGTGTCTTGACCGGTGCCAGAAAATTGGAGGATGTCGTTCTCGACGTACCCGATGGCGTCGAGCTGTTGCGTGGTGTTCGGGCGCACGAGTTGGACACGGCGAACCGAACGGTCCGCACGGACGTGGGCGACCTGTCCTACACCGAGCTCGTCCTAGCCACGGGCGGCGTGGCCTTCCTGCCGGGCGCCTGGCGGGACATGGAGGGTGTGTTCACCGTGCGCAGCCTCGATGACGCACGAGGACTCAGGGAGGCCGTCGGCCCGGATTCCCGCGTGGCAATCGTCGGCGGTGGTGTCCTGGGCATGGAGATCGCCACGAGCCTCGTCGACCTCTGCAACGGGGTCGAGGTGATCGAAGCTGCGGGCCTTCCCCTCGGCCGGGTGCTTCCGGCTGAGCTGGGGCGGCTGCTGCGCGACCGTGCGGCCGGCCATGGCGTCACTCTGACGTGCGGAGTTTCTGTCGAGTCCATGGACCGCGTTGCCGGTGTGAGCCGGCTGACGCTCAGCGACGGCCGCCTTGTCACTGCCGACGTGGTGGTCGTTGCCTTGGGCAATCGGCCCGCGACGGGTTGGCTGGCAGGCTCCGGACTGACGATCGAGGACGGGGTGGTCTGTGACGGGCGGCTGAGGACCGGCGCGCCCGGAGTGTGGGTCGCCGGAGACCTCGCGCGGGTCCGAGACGGGGATGGGGGTTCCGAGCGGTCGGAGCATTGGACCCGGGCAGGCGAGCACGGGGCCTACATCGCGCGGTCGATTCTTCTGGGTGGGGACGGCCCCGAGTTCTCGGCGCTCTCCTACGTTTGGACGGACGTCCTCGGGACGCGGATTCAGGTCCTGGGGACGTTGGCGGCAGACCGGCACGTGCTGGTCCGGAACATCGCCGACGACAAACAACTCGCGGTGCTCGCCGCGACGCCGGACGGTGCCCTATGCGGCGCGGCGGTCCTCGGATGGCAGCGGCTGGCAGTGTCGGTCCGCCGGCAGATGAACCAGGGCGTCTCACTGGATGAGCTGCTCGGTTCCCTTCCACAGCATCGGCTCGACGAACCATCGATGTCCCATGCCTGATCTTCGCCAGCAGGCGGGCAACCTACGGAGTGAAGTTGCCCGCCGGTTGGCGAAGGCCCCGGGGACCTCGTCGACACAGGCTTCCCCGACATGCCGCTTATCCAAGATCGTCGACCCCTGCTGCGGCGCACCGCGAACAGGGGCGTAAGCGTGACGCCCGAACTCAGCCTGGGGCTTGCGGCACTGGGCACCTTCTTCGGCGCCGCCATGCAACGTGTGACCGGTCTGGGCTTTGCGCTTGTCAGTGTCCCGTTCCTGATGCTTTCGCTTGGACCACGAGAGGGCGTATTGCTCGCCAACCTCCTGGGGCTGTGCACCTGCATTGTCGTCGCCGTGACGACGTGGTCGAACATCTGCTGGCGCAGGACCCTCACGCTGATACTTGGCGCGGCTGTCGGCATACAGCTCGGTGCCTGGACATCGCTGGTCATTCCCGCTCCTTACCTGATGATCGCCACCTCTGCCATGGTGCTCGTCTCGTTGTCGTTGGTGAGCGGCGCTTCGACACGGGTGACCAACGCCCTGGAGGTGTCGGCGACCGGGTGGCAGTGGAAGTCCCGCGTGCTCGCCGGCACGATCTCGGGCTTCATGAACGCAGCAGCCGGGGTCGGAGGACCCGCTGTCGTGGTGTTCGGGAAAGCCGTGAAATGGCCGCAGACGTCCTTCGTGGCCTCCTTGCAGGCGTACTTTATAGTCCTCAACGCGATGGCGCTCGCCACCAAGGGCATGCCGACGCTGCACTGGATCACGGTGGTCACGGTCGTCGGCAGCCTCGCCGCCGGAGTTGGTGCCGGGTTTCTCCTGCACCGGCGGATTCCGCAGGCAATCGCCTTGCGATTTACCGTCTGGGTTGCCGCACTGGGCTCGCTGGCCGTGGGGATCCGAGGACTGCTCCTGATCGTGTGACGGACGCGTGGGCCCGATGACTGCGACCTCACAACGTCGGGCTCGCGGACCTGGGATAGTCATGGCCCGACTCTGCCGCGGCTACGAGACGAAGTTCGTTACCAGCTAACATCCGGCAGACTACTTTCTCGCTTGCCCAAGCGAGGAGCTGGGTAGGACGACCCACGTACGAAAGAGACTTGGGGGACGAGCTGAGTGATCTGGGGACTCCTGCCTCAAATATCGGGAATCCCGACGCCTGTCTGTCCCGTTTGGGGGGAACCTTGACCGGGCATAATTTGGTCCGAGTCCAGGGAACAGCTATTCCTTTGGGGATCTCTTCGACAGAACGAACAAACTTCCCAGACAGATCACTAGTCCAGCCAATGCCGAAACGAAGCCCGCCGTTGCCAGGTTCTCGCTCCAGGGCGCTTCGGCACCCCACGCCGCAATGATGCCCATGAATGAAACGATCATGAGCCACAATGCCGAAGTTGCTACAAGCGGTTCCCGCCGCCGTCCGGCATGTTTCGCCCACCAGGTACCCAAGGCGGTGGTGGTGGCCAGAAGCGCGAGGAGGAACAGCGCAAACAAGACCCAGTAGACAACGGACGGTATCGAGTGACTGAATACCGTGGGCAACGCATTGCCCAGTAGGGCCAACGCGCAAAATATCAGTGCGGCTGCACCCGCCGCTGCGACAGCTGCCTTTACAGGTGTTAGCCCGCGAGGATTTACCGGTTTCATCGAGTGTCACCATTTTTCGAAAGTGGGCAGTTGCGAGTCACCATTTTCCCATGGAACGGTGGCCTCTTACCGAACCCAATCCAGCTATCGACACCAGGTGCTGTTCTTCCATACCTGACATTCCCAGATGACGCCTGCGCTGGCAACTCATGTCCGGTAGCGCCATCCCTTGGCGGGCACTTGGTCGTGGACAGCCAGCAGATGCCCCGAAGAACGAACATCGACCGTGCGTAGGCACCTAACGGCATCTCGTGGAGTATAGGCTACATGCCATGATGACCAACGAGCGCCTCAAGCCACTGCTCGAGCAGTACGACTGGGCGACGGAACGACTTCTCACTCGCCTCGCCGGGCCCACCAGCAACTCGGGTGATGACAACGACGTCGACGTACCGGTACTGACGGACGCCGAGTACCTTTGGGAACCGGTCGACGCGTGCTGGTCTGTACGGAGGCGCACCGATGGGCCCGGACCGGGCGCCATCAAGCTCATCGGCGCGGGGGAGTGGGGGCGAGACGGCGCCCCCGAAAGTCCGTGGCCTCCGCCCCTCACGACGATCGCCTGGCGGCTTGACCACATCTCCGAGACGCTGTTGGGCCGCTCCAACCACCTCGGGGGCGACCGAACGTTCGATCGAGCGACGTACGAATCACGACCAGATGCAGCCGGCGCTGTCGAGAGGTTCCGTCAGGCCGCAGCCGAATGGCGCCGGGTACTACTCAGTGTCGATGAGTCCGACTATGACCAGACCGGGCTAAGCAGCTACCCCTACGGCAGCGATGCCGTGGAGACGTTTCTGTCGATGGTGTGGTGGGAGAACCAGGAGATCCTGCACCACGGAGCCGAGATCGCGCTGCTCCGCGACCTCTACGTTCACCACGCTCAGTAGCGACGAGCGCACACCGCGGACAGCTCAGCTGGCGGAGTCTCGACGAAGTCGGCAATTCCATGAACATGTCCCGCGTCATAGGGAATTTAACGTCATCTCGTGCACGAGATGATTAAGAGGATTACGTCCGCATCGGTGCATAGGTGCCCGCAAACCGATCCATTAGAACAAGGAAGATGCTCATGGCGTCACGCTAACGCAGGGGTTGAACGCAATTCCGCCCGTAAGCCGGTCGGCACATGGGTCATCGAAACCGGGCCAGCACCATCGTAGTGACTCTGGAAGTCTCGCTCCTCAAGGGAACCTCTCCGCGGGACATTAAGGGGTGGGCCAACTCCTCAGCACATGGCATGGTGGAATTGCGCGAATGCGCCACCACGATGCAACCGCAGCAACCCTCGCACGCGGAACTCCCCAGATTTACGGGTATCCCGTGTCAGCGCTGGATACAGCTGCTTCACAGCGTTGCGGCGAACCAACTGCCTGGAAAACCGCGTTAGCTGTTGGCCAGTCCGGACGCGCCTCGGATCCGGTGAATTGGGGCAGGCAACCAGGGACCGAGCTATTGCGTTGCCCGAGCGCTGAGTCTAACGTGAGCCGCAGAGAATCCACCCCTACCAAGGAGCCGTCATGGCCGGGTTTGTGCAAATCATCGAATTCCAGACCTCGCGCATTGAGGAGATCGAACAACTGGGACGACCGTCAAGGACCGAGGGAAGCACAATGCCGACCTTCCGTCGCATCACGGCCACCGCGGACCGGGACCGCCCCGGTACTTACTACACTATTGTCGAATTCGATTCCCACGAATCGGCCATGGAAAACTCCAACCGGCCGGAGACCTCCGACTTCGCTGCGAAGATGGCCGCCCTGTGCGACGGGCCGCCGGTTTTCCGCAACCTTGACGTGGTGTGGCAGGATACGGGCGCGCCCGATGCCAAGGGCTAAACCCATCGTTAAAGGTCAAAGGCTAAAGGTTAAAGGCTCGCCTGCGGGCAGCGAGACAAGGGGTGTCTGTTCCCCCGGCCAGTATGCGAAGATCCGCGGCTACCCCCCCGACCAGGGGTCGCTTCAGAAAACGGAAAAATCGTACGCTAAGGTCCCGCCGACGGAGGTAACCGCTGGCTCACAGTTTGACGATGGAAGCTGGCCAAAGTTTGTCCGTAGGGGAACGTTCTGCGGGACAGTCTTGCGAGGGCGGACACCTTCTCACGAGCCCGCAGGATCGCCGATCCGGCCAAGGAGCAGCGCGAGGACCGATTGTTCCTCGCGGCTAAGCGGCGACAGGATGGCTCGTTCGGTTTCGAGGTGGTCCGGCAATGCATTCTCGATGAGTTCTTTCCCGGTGTCGGTGAGCGCAACGAGCGTGCCGCGGCCGTCGCTCGGGTTAGCCTCGCGCACCACCAGCCCGCGGGCTTCGAGCTTGTTCAACCGCTGTGCCACCGCGCTCGTGGAGACCATCGCCTCCCGCGCCAGTTCCGCCGGGGTGATCCGATAGGGGGCGCCACTGCGCAGCAGCGTGGCGAGCACGTCGAAAGACGACGCATCCAGGTCGTGCCGAGCGAAGGTGCCCGCGAGGCGGTATTCGACGGCGAGGGCGGTGCGGCTCAGGCGGCCTATGACGGCCATGGGGGAGACGTCAAGCCCCGGCATTTCCTTTTGCCACTGTTCGAGGATGCGGTCCACTTGGTCTGCCATGGGTCTAGTCTAGGCTTTTGCTAAGCACTTAGCTAGAATAGCTAAGTGCTTAGCAATCGAAGACTCCTGATCCTGACCACCGCCTTGGCGCCCGCACTGTGGGGCACCACTTACCTCACGGCCACCATGTTCCTGCCCGAGGGGCGCCCACTGCTTGCCGCGACCTTGCGCGCGCTTCCTGCCGGACTGTTGCTCCTGCTGGTTTGCCGCCAGTTGCCGCGTGGTGAATGGTGGTGGAAGTCCTGGGTTCTGGGGATTTTCAACATCGGGGCGTTCTTTGCTCTGCTCTTCATCGCGGCCTACCGCCTTCCGGGAGGCGTCGCCGCGATCGTCGGTGGCATCCAGCCGCTCGTTGTCGCCCTGCTGGCCAGCCGGGTCCTTCATGAGCGGTTGACCGCGCGCGTCGTGGCGGCCGGCCTTGCCGGTGTGTTCGGGGTTGGACTGATAACGCTTCAGGCCCAGGCGCGGTTGGATGCCATCGGCGTCCTGGCGGCAGTTGGCGGAACCCTCTCCATGGCGTCGGGGATCGTGCTTTCCAAGAAGTGGGGGCAACCCGCGTCGCCGCTTACGACCACCGCCTGGCAGCTCATCACCGGCGGGCTCACCCTGCTGATGGTCATGCTCGCGTTCGAGGGGCTCCCCGCGACTGCGCTGACGCCGTCGAACCTCGGCGGCTACGCATATCTTTCCCTTGTCGGCACCGCATTTGCGTACGTCATGTGGTTCCGCGGAATCGCCCGACTTCCCGCGAGCACCACGGCATTCCTCGGCCTGCTCAGTCCGGTGGTGGCGATACTGCTCGGGTGGGCGGTCGCCGGGGAAGCCTTTACCCCGACGCAGATGCTGGGAGTCCTCATCGTCCTGGGATCCATTGCTGCCGCGATCTTCGCCAAGAGTGCGAGGCCTCCCGTCGAGTACGAAGTGGTCGCCGCGAATCGTTCCTCATAGCCGCTACCTATCTTGGTGAATAGGAGTGTTCCGACAAGTCCGGAACGCCATGCCTTCCATCTCGCAGCAACTGGATGTGTCCGTTTGCCTAACGGCTTGCGGGACAAGTTCTTCGGTCACCTGTGCACTACAGCGATTTCACCTGACTAAAGGAGTGGATCTATGGTGCACAACAACGATCTTGGACATTTGGTGGATCTGATCGGAGCGCTTCGGAGCAATAAGAACAAGAACTGCTTTGGAGCCACGGTCTATGAGGATCCTATGCTCAGCAACGATGACCATCGGAAGTATCAAGTCATTGCCAGACCTGACGAAGACCGGTATGAGTTGACCTGTCGCGAAGGTTCTCGGCAGCTGTCAATGACATATCACCCAGGGCGTCAGCTTTTGATTCGCCAAGATCCGGGTGAAGCACAGGTGCGTGTCGAGGGGCATGACCTGTTCCCAGCAGCTCCGCCTGTCTTGGCTATGTTCAGCCCACTGGACCTGCCGATTTGGGGAGGCGACCGGGACGGCCAACGCGTCGTGGCAGTTATGTCGGAAGCGGCGGGGATGATTCGCTTGAATTTCACGCCCAAGGATGCGCCCGATTACTTAGATGGCGGAGGGTACGCAATCATCGATCTTTCGAAGTGCGTCGTCACCGAGCTCCACTACCTCGGTCGTAGATACAGGGCCAAAAACATCACCAGCTATTATCCACTCGAGTTTTCCTGAGCTGCATAAGGGCGTGAAGCCGATCGCGGCACGCTTTCTCCAGCTTCCCCTGTTGTCAAAATCCGACTCCACGGCCCGGCTATGCCGCAAAGGCAACGGCAACCGGACACCGGCCATTAGTCATACAACCTACGGTAATTGCGTCCTGTAACGGAACCTACTGTTCGGCATCCCTGCTGGGGGTCAATATGATCAGCATCAATATGCGCGACCATGATTTAGACGAGGAAGTTGCTCATCATATACTCCCGGTATATCGGCTACGGATTAGGCTCGTCCGTTGGCGCGGTCCAGTTCCTGTCGAACCTTGCGCCTTCCGGGTTTGAGGGCCGCATGGCAAGGAACCAGACCGCCGGCGACATGCAGAATAGGAAAGACGCGTCGTCGTTGATGTCGTGCAAGCGACGTGTTCCCAGAGCCCAATTAGGGAAAAATGTGACGAGCGAGTAGGCGAGGAATAGCAACAAGCCGGGTTCGCTAGCCTCCGTCAGCTCGGAATCCGGATCGAAGATGGACGTGCCGCCCGCGGCCATGAGAGCAAAGCAGATGCTCCAAATCAGGGCGTTGAGCAACATGACCCACCAGTACTCGCTGCGGCTGGCACGGCCCTCGAAGATTCCATATTTCAGGAAGAACCGTTTGACGGCTTCGCCAAATGTGGCTCCGTAAAGCGGCAATTCCAGGTCATACGCCGAAGGCGTAGTGGAGCGGGGCCGGTCGGAGTTGGCGGGGGCTTGGCATGGTGCTTAGTCCTTCAAAGAGCTGATTCATAGTCATCTTACGTATCTCGCGCCACGAGAACAGGCGCATTAGGGTCGCGTTGTCTTTTCACTGGGCGGCCGCACTGATTATCCAAAGTCACCGATATTGGGACATTTGCCCGTTAGCCGAACGCTGACTGGAACAGTGGGCCACCTCAAACCGCAGCAGTCTGCAATTGGGCATGGGCCATGAGGGTGAGCTGGTGTTTGAGTAGTAATGGAACAGGATTGCGCGTTTAGCCCTCGGCGTCGTGGCTGTCGGTAGTCTGTAGGTTGTGCCAGTTGAATTCTTGAGTGATGGGGGTGGAGCCCAAGTACGCCTGAAAGCTGCTACACCCGCTGCGAGAAAGGCCCGCGACCGGCCATTGTTTGCCATGAGCGCGTGATATCTGAAGTTGATCCGCTGGATTCCGTGAACCTTTGTTGCGTGATATCTGAAGCTGTGCCCCGGATCTACTTCAGATATTCACTCTTATCTGAAGTTCCTACGGCCCCGTATCGCTGGAACGGCACTGGCCCGTGGCCGGTTTCAGGCGCACTTGGGTCCCACCCCTTCAACACCGAGCATCCACACGTTCGCGGCCCACCCGAGCCTCAAAGGTCCAATGAGTTTGCTGGTCAATTGTCTATGGCCGGGGCAAAAGGTGCCTGAGGGCCAATGGGTGATCTCTCCTCAGGAACGGGAAAACCATGCGATTTGCTTAAGGAGTAAGCTCCGGATAGTGTTCCCAATCACATTCACCTGAAGGTTTTCAGGCTTTGACTTGGGGCACTATTCGTGCCGCAGAAAGGTCTCATCATGCGCATTTCACGTTTCATCGCCCCCCCTGGTGGCGGCTTCACTCTTGACGGGAGCGGGTTCGCCGGCTTGGGCATCAGACGATCTGGGAAATCCAGATGTCGTGGATACCAGAGACACCACAGCCATGATTAATCCGTCCACCGATGTTCCAGAGGGTCCTAATAGCTCGGGCGGCATATCCACTAGAGCTATATCGTGTGGCGGTTACAAAGGCACTTACTACACCATCTCAAACACCTCTAAGGTCAAGAAAGTAACGCACGCCTCGAGACACTCCAACTTCACGCCAGACAATGCGACGACCTCCTACACTTCCGAATACAGAACCCAGCTTGATGCGGGGGTCACCTTCACGGTTGGTTCCAGTGCCGATTTCAATGGCGTCCTGGCTAAGATGTCCGCCACCACCAACGTGTCTCTCGCCCTGAACAAGAGCAAGACCACAGCAAGTAACGTCGGCATCACTGCGACGATTAGACCCGGTAAGTTCGTCGTCGTAGCTGCGGGCAACACGAAAGTCACCGGTAACTGGACGAAGAACGTCTGCACTTCGGGAAGTGCTGGCCTTACCACCCCAGCCAAGGGCACCGCCCGATCATTCGGAGTACGAGAAAACACCGCCATTCAGTGTGGCCTGAGCGCACCGGCGGGAAGCCTTGCGGCTATTGCCAAGAGCCGTTACTGCTGATGAAGTTCCTACGCCCACCATTGGTGGTGGCAATAGTAGCCCTAGTGGCCGGCTGCACCGCGGGTGAAAGTACCTCACCGAGTGCTTCTACTCCGCCTCCGGAAGCAAGTAGTACAGCAACTGCTCTTGCATGTGAACAGCCAATTGTTTCCGTTCTGAATCGAGCGAAAGAAAAAGCTACGTTCACTGCGATCCGCCGGGTCAGCGGAAACAAGGCCGACAGCACGATAGTGCTCGACAGCCCCACCACACCACGTATCGCCTGGGAAGTTCCACCGGCCGATTGGGTCCAGAGTCCTCAAGTCGAAGAAGCCATACAATCGGAAGTTGATGGCCCCATATCGGGCCAGCTCGGAACCCTGACTGAAGTCGACCAATTCCTGAAAGGTATCAGCACACAGGACGCACATGTTGGCTACGCAGCCATCAATCCGGTCACGGTCGACATAATGGTCACTTGTTCCAATATTCCCCGAATTTTAGGCACCGTTCATACTTCGGAAATAACCGATGTTGGAGCAGCGACCTGTGATGGGAACATACCTAAAGGTGAGCATGCTGATCTCGCTCAGCTCGCTCAGAAGCTCTACTGCAACTAGAAGTTTGGCCGAGGGCTCTGGTAGCCCATCCGTCACCAGTGCCTAGCTGCACCGCCGCTAATCCGGGGCTGTGCAGCTGGGCACTGGTCATGGAAGTAGGGGTGGGACCCAAGTGCGCCTGAAACCGGCCACGGGTCAGTGCCGTTCCAGCGATACGGGGCCGTAGGAACTTCAGATAAGAGTGAATATCTGAAGTAGATCCGGGGCACAGCTTCAGATATCACGCAACAAAGGTTCACGGAATCCAGCGGATCAACTTCAGATATCACGCGCTCATGGCAAACAATGGCCGGTCGCGGGCCTTTCTCGCAGCGGGTGTGGCAGCTTTCAGGCGTACTTGGGCTCCACCCCTGATGCGCAGGCCGCCGCGTTCGGGCGGTTCGTGGGAGAACCTTCGCAGAACGATCTGGAGCGGTTCTTCTAACTTGACGACACCGATCAGGGGTTGATCCGCAGGCGTAGGGGTGAGCAGAACCGGATTGGGTTTGCCGTGCAGGTCTGGTCGGCACGATTCTTGGGGGCTAGTCGATGACGTGAGCGGCGGGAGACCCCGGCGCGTCGAGATCAGAGAGACTGAAAGAGAATGGGAGAGAATGAGGGTATGCCGCAGCCAACAGCACAGTCGAGGTATATCGAGATGCTCAACGGGTTCATCTCTCCGACGCTCCGCGAAGCCGGGTGGACTGGATACCGCGGGAAGTACTTGCGAAAACAGCACGGGTTGCTTGAGCATCTCGAGTTCCAGAAATCACGCCACAGTGGTCGGCAAACAATCCAGTTCAGGGTTAACTCGTGGCAGACCTCTGAGGAATCGGGGGAACTGATTCCACAGGCTTTCGAGGCCGGTCCTGACGCGTGGTTCATTATGTCCGTGGCGCCCGACTTCGATCCCGAACAGACCGTCACCGATGTGCTCGCCCACATTGCACGGCGGACCCAGCGCTGATATTCGACCCAGCACGCATAGGTACGCCCAGAGCCACCGGATTTGGGTAAATGCTGGGGTTGCCGCAGAAAACGGAAAAGATCGTAGGCTAAGGGCAAGTGGAGCCGGATAGCAACTGGACTTCAGCTTGCCGACGGAATCAAGTCAAAGTCCGTCCCGTAGCAGGAACGCTCTGCGGGAAGACAATTGCGGACAGATCGGTAAAGACAAGTAGAAGCCATATCCGCGTTGTTGTTCGATCCAAAGTAGCTAATACTTTGGCTCGAATTCAGATCCATTATGATTCTTGGACTTGATGTCCTGGCTTGCATGGAATTTGAATGACCCGAAAAGAAAATGGAACATGGTGGACTCTTCGAACGTAACCGACAATGCGGGCTGGTGGATAGCATTGGCGCTTGTGACAGCTGGGCTGGCCGAGACCAAGGGGCGTCGCCGCTGGACGTGGTTTCTCCTTGGCCTATTTCTCGGTCCGATTGCTACCGCACTTGTCGTCATCTGGGATCGCCCGTCCATAGACCAAAACCGCTAGGTCGTCTGGGTTACTCGACAGATGCAGTTCCAGAATGGCCTCATTACATAGTTCCGCACTCCGGCCCGTTCGTGTACGGAAGGAACCCTAACCGGTACACGTTTGGCGTCGGTCAGAAGTGGAAACCCACATCAGGCTCAGGACTCCTGGCATCAAGATTTAGCCGGTCGCAACTGTAATCTGGTTTTTGCTCCTATGTTTGAGGGCCAAGCATGTGCCGGGGCAGAGCGATGTCGGCTGGGTTCGCGGTGCGTGGCAACCGGGGACAACACCACGGTTCCTGAGATCTGGGGGGGTGTGACTAGTTGTGGTCGTGCCGAGGCAACGGAAAATTCGAGTGGTACCGGGAAGGACAGATATGTCGGTTAGGCATGAGTCGGCTTCGGGGCTGATTTGGAACAACAAAGTGGAAAAAGTCCGCATGTCCGAGGACTCCTATGCACGGCTTCGTTTCGCCAATATCCGCCAGCTGCCCGGAACTGGATTGTTCGCGGACGAGGTCGGCGCCATAGCACCGGATGTCCAAGCTGTTTCAATCGACTTGGATGATGGCGGCAACATCGACTTGACGGGGATTGAGAACCTGCCGTTGCTCTCATGGCTAATCGTTCATCATTGCGACGGCATCCTGTCCTATGGTGGTTCGGGAAACGGGGTCATGGCCTTGACGCGATTGCTCATGCCGTACGCGCAAGGAGTCACCGAGCAGCTTGTTGCTTCACCGCACCTGCAAGATATCGAGATCGAAGGCGGAACTCTCGATCTGCTCAAGCACATGCCGGAAACAGTACGCGAGGTAGAGTTGCGACGCGTGAAGAGCGCCTCAGATCCTGCGGCCTGGGACCGGCTGAGCCAGCTGGACCGGGTCGCGATCTATCAATCGGGGACCATAGAGGTCGCGGCACCTGCTGACGGTTGGCCCGAGTTCGTGAATTTCATCGTGATTGGGTCACTCAAGGGGATAGTGCAGGCTTCAGAAGTTTGCCCGTTTCAGCACCTGTATTTTGAGGGGGTTCGCTTGTTCGACCCGGGTGCATCGTTCTGGGACCTGCAGGCCAAATGCGTCACCGTCGGATACTCGACAAAGCCGCCAAAATGGCTGGTTGAGGCGTGGCCCCAAAGGCCAGAGGATTGGGCAGAGAGATTCAGCATTGCGTCGCATCGGCTGCTTCCTGGATCCGAGGAACCCTACTTCGACGAACTCTGATCTCCCACGCATGGCGACCACTGAAAGCGAATACCTGCTATCAAGGTCGCGTTCACACGCCGTCTACACAACACTCAGTGTCCGTAAGCGGAACGACCCGCGGCACCGCTCTTTTCGTTTCTATGGCTGCGGAGCGTCTGCGCCAAGTTTGGTGCGTAGGGTCTCGGCTTGGGCCGCAACACGGTCGCGCCATGTTCCGAACCACGCGCTGACTTGCAATTGAAATATGAACGAGCAGAGATCCTCATCAACATCCAGCAACTTGGCCAAACGCTCTCTTGCCGCGGATTCATCTGGTGCATCGTCAATGATCTGAAAGACCTCGTCCCGACGATCTAAGGCCTTCTTGATGGTAGTCAAGGCGAGAAGTTCAAGTTCGAGTTTGGATCGCTCGTCAGAATTCATGCCATGAGTCTTCCAGAGCCAACGGCCCGGAACGAATCACCTGGCGCTGGATTCACGATTCCGTCTCATCGCAACCTTATTTGAGGGGTTGCCCCGAAAAGGGTAGTCCGCAGCATTGACTTCATATGTCCCGTAAGCCGGTCCTCCGGCGGTGTGCGCGCCACCAAAAACCTATGATTCAGGAATCGGCGCGCTTCCGCGGAGGCCCGATTCCCATATACCCCGCCCGCAAAAATGCCCGGTGAAGGGGCGCTAACCGGTACATATAAAACCCTCACCGGAATGCTCTTCGGATACACACGTGAATCCGCAAACGTCCACGACTTCACCGCCCAAAAATGCTGGTTGCCCTTGGAAGGACACTGGATACGGCCTTCGTAGATGAAGACCCCAGAGGTGCTGACACGGCACAACCAAGCTCAGGGGAGTCAATGGCATTGCCCAGCAGATCAAGCTCTCCACGGTTTGGTCCGGTTAAATCGTGCCAACAACGGCACCGGCCAAGGTCCTTGTGGCCATCCAGGTGATTTCCGAGCTCGGTGTTCCCCTGTTGGTCGCCGAAGACGTTTTCGCGCCGCGGGCACGATTAAACGGAATCGGCCCCGCTTTCCCCCAAAGGGAAAACGGGACCGACCGTTCTTAGGCAGGATGCTTCTAGCGGAGCACCACGGTGCGGTTGCCGTAGAGGAAGACGCGGCCCTCGCAGTGCCACTTGACGGCGTTGGACAGCGCCTTGCACTCGGTGTCGCGGCCGGCGGCCACCAGGTCCTCGGGGGAGTAGGTGTGGTCGACGTCCTGGACCTGCTGGGAGATGATCGGTCCCTCGTCGAGCTCGGCGTTTACGTAGTGGGCGGTGGCGCCGACGGTCTTGACGCCGCGGTCCCAGGCCTGATGGTAGGGCTTGGCACCCTTGAAGCTGGGCAGGAAGGAGTGGTGGATGTTGATGGTCATGCCCGAGAGCTTGCGGCTGAGCTCGTCGCTGAGCACCTGCATGTAGCGGGCCAGCACCACGAGTTCCACGTCGTACTCGTCGATGAGTTCCAGCAGTCTGGCCTCGGCGGCCGGCTTCGTGTCCGGGGTGACGGGCACATGGTAGAACGGGATGTTGTGCCACTCGACCAGCGCCTCGTGGTCGCGGTGGTTGGAGACCACGGCGACGATGTCGATGGGCAGTTCGCCCAGCCGCGCCCTGTGCAGGAGGTCGTTGAGGCAGTGGTCGAACTTGGAGACCATGATCAGCACCCGGCGCTTGGTGCCCTTCGGGTCCAGCGTCCACTGCGCGTTCAGTTCCTTGGCGATCGGCTCGAATTCCGTGCGCATGGTCTCCGTGAGTCCCGGGGCATCGGCACCCGCCACGTCGATGCGCATGAAGAACTGGCCGGCCCGGCGATCGCCGAATTGCTTGAGTTCCACGATGTCGCGACCCCGCTCCAGCAGGAATCCGGTGACCGCGTGCACGATGCCCGGGCGTTCGGGGCAGGCAATGGTCAGGACATGTTCAACTTCGGAATTCGTATCCATCTCAACACTTTCTTACGTTCACGGCGGGTTGCGCCGCGCAAGTTTCCTTGTACTTGGTTGTCATGCGGGCCTTGTTGGCCGCATGGTTTCCACGGGCTCATGCAGTGACACCTTATGTCCGCCGTGGCCCTGCGAACAAAGGCTCGCCGCATCGACATCCGTCGCTCCGGCAAAAGCACTGCGGCGGGCGACCCGGACAGGGTCGCCCGCCGTGCGGTGGATTGCCGGAATGGCAGGCCGGGCCCGCCGGTGCGGCTAGTCGATCTGCGGGGAGGCGAACTCGCTCATGGCGTCGAGCAGCCAGCGTGCCGTGTAGTCGGCGAAGGAGGCCCGCGGCAGCAACCGGTAGGTGCTTTCGTCGGTCTTCCACAGCAGCACCGGCACCGGTCCCAGCACCGCGGAGATCGCGGTGCCGACGGCAAAGCTGCGCGGGTGCAGGTCCGCCGGGCATCCCTTTTCCAGCACCGCGCGGGCGCTGGGTCCGGAGAGTTCCAGGATGGTGCGGTTGGCGGAGAGGTCGACGACCTGCCCGGCCTCGCTGCCCAACGCCTCCACCAGTTCGTCGGCGAGGTTGCTGCCCTCGGGTGCCACCACCAGGAACTCGTCGGGTCCCTGCCAGAGCACGGCGGTTCCCGCAGCGTCCCCGGCGACCCGGCCCACGGATTCCGGCAGGCCGACGCCGGTGGCCGCGGCCAGGGCGGAGTGGGCCGCGGAGCCCGGCTCGGCGCGCAGCCCCACCTGGGTGGTGAAGGCGATCTCGCGCAACCGGACCCCTCGGTCGCCCTGGACGGATCCCCGTTCCAGGGCCTCGCCCAGGTGGGACAGCGGGCTGCGGCGCAATGCGGAAATGTCGGTCAATACCTGCTCAGCCATCTCGACGGCTCCCTTCGGGATCAAAAAGTACGGTTTCGGATACGACGACGTCAACCAGGCGCCCGTCGACGTAGGCCTGCAGTTCTTCGCCGATGCGGGCGCGGCCGTTCTTGATGAGCGCCATCGCGAAGCTGCGGCCCAGTGCCGCCGAGTGGTAGCTGGAGGTCACGTAGCCCTCCATCGGCACCGGCGCATCGGCCGGGGTGATGGGGGTGCCGGCGTTCACCAGCTGGGTGCCCTCCGGCAGGCGGAACGACTTGTCGACAGGCAGCACGGTGACCAGCTGCTTGCGGTCCTCGCGCTGGTTGTCGACGCGGTCGAAGGAGCGCTTGCCCACGAACTCCTTGACCTTGGAGACGACCCAGCCCATGGAGGCGTCCTGCGGGGTCACCGTGCCGTCGGTGTCCTGGCCGACGATGATGAAGCCCTTTTCGGCGCGCAGCACGTGCATGGTCTCGGTGCCGTACGGGGTGATGTTGAATTCCTCGCCGGCCGCGGCGACGTCCTCCCAGATCTTCAGGCCGTACCAGGACGGCACGTTGATCTCGAAGGCGAGCTCGCCGGAGAAGGAGATGCGGCAGATGCGCGCTGCGATGCCGGAGGCCAGCACGGTCTCGCGGAAGGCCATGAACGGGAAGGACTCGTTGTCCAGGTCCAGCTCCGGGGCCAGCTTGGCGAGCACGGCGCGGGACTTGGGCCCGACGACCGCGACGGTCGAGTACTGCTCGGTCACCGAGGTGCACTTGACATCCAGCTCCGGCCACTCGGTCTGCAGCCATTCCTCCAGCCAGTCCAGCACCTTCGCGGCGCCGCCGGTGGTGGTGGTCATGAAGAAGCGGTCCTCGTCCAGGCGCAGGGTCACCCCGTCGTCGAACACCATGCCGTCGGCGGAGCACATCAGGCCGTAGCGGGCCAGGCCCGGGGCGAGCTTCTTGAACGCGTTGGTGTACATGCGGTTCAGGAACTCGCCGGCGTCCCTGCCGCGGATCTCGATCTTGCCCAGCGTGGTGGCGTCCATGAAGCCGACCGAGTCGCGCACGGCCTTGCATTCGCGCAGCACCGCGGTGTCCATGTCTTCCCCGTCCTGTGGGTAGTACCAGGGGCGCTTCCACTGCCCGACGTCCTCGAAGAGGGCGCCGTTGGCCACGTGCCACGGGTGGATGGAGGTCAGCCGGGCCGGGTCGAAGAGCTCCCCGCGCTGGCGACCGGCCAGGGCCGCGAAGGCCACCGGGGTGTACGGGGCGCGGAACGCGGTGGTGCCGATCCCCGCGACGTCGGTGGTGTCCAGCGCCGCGGCGATCACGCCGATGGCGTTCACCCCGCTGGTCTTGCCCTGGTCGTTGGCCGTGGAGATGGAGGTGTAGCGCTTCACGTGCTCGACCGAGCGCATGCCCGCGCCGGTGGAACGCAGCACGTCGGCAACGGTCTGGTCGCGCTGGAAGTCCACGAAGTGGTGCTTGTAGTCGGCGGTCTCCCCGTCCAGCGAGGGAACCAGCCACAGCGCGCGGGTCTTGCCCGGCTGCTCGACCGCGGCGCTTGGCACCGAGGCGGTGGCGGGGAACCCCGCGGCGGTTGCGGCCGCTGCGCCGGCGGTGGCGCCCTCCGCCAGGGCCGAGGCCAGCTCGAGCCGGCCGTTCATGGCGCCGGCGGTCTGCTGGTTGGGCACCGGGTTGGCCGGGACGAAGGCGGAGAGCGACTCGTTCCAGCCCAGCCGGCGTTCGCGCTGCGAGTGCAGGTGCACCACCGGGTTCCAGCCGCCGGAGACCGCCAGCGTGTCCGCCTTGATGGTCTCGACGGTACCGGACAGCGCGCCGTCGGCGTCGATGCCGCTGACGGTGACGGAGGCCAGCGAGCCGTCGACGTTGGCCGCGGTGTCCGCGACCACCGAACCGGTGAGAACCCGGATGCCCAGGGCGGAAACCTCGGTGGCGCGGATCGACGGCTCCTCGCGGGCATCGATGACCGCGGCCACGGTGGTGCCGGCGGCGAGCAGGTCCTCGACCAGCGCGTAGGCCGAATCGTTGGTGGTCGCCACGACGATCTCTCTGCCCACCTGGACGCCGTAGCGGTTCAGGTAGCTGCGGGCCGCACCGGCGAGCATGATGCCCGGGCGGTCGTTGTTCTGGAACACGAGCGGGCGTTCGTGGGCGCCGGTGGCCAGGACCACCTGGGCCGCGCGGATGTGCCAGATGCGTTCGCGGGAAACCCCCGCGCCCAGCTCCCCGGCCAGGTGGTCGGTGCGGCGCTGGACTGCGACGAAGAAGTTCGCGTCGTAGCTGCCGAAGGCGGTGGTGCGGGCCAGATAGGTGAATTCCTCGGCGCCCTTGAGCGCCTCGGAGGTCCCGGCGATCCAGGCGGCGGCCGGCTTGCCGTCGATGGTCTCGGCGGAGGCGGAGAGCAGCGATCCGCCGGCCTCCGGCTGCTCGTCGATCAGGATCACGCGGGCGCCGGACTTGGCGGCCTCGCGTGCCGCGGTCAGGCCGGCGGGTCCGGCGCCGACGATGAGCACGTCGGTGTGCACGTACTTGCGGTCGTAGACCGCCTCGTCGGCGCGCGGGTCCAGCTGGCCCAGGCCCGACAGCAGGGTCACGTCCATGCCCTCGGTCAGTTCCACGGTGGTGGCCGGGAGCATCGATTCATTCACGTGCCCGGCGTAGCGGGCGCCGATCTTGACCAGCGCGTTGGCTTCCTCGACGCCGGAGGACATGATGCCGCGCGGGCGGTTCAGGTAGAGGGACGGGCCGCAGGCCTTGACCCCGGCACCCAGCATGGCCGAGGCCACGGTGTCCCCGGCGAACCCGGTGAAGGCCTTGCCGTCGACGGTGAAGTTCAGCGGCCGGCTCCGGTCGATGCGGGCGGAAGTCGATGCCTGCGCGTCGAGTCGGCGCGAAGAGGTGGTGCTCACTTGGTTCCTCCCTGGGCTGGTGCGTTGGTGGTGGCGATGGGCTGCGGTTCGCCCGGCTTGTAGACGGCCTTGAATTCGTAGGTCACGGTGTCGCGGATGGCGTTGAACCAGCGGCGGCAGCCGGCCGCGTGCGACCAGCGTTCGGCGAAGAGGCCCTTGGGGTTCTGCCGGTAGAACAGGTACCTGGACCATTCGGCGTCGGTCAGTGCCGAGGGATCCTCCGGGTAGGCCACGTGGGCCTGTCCGCCGTAGTGGTATTCGGTCTCGTTGCGGGGCCCACACCAGGGGCATTCGATGAGCATCATGGTTGTGTGGATCCCTTTCTAGTGGGCCACGGCTGCGGCGCCGTGTTCGTCGATGAGGTGGCCGGTCTCGAAGCGCTCGAGGGCGAAGCCCGCGTTGAGCGGGTGCGGCTCGTCGTTGGCGATGGTGTGGGCGAAGGTGTAGCCGGCGCCCGGGGTGCCCTTGAACCCGCCGGTTCCCCAGCCGCAGTTCACGTAGAGCTGGTCGATCGGGGTCTTGGAGATGATGGGGGAGGCGTCCATGGTGGTGTCCACGATGCCGCCCCAGGTGCGCAGCACATGGGCCCGGCCGAAGATCGGGAAGAGCTCGACGGCCGCGGCCATCTGTTCCTCGATCACGTGGAAGGCGCCGCGCTGGCCGTAGCCGTTGTAGCTGTCGATGCCGGCGCCCATGACCAGTTCGCCCTTGTGGGCCTGGGAGACGTAGACGTGCACGTGGTTGGACATGACGACCGTCGGGTGGACCGGTTCGTGCAGTTCGGAGACCAAGGCCTGCAGCGGGTGGGACTGGATCGGCAGGTCGAAGCCCGCCTGTTCTGCCAGCACCGAGGAGTGCCCGGCGCCGCAGAGGGCGACCTTGCCGGCGTTGATGCGGCCGCGGTTGGTTTCGACGCCGACCACGCGGTTGCCCTCCTTGATGAAGCCGGTGACTTCGCAGTTCTGGATGATGTCCACGCCCATCTCGTCGCACTTGCGGGCGAAGGCCCAGGCGACGTGGTCGTGCTTGGCGATGCCGGCGCGCGGCTGGTAGGTCGCGCCCATGACCGGGTAGCGGATGTCGTCCCCGATGTTGATGATCGGGCACAGCTCCTTGACCTGCTCGGGGGTGATCCATTCGGCGTCGACGCCGTTGAGCTGGTTGGCCCCGACCCGGCGCATGGACTCGCGCACGTCGCCCAGGGTGTGGGCGAGGTTCATGACGCCGCGCTGGGAGAAGAGGAAGTCGTATTCCAGTTCCTCGGGCAGCTGCTCCCAGAGCTTCAGGGAGTGCTCGTAGATGCCGGCCGACTCGTCCCAGAGGTAGTTGGAACGGATGATGGTGGTGTTGCGGGCCATGTTGCCGCCGGCCAGCCAGCCGCGTTCCAGGACAGCGATGTTTCTCATGCCGTGGTTCTTGGCCAGGTAGTAGGCGGTGGCCAGGCCGTGCCCGCCGCCGCCGACGATGATGGCGTCGTAGGAGGGCTTCGGGTCAGGGTTGTGCCAGAGGAAATCGGGGTGCTCGGGGAGAATGTCAACCATGGTCTTAGGCTCCAATCGGGGCGAGGTTCGGGTAGAGCGGGTGTGCGTTGGCCAGGGCATGCACGCGGTCCTTCAGGGCCGCGAGGCTCGCCTCGTTGTTTTCCTCGGTGCCGGCGATGAGGGTCTCGGCGATGATGTCCGCGACCTCCACGAACGCGGCCTCGGAGAAGCCGCGGGTGGCCAGTGCCGGGGTGCCGATGCGCAGCCCCGAGGTGACCATCGGCGGGCGCGGGTCAAACGGCACCGCGTTGCGGTTCACCGTGATCTCCACCTTCGCCAACAGGTCCTCGCCCTGCTGGCCGTC
>NZ_JBIBDE010000009.1:0-58199 GCF_042901625.1 Paeniglutamicibacter sp. NPDC012692
AACCAAAAAACGCGGGGGAGAGACAAAGCGCGGGGCTGGTGCCGCGATCCCCCTCACCCATGAAACGAGAACAAACATGAACACCCAGAAGATCGCCTACGCCGCGTGGACTGACTTTTCAGAAGCGTGCGACGGATCCGCCCGTGCATTGTTGGCCTCAGTCGGGCCGGAAAAAGCGCTGGCGATGGTCGAGCGAGACGCGACCATGAACGATTCCGAACGCGAGAAGTTCAACAGCCTTGGCAGCGCCAATGAGCGAAATCTTGAAGATGCCTTGTACGTGTGGAAAGGCAAGTATCGGGGCCGCGAACATGCCCAAGCGAACCTCGCCTTGATCGAGCGTCTAGGTGGTGGATTCCTGACACCCGAGGATGACGAATGGCCTGTGGCGGGCAACGACCCCCATTCGAATCCGATTGGCCTCTGGTGGCGCGGAAACATGGCGGCCGGGATCCCTAAAACGCACCGGGCTCTGGCCATTGTCGGATCACGAGACGCCACCGACTATGGACGCCACATCACGGCTGAAATTGCTTTCCACGCGGCAAACAACGGGGTCACCGTAGTTTCCGGTGGAGCTTACGGGATAGATGCCCGCGCTCACGAAGCCGCACTAGGCGCCGAAAGCAATGGGTGCCCAACTATGGCAATCATGGCAGGAGGCCTTGACCGCTATTACCCAGCTGGCAACGCCGACCTACTAACCCAGATCGCCGCACGGGGAATCGTGCTCAGCGAGAACGCGCCGGGAAAAACGCCGACACGCGGGCGATTCCTAGCCAGAAATCGACTCATCGCCGGGCTGGCCGGCGCAACCGTCGTAACCGAGGCACGCTGGCGTTCCGGGGCGATGACTACCGCCAACCACGCCAAGGCGATGGGGCGAAACGTAGGAGCTGTACCGGGTTCGGTATTCTCGGCTAATTCCGCAGGAACTCACCGACTCATCCGTGATGGCATAGCAAGCCTCATCACCATCGGAACCGAAGCGCTGAACCTGTTGGATACCAACATCTAAACGCAGTAGGGGAGGGACACATCGGGTGCACCTCCCCCTTTCCTGGTGGTGCGGGCGGCCTCCGCCGCACGCTCCCCCGGCCGCCGACGCTGGCGCGCACTCAAGACCTCGCGCCAGGCAGCGGATCCGCCGCGGCCGGGGAGCGTGTTTTTTTACTCGCGTCAATGGCGTCTTCTGCTCACGCCGCTTCTTACTCATTTACTCAAGTGAGCAATGCATCATTTACTCAGCACGGAATGATGCGGTTTTCAGGCGTCCTGGTTACTCGCTCGCTCGCAACCAGGAAACGGGCGTCCGCTCCGCGTCCGACTGTTGACCTGATTCACCTCCGGCGAATCAGGTAGCCGGCCTGGCGGCCGTCCCCTTTTTTCGGTTGCTGTCCTTCGGATCATATGGGCCGGCTCCAATCACACAAGCCCCTACGCAGGCTCCGGGGCCGGCACCGGGAAAACATGGGTCGGCGCTCCTACGTCGCTTATTTCCTCCCCATCTTTTCCCGGCACCGCCCTGCGGGTTGCTGTGCTTTCCGTCCGGCCCGCTCGATAAATCTTCGCCAGCAACCAAAAAACGCGGGGGAGAGACAAAGCGCGGGGCTGGTGCCGCGATCCCCCTCACCCATGAAACGAGAAAAAACATGAACACCATCAAGGCAAGCACCATGGCCGACGTAGTGGCCATCGCCATCCACGGCATCGGGTTCGTTCCCACCTCCTCGGTGGCACTGATGCTGATGAACGAAAACGGGCTGGTCGCCACGCTGCGCGCCGACGCCAACCACGACGCCCCCGCCGAACAATGGGCACAGGCCATCACCGACTACGTGCACCGCGTCTCCGACGCGAACGGGGTCATCCTGCTCAGCTTCGAGGACGAGGACGCCATGACCACCGCCCAGTACCGCGCACTCGGTGACACCCTCGCCCACGCAGGGTGCCCCATCCGTTCGGCCATCCTCATCACCGCAGGGCACCTGATGGACTACGACGGAGATTCAACCGACTCTCTCGAATTCTCCGCCGTCGCCACCTCCAACGCGGCACTGACCCTCATGATGGCCACCACCCGGAGTACCAAGCTCGCCGCCGACATCCCGGCGTGCACCCACGCACCGACCGAACTGCTGGCACGGTTCGCCCGCGAAGCGGCGGCCATGGACTCAAGGTGCGCCGAAACGCTCGCCGTGGCACGCGGAACGCTCGCCGACATGATCGAGGGTTACCGGCAGACCGGAAAGGTCGGCCCCGAGCACGCCGCATGGCTGGCCGGAACCTGCACCAACAAGGGGATGCGCGACATGCTCATCGCCTCGCTGGCCACCACCGACACCGAACTTGAAGAAATCGGTGCCGCGCTGATGGGGGAAAAGACCCCGGAGGATTGGGGATTCTTGAAGGCCGGGGGAGACACACTGTATGCCGCCCTTGAATTCATCCCCACCGAACACCGTGCCGACCTGCTGGTCGCGATCGGCTGGACGCGCTGGATCGACGGCAAGGGAACCGAGGCACGCAAGTTCGTGGGCCTCGCCCTCGAATCCAACCCCGGCCACCGGCTCAGCCAGCTACTCAACCGGCTGATCCTCAGCGGTCACCTGGCCGCCAGCGCCACCACCCAGCACTAACACCAACCACAGGCCAGGGTGGGGTGACGGTTCAAACCGTCACCCCACCTAGCTACACTCACACCAATAAGGGAGTCGCACACATGAGCCACGATCTAGTCTTCCCGCCCCGGAACACGCAGATCCACCACAACCCGACATGGGTGCCGCAGTCACGGATTTCGGCGGCGGCCTCCTCCGCAAGCTCCCCCGGCCGCCGCACCGGGGCGCTGCGCGCCCCGGACACCCCGGCACGGGGAAACCCGGACACCTTCACCCACCAGGGCACGGCATACGTTCTCATGCGCTTTTACCCGGGCGACGCGCCGGCCGAGCCCGTGCCGCGCCACCGGGCGACCGCCGAGATACCGACCACCAGCGGCACCCCGGTCATTCCGGTCGAGGTCACCGCCCGCACCCCGCACCTGGTGCACGTGACATGGACCGATGACACCGGGGAAACCCTGGGCACCTGGTGCCCGGCCAGTATGGTGAGAACAGAACACGAACAACAGGATTAGGAGAGCATGAGCATGGATGAGGACCAGACCCCCGAAGCGGTGCAGGAAGCGGACAACGCCTGCGAAGCACTGCGCGCCATGGCCCACCTCACCCGGGCCACCCACCCGGCCCCCGAGGTGTACCGGATCCTGGGGAACCTGAAGAACTTCGGCAGCTTCCTGCCCCAGATTTCCGACCAGCTCGCCCAAGGCCTCACGAGATCCCTGCAGGAATACGACGTCACCGAAGACGAGGGCAAAGACCCCGCCGCCAGCGTCGCCCTGGCCGGCGAACACCTGGCCCGGGCCGCAAAGCTGGCTGCGCAGATGGGTGAGGAACTGGCGAAGGCGCAGAACGCCATCGCCGGGCAGGGCTACCGCACCGCGGAAGAGCGCCGCCGCGACGAGGAACTCCAACGCGAAGGCAACGGCGCCTAAGCATGGGGCCGCTGGATCCCAACCAGTACCAGGAGCTGCTCGCCGGGCGCGACGTGCTGGACGACGCCCCGGTGAACTTGAGCCGGTACCAGGCGCAGAAATGCGCCGCCATCCTCACGGCCGGACAAGCCGGCCACACCACCTACGCCGAGGCCACCGACACCGTGGCCCGGTTCCTGCAGGCACTGGCCCTGGACCTGCTGCCGGGCATGAGCCGAACCCCGGTGGACAGTGCCGCGCTGTGGCAGACCCTTGATGACCTGCCGTGGCCGGCACCCGGCCCGCCCGCAGCCCAACCCTCCTGAACCCGGGCCACCGAAGGGCAGCAACCAGGGTCCACCAGCGGGCATTGACGGCCAAAACAGGCACCACATCCCGAAGGTTTACAGGGCACGGACAGCGGCCAAAAATGCCCGGGATATCAAGGCAAAACCCTAGATGAGACCCTCATTTGAGGGTAGAATGATGGTACATCGAAAGAGCTGGAGGGCAGAGCAATGGCGATCACCATCTACACCAAACCGGGATGCTTCGGATGCCGCAAGACGGCAGAGAAATTCACCGAGGCCCACCTGGATTTCACCGAAGTGGACGTGACCCAACAGCCGGCGGCGCTGGAATACGTCACCGAGGAACTGGGCTACTCCCAGGCCCCCATCGTCGTGGTCGACGACGACTTCCACTGGTCCGGCCTGAACCCCACCAACATCGACCTGGCCATCAAACTGGCCAAGGAAGCGGTCGCGAGTTGAGCGCCAAACCCACCAAGGACGGGACACCGCAAAAGCGGCTGAACTTCGACGTCCCCGAGGAACTCGCCAACGAGTTCAAGGCCTACGCGGCACTGCAGGGCAAGACCCAGCGGGAAATCGTCATCGCCTTCATGGAACGGTGCACCAAGCAGGCCAAGCGAACACCTGAAAGGACGAAGTGATGACTTCTCAACCGAGAAATGTCGATCAAACGCCCCCGCTGGAGTACCCGAACGTGCCCAGGGGAGTGAGCGACTGCGAGTACGAGGCGTTAGAACCGGCCTTTCCCCTCAGCCGCGACCCAGAATTCGTCGGGTGGAAGAAACGGTTGGCGACTCTTTCGTCGTCCGAGGTTTCAATCCGGGTAGCGAATTCGGACCCACAAGACGGCCGCCGAATGAGGGATTTGCAAGTCCTATGTTCGCCGATAGGCGTCCAAGCTGTGAAAAAGAACGCCTCGACAGTTACCGAGCGACTGGTACTCCTAGCCGAGATCGGCGGTGTTCACGTAGGTTTTTGCGTTTCATCCCCGGGCCCCCAGGACTCGGATCCGCTGTTCATCCAGATAGTCGCGGTTGTTCCGGAAGCGCAGCGACGAGGAATAGGCCTGGCACTGCTCACCAAAGCAGCGGAACGTGAACCTCTGCGCAACATCGCGCTTGCCACCCAGGACGACAACGGCGAGGCTCGGGCGCTGAACGTGAAGTTCGCCAAGTCAATTGGCGCAAGTATTGGAAGGGTCAACCTCGGCACCTATCCAGATAAAGACCTTGGTATCCGACGAGGAATGGGCTATCGCGCTTGGCTCATCCAACGTTTGCCATTCGAACCCTGAGTGAAGAGGCCGACCAGAAACGATCATTTCTGGTTCAGCTATTTTGGTTCCCTAGGTTCTGCCGACACTGTCATTTTCCTCTAAGACGACTGCACTGGGCGTCCAAAGTCGTCTGCACTGTGCTGGGTCGTCCGCAAGCGGAACCCTCAGCGGGCACCTAATACACGTGACGAGGAAGAAGTCCGAGCACAATTACTACATGAATATACTTAAGGCATTCGCGAACGGAAGAGGCCGATGAACCAGGAACGTACGAATGAGGCCATCGCGAAGCAGATCGTTGAGCGGGTGATGGGGATTCAGCTCGAGCACGCGGACACTCACGGCGGAGTTGATTACCTCTCCACCGATGGCACCGCCGCCCTCGAAGTTACGGCTGTCACCGAAGGCGACAGGAAGAGCTCTCGTGGCGCGCTCTTAAAGTCCAAGGCGAAGGGCTCTCCGACGACGAGGTTGCAAGGTTGCTGGTTCGTGTTCGTCGCGGACACCCAGCTGGGGATGAAATCTTTTGTGCAGCGAGTGCAGCTGGCGATTGCTGAACTGGAGTTCGCGGGTGAGACGTACTTCGATCAGCGGCGCGCAAGAGCGCATGTTGTCAATAAGGGTGAACTTTCGCATGTCTACCTGCCGCTACTGGATGCCGGCGTCGAGAGAGCGATTCCCTTCCCGCATTCGAAGAGCCCGGAGGAACCGGATCACGTTCACCGTATTAGTGTCAGCGCCGGAAGTGGCGGCTCGGTGAGCGGCATCGATGAGTCACTTGACCTACTGATGAAGGCACTCAATAAGAAGACCGACAATCCTTTGAAGCTGCGTGCATCCGGCGCCCAGAATGGCCACTTGTTCGTGTGGCTAGACGACGACACCTGGTACAATATCGTCCGCCCACTAAGCCGTGAGAAAACTTCTTGGGTGGACGAGGGATGGGGTCTTCCCACGACCAAGCCGCAGCTGGACCCCGCCATTACATACTTGTGGGTCGTGCACGATGAGTCCCGACTGGGCTGGCTGTGGGACGGCGAAAAGTGGAGTGAGCTGCGAGGCCCCTAAGCCGCCGGAGGGTGCGGCAACTCATGGACGGCGCGGCTAGATGTAGAGCGTACGCCGGAGTTCGGTCTCGTCGCTGTCTTCCCAAGTAAGCTCGATTGCGGTGACGCTCGGGCTGACCAGAGACTTATCGATCGTGAACGGTACTGTCTCATCCGCCGCAAGCTCAAGCGGCAGAGTGCCGTCGTATCTGGCGGCGTTGTCACCGCCGGGGGTGACGTCCCTGAACCCGGTCAGTTTCGCGGACGCGCCGGTGTGTGTTGAGTCATTGCGGAGTCGGTACCGGTTCTTGGCCTCGTGCCAGGCAGTCCAGCTCACCCTGCTCTGCGCAGGCTCCGGTGACGGCATTCTTGTTTCGGCGGTGGATGCACTTTGTGGGGCCGCTGAAGTCTCAATAGCACCCCCCCGCATTCGCCGCGGCTTTCAGGGTCTCTACTCCTCCCTGGGTTTTGAGGGATTTAACGAGAGCGATACTGCTGACTACCGCCGCAGCCAGGCCACCCACGCCGCCGAGCCACGCGGGGACCGCTGCGCCCCAGACATCTATTCCACTCATGATGCCATCATAGTGTCACCCAAACGACACCAGTTTCAGGGTTCTGATTGGACTATCGGCACGGGAATCCACGATAACGGTGGATATTTCGCATAATCTCATCCACGCCAAGTTTCGGTCGGCTTGGTGGGACCGATGGACGGCCAAATGCTCGTCAACTGTGCTTGGTCCAGACGCGAGTAAAGGCCAAACGACATCATGAGGCCAATTGCTCTTTCGTACAGGATATCTATCGGTCCACCCAGCTTAGGCGGATACCTTTTCCTCAACAGCCAGTTCGGGTGGAAGGTACTCCGCGTAGCGTTCCCTGACATACGAAATACCCTTGTCATGATCGGAGGCATAGTCCAGAGACTCTTGGACGAACTGCAGCCGGAACTCAGCTTCGCTGATCACTTCAGCCCACGTCTTTACGACAATTCTGTATGGCGATGCCTGTATGACACCGGGAGGTAGATGAGGCTGATTTCTACTCTCGTTTACTGTGTCTTTCATGTCGGTTCCGATAAGCCAGAACTCCCAGGACACGTTCTGTTGATCGAATCGGGGGTCATTCTTAATAGCACTCGCATAAGAGCGGATTTGCATTACGTCTTTGTCTTCGAGCGTATGGCCGGGCCGCTTAAGCTCAACCACCAACTGTTCATACGAGTTCTTTGCGATTCTCATCTTTCGTCCGAGTACGAGGTCGGGGATTCCGTCCCTGCCGTCTTCTCGTAGGACAGGGGTTCCCGACGCCAATTCTGCATCTTGGTCCAACTTCGCAAGATGATTCTTGAGGACCTCGGTCAGACGCACGTCGTCTCCGGTGAGTGACCATTCCTCGCCAAATATCCAAGTCTCCTGGGCCAGGATACGGTGTAGCTGGCGGCGCTCCTTTGTATGTTTCCTACTCAGCTTGTCGAACACCAGAGCATTGAGCGCTTGGATAAAGTCGAGTCGGTCGCCAACCATGCGCCCAGCCGATATAAGGCTTGCTAACTCAGTGCGATCGAGAAGATCAGTAAGCTCATCCACTCTTGTTTTGGGCAATTTTGCCACAGATTGAAGGATGGGGAGCACTGATTCAGGGCTTTGCTCGAAGGCCTCTTTAAGTAGACCGAGCGCCATTTTCTTTAGATCTGTTGACTTGCTGGCCTCGACCGTCCGTGAGAATGCTTGAGCGACAACGTTGAACGCAGAACGAGCGGTTTTTTCGGTCTCGGACTTGGGCTCAGCTACATACGGGTACACACCCTCACGCCGCCATTTCTCAATGGTTTCTTTCTCGCGACGTCGCATGGAAAGCGACATGTGCTCCCGGAGTCTGTTCTTTGCTGCCTGGATAACCTTGCCCGCGGGGGTTTCTTCATCATCTTCCATTACCAAAGGTTGCCCGGAGGTGAAGCCAGCCCACTTAAGATAGGCAGTAAATTCCGACCCGGGGGCCTGGATCCCAGGAGGCATCTCATCAATGATCGAGCCCTCGTCGCTAACGAGATAGAGGCGTCGTTCTACATTGGCAATGTCCCATTCGATGACGGTCAGCTCTATCTTGCCCCTGGTCCCTTCTGGGTTCGGTATTGAAAAAGTCTGATTGTCCAGCTGCACTGACTTGGGATTTAGTTCCTCGCCGAAGATCGTGATGCGAAAATCTTCATAACGGTCCAGATGCAGGGCAAACTCAGAAATTACTTCATTTCTGAAGTAATTTTCTTTGTCCAGATCACGAATGCATTCAGTACTAAGCGCAGTTATCCGTACCGACGTCCCGCGCTTTAGTTCCCCCGTTTCAACCGGTGTAACGTCAACGGTCGTTAGGTCTGATCGAACACCTTGTGCAGCGACTGTTTTCATGGATCCTGATTCATCTACGGTGGATGTCCATGTGACGTACTCGCCTAAAGAAAATGCGGCATATCGACCCCGCCCATGCCGCCCATGCATGGGTCTCTTCTTGATTTCGGAGCGGGAGTTGAGTGGGGCCTTCCAGCTGTCTCCTACTTTTGAAAATGAGGCGTTCGCGGAGATTTCATTCATTCCCGTACCGTCGTCGCTGACGGTAAGGGTGTCCCATCCGCCCAATGGGGATTGCTCGGGGATCACGATGACATTCTCGGCATCTGCGTCAAAGGCATTCCAAATGAGCTCACGCAGTCCGACATGGGGGGTCTTCACTAGACCAACAAGGAGGCTTCGTCCCGCGTGGACACTGATTTTGCTCATTGTGTAAGTGTGCCATGACTTGCATAAGGTGACGGTGAGCTTGGTCTGCGTGGTTGACTGCGTGGGCCTCGGGTTTTAGTAGCAATGGAACAGGTAGGGAAAGAAATACCCGGGAGTTGAGACGACGACTCCACAGTGGTCCGTTCCTTCATCCTTTGGCTGGAGGTTCCTTCGTTGATCGAAGTTCCTCAAGGCGGTCCAACCCTTGTTCAAGTATCCTCAAACCCCGCTCGGCAGTTGAAACCATCTTTGCGATGCCGGCAGAACGATCTGTATTTGCGTCTGCCCGTGCCTCAGCGCCCCAGCCGTCTCTCGGCATGCGCGTCAAAAGTCCCGACCAGGGCTTACCGTGAGCTGCGCCGGATGCAATTTGCCAGTCAAGGAATACCTGGGGAGATTCGCCGGACTCGTGTGCGGCATCCTTGATTATTGAAGTCATCCTCGGGGCCTGGTTCATCTCCCTGAGAGATAGTTCGATCCCTGCGGCTGCAGCCTCGAGTGATGCTATCCGCCCTGCAACGAAGTCATCTGGCGCGTCAGGAGAGACAGCGCGTCCCAGAAACTTCCCTACTTCGTTTTGGGTGCGCATCATTTTTCGCGCGTCATTTGCGTTGGCCATTTCCAGGCGTAGGTGCCGTTTCAATCGGGTATCGCGGTCCAGAGGAGCCAGCACCCATAGGATGGTGCTTGCAGTCTCGATAGTCGAACGAGCCAGTGTGTAGGAACCGAAGACCGGGAAAAGCCTAGTCTCAACGATCGAGTTGGTTAGATACCAAATATGGTCGATCGCCGAGGGAACCAGATGGTGCCCAACATGAGTGGAAAGTTCGGCTCGAGGGCACAAACGGTCATCTGCATTTAGCACTGATCCAGAAACTGAAGCGGGAAACGTATTTATGCGGTTGACTGTCTTTTTGACTGCTTCATTTAGGTTGTTGACTCTTGCGAGTGCGTCACCTGTATCAACTTCCATGTCCCAAGCATATTGGCACGAACGGCTGAGCTTTTGTCGGCTCTGTATGGTGACGCGGCTGTCGTTTTCAAAAGTTCTCCGGCCTCAGGATTCTCGTTTCGACCAATTCTTAAAATCGTCCGTTTTCGAGAATGACTGTCGGGCCGCAGTGCGCCGCGTAGGTAGCCGTTCCCGCGAAGTCCGGACGCCATAGCGGGCGTCGTCATGTTGTCGGGACTCATGACCACCTCGGAGATGATGGAGGGGTGGCTTACTGGTAGGGACCGCTATTTCCTTGTGCAGCGAATTCTCCGACAACAGTGCTCGCGCTCGACATGGACGCTGCAGCTGATCACGTGGCACTTTCTCCTGCGCCAGGAACTGGATTCGGCCCAGCATAAGGCTGTGGCGCAGCAGGCTCACACTCTGCTGAATAGCGCAGATGACACAACGTTTTCATAGCCGGTGTGCTGACGGAGGGCGCAGACTTCGCCCCTTTTAGACATCATTGATGATGCTTTTCTGTTGATTTATGAGCACTTTCATGCAACAATCGAGGCATGGAAGCAACTGTTAGGAACCTCATTCACGTCGATTCGACCCGTATGAACATCCACGACATAGTGCGCGAGCTCAACAAAAACGTGGGCACCACCATTGTTCAGTCCATGGCCGGCGTCAAAGACCGGACCTCACCTACCAAATGGGCCAAGCCTGATGGGCCTGAACCTCGCCCGGACGTTGAAACACGATTACGGCTTGGATACCGGGTATGGAGAACCCTTGAGCAAGCAGACGGCAAGAACCTCGCGCTCGCATGGATCATGGGGGCAAACCCACGTCTGAACGAGGAGCTGCCTGTGCTGTTTATTCAAAAGAACCTGGCTCGTGACGTCATCGGCGCTGCGGAGGCATTCGTGAATGACACCTTCGCAGCATGATAGTAACTGGCGAGTCCCGAACCTGCACGACAACGGGGCTTCGACTGCTACCGGCTCTAGGCGAAGTCTCATACCGAGTGGCAAAAGATCGTTATGGCGCGCTTGCAGTTCGCGCGAATGAAATCGTGGGCCCACGGGTCGTCGGTGCCAGCTCTGCGCAAGCCGACTCTCGGGGTCGGTACGACAGCCTGGGGTCCACAATTTACTTGGCCGACTCTCGTCGCTGTGCCTACGCAGAAGTTTTGAGTGGTTTTCGTCAAAGCAGAGCAGCTATCACAAAGGTGGCCGAATCCATCGGATGGGATCCGAGAAAGTATGTTGAGGCTGTCCTCAAGGAAGCTCAAGACAACGGCCTCGACGCACCATGGGCAATTTCAGTGGATTGGCAGATGGACCGATCGATCTACGAGATCCGTCTCCCACGCGATGGATGGTGGGTCAAGATGGATCACGTCGATACGCTCAAGGCAGTCGAATCTTTCGATTCATCCTTTGTTGGCGTTGGAGAACGACTGCAGCTGCTCACCAACGGTTCTATCACCGGTGAAGACAGAGACCTCACCACGTTGATTGCGCATCTAATCAGAAACGTAACGCTGGATGATGGATCCGAACCTTTAGGGATTAGCTATCTGTCGAAGACGCTGCAGGGGCGCTGCTGGGCGTATTGGGATCGCCGGACTGACCTGCAATTGGCGCCAGGACGCAACGACCTGATCCAGCGGAGTTCAGATAATGTGGGACCTGATCCGGAATTCATCTGGACTGCCGACTATTACACACTGCCCATTCTCAATGGGCGTCGATACTGACAAGTAGGCTCACTTTTTGGGTCGCTAAGCGATGCGAGGATCGTCGTCGTGGCGGTGGTTCCGGCGGTGGTTCGGGGTCCTCTGTATTCGAGCACATGGAGCGCAACCCAGGTCTCCCGGATCGATTTCCAGGTGCAGCGAATTCTCCGACAACGGTGCTCACGCTCGAAATGGACGCCGCAGCTGAGCACGTGGCACTTCTCCTGCGCCAGGAACTGGGTTCCGCTCAGGATGAGAAGGTAGCCGTCTCTTCACGTCCTTAATAGCACGCGCTGACATCGACTCGTGGTGCAACTTGTGGCCTGAGATTGAGGTTTATGAAGGCCTAACCACTCAACATTTGATCTAACTAATGAAGAATAGATTGTTCAAGGAAACTGCCCAGTCGTTGTGGGCCGGGATCTGATTTTGCCTCATTACGAAGGCATGATGATCCCGAGAGCGGATAGGACCGAGCATTGACAAGCACGTTCAGTGAAGCAGAGATAGCGGAGATCAGTGGACAGCGAGCGAAGGATGAATTCTTGCGCGCAGGGTCGGGCCCCTGGACCGTGCTCTATGACTTCGAAGGAATCGACGAGAGTCCTATCTCAGCCGCAACATTCTCGGTGTTGGCACCCCCCGGATTGCGGTCTAAGTTCCTGAGCTCAGGCAGTTGGGATGCTACTGTCGGGTTCGGCCAACCAGGCACCATGACCACCTATGCCGAGACGAAGTCGACCACTTATCTCCCTTTGGGCAACGACCAGGGGATGGAACCCCTCGTCATCGTCACTGACTCTGCAGGAACAAGAAAATCAGAGATCTTGATCAACCAAGAGTTCCGCCTGGTTTTCGAACTGTTCGAGGACAAAGAAACCGGCAATTTGGTAAAGGTCTTCGATGATGGCACGGAAGAGATTGTGGTCGAGATTACCGGCGAAATAGTTCGTGTTCGGAGCTCTTACCTTGCCCGTTTCCGTGCGCTCAAGCAGCTTGATTTGTGGCTCTACACGAATGTAATCAGTCATTTTCCTGAAGTGTCTCAAGATACCGACTTCGAGCAGTTCGCCACAGAGTGGAAGAATGAGAATTCAGCCGGATCAAACAATGCTGGCACCTCGTTTGGGCGTACAACGTCGTACTTCAATGCAAAAAAATTCTTCGCTCCCGGGCCTGTTGAGAAGTGCAATCTATGGGAGTACGAAGACCGCAACAGGACTTATGAGGATTTCATCATTGGTGAAGACGAATTTGGCAAACCTGTCACCTTCACCTGTGAAGAGGACAAGCTCGCCAACTACTTCGGCAAAAACCCTGAGGCACCCCACTATCTGACCCCGGTATTCTTCAGGAAAGATGTGTTGCTGAAGTATTACAACCATGCTGAGCTCTATACGGTGACTGATGGTTCGGTTTCATGCGATACACGCTGGTATCTTCGCATGGACAACGACCATGAAGAGTATGTAGCTGTCTTCCTAGGCGACCTTGGGCGCGATCTCCCTGACACAGAGCGCCAGTATTGGAAAGGCTTCAACATCGCCCCGCGCGGTCCGATGAGCAGTACGTACTCACAACGCGCCTATGAGGGCAGATGGGTCGATGCTCAGCAGCCGGATCACCAATTTAAATCAGCATATGCAGATCTACAGAATCAATGGAACAGCAACCACGGGTGGCAGATCTACCGGGAACCTCACGACGCTGACAAATCGATCATTAACCGGCTCCACGTTCCGCTCAACGAAACCCAATCCGAGTTCGAGGATCAATTGATGAACCTCGCCAAGCTCCTGGTCGATTTCCTCAACGAAAAGGCCATTGTCAAAGCAATCGGCAAAGGGCCGGAGGGTGAACGTGGGCTGAGTAAGCTCCAGAGGTTCTTCACCGTCACCGGCTACAAACACGTCGAGGAAGACAACGCTCTGCTCAGGCAAATCCAAGAGCTGCGATCAAGGGTTTCGGCTCATAGCAAGGGTTCCGATTACAACAGGTATATCGCGGGCAAACTCGGTGGGATGCAAAAGAAGGAGTTTGTCATGGAACTGCTTAGAAACTCTACTGAGATGCTCAAGAGATGGGCCGATTTTTCGCCGGTTTATGCTGCTTACCGTGAGTCACAGTCATAGCGTTTTTCGAGACTAAACAGGGGTCACTTGTTAATTCGCCAAAAAAACCGACGCTACGGATCACAGTGTCTGGTAACGATCGTGCTCGAGACACAAAAACCGTGAGTTTGGTGTCATTCTCCAAAGGCCACAGCACCGGGAATGCCGCTATTTCGGGGTAGTGCAGGGGACTTCAGACATTGATATGTCCGGAGTTCCCTGCACAAAACAGCATTCCGGTCCGTAGTCGTCTGCACCATCGATCAAGTCTTGGTGCTTCAGTGGTTTTGGGGCTTGTCCACGGCGGTCAGCGTCTCTGGCGGTCGGGGTGGAAGGTGGCGGTAGAGGCTGGATCGGGTGATGCCGGTTTTCTTCACGATTTGGCTGATGGAGAGCCCTTCGTCGCGCAGGTGCGCCGCGTAGTCGAGTTTCGTCGGATCGACAACGCTGGGTCGGCCGATGCGTTTTCCTTTGCTGGTGGCGACGGCGCGGGCGTGGGCTGCCCGCTCGATGGCATAGGTTCGTTCCATTTGTCCGAACAGTGCCAGCATCACCACTGCCAGCTGGGACATGGGGTCCTCCGGGTTGGCCGAGTCAACACGGATTGGATCGGCCAAGTTCCGCACACCTACGCCGCGGTCGGCTAGGTCATGGATGAGGTTCAGGGTGTCCCTGACGGTGCGGCCCAGCCGGTCCAGGGTGTGTACGACAATCACATCGCCATCGCGGGCTTGGTCCAGGGCTTCATGGAGCCCCGGGCGATTGGTGGTTGAGCCGGACTTCTTATCCACGTAGATGCGTTTGGAGGGGATGCCCTCGGCGCGAAGCGCGTCGAGCTGCCGGTCGAGATCCTGTTTCGCCGTTGAGACGCGAGCATACCCAATATCCATACGCCCATTGTACCGAAAGTCAGTTTCGCACGTTTCTTTTGGGATCTTCTTTTGGGATTAGTTATGGAACTAAATTTGGCGGCGTGTCGCCCTGATTCGAATTCCGGGTCGGGGGTGTTCCACTTCCAAGGAACTGGGACGCCGCCTCGCGAGTCGTTCTCCGCTGCAAGTTCTGCAATGGACTTTTGGCATCCCGTGCAGTCGGCTTAGAGAAAATGACAGTCGGCGCCCGCATTGGCTTTCGTTGCGGGCCAAACAATTTGCAGTTGCACTACCGTAAGACGCGCGCGTATGCTTGTCTTACGGTGCGACAGTCGTGCTTGTTAGCAGTAAACCCGGAAAGGGTGGTTTGGATGGCGACAGTAACAATCAGGTTGAAAGATGAGACCCGTGATCGCATTGCCGAAGCGGCAGAGGCCCGCGGAGTCCCGCTCAGCGATTACATTCGCGAGGCACTTGAGGTGCACCTGACCCTTGAGCAGGCAGGCGAAGTTGGCGCCGACCGCCCCGACAACGCTGAAGATATTTCAATGACACCGTACGAGCGCAAGGTGCTTCAGCTGCTTCACCGCAACCTTCTTGCCACAAAGGGCGGGCTCACTGAGTCTTACTACGACGAGGAGCAAGAAGTTCGGGCTATCCAGGTGCTGGAAAATGGTTTTGCCGGCGAGTATTCCCAGGAATTTGCCGATATCAGCGAGCCAATGACGCGCTCCGAATGCGAACTGGTCTGGGATATCTTCGATATGTTCCGGGTCATTCAAGCCAGTGTGCGTGGGCTTGGCAAGGATGGGTGGAAACAGGTCAAGGTGGAGGACGCCGAGTTGCATGGCACCTTCCGGGGCTTCGATTTCAACGATCTAGACGAGATCCGCTTGGCAAACTACGCCAGGCACCTCGTCAAAACCAATCGTTGGACCGAGCAGAAGGATGCTTTTAGCCGTGAGAATGACAGCGGAAATTCGCATTGCCAGATGCTTCCTACGTACCGTGCCATGCTGCGGGTCTTCAAGCCGCTTTGGCGAAAGGCCATCCGCGGCAGCATTAGTCGACACTACTTTTCCGCGGAAGACCTCGAACAGGTCCTTTTGGCTGCCCCTGGCGCACGGACCTCGAAGGCATAGCCTTCGCAAGTCTCATACGGAAAATGGATCCAGCCTGCGGAATTCAACCTTTCGCAAGGTGTTGCCCCAAACTGCCACCTTGGCAATACGGTTCAGGCCCTCAGCTCCAAAGCAGTGAGAGTCTGAACCGTCACTCCGCTCGTGGCGGAGGCCCGCGGGACAGAATTGGGACCACAACTACTAACAAGATCGGGGACTGAAGCGTTGGTGTCACCAAGCTTTGTCTATCAAGACATCGAGACCAAATACTCGGAGCGTCAGTACGATGATCGCTTCACGCGCCTCTACGAAGCAGAGAACTCTCGTTTACGGCCAGCCTTTGCCTACCTCCATGACAGGCTCAACTCCCTGCTGGGATTTATGAACGAAAAACGGCTGAGGGGTGGTCACTATAACGCCGAACAGAGCCGGGAACTGATCGATGTCACCCGCGAGATCGGCCAACTTAGAACAACCCTGAGACGAATCGGGGTCGACGTTAGCCTCTCGGCTCCATATGAAACTGTCTTGGAACGATGCCGCAGGTTCCTTACTAGCAGCGGCGGCAGCGCGATCCCTGAAGACTTCGAAGAAGTTACTTTGGAGGACTATGAACCGATATTCTCGATCCCGGCATCCACTGTTCGGATAGAGAAGTCTGGCAGGGACTACGCTCTAAAATCGGTGGGTTCCGGATCCTACGCCCAGGTGTACAAGTACAAAGACGATGAATATCGGATGCACGTCGCGGTGAAGAAAGCACGCCACACTCTGGACGAAGCTGAAATGAAAAGGTTCGAAGCAGAGTACGCCGTGCTAGCCGATCTCAGCTCTCCGTACGTGCTGTCGGTCTTTCGATACAACGAAGCAGACAAAAGCTACACCATGGAGTACTGCGACCACACTCTAGGGACCTACATCGCGGAAAATAACGGCAAGACGAACTTCGATTTCACCAAGAGAAAACGCATTGCACAGCAATTTCTCTATGGCATCAGTTACCTAGCCGTCAAAGGAGTGCTCCATCGAGATCTGAGCTTCAACAATGTATTGGTGAAGACATACGATGCCGGTGTGGTCCAGGTAAAGCTCTCTGATTTCGGATTGCACAAGACCCAAAGTTCCATTCTTACCCGGACGGGTACCGAGATGAAGGGGACGATTCTCGATCCTACTCTCGAGCACTTCAAGGATTACTCCCTGGCAAACGAAATCTATGCGGTGGGGCATGTGGTTTCGTTCATCTTTACGGGGAGAACAGCACCCCATGTTCGCGGGGAAAACCTCGGCGGCATTGTCCGGCGATGTACTGATCTTAATGTTGCTGACCGATACCAGCATGTTAAGGAAATAATCAGAGACGTGACTGAACTTCGGGCCGAGAACTACCTAAGCTGACAGACCCACCGATGAGCCCGTTGCTCTGTGTTTGGCGAGGGTGAATGAGCACATTTTTGAAATTGGTGATTTGATGTCACGTTTGTCGTTGGAACGGCCGGAATTTTTCAAGGAAAAGGACATCAGTGCGCTCGAAATGTAGTTCTGTGTGGTCCCCCATAAACTGAGATATGGACTTACGAACTATTACATTCGGCCAAAGCGTTGCGGGACTTCTTGTAGACGGCGTTGAGACAACGCCGTTCACGGGAGCGACTCTCAAAATGGAAGATCTGCGCGGTGTTGTCGTTGAAATCCCTTACATCGATCACGGGGACACGGAGCAGTTCAACCATGTGAATGAGTGGTTCGAAACTAGAACGCCGCCCCGAAATCTCCTCCTGGCGACGCCTGAAGGGTCGATTGGTCTTTACGGGATTCGCTGGTTGGGGCATTCACCGAAACCCGGTGTTTCTTTAGGAAAACTTGCCCCGAGTGAAACTCTACTGGGGCCATGCGAGGCATCGCTGGAACGTCCTTTGGTGTTGGACGAGGTACGTAGTCGAATCGATGGTTTGCAAGAGTGGACAGGGCTGAAGTCCGTCGGCTTTGTTCCTGAAACTGACGAGCAGGGTCTGTCTCAGGCCATAACTGTCAACGTTCGTGCCGTCAAAAGCGAAACATGGGCGCAAGGTGAAGCCGCTATGCAATTTGAATCAGATTGGCGTACCTCTCGTCCTGACGAGACTGATGATGGCGGGTTGAACATTAACGATGGCGCTGTATTAGTTACGAGATTTCCGAGCCCACGTCCATTCAGCGAGCATCTTGCGGAGCAGCGAAAAGTCGTCAGCTTGCTTACGCTCTTATCCGGGCAGCCTATACATTTTCGTCAGCATAAGGTTTCGGCAGAGTCGATCATTGAGCGCGCTTTGAGCGGTGATGTTTTATCTCATCCTAAGATTCAGCTTGTTAGTGAACAGACGGTTCGGGACTACGGTCAGCCGGTCCCCAGTCGTGGGGATCTGCAGTTGTTTCTTGCAGCGTTCGAGCAGATCGGTATCGATGGAATGACTCGTTGGGCGTCGAGATATGAGCAATGGAAAAGGTTTGTTCTACCCGCAGTCGGTGTTCTTGGACGTAAGGGCTTGTTTCTCGAGGACGTGATTGTTTCCTTATCGATGAGCGTTGAAGCAGCAGGACAGATTATTGGCCATCGTGATGGTGAAGAAGTGACCTATCATCGCGGGCGACCTATTACAGCTACGTATGTGTTCCGTTGCCTTGATGTTCTGGAGATCAAGTGGAGCGGACTGGCGCCGAGTACGAATGCCCTTGCCCGGGCCATCGCGAAGACATACAACGACATTAAGCATTTCGATCGTGGAGAGTTTCCTGAAGGTGATGTGCTACACGTTGTCGGTGTCGTTCTCCGATACATTGCTCGGCTGCTCGCGCTCCATATCGTCGATGATTCCGGGAGCCTACTCGAAGGATTTAGGGAAGACCGAGCATTGTGGCGTGTGCAACGGGTGTACGAGGCTTACGAGATTTCCTTTAACGAACGGGGAGAGACTATCCGAGCCGAGCATGCGTAGGAAACCTGTCAATAAGGCAGCGACTACGATGTTCGAATAGACAGAGGCCATGCACAAGTCGTGCTCGCATAACGTGCGTGAACCCAGGTACCGCAACGTGCGGCTTGTGTATGGGCGTTCGCTTGGGTCCCGCTGTCCACATGTGTGCAGCGGCAAGACCGAAGGATTTTTCTTGCGCTGTGCACATGTGGTCAGGGGGCTATGCAAACTGAACCACAACCAAACAATGGTGAGTCATGATCCACACGGATTATGACCCACCATTCCTTTTGAATAGCGCTAGTTGTTTGAATCGGTTGACACGGATTATTCGCCAGCGGTCTGTGTTTTTGCGGCGCGCTTGCGCGTTGCACGCGCGGGGCTGATCTTGTTGAGTTCCTGCTGGGTCCAGCCCTTCTTGAGGGCGTTGGTGAACGCGGCCTTTTCGTTTGCCTTTGCTTCGGTGAGGGCGTTCTCGGCGTTGACCCGTGAGGCGACTGCCTGGGCAATGTCGTTGGCAGCTTGCATGCGCAGGTCGTTTTGCGCCTGGAGCTGTTCAAGGATTCGGGTTGCTGCGTCGCTCATGTGATCATCTCCGGTGGTTTCGGAGGCCAGCGGCGTGGTGTGCGGCCGGCCGCAATGTTGTTTCAAGGGCCATCCTGGCCATTGACCGTTCTCTCCGATGCTACTCCGCGCGGAGCATCGATTTCTAGTTCCCGAAGCCAAGGATTCGCAAACAGATTGACCGTTGGTGACGGAGCAAGCTATAGAATTAGCATAGCTAAGTCGGCTTTCCGCTTTACTGCGTTTCGCGGACGTGGGACACTTGAACCTAGTGGTTCGAGCGGGGTTGCACTGGGCGAAGGGATGAAGCGGTGGCTGTTGGGCGTGAACGGAAGCGACAGGCCAACATCGGCGGTGGCCGAAAGCACCCTGTGCAGTTGAAGCTCTCGCTGGTCGAAAAGACCGCTTTGAAGATCCACGCCGATGAACTTGGCGTCAGCATCCAGCGCCTTTTGGTTGAATCAACGCTTTCCTCGTTTCAGGGTGAAACGCTCACCGAACGTCGCGATCTTTTGACGGCGCTGTTTCAGCTTCAACGCGGCCTCGCTGCGGTGGGTAACAACATTAACCAGATTGCCCGCGCGGCCAATGCGACGGGCGAAATCCAGGGGGAGCTTGAGGCATCCCTGGCGCAGTTGCGTGCGTCGGTGAACCGAATTGATGAAGCGTTGGAATCGTTGAAGGTTGTTGGTGAACCGTCATGATTCCCAACGTGGTGCGCGGTGGACGCATGAACGGAGTGATGGCCTACCTGGTGGGGCCGGGCCGCTCCAACGAACACGAGAACCCGCACCTGATCGCGGGTGATGACCGAGTGACTTTTGCCATTCCGGTGGGCACATCATTGGATGCGAACCAGGGATTCGAGATCGGGTACATGCTCGATCAGCCGCGCCGCATTCATGAGGCCGAGTTCAACGTTCCGGTCTATGCCCGCGACGATGCATCCGGCGAGTTCCTCACGGACGAAGCAGGCAAGAAGATCCGCACCGGTTCCAAGCCGGGCCATGTTTGGCATTGCTCCTTGGCCGTTGACTCCGGGCATGGACGTGTCAGCGATGAACAGTGGGAAAAGATCGCCACCCAGTTCGTTGCGCGTATGGGTTTCATTGATCCCGATGGCGCGAAGTCATCGCGTTGGGCAGCAGTGCACCATGGCGCTTCCAAGAACGGGAACGACCACATCCACCTTGTCGTTCAGCTGATCCGCGAGGACGGAACGAAGGCGAACATCAACAACGACTTCCACCGCGCCCAGATGGTGTGCCGGGAGCTTGAGAAGGAGTTCGGTCTGCCGCGCTTGGAGTCCCAGGAACACGGCAAGGGCCTGGCCGGTGAGAAGCCCGCCGAGCGAGCGCGTGCAGATCGCGGCAACAACGTTCTGTCGGATAAGTTCGAGCTGCGCCGCCGCCTACGCGCCGCGCTTTCAACCTCGAACAATGCCGAAGAGTATTTGCGTCACGCCCAGGATTTGGGTGTGCATGTTGCCCCGAGTTTCAAGCCGGGTTCAAACACCGAAGTGCGCGGGTACAAGGTCTCGTTGGGTGGACGCGGCACGGACGAACGCGGCATCTGGTACGCACCTAGCAAGCTCGATTCAACACTTGCATGGAACGATGTTCACGCACGTTTCGGCAACGCCAACCGCGAATCCGGTGACGCTTACCTGGTGTCCTTGCATTCATCGAACACCGAGCGCGAACGTCACAAGGCTGTCGCCCATCCGGTATCGAACGAGCAACTGGAACGGATGATGAGCCACAAGACCGGACCGGATACTTTGGCGAACATCTACGCGCGCTTGTCCTTGCAGTTCGAGCGCAACAAGCCAGCAACATTCCAACGTCTTTCGGAGTCCTACGCACGCGCCGCACAAGGTTCGGGAAACCTCCGGTATGCGGCACGCATGAATCAGCGCTTTGCAGCTGGTCAGGGCCGGGGCTGGGTCGCTGTGGCCAAGCAGGCAGGACGCCTGGGCCGGGTCATGCTTGAGAACCAGATGACACAGGATCGACCCCACTTCTCAAACAACGTTGACCGCTTGTTGAAGGATGCCGAGGGCATCATCACCAGGGAAATGCAGCGCATCCAAAAGGAAGAAGCAGCGAGTGTTGCTGTGTCCAAGGCACCGACTGTTCCATACCGAGATTGGAACTCCAGTGCACAACCTGGATCGGGACAAGACCAGGGTTACGAACGCTAGGTACGGCCAAACAATAAGGGAGAGTGAGCACGATGGTTGATCAAGAAGAATCGGAAATCATCCAAGAGTTCGGCAACATGACCCGCGCCATCATGGGTTCCGGAATGCAGGCCGCTGAGCAAGCACAGCGCCGGGTGAGCATGAGCCAGGCCGAAGCCAGCGCGCAGGTTGCGCGCGAACGTGGTGTGGCCGAGATGATCCGTCGCGAGCTTTCCTCACCATCGTTTTGGAAGCACGCCAGCAGCGAAGCCATTGCCGACCGCATGACGGTAGCTAGCGAACTAGCGCTCAAACACAATGATGCTTCCCAGGCGTTCATGGCGGGCGCTGACCGGATTCGCAACCAGTATGGAATCAACGTCGAGGACATCAACCGCGACCACCCCACTTCCTCCGTCCAGAGGCACCAGGCGTTGCGGGATGCCCTGGATGATTACCTGGCCAGCCAGCGACTCAACAGCGAGGCACAGGGCAAGGAGGCAGGGACCGAAGTAGCGGAGACCGGCGCAATCGCCGAGGACGGCAAGGACACCGCTCACGAGCTGGAACAGGCAGCGGCCGCCGCGAAGCAGGACGAGCAAGCCAACCTTGCACGAGCTGGCGAAGCGGAAGCCGAAACACAGCAAGACGCGAAGCACACCCAAGCCGACGAGGCCAAGGAAACAACGAGGCCCAGCGACGATCCCACGGATCGCCCCGATAACGAACCAAGCGCCGCACCTGCGGCTGTGCTGGCCGTGTGGAAGGAAAAGGGCGGCAAGGATGCCGATTTCCCGAAGGCTCCCACCACCCACAACTCACAGGCCGCGATGAAGAACCGCAAGAAGGTACTCGACGCTGTGGGAACACAGCGCGGGCAGAGCCAGGAGCTATCCCGATGATTGAGATACCTCCGGGCACGGATTCCATGGATCTTGACGGCGACGACACAGCCGAGGAACCGCGTGCTTACTCCGTTGAAGCCACGGACGTGGCAAAGCCAGAACGACCATTCATGTTCTCGGATGCAGAACAATGGCTCCACCGGTACGCATTGCCCCGGTATCTTCGCAAGCTCGGTTCAAATAGGAGTTGGGCACCGAACTGGTATGACTACCCCGAAGCGTATTCACTGATTACCGCGCTGTGGGAGTCGTGGGAACAGATGCGCTGGGAAGGCCCACAACAAATCCTGGTGTTCTACAGGGACTACTTCTACCCGCTGATGGATCGACTCACCGCAATGGATGGCCCATTCCATGCCTACGACAAGACCACACACCCACAACTGCCTGAGACCTTCCCCGTCTGGGATGCCCCGCCAGGGTACTTCCGACAGGGCAAAGACGCAGAGTAGAACCCCTAGCCAAAGGGGATGGCGACCTAATAACTAAATAGCCATCCACCAGTGTTGCAAATGCCAGAAACCGCCGAACCTTACCTGGCCTTCTGAGTTATGGATGCGGCAGTCTGCCTGATCTGCGCTCCAGTAGGCTGAAAACGAACTGCCGCCAACGAAAAATGGGAACCAGCCCGGGGCGGTTACTGCCACGCAGGTCAAGTTCGGCATTCTCAAAGAACGTCGGCTTGATGTAGTCATTGTCTTTTTCCCTAGAAACTGTTGTTCTGCGCGTGTTCCAGGTCCTCGCTGCGCGGGTCCCCGTCCTCGAGGGTTTCCTGTCTGGCGCTGTCGCTGCCGTCGGTTTCCCAGCGCGGGCGCGGCACCGAGGCCAACAGGGTCTGGGTGTAGGGGTGCTGCGGGTTGTTCAGCACCGCGCCGGTCGGACCGCTCTCCACGATGGCTCCGTTCTGGACCACCAGCAGCTCGTCGCAAATTTCCCCGACGATCGCCAGGTCGTGGCTGATGAACAGCACCGCGACGCCGCTTTCCTTGCGCAGCTTGTTGACCAGATCAAGCACCTGCGCCTGCACCGACACGTCCAGCGCGCTGGTCGCCTCGTCGAGCACCAGCAGGCGCGGGCTCAGGGCCATGGCCTTGGCGATGGCAACGCGCTGCCGCTGGCCGCCGGAAAGCTTGCGCGGGTAGAGGTTTGCGTGCTTTTCCTCAAGCCCCACGGATTCAAGCAGTTCCTTGATGCGGGCCTTCATGGCCTTGGCATCGAGCTTGTAGTGCAGCTTCAGGACCGTGGCCAGCGCCTTGGCCGGGGTGAGCCGGGAATCCAGGGACTGGTAGGGATCCTGGAACACCATCTGGACGCGCGAGGCCGTCTTCAACCGGCGTTCCTTGGCGCTCCCGCCCTTGACCTCGCCACCTGCCACCGTCATCTCACCGGTGTCTGCGTGTTCCAGGCCGGCAACGATGCGTCCGAGGGTCGATTTTCCCGAACCGGACTCGCCAACGACGGCCAGGCCGCCACCGGCCGGAATGGCCAGTGACACGGATTTCAGAGCCTCAACCGACGGCTGCCCGTGGATGTGATACGTCTTGGAGACGTTGTCCACGCTCAGCACGGGGGCCTCGGCGGACTCCGTGCGGTGTGCTCCGGCCTTCGGGGCACCCTGCATGCTGGGCGTTGCCGCAACGAGCTTCTTGGTGTATTCCGAGACGGGGCGTTCGAAGACCTGGCGGGTCTCGCCGTGTTCCTGGACCACGCCGTGGCGCAGCACGTAGGTGCGGTCGGCAATCGACGCGGCCAGGGCCAGGTCGTGGGTGATGAAAAGCATGCCCATGGAGCGCTCGGACACGGCGTCGGAGAGCAGCTGGATCACCGCCGCCTGGGTGGTGACATCCAGGGCAGTGGTCGACTCGTCACAGATCAGCAGTTCCGGGTCGTTCATCAGGGCGCCGGCGATCATGACGCGCTGCAGCATGCCGCCGGAGAACTCGTGCGGGTACTGCTTCATGCGGGCCTCTGGATTGCTCAACCCCATGGAACCGAGCAGTTCCACGGCCCGCGCCTCGAGTGCGGCCTTGTCGGCACCCGGCACCTGCATCATCGGCTCGATCAGGTGGGCACCGAGGGTGCGCACCGGGTTGATCGACGAGCGCGGGTCCTGGAAGACCATGGCCGCCCGGGTGCGGCGCATGGCGCGCAGCTCGGCCGGGGAGGCCTTGAGGACCGGGACGCCCTCGAGCTCGATCTCGCCGGTGACGTCGGCAGAGGAAGGCAGCAGGCCCAACACGGCGCGGGCCGTCAGCGACTTCCCGGATCCCGATTCGCCAACCAGCGCCACGGTTTCGCCGCGCGCGATGTGCAGGGAAACCTTGTCCAGCAGCAGGGTCGAGCCCCCGGGCTGGTTGATCTCGATGCTTAGGTCAGAGACGTTTAAGAGGTTCATGCGAAGGGATCTCCCAGCTTGTCTGATAGCCAGCCACCAACGGTGTTCACTGCCACGACAACGAGCACCACGGCCACCGCCGGGATGAGTGCGGGCATGAAGTTTCCACTGACCAATGCTGTCTGGCCTTCATTGATCATGTTGCCCCAGTCGGCCTGCGGCGCCTGGATGCCGAGACCCAGGAAGGACAGGGCGGCCAGCTCGACAAGCACGTACCCGAAGTTCTGCGTGGCCTGCGAACCGACCACGCCCAGCACGTTGGGCATCACGGCCCGGGTGGCGATCCATGGTGCGGAGAACCCCTGCACCTTGTATGCGGCCACATACTGGCGGTTCTTTTCGGTGGCAACGAGTTGCCGGGTCAGCCGCCCGATGTACGGGGTGTAGGCAATGGACATGGCCAGCACGGGTGCCACCAGTCCCTTGCCGAAAAGTGCCACGGCGAGGATCGCCAGCAACAGGCCCGGGAACGCGAGCACGATGTCGAAGACGCGGCTGATGATCGCATCGACCTTGCCGCCGGCCCAGCCGGCCCACAAACCGATCAGCAGGCCCAAGATCGAGGAAAGCAGGACCACAAACGCCGGACCGGCCAGCGCGGTGCGCGATCCGTGGATCATGCGCGAGAAGATGTCGCGGCCCAGGGCGTCGGTGCCCAGCCAGTGCTGCGGCGTCGGCCCGGAGTTGACCCTCAACAGGTCGACCGCGGACGGCGGATACGGCGCCACCAGCGGGGCAAGGACGGCGGTGAGCAGGACCAACGCCAGGAAGACGCACGAGATGATCAGCCCCCACCGGCGGTTTTTCAGGCTCAGGCGCTTGATCGGCAAACGCGGAGCAACTTGGATGGTCATCGTGCCCCTTCCCCCGCCTTCAGGCGTGGATCGATAACGGGACCCAGGAGGTCAACCAGGGTGTTGATGGCTACGAATGCGGTGACGACGATCAGCACGATCGCCTGCACCACGGGGAAGTCCAGGCGGTCCACGGAGGAAACCAGCAGGGAACCCAAGCCGGCCAGGCCGAAGGCCTGTTCCACGATCGCGGAGGACACCAGGAGGCCGGCAACCAGCAGGCCGGACACCGTGAGGATCGGGCCGGTGGCGTTGCGCAGCACGTGGCGGATGACAACCGCAACCGGAGTGATGCCGCGGGAACGGGCAACCTCGACGTGCTCGCGGGCGAACTGCTCTACCATGGCCGAGCGGGTCACCCGCCCCACCACTGCGATGAACGAGAGAGCCAGCGCCAGGGACGGAAGAACCAAGTGGTACACCATGTCCCAGAACCCGGTTCCCGACCCAAAGGACGGGAACATGCCAAGCTGCACCGCGAAGACGGCAATCAGGACAATGGCACCCACGAACGACGGGATGGCAGCAAGGCCCGACATGGAGGCCACGATCGCCCGGTCGGCCCAGGTGCCGCGCAACAACGCGGCGGCGATGCCCGCGGCCAGGCCGAGGATCGCGATCATCGCACCGGCCATGACCACCAGGCCCAGGGTGACGGGCAGGCGGTTCAGGATCACGTCGGTGACGTCCTGGCGGTACTGCAGCGAACGGCCGAAGTCGCCCTGCAGCACGCCGGTGATCCAGTTCCAGTACTGCTCCAACGGGGGTTTGTCCAGGCCGTAGATGGCCGTGACTTCCGCGATGGCCTCCGGGTTGGGGCTGCGCCCGCGCAGCAGGAAACTGATCGGGTCGCCCGGCACCAGCCAGCGCGAGAAGAACACGATCACCGAGGAAACGAACACGGTGAAGAGGAATGCGCCGATCTTTCCGGCCGCGAGTTTCAGTGCCGCGCCCGCCTGGCGCGGGGGCTTGGTTGCCCCCGGAGCCGGCGGGGTCGCTGCGGCGAGGTTACTTTGCGCCAATTTGGGCCGCCCATGGGTAGTACAGGTAGTTCACCGACGGTGAGGCACCCGTGATCTTGTTGTTCATCCAGATATTGCTCGGGCTCTCGTAGAGCGGCAACCAGGGAAGTTCCTTGTTGGCAATCTTTTGCGCTTCGACCGCCTTGGCCATGCTCTTGGCCGGGTCGGTGCCCTGCAGTCCGGCGTTCGTTGCCTTGTCGAACTCCGGGTTGGCCCAGGAGCCGTAGTTGGAGAAATCCCCGGTGCGCAGGATGCTGAACATCTCCAGCGGGTTCGCCGTGGAAAGGTACCAGTTGGTGTAGAACAGGTCGGTTCCCTCGCGGGCCGCCGGATCCGAGAAGAGCGAGGTGTACGCACTCGGGGTCACCGTGTTGATCGTGGCCTTCAGGCCGATCGACTCCGCTGCGGCGGCGGTGGCCTGGGCCACCACCGCGAAGGCGTTGCCCATCGGCGCGGTGGTGATGGTGATTTCCTGGCCCGCGTCAGGCAAATCGTTGCTATGGCCAAGGAAAAGGCTCAGGCCTGAGTTTCGGGGTGCAGTCGGCCTGCGAACGTCGAATGTCTCGCCCACGGAAACGCCCTCCGCACAGGACGCCGAGGCCTCCTGGCCAGAATCACACAAACGCCGCCGCCTGGCCTCGACTGTTGCCCGACGCTGCCGGGTTGGCACTATTGCAGGCCCGAGTTCGGGCATCCATCCATTCGAGCACCCCTGCCCAATGCCCGAGCTTCGGATCAATGGCGCCAATGTGGTCCATCGCCGCATGCTCCTGGATCTCAATTTCGGAACGCGCCGCCAGGGCAGCGGCCACAAAGTCGCGTGAGTGTTCAACGGGCACTCGATCGTCTTGCACGCCATGGACCACCAAAACGGGGGCCGTCAGCGGCAGCTGGTGGATTGGTGAGGCTCCGCGGTACGTGGCCGGTTCCGCGTTCCCGAAGTACTCGGACACGGCGCCGTCGCCCAGTCCTTCGGCTCGCGTTCGGGTAATGTCGGTCAACGGTGCCAGCGCGACCACCGCATCAACACCCGCGTTCGCCAGCAATGCCAGTTGCCCGCCCACCGAATGGCCGATGGCGATGCGCGGGCCGCCTGCCCACTGGCTGTTGGCGAGCGTTTCGATGGCGAGTGCCACGTCTTCGGCGGGCTCGGGCCAGGTGCTGTTTTCTGATCCCCGCCTGTATTCGACATTGGCCACTGCCCAACCGCCGTCCAGCAAGTCGGAAACCATCGCGTCCATGAGCGATGCGGTGAAGCGGCTTCGCCAGTAGCCCCCGTGAACAAGGATTGCCAGACCCTTGCTTGTGGTGGTTCCCGAAGGCGCGTGGCACTGGATGTGCTGATCCGGCTCGGGTCCGTAGGTGATGTCGTGTCGGTTCATGGGTTCTCCTCGTTGGCCTTGGGCATTCCGTCGTTCGGCGGGGTTCACACAGGGAATCCGGGCGAAGCACAACGCCCCGCCCGGATCCCGTCGCCGCACCTTGTTGCTAGTTGTCTTGGCCGGCTGCCGACGCTGAAGATCCCACGGCGGCGACTGCTTCGATTTCGATCACGAAATCGCTTTCAATGAGCGACACGACCTGGACGCCGGTGCTGGTGGGCGCGTGGTTTCCAAAATATTTGCGCCTCACTTCCCAGTACTCCTCGCTGACTGTTCGATCAAGCGGGACGGAAAAGTAGGTCACGAGCTTGACCACGTCTTGCAGCGTGGCGCCCTGGCTTGCAAGAACAGCGCTCATCTTCTCGAAAATCTTCTCCGCCTGGCGCACCGGATCACCCGGGGCGTACGCGCTGCCGTCAGGTTCCCGGGCAATCACACCGGCCAGGTAGATGGTGTCGCCGACGCGAATCGCCGGCGAGATCGGCGGCGTCAACGCCGTGCTTGAACCGCCCAAGGTCTTGCTTCCTTCGTTGCTCACAGAGCTTCTCCTTGTATTTTGATCCTGCTTGAATGTCTGGCATGTGGCGCTCCACGGGCGGGCAATCCGTCCACGGAGCGCCGGCAAATACCGAAGTCACATCAGACTCTGCTGGGCTCGCCAATCGCGCAGCCGACGCCGTGCTCGGCCATCCGGGACAGGATCCGGGTGGCCACGGGCTCAAGGTCGTGGATGTAGTCGGGGACGATGATCATGACGCCATCGAGTTCCGCTTCCAGCACCGTGCTGGCGAGCCGGTGAGCGAGCGCTTCGTAGGAGCCGACCATCACGGAGCTCGAGACGGCACTGACCTCTTCGTCGCCGAAGATCTTGGACTTCTCGCCAACGGCCTTGTTGCTGGGGTTCTGCTGGTAGCCGGCCTTGACGTCCGCGACGCATTCGCGGTCCACCCCGGCGTCGAAGTGCTCCAGCAAGGCTTGTGCCTCTTCGTCGGTTTCACCGGGAATCAGGTAGACAAGCCCGAAAGTCTTCAGGTCCGGCTTGCCCAGCTCCCGGGCGGTTTCCTTGGCTTTCTTGGCGGCGGCGAGGTGGCTGGGGTTGTCGCTGGCAACGACAAATGCAACATCGCAGTTTTCGGCGGCGAACTGGAATCCCCTGCCGGAGGACCCGGCGTTGACGATCGGAGGCATCTTCGAGGGCTTCGGTCCCATTGTTGCTTCGTTGGTTTCGAAGAACTCGCCCTTGTGGGTGACGACCGGCTCGCTCCACAGACGCTTGACCACCTGGATCCATTCATCTCCGAGGCGGTAGCGGCCGTCGTGGTCCAAGGCCCCGTCCCACAATCCGACGTGGTTCAGGTCCAGGAAACTGGCGCCCGTGACAAGATTCAGTCCGACCCGTCCCGGGCCGATCTGGTCAAGCGTGGTGATCATCTTGGCGATCGTTGCGGGAGGGTAGACCGTCATGTGCGCGGTGGCCCACACATTGATGCGGCTGGTTGCCTGAAGCAGCGCCGCGGAGGTCGTCAGCGATTCCAGGGAAACCATCCAGTGCTCGGATGGCCCCTTGCGTCCGCGCCAGATGGCCGGGCTGAGGACGAAATCGAATCCGATCTCCTCTGCATTGCGGGTGACTTCCAGAACGTGGTCGAACGTCCCGGGCGTATGGGGGGCGTTCGAAGAGTGGATCCATCCGTTCTTTCCGACAGGGATGAACACTCCAACATCAATTGTCTTTTGCATTTGCGCTCCTTGCTTGTTCGAAACAGATAAGTCAGCAGAGAATGGTGATCGGCCCGAACCCGGATTCAGATCGATCCCGCGAAAACCAGGTTCCCTAGCTGCCCGCCGACAGCTCCTGGGGAGCCAAGGTGCCTTCCGTTGCGGCGGGGCCGGCCTTTCGCTGAGACATGCTCAAGGCAATGACCGCGACCGCCGACAGCACCAATGCTCCGGCGAATAGCGGGAAAATGCTTTTCGCGGCCCAGCCGCCCGAAATCAGGTATCCGACCAGAATGGGTGCGGCGATCGACACCAGGCGTCCGCTGCCGATCATCCAGCCCGTCCCCGTGACTCGGGCTTGGGGCGAGTAAAGCTCTGGCGAAAGTGCGTAGAATCCGGCAAGTCCGGCGGTGGTGAGCAGGCCCAACACGAACGCCACGCCAATTGCCGGCGCCGACAGGTGCATGACTTGCGCGAACACCACAAAGCTGACTGCAGCCGCGAAAAGGGTGATGGTCAACAGGATTCGGCTTCGGATGAAAACGGCGACGAGGCCGAAGACCAGGCAACCGATGATGCCACCGAAGTTCACGATGGTTCCAACCGTCACACCCAGCGATTTGTCGCCGGAAGCCGTGGCCATGATCTTCGGTGTCCACGTGTTGGCAAAGTAGTAACCGCTGGTCAGCAATCCGTAACCAACCCACAGCATGATCGTTCGGAACCCAGCGGAACCGGCAAAGACCTCCTTCACGACACCCTGGCGCGTTTGCTGCAAGGGGACTGGCGGAAGCTCATCGATTTTCACCTGGCCCATCGACCCGAGGAGTGCATTGATCTTTTCCATGGCGTTTGCCGGGCGCTTGTTGACCAGGAAGTCTAGGGACTCCGGAAGCATCTTCAGCGAGGCGATCAGCAACAGCGCAGACACCACCGCACCGACAATAAAAATCGACTGCCAGCCGAATCGCGGGATGAAGAGACCCGCAAAGATGCCACACAATGTTGCTCCGATGCCAAAGCCTGCGGCATAGATGCCCATCACGGTTCCCCTGCGCTTGTCCGAGGAGAACTCCGCGACCAAAACGTTCAGGGTGGCCGTCATGCCGCCGACACCGATTCCGGTAATGATGCGGAACGCTATCAGTTGAGGCACATCGGTGCTTAACAACGCCCCGACCATTCCGATGGTCACGATGCCCATCCCCAACAGCGCGAGTGGGCGTCGGCCGATTCGATCGGCCAGCGGAGTGAGGAAAATGGATCCTGCCGCCATGCCAATGAGGCCGGCACTCAGCAGGTATCCAAGTGTCACCGGGTCGATGCTCCACTCCGCCGACAAGGCAGGAGCCGCGAAGGCCATCACCGCCACGTCGAAACCGTCAACGAGCACCAAGACGAGTGCCAATGCGACCGTCCGATTTTGAAACCAGGTCATTTTGGACTGGCGGATGTTTGCAAGAATGTCCATGCTGTGCTTTCTCATTTCTTACTACGATGCAGTGAGAGGGAAATGAGAGACCCGGCGATTCGGAAATACCGTCACACATGTCAGAATGTGTGCAATCACTGAGGTCTCTTGGCACAACCGAGGTCTTGTGGCTCGGCGGCAGGGCAACGGCTTACGCTGCCCTGAAATAGCAGTCAAAACCCCGTCGTCGATACGCAGATGCAAGCGAGGCTACGGCTACACATGAGAATCTATCAGATTTTTGTCGACGGTCAATAGATCGCGATAGCTCAATATTTGCGGGCTCGACTAGGTTTTTCGGAGCACGACGAATCGACCCGGAGAGCCGCGTGGACGACTCCGGGCCGATTCGTTATCCGTTACTCACTCGATGACAGCTATGCCATCAATCTCGATGACATAGTCATCGTCAAACAGGGCAGCAACCTGCACTCCGGTGCTCGTTGGCCGGTGCTCGCCGAAGGCGCGACGTCTGACGTCCCAGTGCTCCTCGCTGACCTGGCGATTCAGCGGGATGCTGAAGTAGGTGGTCAGCTTGACCACATTTTGCAACGAGGCGCCTTCCTCGGCGAGCAGCTCCGCCATGATCTCAAAGATCTTTTCCGCCTGCCGAATGTGGTCGCCCGGGGCGTGTGCGTCACCGTTTGGCAACATTGCCACCTGGCCTGCGATATAGATGGTGTTGCCAACCCGCAGTACGTCCGCTATCGGTGCTTCTTGCACAAATGCACCTGAATGCTCTGTTGTCATTTCGCTCCCAGCTCCTTCCAAGTTCATTGCTAGCTCGCCGCTACCGCGAACTCGGTTCCGACATTGCTGGAAACGCCGAATTGCTCAAGGAGTGGGAACAGCTTCTGCGAAACGGCATCCAGGTCCTTGATGTAATCCGGAACAATGATCAGGACGCCGTCCAGGTCCGCTTCGAGCACCGTGTTGGCAATCCGTCGGGCCAGGGATTCGTATGAGCCGACCATTGCGGAATCCGGAACTGCGTCTGACTCGTCGTCGCCAACTACCTTCGAGAGTTCGCTAACATCCTTGTTGCTCGGGTTCTGCTGGTATCCGGCCCTGACATCGTCCACGCAGATCGAGTCCACGCCGGCATTGAAGTGCTCGAGCAGCGCCTGGGCTTCCTCGTCGGTCTCCGCGGGAACAAGCTGCATGAGACCAAAGGTCCTCACAGCGGGCTTGTTGAGCTCCTTCGCGATGGACTTCGCCCGCTTCGCAGACTCGATGTAGATGGGTTCGTCGCTTGCCACGACGAAAGCGATATCGCAGTTTTCTGCGGCAAACTTCAATCCCCTGGGCGAAGACCCCGCGTTGACCAAGGTGGGCATGACAGACGGCTTGGGGCCCATGGTCCCCTCGTTGGTCTCAAAGAACTCACCCTTGTGGGTAACAACCGGTTCGGTCCAAAGTCGCTTCACGAGGGAAATCCACTCATCCCCCAGCCGGTAGCGGTCGCCGTGGCTAAGTTCTTCTTTCCACAAGCCGACGTGGCTCAGATCGAGGTAGCTGGCCCCGGTCACCAGATTGAGACCAACCCGGCCCGGTCCAATCTGGTCCAGGGTCGTAATCATTTTTGCGATGGTCGCCGGCGGGTACACCGTCATGTGCGCGGTGGTCATGACCTTGATCCGCTCCGTTGCCTGCAAAAGCGCGGCCGAGGTGGTCACCGATTCCAGAGAAACCATCCAATGCTCAGACGGCCCCCTGAGCCCTCGCCAAATTGCCGGACTGAGCACGAAATCGTAACCCCATGCCTCGGCCTTTTTCGTTACCTCGAGAACATGGTCGAAGGTTCCCGGCGTGTATGGCGTGTTCATGGAATGGATCCAACCGTTCTTGCCTACGGGAAGGAAAACTCCGACTTCAATCTTCTTGTTCATTACTCCACTTTCAGATGGGACGACCATAGGTCAATTCCGAATGACAGATGTTTGGGCCAATCCCTCGCTTCAGGCCTGCACGAAGCACGGAACCCGAATGTCGCAGAGAGCCAAATGAACATCCAAATGTGATTGGACATGGCTATCGACGCAACGCAGGATTGGTGAGGCTCGCTGGCTCCGCAAGGCGAAACCGCTCAAAAGCCGGGGGGCAGAGTTAGTCGACCCCACTCGTTTCCGGTACAGGGCTCATACCCAACTCGAAAAACAAGGGCGCACAGTTCAACCAAGGGCAACCCACGGGTGGGCGCTACGGACATCTTTCCTTGGACCACCGAATTCTTGTGCAACGGTGGAATCGCAACGGCTTACGATGCGTGTCAGCTTGAATCCGCCCCAATGCGTGACATGTGGCGCGAATCACCAGCTGTTCGGAAAATCTATCACACCACTTCGAACGGTCAAGGCGTTCACGCATCGTCGGCAAATCTGCGCCGACGGACGGCGGCTCGCAAATCACCTCGGCGCGCCATTGCGCTCGGACGCGGCCGCGGGCCTCTTGCTCGATTCCCGATTGACTCGACGCAATCCAAACCCATTTTCCATGCACCCCGCAGAATGCTTGACCCGTGGCGATCTGTACTTTAGAGTACTTTTCACTTGATGTGACTCGGGCAACAATTGTCTTTGAATGTCGCATCTGGTCGCAGCGTAAGCCGTTGCGGGAACATCGGGTCACAAAATCTCGGTGATATCAGGAGACGCGCAGAGATACACGCGCCTGGTTCCGGTATTCGGCAATCTTCGCATTCGTATCTTTCCGTCTCACTTCCTCCGCCAGAGATAGTGAGAATAGTATGCTCAAAATTTCGATTGTTGTTGGCAACCCAAAACCACAATCACGGACGCTCAAGGTCGCTCAAACCTTGGCCGAGAAGCTCTTCGATTCCGTTGAGCACCAAGTTGAAGTCATTGATCTCGCGGACTACGCCGAAGAAATCTTCCGGTGGCCCAATGACAACCTGGCTTCACTGAACGCCAAGGTCGCAGCTAGCGATGTCGCCATCTTTGCTTCGCCGACATACAAGGCGACCTATACCGGCCTACTCAAGGCATTCCTGGATCGATACCCCGCCAACGGACTTGCTGGAGTCGTTGCAATTCCAGTGATGACCGGGGCCGATCAGACGCATTCGTTGGGGACCTTCACCTTCCTCCCCGTATTTGCCGAACTAGGAGCAATCGTCCCAGGACGCGGCTTCTACTTCGTGACATCGCAGATGGATCGACTCGATTCCCGTGTGCAGGAAATTGTCGATGAATATTCCGGAAACTTCACTCGCCTGGCTCATGTGGGCGCATTTGCGACGACAAAGAATGGAAATTCTTTGTCCGTTGAAGACATCGAAAACATTGAAGGACTAGTGAAATGACAACCATGCAGGGACTCGAAGGCGTCCAGCTCGGTAGCGCCGTAGACCAGAAGCTCTTCCGCACCACGCTCAGCAACTATGCCTCCGGAATCACCATCATCAGCGGCACGAATGGTGATGAACCCGTTGGCTTTACCTGCCAGTCGTTCTACAGCGTATCGGTTGAACCGCCGCTCATTTCCTTTAGCGTAATGCTTACCTCAACCACGTATCCCAAGATCCGCGAATCAGGCAAGTTTGCCGTGAACGTACTCGCCGATTCGCAGCAAGATATTTCCAACCAGTTTGCCCGCAAGGGTACCGACAAGTGGGCCGGAATTTCCTGGCGTCCGACTCGTAGGAACAACCCCGTGATCGAAGACTCTCTCATGTGGCTTGATTGCGACATCGTCTCTGAGCACGTGGCCGGCGACCACTACATTGTGGTGGGCCGCGTCAACGAAATGAGTCAGGAGGAATGGCACGCAAAGGCCCCCTTGCTGTTCTTCAAAGGACAGTACAGGGGTCTCAGTAGCTAACCCCACGGCTTTCCACTCAAAGCCTGTTGCAGCCTCCGGACGTTGGCGTCTGGAGGCTGCAACAGACCCTCAGGGCAGTGTCCACCCGACTTGCTACAGTCGGCGGATTTGTCCGCCGACTTCATGCCCTGCTGTTCAACCAGCGGCTCTTTGCATGCAGTTTTGCTACCACTCACGCACCAAGAAATTTAGCTTGATCTAGGCACATTCAATCGCAATTGTTTTATTCGACAATCGAGCTGCCCTAACTTCTGGAGAACCTTATGGTAAAAAAAGCAATATCCGGAACACTGTTCATGGCCTTGGGGATTTTCGCTCTCTCGGCCTGCTCCGGCGCCGAACCTGGCGCCGCAGGGACCGCACCCGAAAAGCCAGCTTTTGAATTGACTTCGACCACTCCAAAAGCGTCAAATGAACTCGATAAATTCACGTGGTCAACATATGCTGAACCATCGACATTAGATTATGCATATGCATTCGACTACGGAGACAATCAAGTTCTTTCGAATATTTGCGAATCCCTGTTGCGGCTCAACTCTGATTTGACGATCTCGCCGGGACTCGCAACCGCCTTTGAAAACAAGACTCCCACCACCTGGGTCTACACTATCCGTGATGACGTAAAGTTCCACGACGGTACGACTCTCACCGCCGACGACGTTGTTGCGTCACTTAGTCGACATATGGATTCAGCGGTCGGCTCATATTGGGCGGCTTCGTTCGCCAACGTCACTTCGATCAAGAAGACCAAAGACAACGAAGTCACCATCACGACGAATACTCCCGACTCGCAAGTTAATCTTGCTTTGTCCGGGGCGCCCGGGGTGATCGAATCTGCATCAACGCTGCGCAAGTCGGGCGCTGATTACGGCAATTCGACCACAGGGGTCAATTGCACGGGGCCATTTGAGCTTGCCTCGTGGAAAAGCGGTGAACGGCTCACACTCAAGCGCTTTGAGAGCTACTGGGACAATGAGCTGAAGGCCAAGTCCAAAGAAGTTGAGTTCATTTTCATGCCCGATCCCAGCGCGCGCATGAACGCTTTCAAGTCGGGGGAAGTCGACGGCGGCTGGTTGATTCCCAGCAACGCCGTCGCCGAATTGAACGCTTCAGGCGCCGGCCAGGTCTATTTCGGCAAGAACACCGTCGTCAACTCGCTGGTTGCGACGAATCCGGACGGGCCGTTGGGCAAGCCGGAAGTTCGCAAGGCCTTACTCCAGGCCATTGACCGGAATGCCTTGGTCCAAGCTGCAGAAGGAGGGTTTGGCGAACGAACCAACGCCTTGACGCCACATTCAGTCTGGCCGTCGAACGACCCCAAGATTCTCGAATCGGCGTTCGGGAATCTTGAAGATTATCCCTACGACGTCGCTGCCGCGACCCAAGCCATCAAGGAGTCCGGTGTTCTGGGTCAAGAAATCACGATCACCACCACGCCCATGGGCAACGCCCACAATGTCGTTGCCCAGGCCACCGCAGCGGCCGCAGAGTCAATCGGACTCAAAGCCAGAATCAACACGCTGACCCCCGATTCCTACACATCTTTGTTCTCGGATCCGGAGGCCCGCAAGGGAACCGACTTATTCTTCAACATTTGGTACCTTTCCACTCCCGATCCCCTCGAAGTGATGTCGGTTCTGCGTACCGGGGAGTTCAGCAATTACGGGTCCTGGAGTAACCCCGAATTCGACAAGATCGTGACCAAGGCCATTGGAATCCAGGATCCGAAGAAGCGCGCAGAAGAGTCTCTCGGAGCCCAGAAGATCCTCAACGAGGAGATCCCGTGGCTGCCACTCTACGAAACGCCAAACCTCTTGTGGATGAACAACAGGATTACTGGGGCTTCGCCATCGGTCAATTTCCTGTACTACCCCTGGGCCGCTCAGATCGGTGGAAAATAGCACCACCGGCATTTCCGGGGCCCCGGTCGTCCAGCTCCTGCCCGATGAATGCGATTGGCACTCAAAGGGGAACGTCTCCTCGATCAGCGTGAAGGGCGGGAAGCCAAGCTTCCCGCCCTTCACGTTTTCAGCGTCGATACACGGACGCTTTGACCGGAGATCCACCATCCGCCTAGGCTCAGCTCGAATCCCCTGGTTGTGCCTGCCAACACCGCATTTTTGTATTTCGTTGCACCGCGTTCCGGCGGACGGTCGCACGGCGTCGCTTGGCATTCCTTCGGGATCAATCACAGTGGACAACGTCCGAGGGGCCCATTCTGGCCACATGGCCAGGAGGGACCCCTCGGACGGACAAACTATGCGTATTCGGTCACTGTGCGGGTTCCCATGCCATTGAGCATGCGCTCGAGCGCCGTATTTATCTATGCAAGAGGCATGCTGTCTGTGACAAGGCTGTCCAGATCCACCAGCCCCTCCATGTACAGGTCAATGATCCGAGGAAAATCGATGCTTGCTCGACAAGATCCGTATTTTGAGCCGATGTTACAAGGACTTCGCGGGGACCTGGGCTCCCCGGCACTGTCAACCTTTCGCGCGCCAGGGATCTGGGGTGCCTGCCACACTTCGGTACGGAGCAAACCGGTAACCACCACTTGCGCGGTATTTCGTTCGTCGCCGCAAGCACCGGGTTAGTGGCGTCAAGCAAGACCGGGGTAGAGAATGAAGTTAAAGGGGTCCTCCAAAGGCTGTGGAAACATGGATCTGTTGGTGGCAGTGAGATTGAAACTGACCCGTCCGATTGGTCCGTTCGCGCTATGCTGCCTAGTCGCTTGACGAATGCTTCGGCCTCAAACTGCACCCGGCCGATCCGTCCTTTCCGCGGTCCGCCGGTGCCTGAGCATACGTGCCGATCGAAATCCGACCGACTTGTGCCAACGCTAGTCACGGGCGAAGGAAAAGAGGATGGGCGATCCCTGCCGCGGCCGGTGTGGGACCCCTCTCGAAGTTTCAGTTTGCGGAGTCCTCGAAGAAGGCAATGGCCTCGCCGCGATTGGACACCTGGAGCTTTCGATAAATGGCAGTGATGTGGTTTTGCAGCGTCTTGGAAGAAATTCGGAGGTTGCCGGCGATTTCCTTATTGCTCAACCCTCCCCGCATCGCTTCGAGAGTTTCGCGCTCCCTCCGGGTGAGCAGGTCACCCCGGTCCTCTCCTCGACGCCGGGGTACCGATACACTCACGCTTGAGGACTGTGGGGACCGGGAGGTCCCGATGCTGGCCCCAAGTTCCTCGATGATCCCGGCAGCATCGTCACTCGGTGCATACGGATCACTGGGCTGCTGGCGGCCGGTACTGTAGTCCAGACCAATCCAAATCCGGTCGGGTAATGAGTCGAGTTTGATGGTCATGTTGCCATCGGCGACGGCGGCAATCTCTTCTGCCAGACGAACCAGCAGCAGGTACAGCCGCGAGGCCAGGGAGGTAGACAATGTGGAAGGCCAGTTGCCTATTTCCAGCGAGCATTGCAGTCCTCGTTCCTGCGAGAATCGGTCAACTATGCCGGTCCTGACAAGTTCAAGGAAATCGAACTCGTCGTGGTGCAAGCGCTCGGCGCGTTGGGCCAATTCAGCCAGCCCCGCAGCGATGTCAGTCTCCTGCCGTCCGATACCGGGCTCGCCAAATTCAGCCGCGAAGGCATGCAAGTCGGCAAAGTGCTGTTCCCGCTGGCGGGCGAGCGTCCCGGAGAACTGCGACACCAGCGTCCGGAAGTGTCGGGCTCGTTCCTGCCTGAGGTCATGAACCTTCCGCTCCAGCCGGCCCGACTCGATGTATGGAGTGACGATTGCGGAGACCATCTCGAGAAAAGCAACGTCCTCAACCCGAAAAGGTTCGGGCGAGCGTTTGTACATTTCCAGGAGTCCGACCCGCCGCAATCCACGAAGCAACGGGACGCATGCGTAGGCTCGCAGACCCTCGCCGGCGATCATGTCTCGCCCGAGACGCGCAACCGGAAGCAGGTCGGGGATAGAGATCGACTCCCGCAGCGCGTAGACCTGTCCGCCATACCCTTGACCCAGTTTCCATGGACCAAGTGCCTGAGTGAATTTATCCGAGAGCCCGAGGGTGCAATAGACCTCAATCTTCTGGCGCACCAAGTCCGCCAGCGCGATCGCCGCCGCGTCAGCCCCGAGAAAACTTGCCACCTGGGCAAGAACGAACACAACGGAACGTTGGGTATCATCGCTCGACTGCAGGTCATGCGTGATGGAACGCAGCAACTCGAACTGTGTCACCATCCGGGTATCGTCGCTGTCCACAGCGGGGGCCGTGGCAATGGGGTCGATGCCAACCGAGGCCGCGTGCGCCATGCCCAAGCGACCCAGGCGTTCGGTCCCTTCAAGCTCCACTGCCAGTTTCCGGGCCCGATCGATGGTCTCTTCGTTGAAGAGCCGATATCCTCCGGCGCTGCGGACGGGGCTAAGTAGACCTGAATCCTCCCATGAACGCAAGCGCCACTCGGAAACCCCGCTTTCACGTGCTGCGACGCCGATCGTGACAAATCGATTCTTCATGTTTCGAATCCTAAGGTTGACGCATGGTTATCTGAAGGTTCTCACAAGGATCGTTATCCCATCTACACAAATAGGGCTTGAAAGTTACGCCTTCACTAACAGGTTTCCGCCCTGGCGGCCAGCGCGGAAGCCGCCAGCGGCTGCGCTCGCGGCGGGGGCGTTCCTTGGGGTGGCTTGGATGAGCGGTACGGAAAATCACGCTAAGCGGTTCAGGGTTGACCAGATCGTCCTTGCTCTGAACGTATACATTCCCGTAAGGGGATGGCCGTCGCCAAGGCAAAGGGCAAGCTGCGCGGAAAACAACCCAAGCTCTCTAAAGCCCAGGAAGCACACCTGGTTTTCGTGCACCGGGCGGGAACACACACAACTGTCGAAATTGCCGAACTCTTCGGCGTAGCCCGGTCCACCGTTTACCGTGTCATCAAACGCTCCGGAGAGATTGCCGTTTAAGTCAGCGTTCAGCTTTTGGTGCAGTGCAGAGAACATTGGACGTTCAGTTCAGTCGTCGACGGACAGTGGCAGCAAGCAAGCAAGCAAGCAAGCAAACAAGCAAGCAGGCGGGCACTAACCGCTACATTCACCGCCGCTTGATCCTCTAGCGTGAATTTCCGTACGGATCATCCTGAGATCCGGAGTAAAACATAAATCAAAAGGGGAGGGTGATCCAGTCACAGACTGGATCACCCTCCCCTTGTTGCGGTTGTCTTGAATTCTTAGGAGCACAATCTGCCGTTGCTGACGGCAAGGTCTTCGTAGTATTCCTTGGACTGCTCTACATCATTGGCGTAGGGCTTTTCGGAGTAGTGCTGTAGCCGGATCAGTCCTGCTGGCATTCCCGAGCCGGTGAGGATGGCCCGACCCTTGGGCAACGCCGCGAGGTCTGAGGTATCCATCGTCTTTTCGCGTTGCAGCGAGGTAGATACCGAACGCCCGCTCTTGCCGCTGGTGCTTGAGGAACGTTTCATCACGTCCCTATCTCCAATGAGTTGGGAGAGGAATGGCAGGAACTTATCGTCGGAGAGGCCGCGCCCGGCCACACGAATATTCGCAGCTCCCCAAAGCTTGGCCATGCCCTTTTCGCCGTAGGCTTCCACGCCTTGGCTGTAGGACTGGAAGAACGTGGAGACGATGATGCCGCGTGACCCGTAGTGGGAATACACGTCGGGCAGCTCGCGCCAGCGCACCACGTTCGCCGCCTCGTCGAGCACTGCCATCATCGGGGTCTTTAGCCGGCCCCCTGGTTGCGTGGCCGCTGTCTTTTCGGCTTCGGTCATCACCGCCATGACCAATGCGGCCGTAATGGCGCGTGCGGAACCGCCACCTTCCTTGGAGACCAGGTACAGGGTGTCGGTGGAGGTGGCGAATGCCTTGTGGTTGAACTCGGGGCGGTTGGCCCCGTTGTGGCGCAGCCAGGGAACAACTTGCTCGTAGGAGAGCACGTTCACCCACGGGCGCATGGTGCCATACACGCCGTCACGCTGCTTCGGGGTGAGCTTCTGGATCTGTTCCAGCGCCTGGCCCAACGCCACGAATCCACCGTCATGGAGAATATCGCGTGCAGACATATCTTCCGGGTCTTGTGCCCACAGGAAAACATCGGTGATGGGGCGCTTGCCTATCGACGCAGCGAACATCAGGTGCGAGAGCAGGCGCTTACCGTCCGACTCGAAGTAGGCATCTTGCTTGGCCCCGGCATCCGTGGCCGAGGAAACGAACACGTCGGCCAGCTTCTCGGCAGTCTCCATGTCATGAATGAAAGACAACGGATTCCACCACCAGGAACGTTCCTCACCGATGATGCCCTGCACGTCATGCACCCAGACGGTGCCCACGCGGGCGCGCGGCCCCCGGGTCATGTCCACAATGTCCCGCTTATTCGAGGTGGCCAGCACAGGCCCATTGGTTTCGAGGATCTGCGGAATGCATACGCAGGTAGTCTTACCGGCTCGAGGGCCCATCAACCAAATCTGCACCCATTCCCACGAGCCATACAGCGGCTTGCCGTTGTTGACCAGAACCGCCAGGGGAACACCCACCCCGGCTTTTTCAGCGCCGAGACGTTGCATGTCCGCTTTGGCGGCGGCTTCGCCCAGCTCCGCGAAGTCCTTGGAATGAGCCATTTCCCTTGCCAGATGGTCAACGCGCGAGCGGTTCGTGGTGTTGCGCCGGTAAACCACCACCAACATCACCGCGACCGCCACCAGCAGCGACATGCCCAGGGCACACACGAGGACTTGGATGCCTCCGACCGGTGCGTATCCGCGGCCCTGATCCATGAGCAGCTGGATCGGGTTGTTGGAGGTCTGTTCAACGGATGGGTCGAGGATCGCCCCGAGCGTCCACAACATCACGCCCACGATCACCAGGCTTAGGACGCCACCGCCGAACATCCACAGCGCCTCGTCGTTTGCTGGCTGGTTCTTGCGCCCGGAGCGGGGATCTGCACCGATCATGAGCGCACCATTTCCCAAGCGCTGTTGGTGTCGCTGATTTCGAATTCGAGGTCGGTGAGGTTGGTGACGAACGGGGTCCCGGGGTTCTTGCCGATCTTCAAGATGAAGTGCCCGGCGCCCGGACGGCGATCTGCCTTGTTGGTCTTGGGGTCGACCACGGCTTCACCCGTCCAGTCGGTCATCAACGCTTTTTCCTTCGAGGACAGGGCAAAGACCTCTTCAAGGTTGCCCATTTCCGAGGGCGCCAACCCGCCCAGGAACACCATCGAGGAACGCTCCACGAATCCCCAAGCGGTAGCGGTCAAATGCTCCTTGCTCAGGCGCAGGTCGTTCATGGTGTGGGTGATCATGATCTGGCCGATGCCCCGGCCGCGGTTCAGGCGGGTGATCGTGTCAATGAAGTGCACCATGTCATCCGAAGCGCGCAGGATGCGCCACAGCTCATCCATCACCAGGAAGTAGGTGCGGCGCTTGCGCTTGCCGGCACTTGCCAAGTGTTGTTCGGCCGATACCGTGGCAGAGCCAAGATTCCAGCACAAGGACTGGACGGCGGCGACCAACACGCTGTCATTCTCATTCACCCCGGAAATATCGAATACCACCGGAACCCCGGGAATGATGTGCGCGTCCGATGGCTGGGCGAACATGTCCCCGTAGGCCCCGGATGGGCCGAGGTTGATCAGCGCATCCAGCAGGGCTTGCAGGCGCTGATCGTATTCATGGTCATTGTCGTAGGCCAACACGTTCTGACGCAGGATTTCGGGACGCTCACGGATGAAGTCCACCAGGTCCCCGAGCAACGGCGGATTCTGCAGGTTCGGGTCGAGCGCATTGATGGCCACGGACAAGCACGTGGATTCGTGCGGCTTCAAGGGGCGACCGAGCATCATGGAAGCGATGCCCTCCATGAGGGAGCGGCGGCGACTGATCATTTCATTGATCGCAATGTCGCGCGCTTTCTCATCCTCGATCCCGTTCAGGCTGGCCACCAGCGGCCCAAGATCCAACGGGTTCAAATGCCCCTGGCCAGGGGAAAACGTGATGACCTGGCCACCTAAGGCGCGGATATGCGGGACGTAGTCGGGGCGTGAATCGGCCAGGATCATGGGGACCACTCCCCAGGCCGAGAGCACGGCAATCAAGCGGTGCACCAACGAGGTCTTGCCCAGGCCCGGCTGCCCGAGCACAAAAGCGGAGGGGTTGGAAATGATCCCGTTCAGGAACCACGACACCGGATCCCCGGTCACCAACGTGTTGCGCAGCAGGTGGCGACCCAGGGGAACGCCGATGGTTGGGAGGCCGGCACCGTTGACGAAGGGCCAGAACCCGCAGACCTGGACACTGGAGCCTTGGATTTCTACGGGGGGTTCGATGAAGTTGACCGGGCCGCCGCCGCGACGATTCCACCCGGTAGCACCGGGGGCCAGACGGGATTGTGCGCCTTCGGCCATGAGGCGAGCCAAAAGGCCAGGTTCCTTCCGTGGCTTCGGCGCGGCCTTCTTCGCTAACCGTTCGAGCCGTGCCACATCGCGTTTGGTGAGTGTCAGTTGCTCCGGGGCCGGGGTGACTTCTTTTTGGTCGAGCGACATTAGAACCACGTCCTGATTTCGTCGGGAAGCATCATGTGATCGGGAAGCACCACGCCGAGGGGCAACCCCGCCTGGAACGTCACCGCCTGATTCGCGAGGGCCTCGCGCACCCGCAACTTGGCATGGCTGACCATGCCGGGAACCGTTCGATCAAAGCGGCGCAGATCCTCGGCATCCTTGACACTGATGGTCACGATCAGGCCAAAGCGTGTCAAACCCGATCCAAGTGCTTCTTCTTGGGCCGTTTTCTGGGCTGCGGCGAGCCGTTGCCGGGCACGCACCGACACGCGCTGTTGGGAGCCGGAGAACATTGCATCCTTCTGTTCGTTCTCAACCACCGATGAGGTCTGGTCTGCCGGGATGGGCCGGTAGAGCAGGGTCACGCGCTTGCGTAGCGCCCCGGCGCTGGGAGCAGTCAGGCGAGCCAGCGAGTTGGAGGTGAAGGCCCCTCGCGGGCCTTCATACATCGTCCAGCTCTTCGATACGGCCCGGTCATGACGGTAGTGATCGAAGGCATCCAAGGCAAAGGACGGGCCAGCATCTTCCCAGCCCAGGCCGGTGCCGCCATTGGCTTGGGCCTCTTCCACCGCGGCGGCAGTGGTCGGGTCATAGGCGACACGGGTGAAATCAATGATTTCCTGTGCGCCGCACGGGCGAACCGCGCCGGCACCGGTGTTGGCCAATCCCGAGACGATGCCGGGGAGCCTGTTGCCGATTTCTTCGGCCATCTCTTCCATTCCACGATCCCCACCCTTGCCATCGACCTGACGGCCATCAAAGGTGAGGGAAATGCGTGCAACGAGTTCCGGAGCGTTGGAATTATCGGTATCCGCGATTCGCTGCACCACACGCGTGGCGAAGTCCGGTGCATCGTCGCGGTGATTCTCGGCCAGAAGCTTTTGCAGACGCAGACCGGAGTCGAGCGAGGATTCAAGGGTGACGGATGCCCCGCGAATGCCCTCATCCAACCCGCGCTGCGTGAGCCAATTGGCCCAGTGCGCCACCTGGTTATCCACGTCAACCTGATCAATCAGGCTGTCTCCATTGGGGTAGCACTCAAGCACCACCGAATAGTTGTGGTGGCCGCGTGACGATAGCCGGATCAACCCAAACGGATTGCCGTAGGAGTCAACCGACTCGGTGAGCTGAGACTTAGCCATCAAGCCGGGAAGCCGTACCTGGCCATCGGGCGTGAACCCGGCCGGGCCTGAGAGATAGACGTGGGTTTTGGTGGCTACTTTCCTGCGCTGAGCTGCCCGTAACATGATTCTCCCGTAAATCGAACGTCCTTGTTTTTTGGTGACCAACAGCAGCACGACACCGAGAACCGTGATCCCGATGACGATGACCGATGCAAGAATCCAGCCACGCGCCGCCAGCATGATCACGATGAGGATGATCGGAACCAACGCGAGGCTGTGGCCCATGGAAAGCCCCATCAGGCCGGAACGGCGGGGCACCGTGAAGTTTCCAAAAGTATTCGGTTCGATCCGAACATCTGCTTGAGCCATTACTCATCGCCTTCTTCCACTAAACGGTTCGGGTTGGCGCCCTGGGCCAGATGGTTGAGGTCACCCATTTTTTGGGTTGCGGTTGCTGTGCGGCCAGGGGCGCCGGCCCCGGAAGGGCCACCCGCTGAAGGCTGGGGGTTCTGCCCGCTGGCAGGGGCGTTTGCCCCCGACGGGCCGGAACCGGAAGTTGCTGATGAGCCGTTGGAGCTCGAACCGATCGAGCCAGCCCCACCAGGAGTGCCAGAGCGATTTGAAGCCCCAGCGCCGCTGTCTGAGGAAGACGGGCCGCCAGATGCGGTTGATCCGCCGCTTGGTGAGCCAGTTGCTGATGCACCCGTGCTGCTACTCGAGGCCTCGGAGTTGCCCCCCGCACTGGATCCACTGGGCGAATCAGTGCCGCTGATTGTCTGGGAGGCACCGGACCCGCCACCGGAGTTTCCGCCACCGGGACCAGGGGAAGAACCGCCAGGCCCGGTATTGGGGCTGGCGCCGCCAGCAGTGGAACCGCCCCCGCTTGAAGCCGCAGTTGCCCCGGCCCCGGCAGACGCGCCGCGTCCGGCGGTAGCAGCGCCACCGGCAACCGCACCCGCACCGCCAGTGGCGAGCACCGCAGCACCAGCCGCGAGGGTGACACCAGCCCCGAGCGCTGCACCGCCTGAGAATGCGCCAGCGCCGACGCCCGCGGCGGGGACGATGAACTTGATCAAGGCCGGCAATGCCAACGCAGCCAGCAAGAGGATCAACAATGCAATCAATGTTGAGTGCATCGCATCGGTAACGGAGGCTTCTTCCCCGCCAGCGCCGTTGTCGGTGACGAGCATTCGGAAGCCAAGGGAATAAATGCCCGCCGCGACGGGCTTGAAAAGCAGCAACGCGATCAGCCAGCCATTGGCCTTGCGCCAAGCCTGGCGGCCTTGCTCCGAGCCGCTAGCAGCGGCCAACACGACGATGAAAGCGGACAGGATCAGGAACATCACGTCTCGGAAATACATGAACAAGAGGTTGATGATCGCACCAAGCAGCAACAGGATGAACAACAGGAATGCCGTGCCGGGGCTGGCCAGCAATGCCGAACTAGCCGTGAGCATTTGGGTCAGGTCGATCTCACCGCCCGTGGATCTTTCGATGATCCACTTGGAGAACTCATCCGAGGCAGTCAGCAGGAGACCAATGCCGGTTGCGTAGGCGGCGGTTGCCAGGATGAGGTTCACGATCGGTGTCGCTATGCCGATCAGGCTTCCTTTTACATCTTGTGAAAGTACGAGCCTGACCAAGCCGACCAGGAAGCCAAGGATTGCAAACCCTGCCACGTACCAGGACATGTCCGCGCGGAGGCTTAGAACTGCACCGTTGGCAACGTCGGGGCTGGGCGAGTCCAACCAAAATGTCGAGACCTGTGCCACGAAGGCCACTGCCCCGTCATAAATGGATTTCACAAAGTCAGTAATCGCACTATCGGCAAGATTGCCCAGGCCCTCACCAACAACGCAACCGAAATCCCAAGGTTTGCATTCAGCCATGTCTAATCGCTACTTCCAGTCGGTGAAGCCCGATGGATCATTAACCAGCTTCCATTCCGACATTCCAGCGGATAGGTCTAATCGCCAGTCGCCAGCTTTGTCATCCCAAAGCACGGAAAAACGGATAGCTCCGTGTTTTCCTGCTTCTGCCGCAAGATACTCAATGGATGCGCTGTCCTTGTTGCTACTCATGACTCGGAAACCCGAAACCAACGGGTAATCGCTCGACGCTGGAATACTGCTTACCTCTGCGAAGAGGTTCTGACGGTTGGGTGAATCAACAGCGGCATCGATGGAACCACCCGAAGAGAAATCGAAGCTCAAAGCAATTCCGGCCATGACGGCACCGGTTGGCGTATGGCTAAAGCAGCGCCAAAAATCACCGTCTTGCTTGGCTGGCCCGTGCTCCGTTGAGACTGGTAGGAGCATCCCGGCAGGATGGCGTTTCCACTCAGTTGCAGGTGCGTCATTGGGAAAGGAAGTATCCGTGCTCAGTGCCGGGCAGTCGCCGGCAAGCGGCTGGGACGGTGAAGCCGTTGGCTGGCTAGATTCCACCGGCGATGATGCTGCGGGAGCCGTGGCCGGTGCGGCTTCCGGCGCGGGGACATTGCGTGGGACAAAAATGAGTCCCAGCACAACAACCGCTGCAATGAACGCCAGGACGCCACCCCAAAGCTTCCAATTTCTTCCCAATGGATCCGACTCGGCCATGAGGACACTTCCTTTCCTGAATGCGTTTAGGCGGAGGCCTATACAAAGACGTTGATGATCGTTCCTGCGCTGATTGCCAGGATGCAGACGATCAAGGAAATGATCAGGCCCTTGAAGCCGTTGATCTCACGCCCCGTGAAGGAGGCAAAGGCAAGGAAGCCGGCCGAGCACAGGAAACCGGCTACGCCCAGGATGATGACCGCCCAGGCAATCCAGTTCAGGATCGTGGTAAATCCTTCGGTGCCTGGCGGCTGTTCCGGGGTGGGGTTCGGAATGCTTGCGGCAATGTTTATTCCGGTGGTGAGAACTTGTAGAAACATGATGGTTCCTCTCTAATTTGTCGGTGCCGGTGCGTTGAGCAGTTTGATGATGCGTTTGATGCGTACCGGCAACCGTGCCGGTTCTGGTGGGGCATCAAGCCACGAGTCCATCCAAGGAAGATGTGTGCCTCGGGGAACCATGCGCAGTAGGCGTTTGGTTGCTTTCTTCCGGGCATCGCTGGTTCTTGGGCCGGCGTCGATCAGAACCAACGCCGAGAGATTGGATCCTGTGAGCTGCCCATTGGCCCATGACCTGACGAAGGTGTCGGCGGCTCGTAGTCCTGAGTAGTCGTTGCGTGCCACTGCGATCACCGGAATAGGCCAGGCCTTGGCCGTCCAGGGGTTTTGGGAGATGGGCCAAGCCCTTCCAACGTCCGAGGCACCTTCGCCCAGCAGGGCGGCAATGGTTGTGGCGCCAGCGCCTCCGTGGAGCCCCATCACGGCAAATCCTTCGAGGGGTCCTACGTTCTGGGTTTCCCATGCTTCTGCAGGTGCTTCCAGCGTCGGAGACAAGCCGGGACGTGTCGGGCCGGTGACCACCAGGTCATCGCCCATGAGGTCATCTCGAATGTCGAAAGAATCTACCTGCGGTATCTTCCGCTGAGAAGGGGCAAAAGGGTTAGACACGCCAGACATAGACCCGCTCTCCTAAGCGTTATCGCCACCATAAACTGTTCTTGCAGCCCCAGCATAAACACGGGCTCTAATCAATATCAACGCTTTAAACGCCTTAAACTCCCTAAACGCGCAAATGTGTACAAAAGTACATATTTGTGAAAAATAGGCTTAAATGCGTTGACTCGATTAGCTCCCATCACGCACATTGGAGAAGTGAAGATGAATGATCCCGCAGCAGTGGACAGCCTTCTGGAGCAACTACCGGACCTTGCTACCACCGAAGAGATTGCCGAACTCATGCGCGTCAAGACGGGCACGATCCTGAAATGGAGCCAAAAGTTCGGCTTGAAATCCATCGCGGTGGGCCCCCGTGTCCGTCGCTTCCGCAAGGAAGACCTGCGTGCCTTCCTGCTCCACAGCGACGAATTGAACGATCCCGTAAATGACCCAGCCAGCGGTGAGGTAGATGACGACTGATCCCGAGAAGGTCCCGGCCTTCCCTGTCTATACGCTGCAAATCAGCGAGGGCTCCCAGGCTGTGACCCTCGACGGAGCCGCGGTACCCCTGGCCGACGACGATGATTTCGTCGCAGCAGGTATCGCGGCGATTGTCGCCAAGCTCCACCGGCACCACCTGGGTGTCGTGCGTGTCCGTGCCATTGACGCATCAACGGACGATTCCTGGGACATGATCGTTTCCGCGACGGGTGAGGTCCTCGACCTCTCCGAACAGCATGAAGCGGAAAAGCTGCGCAAGGAACGCAACACCAAGCGCACCAAGTACCTGTTGATTGCCGGGGTGGGCACTCTTGCCGTGCTCACCCTGGGGGGTGTCACCGCCGCGGTGGTCGTTGCCAACCAGCCACAAGCACAAGCGCCGGCCTATGTTCCCCAAGGAGTTGGCGCAACCCTTCCAGCAGCCCCGCCGCCGCAGCACGCACCCACGGCGGCCTGGAGCCACACGGTGGCCACAGGCAGCACCGTGAACATGATCAGTGCGGAGCGTCTTTTGACCGCTGATCCCGATGGATCGGTCACCGCACGGAACCCCGAGACCGGGCAACCAGTCTGGCGGGGCGCCGGTGCCCCCGAGAACCTGCACGCTATGCATCAGACCACCTGGGCAGGACAAAGCGTGTATGCCGCCGTCGTTGGCCAAGAGCTGCGCCTCTGGCCAACCACAATGCCCCCTGACGCCTACAGCGTCTCCCCCACCGCGATTGCGCTGGAACCAGGGCAGAGCGCGCGAACCGATGTAGCACTGCCATACATCGACCTGGGCGACTGGTACATTCGCCTACCCGATGGGGCCGGGAAGCTCCACAACGTGATGATTCCCCCCGGATCCACCGTCCTGAACACCACCGCCGACGGCGGCATCACCACCCTGAGCGCAAACACCATCTACACGCTCGACAACAACGGGACAATCACCGCCGAGAAAAGCTTTGCAGCCCCGGAGGGAACCACCAGGTACCCAAGCCGTGTCTGGACGCTCGATGAGTCGCACCTGCTGCTGGCCTGGGATGAGGGAACGCGCCTGATGGGCGTGCTCGACACCACCACCGGGAAGCTCGTAGCCACTGCTAAGCCACGGGCAATCCCGAGCGTTTCGGATGACCTCTTCGTGGACAGGGACGCCCACACGGCGGCCATCGGCTCCATCGGTGTGAGCTACGGAAGCGTTGCGGCACTGACCGATTTGAAATCGGCATCGATCACCAGCATCCACGGAACCACCGTCTACGCAAACACCAACAACGGCCCCGTCACGATGGACTTGACCCATCCCGAAGCCGAAATGATGACGTGGGATAACTACCGCACAGAAGATCCGGCCCCCGAACTCGTCACCAACGATGCCATCTACCTGGTGGCAACGCAGCTCGAAAACACCGTCGTTTACCGCTCCAATCGCACGCAGTAAGGGGTGAAGCACCATGGAAGAAAGCGGAAGCTCGGCAAAACTCGTCATTGGTGGGCTGCTGGCTTTGCTGCTGCTCGTGCTCACTCCGGTGATCATCTTTTTGGGCGCAAATGATGAACCCCCGGTAGACCCGAACGGCCAATGCGTGATCCAGGGTGAACCGGCCGGCGACTCCGACAAGCCACAAGAGAGCATCCCGGAACAGTACCGAGAAGCCGTGGAAGCGGCCGCCAAAACCGCAGGGCTGCCCGTGGGAATCATTGCCGCGCAGATCCAGCAAGAATCCAATTGGAACCCCAAGGCACAATCACCTGTCGGGGCAGCGGGAATCGCGCAGTTCATGCCCGGCACCTGGGCCACCTGGGGTAACGGAAAAGATGTTCTGGATCCCTTTGCGGGTATCGATGCCCAGGGCCGCTACATGAAGCACCTGTCCGATTTCGTGGCGGACCTGGCCACCAACGAGAACCAAAAGCTCAAGCTCACCCTTGCGGCCTACAACGCCGGCCCCGGCAACGTCCAGAAATACGGCGGCATCCCACCGTTCGCCGAAACCGAGGAGTACGTGGAGAAGATCATGAAGAACGCTCAACTTGAGTTTTCTTCCACCTGTGAAGCCCCGGGCGGTTTCGACTTCGGGGACCTGCGAGCCGGCGAATGGGCGCACCCGCTTCCCGCCTCACGCCTGACCTCCGGTTTCGGCCCACGGCCATGCCCCCTGTCCAGCTGCGCGGGACAACCATATTTGATGTACCACGAGGGGATCGACCTCGCCGGTTCGGAGCCGTTCTTCTACGCACCCACCGACATGAAAATCACCTACGTCAGCGTCGGCTCCCCGGACAAGCTTTACGGATTCTACGGCAACTACCTCTTCGCGCAGATGACCGAAGCCCCCTACCTGGTCTTTGAGTTCCACGAGGCCATGGATCATTCGCTGCTCGTCAAAACCGGCGACGTGGTGACAAAGGGAACCCCACTGGGAAAGCCCGGTGCCACCGGAAATTCCAGCGGCATTCATGTGCACTTCCAAATCAACGACCCCAAAACCTCCGTGTTTGATCGCCCGGCGGTCAACAACGGAAAAACCATCGACCCACTACCGATCCTTCGACAGCAAAAGGTGAATATCTGATGAAACTAAAACCACTCATGATCACCTCAGCACTCGTTGGAATCACGCTGAGCCTGGCCGCATGCAGCCCGCCCGACAACGCACCTGGACCGGCGCCAGCCAGCACGCCAGATCCAACCGCGACGGCAGCGCCTGGCCCGGGTTCCGGGGTGCACGAGGAAGGCCACGCCAATGAAGATCCGGCAAAGGTTGCCCTTGCGCTCGAGGCGGCCAAGATCATGACGACCTGGAACCCGGCCAAGGACTTCAACCGCACCGATGCAGAAATGCGCGCCCGCAAACTCATGACCGCAGAACGAGCGAAAGAAGTCATCGCCCCCGAGCGACCGGCAACCGGCGAGGAATGGTTGAACGCAGCCGCCAAGAAAGCGACCAGCCAACCCACCGTCAAAATCGAAACCGCGCACCACGAGCAAAACAGCATCGCCGTCAATGCAACCTGGCAATGGGTCACCGCAGATGGGGAGACCTGGGCAGGGGAAGGAAAAACAACGTTCTTCTTCACCTTCACAGACAAAGCCCCCTACCAAATCAGGGACTACACCGCCTCCGGCCAGTAACCCCCGAGAAGCCCCATCCATCAAGGTTTCACTCCTTCACAGAAAGTGAGAACACCATGAGCACCACCGGAAACATCATTGAAGCCACCGTCAACGCGGACGGAACAGCCACGGTCACCATTGAGGATCAAACCCACGACTTCGAGGCGACCAACGAAGAGGAAGCACGAGCCAAGACCCTGGCCCTCGTGATCGCCCACGCGGCCAGCCAGGGCGCGCCCGTGCGGGCCCTCATGACCGACGAGCAAGGAACCTGGCCCGTCAAGGTCCACCCGGACGGCACCGTGGACGCCGACACGGAAAATGTTCCCCGGGTAGTCCACGAGGAACCGTCCGAACCCACCGCTGCGCCGATCCGCAAGCGACAGAGCACCCCCGCGGACCCCTCCCCGGCCACGGAAATAGAACAGCCGACCACCAGCCCCCAGCCGGTTCCCGGCGCAGATACAGCCCCCCAGATTTCCGCGCCCGAAGCAACCGCACCCGAAACAAACGCGCCACAGGCGCCCGCCACGGGAAATCAGGCGGCAAACCCCTTCGCCCGGAAATCATCCACCCCGAACGCCAACGGCACGGGTCAAGCGCAGCAACCGGCCAGCCCCGGCACGCGTCGCGAGGCCCGCCAAAGCTTCCTGACCAAGGAACAGGTCGAAGAACCGGCCTCCAAGGGATGGCGCGGCAGCCTCACCCGCATGGGAATGCGCATGGCTCCCAGCGAGGATGAACGGGCCGAACGGGACGATGTGCAGGCCGTCAGCCAACACTGGCCAGGGCCACGCACCATCGCCATCGTGAACGGCAAAGGAGGCGCAGGAAAGACCCCAACCACCGTACTTCTGAGCGCCATCTTCGCCCGCTACGGAGGCGCAGGAGTGCTCTCCTGGGACAACAACCAAACCCGGGGGACCCTAGGCTGGCGCACCGAGCAGGGCCCACACGAGGCAACCTTGCTCGACTTACTCCCCCAGTCAGAAAAGTTATTGGGCACCGGGGCGCAGTCCGCAGACCTGGCGCACTTCGTGCACCACCAAACCCGGGACAAATTCGATGTGCTGCGCTCCAAGCCGATGGCGCTGGCACACGAGCAACGCGTGGAGCCGGCCGACGTGGACGCCATCCACGCCGTAGCCGCCAAGTACTACCGACTGATCTTCATCGACAGCGGCAACGACGAATCAGACCCCATGTGGTTGCGCATGATCGACCTTGCCGACCAGATCGTCGTGGCCACCACAACCCGCAACGACCACGCCGAAGCCGGCGCACTGCTCCTGGAAGCGCTGGCAGAGCGCAACGAACACTCGGCGAGGCTCGCCCGTGAAGCCGTGGCAGTCATTTCGCAAGCAGACCCCAAGGCCACTCGCGCCGATTTGGAACACGTGGCCAACGGCTATGAAGCCCTGGTGCGGCAAGCTGTGCAGATCCCCCATGATCCGGCACTTGTTGACGGTCAGATTTCCTACGAAGCGCTACGTCCTTCAGCGCAACGCGCTTGGCTTGCCGCGGCTGCCGCCGTGGCCAATGGTTTGAGCACGAATCGGCGGTGATGACTTGGGTAAATATATCGCGACACACCGGATGGAGTCCTTGGTGCAGTTATTTCTGAAATGTAAATTGCTTCTATGGGTAATCTAACGCGCAGCAGAGTCGGGCGTCCTTCCAAGGGCGACCGGCATGTATTCACGACCCGTATTCCCACCTCGCAGGCTGAGAAGATTTTTGCCGTTGCCAAGGCACAGGGAATTTCTGCCAGTGACTTCATCGCGGACATAGTCCTCGAACAGTTGGGCACTATCGACATTGCAGCACTTGACAGTCAAACGGAGTTGCCGATCAAGCACGCTTCTTAAATAGAAGAAGGCCCGTACGAGACGGGCCTTCACTCAAGTAATTTAGCTATTCGCCCCATGTTCTTGGCGGGACCGGGTGAATAGCTCTCACAAACACACCCTTTTTCAAGGAGCCTTGTGTCTGCTATTTTACACACACTTGCGCAGGAACCAACACCTGCTATTTACCGCAAACGACGTGTCTCTCGGCACAAAGAGACCACACGCGATGTTGTGCTACGCGCTGTGCCTACCGGTTCTGCCAGGGCAGCACACGGGAATGACGTTCTGCGCGCCTTAGCAGATACCCCAGAATTCGCCCGTTGCTACGCATCATCACGCAAGACACTGCGCAATACGCTCGGCGCGCTAATCCAGCGCGCCGACTACGAATCCATGACCACCCGCCCAGGATGGCAGTACCTATGTGAAATCGTTGGCGTAAGCCGACGGACCATCGCACGCGCACTCAAAACCTTGCAGACATGGGGCCTACTTGGCGTCGTCGCCAGCGGACGCAGCGCCACATACGCGACGGTCGGGCCAGACGGAGAACGCACCAACGAAGCCGCTGTTTACGTACTTTGCACGCCGTCCCCCCTGCACGTCGTCAAACCAACCACCTCTGATGGTGTTGAAGAATTTGGCACCCCTCCCGCCCTAGGCGGTTCTCACCTTAAGAACTTAAAAGAAACCCATACACGCGCGCGAGAAAACCACTTTGAAGGAACGGCTACGCCGTCTGAATATGAAACCGGCGGCTCCGCCGCACCTACTCACCAAACGCCCTATCGTCCAGAACTCAATTGGCCCACCCACAAAACGACAGCATCGACAAAGCAGCGTCTTTCCGCAGCTTCGGAGCTCCGTCGCCGCATTTTCCTCTTGCGTCCAATGAGCTCCAAAGATGTGGCATCCGTCGTTCGAGATTTCCTGATCGCTGGTTGGACCGTTGCGGATCTCCACCATGCCCTCGATTTCCAACCCACCGGTGACCCGTGGCCATACTCGGGTATCCCCCTCAGCGACTCCGCCCCACGTCTTAGAGGGTGGATGCGCAAGCGTCTTTCCGCGTGGCGGACGACCGCTGGCGAACCTTTCCGATCACGTGATCAACGATCGAGCGTCGAGGCGTTGGAACGCCGGGCACAAGCCGTTCGTACGACCGCCCGCTTGCGTCAAGAACGTGAGGAACAAGCGAACCGTATTGGCCAGGACTCCCCCGCCAAAATCGTGGCACTTGCTCAGATCCGAGCGTTGCGCACAAGAAAATATGAGTAGTTACTCATTTACTCATGATAAGGTAATGAGTAACGCATCATTTACTCATCCGCTCACTAAGCAGGCCGAAGGAGACTCATGAAAACCATCGCGGTACTGAACCAAAAAGGTGGAGCTGGCAAAACAACGATCGCCACTCACTTGGCCACCGCGTTACAGCACTCAGGCCATAGCGTCTTGCTTATCGATTCTGACCCGCAAGGCAGCGCTAGGGACTGGGCCGCTGTGCGGGAAGAACACCCCATCTCCGTTGTAGGCATGGATCGACCCACCATCGAGCGCGACGTGAAGAGTCTCGCGCCAGTGGACTTTGTCATCATTGACGGCGCTCCCCAGGCCAGCGACCTGGCTGTATCGGCCATTAAGGCATCAGACTTCATCCTCATCCCGGTCCAGCCCTCGCCATACGACATTTGGGCGACCGCAGACCTGGTGGACTTGGTCAAGCAGCGGATTGAGATTACCGATGGAAAGCTGCAAGCCGCATTCATCGTCTCCCGCGCTATCACGGGATCAAATATCGGGAAGGAAATTTCCGTGATCCTGGAGGACTACGAGTTGCCGGTCCTCACCACCAAGATCCACCAACGCGTTGACTACCCCGGCACTGCGGCCGGCGGATCAACGGTAATTGAAGATTACCCACGCTCAGAAGGCGCTCGGGAAATGATGGAACTCAGCGCAGAAATTGTGTCGCTCTTGAATGAACATGAGGCAGTAAGCAAATGAGTGCAAAGAGAACAGGGCTCAGCGCGGGACGCCCAAGTGTAAAGTCGGAATCGGAGAAAGCCCGCCTAATGGCAAGTCTCAATGACGTGACTCCTGCAGAGCCTATGGTTCGCGTGAACTTTGAGCTGGCCCAAAGCAAACACACCAAGCTGAAAATTCACGTTGCTCGCAGCGAACACAAAAGTATCCGAGACTTCCTCACCGCATACATTGATTCACTCCCTGATGAGTAAGTGAGTAAATACTCATACCATCACCGGCATGGCCAGAAGCAAACCGCTTCTGTACTGTTGAGACAGCCAAATACTTGCCCTTCGGCAAACAGTGTTTCTTTCATGGGAACAACCCGCGGCCCCCCGGCTTTGTCTCTGGGGGGTCGCACTTTTTTGTTCTACCCACGCCGCACAGACAGTAGCCGCTCCCCCGCAGCCAGAGCATTTACGAGCTCCGCATACGCATCATCGTATTGTTCGGCTTCAATGCTCGTTTCCCTAACGCCCTTCTCGGGGCTGCTCACTACTTCGATGGTTCCAATGAGTTTCACCATCCAAGGGTAAGGCAGAGCAAAGCGTGGGTAGCGGACGTATCCTTATGTAGAACTAAATTTCTATAAATTGGGGTGCAATGATGACTGTGCAGAACATACGTTCCATAGATGGTGACAGCGACCAAACCATGCTGCCGGTCGCCGAGACCTCCGTGGCTGCTGGCTACCCATCTCCGGCCCAAGACTACTTCCTTGGGTCCATCAACCTCAGCGAGCACCTCATCCACGACACCACCAGCACCTTCATCGTTCGCGTGTCGGGCCATTCCATGCAGGGCGCCGGGATCGCGGACGGGGATGAACTCATCGTGAACCGAGCCCGCAAACCCGTTGACGGTTCCGTGGTGGTGGCCATCCTGGACGGCGAAATGACCGTCAAGCGTCTACGCCTCACTCCGCAAGGAGTCGTACTGCAAGCCGAAAGCCCGGACTATCCAGATCTTGCAGTGGGGGAGCTGGCTTCCCTCACTGTGTGGGGAGTTGCCGAAACATGTCTGCACCGTCTGAACTAGGTGCTTTTCCGTTAAACGGGAGCTCGCAAGATTACATTGCCCACGTGGACGTGAACAGCTTCTACGTGAGCTGCGAACGGGCATTTGATCCAACGCTCATTGGCCGGCCGGTCATCGTGTTGAGCAACAACGACGGCTGCGCCGTCGCACGCTCCGACGAGGCAAAAGCCCTGGGCGTGGAAATGGGTGCACCCTGGTTCAAGCTGGAAAGCGACGCAACCTTCCGCGGGGCGGGACTGGTCGCAAAATCGAGCAACTACGAGCTCTACGGCGACCTGAGTTCCCGCGTGATGCAGCTGCTGGGGCGGCACTCGGCATGGGTCGAGGTCTACAGCATCGATGAGGCATTTCTCGGCGTCCGAGGCACGCTGTCTGAGCTGCAAGACCTTGCACGACGTATGAAACAGGACGTGATGGATCATCTTGGATTGCCGGTTTGTGTGGGGATAGCTCGAACAAAAACCCTAGCCAAGCTGGCTAACCGTTGCGGCAAGAAATTTCAGAACCTTGATGGTGTCTGTGTGTGGGAAGCCGTTACCTTGGCTGACCGCGAGCAATTGCTTGGACAGCTGAGTACGGTGGAGACATGGGGGATAGGTCCGCGCCTCACCAAGCGCCTCAACGGCCTGGGGATCTGGACCATGAAAGACCTTCGTGATGCTGACGCGGTGATGCTACGGAATAGGTTCTCCATCGTCATGATGCGCACCATCCTGGAATTGCGCGGCATACCGTGCATCCCCATGGAGGAAGAACACGAGATCAAGGACCAGCTGATTTTCAGCAGATCCTTCTCCACCCCCATCACCGACACCCACGGCATGGAACAGGTCCTAGGGATCTATGCCCAACAGGCCTCCGCACGCCTGCACAAGCACCAACGCCAAGCCAAGGTGCTCAGCGCCTGGGCGATGACCAGCCACTACAACACCAAGGACAACCACCAGCCGGCCGTCACCATTGCCCTGCCCGGCCCCACCGCAGATCCGCTGCTGTTGACCCGCGCCGCCAAGGAACTGCTTCCCCAGATCATCAACGGCATCAAATACGCACGCGCCGGAATCGTGGTGACCGACCTTCGCCCGACCGGAACCCAGGAAACGTTCGATCCCTTCGTGAACCCCCACGAGGCCAAGGAAATCGGCCCGCTGATCCAGAAGATTAAACAGCGCCACGGCGCCAACGCCGTGGGCCTCGGTCTGGCCGGGATGAAGGCCGGCCCCGAGTGGACGATGCGCCGGGACATGATGTCACCGCGCTACACCACGCACTGGGACGAACTGCTGATCGTGAAGGCTAGCTAGCGGCTCACGCTTCGGGCTGGTGCTTTTGGGTACCAACGATTGTATTTGCGGCTCCCCAGCTCGCGTCAATGGCGTCTTCTGCTCACGCCGCTTCTTACTCATTTACTCAAGTGAGCAATGCATCATTTACTCAGCACGGAATGATGCGGTTTTC
>NZ_JBIBDE010000010.1:0-56667 GCF_042901625.1 Paeniglutamicibacter sp. NPDC012692
GGTCGGCCGCAGGTCAACCTGTCTCAGAGGTTCTTAGGTACTCACTTGGTCGCACCCAAGAAACCGGACGTCCGCTCTGCGGCCGACTGCTGGCCTGACCAGCCTGAAGTTACGTTAGGCAGAACGCCAGGACCCCCGGATTGTCGGGGATCCTGGCGTTTTTGGTTCCGTCGTCGAGTTTTCGGGTGCTGGCCTTGCGTGCGGCCGCGGCGGAGTGGGTCACCTTGGTGACCGGTTCCTCAGAGACGGGGCGGTTCTCGTCGGTGAAGGTCAGCGGCGCGAGGATGGTACGCAGGTTTCAGGTGAGGTGGGCGGCGGCGGACCTCGAACACTTCTGTTGGTTTGACGACGCCAGCCTGTCGGTGGTTGGCCGCGGCCGGGAAAGCACAATCGTCTGGGCTTCGCTGTCCAACTGATCACGGTGCGGGCGGTGGGACGGTTCCTGACGGATCCGTTAGCCGTCCCGTGGCCAGTGGTGGAATCGTAGGCCGCGCAGCTGGGCATTGCGGATGCTTCCGTTTTCAAGCTGTACGCGCAGCGGGGGACAGACCGGTTACGAGTACACTGCGGTGATTTGAGGTCCGGTAAGAGCGTGAAACTGCGGGCTAAGACACACCTTTACTACCGAGCCCCCTTCCATCGACACGTCGCGAAGGCCGAAGCACGCCCATGCCGGATGACCCGGCCCGAGCGTCTCCAGAAACCCATAGATTTCCGGGGAAGCCCGCAGCAGGTCGGACCGTAACTCTCAATTAGAGGGTTAAACGTGCAATCCTGTTCCATTTACTACTCAGACTCCAAGACTCCAAGGATAGCGTTCGTTTCTTCTGATATTCTTTCGCTCTCTCTGCCCCCCTCACCGCTAAAAGCGGTGAGGGGGGGGCAGACCCGTGGGGCTTGGCGACTCACCGGAACATTTATTCCCCGCCTTTAGAGTGCGGCGTGAATGGCTTCTGCTTCGGCTTCAGTCGCTCCAGGGAGCGCGAATTCAAGGCCGTTCTTGATTTCCTGGAGTGTTGCCTGCCGGGCGCCAAGTTCACGAGCATGCTCGTTGTAGCTTTCCAGATATGCGAGAACCACGGCTCTGACACCCTCGGGCCCGTGTCCGCGGTATGCCTCGATCACATAACGTCCGGTGTTATCTCCCGGGTGATGCGCGTAGCTCCCAATGAAGCTACCACCTTCTCTGCTCGCGTATTTCCCGATGTTGACCGCATGCCGGATGTGGTCGGTCAGCTGTTCTCTGGATTCCATTTTGATTCTCCTTGATGTGTCGGAATGAGGACGCTTGAAATGTTCGAGTAGGTGATGGAGCTCGGTGGTCCCACGATCACAGGGCAATCGCTGCGGCCACCAAAATATTCACCATCGCCTAGCTAGAGGTGATCACGACTTCATCGTGACGCACCACGCTTTGATTTCTTCCCCGACGAGGGTTCTTACAGCGTTCGTTCTTCATAGTGGGGTGGGTGCATACGATACGTGTTCGCACCTGTGTGTCTGGACGGTAAGAATCTGGATGAGGTCGTATCCGATGGCGAACAAGGCGCCGAAATGTATCGAGTGAAGTCACGGAGGGCGTTCCTTTCGGGAATGGGCTACGAGTATGGAATTTTGATGACATGTCTTCTGCTTAAAGTTGGAACCATGCGCAGAAGCTCGTGGGGGTGTTAGCGGCCGGTTGCCATGACGGCAGCGGCGGTTTTCAGCTTTGTAGGGACCGTAAGTCTTTGCCGCTGATCCGCTCATGAGCTGTACTATGGCGTCGGATTGGAGTTCTATCACGGCGACTGACTCCTCCTACTCAGCGGCTTGCTAAGGAACGCTAGGCCAGGAGATTGACTTGGAAATGGCTTCCGGGGCCTTAGTCCTGGAGGCAGTAGGCGTATTCGTGCATGGCCACAAACGGGGCCGATGCGGCAAGGAATTTGAGCAAGACTGCCAGGCCATGAAGCGGTATTCACCTAGGTGCGACTAGGCAACAAGTCCGCTGCCGACGATGACCTTGGTATTAAGGCAGGAACGGGCGATCGCCCGTTCCACGAATCCTTGCATCTAGGCCAGTCTCCTGGGCCTGGACTCACATGTCTCCGGTTTGCGACGGTGGTCCCCTTTTCGTGATTCCCCAGGAATGATATTTCGCCCGGGGCATCAGACCTAGGTGGAGGTTGGTGGTGTTCTTGAAGGCCTGTTTGCCCGCCGATGTGAGTACAGCGGCGGGCAACATTGATGGTCAGGAGCACGGGCTTACTGGCGTCCGGCACTCCTGGGTATGGCCGCAGGCTACGCCTCTCCTTGGGCGCGCTGGGTACGGGCATACTGCGAGCGGCCTGGGCACTGACGTCGGACTCGCTGCGTTGAAACTCCCGCCCTCAATCGATAAATTTCGTCGTCTTGAGAATCGCTAGTACAAGCCATTTGCTGCGGTGTTCGATGTTTCGCCATCGGTGATGCAAAAATGTTCGACGAAGGCGCAACCGAGGGTCGATCACGCCTCTTAGGCAGATGGAAGAGCAGCGGATCATCAACTCATCTCCAAGCCGTTCCGCCGTCTTTGCCGCTTGGCACTCAGTCGACGAGAACCGATCGTCTATTTGGTTTCGCTGTTTCCGCGTGCCGGGAATGTGTGCGCCGCACGATCGTGTAGCCCACGGCCACGGCCACGAGCAGGAACGTGGGGACAAGGAGTGCAATATTCAGCCCGTGTGGCACCAAGAACGCGCCCAGCACGGCTCCGCCAAACATTGACACTACCGCGGCGAAGCGCCTGCCGGTCGCCGCGTTGCCGGCTCCGCCGTTGAACCTGCCTGCTTCGCTAAACAGGAGCGAGAGCGTCGAAGTCACGACGACAGTCGAAATGTCAGGTACGCCCACTCGGCGGGCTGCCAGTGCCTGGCAGGCCATCAGCACTCCGATGATACCCGTGGAGGCATGGAACAGGAGGGCGGAGGAAGGCAACATCCAAAAGGCAACCGATATCCCGACCATGCCCAGGGCGGTAATCCAGAAAAGCGGCGCGATGGTCGGGTCGCTTTCCTTGCTGGCCGGGTGCCTGCGGGTGACAAGCCCGGCAACCCAAGAGCCCAGGACGAACCCGCCAAGCGCAAGCAACGGACCAGTGATGTGTATGTTCCCGGTGCCGGCCAGGGAAATAGCCACCAGGATGACGTTGCCCGTCATGTTCGCTCCGAAAATGCCGCCCATCCCAATGTAAGTGGCAGCATCCAGTACGCCGGTCCCGAAGCTCAGGAAGACCATGAGCCAGAATGAAATCCGTTGAAAGCGCATATCCTAGGCCTCCTGTCCGGTGAGTCCGTCGGAGCGTGGATCGGATCCCGTGGCGAATCCGGATCCTGCCGCACGCACCGTCTGCAGGTGACCGACGGCATCATCGAGGGGCTCCAGCAGATTCGTGGTGAAGCCCGATGCGGCGAAGGCCTGAAGGGTTGCCGCCTCCACGCCGGATTCCACCGAGATCGTACTTGCCTCGTCGGACGCGGTGGCGCCCGCTTCCATTTGTCCCACGATCCAGCGTCCCTTGGCGACAGCCTCTTCGGGGGAAAGTCCCAGTGCCAGGTTCAATGCAAGATGGGTGTGGATTTGCGGCTGGGCCCGGCCGCCCATGGTTCCATGCGCCCCGACGAGTTTCCCGCCCTTGCGCACGAGCACAGGCATGAGTGTGTGGGGTGGCCGGCGCCCCGGTGCAAGCTGTGCAGGGCTGCCTTCCTTCAGGCTGAACGAGGCGCCGCGATTGTGTAGCAGGATCCCGGTTCCCGGGTCGGTGATGCATGATCCGAAGGCATGGAAGGCGCTCTGAATCAGAGAGACCCAATTTCCCTCGGAATCCGTTGTGACGATCGCTACGGTGTCCCCGGTGCGGCGGCCATAGGTGCGCCCGGATGCTTGTAGCGGGGATTCCGGGTATGCCAGAAGGTGGGTAAGCTTTTCCTTTGCTACCTGGGGGTCAAGGAGCTTTTCGAGTGGCATGCTCGAATGCTCGGGATCGCCCAGCAGCATGTCTCGGTCCAGGGCTGCCGTAGCCAGGATGCGGGCAATGAGTGGGGCATCGGCGCTTGCGGGGTCGGGGACGTGCCCCAGGACGGTCGTGGCTTCTTCGAGTGCGGCCAAGCCGCTGAGGAAGAAGGTTCCCTGGCTGTTGCCGCCGGAGCTGAGGTATTCCTCCCCTTGGAATGCGACCGAGAGCGGTTGCTCAATCGAAGCGGTGTGTGATGCGAAGTCCTCAGGGGTCAGGTCGCTGCCCAGTGCCCGAAGACGTGCGATGATGCTCTGACCGATGCCGCCCGTATAGAAGGCGGTGATGCCTTCCTCGGCGATGGTCCGTAGGGATTCGGCCAGCCCGGGGAGTCGTAGGAGCTCTCCCTCGGCGAGCAGCTCGTCCTCGCGGAAAAATGCGGCCTTGGAGCCCTCATCCTGTGCCAGCAGGTCTCGCTCGCGGAGCAGGTCTCGGTGTACGCCCGGAGCGACGGGGACGCCCGTGGCTGCTGCATCGGCGGCCCGGTGCAGCGCTGCAGCGAGGGGCAAACGGCCCCATCCTGTGGCCAGTTTGTCCCAGGTGCTCAGCAGTCCTGGCACCGTGACGCTTTTCGCGCCCGAGACCGGGACAAAGCCGTCGGCGCCGGCGTAGTCGCGAGCATCCAGAGTGCGGGCGGACCTGCCCGAGCCGTTGACCACCGTCACGGTCCCGTCCGCGGTGCCCACCAGGGCGATTGCATCCCCGCCGACGGTGCATTGGTTCGGGTAGACGACTGTCAGCATTGCGGCGGCCGCGAGGGCTGCATCGATGGCGTTCCCGCCGTGGGCGAATGCGTCGTGGGCGGCCGCTGTTGCTCCGGAATGGGGAGTTGCGACGGCTCCGGAAAGGGGCTGAGTCATGGTGTTGGGGCTTGGCTTTCTATCGGGGTCCTATTGGGACCAGGTATCAACTCCCATGGAGCTGGATACTTCATGGATGTGTGCGGCCATGGCATCACGGGCGTTGAGGGCCTCGTGCTTGGAGATGGCTTCGAATATTCGTCGGTGCGCTGCCACCGATTGTTTGAGGCGGTTTGCGGTCAGGCGCTCTTTGTCCCGCGAAGGGGCCATCCATTCGTTGGCCACTTCAAGCAGCTTCGAGAGCATCGGATTATGCGTTAGCGCAGCGATTTGCGCGTGGAATTCCACATCGAGCCTGACGAGCATTTCCGTTGAAGGCTTTTCTCGCCTGATTTCCTCTTCGGCGAGTTCCAGCGGCCGCAGAAGCTCGGCAAGTTCACCGTCGTTGGCCCGGATTGCTGCTCGTTCCGCCATGGGTGGTTCCATGGTGGCCCGTAAATCCATGACCTCACGCAGTGTTCGCTGTGAGGCCTCCATCATTCCCAGCATTCCGGCTCGGATTTCCGGGCGGTTCGGCTCTTCAACGATAGTTCCGCGGCCGGGCTTGCGGCTGATGAGTCCACGCAGTTCGAGATCACGCAGGGCTTCGCGGACCGAGGTGCGCGAAATTTTCGCCGCGGCGGCAAGCTCGCGTTCGTTGGGCAATTTGTCGCCCGGCTTGAGCTCGCCGCCGATGATCATCTTGGTGAGCTTGCTACTAAGCTGCTCCGAGAGTGAACCGGACGAGATTGCAATATGGTCTAGCGACGACACGTTTACCTCCACGAGACTTGGTTTGACAAACATACCAGTCGGCCGGAGGCGAAACGGCTATTTCTTGATTTCGACCGTGACCCAGTTTTCGAAGCAGCTGCCTCCGGCCAGGCTTACGACGCCGATGGTGGCACGCCCGCCCAGCCCGATCTCCGGACCGAAGACCTCGACGAACAGATCGGTGCTGCCGGAAGAAACCTTGTGGACGTCGGCGAAGTCCGGCGTCGAGGTCACGAAACATAAGGAACGGATAATGCTCTCAACTCGGTCAAGGGAACCCAACGCAAGTCTGATCCCGCCCAAGCAGTTCAAGGCGGTTAGCCTCGCTGCCGCGTAGCCTTCCTCGACGCTGAGGTTTTGGCCGAAGCGCCCCGGGAAACGGACCTGTCCATCGACAGTGTCCGGGGTGTGTCCACTCAGGTAGAGGACGTTGCCGGTGATGTGATGGGGTTTCATGCTGCCATACGTGTCTGCGCCGTAGTATCCCTTGCTGAAATCGGGAATTTCCAGACCAAGTTCTCGGACTCGATCCTCGATGGATGTTGTATTCATGTTTCCTGCCTCAAGTGTGTTCCGCGCCGAACGGATTAGTCTAATGGTCCAACCAAGTTGGTATGAGCTTACTCACGTTATCCGAGAAGTGTCAACCCTCGTGCGCCGCGCCATGCTGATCGACTATTGCCGCGCGAGGGGCGGCTGCCCACTCTTCATGCGTAAGTGAATATTTCCTTAAGAGCTATTGACATCGGTGTGATGGTTGGACAAACTTTGATGGTTAGGAACCGCCGAATTCCAACAGCCAAGTGACTCACCCAATGTCCGGATCAGAACATCCATGAGAATCATGGATTCATCTGAATGCGGTCACGACACCGGAAACACTTGAAGGGAACGACTATGTTAGCGGCAAACAGTCAGCTCACACCCCTGGTAGTCAGCTATGCGGACGACCCGAAGATCGCCAGCCAAGCCGCATCGGAGGATTACGCTACCCACGTCGTCCCTCGAATATGGAGAAGCAGCAAGAAGTCCCTCTCAATGTCCTGGTACTCACTGGTCAGCGGGATGTTCTATTTGGTGACGGCAGCTACTTTGGCCGCCGTGGTCGGGACCGTGAACACCCTGACCGGAATCGTCCTTGCCTGTGTGGTTTTCGGTGTCTTGGGGATGCTCTTTTCCTCCTACGCCACCAAGACCGGACTCACCATGGCCCTGATTTCACAGCGACTTTTCGGCTCGGCCGGCGCACTGGCGGCCCCGCTGATCTTGGCAGCGACATCGATCTACTATGCCGTATTCGAAAGCTCCATGATCGCCCATGCCTTTGATGCGACCATCGGCGGCCTGGATATCCGGGTGTGGTACGCGGTAGCGGTGGCCATGAATCTTCCGTTGGTCATGGGCGGCATCCGACGCTGGATGGACAAGTACAACGCCATTCTGTTGCCCGTGTACTGGGGTGGATTGCTCCTGGTCGTTTTCCTGGCCTCCGCGAAAACGGACACCTCGGGATGGATCGACAGCGTACCCGCCGAACCGGTTGCACTTGCTGCTCCGGGGTGGCTCTACGCATTCTTCATCTACTTGGGCGTCTTGGTGTTGATGATGTTCACCATGGACTTTGCCCGCTTTGGCAAGCCGAAGGACGCCAAGACCAACGGCTTCTTCGTGTTTGGCCCGTTCTTCTACGTGCTTGTCTACCTGGCCAACGGGATCATTGGAATCTTCATCGCCTACGCGGCAGGGATGGATGGAAATATCTCCACCACCGCAATCGTGGAGTACATGATTGCCCTGCTGGGCGGGTGGGGACTGTTCCTGGTGTGGGTCACTCAGGCGCGCATCAATACCGCGAATTTCTACGAGGCCTCGACCAACATCGAAGCGCTCTTCCTACGAGTGTTCCGTCGCCGGCTGCCGAGGGTTTCAGCGGTGCTGCTTTGCGGAGTCATCACGTACCTGATCATGCTGACGGACGTCATGAGTTATGTCCTGGTTGCCTTGGCGTGGCAGGGAGCCTTCATTGCGTCATGGGTTGGCATCATGCTGGTCCACATCCTTCTCCACCCTGCAGGAGACAAGCACGGGCTGCCGGAATTCCGGCCGGGACGCGTCGCCAGGTTCAGCATCGGTGCCTACGTCTGGATCTTCACCTCGCTTCTTGGAATCGGTATGTTCCAATTCGGGGGTTGGGTGGGAAGCACCTGGTCGACGCCTCTCACGTTCATTGGCGCAGCCCTCCTCTATGGCATCTTCACGAAGAGGATCAACCACTCACCGGTACTGTCGCGTCCGAATGACCCGCGTGACGAGGTTGATGACATCTGGGAGACGTTCATTGAGTGCCACGTATGTGAAAACAGCTATGTGGCCGTCGAAATGGATAGGGATCCAAGCAAGGCGGGAAGCCCGGCCATTTGCACGGCATGCGCGACAGTCAGTAGCGCCTTTGTCGAGGCCTGCCACCGCGATATCGACCCGGGTCGCGTTGGCGCAGGCGTCACCGTGCCGACTGTGGCGAAGGAACGCCACGCTGCATCGTACGAATGATGCAATAGGGGAACGTGTTCGGTGAAACCAGAACGCATCTACCACCCATGTGGCAGATGCGTTCTGGTACGCCCGTCGTTTTCCGAAGACGACGGCGCATAGAAAGCCGTAATCCCGAATACGATGCGCTCGTCAAGTTTTTGAGACAGCTTGATTGATTTTTCTTTTTACGCCGCTATCGGCTTGAGCTGACTCTCGTATTCGGCCAGGGCCTTTGCCGGAGGCAGTCCCTGGCTGTTGCTGTGCGGCCGTCGTCTGTTGTAGCAAGAATCGATGTATTCCATGAACGCAGTTCGTGCCGACAGGTGTTTCGGGAATTCGCAGTGGTGATACATCTCGGTTTTGAGGTGGGATAAGAAATTTTCGGCCACGGTATTTTCCCAACAAACACCGGTCAATCCCATCGACCGGGTAGCCTTGTTCTCGGCGCACCACCTCTGGAAGTCGCCGGAGGTGTATTGCGCGCCTTGGTCGCTGTGAAAAATGACGCCGTCGGTGGCCAAGCGTTCATGCGTCCGGGCCATGACCAACGTGTCAATGATCAACGGCGTACGCATATTCGAGGGAATGGACCAGCCGACCACCACGCGGGTGGCCAAATCGATCACGGTGGCTAAATACAGCCACCTTCGAGCAGGTCTTGAGGTACGTGATGTCACCCACCAGCCTGGTCTCGGGAACACCGGCGGCGAAATCTCGCTTCCCGTGCTCATCGTGCATGTGGTTCTTGATGTGTTCGGCCCGCGCTTCCGGATCATTAACCGTGGTTTTCTTCCAGGCCCGCATCCGCCAGGATTTCAGCCCGTACTCGTTCATGATGGACCCCACGGTTCCGGCAGCGACCTTGATGCCCTGACCGTTGAGGAACTTGGTCAGCTGGGCGCGCCCGGCCATCTGGTCGCTGTTCTCGAATTCCTGCTGGACGGCCACGCTGAGTTGCGCATGCCTGGACGCAGTCGGCGCCAACCCGGCCGGCTGCGCCCACCGGTAGTACGAGGCCCGGGAAACCCCGAGCCGCTGGCACATCCACGCAATCGCGCAGTTGGCCTTCTGTTGCTACATGAAAGCGAATAAATCCGCTACAGATGCTTCGCGGCAAAGAAGGCGCCGGCTTTTCCCAGAGATTTGTTTTCCTTCTTCAACGCGGCATTCTCGGCCTGCAATGCCTTGTGCTTGGCCCACTCCACCGGGCCAGGCGCATCCGCCCTTGCCTCTGGATGCTCAGCCTTCCAAGCTCTCACCCAATTGCCCGGGGTTCCATCCTTGATACCCAACTCCGCGGAAACAGCTGCCAGGGAACGACCCGAAGAAACAACAAATTCAAGGGCACCGGCCTTGAACTCTTCACTGAATCTACGACGATCTGACATGAAACGAATTCTCCTAGACCCTGTCTCAGATCACCTCACGGCCGCAGACATCTACATACAGCAGGCCTTGGCCGGCTGCAGAAACACCACCAGCCGGCCAAGGTGCTCACTGCGTGGGCGATGACCAGCTACTACAACACGAAGGATTCGCACCAGCCGACCGTCACTGTGTCCTTGCCGGGCCCCACGGCCGAACCGCTCCTACTGACGCGGGAGGCCAAAGCGTTGCTGCCGAAGATCCTGGAGGGGGTAAAGTACGCCCGCGCGGGCGTCGTGGTCACCGACCTGCTCCCGATGGGGCGTAGGAAACCTTTGAGACGTTCGTGAACCCCCACGAGGCCAAGGAAGCCGGTCCGCTGATCCAGAAGATCACGCAGCGACACGGCGTCGATGCATTGGGCCTGGGGTTGGCGGGAATGAAGCAAGCTCCTGATTGGCAGAGGAAACGGGAGATGATGTCCCCGAGCTGCACCCCGCACTGGGACGAGTTGCTGGTGGTCAAGGGCAGCTGACTGCATAGAATCTCTCAAAAAGATGGGCTTATCACCTGGTGTTCGATTGGGATCGAAGACCAGGTGATAAGCCCGACCTGTCCTTGCCGCAAAATGCTGCCGGACAGGTCTGCTGCTGGTTGATCAGCGGAAGGTATTAGACGCAACCTGCCGGGCGTAGGCCGTTGGTGACGTAGATCTTGAACTGGCGGTTGTTGGAGCAGGTCCCACCGTTCACGGCAAGCGCCGTGGTGGCGATCGTGAGGATGGCACCAACGACGAGGCAGGCGACCTGGCCCACAGCCGGAATCGCACAAATTGCGGCACCGAGGACGAACCCGGATCCGCCGATCACAAGGTTCTGGTCAAACTGGTTGAGCAGAACATACATTCCGCCACCGTCGAAGCCGCCGCCAATGCGCGGTTGGATTGCGTTGCCGGCGTCCTTGGCTGCCTTGTAGTCGGTGCCGAAGGTGAGTTCAAAGCCCTCAGTGAACTTGAACGTGGTCTGGGCTGCCTGGCCTTCGCCGGTGACGGTGCGTGGCAGGTCGCTTGCAAGCAACTGGTCGTAGGCTTCTTCGACCATTTGCGGGGTGATGGTCGCGGGGTCAACCTGGGTGATGGTTGTTGCCTCTGCGGGCGGTGCTGCGGCTGTCGCTGGTGATAGACCCCCACCGGCAAGCATAAGGACAGACGCTAGACCAAAAATCGTTGCTGTTCGGGAAATGCTGGCAGTGGTTGACCGCAATATCGAGACTGACATGTGTGTACCCAATCAGTAGAATTACGCTGGCATATTTACCAACGGTTCTTTCACACTTTCAGGGAATGTCTGTCTTAGCTACTCCCGGCTGGAAGATGTCCTCGATCGTTACCGAAAAGAGATCCGCCATGCGGAAGGCGAGCGGCAGTGCCGGATCGTATCGTTCCTTTTCGATGGAGATGATCGTTTGTCTTGAAACGCCAAGTTTTGCGGCCAATTCGGCCTGGGAGAGATTGGCCTCGCTGCGTAGTTCCTGGAGACGGTTTTTCATTGGTTTGCCTACGCTCGGGTCAGGAAGCGGAAGCGGATGAAGAAGTCGAAGACGAGGATCAGCAGGTACGCAAAAAGCAGCGCGGCCGAGAGTCGCTGGAGCTCGAAGACGGTGATGGATGCGAAGAGTGCGGCACCCATGACTAGTGCGTCGCGGAAGGTGCTCGACTGGGCCTTGGTTGCCATTTCGTTTTCAAAGCTGAATTCGGCCGCCGAGCGGGTCCGCTTTTCATTGCCTCGACGAATCATGAGTGCCCCTGCCGCGCCGCTGAAAACCACGAGGCCTGAGGCGAGTGAGGGCCAGAGCTTTTCTCCGTCCGGGGATGCCGCCAGCCAGGCCGAGGTTCCCACTAGGGCGAGTAGTCCTGCGATCAGGAATGGGATCATGCGTTTCATCGTGCTCTCCTAAGTACAGGTTCCTTTACATGGTGAGTCTAGCTCCGGTTGTGCATGCATGTAAAGGATCGTTGACATATGGCGTGGGCATTTGGTGATGCACGCCGACGACGTCTCGACGGCAAGGGTCCAAGCGGATAGCAGGGGGTGCAGGTGAGTCAAATGACTCACTTGATCTGCAGTGTGTCGTGAAGTCGTCGCTGGCGAAGGCAAAGCTGCGGGTGTTGCATTTGCAACACCCGCCAAAATCCACAACCCGTCGCGCCTGGGGCGTTGCGTGGACCTTAGCCAGCCAACACCACGAAGGAGAGCGCCGTGAACGAAGAATCAACCCTGCCAGTCGCCGGGCAGCAAGCCGATGATTTCTATGAGTCTTTGCGGACCATTTGCCATTTGAACGGTGATTATCCGGCACCGTTGGCCTACGAGGTATTGGGGAGCCTGAAAATGGCGGGGTAGGCACTCTCGACGGTGTGCGAGAGGCTTTCCTGGGGCCTGCAGCGGTCGCTGGAAACCCGCGATGTGTACGACGACGAGGGCAAAGACCCGGCGATGTCCGTTGCCGATGCCAGGAAGCATTTGGAGCGGGCAAGCCTCTTGGCGCAGGAGCTCGCTACGGCGCTTTCGGAAGCTCAGACCGCGATCAATACCCAGGGGTATCATCCAGCCAACGTCTAGCTATCCGGCCCGGCCACGCGGAGGACAGATCGAATCAGTCCGAGCGCAGCGAGGGCCGCTGAAGAAGAATGGCCACCTCGGAAAGAGAAACCGAGGTGGCCATTGGTGTATTCGCGAGTTGTGAATACTTTTGCGGGGTTGGGAGTCCCGGTGCCGTGTTTGATCGCAACCGGGGTGATGCCCGGTCAAACCTGGAACGAGGTGTTGGCCGATCAAACCCAGAGGAAGGAAGTTTGCCCCAGCCGTTCAAATTTCTGGGGCAAACAGTCCTACTTGCTGATGTTATCAACAATGATGCGTTCCACCGCGCTGACTTGGTATCCCCGGGTTTCCAGAGTGGTCAGGTAGGTGGCCATGTCGGTCATCGGGTGGCGCCAGTCCTGCCGGTCGCAGGTGACCTCGTAGGCACTGAGCATCAGTGCGAGGGTTGCCTTCTCCGGGTTGGCTCCCGGGCGAGCGAGGTAGCTGCGAAGTTCGCCGCTTTCGTTCTCGTTCCCCATCAGCTTGGCGGCTTCGCGCTGCCGGGCGAGGGCGTGGTTGACGCGGTTGCTCGAGTGGGCCAGCGTCCAGGCGATGAATCCCTGCGCGTCCTTGGGCATCTTCTTGGCCTGCAGGAACATCTTGACGAACTCCTGGCAAACCAAAATTGCTGCGTCCATCGCCTTGTTGTTGGCGATCAGTGCGGCACGGTTGCGGACTTCGGCGGGGTATTTCTTGGGCATGGTTGCTATCTTTCTCACGAAAGACAGCGGCATCAAATGCGGGACGGTTCACTTCAGTGCATCAATGAGAGCGCCACTGTGGGTCAGGTGCGGATGGTGCCCGGCATCAGGGATTGAGATCAGCTTCACGTTCGGATGTGATTTGAGCTGCTCAACCGCGGCTGGGGTGAGTGGGTCGTTGCTTCCGGTGATGATGCGAACAGGGCCACTGAATCGTGCAAGTGCCTCCCACAGCTCGCCACGCCAGTGCTTCGAACCCGCAAGGGTGAGATGCTTGGCCACCCTCTTGGCGCTGCTTCGCCTGAGGTCGCTGACGCTGGACTCGAGAGCAGCCGCGCTCGCTTCCGTCCCGGTTAGTTGGTGTGACAGCCGTGCCGGGTCGGTGTGTCGCAAGTACGTGCATACGAGCGGCCGCAGTCTGGCTGAGGCACCCATCGGTGCCTGGAGAAAGAAGGGCGCGATCAACGTGAGGGACTTAACCTGCGCCGGAAACCGATCAGCTGCGACTACTGCCGCGGCCGCACCTATGGAGTGGCCGACGAGGTCCACAGGTTCCCCAGCTACTACCGCCGGCAGCCACCGCTCCCAATCCTGGACGCCAGTCCCGCCGCTAAGGCCAAGTCCAGGCAGGTCGAGGACCCGCCCCTCAATGCCGGCTGCTACCTCTGCCCACGTGTCCGCGTTCACGGGCAAACCCGGAAGGATCACCCTGCTTGATCCGGGAACACCCAACTCAAATGTCCTCACACCGCCAGCGTCAACGAATCGACGGCCGCCGGCCCTGGTGGCACCGAAACGATGGGCGGCCAGGTGGTCCACCCACCGTTCGAGGGATACCAGGACCTCGGGCATCTGGATCCCGTGTTTGTCGGCGAATGCGATCGCGGTCTCGGTCGGGTAGCGGTCGGTGGACATGAAGGTGAGGGTCTCCGGATCCGCCTTGGTGATCCGGGACGGAAGGCGCTTGATGACGCCGATCGGCATGCGGAGGCGCGGGACCTTCGCGCCGAGATGCCTGCCGACGTGCGTCAGCAGGTCCGCCAGCGGCGGGGTGTCGTCGTCGAGAATCCAGTAGGCCTTGCCCGCCGCTTCCGGGTCGACCGCTGCCGCCGCCATGAACGCCGCCAGGTAGTCGACCGTGACGACCGGGAGGAACGTCGATTCGTTGCCTGGTAATGCTGCTGCCGTGCCGTCCCAGATCTGCTCGATCGTGCCGGCCAGGCCGATATGCTGGTCGGACTCCCCCGTGGCGCTGTCGCCGATCACGCTGGACGGGTTCACGATGGTCCAGGGAACCCCGCGCCCCCGGGCCCGGGCCTGGAAGATCGCGTCGGATTCCACCTTTGACGCCTCGTACGCACCGAGTTCCTTGTAGGCCGCGGTGCGGTGGTCATCTGGCCACGGAACAGTCGTGGGGTCCTGCCCGCCGACGCGGTAGCCCGAGACGTGCACGACTCGCTGCAAGTCGGGCAGGCAAGCGGCGAAGTCGACAAGCTTCTCGACGATGCCGACGTTTGCGCTGCGTGCCTCCTGTGCGGTCATGCCAAAGCGGTAAGACCCGGCACAGTTGTGAATCTCGGTGACGTGCGTGAAGGCTGCTGGGCCGCCGGCGAGCATCTCGGGAGCATTGAAGTCGACGATGGTCGTGCCGATGCTCCGTGTCAGGCCGTGCTCCACGAGCCATTCTTCGACCCGCGTTCCGGAATCGGCGGTCCGAACTGCAGCCGTGACGTTCACCCCGGCTTCGGCAAGGGTCAGGACGAGGTGCCGGCCGACCAGTCCCGAGGCCCCGAAAACCAGGGCGTGGCGGGAGTCTTCGTGTGGTGTCATCGCGTCCCCCCAACGGTCTGGCAGCGCTGGTTGATGAGCTCCGCCACGACGTCAGCGGCGGAAGCCAGGGGTTGGGTGCTCTGCATGGCGCGCGAGACGATGACCGCCCCCTCGATCGTTGACACAACAACGGTTGCCAGAGACCGGGCCTCCTGGGCGTCAACACCGCTTGCCTCGAGGAACGCGGCCGTCGGGGCGATCCACGACTCGAAGGCAGTGGCGCACGCCTGCCGCAGTCGCTCGCTTTCCGCGCCCATCTCCAGGGTGACCACGGAGACCGGGCACCCGAGCCGGAAGTTGCTCTCGCTGACGATGGTCATCAGGGCCTCAATCACGGCGCGGGCAGCCTCGCCTGCGCCGCCTGCGGAAGCTGCGGCCTGTGCAATCAGCGTCTCGAACTGCTTCGCGGCGAGTTCGACCGCCGCGACGCCCAGGCCCTCCTTCCCGTCGGGGAAGTGGAAGTAGATCGACCCCTTCGGTGCTGCGGCGTGTTCGATCACGGCATTCAGGCCCGTGCCGCTGTAACCGCTGGTCTGGATGAGCTCGAGCATGGATTCCGCGAGCCGCGCCTTGGTCAGGTTTCCCTTGGATGTCATAACTTAAAAATAGACCGGTCTACATAATTTTGCAACCGACGGGAAGGCTTCAAGAACGTCACAGCCAGCAACACCGAAGTCGCAGATCAGAGTTCGGCTGTCGCCAACCATGGCTTGGACATGGTGGGGGTCTTGGAAGCCACTTCTACTCCATAAAGGAGGAGGGCCAGTTCACTTTGCTGTCCCAGCCCCCCCCAATGTTGGTTTGCGCCTTTGCGCCTCGTCCGCGAAGGGTAACAACCATCCCGGCTCCAGCTCCTGCAAGAAGCGTGATGCCAGCAATGATGGACCAGAACTCGATGTCCTTGTCCGCAGCGCTTTGGGCGCCAAGCCCGGTGTCGACCAGGACCGCGTTATCCGGGATGTACGGGGTGACGCTGGTGGTGCCGGCCGGAATCATTGCACGCTGGATGGCGCCGCTTGGGGTCTTCACGGCAACTCGCTGGGCGTGCTTGACCGGGGTCTTGATGGCCCCGCCCTTAGTCACGCCGTTGGGCTGCAGCGGAGTGGTGTTCTTCCTGATGCTTTCCGGCTGCTTGACACCGCCAGGATTCGGCCTGTTCGGAGCTGCCGGCTTCACCGTGCCTGGCTTGGGGTTGGGTGTAACAGGCGGCGTGGTTGGCTTCACCGGAGGAGTCGTGGGTCCCATCGGAGCTTTGGTCGGGTCAACCGGCTCAGGCGGGTCGATCGGGGTCGGGTCAACTGTCTCATCCGAGCCCTCCGAAACCGAGAAGGCTGCCTTCGCTGCCGCCTTCGATGCCTTGGCAGGGGCACCCTTTGGCGCATCCGTGGAGACCTGAACGGACACCTTGGTGGCAGGAAGATTGACGCCAGTCTGATCTTCGGCCATGGCAGCGGGGCTGCGGTCGAAGCCAGGAGGGCTGCTGCGGCTATGCCGAATGCTGCGAGTCCGGCAACGCGATGGCGTTGTGGGTTGGTCAATTTATTTTGTTCCTTCTGTGGTGGTTTTGCCGTAAACCGAGACGAGCCGGGATTCCTCGAGGATCACGACCTCCTTGGTTACAGCCAGGACCGAGCCCTTGTTGGGCACGGAGAATGAGGTTCCGTTCTCAAGGCGGAATGTGTTTTCGGAACTTGCCTGAAGTTCCATACCGCCGAGGCGGGGGATCGCCTTGATCTTCGCCAAGTCGATTCCTTGAGGTGCGCCGAATGTTCCGGCCTTCAGATTGGCCCATGTCTGGTGGATGATCGCGGTATTCCCATTGTCCGAGGTGCGCATCGGCAGGCGTTCGACGGTGGTATCCGTGGGGATTTTGAACGAGGTCTTGTTGGCGAGGTCGCCGTTCTTCGTTCGGTGAAGCACCATTGAGTATCCGTCGGGTTCTTTTCAGAGCATGAGCACATGATCGGCAGTTGCCGCGACCCACTTGGCCACCACCGCACTTTTGCCCGGGCGTTTGAGTACCCCGGTGGTGCGGATCTTGCCCTTGGCGTTGGCGGCGAGCACCGAGGCGGTGTTGTCTGTTTCGATGCTGGCCCATAGGGCCGATCCCTTATCCAGGACGCCGATGAGCGCGGGGCCGTACGAGGGGGCCGTGTAGGTCTCCAGCTTTTCGGCCGTGATTGATTTGAGGGTGCGTGGCCCCATGGTGGGGATGGTGCTGCCGATCCATGAATGGCCGCTTCGGGAAATCAGTTGGCTTCCGACACCGAGCTCGTGCTTGGTGGCGCCCTTCGTCGGCGTCCACACGATCAACGGGGAGGGAGCATCCAACGAACCGGAGGTGTCCAGGACACGGAGGATGAACCCGGGGCCGTACTGGGCATCGAGGGGAAGGATCGGTGGTGCACGTTTGCCTTCGAAGGTCAGAACCTCACCATCTGCGGTGCCAGAATCCGGGGTCTCTTCGGTGGAGGTCGTTCGATGAATGGCGACTTCGGTGTCGCCGGTCTGGACCGCGATGCACTGGCCATCAGCACTGAGTGCAAGGTCCGAGTACGCCATGGGGAACTGGCGGTCGGCACGCCCTATCCTGGCACCGTCCACGCGCCGGGCCGAAAGGGTGCCCGAAGGCAGTTATCCGGTCGGACAAGGTAACCATCCCGAAACCGTGCCCGCCGCTGCCAAGCCCCGGGTCCCTGACGGGGCGAGGGCGGAGTCTCGGCTACCTCCTGCCCATGCTCGGTACCCGACCACGGACGCATCAATGCGTCATGGAATCCTGGGCGGATTGTAGCGATGGAGAGGGAGTGTTCCTTAGACAGTGCAACTCTTCTTGCATATGCGACTGCCAGTTTCAGGCCTCTTGGGTACTCGCTCGCTCGCACCCAAGAAACCGGACGTCCGCTCCGCGGCCGACTCTTGGCCTGATTAGCCTTCGGCGAATCAGGCTGCGGCCTCCGGCCGATCATTTTTTGTTTGCTGTCCTTCGGATTTTACGGACCGGGGCCAAGCACACAAGCCACTACGCTCCTTCGTCGCTCCGGGCCGGCGGCGGGAAAACTTCTTGACCGCGCTCCTGCGTCGCTTATTTCGGTCAAGAACTTTTCCCGCCACCGCCCTTCGGGTTGCTGTGCTTGGCCCCGGCCCCGCTCCATTTCATTGCGCCAGCAAACAAAAAACATGGGGGAGAACCACCGCGGGGCTGGCACCACGACCCCCGAACCCCAGGAGCGAGGACAGAACCATGGACAAGATCACCGCCACCACCATCGCCGACACCGTCGCCGTGGCCATCCACGGGATCGGCTTCACCCCCACCTCCTCGGTGGTGCTGATGCTGATGGAGAACCACACCTTGGCCGCCACCCTGCGCATCGACGCACGCCCCGAAACCCCGGCCGGGCTCTGGGCCGCGGAAATCACGAACTACGTGCACCGCCTCGACACCGTCAACGGGATCCTCCTGCTCAGCTTCGAGGACGACCACGCCATGACCCCGGCCCAATACCGGGCGCTGGACACCGTTCTCACCCTGACCGGACGCCCCATCCGCCACGCCTTGCTCATCCGCGATGGATACGTCATGGACTACGACGGGAACCGCAACGACAAGCTCCCGTTTTCCGCCGTCGCCACCTCTAATGCGGCACTGGCCCTGATGCTGGCCACCGAGAGCTACACGAAGCTCGCCGCCGACATCCCGCCCTGCACCACCGACACCGCCGTGCATGAGCTGCAAAAGTTCGCTGATGCGGCCCGCCGGATGGACTGCGAGGACAAGGAAACCCGCACCGCGGTGCGCTCAACGTTGATCGGCCTCATCCTCGGCTACCAGTGCACCGGAACCGTCACGCCGCACGAGGGTGCTTGGCTGGCCGGAACCTGCACCCACAAGGGCATCCGCGATTTGATCTTCGCCTCGCTGGCCACCAGCGCCGACGATATGGACAGCATCAGCGCCGCACTCATGGGCGAAGCCGCACCCAAGGACTGGGACTACTTCAGGGACGGAGCCGACGCCATCTACACCGCCCTTGAATACATCCCGCCGGAGCACCGGACCGACCTGCTCGCCGGGCTCGGGTGGACCCGGTGGATCGACGGGAAGGGAAGCGAAGCGATGAGCTTCCTGGACCTCGCCCGCGCAACCGAGCCCGGCCACCGCCTCACCGAGCTGTTGACCAGACTGATCAGCAGTGGCCACCTGCCCGCCTCGGCCACCACGAAACACTAAGACCATCCACGGAGGCCAGCGATTGCAACCACCGTCTACCGAGGGCTGGGGCGAGGGACATCCTCACCCCAGCCCGCTACATGTGCGCCCGCACCAACGACCCCGCCCCCGCAATGGTGCACGCCTGAGCGCTGACCTTCGCGTTCGGGTAAGACCCTCGCGCAGATCCTCTGTGGCAGGGCAGGTTCGGCGCTCACCGATTTCGGCGGCGGCCTCCTCCGCAAGCTCCCCCGGCCGCCGCACCCAGGCGCTACGCGCCACCAACCACTCAGGCACGGGCGAACCACAGCCTGTTTACCCGCCTGGTGCTGGCATTTCGTCCAAGCTTTCCCCATCGCGGGTGGGCGTATCGACGCAGGTGTCCGTGTTCCGCGGAAGAGTCGCCGTCCCTGCAGTAGCACCCGTCGGCTCTGGCAGTGCCAGGCATTCTCGCCGGAATCCTGTCTGTTCCCCAGATGGCGTTCAGCCATGGAATGTAGATCAGCTATTGCCCGGATCGAGGCGCCGGAGGTGCTCGTGTTTGCCCGTCTGGCCAGTCAGGGGCCGGGCATCGAGCCGGCACGATGCCCATCGGGTGAGCGATCCCAAGGAATCCCCAAAAGCAGGCTTTGACGGCCATCCCCAGACCCTTGGCGGACCGCACGTTCCCGCCTTTTCCCCGAAGTAGATCAAGTCCCGGCAACGAGGATCGCCGCCCCGAGGAGCCGCTGAACGAGCCACGCTTCGACGCACGCGAGTGCCTTGAAAACCTTGAAAAATCAAGGCAAAAGCCTGTTTTGAACCCTCATATGAGGGTAAAATTAGGACATAGCGAAAGAGTGGGAGGAGAGGGCAATGTCCATCACCATCTACACCAAGCCGGGATGCTTCGGATGCCGCAAGACGGCCGAAAAATTCACCGAGGCGCACGTGGCTTTCACGGAAGTCGACCTGACCCAGGTGCCGGCCGCACTGGAGTATGTCACCGAGGAACTCGGCTACTCCCAGGCCCCGGTCGTCGTCGTGGACGATGAGTTCCACTGGTCGGGACTGGACCCGGCCAACATCGCCCGGGCGATCGGTTTCATCCGTCAGGAGGTGGCGGGATGAGCGTGAAACCCGCCGCCGACGGGACGCCGCAAAAGCGGTTGAACTTCGACGTTCCCGACGACCTCGCCCGCGAGTTCAAGGCCTATGCCGCGCTCCAAGGGAAAAGCCAGCGGGAGTTGGTGCTCGCCTTCATGCAACGGTGCGTCCGCCGCATGCCGGCCGAATTGGGACACCGGCAAGAGGCCGCACCCGTGCCCCCGGACCGGCAACACTAGAGTCGCCCTTGCTCCGGCCAACCCGCCACCGAGGACATAGACCGGACCATCAGCACGGGTCGCTTTCTGCCGAGTGGTGGTGGTTTGGTCCGAACCACGCGAATCAGAACAGGGGCCCTTCGGAACCCAAATCGTCGGTGGTGCACGATACCTTCGCATCAGCGGGGAACGTCCCGTGTTCCCGCCCGGGGCGGAGGCACACATGAGCAATTCCAGCGGGCGGCAGCAGACCCACCGCCGCACCCCGCCCAGCCGCAACGAGCGCGCCACTGGACGCCGGGGGAGTGCGCCATGATCGTATTGTTGGCCGCGGGGTTCATGTGCATTGTCGTGCTCTGGCAGCTTCTGGTCCATCCGGTCCAAAGCGTGCTGGCGATCAGCCGGCTGCTCTGCGGCGCATTCGGAATCCTCCTCCTACTCACCGCCCTCGGTCGATTCTGGAATGATGCGTACCTCGAGGCCGCCGGCCTTCTCGGCGGAGCGGTGTTCCTGTTCTGGTGCACCAACAGACTTTCGCACCAAGGCGCTTGAACCGGTCGAATCCTTCGGGCCGGCATGCCCGACGCGACTTCCAACCGGTGGCTACATGAGGTGCCCGGCTATGCTGGTTCCACATGACCGCAACAGCACGTACGGAGGGGATCAGGCACCGGATGATCGACCCGCAGGCGGAAAAGTACGGTCCCGGGGCATCCATGACGCAGGAGAAGGCGGAGCGCCGCTTTTGGTCCAAGGTCATCCGCGGGCCGCGCCCTGAGCACTGCTGGATCTGGGTCGGCGCGATCGCCGATGACGGCTACGGCCGCTTCTATCTGGACGGTGCCTCGGTGCGCCCGCACCGCTACTGCCTGGCCCTGCACCAGGGATTGTCGCACCAGCAGTTGCCCGAGTTGATGCACGAGTGCGATGTTCCCCTCTGTGTGAATCCCCGGCACCTGGGCATGGGGGACCGGCGGTCCAACATGGTGGACCGGGAACGCAAACTGCGCTCCGCCAATGGATCTGGGCTGCGCTTCAGGGGCTTGCCGCGGGCGGCGATGGCCGCCCGTTCCCGCGCCCTGCGAGATGACCTCTTGGCGTATGGCTGGGATGACCGGCGCATCCATGCCATCAACGCCGGCCAAGGCGTCGACACCCCCACCCTGTTCTAAGACCCCCGCCGAGACCTTGTCCCTCGTACGGCACCGGGAAGCAACCCGGGGCATCCCTAAGCCGTGGTGTCGGCCGCATCCACCAGAGACCTCAATTCGCCCGCGGAAACCCCCAGCCGCTGGGCCACCAGCGCCCTGGATTCGCCGGCCGCGAGCATCTCCAAGACGATGCGCCCCCGCTGGATGCGCCCGGCCTCGACCGTTTGCGTCGCTTGGTCCAGGATCTGCTGCGCCTGCACCCGGGCCCGCTCCATATGTGCGGCGGACTGGTCCTCCAGCTCGAAGAAGTCGGCGGCCTTCTCGAGCAGCAGTTCGTGGCGCCGGGTCATTTCCTGCGCCTTGGTGCGCGCCTTTTCCCGGGCTGCCAACGCCGCCGCGGACTTCCGTTCCTTGGCCATGATTCCTCCCCATCCATCGAAACCTAACGGTCACCACAGGGTAAACCCGTAACCCGGCCCGCAACAGGGTTTCCGGTCCTGAACCGGGACGGCGGGTCCCGGCCTCACCCATGGTTCCCACGCACCGGTTCCGAGATTTCGGTGGACCCGTGCCGGCACCAGGCCAGAAGCGAGCACAGGCCGCCGGCCTGTGGAAAAATCGGAAACAGCGCCTCGGTTGCACACCGTCGAATCCACCGTGGATAACGAAAAGCGTGTTACCCACCGCGCATTCTCCCGTGCACAACCGCATCAACACCTTGATGGCCGCAGCATGGCACGATGCCGTTCACGTTTCCTCGTCCCTCGGAAGAACGACATCGCTACCGGTTCGCCGAGACTGCTTCCTCCTTCGTCGGACTCGTCAAACCACCATGCTTTGTCACACCTCATGCATCCTTGATAAATGAGGAGGGCGGGTTCACACTGGGGGTGTGATGACCGTGCACAAGCTCAGTGCGGGCGACGGCTACACGTATTACACCCGTGAAGTCGCCAGCGGTGATGAACTACGCGCCACGAACCGGGACCTGGGGGACTACTACCACCTCTCCGGCTACCCACCGGGACAATGGGGAGGGCGCGGAGCAGCGCACCTGGAGGTCAGCGGCGAGGTCACCGAGGCGCAGATGCAGCTGCTCTACGGGGAGGGACTTCACCCGCGCTTCGGCGAAACCAGCGACCGCACCGGCAAACCCTTCGAGCAGAAACTGGGCCAGCGCTACAAGCGCTTCACCCAGAAGGACAACACCCTCCACCACCGGATCGCCACCGCCCTGGGGGACTTCGAACGCCTGCAACACCATGCGCCCGGGGTCGATGAACGCCGGATCATCAGGGCCAAGGTCGGTGCCCGGTACTTCCGTGAACTGCACGGCCGCAACCCCGTCTCCAGGGAAGAACTCGGCCGTTTCATCTCCCAACAGATGCACCCCGCGGCCCAAGCGGTGGCCGGCTTCGACCTGGTGTTTTCCCCGCCGAAGTCGGTCTCCTACCTGTGGGGCGTGGGCGGGGAGAACACCCGGTTGCTGATTGAGCGGGCGCACCTCGAGGCAGTGGAATCGACCATGAGATACCTCGAGGACACCGCCGTATATACGCGACGGGGGAAGAACGGGGTGCTGCAGCAGGACGTGGCCGGCGGCCTCATCTACACCAGGTTCCGCCACTACGACGCCCGCGACGGGGACCCTCAACTCCACGACCACGTGGTGGTCTCCAACAAGGTGCTGGGCACCGACGAGCAATGGGGAACCTTGGACGGGGCGCTGCTGTACCAGTTCAACGTGGCTGCCAGCGAGCACTACAACCGCTGTGTCATGGAGAACGTCTGCAACGCCCTGGGCGTGGCCACCAGCGAGCGTCAGGTCCCCGGTAAACGCCCGGTCACGGAGATCGCCGGGATCGATGTGCGAGCCATCGACGCCGCATCCTCGCGCCGGGGCCAGATCCAGTCGGCTCTACGGCTGCTGGTGGACAGGTTCCGTTCCGAGCACGGCTACGAGCCCAACCGGAAGCAAATGATCAGCCTCAGCCAACAGGCAACCCTCACCACGCGCGCGGACAAGAAACACGGGAAACCGCTGGCAGAACTGGTCGCCGACTGGCAGCACAAGTTCGGGGACACGCTCGGCCTGCCGACCGGGGACGAGGCACTCCAGCAGGCCCAGCGTGCGTCCGCGGCGCTCGGGATCGGCGCATCGGGGATCTCGTTCGACCTGTCGGCGGACGAGATGCAGGGCCTCGCCGCGCAGGTGGTGCAGCGGATCGAGTCCGAACGGGCCGTCTGGGGCGAACACCATGTCCAGGCCGAAGCAACCCGCCAACTCGGCGCACTGGCCGGGCCCCGGAGGCTGCCGGACACCATGGTCTTCGCCCTCACCCGCACCGTCCTGGAGGACCATTCATTGTGTGTGACCCCGGACCTTCCGGTGCCGCAACCGGTGGCCGGCGCGATGATGGCGATACACAAATACCAGAAAGCCAAGCGCAAGCTCTACACCTCCCACACCGTCCTGAGGTCCGAAAGCAACCTGCTGGAAGCCGCGCAACGCACCATCATTCCCGTGGCCTCCCACGACCAATTCACCCGGTGCCTCAGTGCGTATGAGGGGCGGCTCGATGAGGGGCAGCGGGCACTGGCCGAGGAATTCACCTGCAGCGACCGGCTGCTGAAGATCGGCATCGGCCCGGCCGGCGCCGGCAAGACCACCGCCATGCGCCTGGTCGTGGACGCCGCCCGGGCCTCCGGCGGCAGGGTCCTGGCCGTCGCCCCGACCGCCGCCGCGGCCGCCGCGCTGGGCCGCGAAATCGGCAGCGACGCCATGACCCTGGACGCGTTCGTGCTCGGGGCCAATGAACCCACCGAACACTTTGTCCCCCTCAAACCGGGCGACATGCTCCTGCTGGACGAGGCAGGCATGGTCGGCACCGGCCTCTTCGCCCAAGCAGTGGACCTCGCCGCCGACCACGGGGCGGTGATCCGGGCGATCGGCGATGACCGCCAGCTCGGAGCCATCGGCTGCGGCGGTGCCCTGCGACTGATCGACCAATACGAACCCGCCGTCCGCCTCGAAACCGTGCACCGCTTCCGCCACCCCGACGGCACACCCAACGAGGACGAGGCGGCCGCCAGCCTGTCCCTGCGCCAGGCCCCGCTGACCGGGACCGACGACCCGTGGACGTACTACTGGGAGCACCGGCGCATCATGGCCGGAGACACGGACCTGATGGAACACCGTGTCTTCGCCGGGTGGCAAAAAGACCAAAACGCCGGGCTCCACGCCCTGATGATCGCCCCCAGCAACGCCCTGGTCGGCAGCCTGAATGACCGCGCCCAGGCCTACCGCCTGCAACTCGGCGAACTACACCCGGGGACCGGCACCCGACTGCAAAACGGGGCGCGCGCGTATGTGGGGGACGTGGTGGTCAGCCGGCGCAACGACCGGAGGCTTCCGGTGAACCGCGGCCACGACTTCGTGAAAAACAACGACGTCTGGACTGTCACCGGCATCAGGGCGGACGGGTCGCTGGATGTGCAGCACCGAGACCACCACGGCACCACGACCCTGCCCGCGGAGTATGTGCGAAACCACGTCGACCTCGGGTACGCCTCCACTATCCACCGCGCCCAGGGCATGACCTACGACAGCTCCCACTCGCTCCTGGCCGCCAGCCTGGACCGCGCCCAGGCGTACGTGGCCACCAGCCGCGGACGGTACGGCAACAAGATCTATGTGGCCCTGGAAGCGGGGGAGCACGCCCCGGGCGTGCTGGCGCGGATCGCCGCCAACACCGCGGGAAACCTGACGGCCCACGACACCGCCACCGCCGAACGCTTGCGCGCCCGCAGCCTCGAGCACCTCGGTGCCGTCTACCGGGACCTGGTCGACCAGGCCCGGGACCAGCGCCTGCGCACCCTCTTCGCCGCCCACCTGGACACCGAGGAAGCCCACCGATACTTCCGTTCCCCGGTCTGGGACGCCGTCGCCCACCACCTGGGAACCGCGGAGAACCGGGGGCTGGAGGTACACCGGCTCATCCAGGACGCCCTGGACGTGGGCGAGATCGAATCCGCGCACGACCGCTCGGCCGTGATGGCCTGGAGGCTGGAACGACTCATGGAAAGCCGCGAACGCCTCCTGGCCGAGGCGCGACGCCCGCTCAAGGACATACCTGCCGGGCACCTCCGGCACCTGCGCGACCTCGCCCTCGCGCGCCACCACGGCATCCTTAACGAACCCGCCGCCCTGGCGACCGCGGGGGCCAAGCCGTGGCGGCACCGCCTCTACGGGCACCTGGGGGATGACGAACTCGCCGCGCGGATCACCCGGACCGAGGATGAACGCGACCGGCAGATCCCCTCCGACCCGGAAAACAAGACCCAAGAACTTGAATGGGCGCTGGACAGGCTGCATCAGGAGCGATCCCTGCGGCAGACCCTGCCCGACGATGTCCACCGGGCCGAGACGTTCCAACGAGAACGCACCGCCCGCATCCACGGTGCCGACATCATCGTGGAACGGATCAACGACGAACTTCAACTGCGCTCCCTCGTGGAGCAGCGTGAACACGAAACCCCGCGGGACTTGCCGGAATGGTTCGCGCCCACAGCGCACGTCTGGAAGCCCGAGACCCCCGCCGCCTGGGCCACGCAAATCCGGCAGTACCGAGACGTGGTGAAACGCGAATTCACCCGTGTTGGTGCCGAACTGGCCGAGAACCCACCGCCGTGGCTCCACGATTTGGGGCCGGTGCCCCGCCGCGCGGACCGCCACCGGGAGTGGCGCGACCTGGCCGCCGAGGTCGCCGCCTACCGACACACCTACAACATCCCCGATAGCGAACCGGGCCTCGTCCCCAAGGAACACCGGGACAATCCCCTGGCCAAGGACTTCAGGACGCGTGCCACCGCACTGCACAAGCACAGCAGCCTCACCACGAAGCCCCCGCTCACCCCGGGGGAACGTACCGTGGAGCGCATCGAGGCCGAACTGGCCGCCGCCCCCAATGCGGTGCCGACGGCGGCCGAGGCTGCGATCGCCGAACTGCGCCGCCGGCGCCACGAAAGGAACCACCCGGTCCAGCCGGCAACCGAGGATGCCGGGAACGAGCCGGTCGCTGCGCCCGCACCCGCAACGAACCCGGGCGGGGACGCCGGGGAACCGACGTTGCGCGAGAGACTGGAGCGTCTCCAAGAAACTCGTACCCCCAAGGTCCGCAAGGCCCGGCGGGGCGAGGACCCCGGGACCGGGCCGGATGCCGAGGGACCGCGACTGGGATGACCGGCGCCGCATGGTAGGTGGACGGAGCCATCGCGAGGGCATGAATTTCATGGATCGGCGGCGGCACCGCTTTGAATTGGTTGCGGTAAGCCGAACGGCGGCGGGACAGCGTGACGGGAACGTTCTGTCCAGGGCACAATTTTTGGGGTTTCCGCACGTAGCATTGATTCACGAGTCCACAAGGTTGTCTCCGGCCGTCCCTTTGCATCGCCGGGATCGGTGATGCGGGCCATGGACGTTGCGCCGATGTGGTGCGGGAAGGATATGGCATGACGATGACTGAGCAGCGACGCAACTGGGTCATCGAGGCCGCCCACAGCATGAGCCTTGAGGGCCTTGAAGTCAGTGACGACTGCCGTGCGGAGTCCGAGGAATATGTTGCTGGAAAAGTGACATCCGACGAGCTGGTAAGAAAAGCGCGTGCCCGGTTTGGGCTCGACTGACTTCGACGGCTCCGCGCCCGATCCCTGGACCGACCCAACAACGGGCATTCTCAAGAACCTCGTTGGAGCCACAACCAGCCAACAACTTGCAGCTGCCGAAGCCGATCTTGTCGCCGTCCGCCTGGTGTAGCTGCGCAACAGCGTCCACATTGAAGCAACTGCAAGTTCAGGACTCCCGGCCACACAAAGATCCTTGGTCCAGGTAGGAACTAATGAGGCCACGTTCTTTGGTACCGGAATAGTCGAACTGCCCCGAAAAGGGGTTTCGTATGTTCGTTTCGAAGTCTCACAGCCCCGTAAGAGGGTCCCCGGGCGGCGTGAGTGCGACCGACTTCCCTTGATCAAAAAATCGGTGCGTTTCCGCGGCCGCCAAATTTCAACAACACCTGCCAAGGTCTATTTTGACCGGTCGAGGACACCACCTGCGGTGGTGAACCCTACTCGGTCGTCCGGCCGCACGGGTTTCTGGAAAAATTTGCCATTATACTCATGCATGTGATGAACTGTCCAACAAGAAACAACCCGCTACTCGGGATGAAACTTGTTGGAGGGTCGCATGAATGTCGATGTGGTTGCACTGCTGCGCGAGCTCGACATCGGAATCGCCGAGGGAGCCACCGAGCGCAGCTGGCTCCTGCGCTTGCCGTCGGGGGAATCCTTCCTGGTGGAGCCGACCGTGTCCCTGGATCACGTAACCTCCCATGCGGTCCGCAACGTTTCCTCCCATCGCAGTTCCCCGGTTGGTCCCCTGTTCGTCGGTCGCACCATCACTCCCGGCATGCTCGAGCAGGCCAAGGCGGGGCATTTCGACGTCCTCACCGAGCACCCGCTCCGGCTGGTGATTCGAGGATCCGTTTACGCGAGCGAGGATCCAGTCCAGGCCCCGGTACGGAGACGTCCCTCCGGCCGGGCAGCGTGGGTTCGCTGGGCGGTGGGCCGCTGCCTGCTTCTTTCCACCGGGCCGCAGCGACAGCCGGTGATCGCCGATCTTCTGGGCACCAGCCAGCAATCCGTCTCCAATGCCGCCCGCCAGCTGGGGGACTTGGTCGCAGACGGCGGGCGCGGACTGGCGGCCGTCGACAAGGAGGCGTTGCTGGGGCATTGGGTGGAGGAATACTCCGGTCCCGGCGGGCAGGAATTCGGCTGGTACAGCCTGGACCCGATTGCCGAGCAGACGCTCAAGGCCGCGAAAGCCGCCGAGCTTTGTGATGCCAGTCCGCTGGTAAGCGGCGACGTGGCTGCAGACCGGCTGGCTCCGTGGAAATTGCCCTCCCGTGGCCGTATCTACGTCAACCGTCCCATCGACCTGGGCGACGACGGCTTCGTCCCGGCGCCCGTGGAGGAAGCCACGCTCATCACGTGCATACCCCGGGACCCAACACTGTGGCGCCTTGCCCGTGCCATGCCATCCCCGTGCTCCGGGGTATCTGCCCTGGCTGATGCCGTCATGGTCTACTGGGATGTCCTGGCCAGCGGCGACACGGACAGTGTGGAGGCCGCCGGCCACCTCAAGAAACTCATCATCAGGAGCAATCAGTGACGGACGCGATCGAACCGATCAAGGTGCGCGTCCACGCCCTCAGCATCTCGGATGTGCTGGGCTACCGTGCCCAGCAGGCCGTGGCCCAGGCGGTGGCAGATCGCGGCGACTATCGAATCATCGGCGGTCACATGGTCCGCATGCTGCTTCACGTCTACCTGACGGCGAACGCGGTGCTTCGGTCCACGGCGGATGCGGACGCCGCGCTGGGAAGCGTCGAGGTTCTTGAGCCGGTGACCCAGAACCTGGTTGCCGCGAACTTCACCAAGGAGGGCGGGAACATCCTGTTCAAGGATGTTGGTGCCGAACAGCGGATCGAGATCAACCTGTTGCTCGCCCGGACCGGAGCAGCCCAGGGCATCCGGGCGCAGTCGGTCCCCGGGGTCGGCCAGATCGACACCTTGCCCGAGCTGCGGTTCGCCTTGATGACCCCGGCACTGGTCATCGACGTCGAAGCGCATCTCGATGACACCGAAGTCATCGAGTACCAGACCCGGATCCCCAACCTGGAAGCAGCAGCGGTCCTCAAGGCCCATAGCTGGAAGGACCGCGGATCGGAGAAGGACCTGGCCGACCTGCACAGCCTGCTCGAAATTCGTGACGCGCACCCGAGCACCGAGTGGCTCCTGGGTGACCCGGATCCGATCGGGTTCCGCAAGGACACTGCGCGCATCCTGAAGGACCTGGCAGGCAAGGTCACGCGGAAGAACGCCGGGTTCCCGGTACCGGGCTATCTGAACCGGCTTCGGTTCGCTGCACTCATCTCAAGGCATATCGCCTAAGCGGAGGAAAGCGAAGGCCCCCTGGGGTATTTGCTACCGGGTTTCCATTCATGTGCGGATGCATCCACTGGAAGTCACAGCGGGACCCCTCATGGGGGACGCGGCGACATATCCTTCGTGCCTTGAGGCTAGCCGTGGAACCGCTTGTCGGCAGCCGAATCGCTCCGGTGGGTTAAAGATTCCAGCCACTCGCGGAATTCCAGGTGGTTCTCTCGGCCCGTGTCCGGGCGCCGTGGTTCCCGGTGGGCGCCGAGGCAGTTGCCCCAGCCGGCTGCCTTGTCACCGGACAACCGCTTGATCGCGGGGTAGAGGATCCGGTCGTGCCAGTACGCCGGGGCATCGTTGGGTTCATCGCTCCCGCAGTATGCGGCCTGCCAGGCCACGAACACGGCCACCAGTTCCTGGACGACGGCGCTGTGGTGGAACCAGCACGGCGGGATCACGTGTTCCTCGACCCCGGGGTAGGTTTCGTTGTACCAGTCGATCCAGTCGAAGAGCTGGCCGAGGATCTTGCGCCGCTGCTTCTCGGTCCCGTCCTTCAGGTTCCACGGGGCCGGATCCTGTGCAGCGGGGGAGCTGCCCGGTTGTTCGAGGTGCTTGACCAGGGCGGCCAGCGTTTTCTGCTGCTCCTGCAGGGCCTTGTGGAGGTGTTCGAGCTTGTCGTCGTGCTCGAGCACGATTTCCGCCAACGTGCCCTCAGGTTCCCCGGCGGAGGAAGGTGAAGCGTTCCCCGAGGCGCCCGATGAATCGTCCGCGTCCATGGCCTCGCACCTCCGCCCCGGGTTCCTCATCGACGGGCAGCTTCCCGCACATTCTCTCGGCCTGCCGGCTCTGCTCCTTGAGCAGTTTCCAGTCCTTGCGCTCCCACAACGGGTGCATCCGCCCGACGAAGGGAGGCAGGTTCCGATACACCACCAGAGCCTGGCCGACGCGTAGGTGCTTGATCTCCTCGGCCTTCATCACCTGCACCTCCTCGAGGCTGGTGGTCGTTGAGCCTCCGCCGCGGCCGGTGGATCGGCTGCGGCGTTGCCGGTGCTTGGTGCCCATTTCCGCCGCGTAGTCCTTCAGGGCCTCGCGCTTGAGCCCGGGCATCAGCACGACGACGTTTGCTGTCTCCTGGATGGCCCTGGCCGCGTCGGTGCCCCACCGTGCCTCGTTCTGGGCGAAGGACTGCGAGAACCCGAGCACCCGGATGCCGCGTCCCCCGGATTCGGAGAGCACCGCCGGCATGTCCCGGATGGCCGCCACGTTCGGTGCCTCGTCCAGGAACATGGTGAACACCGGCCAGAGGCGTCCCCCGGCCCGCTGCTGGGACAGGCGTTTGGCGGTGCGGAACACGAAGTCGGTGAACATCGTCACCAGGGGTGCCAGCGGTGAGGCGTCCCCGTCGGCGATCACATAGACGGTGTTGCGTCCGGACAGGAATGCCTCGGCGTCGAAGGCGGCGCGTCCCTCGGGGACCAGCTGGGCGAGCACCCTGCCGGAGGCCAGAGGTTCGAAGAGGCCCTGCAGGGTCATCTTGATGCCGTCCACCGCTTCCCCAGCACGCGAGGAGCGCAGGTCCACCAGTCTGGCAACGAAGGGCTCGGGTGCGCCGTGGCGGCGGAGGATTTCCACGGGTTCGGCGTCGGTGAAGTCCGCGGCCCAGCGCATGACATCGCGCAGGTCCCTACCCTCCAGTGCCGCGGCGTGCAGAAGGCGCCCGAGCACGGCGGCGGCCTGGTCGGCGAACCAGTCCCCGCCCTTCACGTTCCCCTTCGAGGTGGCCCTGGCCCAGGCCTTGCCGCGGGCCAGGGCCTCGTCCTCGTCCTGGCAGCCGCGCACCGGATCCCACACCACCTGGTGCGGCCAGCCGGTGATCTGTTCCAGGTCGAACGCGGACACCCGGCCGACGTCCAGGCGGGGGACCGCGGTGTGGGTAAGGACATCGACCTTGGTGGAGGTCGCCAGGACTGGCCCCGGGGCGCCGAGGATGCCGGGGGCCACGATCGTGAGGGTCTTGCCGGCGCGGGCCGGGGCGTAGGTCCAGCACGAATCCTCGAACTGCATGTACAGGGATTTCCTGCCGTTGGGTGTTGCGGCCATGCTCACCACCAGGTCCCGGTCCTTGGTCCCGGGCGGGACCCGCAGGGCCTTGCGCGCATGATTGGCGGCACGCCGCAGGGACAACGCCCGCAGGGTGCCGGGGGAGGGGCCCGGCTCGTTCTCCCTGGACCGCAGGCCTTTGGTGCCTTCCATGACCACGGCCGCGGCCAGGACCAGACCCACGAACAGGCCCAGGGCGATGAAGGTGGAGGCGAACGGCCATGCGACCCGGCCCCGCACGAGGCCCGCAGCCAGGTCCCGGGCATTCCAGGAGATGGCCGATCCGGTGGGGGTGATCGCCTCGCCCAGGTTCAGGGCCGCATAGGGGACGGCGAGCACGAGGGCCAGCACGAGCAGCGGGCCGGCATTGGTGCCCCGTGGCCTAGTCCCTGGCATGTTGCACCTGCCTCATGGCCCCGTCGGTGTCGGTGAGTGTCACCTCGCTGGGGCTGCGCAGGTGCCGGGCCCTGATCGGCACCTCGCTGCCGATCTTGAGCAGGCAGCTGCCGGTGGCCAGCTTGAGGATGTCGAGGTAGCTGGAGGCCGGCAGGTCGTACATCTCCAGGACCGCCCGCGCGTCTGCAGGTTTCTTTTGCTGGTAGATGAAGATGGTGTCGCATTCCTTGATGATCGCCTGCGCCGTGGAGCCCTCGGGGACATCGCTGATGTGGTGGAACGCGAAATGGCTGGAGAGCCCCAGCGCACGGGAGAGCTTCAGGTTCCGGGCGATCACCTCCGCCACCGTCCCGCGCACCAGATGCCAGGCCTCCTCGACCAGCAAATGGGTGGGCCGGTTCTGGGTGCGGCGGTGCAGCATGTTCGCCAACCACGTGTTCACCAGCGTCATCACGATGGCCAGAGCGGGGCCCGCTTCGGGAAGATTGGACACATCGAACACCGTCAGCCCCTCACCGAGCTGGACCTCGGGGGAGGTCTCCCCGTCGATGAGGCCTGCAAGGTCGTCGCTGATCAGCCGCTCGAGTTCGAAGGCGATTTCCAGGCCCCAGCCGCGCAACTCCGCCCGCGGGACCTCCACCTCCCGCGCGTCCTCCTCGTCCGGGTGCAGGAGCGCGTCCATGACGTGGCTGATGGTCGCCACATAGCCGTGCTCGGCGGCATTGCGCAGGGCCCGGCGATGGGCGGTGCGCAGGGCCTTGCCCTCGAACGGGGTCAGGGGACGGGCGAGGGCTTCCTCGGTGACGGCCCGCAGCAACATGGACTGCCCGGCCGGGGCCCCGGCGTGCCCCTCGTCGTGGTCCCCGGCACCGATCCGCGGGTCCAAGATGTTGATGCAGGATCCGCCGCCGCCGATCCTGAAGGCGATCGGTTCGCGTCCCAGATGCCGGCACAGGGGAGCATATTCGCCTTCCCCGGTGCCTTTCTGGCGTTTCTTGTCCAACACGACGATGTCCCGGCCCAGGACCAGGGGCCGGAGGAGTCCCCAAGTTTTCATGGCCGAGCTTTTCCCGGACCCGACGTCCCCGATGTAGCAGACGTTCGGGTTCTGCACGGTGTGCCCGTAGGCGAAGAACGGGTCGTGGCTGATGATCCACCCGGTGCCGGTGTCCAGCCCGAAGATCAGCCCCTTGTGGTTGGTCGGCGGTGCCGCGACGGCCAGCAGGCTGGCCTCCATTTGCCGGGTGGAGGACGGGGCGCCGGGCGGGGCCGGGTCATAAAGCCCCAGCTTGGAGCCGGTGGCAAGCCTGCGGTGGGCGTGCCAGCGCAGGTCGTTGGAGGAACCGTCGGTGGTTCCCGGATCCGCTGCTTTCCGGGGTTTCTTTCCGCGCCGGAGACTGTCCTTGGCCCCGGCGCCGTCGTTGCTTGTCTCCGGCGACGGGCGCCCCTGTCCGGTCGTGGTTGAGGTCGTGGCTTGGGGCGCGCTATCGTCGCGGGGTTGGTCCGTCCGCCGGCCGTCGTTTGTTCGTGGTTTCACGTCGTGCACCCTCGACCGACCCGGAAGCTTGTCCTTGATCAGGCTCATGGCCGGATCCCCCGTCCCAGGGGCAGCACGGCGGCGAGGGCCAGGTCCTGCTTGCGGTCCAACCATTCGATGTGCCGCACCCCGGCATTGGAGGCGGCGGCCTCCAAGTGGGTGGCGACCGATTCGAGCTGGTCCTCGCGTTCCACCGTGTAGCTCAGGTATGCGGCCCACGCGGCCCCGTGGTGGCCCTGCCCGGGCATCAAATCCTGGGCTCGTTGCTCGGAGGCTCCCAGCATCACCTCGTCCGTGCCGTCCGAGAGCATGCCCTTCTTGGCACGTTCACGCTTCTTCGCATGGTCCCGGGTCCGGTGCCGGCGCGCCCTGGCGCGCGCCTGTTGGCTGTCCTGAAGGGCGTTGATCCACGACACCGAGTGGATCACCGGCGGGTAGATTCCCGACACCAAGTGCTTCAGCGCCTGGACCGGGAGTTCCCCGACCTCGAACCCGTCCCGCGGGATGTAGCCCACCCGGGTGAAGCCCTTCCCGTTGACTTGGACCCCGTGCCTGGACGCGCCCCCGTCAAGGTGCTGCCAGACCCGGTCGATGGACGCCGCCTCGTAGTCGTCGATGGCGTACGTGTAGGGGTCCTGGCAGTGGGCGAAGAGGGACGCCACCAGGGAATTGTCCAGCGGTCTGAACGCCGTGATGGCGTTCAGGGTGACGGCCAGTTCCATGACGGCCCGTGCCTCGTTGGTGATCGCCCGGTACGTCCCCTCGAGGCCGCCGCCGTTGGCCGCGCCCATCCGGGCCAGGACCACGGACGAATTGAATCTCAGCACCACGTAGGACCGGTGTTGTTCGGCCCGCGCATCGGCTTCCAGACAGAGGTCCTGGTAGGAACGCAGCACCTCGTCGTTCGCATCGGGGGAAACGTAGGCGGCCAGCCACTGGGTGTGGTCGGTGATGTCGGAGGGCACCGAGCGGGCAAAGGACTGGACATGGCTGACCGGCGAGGTCCGTCGGGCGCAGCGTGCCAGGACCTGTCCCCACCCGATGTGTGCCGCGTCCTCGAAGTCCTCTTCCTGGACCCCGCTGGCCGCCCCCTGGACCTCGAAGACGACGGTGTAGTAGGACGGGCCTCCGGCCTGTTGGCGGAAAATTGATGCGGTGCCCCGGGTGGAGTAGGGGACCTCGGTGATCCTCACATCCCCCACCATCACGGGTGCCGTATCCCGTGACATCTTCGAGGATCCGGTGGCCAACGCGGGGTCAAAGACGTTTCGACCGGTGCGACGCCGGTACACGGCATAGACGCGTTCGACCAGCAACCCGGCGGGACTGCGGCCACCCCAGATGGAGGCGGGGGAACTTAGCGCCACCCCGGTGACACCCATGAGGACGGCCAGGAAGAACGTCCCGAGGTTGTCCCCGCCGGCAAAGCCAATGACCAAGGCCAGCAGCAGGCTGGCCAGCGCGAGGGCCCATTCATAGGCGGTGCGCCCTCCGGCATCGCGGGCACGGATTTCCCCGCCCAGAATGACACTCCGTGACATGGTCATTCCCCCCAGTTCTTGGGAACCATGGCCTCGGAGGCTTCACGTGCACGACGGGCCCCTTCCCGCCCGGCATGCAAGGCCCCCACGGCACCGGCTTGCAGGGGTTTCACCGACGCGCGGGCCACGGCCCCGGCCGCACTACCCAGGACGCTGCCGGTCGACCGCGACTTACGCCCCGGGGTTTGGTCCGGATGCCCGGACGATGGCACGCTTCCGGCATGGTTGTCCGCAGTATCGGCGACGGACGCCGGGACCCCGGAGGCGGGAACACCCGGTGTCCCGTGTGCTGGCTGATTCGGGCGCGGGGCTGTTGAATTGTTTCCGGGGTCCCCGGAGCTGCCTTGCCGCGGCGAACCGGGCTCGGGTTGTGAGCCATCCTTGTTCCTGCCAACTCCGGTACGTCCGCTGGACTTCGTAGTGCCCGTTCGATGACCACTTTCCTTCCCCGCAGCGGAGCCTCCGGCACGAGAAAACGCCGGCCCGCCGGGCCTAGCATGGCCTCCGCCCGAACCAGGGACGGGACTTCCCCCGAAGCCGCCGGAATCAGCTGGGCCAGCACCGCCCGATCCGCCTCGGGCACCCCAACTACCGGGGCTTCCTGCCCGGCCGGTGGATGATGCCCCGCCGCGTTTGGAGGAGATCGACCGCGACACCGCAGCCCCGGCCCCGGCAGCCACCGCCGCGCCGGCCACATTGGGCCCGCCCCCGAACTGGAAATCGTTGGCCGGCATCGCGGGCATCAACCGGAAAACCGCGGCCGGGGCAAACAACACGGCGATCAACACCATCGCCGTCACGGCAAGGCTGACCGCCGTGGAAAGTACACCGTTCGCCTCCGACGTGAGCACTTCCTGGTGCGCAAGGATCCAGAAGATCCCGCCCAAGAGCAGATACAGCACCGGCTTCAGGAACATCAGCCCCAGCACCGTGGTGCCGACCTTGAGGGCGTACGGCTTGGTGCGGGGGTGGATGAACATGCCGACCAGCAACGCCAACGCCAGCGCTGCCGAGGCCTGCAGGAACGGCACCATGGCCAAGTAGATCAACACGCCCCACGAGCCAATCAACAACAGGCCGAAGAAGAGCAGGGCAATCAGGGGGCCGAACCATTCGGTGGATTCCAGGGCCCCGAAGCGCGCGATGACGACAATGAAGTCGGTGACCTGGGATCCCGCGAATGCCCCCGTCCCTGCCGCCAGCCCCGAGGACCACTCGCCGAGTTGGTGCATCAGCGGTGGACCCCAGACGGCCAGGATGGCACCGCCGGGTGCGTAGTACATCAGGGCGTTTTGGTAGGCATCGTCGGACATTTCCCCGCGGCTGTAGGAATGATGGAGCGCGAAGATCATCAGCCCCATGAGCACCAGCCCGACGCCGGCAAAGGTCGCCCACATGCTCCGGAACCCTTGGTCCCCGGGATCAAAGGAAGACACGGTGGTGATTTGCTCGAGGACCTTCTGGGCGGAGCTCACGCTTTCGGCCTTGGCGGTGTTGGCCATTTTTTCAAGCTCGGACTGCGGATCGGCAATGAACTTCGCAACGGTTATTCCACCCTCGGCAAGCCCGAGGACCACACGCCCATTGGGCGATTGCATCAGTGCAACCTTCATTAGTGGGCCACCAAAACGCTGGAAAGCAGCCATTAGATTCTTTGCCTCGCATTGGTGCGCAGCTCGTATCGGCGCACCTTCCACTCTCAGCGCTTCGCAGATGCCCATGGGTATGCGCGCCATTCCAAGGGCATGTTCGGCCGTGGGCCAGACATGAACCGATGCCCGTCTCACCAGATCTTCGCAGCCGGACCCCTTGCCCAGGAGGCTGTAGAACAGGAAATCTCCGCACCGTTCCTTGGCGTTTTCCTTGATGAGGGAATCCCTGATTTCGAGTTTCTGCACGGGATCCAGCTTTTGGAACCTCTTCCACTGGTCCGGAGTCATGCTTGCCGGAACCTCGTCAACAGCCAACGCAGCGGGCGCCGTCGTCAGCTGGACTGCAAAAACGGCAAAGAAGACCAAAGCCAGCATCTTGAAGAATCTAATGCGCTGCATTGTTCACCACCATCCACCCTTCGCGACTGATCGCCTGGCCATCGTCGGCGGTGAATAGCGCGTCGATGATCTCTTTGGATACCTCGGGAACGGTATCCGTTTGCAATTCAAGACTGAGCGATTCGGATGCGGTGATATTTGTCAGAGAACCAAGCTTCCAATCTCCGTCTTGCCAGAGCACTTCCAATGGTGCGGCCTGGAGCATTACAGACGGGCTGGTATCGGGATAGCGGAGCGTGCTGATGTCTGACACGATCACTCGAACAATTTTCCCCGCCTCACAGTTCAAAGGCTTGAATATCCCAAGTGTCTGAACGTCAGCAGAAACGAAGTCCTTGAGACCGTATTTCTTCACAAGCTCATCAGTGATTTCGATCCTTGAACCTAGAGCCGTCGGATCAGCCGAAACGAGTAGAAGTGTTTCGCGCGTTTTTGCCCATTTTGAATCGGTTGTTTGGATCGCTCTGCGATAGTTGATGGCTGCCGCATACGCGCCCTCACACGTCGGCGGATACCCGATGGGTGTCACCCCGTCGGGACCCAACTTCGTGCCTCCTTCGCCGGCTTTCACCGGCGAGATCTCGAAGCCCTCGGCATTGGTGCCAAGCGATGCACCGGGACTTGGTTCAGTGGCGCGTTTGCCGGACAGCATGATGCTCGCCGTGACGACGGAGGCGACCAGCAGCACCAGGACCGTGATGAGCAGTGCACGCTTCCGGGTCATGGCTACAGCATTCCCGCCACGGCCAGCAGGGCGCCCAGGATGATCCCGGCGATCGCCGTGCCAAAGAACGCGATGGCCGAACGCTTGGCCCCCGATGAGCCGTCCTCGACGTCATCGATGTTCCCGCGCTGCCCGGCCATGCCCCACTTGGCCAGGTTCCAGAGGAACGCGGCGGCGATGGCCGCCAATGCAAGGGCCCAGATGGCGCCCAGGACCAGGGTGACCATGTTGGAGAACTTCACGCCCAACAGCTCCAGGTTGGGGGAGACCCCGTCCAGGGGGTTGGGGCCGGCGGCCGTGAGGCCGAGGGCCAGCAGGGAGGTGAGAGTCGGGTGCGTGATCATCAGCTCCGTGTTCCTTTCAATGCCGGGTTCTTCTTCTCGTCCACCGCCCAGGCATAGAGCCCCTCGGCAATGCGGGCACAGACGCGTTCAAAGGCCCTGCGGGTTTCATCGCTGACCAATTGCCAATCGATGATGGCCCCGGTGTCCAGGGCCGGATCGAAGGGGATGTCCACGATGTGTCCGCGGTCCCCGATCGCCTCGGCGATGAGCTCCCGCAGGCGGCCGCGTTCCTTCGGGCTTGCCTGGGTGCGCTGGGAACTCGGGGTGACCACGACGACCGCGCGGCGGCACAGTTCCTCGTAACGCGGCACGCCCTCGAGATAGCTCATGGACTCGAGCTGCTCGATCATCCGCAGCATGGACGCGACGGAGTTTTGCTTCAGCGTCACGGGGATGACCAGCTGGTCCGTTTCATCCAGGCAGGCGAGCCAGTTTTCGGCGCGGGTGTTGTTTCCCGAGTCCACGACCACGATGTTGTAGAAGCGTTCCACCACCGCGCGGATGGCATTGAATTCGGCGTTCCCGATCATTTTCATCCGCTCGGGATCCTCATCGGAGATCAGGGCCGAGAACCTGTTGTTTCCCTGGTGGCGGGTATAGAAGGACAGGTCGCCCTTGCGGGTGTGTTCCGCCTGCAGCTTGGGCAGCTCTTCGAGGAGATCGCAGATGGTGGTGCGTGAACCGTTGGAGTTGGTCCTGATGCCCAGGGTCCCCATCGTTTCGTTGTTGTCCCAGACCAGTGTGTCCAGGGTGCTGTGGATGCCGAAGGTGGAGCCGATGCCCACACTGGTCATCGTCTTGCCGGCCCCGCCCAGCGGTTGGGTGACGAACACGGTCATGGGGCGCGGGAACACCCGTTGAATCGTGGAAATGTCGCTGCGGCGTTCTAGCTCGGCGTGGCCAGCCGGGGGATTCCAGAGCCCCGCGGTGAGAGTCCTGGCCCATCGTTGCCATCCGTCGCCGGCCGGCAGCTGCTGGTCCACGTTTTCTTCCTTGAGGACGGCGGCGCTCCTGCGTCCCCGGACCAATCCGGCGGGCGGTTGGGGTGGTGTCTGGCCGTTTGGCTGGATGTTCTGGTCAGGTGGTTTTTCCGGCGGTTCCGTGAGGGGTTTGAGTGCGGTCACGGCTGCAGTGCGTCGTCGAGCCGATCCCGGCCAGTCAGGTTCCACGGTCATGATGACCTCCTTATACCTCGTGGCCCTAGAGTAACATTCCACTTAGAGATAGTCTCTAGGTCAACGAGATGAAACTTTTTTGTGAAGGCTTGTGGCGCAATGGTCAGTCGCAGAACACTCATCGGCGGGGGATCGGGGCTACTCCTCGGCGGCCTGGCAATCCCGCTCCTCCTGGGCCCGGCACGGGACAACGGCCAAGACACCGGAGATATCGGCCCCGTGTGCACGCCCACCGGGGAAGGCTTGCGGGTCCAGGCCGTGGCACGTAAGGAGTGGGTTCCGGCGTTGCAGGCCGCAGCGATCGTGGCAGGCATCCCGGCAGAGTTCCTGGCAGCCCAGATCGAGGCCGAATCCGGGTGGAACCCCCAGGCTGTGAGCCCGGCCGGTGCCCGGGGCTTGACCCAGTTCATGCCCGGCACCTGGGAACACTACGGGCGCGGCGCCGATCCCTTTGACCCCCTCGCGGCCATCGAGGCCCAAGGCCGCTACCTGCACGACCTGCAAGGCGCCGTCGCCGGGGTCAAGGGCGAGGACCCTCGGCGGCTGGTGTTCGCCGCCTACAACGCGGGCCCGGGGAATGTGCTCAAGTACGCGGGAATCCCGCCGTTTCGCGAGACCCGAAGCTATGTGGCCAAGATCTTTGATCTGGCCCAACGCATCTACAGTGCCGACTGCGCCGGCAGCGGCCCGCCGGAGTTGCGGCCGGGGGCGGGGACATGGATCCATCCCCTGCCGCAGGGCCGGCTCACCAGCGGATTCGGGCCCAGGCCGTGCCCGACGGGTGCGAGCTGCAACCGCTGGACGACCTTCCACTTCGGGCTTGACTTCTCCACCGGGCGCGGGCGAACCACGGGTCGGGGCGCCACGGTCATCGCGCCGACCCCGCTGCGCATCACCCTGGTCCAGGAACTCGCCCCGGGATACGGGTCACGCATCATGGCCAGGTGTCTGTGGGCGCCCGGCTACATCTTCGACTTCCACCACTTCGCCGTCGGATCCATGAAAGTTCGCCCGGGACAAGACGTGGAAGCCGGAACGCCCCTGGGCATCGAGGGAAACACCGGAAACTCGACGGCGGCGCATCTGCACTTCCAGGTCATCAAACCCGAATCGAACGAGCAGCACATGATCCATGCCGACACCATCGACCCGACCCCGATACTCGTCGAAAAGGGCATCGTATGATCCTCACACGCCGCGCACTGCTCGGCGCCCCGGCACTCGTTCTTTTGGCTGGCTGCGCATCCGGGCCCGCATCATCACCCCAGCCATCGACGCTCGACCCGGTCCTCGGATCGCCGGCGCCCGGTTCGTCCGGTCCTCCGGATTCCGCCCGGGAACAGGTTGCGCTCGAGGCCTTGAAGGTCATGACGACCTGGTATACCGATTCGGACACCACCCGGACGGCGGCGGACCTGCGCGCCCGCCCCTACTTCACCGCGGAACTGGCCGGCTCGATCACCGCCCCGGCGCGCAACGGCGCCAGCGGAGAATGGTTCGCCCACCCCCGCAGCGTGTCGGTACCGCATGTCATTGCGCTGGAGGGAACCGATTCGATCGTCCCGGGAACCGGAGCCTACGAAGTCACATGGGACTGGACCGACGAAGCAGGTCACACCACACCCGGCACCTCAATCCGTCTCTACAGCCTTGCGATGGCAAGCACTCCCGCGGGATGGAGAATCAGCGACTACACCTACGAGGAATACCCCCGGCAGGGCGCGGGCCCCGCCGATGCGGGGAACGCCGAGTAACGAATCCGGTGCGGCAGCAGAAACCAGACCAGAATGGGTTCAGGCCCGCAATGCTCCGAAACGAGCGCCCCATCACAGGAAGCCACGAACCATGACAGCACCGACGAGATCCCCGGCAACGCCTCGACTGCCACGCGTGGTTTCCCATGTCTTTGCCCCGACGGTACTCGTCACCGCGCTGATGCTTTTGACCCCGCTCAGGTTTCCCCAGGTTTCGTGGGGACAGGCGCTCCTGGCCGCGACATTCACCACCCTCATCCCGTGGGCGGCCCTCGGCTGGGCCCGAACCACCGGGAAGGTCAGCGATGTCCATGTGACCCGACGCGAACAACGTTGGCCGCTGCTGCTCACCGCTCTGGCCTCGATCCTGCTGGGCCTCGCGCTTCTGGTCATGACGCACGCCGAACCTGTACTGCTGCGCGAGGTCCTGTTGATCCTGATCGGCATGCTGGTCACCGGCGGCATCACCCTGGCGTGGAAGATTTCCATTCACGTGGCGGTGGCCGCCTTCGTCTTCCTCCATGCCTTCGAAAACCTGGCCTTCGGACCCCACCTGGCCGTGGCGATGGTGGCCGTGGTCAGCTGGTCGCGGATCCAGCTGCGGCACCACACCACCAACCAGGTATTCGCCGGGGCCGTCGTCGGCGCCCTAGTCGGCGTGTTCGCTCTGGTACCCGCGCACTGGTGAGGCGCCTCTGTTGCACCGGATGCGGGCAATGAATGCAAGGGTGGTGCCGGTCGCGACCAGGACAATCGAGGGATACAGGACCAGGTCAACGACCATCGCGTAACCGGGGGCAAGTAACTCACCCAGGTGCGCCACGGGAACCAGGGGCACGAGCGTGAAGCCGATGGACATCAACCGCATCGCGGATCCCGACAGCCCGGTGCACTCCAGAGACGCCCGCAGCAGGGGTCTGGCCAGGAGAACCGCGACGAATGCCGGGTAGAGGTAGCTCAGGGCCTTGTAGAGGACGATCATCGGGTCATCCCTGAAGGGGTTCAGGCCCATGGCCGAGTATTCCGGTGCAGCCAGGATGAACGCGGCCGTCATGGCCGCGGCGCCGCCGCCAAGAATCAGTGTGCCGACAGGTCCGTGAATCAGCCGATAGAGGTCATGGCGCCCGATGCCCAAGGCGACTTCGGACCCGCCCAGCCAGAACATCAGGTAGAAGCCGAAGTGAGACACCAGGTTGGCGATGTTCCGGCCACCCAGAAGGGCGTCGGCCCCCATATAGACGGGGGTGACGCTGAGCCACAACACCAGAGCCATCACCAGGTGTGCCAGCCACACCCGGACCCTGGCCCGGTCCCGCAATGCGCCGGGAGCCCTCGCCATGACCAAGACGCTAAAGACCACGGCCAGAGCGCCTGCGATCCAGTTACCCATATTCATCACCCCAGATGATTGATAAAGTCCTGACTTCGTTGTTCCCGCACAAGTGCGGCATGAATCCGTGTTTCCACCAGCTGCAGGCGTTCCACCTTTCCCAGCCCCTGGAGCCACTGCACGCGTTCGTCAACCACCCAGCCCGCCTCCTCAGGAGTCAGCAGGTGGGACGCCACCAGGGCCGAAACCCTCGGAACATTCGCGTACTGGGCGGCGAGCAACGCCAGGTCAAAACGCAGGGCCCCGTTCAACATTTTCGACAGCCCCGGGTTGCTGATCGGGCCGGTCGATTGCAGGTATTTGCGCAACCCGCCGTCGGGGTCGATGCTGTCGATCCACTGCCGGCTGGTTTCCCCGAAATGGATCGGACCCAGGGACGATTCGGTGACGGGTTCGGCGAATTCGATCGCGGCACACGCGCGCAGCAGGTGCTCCCACCGGATGAAGGCGTCCACTTCGCGCCGATCGGGACGGGAAGGCTCAAGGTGCTCGTAGCCCTTGAACGAACGCAGCTGTTCGAGGGGGTCTATGTCCAGGACGCGTGAGACCTTGATGATCGTTTCCTCTTGGACCCGGTCGCCCGTGAGTTGCTGGATGATGCGGATTCGGGAGAAGCCGGCCTTTTTTGACAGCACCGTCAATCCGACCCCGGGCGCGACCGAGTTGAGCCAACGCTCAACTTCCGTCTTAGTCAGAGGCACATTTACTTCCCATCCAGGAGCTTGCTCACCAAATCTAGCCGATCACCCATGATACGACCGATGCAGAACAAGGATTAGTGCGGCCAAGTGCATGTTGCTCTTCGTTATGCGTCGAGCGGCCGTCGTGCTTCATGAAGCCTTGCGATCGGGATCGGTTGCGAGGCACCAAGGACCATGCACACTTTTGGTCACCGGGTCCTGATATCGGTGGATGGCACCGTGTATCGGCGCCGTCGTATCTAACTAATATCTGGGCGTCGAAACCTTATGCGCGGAATGCGCATGACGGATCCCGAATCCGCGGCGATCGGCTTCGCTCTGAACGCCGTGACGTTTGCCTGGGGCTCACCAGCTAGTGAAGTGGTCCGGCACGAGGTCGGAGTCTTGGAATAAGCGGCGGTGAAGTTTTGGGGGAAGATCACCGGGCTGCCGAAACCGCATGGATTGGTGATGCGGATTGTTGATCTATGGCCAATTAAATGAGAAAATTGATAATGACATTGAGAGCGGACTGACATCTATTAATACAAGCGTAAATTAGAATAAATTCCACTTTACATAAGGTACGTTATCGGTTATTCAAAATAGTTGATTGACTAGGCATAAAGTCTCTAGTTCGCACCGTGCGGCCATGAAAGCCTTTCGCTGCCGCTTCAAGGCTGAAGCCGCGGCGATGGCCACTTCGGCCAGGACCTCGTAGTTTTCCCGGGACGCAGAGAGCGGGACGGAATCCTCACCGTATTTCGCATAGCCGATCCGCACGAGACCGGAGGGTCGATGATGCGCAGCGCATTGGCAATCCGGCGAAGGTCTTCGATGTCTTTTTGCCTGCTTCCAGCTCCACGATAAATTTTCGAGAGGTACTGATGGATTCGGCAAGAGCTTTTTGGCTGCATCCCAGCAATTCACGCCTGTCCCGTAGTTCACGTCCCCGCGAAAGCATACTCAGTTCAGAAGTTTGCACAAAAATTTTGTCCCCGATCGGTTACACAAAAAGGCGGTACGTTTATCAAATTGCCCGGAACACGCCGCGGGACCTAGAATTTCGGCAACCGTCAGCACCACCAGGAAGAGCACCATGGCCCAGGATTACGACGAAGCCCGCCCGGACGTTGCCGAAGCGTCGGAACGCACCCTCAAGGACGTCCAGAAGATGGACGCACCGAACGCCAAAAGCGTCCAATCCGATCTGGAAGAAACCGATCTCTCTGAGGGCCAGGAGCTCCCGGGCGCCATAGTCCTCGATGAACTTGTTGTCGAAATCGTGCCCCGGGCCGATGACGAATTCATATGTGGGGAATGCTTCACCGTCCGGCATCGGAGCCAAGTCGCCAGCGAGATGAACGGCGTGAAGATTTGCCGTGACTGTGGCTACTGACTGATTTGCAGGAGTCGGCACGCTTAAGCCGCAGGGGCAGCCTTAGAAGCGCACAGGCCGCTCTTCCGGCTCTGGCTTCAAACGGTGCCACGGTCGGACTCTGAGTGCTTCTGGCCGCGATACCGGGGCCACCCTGCGATCTTCGGGCCAAGATTAATCGGTGTTCTGCTCCCCTTTTCGATCGTCGCGTCCTTGTTTTCTGTGATACCGCCATCGTCGGCTCCGGGATTTCTCAACTACCCGAGAAAATCCCGGGTACGTGCGTGGTTGCGAGTTGGATATCCTGGTTTCCAGGGTTTCTTTCCTTGAGATTCCCAGACGCGGACGGGTTGGTGATTCCTGTGCATGGCTCTGTAAACGATCTGTCCGCCCTTGTAGCCCCGGGCACTGATCCTGGCAGCCATTTATCTGGCAATGAGACTCCCCCAAGTCGCACGTGAATTCGTGTGACGTAGAGACACGCCCGAAACATCAAAATTTTTTCTGAGGCAACAATGGAAGAAAAGGTTCCATTACTTCCATTTACACCAATTGAACCAATGGTTTTTGAGCCACTTTCCTTCGGAATCGACTGTTCACGGCCTCCAACGGGGTAATGGTTCCATTTGTTCCATATTCCCTAATGGAACCTTTACTGCCGCGGCTCGCGGAAACTGAAACAGGTGCAAGCGATACGAACCACACGATGGTAATTTCTTCTGTAGCAGGAAACTGAAACAGACGAACCCGCAAGGTAGCGCCAACCTCAGATCCTGCTAGTCACCGTTGACCGAACCATCTAGGAACAAGGCCCAGATGAATTCACAAGCAGAGGACGAGCCGATGAGTGCAACTGGTAATCGTGGAGGCGGACGCCGCCACAAAGGCGAACGTAAATTCGTGGCCACGCGTGTGTCTGTGGAGTGCCGCGAGAAGCTGGATGTTGCCGCGCGTTCGAACAACCTGACTGTGAGCGAATACGTCGAAGCGTTGATCGCCCAGGCTGTACGCGACGTCGATGTGCACGGAGCACGTCTCCAGCAACCAGCTTAAAGCGAAAAGGCCCGCTTTCGCGGGCCCTTCCGAAGTATGGGTTCTTCGTACCTCTTTTGCCGGGACGAACGAAGAACTTTTGATAGGAGCGTCATGAACCTCAGCTATGGAACTCAAGAGTTCTGTAGCTCCACAAGGACGGGAATCCAAGTGGTACTGAGCTGACGCTAACAATCCCTCTTACCCGCTAAGAGAAAGAAAAGATTCGTATCGATCTAACAGTTATTTAGTTTTCACCTACAAGGAATCCGAAGCGGTTCAGCGAGACGGTCAATCCGTCCGTAGAGCCGGGCCTCAGTCGTACCTTCCGAGAGGAATAACCCCATCGTACAACAGCCCCCAGTGGGCGTGCCAGATCAGTGTGTCCAACAAGCCCCGCGTGTCGCACTTGCCGACAACTCGGCATACCTCTGGTCTTCCTTCGCTCATGCAATAGCCGGCGCTCCGCGCGTCCGGATTTCACGCGATTCTGGACGCAATTACCCCTTGCGATACGAGCGCGACCTCACACCACTGCGCCCAGCCCAACCCGCCGCAGTGCTCGTTCACGGCGCCGATGGCACATGCAAAACGCTGTGCCTGGACTTCGACGTAGCCAGGGGCGGGCTGGACACTGTTCTGAATGACGTTCGAGCAGTGACCGAATGGCTCTACGAACTCGGAGCCCGCTGGATCCAGGATTACTCCCCCAATGGCGGCCGACACGTCTATGTCCCGCTCCAAAGCCGCCTGCCGTTCCATACCTCACGAGACATCGTCCAAGCTTTAGCACGACGATTCTCAACCTTGGACCCAACCCCGCATCAGAACATCCGGCATGGGTGCATCCGCGTCCCAGGCAGTGTGCACAAATCAGGCGGCTTCCAAGAGTTAGAGATGAGCCCCGCCATGGCCACCTCGATCTTCAACTCGCCGGCGGGTGATGCAGTCGTCCAAAGAATGCTCGAAGACCTGTCTCCGGAAATCCTTGCCGCGCGGCCCAGCGTCGAATCGGCACAGGTACCCCCACCTGTTCCTACCTCACGCATGTCTCGCTCAATGAGTTTGATCGCGGGCCAAGGTCTCTACGACACCACACGCTACTCCAGCCCGTCGGAGGCACGCCAAGCAGTCCTGGTCTCTGCCGTCTGCGCAGGAATGCCACTGATAGAGGTACAGCGCCGCATGAGCGACGGCACCTGGCCTGGCCTGGCACAGTTCTATGCCCGCTATTCGGGAACCAACCGAAAGACCGCGCTGCACCGCGACTGGGCGTCCGCCCAGAAATACGCGGGAACACTGGCAGGAAAAAGGCCTGTCCAGAAAACCAACACAAGCCAGCCGGCATCACAGGGGGGTGCTGCCCCCGTGCCCACAAACTCGCCCTCCGCCGAGCACCGCTTCATTCGTAGCTGGCGCTCTGCCCTGCGCATCGTTGAATCCAGATATGCCTCTGGAAAGATCGGTATGGCTAAGAGAATGATCCTGCGTGCTCTGGGTGAAGCTGCACATAAGAGTGGAAGCAGAGTTATTGAATTCGGCGTTCGTTCAATCTCAATTGCATCTGGCCTTGAACCGACAACGGTTGCGTCTCACCTCCGATCACTGAGAAATGAGCCAGATGCCCTGATCACTCACAGCGCGGAAGCCCTCGGTGTTAACGCCGACCAATACACCTTGGTGATCCCGGAGCACATCCGCTCTGGAGCCGAAGCCCTCTCCTGGCGAAAAGGGAAGCTTCACTCGATGCGTCCGGTATTCAGGGAGCTCGGCATGCCCGCGGCATTCGTCTATGAGGCCCTTGAGCACTCCCCCGCCAATGCCTCTGAACTGGCACTGCTTACCGGCATTGGCCGCTCAACGGTTCACGAGGCGCTGGAGATTCTTTCCTCGTGGAATCTTGCCCGAAAAACCGCGACCGGCTGGGAAACGGTGCAAAGAACGAGCTTGGCATCCCTTGCTGAGTCCCTGGGAGTGCAAGAGCTCATCGCTGAGCTGATATTCCGGTACCGTGCACAACGACAGATATGGCGCGAATGGCTTGCCAAGCGAATGTCTGGCCCACTGCTGCTCCTCTCCCCCGATGACGATTACCCGTGGGAAACATTCGAAGGGCCGCCGGATGACTGGTCACTATCCGACATAGCGTTCGGTGAGGCCGCTTGACGTCAAATGGTAGTAATGGTTCCATTTTCACCATTTGATACCAATACTTCTGTGGGTTCATGGATACAGGCCGCTGCCGCAGTGGATGAACCGACAGGCGCTGGAGAAAATCTATGTCTCTGGTGACGCGCTCACCGTGGATGATCTGGTCTCTGAAATCGAGCCCGGTCTAGGCCGTTGCTTCAGTGTCAATAAGAATCGGCACACTCACCCACATAGAAGGCTCTCCGCAGTGCCCTCCATGTACTGGCGTGCCATTCTCATCGGTGTGCTCATGAACGACCGCTACCCTGCGTTACGGCCGATCGGCGTGCGTGAGTACACTGCGGCGATGGCTGCTGGCACCGTCTCAGCGTCCTCACCGACGGGTTATCAACAGGCACAACGCTTCCTGGATCCGTGTCATTCAAGATCTGCAGCCTCTGCCCCAAAACCGACGAACAACCAGGACACTCACCGTCGGGACGATATAAAATCAAGCGCACCTTCGAATACTCCTGGCCATGTTCCAACCAAATCAAAGCTGGTAAATATAGTCCGCCACGACGAGCATCTAAACCATAGCGTCGGTTGTTCTACTTTTTTACAAACCCACCCAGGAGCCACTCCCCCACCCTTGCACGAGCAAGGGTGGGGGAGCACTCAATGCCGCCATCCAGAAGATACCGTCGGCCTGCAATGCGTTCGCCGCCGACTGAGCCGGCGAGAACCAGACCGCCAGCAGTCCGCGGATCAGCCTGGGGGCTCATCGTAGAGTGACCATTCCCAATGGAATTTGTCCCATCCTCCGTCTCTCAAGGGCACCCTTCTGGTTCAACATCCCCAGTTCAGAGAACGCCGATCCCCCTCCACGCCGCGGCAGCGAGCACTACGGCGAGCCGAAATTGTTACGTCGGCAAGAAATGGTTCCAATTCTGCCAAAGGTTTTATTGGTACCAATACTTCCATGGAAACGAAAGGTACCAAAGGAACTAATGGAACCATTAGAGGCCTAGCAGTCGTGTCCCCCGATATAAAGGACCGGAAGGTAGCCCTCCCGTTTGCTGCGGCCAATAGATTCCCAGATCAATTTTACCTAGATTTCCACCTAGAGGGATATACCGCTGGCACCGCGACTGGCCATGCAATGAAACCCTTGGCAGAAATAGAACCATTGTTAACATTGGAAATATTTCTACCTTTTTAAACCTTTGGCCGCCGCCGAGCGGGTGGTTCACAAGGGATCATTGGTACCAATTGAACTATTTTACCCTCTAGCAAATAGTGGGGAGCGCGCCCGCCAGGCAATGGCACCTATGGAAACAATGGAACCTTTTTACCAATAGTTCAATCGAAAATCAGTAAAGGTACCATTTCTACCAATGGTTCCCGACTGTGCCCGATGGACTACCAGGAACTATTGGTAGAAATGGTACCCCCAGATATGCCCCTAGAACTCAAGGTTCTCAGCATCTTCAGGGTACCGGTAGCTGTGGAAACGATGGCAACGTTCCGCCCGGTCGAACTATCGGTGCCGGATCAAGTCGAAACTCAATCCGCGACCCGGAGCAAGGTCGACAGAAATGGTGCATATGGAAACAATGGAACCATTAGTGACATTGAAGGTGGGATGGAAGCATTAGTTCCAATGCTAGAAATAGAACCATTACTACCACTGGAACCAATACTACCAATCGCCTTGGTGCGATCCGAGAACAGTACTAATGGTGAATATGGAAACAATGGAACCATTTATACCCTTGGTACCAAATTTCAAAACTCGCCTCGACGCGCTTGGAATCAGGCGAAAAATCCCCCGGCGACCTCTCGCCTGGTTTTACCATGTGCGGTACATCAAGCGTCCGCGGCCGGACTCGAGTGAGAATGCGGGCTTCAACAGAGGCGTTAAACAGTAGAAAAGGTACCATTTCTACTGTTGATTCCATTAGTACCATTTTCACCAAATGAACCATTTGTCGATTACCTGAAACAGTTTCCGGCGTGTCGGAGTGGATTCGCTGTGTATAGAGGGGGATAAGGGCATATTGTTTCCAGTGAACGCTTCCCGTCGTAGCCGGACGACAGGGGTTATTTTTAGTACCCTCTTGACCGGCCGGCGAACATTTTGCACCGACCACATGGAGAATCAGTAGCTATATGGCATCCCGGATCATCGCTGTTTGCAATCAGAAGGGTGGCGTCGGCAAGACGACGCTCGTCACCGGTCTTGCCGAGGTTCTCTCTAGGGATCTCAAACTCAAAGTTCTCGTCATCGACGCCGATCCGCAGCGCAACACCACCTCAACGCTGGGCATCACCGAACCTGAATTCACCCTCAATGACGTGCTGTATGGCGATGAGACACAGAATCATAAGATCATTGCCGGCGTTGCAGGTGACGCGATCTTGCGTGCTGGCGAAGCCTGGCAGGGCGATCACCCCCAGCTTGATCTCATTGCCTCCGAACGCAACCTCGCATCGCGAGAGCGTGACTCGATGATGGCCAGGGAACGACGTCTGCGTACCGCGCTTCGAGGCGTGTCGGAGAACTACGACATCGTGTTGATCGACTGCCCGCCATCCCTGGGCCTGCTCACGGTCAACGCCCTCACCGCCGCAACCCACGCGCTGCTGGTCAGCGAACCCCGCGTTGCATCGGTCGAAGGTCTCACCGAGATCGTCACGACCATTGCTGAGGTCCAAGAAAACCTGAATGAAGACCTCGATGTCGTGGGCATCGTGATCAACAAGAAGAAGAAAAACCGTCTTGACCAGGATCGTTGGATTATGCAGATGCGCAACGATTACCAAGACTTTGTGCTTGAACCGGCGCTCTCGGATCGCGAGATCTTCGCGAAGTCCCAGGCCGCGTCGAAGCCACTGAAATCCTTTGGCCCTACCAGCAAGCTCGAACTCGACGGGCTGGCAAGGTTGGCTTCCAAAATTCTTGAAAGGACCGCCCCGTGAGTCAAGAAGTTCTGCGTGGGGGAGACGGCAGCGCGGCCGCGAACAAGCTTCGGGGTCTGCGCAAAGCCAATCGCACCAGCGTTGTGACGGACATGCTTGCCGACGTATCTGTGGCGCCGGACGACGTTGTGTCCGTTCCAGTCCTGGCCCCGGTACAGCTGCAGCCTGCAGCCCCGGAACCAGCGCCGACCCCTGAGCCTGTCGTTGAGCCTGCACCCGTAGCCCCAGCAATTGAGGCGCCCAAGACCGAAATCGTCGAGCCCGTCAAGAATAAGGGCGTGCCACCAGCCGAACCCGCTGATGATCCGAAGATCAAGACAGGCATATTCCAGACTAAGGAAGAGCACGCGCGACTTCGCGCCACCTTCTCAGCGACACGGCACCTGACCGGCTACCGCACGATGTCCGAGTACGTTGAAGCGGCTATCTCACAAATGAATACGCGTGTCGAAGAAGAATTCAACGGCGGGGAACCGTACCCAACCGGATTGAACCAAGTCAGCCCTGGCCGCCCGCTCAAGTTTTAGCTTGGTGTCGCTACCAGGAATCTCACGGCGCAGTTGATGCAGAAAGCTGGTTCAAGTTCTGCGTGCGGGTATCGGCCTTCAACTGTGGGAGCGACCTACCGGCTCACTCCGGCCACCGACACAATCTGTACCTGCGCTAGTTGCCGGTCTCTTCTCGACGCTGCCTGGTCACGGCACTGACCCCGTGTGTCTGATTCCTAATCTGTGGACTTTCCCTAGGATCCTCCTCAGTCAAAAACGCCGGGGTCCGCGCATCTTTTGGTGTCCATATCGCTGAGTCTGCACCCTTTACCGCAATTAATTCCATATGAATACAGGCTGACCACCGCCCAGTACCGCGCCCTCGGTGACACGCTCGCCCACGCGGGGTGCTTTCATCCGTTCGGTCATCCGCAACACCGCAGGGCACCTGATGGACTACGACGGAGATTCAACCGACTCGGTCGAATTCTCCGCGGTCGCCACCTCCAACACGGCACTGGCCCTCATGATGGCCACCACCCAGGGTGCCAGGCTCGCCGCCGACATTCCCGAGTGCACCAACGCACCCATGGAACCGCTGGCGCGGTTCGCCCGCGAAGCGGTGGCCATGGACTCAAGGTGCGCCGAAACGCTCGCCGTGGCACGCGGAACGCTCACCGACATGATCGAAGGTTACCGGCAGACCCGAAAGGTCAGCCCCGAGCACGCCGCACGGCTGGCCGGAACCTCCAGCAACAAGGGGATGCGCGACCTGCTCATCGCCTCGCTGGCCACCACCGGCACCGACCATGAGGAAATCGGTGCCGCGCTGATGGGCGAGAAGACCCCGGAGGATTGGGGCTTCTTGAAGGCCGGGGGAGACGCGCTGTATGCCGCCCTTGAATTCATCCCCACCGAACACCGTGCCGACCTGTTGGTCGCGATCAGCTGGACGCGCTGGATCGACGGCAAGGGAACCGAGGCACGCAGGTTCGTGGGCCTCGCACTCGAATCGAACCCCGGCCACCGGCTCAGCCAGCTACTGAACCGGCTGATCCTCAGCGGCCACATGGCCGCCAGCGCCACCACCCAGCACTAACACCAACCACCAGCCGGGGTGGGGTGACGGTTCAAACCGTCACCCCACCCCGGCTACACTCACACCAAAAGGGAGTCGCACATATGAGTCACGATCTAGTCTTCCCGCCCCGGAACACGCAGATCCACCACAATCCACCCTGGGTGCCGCGCCAACAGATTTCGGCGCACGTCCCCGACGCAAGCTCCCCCGGCCGCCGCACCGGGGCGCTGCGCGCCCCGGACACCCCGGCACGGGGAAACCCGGACACCTTCACCCACCAGGGCACGGCGTACGTTCTCATGCGCTTCCACCCGGGCGACGAGCCGGCCGAGCCCGTGCCACGCTACCGGGCGACCGCCGAGATCCCCACCACCAACGGCACCCCGGTGATTTCGGTCGAGGTCACCGCCCGCACCCCGCACCTGGTGCACGTGACATGGATCGATGACACCGGCGAAACCCTGGGCATCTGGTGCCCCACCAGTATGGTGAGAACAGAACACGAATCACAGGAACCAGGAGAGGCATGAACATGGAAGATGACCAGACCCCCGAAGCAGTCCACGAAGCGGACAACGCCTACGACGCACTGCGAACCGTGGCCCACCTCACCCGGGCCACCCACCCGGCCCCCGAGGTGTACCGGATCCTGGGGAACCTGAAGAACCTTGGCAGCTTCCTGCCCCAGATTTCCACCCAACTCGCCCAGGGCCTCACGAGATCCCTTCAGGAATACGACGTCACCGAATACGAGGGCAAGGACCCCGCCGCCAGCGTCGCCCTGGCCAACGAGCACCTGGCCCGGGCCGCGAAGCTGGCCGCGCAGATGGGCGAGGAACTGGCCCAGGCCCAGAACGCCATCAACGGGCAGGGATACCGCACCGCAGCCGAACGCCTCCGCGAAGAAGAACTCCAAGACGAAAACCACGGCGCCTAACCATGGGGCCGCTGGACCCCGACGACTACCAGGAGCTGCTCGCCGGGCACGGCGAACAAGACGACGTTCCCGTCGCCCTGAGTCGGTACCAGGCGCAGAAATGCGCGGCGATCCTCGCGGCCGGACAAGCCGGCCACACCACCTACGTCGAGGCCACCGACACGGTGGCACGGTTCCTGCAGGCACTGGCGCTGGACCTGACCCCGGGCATGAGCCGAACCGCGGTGGGCAGTGCCGCGCTGTGGCAGACCCTCGATGACCTGCCATGGCCGGCATCCGGCCCACCCAAGGTCCAACCTTCCTGAACCGGGCCAACTCGGGCATCAGCCAGGGTCTACCAGCGGGCATTGACTGCCAAAACAGGCACCACATTGCGATCATTTTAAGGATACGAAAACCGGTCAAAAACCCCGAAATATCAACGAAAAACACTGGATTAGACCCTCATTTGAGGGCAGAATGATGGTACATCGAAAGAGCTGGAGGGCAGAGCAATGGCGCTCACCATCTACACCAAACCTGGATGCTTCGGATGCCGCAAGACGGCAGAGAAATTCACCGAGGCCCACATCGATTTCAAAGAAGTGGACGTGACCCAGGAGCCGGCGGCACTGGAATACGTCACCGAGGAACTTGGCTACTCCCAGGCCCCCATCGTCGTGGTCGACGACGACTTCCACTGGTCCGGCCTGAACCCCACCAACATCGACCTGGCCATCAAACTGGCCAAGGAAGCGGTAGCCAGTTGAGCGCCAAACCCACCAAGGACGGAACCCCGCAAAAACGGCTGAACTTCGACGTCCCCGAAGAACTCGCCCACGAATTCAAGGCCTACGCAGCACTGCAAGGCAAAACCCAACGCGAAATCGTCATCGCATTCATGCAACGATGCACCAAGCAGGCTAAGCCAACATCTGAAAGGACGAGCAAATGACCTCTCAACTGAAAGACGTAGATCAACACCATTCAATGAAAGAATCGAACGTACCCGGGCCTGTGAGTGACAGCGAGTACGAGGCAGCAAAACATGTCTTTCCTCCCAGCAGAGACCCAAAAATCGTTGAGTGGAAGAAACAGCTGACAGGCCTCTCGACGTCGGAGGTTTCAATTCGGGAAGCGACCGAGCTTGTGCGAGACGGCCGCCGATTGGGGGATTTGCAGCGCGTATGTCATCGCATGCCTATTCGTGATGTGAAAGAGAATGCCACGGAAATTACCGAGCGGCTGGTCCTTCTAGCTGAAATCGACGGCGTTCATGTAGGTTTTTGCGTTGCATCCCCGGGTCTCCTAGATTCAGATCCGCTGTTTATCCGCGAAGTCGCGGTTGTTCAGGAAGCGCAGAGACTCGGAATAGGTTTAGAGCTGCTCGCTAAAGCTGCGGATCGAGGGCCACGGCGTGACATCGCACTTGCCACCCAGGATGACAACGCAGAAGCACGGGCGATGAACGCGAAGTTTGCCACATCAATTGGCGCGAGTATTGGAAGGGTCAACCTCAACACTTATCGGGATTGCGATCTCGGTATCCGACGAGGTTTGGGCTATCGAGCCTGGCTCATCCAGCGTCAACCAGTAGAAGATTAACTGAAGAGGTTGACCGGAATCGAACAAGTTGTCGGTACTGAGCGGAAGAATCGAACAAATAGTTCTGACAACTGCAAGGAGAATGAGTCGTGACAAATTTCGTCATAGAGAAGGCCGGCTCTCGCCGTGACCTGTCCCTGCTGGCCCGGCTATACGAAGAAGTGCTTGCCGCGTCTCCGAATGTCTTACCAGAGAGTCCGGGAGACCTGGAACCGTCAGAAGTGTTTGTAGCAGTCACGCCATTGGGAAAGCTCCTCGGCGGACTAACACTGAGCCGAAACAACCTTGGAACCCAGCAGGTAGTTCAATCCATAGGAATGCCAGCAGCCATCCGTTGGGCCCACGAGTACACCCTCTTGAGCCACCTGGCGGTGCACCCCAATTATCAGGGGCAAGGGGTTGGAACGGCGTTGTTGAAACATGCTATCCAGGCAACACGTAACGCGGGAGGGCTCTTGCTCTTCGGGTTCGCAGAAGAGCATAACGGAAGAGCTTCAGCATCATTTTACGAAAAGCACAGCTTTACCTTGCGACCCGATTGGGAAGATGGATTCGAAATCGGTGGCTTTTCTTACATCTCGCCTGTCAAGCGAACAGGCACCTACTTCGCCTTTGAAGTAACACCATGATTGAAATCTGTTCTTTCCCGGAGCTGCGTACTTAAACTTGACGGTCCATGCCCTGGATATGGGGCACGCCTCTCGTTCTGGGTCATGCGAGCTTTGATACAAGAGGCGTCACCACGAAGATGGACGCAAGGATGCCGAGAATGAAGAAGACGGAGCTTAACGCAACTTGTGTCCAGAAGTCGCGTTTTCCCCTGCCTTGCAACTGTCCTCCCAGCTCCCGCCGCACCATTTCCGCTACCGCTTCTCTCTCCTTATCGGACAACTCAGCGATTTTCTGAGCGTTCTCTGCTGCTGCTTCTGCATGGATAGCCTTAGCGGTCATGGCATCAATTTCAATGGTGATCTGCTTCGCCAAAGAACTTGCCCGAGTCGCCGACTGACCGAGGAGTCGGAGCTTTGATTCGAGCGACTCGTTCTGATCCTGGATTTCGAGTTGGCGAGCACGACGACGCGAATATATTAACGCCATCACCCCGGAAAACAATCCGATATACACGAGCAGAAAAGTCATCAGTGGCAGGAGGTTGTCAAGAAGGAAGAATCCAAAATTCACCTCCTTACCTTGCCATACCGAGAGCGACACAAGGGCAATGCGCAGCTTTCACTGCGCTCAGCTCGAAAACGACCGTATTTGACCTGGTAACCAGGAACTCTGTCGTTTTTCGAAGTCGGCTGCATTGGGATTCCCGAATTTAGGGGCAAATGCAGCCGACTTCGGATACATGGTTTGTCAGGAGTCATCTGCACCGAACCGCAATACGGTCCACAGTCGTCTTCATTGTCGGTGCATTTCATGCGCGGTGCCCCCGCTGTCTTTTTCCAACGGCAAATGCACGGGCTGTTCAAAGTCCTCTTCACTGTGATTGCGCGTCCGTAAGCGGAACCTTGGGTTCTTGCGGTGACTGCAACACTTAGCGAATGGGTGTTGACATGGGAAAATATTCAATCCTTTACCGACCAGATCTTCTGCAGGTCTTTTGGGCGGGGATGCAGGCAGGCGATTTCATCACCGATGCCGTCATTCCCCTGAACACCAGCAGGCGCACCGGGCGCACCGTCTTGGTCGCGGCCGGCGGCGTCCGTCCCCGCCGGGGAAGGGATTTGAAGGGCCGTTGCCTGACCTTCGCCCAGCGCGAGGAGATCGCCATCCTGCGTGCCCAGGGACAGTCGCTGCGGCGGATCGGCGAGGCCATCGGATGCTCCGCCTCGACGGTCTCCCGGGAGCTGCGGCGCAACACCAAACCCGGCACCGCCTACCGGGCAACCTCGGCCCACGTGCTGGCCTACGAGCGGGCCTCCCGTCCCAAACCCGCCAAGCTCCACACGAATCCGGTGTTGCGTGGAATAGTCGAGGAGGA
>NZ_JBIBDE010000011.1:0-52791 GCF_042901625.1 Paeniglutamicibacter sp. NPDC012692
TGCTCGCGCTGACCTACAGGTCTGCCATCGTTTTGCACGCCGTCCTGATCTGGAGCACGGCAATCACCGAGAGTCGATTAGGAGACACGCCCTAGGCCGCGATGGCCGCCGCAGCTTCGTCCAGCACGGCGTTGAACCCTCCCCGGTGGAAGCGGGCCCGCTGGATGTCGGCGCCGGTTCCGTGCTCCATCAATCGCTCAAGGCCCGCGGAAACATACTCAAAATCCCCGTTCTGCTTCAGCGCGTGCTGGATGTAGTCCAGCAGGCTGCGCAGCATCCGGGTAGCCGAGGTCTTGGTCCCGTCGAGGGGGTCGAGGTGGTTGCCGTGCAGTCCGAACTTGGCCGCCTGCCATTGGGCCAGGTCCAGGGCCTCGGCCAGGAGCGGTGCGGTGCGGGGAACGCCGTTGAGGCTCGTGTCCACCAGCGACCTGACAATCAGGGCAAGAAGGACCGAATTGGCGGCGTTCAGCTGGGCGTCGGCCACCCGCACCTCGAGGGTGGGGTGGTGGGCGGAGAGACGTGCGCCCCAGCTGATGTGTCCCGCATCCAGCACCACGTCGGAATCTAACATGAACCGCACCCGCCGCTCGTAGTCCAGCTCATCGGTGAAGTGGGGCGGGATGCCCTGGACCGCCCAGCGCCGGTAGTGGATGTTGCGCCAGGACGCGAAACCGGTGTCGCTCCCCCGCCAGTAGGGCGAATTGGATCCGCACGCGGTCAGGACCGGCAGCCAGCGGCGGATTTCATTCAGCGCAATGACGCCGGAACAAGTGTCTTCGATGCCCACGTGCACGTGCAGGCCGCAGAGGTAGTGCTCGGTGGCGATTCCCTCGCACAGGGACGTGATGGCCCGGTACCTGTCGCCGGGGCTCACCACGGCCGGCGGCTCGGGGAAGCGCGGGGGAGTACCCAGCGGGACCGCCTGCAAACCCATGTCCAGGGTCGCCCGGGCCAGGGTGGCCCGGTAGGTTCGCGCCGAGGCCAGTGCCTCGCCCCCGTGGGTGCAGACGGGGCCGTTGCTTTCCACCTGGCAGGCGAGGAATTCCCCGACGGTGCGGGTCCCATCCACGGAGAGTGCCAGCAGGTGGGCCCGCGCCGCGGCCGGCGGTGCGACCGGCAGGCCGGTGTACGGGTCCACGATGAAAAATTCTTCCTCCACCCCAAAAGTACGCATGGCGCGCACCTGCTTTCGCGTGGCGAGTGTGGATTTTTCGGGAGTGGCCCACCCCTGATGGGCCGTTTAACATGGACGACGGGTTTCCTCACCGGGGGCCCTTTTTCTGTGGGGGTCGGCCGCAACGAATGGGTTCACGGTATCCGTTGGAGGTGGGGGGCTCTAGTAGTGCCCGAACGACCCGGCAGCAGGGGAACGCCCCCTGACCTTGAGGGCCGATCGCACAACGTAGGGATCCTTGGGCGGATGGGTTGGCCGGTATCCGTAGAACGTTTCGCACTGCCCGCACCAACAATCGACCTCCCACACCGGCGGTGCCGTCGGATCGGGGCCCGTGATCACGCGGACGTGTTCGTAAACCAGGTAATCGTCCGTCTGGCAGAGGTCGCAGACGGGATACGTTCCCGGCTGCTGGACAAGGACGTGTGAGCGGTCAACTGGGGGCGAGGGCCGCAGGCCGGAATACGGGTCGTGGCGGCTGAGATGTGGGGCTTTCATGGGCTTGGTCCCGGATAATTCCTTCGCTATGAACGACGTTTTCGGGTCGCACCGCAGGTGCGCATATCCATGATGCCGCATGGCGCCGCAGGTGTTCAAGGCCCGCAATATGGGCTTTCTTGGACCACCAAAACACGTGTCGGCGCGGTGAGGGCCAAGGGGCCCGGGGGCGATTCCGTATGGCATGCTCCGTGTTCCGGCAGCCGCCAGCGGCCAGTCGGGTGCGCCTGCCGGCCCGGGGAATAGTGGAGTCTGCCGCTGGCATATCCGGCTGCGCAGGACGTGATCCTCGCCGGATCAGCCCGTGGCTTCGGCGTCCGGTGACGCTTCGGGATCGCGGGGCACATGCTTTTGCAGGCGGGGGCGTCCGGGTGCAAATTCGTCGTGGACCACCCCGGCAACACGGATCACGCGGCCCGTTCGAACCACGCGGACCGTATGATCCCCGGAACCCGAGGTACGTGTTGCCGCAGGCCGCCCGGGTTCCTCGTTGGCCTGCCGGGGGTCCGGACCTGCGGCAGGGCCCGGCGTTCCCGTCCCTTCCCGGGAGTGGTATCGGCCGGGGCGGTCTTTGCCCTCGCCGCTGAGGTTCCTGAGCTCTTCATGGCGCGGCATGGTGGTGACCTTTCAAGAAAACCCCTGTGCCGGTTCCTCCGAAGTACCCGTGAATCGGCACCGGGTATCTGTCCATCACACCACCGGGGAATGCATCGAACAATGCAGATTGCGCGTGGGCAAGAAATCCCTTGCCGCACCTGCCAGTGTCCAGGCATGTGGGCACTTGGGCGGGCTTCCGTGCCCGGGTGGGGCAGCCCTCGGTGGCGGGAGACCGGCCGGACCGGGGTTCCGCTCGCGGCGGCCACATGGTGGTCTTGATCGTGGGGGAGCTGCTTACTAGAATTTTTGGTGCAATCTTCTAGGCCCCTGAAAGGAAAGAACAGTGAGCCAACTGGATCTGGTCCGAGCGGCAGCCGAGGATGTGGCCTCGGCACGGGTGCTGCTCCGCGAACGGATGGAAGCGCTGGAGGCCATCGTGGCGACCGCCCTGGAACACGGGGCGACCAAGGCCCAGGTCGCCGAGGCCAGCGGTCCGTCCCTGCCCGATTTCACTGAACCGGGAGACACTCCGCACGTGCTGGCCGCGGCCTGACAGACGGCGAAGGCCCCCACCTCCGAAAAACGGGGGCGGGGGCCTTCGCGTTCCCGGAGTCTTCTTGGGGGAAGAGTCCGCCGGGGAACGGCTGCGCAGGAACTTGGGGGACACCTGCGCAGCCGCAACCATACCAAGTTTTTCCGGGGCCCGGTGAACCGGCAGGGCCGAAAACCCGCGGGCGCCGGAGCCCGGGCCTTGAAAGTCAGGGGGACGCTCGTCGCTGTCCTGAGCCGGTCCGGTGTTCCGGGCCGGGTATTGAAGATTCGCTGCGGGGGTCCTTGCCTGTATGGTTCCGATGCCGTATCACGGAATTGTCAGTGAAAGGCGGTGAGAGGTTGACCTGGCACCCGGGCCAAAAGCTGACCGAACCCCGGACGGGAATGCTCCCGGCTCCGGGGAGGGATACTTTTGCTGGGAGCAGACCCGCGGCGCGATCCGGGAGGCACGGCGCAAGCCTTTCGAACTTCCCAACCGCTGGCCTCGACGGCAGCAAGACCTCGGCATGATGAAGCAGATACTCTACCTTCGGCTGTGGATCGGCATGTCGATCGTCGGGGTCGTCCTGATCCCCCTCACCTATCTGGTGGGTCCGGGGCATTCCGTCGCCTTCGCGGTCATCTGGTGGATCTATGTGGGGATCTTTGTCTCTGCGGCGCTTAGCCTGCGGCGGAAGCTGAACGGCCGGTGAGGTGCCGGGTGCAGGAGTGTTCAGGGGATGCAGGCGTGCCTACGGGAAGTCCACCCTCGCGATGCCCTCGACACCGCCCTCGTCCCTGATCTCCCGGTACCGGACCTCGAGGTAGGAGGGGTCGGTTTGCAGCCGGGATGAATGCAGGAAGATGAACTGCACCGCCTCCGCCGGGCCGATCAAGGAGTAGCCCTTCCGCCAATGCGACTCGCCGCCGACCGCCCCACCTCCACGAAGCTGAACGCGGACATCGACCCGGGCGTGGGGGCTGGTGTTTCGCAGCTCAAAGAGGTCGCCTCTGACCCTCGTGATGACCCATGAGTCGTCTCCGGGATGGTTCTCCATGAATCTCATTCAACCACTTGGGAGTTTGGTGGCAACGAGCAACGGGCGGACCTGCCGCGTGTATTTTGGGTCTCGGCAGCGCACAACTCACCCAGGCGCCGTCGGCGCGGCCGCGTCGACGCCCAGCGGCCGAAGAATCAGTGTTTGTTCAGTTTGTCGAAGATTTCCTTGGCCTTCTCCTTCACGGCGGCAGGACCGAGAGCCCCGCCGACCTTCTTGAGCAGCGACACCAACGTCTCCTCGATGTGCTGCAGGGAGTCGCCCTTCTTGAACGGGTGCTTGGCCACGAGGTCCTCGAACTTCTTCCCGAGCTCGGCTTCCAGCTTCTTCAAGGTGTCCTTGGTGAACTTGATTTCCATCTTCGCCACGGCTTTCCATGCTGTCCGGTCTGCGATGTCCGCAGTGCATGAATTATCCCACCGGCGGCAGGGAAAATCCCGGTACGCGCCCGGGAAGCGGCCCGTTCGTCCACGGCTTTTCGAAGACCCGGCCAAGGTGCGACAGAAGGGTCGGTGGCGATGGGGCCGTGATGCCCCGACGAATCTCAGCCGGTCGTGGAGTGTGCCGGGCGTCGGCACGATGCCCCGGGGAGGTCCAACGAGACTGGGCAGGGACGGCGCGGCAGCCAGGTTTTCCGAGGGTTGGGCGGGGAACACATCGTTCCACGGCCGCAACCGGGGCCCACGGGTAGGGCCGAACGGCCCGGTTTCCGGGTTCCCATGCCCGCGCATTTCGGGCCGTTTGTCGCACCCCCAATGGGTGCGGTGCGTGCGAAGGTCCCGGTCCCCGCAGGCCGAGGCCCTCGTCGGTGTTCCCGGCTGTTCGATGTGGCGGACCCGTGGCCGCGGCCGGAATGAACGTGCCGCGGCCACGGGCCGGGCTTTCCCGTGTCCCAAGTCCTCTCTGTCGGGAGAGCCGCAGGGCTTTCCTCGAGCGAAACATGGATACAGGGGATACAGGGGGAGGGTGCGGGGATACAGGTTTTGCCGGTTCGGCTGGGGGTCAGGCCGTAGGACCTGCCACCGGCGTTCTTCCACAAATACGCTGGCTCGCCTACCCGAGATGCCGCTGCTGCCGAGCCACGTCATTGAGGCTGATGAAGGTTCAGGACTCGGCGGTGTGGCGTCCGATCTCGAGTTTCAGGGCCCGGTTTTCAGCTTCCAGCCTTAGCACCAGGGCGATGCCCTTGAGGTTCAGGCCCTCGCCCAGCAGTTCGGTGATCCGGCGCAGGACGGCCACGTCGTTTTCGCTGTATTGCCGGGTGCCTCCGCTGGTGCGCACGGGTTCCAGGAGGCCCCTGCGTTCGTAGAGGCGCAGGTTTTGCTGGCCGATGCCGACCAGATCGGCGGCCACGGAGATGGCATAGACGCCACGGGCCAGGGGATCCTGCACGGCCATCGAACATCCCTCCATATTTCTTGAATCACCTTCTTGCCCCAGTGTTGCAGCAGTGCTATAAAAAATCTATACCCGCCGCGATAGAAAACGGCGGGCCGGCAACACACACAAACACACAAAAACTGTGAAGGAGAGGGAACAATGTTGATGCGTTCAGACCCGTTCCGCGAACTCGACAGGCTCGCCCAACAGGTGTGGGGAACCGCGGCCCGGCCGACGGCCATGAGCATGGACGCCTGGCGCGACGGGGACACCTTCCAGGTCGAATTCGACCTGCCGGGGGTCAGCCCGGACTCGATCGACCTGGATGTCGAGAACAACGTCGTCACGGTCAAGGCCGAGCGGCCGGCGCTGGATAGCAAAGTGGAAATCCTGGCCGCCGAACGCCCGCGCGGGGTCTTCAGCCGCCAGCTGGTGCTGGGGGAGAATCTGGACACCGAGAGGATTGAGGCGAACTACGACACGGGCGTGTTGAGGTTGCGGATCCCGGTGGCCGAGCAGGCCAAGGCGCGCAAGATCGCCATCACCAGCAACGCCGAGGACCAGCATTCCATCAGCGCCTGATCGAGGCATGTCGGTTTCCCGGGCTGTCCCGGGTCCCGCGTGACCCGGGACCGCCCCGTGTTCTCGCGCCGCGCAGGCGTGCCATGGTACCGGACAGAAGGAAGGCTACAAACGTGGAATCTCCCGATCCCTACGTGGTCTTGCGCATCGGACCGGAGGCGACCTCCGCCGAGATCTCGCGTGCTTTTCGTTCCTTGGTGCGCCTGCACCACCCCGACACGCGGCCGATCGCCGGAACCTCCGGGGAGCAGGCAACCGAGCGGGCCAGGCTCCAGGAGGTCATGGACGCCTATGCCGTGCTGGGGGATCCGGTCCGACGGGAATTGTTTGACCACCAACACCACCCACCGGCAGACCTGACCCAGACCCGGCCGCGTGCCCGGTTCGCCGGATCGCAGCCTCCCTGGATGGTGGTTGGCCCGCTGTGGTGGGAACCGCCTGGAAGGAGGCGCATCTGAATGAATGCCTGGCACCGCTACGACGCCCCGCTGCTGCCCGAGTTCCTGGAGCGGTTCGAGGCGCGGTGGGGGACTGGGACGGCCCCGTTCCTGGACCCTGAGCTCCACGAGCTACCCGTGCCGCGGGCCCAATGGGTCAACGCGGACACCGGCGCCGCGCTGGCCGTGGTCCCGGTCTGGACGGAGGATGACCGGGAACGGTCCTTCGCCGTGATCTATCTGCCGCCGGCCGGCGGGATCTGGCTGTTGCGCCCGGGGATCACCGACTACGTGGAATCGCGGCAGGAAGATGACGTCAGGCTGCGCAACGACGCGTTCCGGAAGGCCGTGGACCACGCACGGGCCTTCATCTACGACGCCCGGACCTAGACCCGCCGGGGCGCGAAAGACGGGGCCGTCGAGGATCTCGTAGCCGATCATGTCCAGGCCGCCAGGACCAGGAGCAGTGTTCCGTGCTGAAAACGACAGCGGGTTTCCACAAACCCCATGGGCCCGCACCATCCAGGGGCCATCCGATGCGATTTTTCACATGGCTCCAAGATGCCGAGGCAGGCCGCGAACATCCGGATCCGGCAGGCGCCCACCCGTCCGGACACAGCTGGTGGCAGGTCATGTGCCTCTCGGGCCTGGACTACTTTTCGACCCTCGGATACCAGCCTGCCATTGCCGTGCTGGCTGCCGGGGCACTGGCCCCGCTGGCCACGCTCATGCTCGTGGCGCTCACCCTGGGAGCGGCCGTGCCGGTGTATCGCCGGGTCGCGGCCGAATCCCCGCACGGGCAAGGATCCATCGCCATTCTCGAGCACCTGCTTCCCCATTGGAGGGGCAAGGCCTTTGTGCTGGTCCTTCTTGGTTTCGCGGCCACCGACTTCATGATCACCATTACCCTTTCGGCCGCCGACGCCTCGGCGCACATCCTCGAAAACCCGTTCGTCCCGGAGTGGTTCCACGGCCAGCGGATCCCCATCACGCTCCTATTGATCCTGTTGCTCGGGGCACTGTTCCTGCGTGGTTTCCATGAGGTCATTGGCTTGGCCGTGGGGATCGTCGTCGTGTATTTGTCACTGAACCTCGTGGTGATTGCCGTTGCAGTGGCCTCGTTGATCAGCAACCCCGCACCGGTGGACCACTGGTGGTTGAACCTCACTGCCACACATTCACACCCATGGATGATGTTTGCCGTTGCCCTGGTCGTCTTCCCCAAGCTGGCCTTGGGGCTGTCGGGGTTTGAGACCGGGGTGGCCGTCATGCCCCAGATCCGAAACGCCGCGGGGGAGTCGGAGGCCAGTGTGCGCGCACGGATCACCGGGACCAGGAAGCTCCTGGTCACCTCCGCTCTGACGATGAGCCTGTTCTTGGTCTTCTCTTCGGTGGTCACGACCCTGTTGATTCCTTCCCCGGAGTTCCAGCCCGGAGGGGCCGCCAACGGGCGCGCCCTTTCGTTTCTGGCCCACGGAATGCTCGGTGACGGGTTCGGCAGCGCCTATGACCTGTCCACGATCCTGATCCTGTGGTTCGCCGGGGCTTCGGCCCTGACTGGCATGCTCAACCTCATCCCGCGCTACCTGCCGCGTTACGGCATGGCCCCGGAATGGGCCAGGGCCCTGCGGCCATTGGTGCTGGTGCTCATGGGCATTGCGGTAGTCATCACCGTCCTCTTCGAGGCCAGCGTGGACGCCCAGGGAGCCGCGTACGCCACCGGCATGTTGGTGCTCATGGCCTCAGCCTCGGTGTCGGTCGCCATTTCTGCCCGGCGCCGGGGCCGCCGGTGGCGGGCCGCGGGGTTCTGGAGCGTTTCGGGCGTCTTCCTCTACACCACGGGCGCCAATGTCGTGGAACGGCCCGAAGGCATACGGATCGCCGGGTTCTTCATTGCCGGGATTGTCGTGGTCTCGCTGGTGTCGCGCTTCCGGCGTTCCACGGAGTTGCGCGCCACTTCGGTGGTCCTCGATTTGGCGGCCCTGGAGATCATTGCCTCCGCCAGCCGGGGGTCAATGATGCGGATCATTGCCCATGAGCCCGTCCGGTTCTCGGCAGCCCGCTACCGCCACAAGCTCGAACACGCAAAAATGGCCAGCCACCTGCCCGCGGACGCACCGGTGGTCTTCATCGAGATCAAGGTCTCCGACTATTCGGACTTCGCCCAGGACATCAACGTTCACGGGATCATCCGGCACGGCTACAAGATCCTGCAGGCCGAGGCACCTGCCGTTCCCACCGCGATTGCCGCGATCAGCCTGAAAATCCGCGACGAAACAGGAATCTTGCCGCACATCTACTTCCGTTGGACCGAAGAGGACCCGATACTCAACCTGTTGCGCTTCGTCTTCCTGGGCCAAGGGGAGATCGCCTTGCTGACCCGCGAGGTGCTGCGCGAGGCCGAGCCGAGGATCTCGCGCCGGCCCTGGGTGCACGTGGGATAAAACGGTGGCGGGGCCCGCGCATTCTTTAGAAATCAGGAAAACCGCGACCCGTCCGTCGCACTTCCGTCTCCGCCTAGCCTTCAGGGGCTCCGGGCTCCGGGCTCCGGGCTCCGGCAGCGCCGGGCCCTACTCTTAGTGGCCACTGGTGACAGCAGCTGGTCCCGGGCGCCACGGCCCGGGACCAGCGGGGCCGAAAACGTATCCGTGGGGGCCGCCCTTGATCGCGCCTTGGGCGCAATGGCGGGCCGTAACGGCTCACGCCCGTTTCCCAACAGATTGGCGGCCGCCTGACGCTTCCGGCGATGCGGGATATGCCAAAGGCATGTTCCGCTCCCGGTCGCTTAGGCGTCAACCGCCTGGCGATCGGAGTTTGTGGACGTGATCTCGATCTTGCGCGGCTTGGCCTTCTCGACCACCGGGATGTGCAGGCGAAGCACCCCGGCGTAGTAGCCGTCCTCGATGTGCTCGGTGTCGAAGTTCTCGCCCAGGACCAGCTGGCGGCCGAACACGCCGCGGGGCCGCTCGGAGGCCAGCATTTCCAAGTCCTTGTCCGGGGCCGGACGTTCGGCCCTGGTGGTCACCACGTTGCGTTCGACATCCAGGTCGATCGACTCCGGGTCGACGCTGGGCAAATCGAATTCCACCTCGAACGTGTCCCCGTCGCGCCACGCATCCATGGCCGCCGGACGGGCCGGGGTCCCCAAAACCTGCTCGGCGGGCTGGTCGAGGTCGCGGAACGGGTCTGTACGCATCAACATGGCCATGGCACTCCTTCTCAGTGTCTTTTTGAGCCATCTCTGGTTGCTGCCTACTCCTCGATATCTGTATCGCCGAAGATAGAATTTTTATATCATTGACCAATAGATGGTGCAAGCAGAATTTCGCAAGATATTTGGGTGGGGAATGTGATGGATGCCGGGAATAAGCCCCGGGGTGTTTATACGATTTCGGTGGCCGCGGACATGGTGGGGATGAATCAACAAAGCCTCCGAACGTATGAGCTCAAGGGGCTGTTGGAACCGGGGCACACCGAGGGCAGTACCCGGTTGTATAGCGATGACGATGTGGCGAGGCCGCGGCGGATCTCCGAACTTCTTGCTTCGGGGCTGAATGTTGCGGGCATCGGGCTGGTCCTGGATTTGGAGTCGGAAAACGAATCCTTGCGGCGGGAACTCTCCCGCCATCATGGGGGATGCCTCAAGGGCCATTGAAGCGGTGCCATCCGGGTTCTATGTTGGTATTCCACCAAGCGTTGGAATCCGACCACGAAGGCAGACGAGCATGGGTGAAGTTTTCGAACCACTGGACCCCGTGGATGCCCAAGCCCTTGCCGAAGAGGCGATCAGTCCGGACGATGCCAGGGTGACGGATGTTCCCGAACCCGAACCCGAACCCGAAACAGGGCAGGACAGTGAGCGGTTCGTGCTGCTGGAGGACCGCCGGGCGGGCGATATGGAGCAGGAACTGGACCCCGGCGAAAATCCTGGCCCTGGGGACGAAGCAGATCCGGCACTCCAGTAGGAACATAAGCAGTAAAGATCGAAGGCAATAGAGCGTGAAGCAGGAATCCGCAGGCGTTTTCCCGGTGCCACCAGCAGGCTAGCTGTCCGGCGTCATGGACATCGCCGTCGTCTCTTTCCAGGAGTGTCCCTTGCGAAGTCTTGCCAGCCGGATGATGCCGCCGCTTTTCACGGCGTTCGGATACCGGAACCGGTTTGCCAGTGCGGAGGCCACCGCGGATCTCGTGGCAGCGCGTCGATTGCGCCCCCGAGCTTATGGGCCACCTCGCCTGCTGCCCCGCGGCGTGGAGATCATGGTGGAACAGGATGGCGGGTGGCCCCTCTACGAGGTGGGAAGAATCTCGGGGTCCACGGAACGCCGCATCGTCTATCTCCACGGGGGTGCATGGATCAACCAAATATCCCCGCTACATTGGCAATTGGTCCTCAAGCTCGCGGCCGAGACCGGGTCCAGGATTCTGGTTCCCATCTATCCTCTGGTCCCGCAAGGCACGGCGGTGAGCGTGGTTCCACAGGTTGCCGATTTGCTTCGGCGCCTTGCCAGCGCCCATGGTGCTGGCAAGGTTTCGGTTCTCGGGGATTCTGCCGGCGGCCAGATCGCGTTATCCGCCGCGCTGTTGCTGCGCGACCTTGGGGTAGCCCTCGCCCAGACGGTGCTCATTTCCCCGGCCCTTGACCTGAGCCTTCTCAATCCGGCCATCGACGCGCTCGAATCCAACGAAAAGTGGCTGGTCCGGCCGGGCCTGCGTGCCGCTGCGGACTTATGGCGCGATGGGCTCCGGCTGGATGACCCGATCGTGAGCCCACTGTTCGGGCAGATGGCTGGCCTCGGTCCGCTCACCGTTTTTGTCGGTACCCGCGACATCACCGACCCGGATTGCGAACTCCTGGTTTCCAAGGCCAGGGCAGCCGGGGTGCACACCGAATTCCACCAGGCCCCGGGCATGGTCCACGTGTACCCGTTGCTGCCCATCCCGGAGGGGCGTGCGGCCCGACGGACCATGGTCCGTCTCCTGGGCGGGGGTCCATAGCCTCTGCCACCAGCGGCGGTGGCAGGGTTGCGGGGGTCTTGCACCGCTGGCCAGATTGTTGGCATGGAGTACCGGGACGGGAACGATTCATGGGTCATCCGACAGATTCGAGGTGACCTTTCTAGCTGCGCAAGCTCAGCCCCTACCCCCGGGGCGGTGTGTACATCTAGCTTCGGGGGTAGGGGGGGAGCCGTGGGCGGCGAGTCACGGTGGAGTAAGGGCTTTGCCGGGATTGAGCCGGGCGAAGCGGTGCAGTTCACGCTCCTGTCTTCACCGCGCCTGCAATCGGATGACTCGCACTTGGAAATCCACTACCGGGAATCAGGGACCAGAGCGGGATTGATGGTTTTCACATGAATCAGCACCAGTCACCGGCCCAGCGCACCGCCGACGCCCGCCACCAAGGGGACCGGGCCGCAGCGAGGGAACTGGTTGCCGGCCTTCACCGCCGAGGCGTAGGAGGCCGGGACGCTGGTGGACACCGAGGCCGCCCGCGCCGAGGCCGAAACCGCACGCGGAGGGAGAAGTGGCCAGATTGCGGGAACAACTCACCGAGCAGACAAGCCTCAGCCAGGAGGAGCGCCGCGCCGCCGCCGAATCCCCGGAAGCCGAGCAGTCCCGGACCCGGGAATCCCGCGAGGCGCTGGTCGAGGCACATGGGGCCCTGGCCGTCCTGCAGGAGCAAGCCGCGCTGGACTGGAACAATGCGACCAACACACAGAAAACCGGACACCAAGAAGTAGGGCATCGACGGGCACGGAAGGCCTCCGGCGTTGGCGCCAACTCTGCCGTGGGTTTTGGTTCCAGGTTGGTTCCGTCATCAGGATTGGATGCCGTGCAGCGTCAACGCGGTTTGGTCGGCCGGATGGTTCACCGCTATGCCCCCGGCGTGGGACACGCTCACCATGTCGTCGTCCAAGCCGACGTCCCGGCGACGCATCCAGAAGGCATAGCAATGCCCCTGGCCCGCACCGGCGCTGCCGTGCTTGGAGGGGAAACGGATGCCCAGTGGATAGGTCCCGTCTTCGAGCACTTGCTCACGCAGGTAGGCGGCAAGCAGGGTCGTGCTCCTGCGATCCCCGCCGGTGACCTCGGACAGGGTCAAGGACTCGGGTAGGACGCCGTCATCGTGCAGCTCGCGTCCGATGGAGTCGTTCAGCACGGTGAGGGTTGCGGCATGGGCGATGTCGATCCACCGGCCGGCCCCGAACTGAAGGGTGTAGAGCAACCGTCCCTCGCGCCAGTTTGCCGGGATCCGGCCCGGGACCATACTGGAGTTGGCCGACCATTCCTCCTCCACGATCCGTCGCATCTGGCCCACGGGCAGTCCCATGAACCTGGCTGTCTTGGCCAGGTACGTGCGGTGGCCGTGGGTCATGCGGGCCCAGGAGAGTGCCTCGATGATGGCGCTCTCGGGATCAGCTGAGGCATAGAGGGTCCGGCCCGGGGTGTCGAAGCGGTACCAGCCGGAACGGTCCTCGCCCAGGGACCCGCGCTCCTGTGGGTTTAGGGGACCGTAGGATTCCTTGGCCACCCTGTAGGCCGTGAGCGGTCCTTTGACCAGGGCCAAACCTGTTTTCTGGCAGATGCGGTTCAACCGGAGAACCCGTCCTCGACCATGGCCGTGGCGGCCGCGGCGACCTCCTTGAAGCGATCCTCGCGGATCGCGTCGAGGGGGGAGTCGTGGTCGAGCCAGGGGTTGGAGCCGATGAACCACATGCGGGCCACGTGCTCGCCTTCGGCCTCGGCCACGAGGCTCCACTGGGTGTAGGCGAACTGGAGGCGCTTGACCGCGGCCGGCTTCGGGGTCGGTCCGTCCTGCTGGGCCCAGCCGTAGCTGATCTTGCGGTCTTTGCTTCCGGCCAGGGCGGCCACGAGCGTGGCTCCCAGGGCGGCATTCAGCCGTCGGACGACCTCGCGGATCCCTAACCGGGCCGTGCGGGCATGTGCCGCGCCGGTGATCGTGGCAATGCTCATGGGTTCGACCTCTATTCCGTGTGTCCGGATGGCCTGCATTGTTGCGGCCATACTTCCACACTACCCTGCATAGACACTAAAATATCCGTATAGGAACTAAAAATCGACAAAAAACCGACTTTTCTGTGCGTGTCTGGATCCCGCCCGGAGGGAGGAACACCGCCGCAGTCCGAGACCTCTCCGTTGTGCAGTCCTGCACGGTTCAAGGTGAAGCGACAGGGATGGGTCATGGGCGCGAAGGCGCGACGTATGTGCCCTTATCGGCTTTCAACCGGAAGCACCCGGAAAACTGGTCCCTAACAAGGGGGCGGCAGGATTTTGGGGACAGGTCATTCTCGTCGAACCACTTTCATTGTGCCCACGCCTAGGGCCCGACAGCTCCGCATAACGGCACCTTTTCGTTAAACCGCGAGGGAAAGTTGTAGGCGCATTGGACACGTGCAACGGGCGCATCCACCTACAAATCGCTTTCCGGAAGGAAAAACGATTTGTTAAGGTTGGGGTTTGGCTCGAGAAGGTCGTAACCAATCCGGGCGCTACCACCAAGTCCATCGTGCAATGTGGCCGACGATTCTCGGAACTGTTCGACCCGCTCGCGCGATTCGTTTCCGCGTGCGCACTGATCAGAGGTTAGATAGAATTCAAGTGACCACAAGTGCTCCTCGCGCTTGCGGAACGCCTCAAAATCTATGGGCTTGTCGTGGGATAGCGACTCGACAGCGGCCAAGACACCCTCAACGTACGATTTCTTCACCCGGCGAGGTAGGTCAGGGATGATATTGAGCATCCCGTCCTCGCTGACGATGATGATGAGGCATTCCCCTTTGGCCTCCGCCAGGTAGCGGTGGGCTGAGTTGAAACGCGCCCCACGGCTAGCGTCGCCCAGTTCCCGTACCGCGCGGCCATCAAGAATCGCACCGACAGCGTGGCACTGACCTCCGGGGTCGACAATGATTGCACCGTCGATGGCCGAGACGGCAAGGAGAGTCGAGTCGGTTAGTGGGCCAGGAGTCACACGCATCGCCGGAGGTGACAGACGCATCGCCTCTGCCCCTGCATCGGTGTGAACTACCAGCATCGTTCCATGCGCCTGAAGAGATGCAGCAAGCGCCAGGTCCCAGAGGCGTTCGGCATCCCCGTCGGCACCAAAAAGTCGCCCCACTGCGTCGTCGAACGTGGCCCGAGCCAAGCGGTCCTGAGGGACCGAGGCATGCCCATCGGTAACAACCAAGAGTGCCACGTCATCGTGCATCAGTTCCCACGAGCCTCGACCAATGACGCGCAGGAAGAATGCCGACTCAAACTCGGAAGAGTAGCCGTCGGCGAGCCTGCCGAGCCCGAGAGCGATTTTGCCATTCGTCACAAGGTGAAGCTGGGGATCGGTCATCTCCAGTGCCTTGCGTAGCCCACGGGTTTGGTTGAGGCTGATCGGGTTCTCGAAGGTCAGTTCAAGCACGTAGTCGTTATCGGCGCCCATCAGCATGGTGCCGACGCCGGTGCGCCCCTCGTAGGGTTGCGCCGCAACCAAGTTCATCGCGGAGTTGAGGTCAACGCCCATGAAGTTGCCTTTGAATTGGACCAGCCTGCGAACGAACGCGGTGGATGCTCGGCGGATGACTTCGTCCCGGTCATTGTACCGCAGTCCCTCCGGCTGGTCCGAGATCGAGAGCGCGAAAGTGGCGCTTTGAAGAAGCTCCCAAACAACCGCCTCTTGGAGGGACAAATACATCTCGTCCCGGTGATCACGATCCCGAAGTGTGAGCGCCGGGAGGGCATCCCATTTGCTGCGCCGAACCCCGACCACCGGATAGACCCGGTAGCGCCCCACCCGCATTGAGCACCCAACAAACCAGCGCCGCGAGTCGTGATCGGCATGCGAGTTCATCGTCTCGGCGATCGCGTCGGCGCGACACTTGTCAAGCAGATCAGCATGGAATCGCTCGTGAAGTCCCCGATTGCTCATGAACATCCCACGGTTCTCGTGCGCTTCATACACTGCGTCGCCCTTGGACGCGCTGTCGGCAAAGATCCCCGGGGAGATCCCCAAACCCTCTGGTTCCACGCAGATCGGGGGACCACCCGGATCTTCCTCAAATCCGATAAGCAATGCCGTGGGAGCAACGCTCACGCCAATCGAGCTCAGTGCTTCGGCAGCGGCCGACTTAAGATCGAATTGGAAGTGGAGCTGGTGTCCCCACATGAACTGATCGATTGTTTCCACATTGTCCTACCGTTTGTGTGCGCTCGCTTGAGCGTAGGTGTGTCGGGGCGGGCCCTGGAATTAGACGGTACCGGCACCGACGCCACTCTAGATTAGCTGGCTATCCTCGCAGTCGAGATATTGCTGCGGGCCGGACGCCGTTCCCGGAATGCGGGCCAGTTCGTTTTTGGCTTTGTGCAGCCGGGGTCGGCAACCGGCAACCGTTGAGGTGTTTCGCCCTCAACGTCTCGACAAAGGCTCGGCGTACTCAGGCGGTCGTCGCACCAGGTGGGTGAAGGTAACGGCGGGACGGGGCGATAAGTGATGTCGGGCCCCGACATGCACCGTCCGGGACCAGCAAATGCCCGGCCGACCGGGACCTGAAAATCCGCCACCCCGGTCTATCTATCTGCCCCAAGTTTGCCGAGGACCCAGTCGCCGGAATTGCTGGCAGGTGACTCCCTGCATTCAAGAACGGAAGGATCGGACATACGTGCCTTTATCGGGGATCAACCGGAAGCCCCCCGGAAAACTGGTCTTTCACACGACGGCGGCATGATTTCAGGGACCGTTCAACGTTTGTAGAACTCCTTCCAAAACCGTGCCTCGAAAAACAACGGCTTTTCCAGGCATTGCTTCCTGGAAACTTCACGCAAGCTGGTTGGCTGCGTTTCCAGCAAGCAGAATGCCTTGAAAACCTCCCATCAATCCGACGGCACTGGAGCAACCCAATACTCCCTTCCCGCCCACACCATGACACCCCCAGGATTTCCACAACCAAGCATGTTGAATGTCCCCGACGCCAATACTCGCCTTGTGACCACGAAGCTTGCCGTTGGATTCGCATCCAGGGCACATCCGGTGCAGTCCACGGCCCCGCGATGTAACCCCAAGCCAATTCAGTGCGCCCGTGCTCCAACGAAGTGCAGCAGGATTCCCGATCACGCCGTCCGGCGATCCAGCAAAACCGATAGGTTCCCGCTTCCACTTCCTTAACCATCTCAGGCGGGTAGTGTCCGGTCGTCCTAGGATGCTCTTATGGGAAGAATCTCCAAGGCGAAGCTGCTTGAGGCATCCCTGCTCAACGCGGGCATTCCGCTCCGCGACACCTCGAAGCGGGGCTTCAGCAGGGCCACGTCGGCCGGGTTGGACGAAGCCCGCCAGCAGGCCTTCTCCCAGCTGTTCAGAGACCTTGGCGGGTTGGAGGAAGCCAATGGGGTTTTTACCGCCGGCGACTGGGACCTGGCGGATGACAAAGGCATGTATCTCGAATTCGATGAGGACGCGCATTTCCATCGCTACCGGGGCCTAACGCTGAAGCTTCCCTAGTCGGCGCAACTCCCCTGGACGGCGGATTACCAGAGGTATTGCGCTGATTTCGAGTCCAAGACGAGGGTGTTTGGAGGGTTCTGGACCGGCGGCGCCGCGGAAAGGCAATTCGGCCCCGCCGCAGCGAGACGCAATTTCACCGGCAATGGCGGACCCAGATGGAAGCAACGCGCACTCTACGACGCCGTGCGGGATGCAGTTGCCCTGCCTACCGAGGGGATCGGCCTGATCCGGGTGTCGATCTACGACAAGATCGACGGTGTGCCCCTGGGCAAGCTGCTGAAGCCCGGAGAACTCGTGGCCCCGCAGCAGCTGGAGAAACTCATCGCGCGCAGAACCATCCCGACCGGCACCGCGACCCAAGCCCTTCCCCGCACGGCCATGTCCCTGGTGTAGACCTTTGTGGCCGCCACACGGCACGGGCCCTATGCGAAAGGGTTCCCAGCTGCATGCGTGTATGTCCGATCGTCCGAGCGCTGACCTATTTGCCGTTCCCCGGGTGGGACGGTTCACAGTAGCCAGCGGGTACCCATGGAGACACGGAAATAGCCAAGTGGCAGGCTGGAACCTCACCGCCGGCGGTGCGCCATGCCCCCGTCGAACTCAGGACGCCAGCCGGTCGGTCCGCCGTTCGTGGGCCGGCGCTAACCCGGATGCTTGGGACGGCGGGTTGATTGAGGACCAGACATCGTCGAGAGAAAGCCCTAGCACGGTCGCAATCGCCGCGATCGTGGAGAACGCGGGAGTCGCCACACGGCCCGTTTCGATCTTCCGAAGCGTTTCCGGGGAGATGCTGGCTGCCACCGCCACCTCGAACATGGAGCGATCCGTCCTGGCCTGGCGCAGCAGTGCGCCCAAGTGTTGTCCGCGTTCGAGCTCAGCGGCAGTGAGTGGGAGTCTGACCATGCATCCAACTATAGTACCGGTATAGTATTACCGGTATAGTTATTGGAATCCATGAGGGGTGCACCGCGTGATCGAAATCTACAGTCCGACCGAACTGCAAAGGGCAAAGGCCAGCGGACGGTTTATCGCTACGGTGCTGCAGAGCTTGCAGGAGCGCGCCAAGGTCGGCACAAACCTCCTGGAGATCGACCGGTGGACAAGCGAGATGATTGCCGAAGCGGGTGCCCGGTCCTGCTATGTCGACTACGACCCCTCGTTCGGCGATGGACCCTTCGGCCACTTCATCTGCACATCGGTCAACGACGCCGTGCTGCATGGAATGCCTTACGACTACGCCCTCCAGGACGGCGATCTGCTCACCCTTGACCTGGCCGCGTCCATTCAGGGCATCGTGGCCGATGCCGCAGTCAGCTTCATCGTCGGAACATCGTCCGACCCGTCGGATTCCAGGATGATTGAGACGACCCGGCGGGCACTTGACGCAGGCATCGCGGCAGCGATCCCCGGGGCCCGCATCGGGGATATCTCCCACGCGGTCGGATCCGTGCTTGCTGCCGCCGGCTATCAAATTAACACCGATTTCGGAGGGCACGGCGTCGGATCGACAATGCACCAAGACCCGCACATCTCCAACACGGGCCGCCCCGGGCGGGGATACAAGCTCCGCCCCGGCTTGCTGCTGGCCATCGAACCATGGGTCATGCTGGATACCGCCGAGCTCATCACCGACCCCGACGGGTGGACCCTGCGAAGCGCCACCGGTGCCCGCACCGCGCACAGCGAGCACACCATCGCCATCACCGAGGACGGCCCCGTGATCCTCACGATCTGAGCCTTCGCGCACCGAAAGCCATGCGTACTGTCGTGGTTCTCATTTCCGTGTTGGTTCGGGGCGTGCCCGGTGGCATCCGGTCGGTTGGGCGTTGACCTCGGTGACATTTTCTCTAGTGGTTGTTGGCCATCCCCGGGCCGGCCAATAACCACTAGAGAAAATGACAGTTGAGCCGAATTTCCGCGGCGAACGTCAAACCTCGGGGATCCTCAATTCGTACCGCTCTCGAAATCGATCGTTATCGAGAAATGCCACCTCCGGTAAACCAGACATGTTTCATGAACCATGCAACGGTGACCAAAAAATCGCCATGTGCCGGTCTTCTTCACTAATGCAACAGCACGGTCAATCGGATGATTTCAATTGGATATGTGCAGTTATCGGCGATTCGGCAAAAGCATCTGGCTTTTCGGATGTGCGTTGCGCAAGCTTCACCCCCAGCGGATCCGATCACCGAAGGTACCTCTTCTAATGCAAAAGAACTTCGGTGATCGGTCCACCGGTCACACCGGGTTCGATCATCAGCGCGGGCACGTACATCGTTTCCCCGTCCGCGTTTGTGCCCCACTCGTAGACTTTTGTGCAGAAGGTGTTCAGGTGCCGTCCGATGAGTATGGCCATCCCATATGGTCCGTGAAACGCCAGATGTATCTCGGCGCGACCCTTGCGTGCAGCAAGTGCCCTAATCTCGTGAGCAACAGCCTCGCTCAAACGCGCGGACTCTCGTGGGTCGAGCCGCCCCGCACTTGCAAGCGAAACCACTGCAGCCGCAGCAAATCCTCCTGCAGACTCGTCGAGGAGCCGATCGAACGCCGTGCGATCAGAGTCCGGAGCCAGGCTCAAGAAGATCGCAACCCGGTTTGGGGCACCAAGTGTTGACTTCTTGCCTAGATCGACTGGTTCGATGCGAAGCTGGGTAATCATTGGATCGTCTCCGGCACCGCTGCTCCAGAGCTGGTCGCGCACATCGAGGACCTCAACAGTGCCGATCCTGGTCTCGGGCAGCGCGGCGCCCAAGGCGAATGCGACAGACAGATGAGCTCCCCCGGTAAGACGCACTGTCGTGGCACCAACGGCGTATACGGCGTCGCTGGTGAGGGGGAGAGTGTCCTGAAGTAGTTTGAGCCCGGCTTGGGATGGGAGACGTCCGTCGTCGGCGGATTTGATGCGGATATGCAGATCGTCGTCGCTGGCATCGATCGCAAAGGGAGCGGGCCGGGTCTGGATTCGAATTGTGAAAGGGCGACCTTCTTCGCGGACGGCAGGCTGGCGTTGTTCGATACGGTGCATGAGCAGGTCGCGGACGATGTCGAATTCGCCGGTTGGATCGAGCATGTTACTTTGTTTTTTGTCGGCGAGAGTCCGCGTGTGTGCAAGTCTTAGCAGCCGGTCCGGGGCGTCGTAGTCACACTTCGAGTCACTTCCCCCTCTGGCAACCTTGTTCGCGATGCTCAGGCTGAAGGCGGGATCGTCGTCTAGTTGTAGCAGTCGTGGCAACTCACGTTCTCGTACGATTTCGCTTTCGACGATCTGAGGCGTTACGACGAGCACTGCTGCCGAAAGCCCTTGGGTCAGGGCTTGTTCTAGGCGGTCAGTCGTCGTGCCGGCGCGCAGATCGGTGTGGTCCCTCCAGACAACGAGACCCGCTGCCCTTAGCAAGTGTTCAAGCGACTCGGCCTGTGGGGTTCCATCCGATTGCCGATAAGAAATGAACACGGGACCGTCGCTTCGAACAGCGCCGTGCGGCAAAGGACCCAGCGGTGCGAATCGGGATGGCGGGAGAGCGACCGTTGCTTTCCTGATGGTGGTGCGTCTGAATAATTGACGTCCAGCGATCAGCCCAAAGAACGGTTCATCTCCGCCGGGGGCGTGAACAAGCAAGGCTAGGGGCCCTTCGCTGGTCTTCGCGGTCTCGCGTATGGCGGCGACGTCGATTGGGCTGGGGCCATGGGGAGCAGGATGGCTGTGCCACTCACCGATGTAACCAACTGGATCATCGCGATCTCGTTCGGCCAAAAACGCGTCAAGGATCGAGTTCGCCCTCACATCGTCGCGAACGTACCTGACGCCGGACGCCCCTTGCCCGTCGACCATCAGGGCATGGGTGACAACGAGGTTGGTGCCTTCCCGATAGCCAAGAAGGATGCCACCTGTCTCTACGGGCAAATGCTTCGCGGTCTCGGTGGCGATGGCCTCGTAGGCATCCTGGCTTAGTTTGATCTTTGCTGGAGACCGGGTCATTGGTGGCTCTCTTCCGAGGCAATCTGGAGGGTTTGCACTTCCCCTGCAGGATGAAGGGGTTGGTGTACAAGAAGTCCGATTGCGTGGCGGACTGTTGCTGCTGCTGCCTCGGCCACTGCATGCGGTGGCGCTAGGGAGATGGGGCTTCCGCAGCCCGCCTCGAACAGCCCCTCTCCCATTTTGCCGTTGTCGATCGTGGACGGCGCTAACATGGTGGCCCCTTCGAGGGGCGGCAGGACGTCGATGCGGTAGGTGGTGCCACCGTTTTGAAGGGCCGCTGAGAGGACCTGCATTCCCAGCGACTCGGCGGCGACGTGAAGGAGCGCGCTGGTGGCAAAGTCCGCGGTGGCGTTCACGACGAGGTCGTGATGGTTGAGGAGGTCAACGGCTTCGTTACCCGAGACGAGTGCCTGGTCGATCGTGGTGATATTGCTGCCCGGAACCTCGTTGCGTCTGACGAGGTGCTGCTTTACCGCTTCGACCTTCGACATGCCGACCATCTCGGGGCCCACGAGGTGACGGACAAGGTTGCCGGGCATGATCACATCGTGATCGATGAGGGTCAGGTGCCGAATACCGCACCGTACGAGCATGTCGGAGATGAATGATCCGAGGGCGCCGGCGCCGATGACTGCAACACGGTACGCGTGGAGTTCGGCGGACTGGAGACCCGCGCGAGCCGACCTGGCCGCTTTGGTGTCTGCGCCGGAGCGCAGGCGCCTGACCTCGATCCCGCCATCCTTGCTGGGCCATACCTCCAGCGCGACCGCGCCGTCGTGGGCGTCTCGTTTGTAGATCAGCACCACTATGGCAACCCTGTATTGCCGGATCTTGCGTTCAAGGTCCACCTCCGGGTTGATTCGGGCGGAGATATCCTGCCAGGTCCGCGGTGGCACGTCGACTTCACCGAGGTCAGCGACATATCCGAAGCGGTCTTGACTGTGCTTTGACGGCTTTACGGGCCGGGTGCCCCTCCCGATCCGCATGGTGTTGTTGCCGGACGGGCGGAAACGAACAAAGTTGTTATGGTACTGAGTGAGGTCGTCGTAGAGGAAGAGACGTGCGTCTGCTGAGGGGCGGAAGTACCGCTCCAGGTCGAGGTCTGGGCGGTCATCGGGCCAACCGGCGATGGACTGCTCCAACCACGCCGCAAGGTGTTCGAGGAATGCAGGAGTTTCTGTCCACCAGAGTCCTTCGTGGTCATCTTGAGCGACCAGGCACAGCGCTCCGTCCAACTCCCGGTGCCAAGACCAAGGCACTGAGGCGGGATCCACGGGTACGACCCTTGGAGGTTTGAATGGGAAACCTGCGCCCAAGGTGATCAGAACGTCGGTCGAACGGTCGGAATGCGGGATTCGACCACTCCACCCGGAGTCCGATTCAACAAACCCGGCACGGATGAGGCCTTCCTCGAAATGCTGCCTAAGGTGGGCCGCATAGTCGTTGTACTTTGCCAGACTCACCCAAAGGTCCTGGTTCCCGCAGGCACGACACGTGCGCCGGCCGAGACCGCGGATGCACGCTTGGTTCCGTTCTCGTTGAAGCCCGGGGGCATCGGGAAGACGGTCTCGTTATCACCGTTCTTGCCCAGCAGCTTCTGGAACGCCAGAGCGGCCTTGCCCTCGTCTTCCTCTTCGAGTGCAGCGCTTGCAGCGACCGCGGCGTCGGCGAACCGAGTCCGAGCCGCGTCCAGTTCTTCATCGGTCGCGCGAATGCGGATGGTGTTTCCCGGCAGTGTGGCGTCGTTTACCCCGATGCTGTAGGTCACGAAGTCGCCGATGATCTTGCTGACCTCTTGGAGGGCGGAGACGAAGTATTCCGCGTGGTCGTTGCCCGAGACCGCCCCGGAAGCGAAGGCCTGGTAGGTCGCCATCTCGATAAAGAACCCGCCGGGCTTTTTTGTGCCGAGCAGGGCGCGCCGGGTCTGCCGGAGCAGTTTGACGGTCGGTACGTAGTAACCGTCATGGTCGGTGTTCATGGTGCTAGACAGAGAGGTGAGTTTCTCGGGATTGGTGCGCACCCACTGATTCTCATCGCCCTTCTGCGGGATCTCCCAGGTCCCACCGTCCCAGTGTGGGCGGGCGGGGACCGCATCGACGTAGAGGTCGTACTCTGGGAACTCGACCTGGAGACTGCGGTCTTGGCGCTTGGTTCGTCGGTGGCCTTCGGAATCTGTGCCGAATTCAGCGTGGAGGACCCTGAAGAATCGATCGAGTATCTCCTGGGAGGTCACCTCGTCCGGCACATCGGGGAGTCGGACGAATACGTCGACGTCCTTGATTCGCTTGATCGACACGTTGCGTTTGTACGAGCCGATCAGCACGGGGTTGGCCCCGTATTCCATGAGCTTTGAGTCGGCTTCGAGCGCATCGCGCACGAGCTGGTGGGCCTCCGGCGCGTTGATCTTGTCGTCACCGGGCTCGATCGAGCTCAATGCGTCCTTGAACTGCTGCCTGAGGTGAGCCATTGGGCCATCCGATCTTGGTTGTGACTTCGCGGTTGCTCTGAGCATAGTGGACCTCTCCGACGGTTTGGGCGGGTTCGTGTTCGCAGCCTCTACTTCGCAATATCTATGAGGCGAATCCCGCTTCATTCCAACGTCAATAGCTGGCTACGCATGAACCCACGGATAGTTGCCGAGGGCGGGATGTTACAGAATTCCCAGATTTTCCAATATGCCTTGACGTACCTTGACAAGCTTGTGGTGGAAGTGAAAAAGTGAGAGGACGAGAAAGAGGTAACCACCATGAGTGATGTCATCGATCGCCTGCAGGGCGATACGTCGACCGCCGAGAACTGGCGCGAGCGGGTGCTGGATGGCGTGGGGCGCCGGCTTGACCAGATGCTTGCCTCGAAGGAGGTCACCGATTTCTCCGGCGAGGCCGAGCGCGCAACCGTCAACGCGATGGCCGATGCCGTTCTGGCGGCCAACCGGATCAACGACCGCCTCGGTGCCTTTTACACGACGGACCGTGTGCGCAAGGTCCTGGGCGGAATCTCGCGCCAGGCCGTGAGCGAACGGGTCAAGAACGACCGCCTCTTGCGGGTCACCACCGCAGATGGTGTCGTCCTCTTCCCGGCGTTCCAATTCGCCCACGGTGCGGTGGTCCCGGGGCTCCAGAAACTGCTGAAGGTCCTGCTAGGCGCCGGCGTGGATGGCTGGACCGTCGCCTACTGGCTGACCGCCCGCCTCGCCCAGCTGGGTGAGACGACGGCGCTGGATGTCCTGACCTCGGGGGACACCGACCGGATCGCCGAGCTGGAGAAGCTTGCGGCCGATGACGCCGCCGGCTGGCACGCCGCTGCATGAGCCGGGCTTCCAGCACGCTGCGGTCCCCGGACCAAGCCAAGGACTACGCGGGATTTCCCGCCTACCACCACCGTGCGCGCGTGTGCCGCTACCGCGCACACGGTCTGCACAGCCCGTGGTACTTTTCCAGCAGTGTGGGCCGCTTCAACCTGGAGGCACCCAAGGGCACGCTGAATTCTGCCTCCACGGAGGAAGTCGCCGTGCGCGAGTTCCTCGGTGTGGCCTTCGTGGGCGATCCTGCCATTCCGGCATCGATGATTGCCGACCGTTGGATCTCCCACCTGGAGATCCCGGGAATCAAGGCCGCGGATTTCACGGCCGGTGCGGCGTCGGCGTTCGGGATCGTTCCCGGTGACATCACTGCCCCCATGGACGATGACTACGTGATGACCCGCGCCTGGGCCGCGGCCATGGAAGCGGCCGGCTTCGAGGGGATCCAGTCTCGTTCCCGCTTCGGTGCGGGGACGAACCCCACCTGCCTCTACGTCTTTGGCCCTGCCGGGGAGCACGAGATCGGCAGTACCAACGCAAGGGTCACGATGCGTTCGGTGATCGAGACGATGCCGGGCTACACGATCGACAGCATCCCCACCTCCGACGTTCTCGTCGTGGACCCCTAACGCCGTCCACGACGAATTACTGGTCCAGGGTTCACCTTCACGTTGGTGCGATGTTTGACAGGAGTGCCACGATCGGTGTTTTGGCCATGCTTGCCGCCTTCACGGACCTTCTCCGCTGGTCCCGGGGCATGCTGGCGGAGGGTCACTGTCCCGTGAACGGGAAGTTCGTCGCTCGGCAAAGCGACGCTAGGTGAGACGGGGCGACATGTGGCTTCTGCCGGTGAGCTAAACGGTCTAGGCTGGGCTTTTCAAATCGGTTTAGTTTCGTTGGGGGAACGTCTCATGAACAACGTCTCAGGTCATCTGTCTGCGCAAAAAAATCCACGCCCGCCGAAGTTCTGGCTGATTGCCGCCGCGGCGGCGGCCCTGCTGATCCTTCTGCTGGTGGCGGCCCCGCTTCTGGTGTTCTTCCTGAGCATCGTGGCCCTGGTCGTGGCCCTGCTTGCCGTGGCCATCGGGCGCCTGCGTTGGGCACGCATTCCCAACCGCCGGTTCGCCGGCGGCGTCGCCGGCGGGTCCCTCGTCCTGTTTGTCGCTTCGGCCGCGGTCTTCGGCCAAGGCCTGCCCGCGGACACCGCCGAGCCCCCGCCGGTCGCGGGAATCGCGGCCCCCGCCGCTGCACAGGAACCAGACCTGGCCGGTTTCGTGGGGCAGACCTGTGAGGCCGACCACCTGGTGATGACCCAGGGCAGTGACAGCAACTATTGCGATAAGGACACCTCCGGGGCCCTTATCTGGGTGGACCAGGCGAACCACGATCGGGCCATCGCGCAGGCACAGGAACAGGCCGAAAAGAAGGCCGCCCAGGACAAGGCCGCCACGGAAGCCAAGGCCAAGGCTAAGAAGGCCGAAGAGCAGGCCGCGGCGAAGAAGGTGGCCGAGGAAAAGTCCGCTGCGGAAGCCAAGGCCAAGGCGAAAAAGGCAGCCGAACGCAAGGCCGCCGCGGCCAAAGCAGAGCGGGCGGCAGCGGCAGCCGAGGCAAAGAAGGAAGCCCAGCGGCAGGCCGAGAAGAAGACCGCGGTCAAGAGCACCCCCCGGCCTTCGGCCTATTACGCGAACTGCACTGCGGTCCGCGCGGCCGGCGCCGCGCCGATCTACTCGGATGATCCCGGGTACAGCCGCAAGCTGGACCGCGACGGGGACGGCGTCGCCTGCGAATGACCGCCCCTCTGCGGGGAGCGAGGTGGCTGGCCCTCGGAACGGTTCTGGCCTGGTTGCTGTCGGGCTGCGGTGCCCAAGGCGCCGCGGCCCCGGCGGCCGAGCCGCTGGCCATCCATTCGGAGGGAGCCACCCACGCACCGATCACCACCTGGACCGAAGAACCGACACCCGCGGCCACCACCACACCGGCTGCCCGACCCTCACCCACACCCCGGCGCGCACCGGCGCCCGCGACGTCCGCGCCGCCGAGGGCCGCACCCGAAAACGGGAGTGCCCTGGCGCAACTGGCGACCATCCCGGTCAAGGGCCGGGGCCCGCGGACCGGCTACGACCGGGACCTCTTCGGGGCCGGGTGGAAGGACCCGGACCGCAACGGATGCGACGCACGCAACGACATCCTCGGACGGGACCTGCTGGAGACGACCGCGAAACCCGGGACGCACGGCTGCGTTATCACTTCCGGAACCCTCAGGGATCCGTTCACCGGAAAGACGATCGACTTTGTCCGCGGGCAGGGGACCAGCACCCGGGTCCAGATCGACCACGTGGTCGCGCTCTCGGATGCCTGGCAGAAGGGCGCCCAACAACGAAGCGCCGAGGAACGCCTGGCCTTCGCCAACGACCCGCTCAACCTCCTGGCCGTCGACGGGCCAACCAACGCCTCGAAGGGCGACGGCGACGCTGCGACGTGGCTGCCGCCCAACAAGGGGTTCAGGTGCGACTACGTCGCCCGGCAAACCGCAGTCAAGGCCAAGCACGAGCTCTGGATGACCCGGGCCGAACACGACGCGATCCACCGCACCCTCACCACCCAGTGCCCCGACCACAAGGCCGTCCCCACTGACGACCATTGAGTCTGGTCGCACCTTGTAGACGCGGGACAAGCCCACTCAGTCCAACACGACGCAGCCCCAAGGATGCCACGACGCGGAGGGCCCCGCCGCAGGTTGGGAGTGGGAGTGGGCATATGGAGTAAGGAACGGCTGCGTCAGGATCGCAATCACCGGCGTTCAACCGAAAACGTTCGGGCGATACCTGTATCCCGCAAAAGAACGGCATGATTTCAGGGATAGGTCAAAAGACCCGAGCGGCTCATTTGATCTACCGGGGGCCTTGGCGTTGCCGTTAAAGGCAGGATTGGACGGCCGCAAGCCTTTTCAGGATTGGAACCCTTGCCATTCCAGGTAATCTCAAATAATCAGCTTCACTCAAGGGGGAAAACATGAAGTACAAAGACGCGGCGGGGCTTTTCGTGGGTGGTATCTGCTCAATACTTGCCGGATCGCTAATCGTTTTCATCGCAATAACTTTCGGCACTCGGATGGCTTTTAACAACGGCTCGATTGGCTTGGACCTCCCGTTCCTGGTCGTGGCGGCCATTGGGGGTCTATTTAGCATCGTCGGCGTAATCTTGCTCATTGGGGCGACATACCGGGCTCTGGTCAAGATCGACGCATTGCAGGTGACGGTCCCATCTTCGAGCAGGGAGGCGTGGCCTGCCGATCGTCGGTAACCGTTCTGGGCTGGTCTTTAAACAACAAGTTCCCCAGGGGCTCGACCCGAGCTGCTGGGGAACTTTGTTTGAACTGTCGACTCGCGAGTACTTGCAAAAGTTCACCAAAACCTGTGCATATGCTCCCGAAGAACGGACCGAGGGCTAAAACTGCCAAGAATTCTGGAAGGTCGAAGTTACGGTTTGAGTGCTGCATCTGAGCCATCGAATCTGAGGCCGCTGATATCCAGTCAGCAACGGATGGCGACCCAATAGGCGATTCATCCCGTCTTTCTTCTTTCCCAGTTAGAGTGTCCGCTCACGGCTGTTGGAACTTGCCGCGTTGAGCGTGTAGCACTTTGACCAGCATTCCATTCCCGGCAACTGCTTTCGAGCCAACATCCTTCGAGCCCTAGCCGTTTCAAGAGCTCATCGAATCCTTTGGGGGTGCCCGAATCTTGAATGGAAGTTCTAGTCATTCCCATCCCGAACAACGAAAGCCCCCTCCGGTAGCTCGGGTGAGCGGCGGGATTTCGCGTGTTGCAGTCGAGGGGCAGGCGTGGAAGGAGGCAGATTCCTAATCTGGTATCCATCCGCCATGTGGCTCTGCAGAACTCATATCCTATTGGGAGCGTCTTGGAAACAAAAGAGTCGTCTAGTTGGGGTATACCCCAGCCTGACGTCAGGCGACTAATTCGGAAGATGTCAGGTTAGGGTCGAATTTCTTATTTGTAGACATGGTGGCCAGAAACTCTTAGACTCTAACCTGACAAATAGCGGTTGGTATTCGAAAAATGTGGGGTGGGTTCGTGGTTGGGCAGCGGCTTGGGTACGTGCGGGTCAGCGCGCTGGACCAAAACGAGCAGCGCCAGCTCGAAGGCCAAACCCTGGACCAGGTGTTCACCGATCGAGCCTCGGGCAAGGACACCCAGCGGCCGAAGCTCGAGGAGCTGATTCGGTTCGCCCGCGCGGGGGACACCGTGATGGTGCATTCCATGGACCGTCTGGCCCGGAACCTGGACGACCTGCGATCGGTGGTGCAGACCCTGACCGGCAAGGGTGCCCGGGTGGAGTTCGTGAAGGAAGGCTTGGTCTTCACGGGGGAGGATTCCCCGATGGCGAACCTGATGCTCTCGGTCATGGGGGCGTTCGCCGAATTCGAACGATCCCTCATCAAGGAACGCCAGCGCGAAGGCATCGCCCTGGCGAAAACCCGCGGGGTCTACAAGGGACGCACCCGAGCCCTGGACCCCGAAAAGGTCAGCGAGCTGGTGGCCCGGGCGGCCGCAGGGATCCCCAAGGCCCAACTCGCCCGGGACTACGGGCTGAGCAGGGAAACGGTGTATCAATATCTTCGACGTTCGGTCGAATCGATCCGTATCGAAAGCGACGATACTCATTGAAAGTGCTCACCAAACGGGGTGCCTCAGCCGTTCCCTCTTGACGTTCTTCGTCGGCGGCGACAGCCTGACGTCAGGCCTTCGTTCCTGCTCAGGCCCACCGGCTCGGTGGCGACCGGATCCATCAGACATAGGGATAACCGCGCGTCATCTCGACTCATCCGGTGCTTTGGACAAAGATCGAGGAATGCACGCCACCGAGAACCATGATCCAACTGCCAAGGCACCTGCGACAGGGAGCCTGCTGAAGCGCGTGCCGGGGAGGGCACGCGCGCAAAAGAAGGTGCGGGAGGAGTTCGAGAAAGACGTCGAGGAAATGCGCCAACGATACGAGCGGGCGCTCTGGCCACTACTCATCCCGAATGCCGGAGACATCTTCCGCTGGCGAGTCCAACTGGAGTGCGGTTGCACGCACGAGCTCCTCACCCGGGAAGAGGACGAGTACCCCGACGGTAGGAGCTATCGCGATCCCATGACAGGGCGCAGGCTTCCCGTCGGTGAATACTGGTGCCCGACCGACCACGGCTCTACCCAGAAGCCGTACCGCGACATCGTCGAGTGGGGCGATCGGAAGATCCTGGAGTTCCCTGCGGACTCTGAGGAATCGGAGTACGACTGGATGGACGCCGAGACCTGGGCCAAAATCCGGAAGCCTGAACCGCACTCATCGATGTTCTGGCAGGTCAAGCTCGCCTGCGGGCACTACGGGCAAGTCTGCACTGACATGGATTGGAAGCCCGAGGACGGGCCCAAAAAGGTGTCCGAAGAGCGCATCACACAGATGCGCCGAGACTTCGAGGAGCTCTGGGCCGCGGAAGAGGGGAACGGCCGGCACCACGAGGACCCCGAGCGAGAGCACATCCGGAAGATGCTTGACCTCCGCTGGCCGCGTCCCGAAACCGAGTTGGACTGTTACACGTGCACGAACGTGCGGCGGATTACCGGATACCAGCGGATCGGCTGGCTGGTACCCAAAGCGAAGCCGGCAACGGCACAGGTGTTGAATACCGACCGGGAAAAGGTTGCGGTCCAGCTTGCCGCCGCGGAAACCGAGGTCAGGAGACTTCGGAAGCAGCTCGAAGCGACGGAAGAAGCTTAGACTGCCAGCTCCTGTGCGAGCGACCCTGTTTCAACGTATTCATGCGTTTGAACCGCCTTGCATCTGGGTGGCGAACTCCTCCCACACGCACGACTCGCCAGCGAGTACTAAGGCCTTCATTCGGACGGCTTCGTCGTTCGACAGGATGACCCAAATCGGTCCAAATAACTGCAGTGACGATTCGTGTGCCCGTCCAGCGAATTGTGACCTGCCTGGGTGAGATGGCATCCACGTCAGTGCTTCGCCGTAGTTAATATTTGGAACGGTGACCGAGTCCACGGAACCTAACCTGCGGCTCTGCGTCAACGAACGGACCCTATTCCATGCTTAATTTTTTTGGGAGCTCACCTCGTCGCAGGAAGGCCCGTCCGACGGTCAAATTGGCGTGAACGTTAGCCGGGTGGGTGGAAGCCATTTCGTCGTTCCGACGGCGCACGATTGAGAAGAAGTTTCCCTGGGCTTTGCCCTCAACGACAGCACCATGAACGAGGAAGGGTTTGTTTTCTTCGTTTTGCGGAGGCACTTCTATAAGAACCAGATCGCTCTCGCCGTGGGCTATGAGATCAACACGAAGGTTTTCTATCGGCGGGATCACTTTGGTATCAAGCACCTGCACGTACTTTTTACGGACCCCCGACTCACGGGGCAATGGCGTGATCTTGGTAATCACGTCGCCGTTGCCCTGGTTTTTCGTGGCCAGCCCTAGAACCACGACTCCACCCTCGGGCGAGTTTGCAAACTGTGCCACCCACTGGGCCAAGCGGATCTTTCCGACTTCGGAATCAAAGTCAGCGTGCTGACGTTTCGCCTCAAGCCAGTCGCCCTCGGGTTGGCCCAGCAAAGCCTTGACGTGTCCGCCTCGTATCAGTTCGGCGACCGTCTCGCGTGTCACGCCGCCGGCCGAAGCCTCGATCAAGGCTTTGACCTCAAGGGCATCAAGGTAAAGATCGGATAACATGCGAGAACGTGGGTTAAATCCGATCTCCACTGAAATCTCCCATTCGTCGTCGGAGTAGTTGTACGCATCAACGTCCACGAGCGTTAGGCGCTTCCTACTGAGAAGCGGAGCGATCAACGCAGCTACGTCGAGTCCAGGGGGAGGAGCGTTGAGTTTAGTTAAGTCGGTTTGAGGGCTCTCGTCGTCAGAGCCAGGCATCGATAGATAGCACTCGACCACCAGCAGTATTTCCCCTTCCTCAAATGAGAATTTCACGTCAGAGGTCGGAAGGAGCGGAAGATCGCGGAGGTCAAACTCTGACGGTATCTCTCCCGTGTGGATGACCATATCTGAGGGTGAACAGTCTTCCCCAAGATGCTTATGCAGTCTCCGATACATCTGTCGCAGGTGTGTAGCACTGATGTCCTTGAGGTCGCCTTCCAGGATGTCGAATGTGTCGTTCCTATCTCTGCGCTCGTGGCCGTTCAGCAACCAGTAGTAGCCGTCTTCATCGGCTTGGATGTTGCCAAACGTGAACCGCATGTCCTTAAGCACTGGCTGCCACGCCTCTCTCCTGATTGGTTGGCCATACTTGATGGCACATGGCTGGGGTTGCTGCCTTCTGGTGGACCGCCATCTGATGCCGATCCTTCCAAGGAGCAAAGGTCCCAGAGGGCCCCGAACCGAATCTCGGAAGCGTGCTATCTGGAGTGAAGCCCGAGATGATCAGTCTCATTTCAGGAATACCCGCTTGAACAGATCAGCAGCGTCGATGAGGTCAGCGGTGGGGACCCGGAGCTCTCCACTGGTCACTGCGTCGTTGCCGTCCTCCGTGAGGATCCACGTCACGGTCACCGAACGGGCCTGCGTGTCTCGCGCGATGATCACGTAATCGTCTTGGTCGCTCGTCCACGGTACGTTGGGCCGGAACGACTCCGGTGAAAGTGTGATTTCGGCGTCGTCGCCTCGATTGGTCCAGCTCACAGGGTAATCGCGCGGCGTGATTCGGAGTGTGCTGGGATCGAATCCCATGCCGAACGGGTTCTGCCTTCGTACTATGGGTTCGACTACCTTCTTGTAGTCGGCATCGCCGGCGTCTAGGTGATCGATCGCCTCGCAGTCGTGGAACGTCACGATGAGATGGGGCTTGGCGACGAACCGGTCGCGGCTGAGGACACGGATGCCCGCACCAGGCAGTCCGACACTAAGGAAGTGCTCCCGCCCCTTTGCGATGTGGGACGCCCGATCAATGTGCCAGTCCTTCAAGCGCTGAGCTCGCTCCTCGACAGACAGTGGTTTCGACGCGCCCAAGATACCCGGCGCCAAGAGGGGCGACATTGCGCCGAAGGAATTCTTCACGGGCTCCGGCTGCCGGTTGAAAACTTCCTCTTCGCGCTCGTACAGGATTTCGAAGACGTCCTGCACACGGTCGACTCGACAAACCGACCCGAGGATAACTACCTCGAGCTGGATCGATGGCTTTCCACCGCCGCGGGCACGCTCGACGAGGGCTAAGACCTCGCCGGAACGCGCAGGACGCGTGTTGCTGGTGCCTCGCACGTAAATCGCGCCGTCTTCCAAGCTGTCGCGGCGGTCATCGCTCTGGTACGTCTTGTGGCAGGAAAAGATCGATTGCCCCTCTTGCGGGGGCTGGGCGATGATGAACAGCACCTCGTTGTGGTCATCGATGCCGATCCTCCCGAACTCGAACGCCGGGAACTGTGGCCCGAGGTACGGGCGGAGCCTGTCCTCGAGTTCATGGGGCTCGGCTCCACGGGGAACCCCAGGAGCACTGCCCTGCTGCGCACCTATGATTAGCACGGAGTACCCGTGGAAATGCCGTGCCGCTTCAGAAGGACGACGGTTGGCCGCTCCCAGCAGGAATTTGGCGACCTTCGCCACGCCTACCTTGCTGGTGACGTCCAGACTGCTCTTGGCTTCCAGATAGGTTGTCTCGGCCGCGTCACCTACGGCGGTCACATAGTCCAGGATGCTTTTCTGAATTCGCTCACCGAGGGGAATGACGTCGGTGTCGAGTGAGACTAGCTTCAAGGTTGGGTCGCTGGAACTCTTTTGGTCATCGGACATGGAGCAATTGTTCCATTGGCTGGCCCTACTGCCGTGCACACGTCAATCTCTGATCCGATCCGCGTTTTGGGGTTTAGGAGTCCTGATGTTTGGTTAGTTCAGTATTTCGGGGGTCGGCCGGGTTCTGGGCATGCTCCGGTCACCCCCCTGGTGCACGTGATATGGCTCAATGAACGGAACCGCACTTACCACGTGCGGATCCTGCCTGCCTCCCCAGAAACTGAAAGGTTCGCGTTCGGGGAGCCTTCAAATGGCACTTTTATGGGCGGGGTAAACGCGGATCTGGATTCCTTGAAATCTAACCGTATATAACTGTCGGAATTTTGAACCTCAGGTGTCGCGGTGAACCATCCCCTGCGAAACAGTGTGAACCAAGAGTCATTGCGTTTGGGGTTGCGACATTTAGCTCTGCAAAAATGCGACATTTAGCGGGTTCTGGCGCGAATTTCGTGAAACGAGGATCCGTGCCCGCGATCCTGCGCCGGCAGCGGCTGTATTCCTCCGCGACAGCGCCCCATGTTCGGGCCCTGGAATGCAGCGTTTGTGCAGGTCCTACGTCCGCCTAGTCCCGTAGACACTGCGCACCTGCTTCACCTCTTCACCCGCGATCTGTCTTGGCGCGGGAACACCGAACGCAGCGACGAGCCGTCTCCATTCACGAAATTCGTTCCAGAACCATTTAGCATTGAAAACCACAAGCGTTACAAAATGGGCCGCGTGGTTCCGCATTTCCGAAAAGTGGGTTTGAAGTGTCTCGCTAGCGATCGTTAACAATGCGCCCCCGGAACATCGCAAAGCCGAACAAACTCAATCCGGGGACCAAGGATCTGCCCAACAGTACGTGCCCGGTATTCCTGAATGTGGCGTGCCCCGCCAAATTTGGATGCACACGCCCCATTCAAGAGAACTAGTGGGCTGCTTCTTAGAGCAGGTGTAGGTGTGCTTGATGTGCTTTACGAGCAACTAATGTTGCGAGCGATGCGGAGGCCTAGCGGAATACTCAGCAGGGTGAGTGCGGCAGCTATGGGTATAAGAACCTCGGTGCCCCACAAGCCAAGCAGTCCACCACCTACGGCACCGCCAACGGCGATAGAGATATTCCAGGCTGTCACGAGGGCCGACTGCGCGGCATCGGCTGCAGTACCGCCTGTACGAGCGACAGCAACTTGGAAGAGCGCCGCATAAGAACCGAAAGCCAAGCCCCAACACGTGGCGGCAATGATCAGCAACCAGGCAATCGACGTGAGGGCAAAAAGCCCGAGTCCTACAACTCCCAGTATGAGCCCTGTCACTAAGGTAGGGCCGAGGCGTCTATCCGATAGTCGTCCGCCCCCGAGGGTTCCCACCATGGATGCCACACCAAAGATCGCCAGAACCATGCTCATCGGCAGTGGGTCGCCCTGTGCGATGAGAATGGGGGCGAGGTACGTATAGGCCATGTTCTGTCCCACCACCACCAGAATCACGGCGGCGACAACCACGAGCACGGCAGAGCTACTCAGGGCGGTTCGCAGACGGGCCGCCCCGCTGGCGCGGGTTCCAGCAACTCGTGGGGCGAGGATCCATACAAACACAGCCAAAAGCACTGTCAGCGCGGCCACACCCACAAACACAGCCCGCCAGCCGATCTGTTCGCTCAGCAGGGTACCGACCGGGACTCCCACGGCCATGGCCAGGGTCCCACCGGTCAGGGCAACGCTCAGCATGGCACCAAATTGACGTGGTTCGGCGAACCCGCGGGTATAGCCCGGAAGCATGGCCCACACCAGTCCGGCTACAAGGCCGGCAACAAAACGGGTTGCCAGATGGCTCGGCAGATCCTGAGCCAAAGCTGTACCGAGGTTGGCCAACGCCGATACCGCGAGAATAGTCAGCAACAGGGTACGTCGGTTCCAACCGGAGGTGGCGCGGCTGAGAGGAATTGCGGAAACAATGCAGCCCATGGCAAATACGGCCACACTCTGTCCGGCCAGACCGACACTGACCTTCAGGTCACTGGCTAGAACGGGAAGAACTCCTGCGGGTAGCACCTCGGTCAGGAGGGTGATAAAACCCACCATGCCCAGCAGGATTGCGATGTGTATAGGGCGTCGGCCCGGTGCATTAACAGTCAGGGCGGTCTGAGAAGGTGCAGATATTGTCATTCACGCAGTTTGACGGGTTACCACTGATGGGAAGGTCAAATTGGCTAAAAAGCTCATACGTGTACGACCATTGATGTTCGCGTGATCCCCTCGGCGGCCTGTACTGTCGAGGGTCGGGAATACCGCGCCCTCCCACACGGTTCTTGTGCACGGCGAACAACGACGGTGAAAGGATGACCCACGATGCAGATTGGCGAATTCGCCCGACTCACGGAGACCACACCTCGACTTCTTCGCTACTACGAAGAGCAAGGTCTGATCATCGTCCAGCGCGACCACAACGGCTACCGGTCCTACGAGGAGTCGCAACGGACAAAGGTGCAGAAAATTCGGTGCCTATTGGGTGCCGGAATGCCCACACGAATGATCCAAACCATCCTGCCCTGTGTGGGAGATGCCGCCGACGTGTACGACGTCTCGCCCGGCCCCGAGCTACGTGAAGACCTGATCGCCTACCGCGATCGACTCGACATCACCCTAGCCCGGCTCAATTCCAGCCGTGACGCCATAAACGACTACCTTATCCGGGTGAAAAACCTCAGCCCCCCGGTTTCCTTCCCGCCACTTGACTAGCGAATTCACCTGATGCCGGGCCGACTATTCCAAGGTCACGAGGTGTGCTGATATCTCCCACACCCAAGGCCTTGGCAGTAGTCGCATGAAAGTGCTCGCCAAGCCTCATCTTCAATTTTGTCATGTTATGGCGAATTCTGGCGAGCAGTAACCCCATACAGACGGTCGTACCCACTTACAACACTCAGGAATCACCCTTAGCGCCTGTCATTTTCTCTAATGATATTGGCCGGCCCGGGGCTGGCTGGCAGACTGGTGCCACCCCGGCCGGGTGTGACTCGCTCATTTTCTGACCGGCCACGACAGTGTCCTGCTTCTGACATGTCCGCCCGGTTGGGGCTGCACCTTTCTGGCCCACTCCGATGGCTTGATAGAAGGTTGTCCGGCCCGCCAATAGGTTTGGGCCGTGACTCGTTAGAGAACTGCCTCGGCGTGACTCTTCCCGGATCGGCGCTGGGAAAAGCCCGTCCGAAGGGAGAACCCTAATGACCATCGTGGCCAACCAATACGCCCATGTCGTAGGCGTGGACACCCATGCCAAAACCCACACCTACGCCATCCTTGCCTCGGCGACCGGACAGGTCGTGGACACCGCAACGTTTCCGGCAAGCCCGCCGGGCATCGCCCGGGCCGCCGACTGGATGAACAGGCCGTCCGGAGAAGGACAGGTCTTGGTCTCCGTGGAAGGCGCGAGTTCCTACGGTGCCGGCCTGACACGGGCGCTGCGCGGGGCCGGGATCAGTGTTTGTGACGTGCGGCCCCCACGCAGGACGTCCCGGCGGGCCCAGGGAAAGTCCGATGCCATTGATGCGGTGGCAGCGGCGCAGTCCGTCCTTGGCATCGAGGTCGCGTCCCTGCTCGAGCCCCGCGCCGACGGTGACCGGAACGCCTTGCGGATCCTGTTGGATGCCCGCAGGATGATGGATCGCCAACGGTCAGCCGACCGCTTGGCGCTGACCGCGATTACCCGGAGCACCGCACTGGACGTTGATGCCCGTGAAGCCCTGAGCGACGCCCGAATCCGCAACATCGCTGCCTGGCGGGCAAGGTCCCGGGACAGTCGGGCAGACCGGGTCGCGCGCGATGAGGCACGTTGCCTGGCCAGTGCCGTCATTGCGTTCAACACCGAAATGGAAGCCAACAGGACCCAGCTGTCCGACATTGTCCAGGACATGGCACCCGGCTTGATGGATTTGCAGGGACTGGGCCCGGTGACCTCGGCCATCGTGCTTGTCGCCTATTCCCACCACGGAAGGATCCGCTCCGAGGCGGCCTTCGCGGCCATCGCCGGTGTCAACCCGATCCCGGCATCCTCGGGCAACACCGTCCGGCATCGGCTCAACCGCAACGGCGACCGGCAACTGAACAAGGCGCTGCACACGATTGCCCGGACGCGGATGCAGTTCGACGCCACGACGAGGGAATACGTGGTGCGGCGGACCGCCGAGGGCAAAAGCATCAAGGAGATCCGTCGGTGCCTCAAGCGCGCCATTGCCCGGCAACTCTTCAGGAAACTTCAAACGCTTATGGCTTGACTTGAAGCATAGAAGGGTCAGAAGTCGCCTGCACTGGATGCCAAGACTTCTCTGCACTGCGGTTTCGCGCCCACAAGCGGAACGCCAACCCTTAACGGGATTCGCGTAGCTTGGAGTCCAAGACGCTCATGAGGTGAGCGACGCAATTCTTTCCCGTTTGTGCGATTGGATATCGGCCGAGAACATCAATCAGGACTGGTGTGGTGCGGTTCTTGGCTCGCTCAATGAAGATGTCACCAACTTCGGGATTGTCGGCTGCAACCAACTCAGCGATACGCGCCGCACTTGCATGCCCGCGCAGGGTATGACCCACCTGAGTGGCTTTCGCAATCGGGTGCAGGTACGCAGCAGCGGCGGCGTCGCCCGCAGTGCGTGCAGCAAGTCGTGCTGGTTCGGTGGCTGCATCTTTTGCAGCCCGGTGCGCGTCTAAGGCTGTGACACGTTGTAGGCTGGTCCTTTTGCGCCGTTGGCAATGTCCCACGCAGCGTCGACGGCCGCGCGTGGCCGGGGATCATTTGGATGAGCGGCCTCAAACACCGGAAGCACTTCCTGCGCGGCCTCCGCCACATAGCGTGCCACGACTCGCAGCCTGTCCACGGTCAACTCGAAATCGCCGGTTCCCATTGCCATGATCAAATTTTCTCATAGCCGATGAGCCTGTATGACGATCGGCTTACGGGACGTGGGAAACGTCTATATCGGACGCGCGAAAGTGATCCTACGTAAGCCGGGCTAATTATCCGACGGCGGCCTGACGAGCGAGGCCAATTCTTGGCAATTTGTATGCCACGGGTGACGTGATTCGATCGAGGACTGTCGACCGTGGTCGGATGTGTTTTTCGTGCGAATGCTCTTGACTTAAGGGAACACGAATTTTCGAGTTTCGATTTAGCGAAGGACAGAACACGATGCAGGGCATTGGATTGCAGAGACCGCAGATTATCCGGACGAATGATTTGACGAAGACTTATCGGGGCGTCCCAGTGGTGGATGGTGTGGACCTGCAGGTCGGTGCTGGAGAGATCTTCGGCTTTTTGGGGCCGAATGGTGCGGGCAAGAGTACGACGATGAAGATGCTGCTGGGATTGGCGCGACCGACATCGGGAACGGTGGAGATCTTCGATCAGAGCCTGGCCTCGAATCAGAGATCCATCTTGCCGCGGATCGGGTCGTTGATCGAGTCCCCTTCCTTCTACGGACATTTGACAGGTCCGGAAAATCTGGATCTGGTGCGGCGGATCAAGGGGCTGTCTGCCTCGACGGTGGCCCCGGTGCTGGCCACTGTTGGTCTGAGCGGTCAGGAGAAGAAACAGGTGAAGAACTATTCGCTGGGGATGAAGCAGCGCCTCGGCTTGGCGATGGCACTGCTCGGGGAGCCTGACCTGTTGATTCTGGACGAGCCGACGAACGGTCTTGATCCGGCAGGGATTCACGAGATGCGCGAGTTGATCGTTGGATTGCCTGAACGGTTCGGGATGACGGTCCTAGTGTCGAGTCACCTCCTGTCGGAGATTGAGCAGATGGCGTCCACCGTCGGCATCATCGATCACGGTCGCCTGCTGTACCAGGGGCCGCTGTCCGGACTGGAGGATGCCGGGCGGTTGGTGGTGACCGTCAGTGATCCGGCCGGGGCCGCAGGCCTGCTCCGTCAGGCAGGGTGGCAGATTCAGCAGGTCGCGGGGAATGAATTAACCCTCCCGGTCTACGCGGATGAGCACATCGCGGGACTCGTGAGCACCCTCGTCTCCTCGGCCATTCAGGTTTTCCGAGTGGAAGTACGCCGACGTCCGTTGGAACAGGTATTCCTGGGTATGACCTCACAGCACGCTCAAGTAGGGAAGGCAGCGTGAGTCCGTTGGCGTCCGTTGGAACAGAATTACCTCGGCAGGACCTCGCAGCACACCCAGGTGGGAAGCGGCGAATGAATCCTGTGGCGTTGGAATTCCGGAAGCTGCACCGCAAACACCTGTGGCTGACTGTTTTTCTCGTTCTCGGCTTCGAACTCGTGTGGGCGGTGGTGGCCTTGACGATGTCGCTAAGCCATGAGGGCGCGGTGCCCCACGATTCGGCGTTCGTGATTGCTCAGGTATCGCAGATTCACGGGATCTTCGCTCCGGTCCTGGCCACAGTGTTGGCATCCCGGATCGCGGCGATGGAACACGACGGCGGAATGATGCCCGTGCTTTTCGCAGCCAATCAATCGCGGACAGGTTTGTTCCGCGCAAAATTCTTTGCCATCTTCGCTGCCACGACAATCGCCACCATCGTGGGTTTTCTTGCGGTCCTTGGCTATGGCGCGACTAAGGGTGTTACTGCTGATTGGTATTTGATCGGTGTCTTCTTCGCTGGCTGCGTTCTGGCCAATGCGGCTGTGATCAGTATCCAACTAACCCTCGCGCTGCTCTTCACTCGCCAAGCCGTCACCCTCAGCGTGGGAATCATCGGCGGACTCTTGGGGTCGTTCGCCGGGTTCATGCCTGCGCTGGTCAGCATGTTTCTGCCCTGGCAGTATGTCGGCCTGGTCACGCCGGTGCGGATGCACGTGATAGACGGACGCATCGCCGGGTTCCCTATGGTCCCTGAAATCGGCCTTCATTTGCTGATCGTCGCGGCAGTCGGTGCCATCTCAGTCCTGGTCTGCCAGGCCATTTTTTCCCGGCGTAGTAGAGATTAGGAACTCAATATCATGACAAATCAAACATTCACGGCGGCGCGGGCATTCTCGGCAGCGCCGGGCGGGGAACACCTCAAGACACGACGGGCATGGGTGCTGTATCTCGTCGTTGTCCTGCTCAGCGGCTTGAATCTGGCGAACGGGGTGGCGAACTATTTCCAGAACTCCGCCATATTTCATCAACAAGGTGTGACCTGGATGGCGGTCTGGGGGCAATCCGGGCTGCTTTATACGCTGTTGTTCCTTCCACTCGTCATCAGCATCAAGGTCGCGTCCATGACGCGGATGGAGCACGAGAACAGCAACTGGCAACGGATGGCCTCGTATGGTGCGGCGATTCGAGTAACTTACCGGGACAAGATCCTCTCCCTGGCGGCCTTCACCGGCATCTGTCAGCTGCTGTACTTCGTCGCGTTCCTCGCTGCGGGGCTCGTCAGCGGTTTCGAACTCTCCGCGCATGTTTTTGCCGAATTCGCTCTACTCGTCTTCGGCGGATGGATCGGCGCGATGACTATCGGTTGTCTGCAGCTGTTCATCGGGTTGATTGTGAAGAGTTTCGCGAGCACGGTTGCCATCGGGTTCGTTGGCACCATTGCTGGATTCGCATTGACCCTCGCAGCCCCCGCATTGCAAGCGTTCTATCCCTACACCCAGATCGGTGTCGGCATGCACGTGCGAACGCTTACAGGCCCCTCACCGGAAGAATTCATCCCGTTCCTGGTGGCGAACGCAGTGCTGACCGGCCTGTTCCTTCTGGCGGGCCGGATATACTTGAAACGACGTGAATACTGAAATGACAATCACACACGACCCTGCGGCAGATGGTGCATCAAAGCCCCGGTCAGCATCCGCCGGGGACACCCCTCCCACCCGTTTACTGGCCCGACATCCTCGCATCGTCGACGCTGCGGTCGCTCTGGGGTACCTAGCCCTATTGCTCCCCGGATTGGTACACACTGCATACCTCGGGGCACTCGAAACGTGGCAGGTTGTCCTGTCGATCAGCGCGACGGCAGCGATCGGGGCGGCCCTGCTGTTTCGTCGACAGCACCCGGTGTTGGTGCTGGTGGTCGTTGGAGTGCTCGCCCTGGCGAAGTCGGCTGTGGGAGGCCCGTTGGACGCCGGCGCAATCCCGCTCGCCCTATATGCCACCGCTGCGTACGCCACGGTACAAACGGCGTGGATTGCGTTGGGAACGACACTGGTCGCGACCACCACTGTTCTCGGCATCGCAAGCCTAAACACGGGAAGCGCCGAAGGCGGGGCCACGACGCTGATCATCAGTCTCACGTTGCAAGTACTTGCTGGCCTTATCGGCGTGATGATCGGGCTGCGCCGCCGCTACCAGGACGCATTGGCCGCACGGGTGCAGGACGCGCGACGAGAACGAGAACAGCGCGCTGAACTTGGTCGGATCACCGAAAGATCCTCGCTTTCGCGAGAGATGCACGATGTAGTTGGGCACACGCTCACCGCGATCATCAACCTGTCCGACGGTGCGGAAACATCTTTCGACACCGATCCGGGTCTTGCCCGAGAAGGGCTCCGACGAATCAACGAGATCGCCCGTACGGCGCTCGGAGAAACCCGCACCGTCGTGGGCGCTCTTCGGGGTATTGATGGCGCGGCACCCCGAACACCCCAACCGGACGCCTCACGTATCCCTGAACTGCTCGATACGGCAGAAGCGACCGGATACCAGACCACGCTGGTCATCGATGGCCAGAGCATCGGCGACCGAAGCACTCAATTAAGCCTCTATCGGATCGTGCAAGAAGCGATCACCAACACCATGCGCCACGGTAAGAATGCCACCCGCATAGACGTGACCATCAGCTACGCCGTCGACAGCATCACCGTACAAATTCACGACGACGGCGAACCGCAGGACACAATCGGACAGAACATCGAAGAACATTCCCACGGGCAAGGCCTCACTGGGATCCACGAACGGGCTGTCCTCTCCGGGGGAACATCCACGGCGGGGCCTGCACCCGGCGGAGGCTGGCACGTCACCGCAGTCCTGCGTATTCCGATGGCAGAGCATTCATGAGTATTCGCGTTCTCCTCGTTGATGATCACGAGCTCACCCGCATGGGCTTCACCATGATGCTGACCCCGCAACCGGACATCAGCATCGTCGCAGAAGCTGCCAACGGCGCCGAAGCTCTCGAAATGACAGCCCAACACCATCCCGATGTGATTCTCATGGACATCCGGATGCCCGGTCTCGATGGCATCGAAGCTACCCGAGCGATCACCGCAGCTCACCCGACAAGCCGGGTCTTGATCCTGACCACCTTCGACCTCGACGAGTATGCCTTCGACGGACTCCAAGCCGGAGCAAGCGGGTTTCTGCTCAAAGATGTGACCCCCGCCCAACTCGTATCAGCAATCTACGCCGTGCACGACGGCGACGCCGTCGTCACCCCGCGCATTACCCGCAGGATGCTCGAACTCGCGCCTCCGGCAACCGTGCAAACAACGATCGTGGAGCATCCCGACAAAACTCGGGTCGAGGGCCTCACTGAGCGTGAACTCGAAATACTCACTGCCATCGCAGAAGGCCTCACCAACGGCGAGATCGCGGACCGTTACACCCTCGCCGTGACCACGGTGAAAACTTACGTCGGGAGGCTACTTACGAAACTCGACGCGCGAGACCGCGTCGAACTCGTCATCCTCGCTTACAACAGCGGAATCACTACCGACCGCTAAATCCGTGACGAAGCATCTATCGCGGGAGGGGACTTGAAGCCAGCGAGGAAGGTCTTGCTATGAATCCTTCGGCAGGAAGTGTCGCGAGTAACCAAGCGGCTCTCGGACTTTAGGTGTGGCGTCATCAAATAAGTAGGGCCCGCAGCCCACGGAATAGCGCAGATGATGCTGCGTCGACACTGTTCAATCTCGATGATCATGCGGTGCCGGAGTCGTTGCGCAAGGATAACCGCACTGAATTTCCACGTCGTATGGTCCGCATTCAAACTGGCCGCATGGGAACGGCGATACATGGAGCGGTTCCCAACCAGCCCGACGAACTTTGCCTCGCACACCGAGTGAACAAAAGAACCGTCTGAAAGTGTTGGTGGTGGCTAGCCCCGGGACAGTCGCCACAACACTTTCAGACGGTTCAAAACGGCTAGATTGCCCGTAAAGGTTTCGCCGCAGTATTCGTGCACATACCGTGGTTTATCGGCGAACTATACTTTCATCTGAAATCAGAAGTTCGCTCGTGGATAGAAACTCACGATATTCCGGACATGAAGTAAGCAGTTCATTATGCGAGCCGATGTGAGCACCGGAATTGTCGCTTGCCAGAAAAACTACTTTGTTGACGTGCTCCAGGACATCCAGCTGGTGGCTAATGAGAACAAACGTAACGTCTGCGTAGTTTTCCCCGTGGAACACTTGATTATAGATTTGGTCGCGGTTGCGAACATCGAGACTACTAAAGGCCTCATCCCAGAAAACAAGTTCACTTCCTCGAATCAAGGATCGTGCCAGCAGCATACGTTGCGCCTGGCCCGTTGAGAGGTTTTTCCCGCCTTGTAGGAGCGCCGAGTCGAGACCCTTTGGCAGGCTGCGGATGGGTTCATCCAGGTTCAGGTCAGACAAGATCGTCCAGATTTTCTGTATTCGTTCTGGGCTAGTGTTGGGGCCGACTAAATTATCAATGGCCGTTCCATTGTGCAGAGACATGCCAGGGAGAACCACACCGAGCCGTTCGCGGAATTGAGCCGACCCGTAAGAAACGTTACCCTTCGACTCAATGAGTCCAAGAAGGACGTGCATCAAAGTGGACTTTCCTGTGCCCGAATCGCCCATGATCGCCACCTTTTCTCCTCGCCCAATATCAAAGCTCAGATCAGAAAAGACCTGTCGACCGCCTGGGTAGGTGTAGCTCAGATTTGTTGCTTGAATCATGTTGTGGCCGTCCGATACGACTTGATCGGTGGTCGAATGAGGACGCTCCCGAACGAGGTCACGCTGACGTTCCTCGTAAACACGGGCCTTCGCAAGACTGATCACGAAATTCTGTAAGTCGCTGGTCGCTGCAACGAGCATGCCGACACCCGCTTGGAAGACAACAACATCAGGAAGACCAATGCTGCCCCGAGAATAGAGCCAGATTCCCACGGCAGCAACGGTTACCAACGATATTGCCGAGTACGATTGCTGAATAAGTGATGTCAAGGCATTTACGCGAAGCAACCGATTAAATCCACTTCGCAATCGGTGATTGCCAACAATCCATCGATCAGCAACTTCGGCTTCAGTACGGAGAGCCTTGGTTTCATCAATGGTCGAAATGTCTTCCTGCGTAGAAGATGAAAAAGCCACCTGTTCTTGGACGTAATTCATGTTCGCAATGCTCTGACTACGAGTGTTCAGAGCACCAGCAAGTCCGAAGATGGCAGAAAGCACAACCGCAACCGTCGTGAGAGGAAGCGAGATCCATCCGAGGTACATCACGAGCACTAACACAGAAAGGAAATTGATAAGAGAGGGTATGGCACCGGTGAGAACCGTATCCCGCAAAACCGAACGTAAGTTCAACCTTTCCAAAAGTGATCCTGGAGTATGGCCCTTGAAATACAGGAACGGTTGAGCGAGCAGCCCCCGAAATACATTCTCAGAATATGTGTCCTCGAAATGGCCGTTGATGCGAACCTGGGCACGAAAACGAATGAGGTGCACTAATACCTGGCCGACGGCGACACTTACAAGGACAGCTAGGCTAACCGGAATCAGATTCTCCCCAGCCAAGATCTGCCTTATCCCCGAGGCAAGCAGGAGCGATACCCCTTGCCCCAGCACCAGAGCCAGAACAAGGAAGCCGAGGTGGCGAGACAAGAAAATCTTGGCCAGGCGGGTTCGGCTGGAAGGCCTCTCATGCTTTTCCGAAATATCAACAGGTTCGGATTCCATCATCATGAAGACTTCGGAATAGAGCTGTGCGAAAACCTCGTGAGTAATCTTCGTCAAGCCATAGGCAGGGTCAATGATAGTGACCCACTTTCGACTCGCATGGGTGAGCACCACAAAGTGGTTGCCGCGCCAGTGAAGAATCACAGGGCGCCCAGCCGCCGACAAGATTTGTTTTGCCGAGAACCCCGGCGTTCGATAAACGTGCGTATTCGTTTGAAATCGTGCGTCGAGAGTTCTCAGGTATGACGCGCTGAGTCCGTCGGCGGGAAGCATCTGCTCATCGTAGAGTTCGTGGACCGCGACATCTGTCCCGTACGAAGATAACAGCATGGAGTAGCAGGCCAACAGACAGTCTTGCTGTGCTTGTTGAAGCCTTACCTTCAACTTTCCCATCACTTCCCCCAGAGCCTGGGCACCAGCAGGTCGACATTCTTGATCCCGGATTTATGCGTAGCCAATGCGTGAAGTATGCCGCTCATCCCCGTCATCAGTCCATATGAATTGAATTGGCTACCAAGCCCACACAACCATGCATGATCAATCCCAAAGCGGGCGACACTCAAGTATTCGTTTCTGACTTGAGTGCTAAGTGGATGGTTTGAAACGGCGTCCAGGGCCAGTAGGTTCCCGGTAACACCGTGGCAAAGACAGAAATTGTTTATGTCCAGACCGATTTGCAAGGTTGCATTCATCGCGGTTTCCAGTTCTTGCGACACTTCATCCCGTTCACGGGAGGTCAAGATTCCGTGAACTTTATCCAACTCTTTCCACAGCATCCGGCTTATCAAGATTCCGGTTGTACCGTGGCACCAGTTTGCGCTCATCCCGCCATCTGGACGACGTGTGTCTCTCCAACCCTGTGCAATTTTGAGCTTTTCGTCAAACTTCCAGCTTCGCTTCCATGCTTCTCGGTAAGGACCATCAGGAAACTCGGTGGCCGCAACAAGTAGTGCAGTAGCAATCCCGCTGTTTCCATGGCCAAAACTCGCATTTTGCTCACCACCGCGGCCATCGATGTCCCAATAGATAACGTCAGAGTCTTCCCTTGCATTCGAAATCAGGTGCTGCGCCAATGCTTGAATCGCTGCCGTACGTTCTTGGCTCGGAGAAGTCCGCCACAGCGCTAGGATGCTACCGGCGGCACCATCGACGACGTCGAAACTGGTATCTGAGCTCGCCAACTCCGAGGCACGGCGCGCAAAGATATCGATTTCCAGTTGAGCATTAACCGGGAATTTTGCCAACCCACTGGAGGAAAGGCGTGTTAGGAACGCGAGCTGACCAAGACCACCGTTATAGTACGAAAGCGCTCCGTGCGATTCCGCTTGTGAACGTTCGTATGACCTAAGAACCGTCTGTTCGATCGTTGCGAGAAGCTCTCTTGGTTGCTCCGAATTTGTCGCCTCAATATAGCTTATGAGAGCCATACCAACACCAGGAATACCCGTGTACAAGTACTCATCCATGGGGTTGAGCTGAAGTTGATCGGAACCGTCGACTCCGAGACTCAACCAATTTACGGAGGAGTCTTCCCGCGAGACATACTGATCTTTTTCAATTTCCTCATATATTTTTCGCATTGCCACCTCAAGCACCGGAACCTCGGATTCCTCGGAAGTGCGCTTGTAGACTAGGCGAGTATCACTGTTGGCACGGAGAAGCTCTTGACCACGCAGTGCAAACCGAATTATTCGTTGCTGTAGGTCAAGGTCCGCTTCACTCAACTTGTCCAGTGTCTTAGTGACCTCTTCCAAGGGACTTGCAGGAAGTGTTGCTACATGCTGGCCAGCGGGATCCTCGACAATCACCTTATGTGCCTCACACGAGAAGAGCGGTATGTCTCCGTCGCTAACTTGACGAATTTCGGACTCGACGAGCGATTCGGGAATCCCCGCAGAAAAAATTCGTAGTCTACTAAGCAAATCAGTACGTCGGTCTAGGTTTGATATTGAATTTATGGCACTGAGCAGGGTGCCATAGTCATTCGTTTTGCGCGCAAGCAGACGGGAGCGTACTTCTGGTGACTTTTGAGCGATAAACGCTCCCAATTCCGGTATGTTGTCGCACGCCGCGAGGTAGCTCGCGGTGAATCCCTTGGTGATTTGCTCGACAAAAGAGTGTGGAGGGATTGTAATTCGTTCCCCGTCCTCAAGAACGAACGGAAGGTGCTGATCCTCAACTGTGGAAATTGTGGCTTTTACGTAGCGAAGGTCGTCCCTGAGAGGGTTAGTGAGAACACGGCGTTCGGATCGAAATTCGCCTCCGGCGATGCCGCTGATGTCGCCGCCATAGACGGAGAATCCTGTGCCCATCGGTAGCAGTCCGGTAGCGGCTACAGAGCGGAAAATCGCGTCGTTGGCCTGTTGGGTGGCTTCGTCCGGAAAGATAGCGGTACGCAGAGGTGTTGAAAATATTGTTTCAGCATCGACAATCCGAGGGCCCTCTGCCGATGCAACTATGTTCTCGAAGTGGAGATCGGTTGTGTTAAGTAGATAGGCGACGAAGAGCAATCGCCCCATTTTTTCATAGTAAAGATCGGCATCGCTTCGATTTTCTAGGGGCGTACCATCGACTGACGCGCTCCAACCATGCGGCCCAATATGGAGGCTAGTATGGCTGTCGTTTCCATATAAAACATCCTGGCCGGCAAGTTCCGTGATGGCCGAAATGCATTCCTGGAGAACCACTTCGTTGGCAACGCCTCGCGGCTTGTAATAGAGGGATGACTGCTCTGTCTGAACAAGGCAGACCGCTTCGCCGGAGTGGAGATCACCCTTTGGGGTAATCATCACGACTGGTCCTCCATCAGTAGGGAGAAGTCCTTCATCGGAAAGCTTTATCCGGTCCAATCCAAGATCTTGAACAATTCTGTGGCAAAGAGAGTTTAAGGACGTCAGCGTGCGGTTCAGCCGATCCCACAGGATTGGAAATCTTTGTTTCAGCTCAGTGACAACAAGGCCGGGATCGATCGTATCGAAGTTGCTATATCTTTCTTCTGGTGAACTACCTAAGAGTTGACCTTCGATTCTCTTTTCGTTTATGAGATAGATCAGGCAATGCCCTATCGAGCGCAGTACGATTTCGGTGTACGCCTCCGAGGAAACTAGTCGGCCGGGTGATCCAATAGGCGCCCAGCTGTCGCGTATCCAGGTAGTGATCCCCACAAATGGGGGTCCGGGAACCGGCTCTGATCCCGCGCTGTGGTCTTGTAGCAAGTTGGCTGGTTCGATAGTCATTCGTGATCCTTGGTGTTCTGAGACGCACACAATATTTGCGTGACTCCTCGCAGAGATGAGTCGTCGTCGTCGTTACTTACGGCTTTTTGGCGCTGACTTCAGCGCTGACTACTAGAGAGTAAGGCAGCAGGTGAAAAGCCACTGCCATGAGTTCATGTGGCAATCTCGGCTTACGGTCGGAACAACGCCACCTCCCGCGGCGCCAAGAACCTGGTCAAGCTCATTGTCGGTGAGTTCTTCGAGGGCGAGCAGAGCGTTCTTGTTGATTGAATTCATTTCAGTCTCCTTAGACTAGGCCTAAATTAGGCCAAATTGATCGTGCAATTTTCTCGACGACGACGACGACCCAGCGCCCATGAGGTTCGCGTGTAGCGGCCTCTCAGGAATCCTACACAATAATTCATGCGATTGATGAACATAATAATTTTTTAACCTGCATGTCGTGAATTGTTCACTTGTCTTGCATCGCCCCTAATCAGTTGTTTCTAGGGTTTATCAGCCAAATAGCTCTAATCAACTATTTTAAGACACGTCGAAGTTTAGACCTCGACAAATGACCCGTGGACGAGTTGCTCCTTGATATTGGCCTCGCGAGCATTCCCGGGTCCAAGGATTAGTTTTGAGCGGTATCACGGTGGCATAGAACACCACGTGGAGCGCTTAGCGAGACGAGGAATCGGGGGGCCCTATCTTTTTCGCAAGCCCCTTCCAGGAGCTTTGCCGAAAATCCTTGGGCGAGGCTTTCGGGCAGGCTTCGCGGTCCGGTTCAGCCGGCGTGAATCGGACCGCGTTCCCTGTTGCGGGGTTTGGTGCTTAGACGACGGTGGCCTCCGGCACCTCATAGACGGTGCCGTCACGCAGCATCGCGAACAGGACGTTGCACCGGCGGCGGGCCAGGGCAATCACGGCCTGGTTGTGCTTCTTTCCCTAGGCACGCTTCCTGTCGTAGTAGGCCCGGGAGACGTGGTCCTTGCATTTCAGGGAGGCGAACGCGGAGAGGAACAACGCGCGCTTGAGGGTCTTGTTGCCCTTGCGGGAGGAATGGTCCCCTCGGATGGAGGTCCCGGATCTCCAGGTCACCGGCGCCAGTCCGGCGTAGGAGGCCAGGTGCCCTGCGGTGGCGAAGTCCTTGCCGACGACCTCGGTGGGGATCCTGGCTTGGGTGCGGATCCCGACCCCGGGCATGGAATCCAGCATCACGTGCAGCGGGTGGGCCCGGACGATTTCCTCCACCCGACCCAGGACCGCGGCGCGGGCCGCCCGGGTTTGGGCGAGCATGCGGGCGAGTTCGGGAAGGACGATTCCTGCCGCGTCGGTGCCTGAAACGACAACGCTTTGGGCTGCCAGCGCCGCGGTGATGTCCCTGGCCCAGCCCTTCCACGCCCGGGGTGCGTGCCTGCGCAGCAGGGCGCCGATCCGGGCTTCCCCGGCCCGGCGCAGGGCGGCCGGCGTGGGGTATTTGGCCATCAGCTCGGCCATGGCCACGTGGTCCAGGTGCTTGCCGATGACCTGTTCCAGGGCCGGGTGGACCTGGGTGAGTAGCCCGCGGATCCGGTTGGACGTTGCGGTGGCCGTCTTGGCCAGGTCGTCGTCGAAACCGCAGAGCATGGCCAGCTCCGCCACCTGTGCCTCCGGGACCTCAATGGTGCGCAGGGTGTGCGGCATGGTGCGTGCACCCACACCTATGCGATCATCAACACCAGAACGGGAGCTCGCATAGGCTGCGAGGCCTTCCCTGTCACGCAGCCGGGGATGCGCCGGGCCATTGCTTGGATCAACCGCAACACCGATGGCCGGGTACTGGCTGCAGTGGAGGGAACCAGCTCCTATGGTTCCTCGATTCGCCGAGCCCTGGGGCCGGCCGGCACCCGGGTCGTTGAAGTCAAACCCCCACGCAAGCAGGCCCGTGCAGGAGTCGGGAAGACCGATGAAATCGACGCAACGGCGGCTGCGATGAGTGTTCTGGGACATGGCGCCGAGGCCTTGATCGAACCCCGGAGCGACGGGATCCGTGCGGCCATCAACGTCCTGCTCAGTGCCCGCCGCCGGGTCGAGCAGCAAAGCACCGCCAACCGGAATGCGCTCAACGCCCTGGTGCGTCAGATCGACCTGGGCCTGGATACCCGGAAGGCATTGACCGACAGGCAAGTCACCGAGATCAGCAGTTGGCACAAACGGCCAAGCGATACGGTTGAACAGCGTTACGCGCGGGACGAGGCCGTCGAACTGGCCACCGCGGTCCTTGCTGGCCAGCGGCGGCTAAAGGCCATCCGCGACGAGCTGACTCCACTGGGAGAGGAACTGGCTCCGGGCATGCAGGACCTGCCCGGCTTCGGTCCCGTGACGGTGGGCATCATTTTGGCCGCGTACTCCCATCGTGGACGAATCCGCTCCGAGGCCTCCTTCGCAGCCCTCGCAGGCGCGGCGCCGCTGCAGGCCTCGTCCGGTAACACCACACGTCACCGGCTCAACCGCCATGGAGACCGCCAGCTGAACATGGCGCTGGACATCATCGTCAAAACACGGCTCCGTTGCCACACCGAATCCAAGGACTATCTGGAACGCCGCACCGCTGAAGGCCGCAACTACAAGGAGATCAAACGCTCGTTGAAACGCTACCTGGCGCGTTCCATTTTCCGGAAACTTCAACAGCTGGTGGCTTGACGCAGAACATAAAAGGGCCAAGCCATCGGAGTGGTCCAGAAAGGTGCAGCCCCAACCGGGCGGATATGTCAGAAGCAGGACACTGTCGTGGCAGGTCAGAAAACGAGCGAGTCACGCCCGGGCCGCGTGGCACCAGTCTGCCAGCCAGCCCCGGGCCGGCCAGTATCATTAGAGAAAATGACAGCCGGAAGCGCGGAACCACGCAGAAAATTTTGCAATGCTTGCCGTGTACGCGTCAAGGTAAAGCTGACCTTCATAAACGGCCAGCGTGGGTAAATCGTCGACGGCGCGCCCTAACAGCAGCGGAATGGCAGCCAGGAAACCGCGCCAGTGCATTCCAGCACGATTTCTTGGGCGATGTGCTCTACGATGTGAGCATTTTTACCGTCGGCATCCTTTTCCTCATAGGTGTGGTGACTTGTGGAAAAGTGAAAACCCTGAAGCATTCACAATGCCTGTAAACGTCGCAGCGGGCGTTTTGACGTGCGGGCGTTTCAGCCGATTGTGGCCGTTTAGCCCGCGTGAGATCCCCGGACGGATGAGCGAAGTTGTGCCGCCATGGTTCGGCCAACACCAAGCGGCCACTGGACCATGATGTAGTCAGTGGCGTTCTCGAGAGTCAGTTGACGCGTGGAGTTGCCGCTGCGCACCCAGAACTCGGAGCGTTCGTTTCGCCCCGGCTCAAGGAAGACCGGGCGGGGAGAATTTGGGCACGAAAGCCTGCAGACGAATGATGGGGTGCCGTTAACCTCGACGGGGGCAAAGTCAATGATTGGCAAGGCTGCCGCGTTCTGCCCAAGTGTGGAAGATAGCAGGTCTCGCAGCCACAACTCGTAGCGATCGGGGTCGGGTCGTTTGACGAGGCTGAAGTCCGGTTCCAACCCAATGATTCGCCCGTCGTCGGCAACGCCTATCAGGAGAGTCCCTCCGTCGGCGTTGAGAAAGGCCGCGACCGATTTGGCAATGACGAGTTCCATTCGCTCGTCGCGTTGCTGGGTGTGTATGTTCCAACGGGCTGAAGACTTGAACTCGACGAGTTGCGACTCACCTCGACGCGCGACATCCATAATCGAAATTCGTGGCTGGGGTGGTTGGAAGCGCCGTGCCACGAGTGCGAACAGCGTAAGCAAAACGGCAGTGCACACGATTGAGAGCAGCAAGACTTCAAGGCTCCACGGTTCGGAATTGCGAAAGATGAGGCTGCTGAGCACCAGCCCCAGGGAAAGACCAATAACGGCAAGGACGACGGTGCTGGAGGTGCTCACAGACACACGACGACGGACCAGCCAGCGGGTGATTTGACCGATGAGATAGGCGAAAATTAGTGCAATCGGAAGCCCGATGCCTAGCAGGATCATGGACTCGGGACCGGATCTAAGCATGATTCCCATTCTACGGGGCATCCGTGCCGCTCTGCGACGGAGGGCTCGGCCCACAGCCATTCACCGGCCAGACGGGGGGTAATTCTTAGTTCATTTTAGCGAACGGAAACTGCCGCATAGCGAGTTGCTGGATGGAATGTGTCAGCGGGTGCCTCCCAGTAAGGTCGAGGACCAATGCTCGTGTCAGTAATTTATTCCGAGTGTTGGAAACACATCGACTGTGGGCGCTTGGTACCAAGGGCCGACACGCCGTGAAATCCTTGTCGATAGGCAATAGCCGGAAACAATGACGAAAAACCCGAACGCAACAAAATCGACATATTGCAAGAACAAAATTGCCACTAGATCAAGGGAGACTAGTCACCAACGCTGCTTTCCGAGAGGCGGTGGACGTAGTTCGTGATTTCCGTTACCCAGAACCCGGCCGGGGTTTCGGGGCGTGCGTCGATGCGCAGGGAGGCGGCCAATGTGTGGTCCTCCATCAGCACTAGCACCATCGAGGCGGTGGGGGGGTGAAGCCGAGTGAGTGGATGGCCACGGCGACGCTGTCGGCGATGCTGGTGGCGGTGATCTTGTCCATGGTTCTGTCCTCGCTCCTGGGGTCGTGGTGCCATCCCGGCGTGGTTATCTCCCCCAGATTTTTTGTTTGCTGACGCAATGAAATGGAGCGGGCCCCGGCTCGTAAACTCCGAAGGACAGCAAACAAAAAATGATCGGCCAGCAGTCGGCCGCAGAGCGGACGTCCGGTTTCTTGGGTGCGACCAAGTGAGTACCTAAGAACCTCTGAGACAGGTTGACCTGCGGCCGACC
>NZ_JBIBDE010000012.1:0-24358 GCF_042901625.1 Paeniglutamicibacter sp. NPDC012692
ACGACCATGTTATGCCCGTTGTTGCCGTGGACAGGTGTCTGCTACGAATACCCGGAGGTTCTTGCCGACGAGGGTGGCGGCTTCGACCTAGGGGGCCTGAACAGGCTTGTGGGATGCTCCCACTGCTCGATGCATCCCCCACTTCTTACCAGACGTCGAAACTGACGCTCAGAAGTCGGGTCAGGGGTCTTAGGAAGATTCGTAGGGAAACTCCCGCTAGGGGTCCGCCGCAATGGAACCCCTGGCTTTGGACGTAACCAGTCCCTTAGGAGGAATCACGTCAGCGTTTTGTGTGTGGCAGCCTTGAGTAACGAGCCGAAATTTTCATCGTCATAGGTTCACTCGAAATTCCTCCGGCGTTTGGCGATCCAACGAGGAATGCAGGAGTTCGTGGTTCTACCAGTGGACCCACTCGAAGACGGAGTCGACAACGCCAGATTCTTTCTGCAGCGCCCCGGTGCGGAACGGTGAATCCCTGGCCGCCCCTTCGTTCTTGAACAAGACCATCACAGCGACACCAGTGAGATGGTGGTTAAGGTCGAGTGAGTGCCGCCAGACATTTCTCGTAAAGTACCTGGGCCCTAGGGTCGTCACCTCCAACAATCAGTATGAGCTCACACAGCCTCCACCCCGGCACTTCGGATGGTTCGGTCACTTCCGGCGGCTCGGTCACTTCCGGTGGCTCGGTCACTTCCGGCGGCTCGGTCACTTCCGGCGGCTCGGTCACTTCCGGCGGCTCGGTCACTTCCGGCGGCTCGGTCACTTCCGGCGGCTCGGTCACTTCCGACACGGGAGCCTGCGAAGGCTGAATTTCTTCCGGAACCAAGACAGGTGGTTTTGGTTTCGGCGCCGGGGTTCCTTCTCCTGCTGACGCTTCCGGTGCTGGATCGGGAGACACTTCCTGAGCAGACGGCGATACGTGGCCTATCTCCGAGGCCCCGGGTATCGTCCCGGCATTGCCCTCGGGAACCACGGATCCAAGAGTTTGCTCTGGGCTCGGTGACGTGGCCACCTTATCCGCGTCTGGGACAGCTTGCTGCGCATCGTTTTGTTCATGTGCCGTCTTCTTTGTGGGCTCCATTTTCTCCGCAACGTCAGGGAGCCTGATGGGCTGCTCCACGGCGTCGTCCGCTTGCGCAGTGGGGCGGGGCGAAGCGATGCCGGAGATCGAGCCGGCGGCGATGGCTATGGTGGCGGCAAGGGTGAGGGCGGCCGCCACCCCCACAGCGATGGTCGCCGTGGCATGTGCGCTGACGAATCCGCTGGCCTTACCAACGACTGTCGGGCTCTTGGCGACGCTCAGCCCCGTAACGCTCTTGCCGGAGTAAGCGGCCGCGATAGTCACGGGAACCGAGCCTGCCGTGATGGCCGCAGGCAGCCCCAGCGCGGTGATTCCGCCCAGGAAGAGCGGTGCGATGACCCCCCGCATGGCCGAGTTGACCTCATCAAGCTGCAGCAGCGCGGCCGTGCATGTGGAGCATTCTGCAAGATGCCGGTCCACCTTTGCCTCGTTGCGAGGTGTGAGCTTGCCGCGGATGTAGGTGCCAAGGTGCGTCGAGGTGAACGTGCAGGTCTTCTCGGGATCATTCTGGATGTGGCACTGCAGGTAGGCTTGCCGGAGACCTTCTCGGGCCCGCACCGCCAGCGCGGAAACCCCGTTGGGGGTCAACCCAAGCAGCGGGGCCACCTCGGCCGGTTTCATGTCCTCGACCTCGAGGTGCCAGAGAACCGCTTGCCATCGCTCGGGCAATGAGCGGAAAGCATCGGCGACGATGCCGGACTCAAATTGGCTCATGACAGGATCGGCGTGATCACTTGCCTGGTCAAACATCGCAAATTCGTCCGTCAGCGACAAACGCTTTTCCTTGGTGTTGTAGGCGAAAGCGAGGTGGGAAATGACCCTGCACAAGTACGCGCGGAAAAATACCTCGGGACCGCGTCCCGTTCGCAGGATCGCAAAGACTCTCTCGAAACCCTCTGCCACCAGGTCTTCAACCTCGAAAGAGCTGTTCGAGTGACGGTATGCGGTCCCCTGGGCAGCTTGGTAATGACGGGCATAGAGCATCTCTTGTGCGCGCGCATCCCCGCTGCGTACCAAGGCAACAAGTTCCGCATCGCCCGGCTCTGTCGATGGTTTAACGGAGTCATGGTGCGTGTTGATGGTATCCCCCTGTAAATTGCATCTCGCCTTCACGATAAGCCCCTTAGTTAACAAAGAGCAGACACTGCACTGTTTATGATGCCAAATTCACATTTCTCTTGAAGATAGCGGCGTCACGATTTGCAGGGGCAGGTGTCTCAATCGGTATGAACCACACATTTCCCTTCTTAGATAGCCATGCCCGGATCGATGCGTTGCTTGTCCTGTGGCAGGAACGTTCCAGGCAGACCGGGTGGAGACGCGAGTCGGATTGGCGGTGCCGCGCCGTGCACGCGGTGGCAGCCAGCCTGGTGCAGGGGCGATCGGTAGAGGGCACCTTGAGGAGCTTGGCATCCCGGCGCGCGTTTCAAGGCGTGGGGATCGTCGAATCCCTCAACGACGTCAGGTCCCTCGAGGTTGTATGGCACGAACCGATACCGGTCCATTTTGTTGATGGGTTCCTTGAATCCTGGGTCGAAACGACAAGCTCGTTGAGCCGTGGGTTGGCGTGCGTGGATGCTGTCACCGGATTGGCGAGCCTCCAGCACTTTGAGCGTCGTGTCCTCGAGCTGACAGAAGACCCGGGGACCAACGCACCTCCCATGGTTGCCGTTTATACCCACGCCATCCACGACTTGGAAGACCCCGTGGCCTTCATGCTTTTGGCAGACATGGGGCAAGCTTGTGATGAACACATGCCCGGGTCCGTGGCCACTTATCAACGAAACCAGATGACACTGCTACTGAACGCACACAATTCTGTCGGGGAACGTTTGGCGCAATTCGGCGATGCTCTCCGCCGGGTCCTCGCCAAGTATGGAATCCCTGGCGACAGCCTGCGACTCGCAATACACCCAGTACCCCGTGAAGCGGGCGGCATTCAGGGTCTCCTTGGGACCCTATGCCCTCACACCTCGGCGACCACCTTGGGTGCCGCCAGCCCCCTAGCCCACCACCCTGGAGGAATTCGAGCGAACACATGGGGCTGAAAAACGGGGGCCGTTACCCGGCGCTGGGAACCACCAATCCGTGCCACGAATCCCGCGCCGGATCATTCTGAAGGATCACGACGCTGCATTTTCACCACGAGACGCTGGATTCCGTAAAGAAGAACACAGCAGAAAACCGCAACGACTCCGAACGCCAGCAGTGCCAACAAGCATTGCGCAATGGGTGAGTACAACGAATTCCTTTTCCAAACGATGGGCCTCGTCGTTGTGGCCGCTTCGTAGTCTAAGGCTGCGCTTCTCAGTGAGAATGACGGGACATTGCCTACGGCGCGTATGCAGTAGAAAACAATGTCGTGCTTTTGCCGTCACGAAACCTCGTCGTGGGCCTCTCTACTGATGGAGCGCGGTGGACCATCCCCATGGATTCAGCCCGCTCGATCGTGCCGCCGGTATCTAAGCTCGGGCCGTTCGATTTCGCATCCCTTCTTGGGGGAGCGGATGCGACCAATCTCATCTGTATATCGCCCCCATAGGCACTGACCATTGATGGGAGCAGGAGGCTCCGCCGTCGCGGAGCCTCCTGCTTGTTCCAGGCTTTAGATTCGGTCCCGGCCGTTCACTGCCATCCGGTTGCGCAGTGGTATCTGCCTTGGCTGTTCCTTGCCAGCTCCACAACATATGAGGAGTGAGCTCGTAAGTAGGTGAAGCATCGTACCCACGGTTGTACTTTATTTGATTGAAGGGCAAAGCAGTGTGAAGCCGTCTACAAAATACGCTCAGAATGGTACAGCAATCAATATTGGGAAAAACAGGCAAGGCCATTGAACATAGCACCCCAAGGTCAGCTCCATCGGGGCTCATGTCGCTTGCAGCTTCCGGGAACACAATTCCCTCTGCGACAAGGCACTCAGAATAGTGTGAAGTGATCGTAGTCTTGGCAACATGAACTCACATCCAGAAAAGTTCCCCATTTCCCAAGCGTTTCTCAACGCCGCGCACGCCAGCGACGATGCGTTTATCGCGGAGGTACAGATTTCCCGCCCGCTCGGGGAGTTGATAGCCATCGTCCTCGAGCACCAGCGCAGTCAGATGGAACTGATAGGCGCCACGATGGGGCGGCTAGAATCGAGGATTCAGGCAGGCTGCGAAGCGGCGGGGTTGAGCGAAACCGACTTCCAAGGTGTGAAGCTCATGTCCCCCGAGAAAACATCGGAGTGATCAAACGGAATCGACGGGGGTCCCCTATGGGCGGCAAGGATGCAGCGTGCCGCCCATAGCCGTTGATTAAATGGTCGTTCGGCAAAGCACATGCCCAAGATGGATCCGGCAATGGTCAACAGGCCACCAACCGCCCTAGACGCGAAGATGAGCCCCACCTCCCATCTGGGCGGGGCTCATCAGATTCGTAGATGCCTCTTGGGGGTGGCACCTGCAATTGCTAGCGCAGGTACTTGGGGGAAACCTGCGCCGCCGAAACCATGCCAACGCTTTCAGGAACCGGAAAATGGCCACATCTGAAGACGGAGTCCCGACGGACCGGGGGAGAAATCGGGTGTCTCCTGGAGTCCGCTTGCGGGCTGGGGTTTCGCAACTGTATGTAGTTGTCCGAGCGACACTACGCCCGAAACCATTCAATGTCTAGTGTTTATGAAGGGGTGCGCTGGGGTCGATGAAACCTACAAGAACAACACCCGCACTAGGCGACCGGGCTCCCTCCTGCAACGCAAGAGCATCGACACCTGGTCATCCCGATTGCCTTCCGAAAGAGCCCGGCTCGGCAGTTGGTCCGTACCCGAGGGCATTGACTATGGTCTACGCCGGACCCGGGTTTGTCGCCGGTTCTTGAGCGAAAAGGCCAGCACCCTCCAAATGGTCCTTTTCCTTGTTGACGGATGTTTCCGATCCATTGACCCCGGTGTCGTGCACGTTGCAGGACACCGGCGCATGACCCATACACAAATCGGAATCATCCATCCTGAAAATGGTCGCTACTGCGATCCTGCGGGCAACATCTCGGGAGCTGTCCCGGGGCCTTGGTGCACGACGTCGACCGCGAAGGCAGGGAAAATGGCTAGCCTGATCGCGATGAAAACGGCCGCGAGACCAGCAAACACTGCACCCGCGAGGGGAAGCCACTGTGGCCCTAGCACTGAGATGAACCAACCGCCGACTGCCGCTCCGAGCGTGATACCCAAATTGGAGAAGGAAATAAACAGGCTGTTGCCAAATTCGGGAGCATCTTGGGTATCGATGCCGAGCCAAGCCTGGCTGAGGATAAGCCCGCCGGAATGAACGAGTCCCCAGACAATAACAACACCGGTCATTGCGAACCCGTACGCCCCGAGCAACGCAACAACAGCGTAGAGCGCGATGTAGAGCAACGGGAAAGCAATCATGGTGCGAACGAGGTTCTTCATACGCAACGCACCGAAAACGAAGTTGCCAAAGACCATGAACACGCCGAAAGCGAGAAGCAGTGCACTCACGGCCGTCCCGGGCAGTCCAGAGACTGTACCGAGGTAGTCCGCGAAGTAGCTGAAGCCAGAGAACATGGCCGCGAAGATAAAAACGACTGTAATGATGTTGAGCCATAGCGTAGGCCTGCGCAAGATTCGCAGCTGGTCCCCATAGGAGATTGGCGAATCTGCGGGAATTGCGGGCAGATAGATCAGGAGGCCAATGAAAGCAACGGCATTGACTACCGCCGTCGCGATGAAGGCTGTTTCGACGGAGAAGCGCTCCGCGAGGAAGGAGCTAACCGGGATCCCGAACGCGAACCCGAGTGTGACACCGGCAAAGACCTTCGTAACGGCGCGGCCGGCGCCCGCCGGCGGAACCATGCTGGCCGCGGTCGTGATCGCGATAGCGAAGAAAACCGGGTGCGCGAGGGCGGGAATGACCCGGCAGATGAGGGAAACTTCGAACCGGCTACTAAGGGCCATCGCCACGTTCGCGATAGCAAAGAGCCCGATGGATGCAAGGAGGATGGACTTACGGTTCAGTCGAGAGGCGAGAAGCGTTGTGACCGGTCCCGTGATGGCGACGACGAGGGCGAAAATGCTCACCAGCCAGCCCGTGGTCGCGGCGCTCGTTCCGTACCGTTCGCTGAGCAAGGGAAGGAGACCAATTATGCCCATTTCCGTAGTGATGATCCCGAATACTCCGAGAGCAAGCATGATGATGGGCACGGCGGGTCTGGATTTCATGGGGTCCAATCGGGGAATCTTTGATGGAGTGGTAGGCAGGCCCGGCCACCAAAATTGTGGTGCCTGTCCAAGCCGGGCAAGGCCCCGGTGGCGAGGATGGGCGTCGAGTCGCTATCTCGACATATATAACTATCTAGATTTATTATGCCCACCGCTGGAGTTGCGTTGAAGTTGGTCTGAGTTGTCGAGGGTGAAGCGCGTGGAGCGCAGTTGAGCGTTCCTCGGGGCCGGGGTTAGAGTTCGCGGCGCACAATGTCGGCGAACGCCGCGATCGATCTCTCGTTCCGCCGGTAGTAGGTCCATTTGCCAAGTCGCTCGGAGATGAGCAGCCCGGCCCGCTGGAGGGTGATGAGGTAGCCGGAGATGACCGACTGGGCCAGCCCGGTCTTGGCTTGGATGTCACCAACGCAAACGCCGGCGGAGATGTCGAGTCCGCGTTCACTGTAGCGTTCCGCGTCGAAATACGCGGCAGGATCCTTGAGCCACTGCAGGATCTGTCGCCGAGTTTCATTCGAGAGCGCTTTGTAGACAAGCTCGATGTTCGGAGGTGTCCAGATAGTCGCATTCATGTATCTAGATTTACAGATATGTTGGATAGGAGCAAGTTGCCGCGACTCGGTCCCATCCTCTATATGGGACCGGAATGGCTCTGTCGGTACCTGCCGATCACAACTCGGGCTCGGTGGTTCCTGGGATCACTGAGCATTCCCCGACTCGAGTTTCTCGACCGTGGCAGTTTGCACGAGCGGGCGCCTGGCAGGGGATCCGTCGGCACTCGACGCGCCCAGCAACACCGGCACGTACCTGGCCGGAGCCCGCTCCATCCAACGGAAAGCAAGGGCCGCGGCCACCTTTACATTGCCCCGGAGCGAATTGCTGGAATGTTGCAGCAGCATAACGCAAAGGTTGAACCCACCGCCCCGAAATGTGACGACCCCTGCGGGCCGTCCTGATTCTGCCGCTTAGGCGGCCGCAGTGTCCCATTTCGGTCGTCTAAGCGTCAATCCCACAGGAGAAGCGTGGCCACCTCGGATGAGAACCGAGATGGCCACCTGTGAGCAAAACCGGCGTACGTGTTGTCGGGATCTTCTCTGATCGGTACGGTCCCGGCACGGGAAATGGCGCTAGCCGTGTTTGCGCTGGTTACGCATTCTCAACAATCCAAAGCCGCTCAATAGCAGCACAACAGCGGTGACAACCAAACCAATTACAGCGACACCGGTGCTCGCCAACCCTCCGGGGCTGGAATGCTCTGGATTCGGCGAGGCCGACGGGGCGAGCGTTTGGTCTGATTCCGATGGTTCTGGTGCCAGATTCTGCGTGGATTCAGATGGCTCCGGCGCGGGCTCCGGATTCACACCGGGTGTGGGGTCGGGAGTCTCGATCGGCGGAAGAGTTGGATTGGGCGGTGTCGGGCTGTTTTCGATGGCACCAAAGCTCGCAGACAGGTTTTCATCATCGAGGATGATCGTGAAGGTATCCTCGGCCATGTCGTATCCTTCAGGGGCTTTGGTTTCCTTCAGCGTGTATGATCCCAGCGGCAGGTCGACGACCTTTATCGCTCCGTCGGTATCGTCCACGTCGCGGGTGCCGTTGTCGATAACCTCGAGCGTCTTCCCGTCAGGGCCGACTAGATCCCATTCAGAATCGCCGAGGGCCTTTCCCTCGGGGCCTACCTTCGTCCAGGTCGCTTCACCCAGTGGAGATGTTGCGGGCTGGGCGTCATTCGTCAGTGTCAACGTGACCCCAGTCGTAGCAGATGGGGTGACATCGTATGTGCCATCAGGGTTGCGTAGGACGCCTTCGCCGACCAGAGTCCAGTCTCCCCATGTAAGACCAGCGATCTGTGGGAAATTGATCTCTTCGACAACGAAAGTGGAACCCAGTGGAACACGGTCGCTCTTGACTGGCTGCCCCACAGACACCGTCATGATCTTCGCTTCCGCCGAAGAACCCTTGACGAGGTAGCGAATCGAGAATGTAGCGTCCTTGGCCAGGTCTGCCGCCTGACCATTCAGTTCTTTGGTGATGGTGAAACGGGTGAATTCTTTGCCCGTGCCGGTGCCGCCGCCGTTGGATTCAACGCGGAACACCGAGTTGGTCTCCTTGGCCCCCACCGTGGCTTTGTTACCGAAGACATCGCCTTCGAGGACCATCCCGTCGGCTTTGGTTACATACTGCAAGCGATAGGTGTTGGCTTGCGCAGGCAGCTCGGTTGCGATGAAGTCGAAGGACTTCATGTCGGCGCCCCAGGCCAGGCTGTAGTGGCTAGGGGCGACGATCTGCCAGGTGCCCACCAGCTGACCGTTTTCGACGGGGCGCTGGAGGAGCATAAGCTCGCCCGTGTAGTGGTGGTTCTCTTGTGTGGGATCAAGATGATCCTCGACGGTGAAAGATCCATCTTTCACCGAGCTGGAAGGAATGCCCACTGTCCAAACGAAGCGGCCTTCTTCGTCGGTGGCTCCGCCGTATTTGTACGGGTTTCCCGGTTCAGTGAGGTCTTCGGGAATGATGCCGCCTTCGCCAGGAAGGTCCACAATGACTATTTCGTTTCCAACCTCGAAGCCGACAGTTTCTTCGGTGGTGGACTTGTGAACCTGCACGCTCATCCAGAACGAACCGCCGACGCTCTCCAAACCGCCCACCGCCTCTGTCAGAGTGCACACGACCTGAGGCCCGGTTCCTTGGCTCACCGTGCACAGGGCCATCACGTCTCCGGTGTCGGGATCGGTTATGGCGAAGTTCCCGTTGCCCCAGCGCGCCAACTCATCCGGCAGGGTCATGCCGAAAGAGTCCCCCGCTTTTGATCCGTTGGGGACGGCCCAATCCGCGATGATCTTTACGGAGCTCCATTGCTGCAGGGGGCCGGCGCTTCCGTCTTCCTGTTCCAGCTGGATGTTTGAAATCGCGTGGGGATGCGTGACCTCCGGGGCCGCGGCGCTTGCTGTTGAAACCAAGCCCAGGAGGCCGCCGAAGGCAACGATCGAGGCAAGCACGCCGACGATCACCCGCGTTGGTGTTCGGATATGCTGTCTTTTCTTCATTTTTCCTACCTTGCAATCGGGACAACGAACACCGGGAAGCGATCATCCGCGCCAACAAGCCAACTCATGCAGCCCCCAAGGCTGTGCCGAGTTGCGGCACACTGGATTCGCTCCCCGGAGCCTCTCGGTCGTTCTTCATGGCGAACGCAGACTTCACTCCCCTGCGTAAAGCCTGTCGATCACACCCAAACCCGCGGCGCATGATCGAAAACCAACGAAGAAAGTGATCCGCGTGTGAGGCCTTTCCCTTTTTGAGAGTCCCTCTCACGGTTTTCATGACGCAGAAACGCGCAGAAGTGAAATACTCCACGTCGGATGCCTTGATAGACGGCTACCGTCATGCGGCTGAGTCTCACATCCCAGGTTGCGCTCACGTCCCCGAGGCTCCCTGCGCGCTACGGGCAGGCACCCAAGTGGAAAGGAAAGATGATCACAGCGACGGTGACATCCGGACGACATGCAGTATGCCTATGCCGCCTCCATGTCATTGAGGCCGATGCCATCGGGTAGGCGCTCAAGCAAAGCTGGATGATCCCCGCGATCCGTTTGCGTGCAGTCCCTGGGAGAAGGAGGCGACCACTATCTGAACAAATTGTTCGAGCCCGACACCGCTTCAGGAAACCGAATACAAGCAGCTACGTCGTGGAACGGCAAGGGACCAGCCCTGGTAGGGGAGGACTGGTCCCTATACGAACAACTGGGACACCAGCGACCTAGGGGTGCCGCGGATGCCAGCAGATATCGAAGCATCCCCCAAGGACACCCCGAAATGAAACTTGCACGAGATTTGAGGCTGGGCAAGTCGCATCGTGAGTCAGTTCAAACCTCACATATCCCCAGAGCCGCCGGCAAGCAGATCATGACGCGAAACATCGATACCACTTTAAGGCAAAGGAATTCCAGGGTGACTTCATCAAAACCACTCGAACTGGGTGGCTCCCGCAGTGGAACGACCGCAAGAGATGACAACGGCTGGACTGAGCCTAGCTGACGGAGTTGTCCTGGTTCCTCCAACGAAGTGTTACTCACGAGCTGTCTACCCCGTGAGGGGAGCCATTCCGGGATCTGTCCCTCTGATCGGAAAGGAGTCTCTCAAGTTGAACGGCAACAGCGCGTGCCAATGGAGTGTCACCATTCTGGGCCAGGAGATCGAACGCTGACGGCGGGTAACCGAAGGAACGAAACAGCCCCCGTCACGTATCTGCGCTTCCGGCACGGTAGCAACGAAAAGATGGCTCGGGCAACAGCTTCCCCTAGCTGTTGCCCGAGCCATCCACCGTTCCGGGTCCCTTTCCGTGGCGGCGTACGTAGATACGAGCCCGTTTACGAGTGGGAGCGCACTTCGATTTCGGGGAACGGGTCGGGAGAGTGTCCGCCGCCGAACTTTGGCGAAGGGTCTTGTCCTGCTGCGAGGCGGGCTTCTTCCGCTTGGGCGAACTCTTCTTCTTTGCCTAGCATTCTGGCGGAATCTTCGTTCGTGATTTCTCCGGCGAATGCGCGCTTCATAACCTCGCGGTCAAATTGCCCCTCCCATGTAGCGACGACAAAAGTCGCTACGCAATTTCCTAGCAGGTTCACCGCGACGCGCATCGCGTCCATGATTCTGTCTGCTCCCAGGAGGAGCGCCACTCCCGCCACGGGGAAGATTCCCAATGCTGCGGCGGTAGCCGAGAGCGCGAGGAAGGAAGAACCGGGAACCCCGGCCATTCCCTTGGAGGTCAGCAACAGAACTCCAAGCGCGGCCAGCTGCTGGCCAAAGCTTAGGTTGTGTCCGAACGCCTGGGCAAGGAACAACAGGGAGATCGAAAGGTAAATTGCCGCACCATCCAGGTTGAAGGAGTATCCGGTGGGGACTACCAAGCCCGTGGTAGCTCGGGAGCAACCTGCATTCGTCAGCTTCGTCATGATCCGAGGCATGACCGACTCCGTTGAGGCGGTTCCCAATGCAAGAAGGAATTCCTCGCGCGTGTACTTAATGAACTGCCATAACGGAACGCGCGCAAATACCCAGGCGATGATGAAGAGAACGCCGATGAAGAGTATCGCCGCAACGTAGCAAGCAACAATGAGCTTTGCGTATGTTCCAAGAGTGCCGATACCGTACTGCCCGATAATGAACCCCATGGCCCCGAAAGCACCCAACGGTGCCACCTTCATGACCCAGCTCATGATCTTGAAAATGAGTTCCAGGATGACTTCGAAAATACTTAGCAAGGGGGCGCATCGCTTCTGGCCAACCACCACGATCGACGCCCCGAAAAAGACGGCGAAGAACAACACTTGCAGGAGGTTGTTCTCTGCAAAGGCCCCAATCACGCTGACGGGAATGATGCCAAGTATGAAATCTGCTGCGCCCTTGGCCGCGCCGGCTTTTTCCTCGATGGACGAGTTGTCCAAGGTTGTCGGATCAATGTTCAACCCGGCACCCGGTTGCATGATATTGCCAATGATCAGGCCGAATATCAAGGCAAATACGGTCGCGCCAGTGAAGTACAACAGCGCCTTAACGCCAACCCTGCCTACTGCCTTGACATCGCCCACGGCTGCAATTCCGGTGACGATGACCAGGAATATCAATGGCGCGATGATCATCTTGATCAGCATGATGAAACCGTCGCCCAAGGGCCTGAGCTGTGAGCCAATTGTCGGCCAGAAATGACCGATCAGCACTCCCGCCACGACCGCGACTCCAAGCTGGAAGAATAGAGACTTATAGAACCGCTGCTTGCGTACCGGCTTGGCCGGCACAAAATCCTCTGTTGCGGTGAACTTCATGGCTGCTCCTGATATTGAATACATCCGAGATGTGTGCCACATCACTTGACTACTCAAAGATAGGGGCACCCCACAATTTCCGCAAGGAAAGAATGACATTTCACGATGCGGAAACATGTTGAAATTCTGTCGCTTTGCCCCCGGCGAGCCAGATGTAGGTGTTATGAAACCGCATTGGGCGCAGTTTCCCATAGGCCCGTGACACCAAGACGGTTCGGACAGCCCCGTGACGGCCTGCTGGATCTCAGTAGCCATAGTTTTGCCGTGAAGCAGTTCGGTTGCACGATCAACGTCTGACCAATGCCGGATACATGAACTTCGGGCAGTAGGCGACGTTATCCTCGGCACGCATTAGCAGAGTTCCCAACGACGAGCCTTCCCGCTGCTTTCGGCACTGCCCGACGCCCATTTGACGGAGATTCGAAAGCGCTCGGGAAATAACCCGCCCGGGAGCCCCCGTGTGGCCTCTGCTCAAACCTCGGTCCGCGCTCTCGCCGTTCCGGATGCAATATGTGGAAACTATGCCAAGAGCCGCGTCTGAGCTCAATGCGGACAGGCGTTTTCGCATCAACAACCATCAGGCCTGGGCCGGCAACAGCCGATAGTCCCAGACCCGAAGAGCACAACGATTCACTGAGCGTTGACCGATCTCCCATAATGAACCTTCAAGACCGGCCTGGAGGCCAGCCGCATCGAATCCCATGCCGATGTCCCGCATAATCAAGATCATTGAGACTTCTCAATGGCAAGCAGCTACAACCTTGGCTAACCTCTAACCTTTTGCAGCGCACGACGAATCTCGTCATCGAAAGCAGCATTGGACAGTTTCCTTTGATGCTCGACTTCTCGTCGGAGAATTTCTCGCCTCCGAACCCAGCGCGACCGTACCTTTAGAGCCGCCGCAAACAACATTGCCGCGCACACGACAACCAAGGCGATCTGCCATTCAAACAGTGTCACCAGAACTCCCATCCCTCTTGTGTCTACTATGGGGGACGTTCCTGCCACTGGATCATGACGCCAAGAGCCCGGCAAATTTTCTGTTGATAGATGTCGTCGTCCACATACGGCGCAGGCGAGTCGGCAATCACCGCTTCCAAAATAAGGGCAGGCGCCAACTGAAACGACTTCAGCGCATAAATACCTCGATGACCGACGACAGGCACACATAGTAGGAACCTTGGTTTGTGCCGCCTGCCGTTCGATCCCTTTCCACGGGACGCCATGTACATGACGGCAGGGGTCGCAGGAGTGGTACTAGCCCTCACCAAGGGCCTTTGAGAGGGTCGCGTTGGGATGCACATCCAAGTATTCCCGCAACAGATCGAACGATTGGCCCTTGTCGTCACCGAACTTCGCGAGAACACCGGTCGCCAGTAACAGCCACGAAAGGACGCTAGCTCCGATTTTGCCCGCGATAGCCGGAGACATAAGTATCGACTCAGTCAGCCGGTAGCCGGAACCATCTGGTTCCATCCCCAACCGGACACGCGGGCGTATCCCTCGTTGCTTACCTCGAAATTCCATCACGGAACCTGGTACATGCTTCGTGATCGTCCAAGAAACGACGTCGAACTCGCATTCTTCACCGTGCTGCTCATCCCAGGCGCTACCCGCGGCGAGCACGAATCCCGTGCCCGGGACGAAGGTGGTCTTGTGTTCCGCATAGTCATTCGATATCGATGGATCCGCGAAAGCGGCCCAAATAATCTCGGGGTCTCCTTCAAAGTACCCCGAATTGCTGAACGAGCTGTAACCCATGTGTTTCCCTCACCGATAGACCGAGCATTTGGAAATTCCGGAAGCCGGATACCCCCTTCAAAACCATCCAGCAAAGCCGCATGACGCACTCAAACGGACGTTCCGCTCGTTTGGAGCGGTACGGCATTCGTTGCGCGAAACTCTACTAGGAATCGTGCCCGTGCCCTTGTCACACTGAGGCGTAAGACCCGCGCAGCCGGCCGTGCCCCGACGGTTGGACACCAGCCCCTCACCCCTGCACGCCAGAAGACCGGATGCAACAAGATCCATTTGAGGACTTCCAGAACGGTTTGGAAGGTCAAGACGAATCCGGGCTGGTATTGGCGCGAACCGTCAAAAGACCATGCGGTTCTGGCAGCATCCGTTTTCACGACCAGACTGCGGTTGAATCCAAGAGAAATCAAGTCCGCAAGCTCCCGACCCAGGGAACACCTACAAATCAACAACGCTCCCCCACACTTCCTACCGGTCTTCCCGCGGACGGGCCCAGGCATAATCTTCTTCAAAGTGTTCCGACGCAAGAATTCGCAGCATTGGATATCAGTGAAAACGCACTAGATGCAAGTACTCAAGGCACCTGCATCAGGAGTTTGTGGCTAGCCTCGTCGACGCGTTTCGCTATGGTCGGCCGCGGACAGAATCCAGCAGTCGTGCTCAAGAGCAACGAGCGCTCTCGAGCACGACTGCTGGAGAGCTACCTCATGATTGTCGCGTGTTGGCGCCGATTCCTCCTTGGCGCAGGCGGCCCAGAGTGAGTGCAGCCAGTGCAGCTGCATGATCCCCGAGGACCCCGTCGTCGAACTGGACAGCTGGCGAATGGTTGTAGGTCGCTTGGCTGGGATCCACCTCCTTCGGAGCCGCGAGCTGGCAGAAGAAGCCGGTTGGCACTTCACGGGCCACGAATGAGAATTACTCGAAGCCTCTGCCCTGCTCTCGATGACCACATACGAGCCGGCTCTGGGCTCAGCTCCATCAATCATTCAAGTCCGCGTCCTGAGATGAAGTCATTTGCTACTCGGTCCCGAGCCCAAAGCACCGGCTCGGGCCTCATCCACGGAAAGGACAGTCGCACCACCTTGGAACAACTTGCACTAAATGCAACCATGCACTTAGTGTAATCAGGTGAGTGAAAATGTGCAGGCGATCGACCGCCGCTCTGAAATCAAGGCAAAGCATCGCCGTTCCATCGTCAAGGCCGCCGCCTCCATCATGCGCAGCCGCCTGACCAGCGACTTTACGGTCGACGAGTTGGCACGCGAGGCGGATGTCTCGCGTCGAACCATTTTCAATCACTTCGCGTCCCTCGATGACGTGGTGGTCGAGGCCTGCGCCATTGAGCTCGAGTCCTTCGTGGAACAGCTAGCCTCGGCCCCGCCCACAGACCCCAGCGCCCGGCATTCGATCTTCGACGAATTGGCGGAAGCCGTCCGGAGCACCGACCTGATTTCGCCCTTGGTCCACCTAACCCAAATCATGGGTGTCGATTCTGAGCTTTCCCCTCGCCAGGCACTCGTATGCGCCCGCACGCTAACCGAAATCAGCCAACGGCTCGTCACGGAAATGTGCCGCAGGCACCCTGAGGCAGACGCCCTGACCATCAACCTGATGGTCAGTTCTATGACCAACGGCCTAGTGGTGATGTATTTCCACTTTTTGTCCACCTGCGGAGCCGTGGTCTCCACCGAATCCAGGGAACTCTGGGACCAACTTCTGGAACGACTCATTGAGCCGCTCCGCACCGGATTTGGCACGCCCTAATACCAGCGCGCCATTCTGACCCCGTAAAATGAATGTGAAGGACCCATGGCAGAATTTCTATATCGTCTTGGACGAAGCTCAGCCCGTCACGCACGAAAAATCATCGCAATATGGTTTGCAGTACTCTTGGCCGCCGGTGCGGCCTTTACGCTAGGCGGCGGAACGCTGTCCAACGCCATGACCATCCCTGGAACCCCCACTGCCGAGGTTACCGAGAAACTTGCCGAAAAGTTCCCCGAAGCATCAGGCGGAACCGGAAACATCGTGGCCCAGACCGCCAACGGCCGGGCATTTACCGCGGCGCAGGAACAAGCCATTCGAGCGATTATCGCCGAGACGACGGACATTGGCGGGGTTGAAACCGCAATCGATCCGTTTGCCTCCGAAGCCGACCGTGCCAAACAGCTAGCTGCCATCGACGACGGCAGGAAACAGATTCTTCACGCCAGGGACCAACTTGAAGCGGGCGCCAAGCAGCTGGAAGCTGCGGAAGGCAAGCTAAGGACCGGGCACAAGGAGCTAGACAAAGCCATCGCTCAAGCCAAGGCAGCAGGCCTGTATGAATCTGCCAAAGCTCGGTTTGATGCACAACAAGAACAACTTGATGTCGGATCCGCGAAGCTAAAGAAACAGCGCCAGACGATTGAAGAAAACGCCTCGGAATTGAATCAGCAGGAGGCCGCTGTCGAACACGGTGCCTCCTTGCTCAAGATGGCCACGGAGATTCGAACAGTCTCCAAGGACCGCGGAGCCGCGATCATCACCATCGTCTTCACAGACGCACAGATGGATGTAGCCCAAGAAACCAAAGATGCGCTGGTCGCATCCTTTGAAAACAACCCGGTGAACGGGGTGAGATTCGACTACTCCTCAGAGGTAACCCAGGGAACCCCCAGCATTTTCGGTGCGAGTGAAGTTATCGGCTTGATCGTAGCGGGGGTGGTGCTGGTGCTCATGCTCGGCACGCTTGTGGGAGCCGGTCTGCCCCTGTTGACCGCCCTTGTCGGCGTGGCCATCAGCGCCTTGGGTGCAATGTCTCTGTCAAGCGTGTTGGAGATGTCCTCGGTGACGCCCATGCTCGGGTTGATGCTGGGACTAGCCGTGGGCATCGACTATTCGCTGTTCATCGTCAACCGGCACCGAAACCAGCTCAAGGAGGGATACTCCGTTGGCGAGTCGATCGCGCTGGCCAACGGAACCTCCGGCAACGCAGTGGTGTTCGCCGGAGCCACGGTCTTCATCGCCCTCCTGGCCCTTAACGTCACCCGCATACCGTTCCTCGGGCTCATGGGCAGCGTGGGCGCGGCAAGCGTCCTGGTCGCCGTTTTGGTTGCAGTCACGCTCACGCCGGCCCTGTTGTCGTTGGCGGGCAAAAAGATTCTCAGCCGCAAGGAACGTGCCCGTCTGATCCGCGGAAAGACCGCTGTCTTCCCCGCACCAACCAAGCGCGCCGCACGCCAGATGTCCACCGCCAAAGCGATTGGTACGGTCGTCACCTCGATCGCTTTGCTGCTGGTACTTGCCGTCCCGGCACTGGACCTGAGACTGAACCTACCTGATGGTTCCGCAGAGGCCCATGACACGACCCAATATCGAGCCTACTCTGCGGTTTCCGAGCACTTTGGGGAGGGACAGAACGGACCCCTACTGGTAGTCGCTAGTCTTCCGACCACCACCAGCGAACAAGAAGCGTCGACCTATCAGCGCGAAATCGCCGAGTCGCTGTTTGCTCAGAACGATGTTGTAGCGGTGGCACCGGTCGGCACTTCAACGGACCGCACGGTGGCAGCCTTCCAAGTCATCCCGGCGGACGGTCCCACGAGCGTTTCCACTGAGGAACTGGTTCACACGCTGCGCGGGATGTCCCCGCTGAATGGCACCTTTGAAATCGGAGTGGCCGGCTCCGCCAGTGGCAACGTGGATATCTCCGAGAAGCTCGCCCAGAAGCTGCCTGTCTACCTGAGCGTGGTGGTGGGCCTATCGCTGCTGATCCTGATTTTGGTATTCCGTTCAATCTTTGTACCGGCCATCGCGACGCTCGGCTTTATCCTGTCCTACTTTGCCGCGCTCGGCGGCGTGGTGGCGATTTACCAGTGGGGCTGGTTCGCCAATTTCTTTGGCGTCGCTACCCCGGGACCAGTTCTAAATTTCCTGCCAACGTTGTTGGCAGGCATCCTGTTCGGACTAGCCATGGATTATCAATTGTTCATTGGCTCGGGGATGCGCGAGGCGTTCGTCCACGGAATCCCGTCTAGGCTGGCCGTGGTCCATGGATTGCGCGCAGGCCGCGCGGTGGTTTCCGCCGCGGCGATCATCATGATTTCGGTCTTCGGCGGATTCGTTTTCTCTCACAGTGCGATGGTCCGGCCGATTGGATTTGCTCTGGCCTTCGGCGTGCTGATTGATGCCTTCGTTGTGCGCATGTTGCTGATTCCAGCCCTGATGCACCTAGCCGGGGACAAAGCATGGTGGTTGCCGAAGTGGCTGAACCGAATACTGCCGGATATCGATGTTGAGGGCGCGTCACTTGAGCGTCGTCACCCGCACGCAGTCCCCGCTGCGGAGCCCGCGGAGAGCGGCACGTTGCAGGCAGATCGCGTGTAGCCCGGTACGCCCACCTGACAGGGGAGTTCCCCTATCTGGTCAATCGCTCTCAGAATCACCAGAGGTTTGAAAGCACAAGAATCCCGCCGGGGCATCGCTACCGGCGGGATTCTTTCACGCTGGGAACAACCACTACAACCCCAGATGCCCAGGCAGGCACGCACAATCCCCGGCCCTAACGCATGCCGCTTAGAGTAACAAGACCTGTTAAACATAAGGTGAGACCGCAAATCATCCTCCATCGAACACGACTCTAGGGAAATCAGCGTCGCCCGGCCCGCCATCTATTCGCACTTAGCCAAACCATTGACGGCGATCGTCCCGTGAATGCCCCCAGGTGAGGTGCGAAGGAATACATGAGCGCCCTCGGGAGTTGCAGCTCCCGAGGGCGGACCGCGATCAGCTGCTGCCATCTACCTATAAGGAAACCTATGCCTGAAACGACAATCCGTCGGCTCGAGTCCGCTCAAACGGCGACTTCCAGAGAGCGTGTGCCGGCAACAATTTGGCTCATAGCGGGTGGCATTTTCGCGATGGTCACCAGCGAGTTCATGGCCGCCGGGCTGCTGCCCGGCATTGCCGACAGCGTTGGTGTTTCGATCGGTGCTGCGGCCCTGCTGATTTCCGGGTTCGCCGCCGGCCAGGTCCTCGGGCCCTGGCTGCTTGGCATGCCCTTGTCGCGCTTCGGACCTCGCATGGTCCTCGCCGGGCTCCTTGTGGCCTTCGCGGTGGCGCAGGTGATCGGCGTCATCTCCCCGTGGACGGTGATGCTCTCCATGCGCGTGGTTTCGGGAGCGTTGATGTCGGCCTATTTCGCGATTGCCTTGGGCACCGCAACGCGGCTGGTTCCCGGTGCCGCCCAACCGCGGGCAACGGCCACGATCTTCGCAGGGGTAACGATCGGAACAGCACTCGGTCTGCCGCTGGCTACGTTCGCCGGCCAGGCCGTCACTTGGCAGTGGGCATTCCACATTGACTCCATCGCGGTGCTGGCAGCGGCCGCCGCGATCTTTATCTTCGTTCCGTCCATCGTCGGCGCCCCGACGCTCCCTGTTCGGCTGATGCTGCGCCCGCTCGCAAATCGTCGCTTGTGGCTGACCCTCGCGACGGCCGGTCTCTCGATCGGAGGGACGCTCCTAGGTTTCGCTTTCTTCCCCACCATCCTCGAACGGGTCACTGGGGTTGAACCAATTCTCGTGCCCTGGCTGCTTGCCCTCTACGGCGCCGCCTCGGTGCTGGGCAACTGGGCGGTGGGGCGGTTGACGTCCCGCGGCCCTGCCCGGGTGCTCACCATCGGCCTGATCGTTCTCGCCGCCGGTCTGCTCGCGTTCTGGGCGGCACCGACCTCGTTGCCGGTCGTGATCCTGGCGATGATCGCCATCGGAGCCAGTGGCGTGTCACTGAACTCCGCACATGCTGCGCGCACCATCGCGGCCGGCGGTCAACACCCGGCCATCATGTCGATGCTCCCCACCGTGGTCACCGGAGGCATCCTCTTGGGAACCTCGCTGGGCAGCATTGTGGTGGACTCCGGCCTTGGCCTGCTTGCACCGCTCTGGATCGGCGCGCTTTTCGCACTTGCAGCACTCCTGACGCTCATCCCGGATGCACTCGACAAGAGCAGGGCGACGATCCTGGACCAAGCCGCCACTCCTGAGCCCGCACCAGGCCCGATGGCCTAACCTTCACTTGGCGACTCGCGAGCGGGCTCTCCGGCGCGGCGCTCCGGGCCGCATAAGCCTACGCGTGCCCGCGCGGATGGGCACGCGTTCGTCTCCGGTGGGGTCAGGCGCGGTCGTTCGCGAGCATCCCGAAGATTGCCGTGTCGGTCCATTCGTTCTTGCTCCACCAGTTTTGGCGAAGATGTGCCTCGTGCCGCATGCCGGCCCTGCGTGCTAGTTTGGCCGAGGCCGTGTTGCGCCCGTCCATCTGCGCGGCGACTCGATGAACACGGTAGTGATCGAACGCCAGATCGAGGGCGGCTCTAACCGCTTCCGTGGCAAGGCCTCTGCCGCCGTGGTCCGGGTCGAGCACCCACCCGATTTCTGCGGAACGTCGTTCCCGGTCGGTGAACCATAGCAGCACATCGCCGACGGGCGTTTGGTCGTGCTCGATGACGAGGGCGAGCGCTCCGGTGTCGCCGTCGAGATCGGTTTTGGGGATGCGCTCGCTTGTTTTCTTGCGGGCGACCTCCGCAGTCCACGGGTCGTCCAGGAGATAACGTGCAACCTCGGGGCGGGAGTAGACATGCAGCAACCAGGCGGCGTCGGCTTCGGCATGCGGTCGGAGGGCCAGCCGAGAAGTGCGGTGTGGAAAGACCAGCGAATTCATCACCATCAAGAGACTAGTGGGCTTTCGTGTTCTTTGCCGTATCACTTCAAGAACCCCGTGACCTCTGGTATTGCGTGAGCCTGCTCTGCGTAAGTGGAACGGCTACTGGGACGCAACAAGCCTGGCGATATGGCGAATCACGGCTATTCACTACTAAAACCACGCAGGAAAGCGCGGAAATGATCGCTTGCCGACTTTTTCGTTGCTGGTCCACCATGGCCTTGACCGATGATTTGGGGCGCATATTCCCGCGACGACGCCCGCTAGAACCAGTGTGTAGAACCGCCCGCGGTGAGGTTGCGGGTGACTCTATCTGGGTTGGAAGAGCCCTGATTTCGTTCCAGGAAGGACACGGCTGGCTGTTAGAGGTTGACTTCGCCTCGGATGCAACTCGTGACATCCCCGCCAACCCAGATCTCGCCGTCCCCAACGGCGACATGCACCCGACCTTGGTACCCGATGGCAGTTCCCTGGGCGGCAACATAGTGCCGATCCGCAATCCCGGTATCAGTCATCCACTGCGCCAGTCCCGCATTGAGGCTTCCGGTGACGGGGTCTTCCCACACCGGATCCCCGCCCAGGAAAGCGCGCACTTCGAACTGAATATCATGCCCGGGCACGTGCGGTCCGACGACGCCGATGGAGAGTGACCCCAGATCCATCGGATCCGGGTTCAATGAGAGTACCTCTTGCGCGGTGGAAAGTCTGACACCAATCCATTCCGGGCCGTTGACCAGCCACGAGGTGTCAAGGATGTGCCCCCAGGGCACCCCCAATGCCGCGGCGACTCGGTGTACCAGCGACTCCTCGACGGGGCCATAGCGGGTCAAACGCGGTGCCGCGAAGGCAAACCGCTGGTTCTCCACACGCACAGTAACCAGTCCCGCACCACATTCCTGAACGATGGTTCCGTTGTTCTTGGGTACCCCTCCGGACTCAAGCCACGCAAAGGCCGATCCCAGGGTCGGGTGGCCAGCGAAAGGGAACTCCTGGGTGGCGGAGAAGATCCGCAGCCGGTAATCGGCGGCAGGATCCGTTGGTTGAAGAAGAAACGTCGTTTCGGCCAAGTTCGTCCACTTTGCGAAGCGTTGCATCTGGTCTCCCGTCAGCCCGTCGGCATCATGAACGACGGCCAAGGGGTTGCCGAGGTAGGGCGTCGGGGAAAAGACGTCGACTTCACTGTATTTGCGCATGGTCACTGCACCAACCTAGCAGCCGACGGGTACCCCGCACCCAGGTCACCGGCACGCCAGTGCCTTCGGCCGCAGGGATCGCATCAGTTTGGGTACCGCGCTTGGTTTGCGGCTGTGTCCGATGTCGGGTACGGCTTTCAACGCTAAATGTCGCAACCCTGAACGCAATGACTCTCGGTTCACACTGTTTCGCAGGGGAACCCTCACTGGGACGGTCGCATCGGCGGAGAGCCTAGGTCGAGCCTTCACCTTTGGCTCCCCTCATAAGCAAGTCCGGAAGCAGGGGATCACCCCCCTCGGTCATGGATTCATCGACGAGCTGTCCCAGCCTCAATTGGCGAATGGAAGGCAGAACGAGCGGCAGCAGTGCCGCGACAACGAGAATCCCCGACATGGTGCCCACCATTGCGGAATTGCTGACGTACCCGCTGAGCACCCCGAACAGTACATAACCAATCGGTACGGGAAGTAGCTGCCCAAAGGTGCTGATCGAAGACAACCGTGACTGCAAACCCTCCGGAATTTGCTCCTGAAAGAACGCCGACCAGGACACGATCGAGATATCGAGGGCAATGCCCGCCAGGACGGCCGCACCGACGATCACCCAGAGCGAGGCAACAACAGCCAGGGCCACCAGCGGCAGCGCCTGGGCCGCCAAACAGAGGGACACCGTGAGGCCCACCCGCTGGGGTCGAACCGCCACGGCGACCAGCGAGCCTCCGACCAAACCGAAAGCAAAGCCACCGCTGATCAATCCCCACGCGAATGCCCCGCCGAGAGACGAGTGGGAAACAACCGGTCCGAAGAGCTGGAATCCCACCAGCCACATGAGGACCGTGATGGTGGACTGCGCCACCATGATGACGTACCAACGCCGGGCGCTGAACTCCTTCCAGCCTTCTCGGAAGGCTGAAAGGGCAGAAGCCTTGCTCTTGATCGGCTGGGGCAAGCGGATCGAAGTAAGAAAAAACACCGACAAGAGAAAGGTGCAAGCGTTGAATGCCAGTGCCCAGCCCGGGCCGATCAGGGCGACCACCAGACCACCAAGGGCGGGGCCGAGCACCTTTGCGACATTCAAGGGAAGGCGTAATACCGCGTTCGCGGCCACCCGTAGTTCCGGGGGAACGAGCTGGACGATTGATCCCTGGGACGCGGGCTGGAAAAAGGCCGATGCCACACCCAAGAGAAAGACGGAGGTGGCCAGCATCCATAGCTCGGCCACACCGGTCAGAATCAGGATGGCCATGGCCACCTGAACGACGCCGGAAACAGCGTTCGCAAGGACCATGACCCGGTCGCGCCGGCCCCTATCGCCCAGCACACCCCCGACGAGTAGCAGGAGAACCTGGGGAGCGATGTTGAGGGCAAGGATGAATCCCAGCCATTCGACCCCGCCGCCTGCTTCGAGGGCCGCAAACGCGACGGCGATCGGGGCCGCGGCCGAACCGAGTGACGAAATTACCCGTCCTGTCCAGAAGCTTCGAAACTGCCGGTGACGCAGCACGACCGAGGCTTCCTTGATGCTATTCATGGTTCAGCTGGCTCCCACTCGTGGCTTGGCGTCGTAGGTCACAGACTATGCCAGTGTCCCGGGGCTGGATGGGCCTTGACACTCAAGACTGGAGTAAACCAACACATGATCAAAGGAGGCTGTCATGATTCTGCGCGTCGTAAGCGGAATGCTCACCGGGATTGTCCAAGGTTTGGTCTCTGCCGAGCGGAGCCCGGTGGACGGACACCAATGCAAGACACAGCCGTTCTTGGGCGCGGCAGTGGCCGGCTCTTCGTTGCCCCATCGGTGAAGATGGATGAGCGGGCGGGTTCATGGCCTGCAAACGTGTGGCCAAGTGAAAGGTTGATGTATCTGTGAATCTTGAAAGCAATCCGGAGCGTGCATCCCAACTCTGCAGCGAAGCGCAGGCACGTTTGATGAGCCGTGCGGAACGTCTGACAGAGCGTGAAATCCGTTCGCCGAGCCTTCTGCCCGGTTGGACCATTGGGCATGTCCTGACTCATCTGGCTCGCAACGCCGATGCGCACGCTCGTCGCCTCTTTGGCGCCCTTAATGGGCAGGATGTTCCGAAGTACGTAAGTGGCGAGGATCAGCGTCGGCGGGAGATCGAGGACGGAGCCGAAAGATCGTTCAATGAGATCATCGCCGACCTTGGGACCAGCATGTCGCACCTGGAAGAGGTTTTCGTTCTGTCCGCCGCTGCAGGATGGCCCAATGGGCATTTCCTCGGTGGAGGGCACTACGGTGCAGCGGGCTGTCCAGCGCACAGGCTACGTGAAGTGGAAATGCACCATGTCGACCTGGGGCTTGGATACACGCCTTTGGACTGGCCGGATGAGTATGTCGCCTGGGATCTGCCGGTATTGCTGTCCACGGTTCCCGAGCGAATCGGTTCATCCGCTGAACGACGCTCGTTTATGGCGTGGCTTGCCGGACGCGGACCGCTGGACGCGGAGATCACTGTAGCTCCTTGGTGAGCCACAAGACCAACCTTGGGTTCTTGCGGTGACTGCAACACTTAGCGAATGGGTGTTGACATGGGAAAATATTCAATCCTTTACCGACCAGATCTTCTGCAGGTCT
>NZ_JBIBDE010000013.1:0-18404 GCF_042901625.1 Paeniglutamicibacter sp. NPDC012692
ACCGCGGCCATCTGGCACAACCAAAACATCGGCCGGCATCCGCTGCGCTCATTGACCGCTTACGACCACTGAACCCTTGGAATCAATCATCTAGGGGCTATTCGTCGCTCCCCCGACAGCCGACCGGGACTCAGGGGCCGGTAACGATGGTGTCCTCGACCGGGTTTGCCCGGCTTATGCCGGTGATTTCGACGCCGTTTCCGTTTGGCAGGTTCGCCGTCCAAGCCGCATTTGGCGCCAGGATCCACGTGAGGATTCCAAATTCGACTTCGGCCGCATCCTTTGCTTGAAGCAAGCCTTGATATGTTCCGAGATTTTCCTCATGGGCCGGATGAACAAACCGGGCACCGAGCCGGGGGCCGTACGTGACCCGGTAGAGCATGCACATTCGGAATCCCTTACGTTGGTCGCGGAGGCCGATCGCTGATCGACCTTTACACCGATCCTACCCAGATGAAACGCGCAGCCATGGTCGGCACACAAAATGGAATGCGCACACGTCACTGTCTCTATTCTTTGCCGCCCGGGAACCCCAGCGAGGCTCCAGGCGGCCGTCCCCCGGACCGTGGCCTCCCCGCAACATTGGTGTGCGGCAGTGCCCGCAAGGTACGGGCGGGACGCCCGAAAACCGCGTCGGTCGGCCTTGATGGGGTCCAATCACACGGCAAGAAACCAGGCTAGCGGCCGAGGCACGTCGCCACGGGTAGTTGTGCAGGGCAATGGCCCATGTTTGACGGTGTGCGGCCATGAGCATGAATCGCGAACCAACGATGATCCAGGTGCAGAATATCGAAGCGAAGCCAAGCAATGGACGGAACCGGCACCGCGGCTTAGACTGCGGCGAAGGACGCGCTGGCCCCGGAACCGGAGGGCGAACGCAAGCCCGAATCCCAAACGACATGAACGCGGCCTCTTGGAAATACGCCCTAGCCCGCTTGCTCCCCCGCCGGCCACGGCCGGTCCCGCATCAGATTCAGGATGAAGTCAGATGCACCGATAACAGCACATATGCAATTGAAATCATCCGATTGATCGTGTTGATGCATTCGTGAGGAGGACCCGCCACCTGACGAAGTTTGGGCACCGTTGTATGGCTTAGGAAACCTGTCGGGTTTACCGGAGGCAGCAATTCTCGAAAACGATCGTTAGCGAGACACTTCCACGGGCATTTCGGGAAACCCGGAACCGCGCAGAGGATTTTGTAACGCATCCCGTGTACGCGCCAATGTAACGGCCAACCCCATTTGTGATACATTCTTCCCATGCGAATCGGATACGGACGAGTCTCAACCCGCGAACAACACCCCGAAGCCCAACACGACGCCCTCACCGCCGCCGGCTGCGAACAGGTCTTCCTCGACACCGCCTCCGGGAAACTCGCCCGCCGCCCCGAACTGGACAAGGCCCTGCTCTCGGCCAACCGGGCCGGGGACCAACTCGTGGTCACCAAGCTCGACCGGCTCGGCCGCTCCCTGGAAAACCTCATCGAGCTCTCCAACACCCTGCAGGAACGCGGCGTGGACCTCATCGTCCTGGACCAGGGCATCGACACCTCCACCCCCATCGGGCGCATGTTCTTCCAGATCATCGGATCCATCGCCGAATTCGAACACGCCCTGATGTCCGAACGCACCCGCGACGGACTCGCCGCGGCCCGCGCCCGCGGACGCACCGGCGGCCAAAAGCCGAAACTCGGCCCCCGCCAGGTCAAGCTCGCCCGCGACATGTACGAGGAAAAAGGACCAGACGGGAAACGCGCCCACACCGTCGAAGAGATCGCCCAGGAATTCGGCGTCACCCGCCCCACCATCTACCGCCACCTCGCCAAACCATAGCGGTGAGCCTGCACTCCACTACAGAAGGGCAAAAGGGCGGTTTACGTTGAAGACAACGCCCGTATTGGCGACGCTCTTTCAAGTCGGGGACGATGAACAAAATAGAACAACCCTGACCAAAACCTACTCAACCGAATTCAAAGACCAAGGTTCATGATCGAGCCAACGCGCATCGACGTACCCTCGAGCGCGCGTCCGGCAAATCCGCTGTATATCTAGAAGACTCCGACATCCTGGTCCCGCTAGATCGAGGTACCGAGTGGGACCCGCTAGTAAGGCCGTGGGAAGGTTCCCCGCGAAGGGTTCGAAAGAGGCACCACCGAGCTCCTCTGGCTCCTCGGTTTACTCCTTCGCCGCAGGCGGGAAAATCCGTCGAATCTATGAGCCGATTAACGAGTGATTCGCCGAACCGCTCAGAATCCTTGCTGCTTCGGTTCGAGTGAAGCTTTGAAAGTTGTTATGCCGTAGCCCGTTTGAGATTCGCCTGAAGTTTCCGCCCATGCGTCTTGGTGGTTTTCAGTTCTGCGCCGGTGTGTGTGATCCCGGCTAAGCGTGCCAGTAGCGCCTGATGGTCGTTGTCTGCATCAAAGCGAACGACACCATTGCCGCCTTCCGACACGCGTCCGTAGTCACCGCCCATGGAGCAAAGAATCGTCCTAAGATCCCCCATTGATAGACTTCCATTTTGGATAATGATGAGTTCCACCATCAATTCATTCGATGCACCGGCTCGTTGCAATGTTTCTAGGCGCGAAAGGTCCAGGATCTCCCGTCGCTCGATCAGGGCCTGCAGGATTGCATTCGTTTGAATTCTGGTTGCTTCTGGCACAAGTTCGTTTAGCTTACTGAGGAGCTTCTTTTTGGTCTCGTCCGAGATCTTCTTGCTTCTAAGTACTTGGGGCAAGTGGTGTGCCGGCATGATGGTGGCGTCAGCAATCTCGCCGAATTTTTCCGAGGCGACGACTGCTGTCTCGAAATCGTCCCAACGAGTCAGTAGATCTGGGCTGAAAGTCTCCGGGGCATCAGCCAACAGGCCAGCTTTGAGTAGACGACCAACCAAATTTGCGTCCTCAACGGTTATCTCTGTGATTGGAATGATGCCAGGACTCAAGGATTCAGCAATCTTTACTCGAATGTCTGGTGAGGGGATCTCTTCTCGAGCCTTGAGAATTTGGGTGGCCACGGAAAGTTTCTCAGTGATCTCAGCCTCTTCGACGTCCGTTATCTCACCATGTGTGGATACGAATTTTCCCAGGGCCTGGTCAACACCATACTCATCAACATATCGATGGATGTTGGCGAACGTTGGGTTGGTTCGGTCGTGAAGGACGAGGGGTACCCAAGTATCTGACTCAACGCTCTCAAGATCCAGAACCCGGCATTCGACGGGTGTTTCCTTCACAAAACGGTCTAGGAGTATTCCCGATACCGAGGCAGCGACGTCATTCAGGACATGCGTGAAGTGAACAGACGCCAGGATTGGTGCCCCCGCCGGTTCAAGCTTCGGTAGCTCGTTGAGGTAATCTTCCAGATTGCTCATGACATGGTTATAGATCGGCTCCCTCTCGGCTTCTCCACGCAATGCATCGAGTGCAACATGCTCGGCGCCACCCAGCGACTGAAGGTTGGTTGCCGTCACGGGATAGATGCTGAGCTGCGCCGCGGCTTTTAGCGCGGCTGGATTGAGCATTGTCGTATCGCGAATTGACCCCTCGGCCTCGGCAACGGTCTTCATGACGATGTGTGCTCGGGATTGGTTCTGGGGGTTGGTGAGGTTCTGCAGTTTTCCGTAGTTCGCCGATAGGTATGAACCAACTCCACTATCGAGATCGCTCCTCTCATGGGAGGTGATTGCGCCAAGGACCGTATCGACGAGGTGAAGCCGCGTTTCAGGTGTGACTGGTGCATCTACGACAACGTAACGTAGCGCTTGCTCCCATGACTTGGTCATTAGTGCTGCTAGTTTCGCGGATTCATGAGGTGCTTTGCGTTGGAAGAACCGGCTAACGAATTTCTGTTCCAGTTCCTCCCATCTGGTGGCCAAGCGTGAAGCCACGCGTTCAGCAGCTTCGGGACGGTGCACAAGAAGGTAGTTCACGATATCGAGATTGTAGATACTCTGGTCGTCGAAGAGATCGGCGCTGTTGCTGGTTGCGTCCTGTTCTAGCATGATTTGGGCGATATCTTCATCGGTCAACTCGTGTTCGAGAACCGGGGTACCCGGTTCGATGGCACGTGAAATGTACTCTGCAGCGTTAGGACCAACAACTTCACCGTAGAACATTGAGCTGTATCGGGCGAAATGACGAGGCAGATAGCCGTTTTTTATCAGATCGCTTGTGAGTGGTGAAGGCGCATAGGTTTTCACCAGGCCCTCGAAACTAATCTCATCACCTGTTGCGTGTTTTCCTTCTGCCGGCTCAGCTGTGATCGTCAGATCATCTTTTGAATAAAGCTCCGCCCACTTGTGGTGCCGTAGGAAACCGATCTTCCTCTCTACCATCTCAATCTGCGCTAGAAGGTCCTTGGCGTCGGCAGCCCTCCATGCTATCGGCTCGATGGACATGCCGATAAGGCTTTCTAGCAGCTGCCGGCCCAGTTTCACATCAGTGGAGTTCGTATAGTAGCCGTGTCCCCCTGACATCGTGATTGTAAGATCCTCACCGTCAGCGATGCGTTGCCACCCCGCGGGATTGCCCAGGTCCGCATCAGTCAGGGGGCGGACGAATCTAACCGCGTCAGCGGTGAATCCTGCAGGCATCGACAAGAAATGAGGTCGAAGAGACTCAAGCTGTACGCCGGCTTGCATGGCACGAGTATTGCGTGAATTGCCGTTTTCCAGTTGAGTTCGCAGGTCGGTGAGCTCGTCTGTTTGCACAGCGATATTTGATTCGACCAAAGCGTTCCAACGCCGTACAAGGACGTCAAGCGGACTTTCGGCAAGACGGATCCCCTCATAAGCATCCGGACAAGTCACCCGCAACAGGACAAGCGACAGCACTATGTCGTCGCTGATCTTGGGCATTGGATTCGTGGCCGAGGTCATCAGCCGATCTTTGTGGATCTCGAACTCGTTCCGAATCGACTGAATTGTGCGCATATCTGCCACATGCCTAGCCGCTAATCGGATCAGTGACGGTGAGATACCTTTCGAATCCGGTGACTTCGCCACATGAACATCCATTACCTTTGTCATGAGATCCCGCGCATTGTCAGTGGAAACGAACGGGATAATGGGGATGATGACGTCGAAGTACTTTGCCCGATTCGCCCGGCTCATTCCGGTTGCTGGCTGCGCTTCGTCGCTCGTGCAGTTTGGCGAATTATCGCTGCCAGGTTCTCGCGTCGTATTCTTTTTGATGCCGATTTTGCCGAGTACACTATCGCGGATTGCATAGATGAAGATAATTCTTCGTTTCACCTGGTCGGAGTTGTTGACCAAAATATTCAGCGCGCAACGTGTCAAATACAACCGCATCATCGAATCTGTCCACATCCTCGATCAGCACGATATCGGTCTTGCTGGCTTGGAAGAAGTACATGATCTCATCCAAGTACTGATCGAAATAGCTCGAGGATGTGGGTTCGAGACTGACCGATAGCGCCGATGCCTTGACCCCTGCTTTAAAGGTGTAGCGACCTGCGATCAGTCTCCAAACAAATACCGCCAGAAGGACGGGGCCAACAGCTAGCGCAACCCAAAACCATGGTGAATTCCAACCTGTCTGGTTGACGCGTTGCACTAGAGTTTCCTGCCACCCGGCCAAGACGGACACGACCCACGAAACAAGCACAACGAGTGCAGCTGTACATGCGACTTTGAACGCGGTCCATTTTGAAGGCGTCGAAGCCCGTTGAAAGCGAGAGTGGGGTGTCATCCATGGTGGCAACTGATAGAGGAGCTGTTTGACCAGTTCTTTCTGAATCCGGTTGCTCATCTCAGCCTCGGCCTTATTCTCCGATTGGACTGCGGGGGCTAGCTCGGGATCGAGCGTCGACAATGAAAGCTCGATGACCTTCCGGTGCCGCAGCGTGCGACTCAGCTCGCGCAAGACACTTGACTTCCCTGACCCGTAAGCACCGGTGAGCGCGATATTTCGGGTATCAGGGTGCTTTATGGCCCGTTCGAGTAGGTCCAAATAGACTTCATGATGAGCGGGATGGTATTTCGGTGCCAACGATTCCAACGGCATCGTGTTCCCAGCGCGTGCCGGCCTCCGGGGAGGGATGAGATTGCGAGTCGTATCTCCTGTAACTCTCCCACGCGAAAGAAAAAGCCGCAGCGATTGAAGCACTCTTAGAAATTGGCTGCCTATTCGGCGCCAAGAAACTTTGAAGCCACGGCCTTTAGAAGCGGCCTTCGGGTTTTCTGCTTGGGATCCTTGTTGGCGAGTATCAGACACCTTACGATGCTATCGGGGAATCTCAAGAAGCCACGTTTCCAAAATTCTCATATTAGAAATCAAGGGCGCCTAAAACCAATATTGGATCCGCTTTCATTGCCTGGCAATAGCGAGCTTGCGGAGTCCTAACGTCATGGCTTTCATGGCGGACCGGTATACGCCTAGCCGCTTGACATGGGTTGCTCGAAGGTTGGATGGGCCAATGGACCGTGACTCTATGCGGACTTCCGGTACGGAGAGCTGCGTGACCGATACGGTCATAACGGCAGACACTTCTCCGTACCGAGACCAACCCCTGTCCGTTTCACACGGCTGGATCCGGGGGCGGGGTTCTGAGAACGGCGCGACGGCGTATACCTGTTCAGCGGCGACTACCGAGCCGGCGGATAGGAGGAAGGCCCGAAACTTGAGCAGATGTGGCCAGAATCCTTAACGCGTCGTGAGCCGGTTGGCGGTGCTCGTCGTCGAGCGACAACCAGGCCTGGTGTGAGGGCTCCTTCAGAGCTTCAAACAGCGCGTTGAGCCGCTTCAGGTCGCTGCCGCCCAGCTCGGCGACGATGGCATAGGGATCGGGAATGCAGGCACACAGCATGGCTGCATCTTCCAGATGACGTGAACGGTCCCGTGAGTCTTCCAGGTAGGCGGCGCCCTTGAGCACCAGGGCACCCTGAAGGTTTGGAAGGCTCAGCCGGGTCGCCTCACCCGTATCGGTTTCAATCGTCACGTTCACTGTGCGCTTCAGCGCCTGGGTGCCCCCGGGAATCTTAAATGGCAACCTGCCAGCAATTTTGGTCACAATGCTCGGCGCCGGGTGATCGGCGATCATCACATCAATCTGCTGCTCACCTCGGAGGAACCGATGAGCGACGGCGTCCCCATTTAGGGAGTGCTCGATTTCGTAGCCGAGTTCTCGGAGCGCTTGCACCATCTTGTAGGTGGTCGTCGCCCCTGTCTCAATGTGTAGAACGATGTCCACATCGGCGGTCGATCTGGTGAGGGTCAACCCCGCTGCAGCGGCATGGAGCTGAACCATGAGGCCCCCAACAAGAGTCCACTGATCAGATGGAACTGCTGCGGCGAGCTCCGCGCATTGCGGCCACGGCGAAGCCCACCCGCCAGGAGGCGCTTCAATGGTCCATGTTTCTCGCTCAGTCATTGGGTCTCTCTCAGCCATTTGAAAACGATCTTGTGGAATGATTCTTCTCCAGCCCTCCGCTCGCGCGTGGACAATGAATCCATGAGGTCCACGGCAATAGCAGCAGTCGGGGGACCATCGTTCCCGAAGACTTCCATCGTATTCACAAGGTGCATGGTGACGTTTCCTTGAGGGTCAGGGATCATCGAGAATGCATCGATGAGCTGGAGTGCGCCCTCCTGGTCGACATAGCCCTCTGCGACGTCTGAGCCTGCGGCGAGATGGAATTGGCTTGCGATTATGGAGCTTTTGAGAGCTGCGACGCCGGTGGGTAACAAGTAGTCCTGCACATTGCCGATGCCACTTGGATGGATTCTGTACCGTTCGACCCGGTCTTTAGTTGATACGGCTGCCGACAGCTCTTCGGGGTTCATCGACCTGATTCGTGTTTTAAGCCTGTACCGAGAATTAGCATCGATCCAGCGAGGGATATCACCCGAAATGAGAGACAAAGCAGCCCAAGCGGTTTTTTCGGACCACTTGCGACCTAGAACGCTTCCTCGATTCTTGTAGCGGCGGACGGATTCCCTGTCGATGAGCAGATTCCGTCCCGCTCTCCCTGCGGAAAGCAGGGTGCCGCTGCCCAGAAGTTTGCGGACCATTGACCGAGTGACGCCGAGTTCCTCGCCAGCCTCCGCTGTCGTCATCCAAGTAGTTGCCATACTTAATGATATCCCTAGGCGAACCAATATGCCTATACGTAAAGGTATCCGCAGGGTCACCTTTACGCCGACATACAAGGTGCCATGTCGTCAATGAGCGCCCCATCCGCTCGACCCTAGAAAAGCCGGTCGATGCCTTTGCTTGGGCCGCCGATAGTTTCTGTTACGTCAACTATTAGAAGGCAAGGTGTAGAAGGCGCCCTTTACAGGTAGCTGCGGGACATCCCATGACGTCACAGTCATCTAAAGTGAAGCATTCTCACGCCGGGCCTCCTTGAGGCCTCTAACCCCTGGGATGGGAGCACACCAACTTCACCGGCGATGACACCGGGCCACGCGCCAACCAGAACAGGCCAGGCAAATACGGACCACCTGATTAACGGCAACTACCAGTTATCTACCCCAATAAAAGAATCTGGACATAGCAGTGTGTCTCCCTGCTTTGGGGAAGCAGGGAGACACACCTGTGTGTCACGTACTCAAAGAATCTGGTGACAATGAGTACACGACCCCGCCCATCGCATTCATGGGGGATCTTGAATGGGCGGGAGTTTTCTAGGACACGGTTAGCGCTTCAACGCAGCCGTGCGGAGGGACGCTTAGGTGCTTCCCAAGACCAGAAGGCCGAGGAAATCGACACCCGCATCCGTAACAGAATCAGCTACCGGAGTAGTCAACTCGTTGATAATGAGCAGAGGGACCCTGGGGACTTTTCTTCATGATTAGGCTCATCGGCCACGGCGGTGAAGTCAGCAATCTTGTTTTCAACGTCCACGGACGGTAAGCCTGCAGGCTTACCGTCAACGGTTTGGTCAACCGTGAGGTTGTTGCCGTTGTTCAGCCCTAAACCTTTGCATTCCAGTTGCCGCCCTTTTCAAAGGCGTCCTTATCCTCTCCAGCGATAGGGAACCTTGATCGTAGTGGTTGCGCAAGGCTCCCCCTACAGGTCAGCACCGCTGATTGCTCCTTGTCGTTCTGGCTTTCAACTTCAGCAGTCACAGCGACAGTAGTAAGTTTGCCAGCCGTGAGATGAGGAGAAAGTCCGAAACAGTTCTTCTCTCCCTGAGAGAATGGGTACCCCTTAGGATGTACAACACGGTCATCAAGAAAGCGGCCTACGCAGGTGCACCGCGGCTAGGAGCAGCCTTGCTACCGTGAAGGCAGCGTCACCTGCGGTTGATAACTTTCTTGCTTTTATGCTCTCGGTCCTCCAAGAGCGCGCACATATGATGTGCAACTTTTGGATGCATCTTCCTAACCACTCGATGCCATACGGGTAAGAATGGTTTGGCGCATAGCTAAGAGCCCTCCGACGATGAGCCCAAGGCCCATAAAAGCTACCCCAAGACTAGTGAACCCCGTGGAAGCCAATGCTCCACCTCCGACGACGCCACCCCCAATGGGCGGAATTCCAGCTCCATACATGCGGTGCCACCTCCTTCAAAATCTGATTTAGCCAACAGCAGGAATGGAACTCCTACCTCTCGCAAAGAACGCGGAAAGCCCTCGTTCGAGACTCGGCTGAGCGGGCAGATGGCCGCTTGTAAGCAACCATCTCTTATGTCAGAAACTAACATATTAGCTCTTACATATTAGATCCTGACATACGTTTGGCGAGGCGTCAATTGCCACATGCATCTAATATGTAATATGTTAGTTAGTGAAGCCGCGTTAGCCAAACCTGCGACAAACCAAGGAAATCCTGCATGTCATTGACCAAGAACCAGCCACGCGAAAGCCCGACGACGAGACGCAAGGCCCCAAAAGCTCACCAATTCACCGCCGTGGGCTTGCTGCTGGCCATGCTCGTCTCACTCCTCGCGCATGAACACGTTCGTCGTGTTGAAGCGAGGATTGCCGGATGGGCCATTGAAACATTCATGGACGTAGGCACCTATATGGAGCCTTATGGCACATACTTGACTATCGGAGCGGGCACTCAGCACATTTTCACCCTCGACGTCACGTTCGCGTGCAGTGTTGTTCTACTAACAGCACCCTTGCTGCTTGTTGCTGCCTTGTTGCTGTTCAGCGGTCGAGGATCGCTCTCCCTCACCATCCCTGCAGCGCTTGTGGGTGTCGCAATTTTAGTCGCGATCAACACTCTCCGAATCATGTTGATCGCCGCGCTGACCAGGGAAAACAACCTTGATGGATTCGCCCTGGCCCACACTGTCTACGGATCGTTGCTGGTGCTTATCGGCTTAGCTTTTGTTCAGGTGCTGTTCGTGAAGACCGTCATCAAAAAACGCCGGTAGCCGAGGATGAGTTTTGATATCTTCCTCAGCATTTGCATCATCTTCTCGCTCGGCTTCGGCACCCTCTTTCTCGCCTACGTGTTCGCCATCATCATCCCGTTCCTGCGGCGAAAACCCGGCGCGGCAGGGGACCCCGATGATTTCGAATGGCACTTCGCACTCCCCTGCCGCGATGAAGAAGTGGTCATTGGCGACACCATCACCTACATGCGCTCAACATTCCCTGAATGCCATGTCTGGGTCATCGATGACGATTCGGATGACGCCACCGCTGAGATCGTTCACGGCTTCACCCGCACAGATTCACGGGTGCACCTGATCCAACGTCGCCGACCCGAAGCACGAACCGGGAAGGCGCACGCACTGAATTTCGGCTACAAGATCATCCTCAAATCCCTCCAAGGTCAAGACCTGTCCAAGATCATCTTGGTCGTTTGCGATGCTGATGGTCGCCCCTCGAGCAACCTGCAAGAGGTGTGCGCCGGCCCCGGACTCTTTGGAGATGACGAAATTGCTGCCGTCCAGGTAGAAGTCCGAATGAGTAACCGTGTAGTGCACACCCCATACCCCGAGAAAGGGAAATTTGCAAACCTCTTTGCTCGCACCTTCGTTCGTCTGCAGGACCTTGAATTTCGTGGGCCGATCTCCGCTATCCAGATGAGCCGCAAATACAGCGGAACAGTCAATGTAGGCGGCAACGGACAGCTAAACCGCATGTCTGCGCTGGCGGAAATTGCCGATGAGAAAGGTCCCTGGCGCGGCTCCCTGCTAGAAGATTTCGAGCTCGGAATCCACTTCATCATGGCCGGATGGCATAACGGATATACCCCGGACGCCTGGGTGGATCAGGAAGCTTTGTATTCGGTACGCCGCTTCCTCACACAACGTGCTCGATGGTCTCAAGGAACTATGCAATGCAACTCGTACCTTAAACGGATCTGGCTCAACCCCAACGTCACCAACCTCGGCGCCCTGGAGCTTTCCTATTTCCTGATCCAACCGTGGGTCACACTGCTCGGAACCGTTCTATACCCGGTTCCGATGATCCTGATGGCCTACAACTTCACGATGTACCCGGCCTTCGCCGCGCACTTCCTTGCCAACGGCGGGGCAATCCTGCTGACCGCCTATCTGGTCGTGGGCATCGGCGAATTCGTTGTCTGGGGATTCCTCTATCGAAAGCGGTGCGAACCCGAAGAGACCGTATTGACAGCACTCGGCTGGGGTCTGAGTTTCTTTTTGTATCTCTACACCGTCTACATCATCGTCTGGAAAGCATTCTACCGAATTGTCAAGGGCCAAGACGGGTGGGTTAAAACCATCCGCAATGCCGAAAACGTGTCGGTCAACGAAGCAATAGCCCGACCCGAGTAGCTACCGACCAACCGCTAACCGCAGCAACAATCTTTGACTGGGGAATATCTTGAGAATGAAGAATCCAGCAGCAAACATTCACGAACTCACCTCAAAGCTCGGCGATATCGGAGTCGTGCTTGGCACCCGCCCGGAAATCATCAAACTCGCCGGTGTCATCACCGAGCTTGGCACCCGTGCACGAGTCATCCATACCGGACAACACTGGGATGACTCCACGGCCGGCCAGTTCTTCCAAGACCTGGGCATTGGCGCTCCAGATATTGTTCTGCCCCACGCCCAAGGCGGCCCGCGAGGCGCCCAGATCGCGACGGGCATCAGTGAGCTCACAGCACATTTCAGCGCCAATCCCCTGTCCGCGGTCATCGTTCAAGGCGACACCAACAGCACCTCAGTGGGCGCCCAATCAGCAAACTACGCAGGAGTCCCCCTCATCCACGTAGACGCTGGGCTCCGCTCGCACGACCGAAACATGCCCGAAGAAATCAACCGACTCGTCGTCGGCGCTTTATCTGACGTTCACTGCGCGGCCAGCAAAGAAAACGCAGCAAATCTCCTCCGTGAAGGCGTCGATCCTGACCGAATCATCATCACGGGCAACACTGTCATCGAATCAACCCTGCGCGCGCAAAGCCAAGCCAAGGGAACTGAACGGGCCAACCTCAGTAAATCAACTCGCACCATCGGCTACATCCTTGCCACCATCCGCAGACCCGAAAACACCGATTCGCCCCAGAGTCTCGAACGAATCCTGCGAGCCCTCGCAGCGGCTCCACTTCCGGTCGTCTTCACGATGCACCCACAAACCCAAGCTGCCATCCGAGCACACCATTTAGAGCCGCTTACCAGCGGATTCGAAATACTCACCGGCGTCGGACATGCGGGATTCCTCGATCTCGCTGCCCACGCCACTTTGATTGTCTCTGATTCCGGAGGCCTCCAAGAAGAAGTGACCGTGCTGAAAAAGCGACTCCTGGTCATTCGCCGTTCAACAGAGCGCCCCGAATCCATTGAAGCGGGGTTCGCCAAGCTCGTCACCCCCGAACACGACATAAGTCAAGCAATCCATGACGAACTGCTCCACCCCGGTCGAGCTCACTCCCTAGCCTCCGTCGCCTCTCCCTATGGCGCCGGAAACGCCAGCAACATCATTGCCTTCATCGCCCGCAACCTAGCGGCCGCCCATCCCCAGCTGAACTAACCTCCATCGCGCAAAAGTCTCTGAACTCGCGCGACGAACACTCAGCCACGTTCACTATCGGTCCTTCAAGCCTCAGCACACCAACTGACACCACCGCAATCTCCACAGAAAGTCACCATGCCGATGCCCCAATCCGGACTTGTTGTTCCCTCCGGAATTTTTGCCCAACCCCAAGATCAGCACCGCTGGATCCGCGTCAAAGCAGCAGCAGGCTAGACGGGGCTCGAGATGAAGATCAAAAGCCCCCGCTGGCGTGCACTCACCGCCGGACTAGCATGCCTCGCAGCGTTGTCCATGACCGGATGTGACCAAACCCAAAAGGTGTACGCAGAAAGCACCAAGTCCATGATCGGCACCTGCCATGCACTGCTAAACAGTGAAGAATTCGACGCCACCAGTGACAGCCGACCACCGGTGGACTGTACTGAGCCACACACCAGCGAAACCTACGCCGTCTACAACCTCACCGGAGAACTCACCAAAGGTCTCTGGGCTACACGCCGGCCAAACCAGCAACAACTCAAGGCACTCACGGGTGAAATTTGTCCATACAACAAAATCAGAAGATACCTCGGCGCCGCGGTGCGCGATGCCTCAAGCAACTTGTCCATTGTTGCTTACTATCCTTCTCCCGAATCCTGGGAAACCGGGGACAGATCAGTGCGGTGCGACCTCACCTCATATACCAAGGCCGGCGAAGCACCCGTCAGCACCTATTCACTCCGAAACTCGCTGAAATCCTTGGGTGCCAGTGACAACGTTCGAGAATGCTACACCTTCGATCGGGCTTTCGCTGAAGGAACCACAACCTCATGCGATAAACACCACCAAGGCATTGCCGTAAACGCTTGGCTCACTCTGGAAAACAAATCCTGGAAACAAGAGACGCTCAGCAATCTCTGCAAACCCTACGCTCACGAATTCGCTAAGGCTCACAAAATCAAGAACCGTAAACCTACCGGCCTGCTTGAAACCAACTCCGAAAATGATGCGCTGACCCTTAAATGCGCTCTTGAGTCTAAGCAATGAGCCATAACTTAGACCCATCGCGCCTTTTGTTCTCTCGAGCCATCAAACGAATTGGTAGCTTCTTCGCACCAGGTAGCACCAGGAATGATGGGCGAGTCAACCGAATCATTCCAGCTCTCACAGGGCTCTTCAGCACTGCATTCATCCTCTTTAGACTCTTCTACCCCACCACCGTGGGTATGGGTGACCAAGGCGATGGTCGGCGCCTGGTCTGCCCCCTCGGACTATCGAACGTTCGACCCTGGGACTACGGAGATTTTACCTCCCATATCTTCCCTTCCTGGGTCGAGCACCAATGGTATGGCGAAGCCTGCGGAGCCGACGGCTCCGGCGAACCCTACTATTCCAGCCAAACCCTCATTCTCTGGCCCGCCAAATACCTGACCCGACTCCTGGGTTGGGGCAACGGGCTGGACACCCGAGCCGTAGCCATCATCTGCGCCATGCTTTTCGGGATCCTCACCGCCGCGTTCATCAACCTCCTACCAGGACGCGCCAGCTTCCGAGTCATCATCGCTCTGCTCATCACGCTGGTCACCGCCGACGGAATCTTCTCCGGCTTCTTCGTCTCCGCCTACAGCGAGCCAGCAGCCTTCCTCGGCGTCTACGCCATTATGGTGTCCCTACTCTTCTGGTGGCGCCGACCCCGCTTGAAGTACCTCAGCCTGTTCATGGTGATTATCTTCTCGGCCTTCACCATCGCCGCTAAAACACAGACCGCCTCATTCATTCCTGTCATAGTGCTGGCTCTGTGTTGGCAACCATTCAAAGATGCAGCTGCGAAAACAAACAGCAAAAAAAGCAAGAAGACCGTCTCAGAGTGGGGTGCAGTCCGGCGCTTCGCCCCCGCATTCATCGCCCTGGTCTTGTTGGGTTCCTTCACCCTCACGTTCTCTAAAGCCCAACCAGAGCGCTTCACCGAACTGAACCTCTACAACGCCGTGTTCACCGAGATGCTCCCCCACAGCCCAACGCCCGAAGAAGACCTGGAATGGTTTGGTCTGGACCCGTCCTTCATTGAATCCAAGGGGACCACCGTCGCCTCAACCAACGCCGCGGTCTATAACTCCCTCTATGAGCAGTTCTTCAAAAAAGTTTCCCTATCAAAGATCGGCGTCTTCTACGTCACCCACCCCGACCGGCTCCCCTCCATGGCCACTCGTGGCCTCCAAGCCATGACTCAACCCGAACTGCAGTACTTGGGGTCGTTCGAGGCCGGCACCGGACACGAAGCACACGAGAAGGAACGACGAGTCCCTGTCGTGCTGAACATCTTCGAATCCTTCCAAGATTCGGCCGGAACACTCTTCCTCATCCAAATCCTCACCTGGCTGATGGGTTTCGGCGTCGCGATCGCCCCCAAACTTGGTGCAGGAGGACAAGCTGTGGGACGTCTCGCCATCGTTTTCATCCCCGCGATCTGGCTCCAATTCTGGGCGGTAATGATGACCGAAGGCCAATCAGAAATCTACAAGCACCTCATCATCGCCGGCTATATGACGGCCCTATGCATGCCACTGCTCGTTGCCCTGATCCTCATCCGTTTCAGACGTAGCAAGCCAGAATCAAAATTCGTTCGTCGGGACGCCGCAAATCTTCAATCTGGCCAAGCCATCGTTGAGAGCTACATCGTGGATCCAGACAGCGAGGCAATGCCCACTCGCCCAGCCAACGAACTTCTTGAACCGACGAGGACCCATGAACAGCCCCCTCATTCCTAGTCCAGAAGGCCCCAACAATACTTCCGACCATACTCCTGTCGGTGATTCCGCCGCCCCGAAGGAACGTAATCGTGCCCTCGAAGGGTGCCTCGGAATCGCCACGCTTGTATTACTGGTCTACCACTCCAACCAGACCAATCGTGGGTTCTACGCCATCGATGCACTCATGTTCATCGCAGCATTCGTCCTCACCGCAAGCCTTATCCGAGAACAAACCCTAACGGGCCGGATCCACCTGAGCAGCTACTACCAACGCACCTTCAAACGCTATGTCCCAGCCGCGCTGGCCATGCTGGCTGTGACCAGCTTGCTCATCTTCCTCTTTGGAAACACCCATGAACAACAAAAGTCATTCCCGACTGTGCTGGCGACCCTCGGACAAGTCGCCAACTGGCAACAGCTTTTCTCAGGTGTCCCCAACTGGGACAACACGACCAAGATTCGCCCGCTGGCTCTCATGTGGACACTCTCGCTGGCCGGACAGTTTCTGGCGCTCCTGCCGATACTGTCCCAGGCGCTTTGGACATTAGCCAAAAAGAAACTGGGCATCTTTACGCTCTTGCTGTTCTCTCTCACCGTCGCAGCGGCATCGGTGAGCCCGATGCTGGCCGCAAGCCACACCACCGAGAGGCTCTACCTGGGATCTGACGCACACGCCCTGCCCCTAGTGGCAGGATCGTTTTTCGCGGCATTGACCGCCTGGATCCAAAAGCACCCACTGGCAGTCAACAAAACCCGGAAAGCTATCGAACGAGCTGCAATTCTCTGGACCTCACTGAGCTTGGTCGGGATAGCCCTGATCGCGGTCGAACACCAGCTCAACGAGTCCTACGAATACGCACTTAACTACCGTAGTGGGTTGATCGTTGTATGCCTCGGACTCGGCATACTCTGTCAGTCGCTAAGCATGCGGCCCAACTTCCTTCAACCGATTCTCGGATTTGCGCCCTTTAGTTCCCTCGGACGTCTCAACTACGAAATTTTCATCCTTCATCTTCCAGTGTCCTGGATCCTACACACTGTGTTTCCAACGCTGGCTCCCATTTCCCTGCTCACTTACGGAGGAATCTTCACCATCATGCTCTCAGCCATCGCTCACTTCAGGATCACCCAAGCCCCCGCACATCAGCCCTGGTACGCCCTCAAAACGAACAACTGGCCGCTGATCTGCCTCGCCATCGCGCTGTTCATCGCCTGCGCCGGGGTAGTAATCTACTGAACTCCGCCAGATCCGCGGCAAGGAACGACAGGAGGATCCAAAGATGAGACGGAGGTTCGCGTCGTTCTTCTTCGCCATGCTGCTTATCACAGCCGTAAGCATGAGCCTTTTGGTCATACCGGCCAATCCATGACGGCTAAGAGCCAACGGAACAGATCGAGGCGTCACAAACGAGGCCCACGTTGCCTCGGAACACCCACGCTCGTGCTGGTCTTCCCTGATAGCCAGAGCCGCATTGCAGCCCGTATGAAACCACGGAAAAGCATTGACCTCCACGCCAGCCATGACTCGCTCGCTTCACAACCCGACGCCGTCTGCGATCTGGTCAGTGACGCCGTTCAAGGAATCGCAAGTTACTGATTCCTATCGCCACTGCAAGCACTCGTTCCGTAGCCACATGCCAAGATCTGATATGCGGCTACAAGCGCGGAACCAGTTATGGAAATTTTCCGGCGTCCAGAAGCCACGACAGTATTCGAAATTCGAACGCGAAACATTGCGAGGAGGAAGGCAAGACACATTGCTAGATTGCAAACTACGCCGATCACCATGAAGGACTTAATCGCTCGTATGTCCTTCGAACGCCTCGAGGCCTTCACCCAGTAGGTGCGCTGGGGCGAACTGCTCGGCTTTTTGCGGACCATAGTGATCCGGATGAAGCCTGCAACGAAGAAGTCCTGATCTTCTCCGAAGACGGTACCTAGCGACTCCTTTTCATTGAGGCCCCGGACGCCAAACAACACAAGAACCGTATGCACCTGGGCTTGAACCGGCGGGAGGCGCCTTGGACCAGGAACTCGAATGACTGCTGGGGTCAGGAGCCGGTGAAGTCGCCGACCGACGCAGGGCAGACGAGTCCGGGTGGGTAGTCCTTGCCGAACCGGAGGGCACCGGATTATGCATTCTGCGCAGTAACGCCGAGAGCCAGGGATAATCGGAACCACTTGAAACTGCTCGCTTTGGAGATACTGACCGGTGAATCAAGTTTTGAAATCACGGTGCTTCTAGCTTTGCCGGCCGGCGGGTCGGCAGCTGGCAATTGTAGGCCGTCCCCCGGGTGGCATGCCACGGGCTGGTGCCCGTTCTCGAAAATGAAGGAAATCGAGACAGCACTGACTATGTCCCAGAATGAAGCGGTAGCCATCGATCGCCTAGTCCAACCACAGGGGAGAAGAAATCGGGCGAAAATTGAGGAGTTTGTCAGGCGCCAAATCGACGCAGCGTCACGACTGAACTTTTCCATGGCTACCGCCCACTATGGCTCGAGGCCAACGTTCGCCTGCGCCCGGTATTCACATCAGCTTTTTCGTTCCTGTACCTGGCGTGGAAGCGGCACTAGGGCGTGTCTCCTAATTGCCGATGGTGCTCCCGGGGATAATTGACGGGTGAAATCCCGTTACACCGTTTTCTCAGATGCCCAGTGGGAGCTGATTGCCCCGTTGATGCCCGATTCCGCGGGCAAGGCGGGGCGCCCTTTCAACGACCACCGGCTGATGACCGAGGGCAT
>NZ_JBIBDE010000014.1:0-16460 GCF_042901625.1 Paeniglutamicibacter sp. NPDC012692
CAGCCGGTGGTCGTTGAAAGGGCGCCCCGCCTTGCCCGCGGAATCGGGCATCAACGGGGCAATCAGCTCCCACTGGGCATCTGAGAAAACGGTGTCACGGGATTTCACCCGTCAATAATCCCCGGGAGCACCATCGGCGATTAGGAGACACGCCCTAGCCCGCCTGCTTCCCGCCGGCCACTGCCGGTCCCGCATCAGATGCAGGATGAAGTCAGATGCGCCGATAACGGCACAAATGTCCCACTTAAAGGTTCTGGTTCGTCAGCCATGCAAAAACTGTCCTGAGCTACTTTTTTGTTGGGACCGCATTTTCGTCGCTAGCTCGTGCCTTACTCCCTCTGTTGGAACAGAGCGCCCGCTCTCAGCAAAGGATCCTGTATTGGGACTGGGCTGGCGGGTTTGCCCGCATCTCCAGGAGACGCCGGAACCCGCTGTCATTTTCCCAGCCGGCACGGAATTTCGAAGTTCCCTGCACAGCTCCTGCCATCGCCACTGGTACCGCTCTGGATCACCGTCCCAGCTCCTCGGAGGGGAACACCGCTGGTGTACGGCTCAAAGTGCGATCGAAAACCCGGTCCAGGCATCCCAAACCTTGGTTCAATAAGCTTTCCCGCACGGAGCACGCCGCAGGAACCTTCGATCTTGAATCGGGGGTGCCATGAGCCGAAGATGGGACGTACCAACAAAGAGAACGGAAGTAAGTGCCATGCGCGGAAGCTACATTGTATGGACAATCGTGGGCGTTCTTGTGGCCATTGCCTTGGTGATCTGGATCGCTTCCGCGATCTAGATCACTTTCCCCGCGTCGACATTAAGAAGCCCGGTCCAGGCGAGAGGCGGCCTCCGGAAAGGCTTGGAATTCCACGTTCTTTCCCTGACGGGAACCGATGACTGGCGTCAATTTTGCGATTCCCCGGCAAGACCCTCGCAGGATCCCCCTTGCCCTGGGCCAATGAACGATTTCGTGTCCGGTTCATTGGACGCCGGGTCTTGAAGCGGCGGCTGCCGGAAATTCAGCCCTGTTCCTTGCCCTGACCGATGCCCGAACATAGCATTGCGGCAGGAAACAACCCCTCATAATCGGCTTCTGGCCGGTGGATCTGCAAGGCCGCAGAAGGACGCAACAATGGCAACAGGAACGGTCAAATGGTTCAATTCCGAGAAGGGCTTCGGCTTCATCGCCCCTGACGATGGATCGCCGGACGTTTTCGCCCATTACTCGGCAATCGCGACCAGCGGGTACCGCGCCTTGGAAGAGAACCAGAAGGTTGAGTTTGATATCGTCTCGGGACCCAAGGGGCCACAGGCGGAGAACATCCGCCCTATGTAACCATCCATCACGGTCATCACGCTGTCGGCGCACCGCTTTCTAGGCGATTCCGGTTTCCCGTCGGTCACGGCGCCTCTGCAAACCATGTCGCCGCAGTTGGGTGGACCGCACCGGCGGGCGCTTTCACGTGCAGCCGATGGCCGGCAACAAACCGCCCTCGGCACCCTGACTCGCAATGGCGTCGGGCGACTGGGCCTTGAACCATGTACGCAAAGCTCGCGTGCCTGTCGACGGGGAAGAATCCAAAAGCATGGCCCACCTGAACCGCCCGAAGCAGGCTAGGCCTCCTGGTGGTAGGTGCCGTTGATGATCTTACCGTCCGAGCCCTGGTGCACCTCGGTGAAATCAAGAACGCGCGTACCCTCGACGGCCAGCCACCCCGTGGGCCCGTATTCGAAAAGCACCTTGCTGTATCCGCTTTCGGGAACGTTGATGATCTGAAGCACTCCGCTGGGCAGGACCTTGTACCCGGTTCGCGAGGTGTCGTCCTCGTGCTTGCCTCCGTGATGGGTGACCTTGTAGCCCATCGGTTCCTCTTTCGCCCGGGCGAACCGGCCTGTTTGGCAGGTTGAGATCGAACCCTACCAACGATTGCGACTGCAGCGCGTGGCCACGCCCAAGGAACCCCTCCACGAAACCGGAAGGCCAGCCCCGAATGCAACAAAACCCTCACCGATCCCCGCTTGCTCGCACTCGAAAGCCGATCAAGCCGGCAATGGCGCTCGGCTCGCCGCGGGGGGATCAGAATCCACGAGAGCCGGCCCGTGGCCATCGGCCTTCCATGCGACCGTCACGGCCGGCATGGGTGCCAGCGCGCCTGCCGACCTGGCCGAACCAATCCGTAAAACCGGCACCACGGAAACTGGCCGGAATTCTCCATCCCTCGACCGGGGCGCTTCGCTGGCGTAGGATCACTCCCACAACTGAATCAGGCCAGATCCCTGTCTACCGTAATCAGGAATCCTGCAGCGTCCCGCCGTCCCGAGGACGGCGGGACGCTGCTGTCTTCGCCAGGCGGACTCCGGCGTTGGAGGCCCGCCCGAGAATTGATCAGTCCCCGCCACCGGTGGACCGCTGGCCTCGGCCATTCGTGCCGCAGGCACTGCGTGTTTCGAAGCCGTCCGCAGGATTTCACAAAGTTTCTTGTGGCTTCAGTGAGGGAACCCGCCCGGAAGCACCGACAAGTTCTTCATAGAAACTCAGGTGGTCCGCGACCATGCGATCCGCGCTAAACAGCGCTTCGGCCGTTCGCCGGCATTCCCCCCGGTCCAGGGCCGTGGCCGCCAGCAATGCCCCGGCCAGCCCCTGCCGGCTGGTCCGCAGATAGCCGGTGCTGCCGTCCCGGAGTATTTCCGGTGCCGAACCACGGGGAGTCGACACCACCGGGGTCCCGGCGGCCAGGGCCTCGATCATGACCATCCCGAACGGCTCCGGCCATTGAATCGGATTGAGAAGGGCCACGGCCCCGCCCAGCAAGGCGTATTTGTCCGTCGTGTTCAACTCGCCAAGGTACTCGACCTGTGGTCCCAGCAGCGGTTTGATCACCGCGGAAAAGTACTCATGCTCTTCGCGACTGCGCATTTTCGCCGCGATCCGAAGCGGCACCTGCGCCAGCACGGCGGCCTCGATGGCCTGGAACAGGCCCTTGCTGGGATGCATCCGTCCCAGGAAACAGGCATAGCCGCCGTCACCGGATCCGACGGGAACCGTGGCCGTGTCGATCCCGTGGTGGATGACCCGCGCGACCACGGGCGGCGGGGCGGTGCCGGCCTGGTGGTGCGAGATGGCGACCAGCGAGGCATCCCGGGCGATCGCCCGATAGACCTCCCCCAGCTTGGCATCGAAGGGCCCGTGGGCAGTCACCACCACGGGCGTGTTCTCGGGCCGGTGCCGGTACAGCGCCCCGGCGAGAGTGTGGTCATGGATGAGATCGACGCCGGCCAGTCCCGAGTAGGCCAGGATGCTGTGCCGGAGCTCGTCCACACAGGCGCCGATCGATTCTGCATCCCCCACGGGCAGGCCAGCGACCCTTCCCACCGGGCAGGTGCTGTCGGCGGACGCCGCCAGCAGCACCTCGTGGCCGGCCGCGGCCAGCCCCCGAGCCAGCGTGTCGATGATGGCCTCGATGCCGCCGTAGGCAGGTGGCGGCACGGGGATCCAGGGAGGTGCCACCAAACCGATGCGCATCCTAGTCCTCCCCCAGCGGTCCGGACTCAACCCGGTGCACGTCGAGCAGGTCCGACAACGGCTTGCGGGTCTCCAGGTGGAGGGCGATGCTGTCCGGCAAGCCCCCGACCACAACATTGCCGTCGGAAACCTCAACGGAGATCCGTGCCCCGGACAAGGGAACATTCCCGATCATGACGTCACCAAACCCCTCCGGTAGCTTAGGCGCCAGCCACAGGCCGCCATGGGAAAGGCACGGATCGAAGCCCAGGAGGATGCGCATCAGGTGGATCGGGGTGGCTGCGGCCCACGCCTGCGGCGAGCACGAGGCCGGGTACGGGACAGGCGCGGGGTATGTGGCCCTGTCCAGGCCGCAGAAGAGCTCGGGCAGCCGCCCGCCAAATGCCTCGGCGGCGTCCAGCAATCCGGTCGCGAGCCTCTGTGCTTCCTCGACAAAGCCATAGCGCATGAGCCCGGCGGCGATCAGCGCATTGTCATGCGGCCAGACCGAACCGTTGTGGTAGCTGGCCGGGTTGTATGCGGCCATGTTCGAAGCCAGCGTTCGCACCCCCCAGCCGGTGAACATTTCCTCAGACATCAGCCTTTCCGCGACCAGGACGGCTTTGTCCTCGTCGACGATGCCGCTCCAGAGGCAGTGGCCCATGTTGGAGGCGCACGCGTCCACGGGCTGCTTGTTTCGGTCCAGGGCAATGGCAAAGTAGCCCCGCTCCGGCAGCCAAAAGCGCTCATTGAAGTCCTTTTTCAGGGCCGCGGCCCGCGCTCCCCATTGCGCCGCCAGGTCGGTGTCACCGGCGTCCTGGGCCATCAAGGCACGGCTCAGGTACGCGGTGTATACGTACCCCTGGACCTCACACAACGCGATGGGCGCAACAGCCATTGTCCCGTCGGCGAAGTTGATGCCGTCCCACGAGTCCTTCCACCCCTGGTTGATCAGGCCGTGCTCGGTGGCGCGGGCGTATTCCACGAATCCGTCCCCGTCGATGTCGCCATAATCGCGGATCCACTCCAGGGCCCGGTCCACGGCCGGCAGGAGGGACCTGGTGACGTCCGACTGGAAACCCCAACGGGTCAGTTCACCGGCGAGCGTGACGAACAAGGGCGTTGCATCGACGGACCCGTAGTAGGCGTTGCCGCCACCCAACGCCAAACCCGTGCTCGCTCCGAACCGAACCTCATGCAGTATCCGGCCAGGTTCCTCCTCGCTGGGGTTATTCACCACGCGTCCCTGCTTATCGGCCAGCGTCTGTAGCGTTCCCAGCGCCAGCGAGGGATCCAGTGGAAGGGCCATGAACGAGGTGAGCAAGGAGTCCCTCCCGAAGAGCGCCATGAACCAGGGGGAACCCGCGGCGACCACGACCCTATTGGGGTGATCAGGGTCGAAGATCCGGAGGGAGCCCAGGTCCTCCCGGCTTCGTTGGAGGACCTTCGCGACGGCGTCGTTGCCGAGTTTCGCCGTGGGGACGTGGCTATGCCACGCCAGCAATCGTTCCTCAGGAAGGTTCGCCGGCTGTACGTGCCCCGAGCCGCTGAGGTCTGACTCGGGGCCTATCCCGTCGATGCTCGGGGTGATCGTAATGGGGGCGGACCAATAGCCGTGCGGGGCGATGGCGACCTGGTAGGTGATCGTGTGACCGCCGATGGTGGCACCGGGGGCCGCGATGGTGACCATTCGGCGGTGGCCCTGCAGCGCGGATTTAATGACGAGCGTTTCTCCGTCGCGACGGGCGGCATGGCCCACCTCATGACGTGTCCGGCCGTCCTTGACTTCGAAGAGGTCGGCAAAGTCCGCCCCGACGGTCAGCGCAACGGAGCATTGAACTGTCGCGCCGGAATAGTTTCTGACGATCAGGTCCTCCTGCACACCCCCGTACAGGCTCCTGCGGCGTTCGATCAGCAGGTGACTGTCGGCAAGGCCGTCGGTCCGCGCAGCGCGGCCGATGAAGTTGGCCCGAAACGGCTCGACGGTCGTGTTGCCAAGGGATTCGACAGGGCTGCCGTTGATGGACAGCGCCCAGCCGGACACGAACCGGGTGTCACGAAAGAAGACGCCGTGCGGGCGTGCCGGATCCATGTCGCCGTTGGCGGAGGATATGCAGAAGGAGGTTCCTGCAAGGAGCGTCACGGCCCCCGCCCCGGCGGACCCTGCACCGTTCTCGGCGTTCCACCCGGCCATCACAAGCCCCCTCGCGATCCGCGATGGGCAACAAGAGGAATGCTTGCGTGCCAGAGGGATCGTTCGGGCGGCGGATCGCCTGCAAGAGATCGCGGCGCTCCGAAAGTGTTGGTTTGGTGTCTGGTTCCGGGCATGGGCTTCCCAATCAAAACACCGCAACAGGGATTCTCCTCGTCGGCCTTCGATTCGGTGCCAAACGAGTTTCCCCGCGTCCCCCCATGCGGACGGATGCTGTCCCTCCGGATTTTAGCAACGGCGGCATGGGATGAGAAGGGGTCGAAGCGGACCATCCGATGCGCTCGGCACATAGGGGTGCGTTTCCCCAACATCGGAGCCGCAAGCCAGCACTCTCGACGCTGCTGTGCCCCGGGAATCATGTCACCGTATAGGGGAGGTCCGCGTCCCGGGACTCATCGCATCGCGGATTGCCTCCCTTGGTTTCCGCTGCTTTCGCTTGAACCATCCGGCAGAGGCTATGGAACCCTCGACTTCTCCCGCGCATGCGCCTAGCGTGGAAAGAACCACAATACACATCCAGTTCACGCGGCAGCCGTCTGTCCGGATCCGGGCTTGTGCTTCAGAATGCGGACCGGCCGGCACGGCCGAACCCCTAGCCAGGAGGTAGATCGGTGTGACCACTGCACGCGAAATCATGACCGGCAATGTCCAGTGCATCGGAGAGAAGGAAACACTGGCCGCCGCCGCCCGCAAGCTGCGCGATTTCGACATCGGATCCATGCCCATCTGCGGGGAAGACAACCGCCTCAAGGGGATGCTAACCGATCGGGACATCGTGGTCGCCTGCATCGCGGAGGGCGGCGACCCCACGACGATGACGGCCGGCGCGCTGGCCCGGGGCAAGCCCGTCACCGTCGGCGCCGACGACGACGTCAGCGAGGCCCTGGCGACCATGAAGGAGCACAAGGTCCGCAGGCTCCCGGTGCTCGACGGCCACGACCTGGTCGGCATGCTCACCCAGGCCGACGCGGCACGCAGCCTTCCCGAGAGCAGCATCGGGGACCTGGTCGAGCAGATCTCCGAGCCGGGCACCTCCCGCACCTAAACATCCGGATACAAACACCCAGAAGGAGAACAACCATGGAAACACCAGAGACCGGCATGCTGATCCGGCTCAGCGACAGCGACGAAACGGTTGCCAACGCAGCCGATGACATCCGCGATCGGCACGTCAAGGACAAGGACGGCGAGGACCTCGGAAGGGTCAGCGACCTGCTTGTCGACACCACCGAGCACAAGGTCCGGTTATTCGAAGTCGCGTCCGGCGGATTCCTGGGCATCGGGCGGGAGAAGACCTACATCCCGGTCGACGCCATCACCGCCATCACCAGCGACGAGGTGCGGATCGACCAGACCCGCAGCCACATCGCCGGCTCGCCGGCCTACGACCCCGACCTGGTCCGGGAACGCGACACGTACGGCAGCATCCAGGACTACTACGGATATTCGCCATTTTGGGGCCCCGACTACCGGTACCCCGATTACCCGAACTACCGCCACTAGCACCACGGCCGCGTCTGGTTCGGGTCCGACGGGCCTTTCCCCGAATCGCCCGTAACGGCGAGGGGTCACCTCGATTCCCCGCGGGCATGGCGCTGACCCCTCGCCTATGAGGCGGTCAGCGCCTGATGCTCGTCCGCCGTTGGGGTTGCCACGTTCCAGGACGGACTCTTGGCCTCATCGACTTGGTCGCTGGGCACCCCGTGTTCCAACGCGCTCTGCACGATCGCTTCCAGTGCCTCCACGCGTTCCCGAAGGAGCACCCGGGCCGCGGCCACGTCCTCTGCCGCTGCCCGGATCAGATCCAGCTGGTTCATCGTTCCTTCCCTTTCATGTGCTTCGAAGCTCGGCGGGCGACGATGCGCCGCCCTCGGGTGCGGACACGCTTCCCGGCACCCGGGTTAACCTCGTATTCGAGCGCTGTTTCAGCCGCAAATCCTCCCGCGGAATTGCCGCACCACCGACAGATCCCGGGGTCCAGAAAGACCTCTGGATGTTCTGCGTGGCAGCGTGTAACGATGGCCACGGGCCACTCGGGAATCCCTCCCGCATGCCCCGCGAATTCGGATCGAGCTTGCGGGGGTGCCTGCTCACAACACCGAGGAGCAGCTGTGCTGACGATAAATTACCAGGCCTCATGCGGCCCATGCGACATCGCGGATGAGACGCTGCCCGCCCACGAACCGGTTCCGGAGCCTCCGCCGGCCCCGATCCCAGGGCCGGATCCCTTCTATCCCCCGGCGCCGCCGGAGCCCGACCCACTTTATCCACCGTCGCCGGGGCCATTGCCCGATCCCGCCCCGATCCCGTATCCAGACACCATGCCCGGACCAGATCTGACGCCCACGCCAGACCCTGGGTAGACGGGCCTCCGACCGAAGGTTACGGGCGCAATCCACCGCCGGCATGAGACGACGCGGCCAAGAAGCCCACCGCGGCCATCCTCGGCGTGTGCCCAGGCGATCCGGTCCTCCGGCGTCGAGGCGTTGTCAGCCATCTTCAGCGGGATCATCGGCGGCGGGTTCTGTCTCGAGGCCTTCCTCGTTGATCGCGGGGATTTCTTCGGCACCGGGTCTGGCCTCATGGCCGGATGCCTCCTCGGCCAAAAGCTCGGCGTCGCGCAGCGGATCCACGGCATCCAAGGTACGGGGATCATCGGAGGATCCTTGGGCAACGGGTTGGCTTTCCCGTCCGTCGAAGGGCTCGTCCACGGTCTGGTCGTCGTGGCCGGGTTCGAATTCAGGCGTGTTTGTCGGCATGAAGGCCTCTTGGTAGTTGGTGGGGGATTGTCTACGAATTGCGCAGGGAGTGGATCAGGTCGCTCTTGCGCTTCCTGGAGTAGCCGGTCAGCCCGATTTCCTTGGCCCGGGCCTTAAGCTCGGCCACCGTCCAGTCCTCGTAGTCTCCTGCTTCCCCGCCCCGCCGGGCCACGGCCGCACGCCCGTCGCGGGCCGCCGCGTTGGCGATACGGGCCGCTTTTTGCTTCGAGTTGCCCTCCTTTCGCAGTGCCTCGTAGAGTTCCGCGTCCTTGATCTGCGGATTTTCTTGCCTAGGCATCCGCGCTCCTCCCATCATTCATTCCCTCTGAGGGGTTTGCCTCCGCAACTCCACCGTTCCTGAGTTCCACTGAACCAAGGCGAACGGTCTGCATTGAATAGGTCGTGGCCATCCGAACGCCTAAGACCAGGGTGCGTGTTTTCCCGGGTTGGCGGGACCGCCCGCATGCCTGGTTGTCGCGGGATCAGTTCCCTGCGGCACCGCCATCCCGGGGGTCCCGTTCCTCAGGGCTCATGCGGCCTCGCCCCGGCTGGCCGGGATCGCCAAGCTGGTCTTCCGGTGCGCCGGTGGCGTCGGTCCGTTGGCGTCCGCTCGTTTCAGCCTCGACATCCGGATCCAGCGATTCGGCCTTCATGGTCTGTTCCTGGGCCCGTGACCGGGCCGCTTCGGCCTCGTCGGCTTGGTTGCGGGCCGCTTCGCGGAGGTGTTCGGCATCAACCTCGGCTTGCTTTGCTTCCGCTTCAGCCCTGGCCGCAGCGGCTTCATTCTCCCTGGCCCTTAGCTCGTCGGCGGCCGCCGACTGGCGCAGACTCTCGGCCCGTTCGCGGTCTTTCGTAAGCTTCCAGCGTCGGCCCAGGAAAAGCAACAACCCGAGGATTATCAGGACGACAACAAATATCGTGATGGTCCATGCTAGCTGGCTCGAATCCAAGGTCATCGTCCTCTTTTCAAAGGCATCAACGGGGATACGACCAGTAAAGCGCAAAACCACAATGGTTACCATGGCAGAGCCACAGGCTTTCACCGCGGATGCCGGAATCCACTCGCACACAAGAACCGACGTCGTGTGCTTTCAGGCCTGTCTGCCCACGGGATGCTTATGCGTAGGACAAGCACAGCACTTCACCGTGGTTGAAGGTATGAAAATTCACTGCTTCGTCGCGAGGACGGTGCGCAAACCGATGGAGAGATGCCACGGTTGATCTGCAGGGTTCGAGGACGCCCACTATCTCATGGCGGCCGAGAGGGGTCTGGCGATGCGGGTGCCAAAATGACCACCTACCGGCTGGCCTTTGCAAGGGAGAACACCGAAGCGGCGGCGGCCCGCCACGGTCGACGCCTGACCAAAACCTGCAGGGCAGGTGAACGGCCGACGCGGATGAGTTCAGCCTCCTGGGTGAATATGTGCCGCAGCGTGCCCGCGTATGCAGGAGCCTCTTACGCCGATCACGGCTCGTTGGGGATTGACCGAATGCAGGCGTCGGTCGGCAGGTGGATCCAGGACTTAGTCCATGTCGGTGGTGAGCATGCTTCCATGAAAAAACGGCAAGGAAACCGCCCGTTGCTCAGTGATTCCTAGTTCTTGGCTGAGGCGGGAACCACCAGCACGGGCAGGCGCTGGTGGTCGGTGAGATGAGCGGCAACGGCACCGTTGAGGGATTCGGAAGTATGAGCCCCCGAGTTCAGTTTCCGGGTCCCCACGACAAACATGGATCCATGGTTCTCCGATGCCAGTCGGATCAGCGCCGTCCAGGGTTCCCCGCCCACAATGCGCAAGATCCATGTCGCCGAGCTGCTGCCCATCAAGGCCCCGAGAGTAGTGAAGATTTTGAATGCATTGGTACTCATGTCCTCTTCGATTTCCAACGGGGGGACCGGCAGGTCGTTCATCATGACCGTGAGGTTCCAGGACCTCGAATGGCTCAGGGGCTCCACATAGACGAAGATTATGGTCCGTTCGAGTTGTTCAGCCAGCAAGGAAGCCTGGGCAACGACTTCTGGATGTTGCCCGGGGATGACACCGACGATCAGCGGACCGCGCCGATCAACTTCGTTCAAGGACATGGATCCCCTCCTCCATCGAACGGCCCCTGCATATTCCGGTTTCAGGATGACGGAAAAATCGATCCGGTGGAAGGGCAACGGTCTCGCTTTACACACGGCAAGAACCATGCCGATGGATGACTTGGTCTGCATTCGGATGCGGGCACAACATGTTGGGCGTATCGTATGGCCACGCCCCCGTTCAATAGTTTCCTGCCAAAGCACCGGGTCCCCTTGATCGGTGCGGGACCCGGTGGTGTGATGGAAGGGTAAGTCACCCCATTGCCGATGCACCAACACCAGGCAATGCATCTACGAGCTCAGGGATTTTCTCGAAAGGGCGCCACCATGTTGAGCCATGAAGAGCTCAAGAAACTTCTGGATGCTGGGGCCAAGGTTTTCGGTTCCGACGGTGAGAAGATCGGGACCCTCGGCCACATCCATCTCGATGAGCGAACCGGCATCCCCGACTTCGTCGCCGTGCATACCGGATTCTTCGGCGGTTCCGAGAAATTCGTGCCACTCACCGGAGCCGAGATTTCCAACGGGCAGCTCTACGTGAAGTTCCCCAAGGACCTGATCAAGGACGCACCCGACATCGACCCCGACCGGGACCTGAGCGCAGGGGATGAAGACTGCCTCTACCACTATTACTCCCGGGCCCGGGTCGGAATCCTGGGATCCGCGGCAGAAGCGGATTCCCCACAGCCCGGCGGCGAACCCGAACCGCCAGCGGGACCGGGTGCCACTGCCCCGGAGGAACACACCGCCCACGTGGTTCGGGAACACCGCACCGTCCGCGTTGCCGGCATAGTCCACGACGACTTTGCCCCCGGGCGCCCGCGCCTGCGGAAGTATGTGGTCACAGAGCCCGGAAAACGCGAACCCTCACACGTTGACGACGCACGCTTCGGCGAACGGCTTGACCCCGCCGACTTAGGTGCAGAGGCTGGACGGATGCCGATCGGGCAGATACCCGAAGTACGCCTCGAAGGAACCTCCGAGCAACCTGAAACCAGGCAATCTGGCGGCGCCGACCGGTTGGGCCAGCAAGGCACGTGAGTGTGAAACTCATTGCGGAAGGACCCCACGCATGGATACCCGCACCCGCCACGGGACTTGGCATGTCCGCGAAGACCTGTCACCGGCGGACACCGCACCATCCAGACGGCCCCCCCCAAGATGTCGGCAACACCGTTGCCGACCCGCCAGCCCACCTGCCACGCCGCGACCGATCGGGGCGACGGCCGATGGACCGGCAAACATTTCCGAATCAACGAATCAAAGGAGCTTTCCCATGGGCGTCGGAGACAAGATCAGCAACAAGGCCAAGGAAGCCGTCGGCAAGGTGAAGGAGAAGGTCGGGGATGCCACCGACAACGAAAGCCTGCAGGCCGAGGGCCTCAAGGACCAGGCCGTGGCGAAGGCCAAGCAGGCCGGTGAGCACCTCAAGGACGCGGCCAAGGACGTGACCGACAAGTAAGTCGGATGGGCCGGGCTCGGGATCTCCGGCCCAGCCGAGTCCTCGGATCCCGGGGACCCCGCCGCGCATCGCGGCGAGGTCCCCGGCTTTTGCTTGGGCCATTATCCAGCCGGTTAGCACGGACCGGGCGGACCTGCCACCCGGATTGAAGTACCCGGCCCTTATTTCCTCGGCGCAGCGTGCCTACCATGAATCATGGACAAAGACCCTCGCACAGCGGGCGTGAACCCCCGGGATCCGGATTCAACCCTGGCGGACGTGGTGAACTCCGAGCGCGATCGTCCCGCACGAACCGGACGCCGGCTGTTCCTGGCGGTGTTGACGCTTTTCATCGTGTTGGCACTGGCAGGGGCCTTCGGACGCGAGTCCACCAAGACCACCGGGCCGGCCGGAACGTCGGTCACCGTCACCGCGCCATCGGCGATCCGTGCGGGCATGGATGCAAACGTGGAAGTGGCGATCAGATCCGCACGCGCCATCACTGAGCCGGTCACCATCGCCGTGGAACACCGGTATCTGGACTCGTTCACGACCTTCGGTATGTCCCCCGCCGCAGGCACCGAATCAAGCGATGGAAGGTTCCTCCTGCTGGAATACGATCCCCCGAAAACCGAAGCATTCCGCGTGGTTGTTGCCGGAACCTCCGCCGAGGACAGTACCCTTCGCATTTCGGGGACGTTGAAGGTCTACGTCGGGGACGAGCTGCTTTCAACCATCGAACTCGATACGTGGAAGGTCCCCTAATGGAAATCGTGCTCCGTGCGGCCATCACCTTTTTCCTGCTCTGGCTGATCACCCGGGCCGTCGGGCGCTCAACGCTCGGAGAACTGAGCTCGTTCGAGTTGCTGCTCTTCATCACCATGGGGGATCTCGTGCAGCAGGGCGTGACGCAGGAAGACCACTCGGTAACCGGTGGCCTGATCGCTGTCGGGACGATGGCCCTGCTGACGGTCATGCTCGGCTACGTCAATGTGCGCTGGCCTCGCCTGGGCCGCTTCGTCCACGGGTCCCCCGTCGTGATCCTGCACGGGGGAAAACCTGACCTCAAGGCGCTGCGCTCCGAGCGGATGGGAATCGATGACCTGATGACGGCCGCCCGGGGACAGGGCTTCCGCAACTTCTCCGACATCGACCTGGCGGTGCTGGAACCCAACGGGAAGATTTCCTTCTTCGCCAAGGATGAAGGCTCCCCATCGGGGCAAGGGGATGCGGCAGGCGGGTCCGCCCCCTGATTCGGCGCAGACCGAACCCCGACACAACTCCGAAAATCTCGTCTCGGGGTCAGGAACACACTTACGGGATCTTCCAAACCGGAGAGGCCTCGATGGCGCGGCCATCCTGAGCGGAAACGTCACGATGGCCGCGCCCCTTGGAATGCTGGACACCCACCGGCCGGGGCTCTTCGGATTAATCGCGGGGTGCCATCGATCTCATGACGAACATGACCACCGAAACGATGACACACACAATGCCCACCCAGAGCAAGAACTGGAGGGACTGGACGAAGCCGCCGGTCAACAGCAGAATGACGGCCACAACGGCAATGATGATGGGCAACATGACGAACACCCTTCTGGTGCTTGCGGGAAAATCGACACATCCATGTTAATCCCCTGCACGGTGGGCATCTGTTGATATTTCGAAAAGCTTGCGCAGGCCCGGGGGACTGGCCCCCCCCGGGAACCAACAACGGGGACAACCCAACCACCATGCGCTTCCCCCCCTCACGATGTGGTTGCGCATGCGCCCAGTCCCACGGTGTCCCCGGGGAATTCTGCTCTTGCCTTGGCCGTCAGGGGTCTCCGATGCGACCTCCGGATTCCGTTGTTGTTCGAGATGCTTCGTTGCGCACACACCGGCCGTGTGCGGTCGCCAATGGTCGGTGACTGGTTACGCAAAACCGGCCCGCAGAGGTGCTGCCAATATTGTCCCGGGCATTGTTTCCTGGACCGTCGAGGGCCATGCTGTAGATGGTGAGCGCTGGCGAAACATGTCCTTCGGCCATGGGCCATGTGCGCTCCCGAAGAAGACACCACAAGCTGCCAGCCACAAGCCCCAGGAACCATTCGGAACCAAGCGCGCCAGGACACACAAACCAGTCCCCACAACGTCTTCCCACCCATGAGGGCCAGCTCAAAGGAACGTGCACATGCCCCCCGACCCGCCAGCCGAAGCGCAACCCATCTGCGTCATCTGCCAGAGCGACGAATACCTGGTCCATGAGCACGTCCGCGCGGTAAAAAACCCCGCGAACGGCGAACCACCCCTGTGGGACATTGACTACTGGTGCGGCAAGTGCGAAACCTTCTACGGATACAGGACAACCCATCCACCCAAAGTCCGCCACAGTATCCATGGCATCCCCGAAGCAGCGCTGCCCTGGAGGAGAAACATCATTCTTCGAAGCCCCAGGCCTCACAGCGGCACTCCTGGGGGTCCGGATTTGGAGGGCGATCTCGCGAACGGGTCCCTCGGACACGAACCGACCTCCGCAGTGATTTCCCGCAGGGAATGAGCCAGGAAAAACCGACACTCGCCAACCCAGGAAAGGTGCGTCCGATGCGTACTTTTGGCATGGAGGAAGAGTTCTTCATCATCAGCCCGCTCACCGGCCTGCCCTGTGAACCGCCGGCATCGGCACGGGCCGAACTGCTGGCACTCAGGGTGGGCGGCACCAGCACCGTCGGCGAATTCCTCGCCTGCCAGGTGGAAAGCAACAGCCCGATCTGCACCGACCGCGCCGAGGCCCTCGACGCGGTGCGCAGCTACCGGGCGGCCTTGTCCCGGGCGGCGATCGACTTGGGCTTCCGGGTGGTTGCGCTGGGCACTCCCCCGCGCATCCCCGACGCCCCGGCCGTCGTGACTTCCACCGACCGGTACCGTGCCATCACGTCCCTGTGCGAGGGAATCGCCACCGAGCACTACCTCTCCGGCCTGCACGTGCACGTGGGCATCGAGGACCCCGAATCCGGCATCGTCGCACTGAACGAACTGCGCCGCTGGCTCCCTGTCCTGACCGCCTGCGGATCCAACTCGCCCTACTGGCGCGGAAGCGACACCGGCTTCGCTTCCTGGAGAACCATCCACTACCGGCGCTGGGCGATCCAGGGCATCCCGCCCCACTTCACCGACCTGCCGGACTACGAACGCCGCATGCGGTTCATCCTCGACTCCGACGTCGTGCTGGATCCCGGGCACATCAGCTGGGGCGCGCGGCTCTCCGCGCACTACCCCACCGTGGAGGTGCGGGTGGCCGACGCCCAGATGAGCGCCTCCACCACCGTCCTGCTGGCCCTGATCGTCAGGTCCCTGGTGGACACCAGCCTCAACGGCGCTCCCCGCACCGCACCGCCCCTGACCGAGGCCCTGGACCTGGCCCAGTGGCAGGCCGCCAAGTTCGGCCTGCACGGCAACCACCTCGACCCCCTGGCCGGGCGGAAGACCTCGGCGGTGAACATGCTGCGCAGCCTCATGGACTACATCCAGCACGCCCTGAAGCAGAACGGCGACACCGACTACGTCTCGGCGGGCCTGGCCCGGCTCATCCGCCAGGGCACCGGGGCCGGCATCCAACGGAGCCGCTTCCACCTCGGTGGCTTCGACGCCGTGCTGGACGAGGCGGCCGCCGCCATCGCCAACTAGCGCATGGTGCCGTCCCATCCTCACCGGCGGACCGGTCGGAGGAAAGGACGAAAACCGGACAGCCCCCTGCCGTTTCGGCGGCGCACGGAGCACCCATCACCCAGGATACGAAATCGGATGCGCCGATGACGGCGCATCCGCCCCCTCTGGCTTGCCTCCCGGGGAATCGACGTTGTGGAAGGATCTTGCCCTGGTCACCTGTGGGTTTGGGCCGGCGACAAACTTGTCACCATGTCCACCACCGGTTCACTCGTTCCCGACGGCTACGCACAATTCCTCACCGGCCTGAAGGACCACGTCCGCTCGGCGCGGGTGCAGGTCCAACGGATCGTGAACACCGCCCTCATCGACCTGTACTGGAACATCGGGAACCGGATCCTGGCAGAGCAGGAAGACCAGGGCCGGGGAAGCTCAGTCATCACCAGGCTCGCCGAGGACCTGCGCCGGGAATTCCCGGAAATGACCGGCCTTTCCCGCAGCAACCTGCATTACATGCGCGCCTTCGCGGCCGCGTGGCCGGACTGGAACCCAAATGTCCCACAGGCTGAACCCCCGCAAGGAAAGGGTGGGGTTTACTTACTGTGGGCTGTTCCCGCCGAAATTGATATCCTGTCCGGGGCGCAGCCTCTTGGGGACCCCGCGCAGGCCAGCGGGGAAACCATTTCAATGGCCTTCTCACGGACGCCGGCCCCACCCGATCCTCGAGGCAGCCTAGATGATTGATTCCAAGGGGTGACAGCGCAGACAAGGGTGTCCAGACTCGAATTACTACCCGTATCGACCTTGGACGGTTCCGATGGACAACG
>NZ_JBIBDE010000015.1:0-15878 GCF_042901625.1 Paeniglutamicibacter sp. NPDC012692
TGCACGCCGTCCTGATCTGGAGCACGGCAATCACCGAGAGTCGATTAGGAGACACGCCCTAGGCCGCGATGGCCGCCGCAGCTTCGTCCAGCACGTGCGAAGCAAAAAGACCTGGATGGCATCCAGGACTTGTTGGAAATTTCGTATCTGCACCGCGGCGATCATACTGCGCGGCTGTATGGGAACTATCAGATGCTGATCTAACGGGACCTTGATATAATGCGGCGGAACATCTATGCCGGTTGTTAACAGACATCGAGAACCGACGGATCGGCAATATATCGAGCAACATCGATACGTTGAGGTTGGCTCTAACGGCCAAATCGATGTGCTTGAAACCTCGCTGATTTGCACAGATCAAACTGCAGCTTCAAAGCAACGTGACAGCTTATCCTCAGCGTTCCTACTCGGAGGTGCCGCTCACGGTCATCCGGCACCTTCATGCTCCGATAGTTTCTGCATATCCAGTCAGGTTTGGAGAATCCTTCCCGGAATGATCGCAATCTCCCATCTCGTGTTTACTATCCTTGGCCCCTCTATGTCCGTCAAGCGTTGTTCAAGGCCTCGCCCTGTGAGCAAAGAACGCAATAGACGCGCCGGGTTAGACAGCGCTTGATTGACCGACTGATTTCATAAGTGGGCACATCTTTTGCTTCCCGGCCAGAGTATTGTGCGCCGACCCCTGTAAGCCGCTCCTGCCCGTCCCGCCGGACCGGAGCGCCCGACCGGAGCTCGGGACCTGGGCGTCGGGACGGGCAGGTCCCGAGCTCCGGCTTTGGGGCAGTCTAGGCGATATATCCCTCGTTGTCGGGCTCACCTGCCGGCGCCTGCAGGGTCAAAAACCAGATGCCCGCCACGACGCTCGCCCGTCAGTGACCCAATCGATATTCCCACGGCGGAGCGCAGGGGTTGGGATGCCACCGAATTTTCGATGCCCAGGGCGTTCGCAGAGTCTTCATTGCTAGTGCAGTAGGTCGGCATGGCGGGAGGCAGCCATAAGCACTTTGAATTCCTTTTTGCTCAGGAGCTTGGCCCTGTACGCTTGATGAAGTTCGCCAATCGTTCCGCTCAGAGACGGGACATACCCATCGGTGTCCACCGGGACATGGGGGAAGTGCTCAAGGGTTTCCATCATCTCCGAGTTGGAAATGAGGCCCCGTGCTCGTAGCCGGGCAAACCCCAAGGGAGACTCATGTTCATGGCTGCGCGGCGCACGCCAGTTTTCAATGACTGGCAACCATCTGATGAGGTCCTCCGGACAACCGAAATTCCTTGAGTAGGTGTTCCACAGTGTGGTGCGCGTGGCAGGTTCCACGAAACAAAACTCAGAATCCCCCGTGTGATCTATGAAGATGGTTGTGGGTGCGACTTTTTGTTCGGGCGTTTGTTGCTCAGGCAGGCTGGGCGCATAGTCCCACACCGTGCAATCAGGTGTGTTGAGCTCCGTAGCGCGGAGCCATCCTCGGCCGGCAAGAAGGCTGGCCAGCTCCGGAGTTGCCGTCAGCGGCGGGGTCGTTTTCATACGTTGGTTCCTCGTGATAGTGGTCGGCTGTTGTCCAGAATTGGGACCCACGATCATGGATCCAACCTTCTGGTTCACTGTCATGAATATAGGGGGTTTCTGCCGATGTGGTGTGTTCTGTGCCGTGGAGAACCGATGGCCAGGACGCAACACGCAATGGACCATCGCAACGTGTTGGTTGTTTCGGTCTTGGCAATGAAACCTCTACCCACGTGACCAATTCGCGTGTGATGTAGAGGGCTAGGGCTGGAAACCACCAAGAGCGGTTCTCCATGGGAGTGAATTGTTTGTATTGCGAGAGGTCTTCGAAAAGCACACGGTCCATCTCGGAGCGGATGAACCCGTGTTTGTGTTTCCAACCGAATTCGTCGGTGGTGGGTTGTTAATGATGCTCGACCTGCCGCGGCCATTGGCCAGCCGCATGATGCTCTGTGGGGTGGTGTGTGGACGCACAGGCCGACCGGTCCCACTGCTTGGATGGTGCAGGGGTTCGTCATCCAGGTCCGCTCAGCGCAGGCAACCGATGAGATCGTCACAGAGGAAGCCAATTCATCTGTGGTCGTATCTTCATCGCTATCAAGTGGATACAACGACCGAAATCTGATGTCTTCTTTGATGCTGCTCTCCGTCGGCTAGGTGCGGGGCTCTTCATAGGCGCAACGAGAATATGGCTGAGAAGCTCGACAGGCACCGTAGCCTCGGCCAATATCTCTGGGTGCCGGTAAGGAACAGCCCCCGCACACAGCCTCTTCCTCTGTCTAACGATACGATCACTCCTCACTTCATTACGTAAACCTACTACCCTTTCTTTGCGCAGGATGAATGAGAACTATAACGGACGGAAACGCGCACCCATCCCGGCCTACTGGCTAAGACCACTTCGAAAGAACTGCACCTAGTTTTTGGGTCATCGTCCTCTCGCATTCGTAAAGATTACGTTGGCGGACGGAACCAATTCATTGAAACAGCAGACGAACTATCCTCACAGCAACGGAGCTAACGCCTCCTTTCTTCTTGGGCGATGAGTGAATGAACGCACAGCGTTGCGTAGCTCTTGAGCTTCTCAGACCTATGCGACGCGTCTGATATCGAAGCGTGGCAGTGAGCAAAATAGAACGCTCCCGGGATGCGGAAGAGGTATTGCTCCATTTAGGCATGCGTCGGCTAGGGACTGAATCACAAGGGCTATCAGTACGGTGACGCACCCGAAAAGATCGAGTGTCAGTGGCTCTCGGCTCAAGGGAGAGGTCCCTCGCGGAATCACTGACACACCCAGGTAATGTTCCTGGCGCAAAGCCCGACATCAGAATCGGAAGATGAACCTCAATCTCCAGTCTCACTCGCTTCAGCTCTTATTATTTTGACAGGTAACCCCTGACATGTTAGTTTGGTTAATGTTCCAACTTCGCCTCAATGACGTCGATTGCCCCGCCAACCACAGGGCCAATTCCACTTTACGAAGGCCAGAACTCGGAGCCCGTGAACCATACATGGAGATACAACAATGCTAAATCCCGCGGCCCATGCCCCCATCTGCAAGAGAAACAGGTCGTAAGCAATGAACAGAACAACGTCGAACAATTGGCCGCAAATTTCTTAATCGCTAGCAGCAAGACGATCCTTGGAACGCGACGCGCAGTCAGGATAAGAGATCAACCTCCTGCTGTTTGACAGGCCCAGTCGACGCGGCTTTCCCGGCGGTGGGCGGCCTGAGCCTTCTACCACCTACGCAGGCATTGACATCGGTGAGTTCGCAAGCTGGGAGGCCTTTTGCCGCCCTCGAAAGCGGATCACGATTCAACCGCACTGACCGCAGTTGACTCGAGACTCGCATATCCATCTACTTCTACGCCGTTGCTGGAAAGCATTTAGCCAGCTCATTCGCACAAAGTGCAATTGGGCGCCAACGATCCGCAACGCGAAAGCAATCTCGACCGACACGATTGAACTAGCTGCATTGGGCAGCCCGACCCGAAGGAACCTCTCTATCATGGAACCGAATACTCCCTCAGGCGACATTGCGATTGTTCTGGGCACCCGGCCCGAGATCATCAAGCTCGCCAGCGTCATCCAGAGTCTTGGTCCGCGCGCCCGCGTTATCCATACCGGACAGCATTGGGATGAAGCGATGGCCGGACAATTTTTCCGCGATCTCGGCCTCGGCACCCCTGATGTTCGGCTCACCAGAATGAGTGGCGCTTCCCGTGGGCACCAGATTGCTAACGGCATCAGCGAGCTCACCGACCATTTTGCGCAAAACCGCCCGTCGGCAGTCATTGTGCAGGGAGACACCAATTCCACTTCGGCAGGGGCGCAGGCAGCGAATTATGCAGGCATCCCCGTCATCCATGTTGAAGCCGGCCTACGCTCACACGACAGGGCAATGCCCGAAGAACTCAACAGATGCGTGGTTGGGGCGCTCTCAGATATCCACTGCGCAGCGACCGAGCACAACAGGCAGAACCTTCTTGACGAGGGTATCGATGCGGACAGGATCACCGTAACGGGAAACACGATTATTGAAGCAACCCACCAGGCGCTAGAGAAGGCCACAAAACTCGACATCACTTTCCGTGACGATTCACAAACGCAGGGGCAAAGTCGTGTCCTCGCCACGATTCACCGACCCGAGAACACGGATTCCAGGGCAAGTCTTGAACGAATTCTCCGCGCCCTTGCCACCTCCGGAGAGAATGTACTCCTCGCGTTGCATCCGCGCACCGAAGCTGCGATCGATAAATTCGGACTGAAGGAATGGCTGAGGCATCTCGATGTGCGGATCGGACTCGGGCATGCGGAATTTATCGCACTTGCCCGGCAGTCCGATCTCCTCGTCTCTGACTCCGGAGGCGTTCAAGAAGAAGCCACAGTTCTCAGGAAACCACTTCTAGTTGTCCGAAACTCCACCGAACGGCCCGAAGCAATGGAAGCAGGGTTCGCCATATTGGTCACCCCGACACAGGACCTGTGCGCTTCGCTTCGCATGGCCCTGCAGTATCCATTGTTTCCAGCTGACAGCAAGCACATGGACTCGCCCTACGGCACCGGTACGGCAGGAATTCAGATCGCTCAAATCGCCTGCAAACTCGCAGACGTAACCTGACCTACATGTTACAGCCAACGTGTAAGATGGCTGTGATGTGAGGAGTCATGGATGCCCGTTCCACAACCAGTCGTGCCAATAGCACGCCGCGAATTACTGCAAGATTTGGTTTACAAAGCACTGCACAAAGCAATCATCGATGGCACCCTAAAGCCAGGTGATCCCCTTCGTGAGTCGGAGATACTGGCGCGTTTTGGCGGAACCCGGACTTCACTGCGTATAGCCATACGCAAACTTGTCTACGATGGCTTTGTTGAGACCCGCCCTCAATCGGGAACGGTCGTGGCACCGTGCCTTCGGAGTCGGATCCCTCAGGCGCTTTCTGTCTACCGCTGTCTCATAATGGCAGCGATTCATGAAACAACTGCAAGGCTAACTTCGAGTGACGATACGGCTTTTCTTGCAGCTTTGCACCGGCTGGATCACCCGCAAGGCGAAATGAACGCCATGGAGTTTTTCGGCATGCTTTATCGCCCCTTCCTCCTAATCCTTAACAACGCTTTTACGCTCCAATTCGCCGACCGAGCCTATGGAGAGCTGATGCGTGGGAACGGCGAGTATGATTTTTCGAACCTCTCAGGATCGCCGGCCCCAGCCCGGGTCATAGCTGCGGCTTTGGAACGAGACACCCCAACCACAGAAGAACAAGCCGCGGCGCACTTCGACTACGCCGCGAAAGTCATAGCATCTGCGATCGAGGTATAGATATGACTGAGAAAATTGAACGCACGCTTCTTCGCGATGTTGCCTACACACAAATTATGGAAGCGATTGTAAATGGCGTGCTAAAACCGGGGGAACACCTCAAGGATGATGAGCTTGCGCAGTGGCTTGGCATGTCGCGTGCTCCCATACGAGACGCGCTCGGCCGCCTCGTAGGCACGCATGTTGTAGAGATGGTTCCCAACAGATACACCCGCGTCGCCCCAATCGACCCCATACAAATTGCTCAAGCAGTTGTGACGCAACTGCAATTCTTCTGCCTCGTTATCGAGCAAGCTTTCCCGAATTTGGACAAGCATTCGCTGGCACTCCTTGAGCGCATCAACCAAGATGTCGTTGCCGCCATGGAGACGAATGATAGCTACGCTTTTGTCATACGGACAGGCGACTATCTCCGTGAGCTAACGCAGATTTCCGGGAACAAATTCCTTTATGAGTGCATACAACAGTGTGCGCCTATGGTGAACCGCATCATGGACCTCCCCGAGAGCATTGTGGCGCCCGAGGCGATTTTCTCCCGCTGGTTGTCAATTCATGCTGCCACCATGGCAGGCAACGGAGCTGAAGCGATTCGCGAAATTCGCGACTTTATGGAACCTTTGCAGGATTTTCTCCGCACACGCAACGCGGGCTAACTGCCAGCACTCAACAGGCTCCGCATTTAGCCTGCGCGACGTGTCCATCCAGTGTATTGAACTTCCGCGGGCTCTGTGACGACCTGGCCTTCAAAAGCCCGCCTCATAATGTTCGATAGCGCGCAGAATGGCTCTTTGTATGAGCCGCTTGGGCTGGGTTCGCATTTGCCTGATCCTCGCCCCCTGTTGTTGAGGTCGTTGTCGAGGGTGTCTGGGCCGTGAAAATACACCGATGCTGGTGCTAATCGTTCGAAGAAGCTTTGACTTAGATTCAACTGTAATGTTACCGTTTACCTGTCAATCGACAATTAAAGTCAATCACTCACGAAAGGTTCTGACGCATGTATGGATCGGGACCGCCCTCACGCCCGAGCGGCGAAATGCTCGGGGGCAGCCTCACCATGGCGGGATTAGCCCCCGCGGGTTCCTCTCTTTCTCACCCAGTTGACCCTCACCGCGGACACAGTTCTGCTACGAAGTCAGAGCCTACGCAACTATCATTCCTGCGATGGCGGCCAGGGGCAGACCCCAGGATCAACGCCATGGGGAATGAAACACTCGATGAATAGTCAGCCCTACCTCGGGGCCCGACCCCGGGTGCTCCTAAAGGATGAGGTTTATGTCCAGCTGCGCGACGCAATCGTGTCCCAACAGCTTTCGCCGGGCACCGTGCTGAAGAACCCCGAAATGGAACGCTGGTTAGGTGTATCCCGGACGACCATTCGTGATGCACTGAACCGGCTGCAACTAGCAGGCCTCGTAGTCTCTGCGCCAAACCGATACACCCGCGTCAGCGAAATGGACGCATCCGCTCTAGAATCAATTTCACACGCATTGACCGTGCTCATCTCGGGCTTACTAATGCATTCCGCGAATCCTGAAGCGCGCGCACCTGAGTTGCCGGAGGTTGAAGCTAGAACCGACTCATCGGCATGCTTCAAAGCCTACTGGGCAATCACCGAGGCTATCGTTTCATGGAACGACGCACCAGCGCTCACAAACATAGTCTCCCAGCAGTTTCTTCCCCTTATGCAGCGCGACGCTGTCGGCCTAAGACTCACCCCTGAAGCAATTGCAGAGTTTAACGTCGCCGAGCAAGGCTTACATGACGCACTCTATCGTGGTGAGAATTCTGTAGCCGTCGAGATGTTTCGTCAACTCACCCACGTTTGCATGCTTCAAACCCGACCCACACAATACCTCCAGGCTGTGAAGTAAGCGCGGCCTTCCTGGCATCTGCCCGACGACTGTCAAAGCCAAGTCTGCACGGAACAGCCAACACCTCCCAAAGGTGGCATGGAGAGCCATAAGCTCAAGCCGTGTCACTCCAAGATCCCGAAGCTTCTGTTTATGTCCATCTTGAAGAGCAGTGCCCCGTCATTGAACCGTCCCGCAAATCATGCCGCCGTTTTGTGCGCGGCAGCGTCGGGTAACGAGCCGGAAATTTCATCATAATAGGTTCGCTCGAATTCCTCCGGCGTTTGGTTGCTCAGGGAGGAATGAAGGCGTTCGCAGTTGTACCAAAGCGCCCATTCGAAGAGAACCGCGACAACGTCCGATTCGGTCTTCAGGGCGCCGGCGCAGAACGGTTAGCCTTTCGCCACCGCCTCGCTAATTGGTGGAAAGTTCACCTTCGGGAGGAATGCCGCCACGGGGGTCTTCTTTGTTCAGGGACTGTACAAGTGAGCTCCCGCTTCCATGCCGAAGGCTGGGACTCGTAGGGGCGCTCCCCACCCTTTACACATTTGTGCTTTGTGTCCACTGCCCCAATAGTGCGCGTGTCCGTGGTGACAAATCCGATGAATTTCAACAGCGAGTTCACGTACTTGTATTGAGTTCGATGCCGATGCTCGCCCTAGTCGCTGATCACCAAAGGGCAGCTGCTCCTTCAGTCACAACCTTCCGCGGACTCCTACATCGGCGACATGTGGCGCGAGTCCCCTCGCTGCATATCTGGATTCACAGTGTTCGAATTTAAGCACGCACACAAGTGTCAATGAAGCTGATCGTTAGGGGCGCCGGAAGCCGCACTCACTCGTCCCCTTGCGCAATGTCGCGACGGCAAAGCACTCGCACACGCACAACGACGCAAACCTCTCCATGGGCGACAACCCGTTCGAATGAATCCCAATCACGCAAGATATTTGATAGGTAACAGCTAACATGTTATATTTTAATTCGGATCGGCACTCACCCGTGCCGCCTGCCCACGATCGAAAGAGGAACTCATGAACAACTTCACCAAGCTCATGGCTGGAGGCGGCCTTGCTTGCGTAGCCGCCCTCTCGCTTTGCGCCCCCGCACAGGCCGCTCCAATCCCGGATACGGTTTCATCAGCCTCTCAGCGCGCCGCAGGAAGCGACCGTCTCATCGGCCCGTTCATCACGATCAAGTACGGCGCCAACGGCAACGACGCATACAACCTATGGACAAGCGCAAAGGCCAGGCTGGGTGGCACAAAAGGCACTGTTAACAAAAGCCTGAGCAATGTTGGCCCGTCAGCCAGCTCGAATGTCCTTGGATCTGGAGACGTTTTTACTTTTCCAAAGATGGGCACAGTGGGGCCCGTTATTCACGAACAGAGCGGCAAATGCCTGACTGCCGGCTCGATGGAAACACGTGCTTATCTCGTCGATTGCAACGGCAAGGAAGTTCAGGACTTCTCCATCCGGTCGCTTCCGGGGGAGCCTAACGCCCAATCCGTCCTCGTGCCAGAGTCGTTTGCTGGGCCTAAGAATATGCAGTTCTCTGTTCCAGGTCTGGAGCTTAACTGGGGAGTGGTCAACACCGGCCAGCAACCAGATAAGGGTTTCACGTTGAACAACAACATCTTTCTTGACGTTCTCAAGCCTGTAACCCCGGAAGCTCCTGACACCGCACCACTGACGGCACAGGTCACCGGCGTGAACAATGGCGCCAAGTCTGCGACCCTGTCCGGAACGGGAGAACCCGGTGCCACCGTCACCGCCACGACCCCCACCGGCCCCGTCACCGGCACCATCGACCAAGATGGCAAATGGACCCTGAACGCCACAGGCCTCAAGACCGGACCAAACTCCATTCCGGTTACGCAGACCATCGACGGAAAGGTCTCTGCACCGGTGAATCTCACGGTCAACATTGAAGCAGCCACCCATGCATTTGACGCATCGGTCAAAACGGTCAACAACCAGGAGAAATCTGCAATCATTCATGGCACCGGAACCCCGAGTGCAGCGATCACCATCGGTGGTGGAGATGGAGCAGTGAAGGTCACTGTCGATAAAGATGGAAACTGGTCCGCAACGCGAACTGGCCTCAAACTCGGTAAAAACAATGTCGGCGTTGCCCAGATCGATCCCCAGGAGTTCAAATCCCTCGAGATCATGATCACAGCGGCTGATCTGAGCGCCAAGGTCGACTCGGTCAATAGCGAGAACAAGTCCGCCACCCTTTCAGGAGGAGGCGAACCCGGTGCGACCATCACCGTCAATACCCCAACCGGGCCTCTCACCACCACAGTCGACAAGAATGGCAGCTGGAAGCTCGACGCAACCGGCCTCACCGTCGGCGAAAATAGCCTTCCCGTCACTCAGACCATCGATGGCGTCAAATCCGACCCGATCACGCTGACGGTCATTATCGAGGCACTCGAGACCCCGCTTGCCGACCCGGCCATCGCGGGCGGTGCAGGAATTCTCGCATTGGGTCTCGCCGGCGCCGTGCAGCTCCGCCGCCGCAAGATCTCAGAACAGTAGATAAAATCTAGGTCAACCTTAAAGCGACCTAATGCGTGTGGGGCCCATCACTGACAGTGGTGGGCCCCATGTTTGCAATCTCCTGACCGCTGACATCTAGCGCACCTTCCCATGGACATGCCTAGATCTCTCAAACTGTACATTCGCTGAACCCACCATCCCTGTTTGATAGCACTTCCCAGCAGAGATGATGTGTAGCCCCAATTCACCTAGCACTAATGAACGGTTGAACGTCATCGCGTCAGCACCACAACACCACAACACCACAACACCACAACACCACAAGGGCAATTGTGAACTTGGGACCAGTGTTCGTTGGAGCTACTGGTGGATACTCTTGCAACGTTCCAGCTTTCCTCTATACAGGGGAGATTTTTGGCTGTACAAATGTTCCCGTGGTCCAGGAGATATGTAGATCTTGCTTACGACAATCGGATCGCTAAGCAAGTCGAGGCGCTCGGACCGGACGCCCACCGAGGATTGTTCAGTATGGAAATCCCGGACCAATTAGAATCGCTAAGCCAATCGATTCGGACTGGTTTAGCCCTCTCTATCGGACCAACGCTCCGACGCGGCAGCTTAGCGTGGCGTTGACAGCGACTACGCGATTCAGCCTCCCAGCTTGTCTCACTGAACACTGACACAGGCCTTCCACAATGGCGGGGAACTCTGCATCTGATCGCAAAGCATCACTCATTCATGCGACAGGAGGATCAGCACCCTAGAGATGAAACCTTGGATACAAAAAATATGCAGCATTCTGCGCCGAAAACCATAGCGTCAGAGTCGGTTACCAGGTGTTTTGACCGAGCTACGAATCATTCACAGTTCAAAGACCTATGCGATCGAGAACACACAAAACGACACCGAAAAACAACAGAAATTTGGAACTCCAATGCACCAGACATCGTCGTCCGGCCCGCAAATACCAATCTCCCCAACGTTGAAGACTCAGGGAGAGTCTTTGCCTGCATGCAGACGATCAAATCGTGCCCATGAAGGTTTACTTGGAATCGCGACTCTGCTGGCACTGCTGTATCACTCCAACCAGACGGTCAGGGGGTTCTACGCTCTCGACGCGCTGATGCTAGTCACAGCATTCTTAGCCACCTCAAACCTCATTCGTGAACAGCTGGAGTTTGGCCACATCAACGTCGAGGCTTACTACAGCAGAACCATCAAACGATATGCCCCGGCGGCCATATTTGTACTCGCAACCACCAGTCTGGCGATCCTCCTTGTTGGCAACACAACGGAAAAGAACGAGTCGTTCCCAATCGTTCTCGCAACGCTCGGCCAGTTTGCCAATTGGCAACAGCTACTCTCAGGTGTTCCAAGCTGGGACAGCACGACAAAGATTCACCCTTTCGCGGCCATGTGGACGATTTCCCTAGTTGCTCAGTTTCTCATCGTGCTGCCGCTACTTTTCAAGTTTCTTTGGGCATCATCCAGAAACAAGCTTGGGCTGTTCACGACATACTGGCTGGTTCTGGCCACGGTGGGCGCATCCATCAGCCCACTACTTGCCACAACACACACCACGGAAAGGCTGTATCTGGGGTCAGATACGCATGCATTGCCGTTTCTTTGCGGATCACTTTTTGCAACCGTCTCCAGTTTGCTCCAGCAGCGTCCCAAGGCCACCCCAGCAACGGACCACAAATCCAGCAAATCTGCGGTTCTATGGACAGGCATGGCCCTGCTCGCGATTTTCGCGATCGTCGTCGAACATTTCCTCAACGAATACGTACAAAAATATCCCAGCGGATTAATAGTCATTTGCTTGGGTCTCGGGCTGCTATGCCTGTCGCTCAGCATGAAAACCATCTACCTACACACCTTCTTCGGCTTTCCACCTTTTAGAGCCCTGGGATCCCTTAGCTATGAGATCCTGCTCATACATTTGCCCGTTTTCTGGGCTCTACACACCGCATTCCCTACGCTGTCCCCCATAACGTTGCTGGTCTACGGGGGCCTTGCAACCTATGCACTCTCCAACTTCGCGCATTTCAGAATCACCCGGTTACGGTTTCATAAGCCTTGGTACGAACCACGGTGGAACAACTGGCCTCTCATTAACCTCATTGCCACTCTGCTCATGACTACTACCGGATTGGCCATTTATTGATCCCGTCATTACCACTGAAACCGGACTCAACAATTATCGCCAAGCCGGCAAAACCTTGAAACGTGATTTGTCGATGTTCCAAGACTTTATGGACGCCCTAACGGTCAACAAAAACGGCGCAGGTGCTGCGAAAAATGGCCCGACCGGGCGCTTGCCAACAAGGCAAACTCGCCAAATGTCAACCGTCGCTAACTGCGGGACCACGGCGGGACTGCAAGTCGTGTCGTCGCGTATGGCTTTCTGTCCGGATTATTGAGGTCCTAGAAAACTCAAACAGCCCGGTAAGAAAGGCGATCCCAGATATCCGGCACGTCCAGACCCGAGAAAATGTCAGGTCATATTTTGTATCAAGCTAAATGTTTTTTGTTTTTGAAAGGTCTTGTCGCATGAACGCAGAAGCAAACGCTGGCGCGCGGATGATAAATGCACGGCGGTTACAGAGCCGACGGAAGATTGTGCAACGACGACGCCTTGCGCTCGTCATCGTCGCAGGCCTGCTCATCCTGGCCGTGGTGGGGGCCTTGGCGCTGATTTCGCGGTTGGAGGGAAACCTCACTGTCGCGCGTCTTCAGTCCAGTGCCGAAGCCATGATCAACGGCGCCCAGGTTGGCTCGTCGGCAAGCAATGTCCTGGTCCTGGGATCGGACGGGAGAGATACTGGCGAGGGCAAGTACGGCCAAGACACCGGGACCCGACGAAGCGATTCGATGATGCTGGTGCACATCGCAGGCGGCAACACCCGTATCGACGCCGTGCAGATTCCGCGCGACACCGTACTTCTTCGCCCCTCCTGCGACGATGTGGGATTCGGGAGCTTTGCCGGTGGCTGGGGCATGATCAATTCCGCATTCAACTATGGGGAGAACTGTTCGGTCAGAGCCGTCGAGGCATTGACAGGGCTGAGGATCGATCACGTCATGTCCCTGAATTTCGACGGGTTCGCACGCGTTGTCGAGGCGGTCGGTGGCATCAACGTGTGCCTGGAACACCCCCTGCAAGACAAGCATGCCCTCCTAGATCTTCCAGCCGGCGAACAGGAACTCGGCGGCGAGGACGCCCTCGCACTGGCCAGGGTCCGTTACGCGATCGGCGACGGAAGCGACATTTCGCGCATGGCCAACCAGCAGATGGTGATGGCGGCGATCGCGCAACGGGCCACTAGCGCGGAAGTCCTCTCCCGTCCCGACCGTCTCTACGCGTTCGTGGACGCGATCACCTCATCGCTCACCGTTGACGACGGGCTTTCCTCGGTCTCCCAGCTGGCGGGCCTGGCCCTGCGTGTTAACGAGGTGCCGAACACGGAGATCACTTTCCTCACGATGCCGTGGCAACCGGCGACGGCGAACTCTGCCCGTGTTGAACCGTCGGCCGACGCCCAACGGCTATGGGCCGCACTGGCCGCGGACCAGCCGTTGATTTTTTCCAGAGACACCGACGCCAAAGAAGCCGCCAAAGGGGGGAAACCCACCACTCTAGACAAGGAATTTGAGGGAGCGGACGAGACCCAGAATGCCTCCGAAAAGATCGACACCGTCAAGAGAACGGCAGCGGCTCCTCTCTGCTGAGAAGGCTGTCAATACGTGCGCACTCCTCAGCGCCCAGCAATCCGTCGATGCTACCGGTCCGGATGGTTCGCATCGCCCGATCAAGCGCTTTGTACAAATGCAGTGCGGCTTGGTCAGTTGAGGTCACCGGATCGGCATGAACGCTCGAAGAATCTCGCTAGCAACCAAAAAATAATCGAGGAAAAAGACACGTACCCCGGATAGGTAGCACACCTCAGCAAAAGGAACAAACCATGGCTGATTTTTGACCTTCCCTAACCGTCAAGACCGTCTTTGGGCAGCATCACCTGGCGGCAGTGTCCTTCGATGAAGGAACCCCCATCCCCGCCTACACCGGCGCCCGGCGCTGGAACGGATAGGCGATGCCACTGATCCCGGCCGAGGGCGCGGCAGAGAACCTGAGAAAGGCCGGCTTCTACGACACCTTCGACATCAAGGACGACGGTGTGCACTGGATGAGCGATTGCGACGAACCGGAAATCGCCCCCCGCTGCACCTTCGACGGCCGAGACTACTTCGACTTCACCGGGTTTGGTCAGTGCTGGAACCAGGTCACCGTTGAAACCGCGCAACGATGGATCCGTGAGGCCCTGGAAGACGAACTCGATTCCGAGAACTAGACGCCCACAAGGCAAGGGAAGGGAAGGCCCCGACATCATGAAAACGTCGGGGCCTTCCCTTATGCTCTTTTCCAGATACGTAACTAGTTACCCCTGATACGCAACCGCATTTGATACGAAACTTACGACAGGAAAACCCTCATGATGTTCTTCATCGCCCCCTTCGTTATTGCAATCTTCTTGCTCTTCTTCACGAAGCCGGGAATCAAAATCGTTCTCGCCCTCCTGCTCCTGGCGGCCGCAGCTATCGTGCTGTTCGTTGGCACCATCGTGTTCTACGGGCTGTTCATGCCGGAGCACTTCCAGCACCTGCAGGAAGTCACCAGCACTCACGGTGACCACGACCTGTACATGGAACGGCTGTTCGGCAACTTCTTCCCCTGGCAGTACTAGTACCGCGTCAGGCAACCTTTGCCCGCTTGATGGTGGAAGCGCGGCGGATGACCTTGCGCAGCTTCGGGTCGGTGGTGTGGCTGTTACGCCAGGTGATGAACCGGCGGATCATGCTGCCCTGCGCCTTGTGGCTGGGGTGGTCGGTGCCGTCCAGAGCGAAGTAGCGCAGGGCGGTGAACTGGGGTTCGATCCGGTTGAGCCAGGAGCTGTAGAACGGCACGTAGGCGAGTTCGACGTTGTTCGCCGCGGCCCAGTCCCCGACCCTGGCGTCCACCCTGGTGGACAGGTGCGCTCCGTAGTTGTCCATGACAATGGCGATGCGTTCGGTGATCGGGTGCAGGGATCGCAGGTAGCGCATGAAGGTGAGGAACTGGGTCCTGCGCTTGTGGGTCTTGACGTGCCCGTAGAGCTTGTCGGTGGACAGGTCGTAGCCGGCCAGCAGGTGCCGCACCCCATGGGGGCGTTTGTAGGTGGCCCGCCGCCGGCGCCGGCGCGGGGCATCCTGGTCCCCGCTTCCGGTGGCGGCCGGGGCCCATTGGTGCCCGGGGTGCGGTTGCAAATTCAAGGGCCCGAATTCGTCGAAGCAGATGACCACGTCGGGGTCGCCTTCCCCGGGTTCGGCCTTGCCGTCGGAGATGTCATAGAGCTCTTGGACGCGCTTGGCCTTTTCCTCGTAGTCGGGATCCGTGCTGCCCTTCCACGTCTTGATGGATTGGAAAGGAGACACCTTGATCGCGCAGCAGCACGCGCAGGCCCTCGTGGGAAATGTCCTCCACCACCCCCTGGTCCACCAGGTGGTCGACAAGTTTCCACAGGCTCCAGGTCGAGAACGGCAGTCCGAGGTCGACCGGGCGGCCCAGCGCGACCTTGGTGATCTCGTCGCGTTGTTCCGGGCTGAATTTCGGCGGGCGCCCGCCGGCGTAGTGGGGCTGCAGCGAGTCCAGCCCGTCGTGGTTGAAGTGGTGCAGGACGTCGCGGACCCGGTCCGGGCTGGTGAAGGCGACCTGCGCGATCGCCGCCACGTCCATGCCCTGGGCCGAGAGCAGCACCATCTGCGCCCGGCGCCAGGTCACCACCGAGTCCGAACCGCGCCGCACGATCTGCAGCAACCGCGGTTCCTCGTCGTTTTCAAGTTCTCGTACCATCACGGGGTGTGACATCGAATCCTCCCGGGAGAAAGCGGAAACCCGCATACCCAGCGTGCGCCGAACGCACCGCGCACGCAACGGGAACCGTCCCGGCGGATCAGCCCAGGGAAGCAATCCTTGCCAGCCGCGGTACTAGGGCGTGTCTCCTAATTGCCGATGGTGCTCCCGGGGATAATTGACGGGTGAAATCCCGTTACACCGTTTTCTCCGATGCCCAGTGGGAGCTGATTGCCCCGTTGATGCCCGATTCCGCGGGCAAGGCGGGGCGCCCTTTCAACGACCACCGGCTGATGACCGAGGGCAT
>NZ_JBIBDE010000016.1:0-7854 GCF_042901625.1 Paeniglutamicibacter sp. NPDC012692
CCGAACTCAACGACAGACCACGCAAACGGCTAGAGTTCAGGAAGCCGATCGAACTGATCGGAAGCCTCCTGTTGCAGTGACCGCCAGAATCCGCCCAACCTCCAATGGGACGGCCATTGACGGTTCGCAAGACAGGGGGCCCACCCTGCCCCGAATTGCATTGTGCAGGGAGACCGTTGGCTCCATGCCTTCATGCCGTGGACTCGTTGGCGGACGATGAATCAGCATCCCCGACAGCGTGGGCCACCTATTTTCCTACGGAGTCAAGCAGCATGGAAAGGGCCGCCTGCTGCACCGGCAGCAAGGCCGCCTTGAATCCGTGGCCGACAAAGGACGGGCCGGCAATTGCACCGGCAGAGACTTCCCGCCCGCGCACGAAAGGCGGGCAGGGCGCTAAGCGCACACCCTTGGGTGCCCAGCCGAGGACCTCGGTGGTCACCCGGTAGGGGGCAAGTGCCTCCGTGTGCTGGCCCGGGCCGTCGGTAATGATGACGTCTGCGCGGCTGGCGGCGTCCCGAAGGTCGCCGTTCCACACCGCGCCGGGGCTCGCCAGCCCGGGCAAGGAAACACACTATCCTCGCGGGTCCGGGCCGAGACCTGGACCGTTCCATCCAGCCGGCGGACCCGTTCCACCAGCACGTCGTTCAAATACGGGACACCACCCGCAGCGATTCCTCACACAGTCGCAACGATCCCACCGAATCGGCAGTCCCTCACCATTCACGAAATTTGTGCCAGAACCATTTAGCGTTAAAAACCACAGTGACAGGCCTTCGAGCTGGATGCAGAGTTCGGTGAAGCCAGTCCTCGATTGGGTGACGGATTCCGGGATTCGGCACCCGACGAGGGCGAATTTGTAGAGGCACTGCGCTTCAGCGGTGTTCTCCCGGGTAGCCTGGCTCACCGCTTCCAGGGTCGGTCTGGTTGTTTGCCGAGGGACGGGTTCTCCTTCCGGGCATGCCTCCGGTATTCTTCCCTGGTCGCATTCCCATACAGGGGCGCACTCCTAGCCCGCGTAAGTGGTCGCTGTTGAGTCTTCCTAGACCTTGTGAAACCTATGGGCGATGACCATGCGGCGCCCTCGACGAGCAGAGGCGGCCATCTCATTACCCAAGAACTTCAGCCGATGGCGTTCCCGGAACCACCGGGCTCCCTGCCCGAGATCTGTCGGTAAAAAACGCTAGTGGCTTCTTCGAGGGCATCTGCATAGTCGATAAGCTCTGGAAGCAAGGCCCATTGCGCACGAATTCCGTCGTTGAGAGCTAGCATCTGGAGAACAATTGATCGCGGTTCAAGCCCGGGTAACAACTCGCCGGTGGCTATCCCTCTCTCAATATACGGAACAAGAAAATCCACTGCTTCGACGAGGCGCTTGGCGAGGTGGTCCGTCGCAGGGTGGTTGTCGAGGACACTTGCCCCGCTGAGCATGGCACGAAAACGCACATAGTCCGGCTCTTTCGTCGCGGAGCGAACCCCCGAGTTGAACGCCACGATCATGTCGGCGACGGTTTTCAATTCCCGCTCACCAATCGGGGTAAACAACTCTTCCCTGCGCTGGATTACGGCCATGAACAAATCAAGCTTGGTCGGGAAGTGGTGAATTAGCCCCGCATCAGTCATCCCCGCGTCCCGAGCGACGTCAACTATGCGGGTGGCGTCATACCCCTGGTGAGCGAACCGCCGCACAGCCGCCTCGAGGATACGTTCGCGCCGTTCGAGTCCACGGCGGACCCGCCCGTCTGAGGATGCGTGATGATTCATGATCACGATTCTTCCATGGAGCCAAGGATCAAAAAAGTTAACCTAGTAGTCACTAGGTTAACTCATTCGCGTCGTTTACCGCTGATGGAATCGAGATCGACGAGTTCACTGAAAGGAACCCCCAATGTCATTCAGGCCCTTAGCTGAATCAAAACAACGAGCTTCGCCCCGGAACATCTACCTGCTGGCACTCATCGAGTTCGCAACATACGGGGCTCTGGTGGCGCCGTCTGCTGTCGCATTGTCGCTCAAAGTGCTGGAGCTGGTGCCGGTAGGACAAAAAGAAGTATCCATTGCACTGGTAACTGCACTCGGTGGAGCAACAGCTCTTATTACAAATCCTCTGTTCGGAGGCATGTCCGACAGGACAAGGAGCCGCTTCGGGAGACGACGTCCCTGGATCGCAACAGGCATTCTGGTGGGTTCAGTGGGAGCGGGAATGATGCTGGCAGCGCCGAGCGTGCTCGTTCTGGCTTTGGGCTGGATGGTTGCTCAGGCGGGTTACAACGCGACCTTTGCTGCGCTAAATGCCATGCTTGCTGAGCAAGTCGCAGATGAGGACCGAGGAAAAGCTTCAGGCATTTTTGGTGCTGCGTCCGGCCTGGGAATGCTGTCCGCGTATGGGCTAGCTGCAGTTTTCGCAACCAGCCTCCCCATGCTGTTCCTGGCAATGCCGCTGGTGTCCGTGGCGATCGTCACAGCCGTATGTATTGTCATCAAGGACCCGTTGCCAGTGGGAGATATCCCCCGAGTTACCCTCCGAAGCATCCTGACGTCGTTTGTCTTCAGCCCCAAGGAAGCTCCGACGTTTGCTTTTGTGGCACTCCAACGCTTTGTCATGCAGACCGGCTACACACTGGTTAGCGCGTTTGGGCTCTACTTCCTCATGTTGAGAATGAATATGTCCGCAGCCGCGGCGACGCAGCTCTCTCTTCTGGTCGGGATCCTAACCCTGGTTGTCATGAGTGTAGTTTCCTGGGGCACGGGCTTCTTGGCGTCACGGCGCGGCCGGTACGGGTCCTACCTAGTCACGGCAATTCTCTTTATGGCAGCGAGCCTGCTCATCAGCGCATTTAGCAACAACCTCGTTCTCTACCTCTTCGGGGTACTACTGTCGGGGATCGCCATGGGAATCTACTTCTCCGTCGATCTGGCCTTAGTCATGCGAACTCTCCCTGCGGGTAAAGAAGGCAAATTCCTAGGAATTTTCAACATGGCCAAAACCCTCCCACAGACCATCGCCCCCGCCATCGCACCTCTCCTGCTCCTGGTCGGCTCGGGAGACCCCATTGCTGGAGGCGACAAGAACTACATGGCCCTCTACCTCTTCGCCGCAACCGCAGTGCTTCTGTCATTTTTGACCATTGTGGGATTCCGCTCCGTCCTCAACCGCCCGACGGCTCCTGCCGACGATGCCCTGAAAGAACTGATTTCATGACAACCACAGCTGCAATCGCACTCGATGGACTTTTAAACTTCCGTGACCTTGGCGGATTGCCTACAAAGAGGGGAACCATACGGCCCGGAGTCATATATCGTTCCGAATCGCTCTCCGACCTCACTGACCAAGGTTGGCATGACCTGGCACGAAGCGGGATTTCCACCGTCATCGACCTCCGGAGTGCAGCGGAGTCTGCGCGAGCCCCAGGTCTGGATGCAGGCTCGGTCTCGCCGCGACTCCTAGCCATTCCAATGCTCGACGGTGCAATCCCGACATCCTTTGCCGACATGCGGCCGCTCTCAGAATTGTATGATTCGCTCGTCCGTGGCCACGGCGGGGACTTCGCCCGAATCGCAGGAACAATCGCCGATGCTGACGACCCGGTGCTGATCCACTGCACTGCCGGCAAGGACCGCACGGGCCTAGCGGTCGCTATCGTACTATTCGCCGTCGGAGCATCTTGGGACGCTGTGCGCGCAGACTACTCCACCTCCGGTAAGAATCTATCCGGCGAATGGGCGGACCGGACACTCCTAAAGATCACCCAGATGGGACTGGATATTCCGGATAACCACAAAATTCGGGCGATGCTTCACGGAACCACAGAGACAGGATTCGACGCTTCCTTCGAATGGATCAATTCGGAGTTCGGTTCCGTCACCGAATACTTGACGCACCACGGTCTCACAGATGGACAACTCACACGTCTGCAACAGCGGCTAGTGGTCCACTGAGCGCAACATCCGCCCGCCTTGGCCCTGCTCTACTCCAGACGCAGGCTGGCACCCGGATGTCAGGTTTCCGCCTGCACTTGCCGAACGCATCGCCTGTATCAACCGGCACAACGGTCAACGAAACATATGCTCTCGGGTTCCTCAGGAAGCAACCGAGACTCAAGCAATCACTAGAACTGTTCAAGGAGAAGTACTTGGTCCACCTCACTGAAACCAGCCGCACCCGCATCAGCACCCTCTTGAAGGAGATGACGCTGCCGGAGAAGGCCGGCGCACTATTGGCCGCCCGCGTCACCATGAATCCTGACGGGACACTATGGGAGGGCACAGAAGACCAGTCCCCTTTTGGCTTCGTGCCAACTTCCGAGATGATCCTCGACCGCCACATCGGCCATCTTGGACTCATGAACATGCCAAATGTCGAAGCTCTGGCACGTTGGAGTGAACATATTCGCTTCCTAACAGCCCAAACTCGCCTAAAAATCCCGGTCACCATCGGCTCTGATCCCACCCACGGCCGCACCCGCAATGCGCAAATCGGTCAGTCAGGTGCGGGTTTCAGTACAATTACCGAACCAATCGGTTTGGCGGCCATCTGGGATCCCCAGCTGGTCGAAGATGTCGCGAGGATGATGGCGAGCGAACTGCGGGGCGCTGGTGTCCACATCGCCGTCCATCCGATGGCCGACCTTGCCACCGAGCCACGCTGGGCACGCGTCGCGGGAACATTCGGCGAGGACCCGCACCATGCTGCAGAAACAACCCGCGCTTTCGTTCGCGGACTACAGAGCGGTGGCGCCCACGAACTCGTGCTCGCGACAGCCAAACACTTCCCTGGCGGGGGCCCCCAACGTGACGGTAACGACGCTCATTTCGAACGCGGAGCACATACCGTTTATCCAGGTGGCCGGTTTGAGGATCATCTCATACCGTTCGCTGCAGCGATCGAGGAAGGCGTCGCCATGATGATGCCCGGCTATGCCGCTCCCCGTGGCACTGAGCACGAAGAGGTCGGTTTCGCTTTCCAACGATCAATCATCACAGACCTACTTCGTGAACGGATGGGCTTCGATGGAGTCATAGTCACCGACTTTAACATCGTCACTGGAATGCATCTTCCCCGGCTTGGGGTCGAACTGCCGGTGAGGGCCTGGGGTCATTTGAACCTCGAACCAGTCGAACGGGTTGGCCGTTTGTTCGACGCCGGCGTCGATCAACTCGGGGGAGAATCCGACCCAGAACTGATTCTAGAAGCTGTGCGACGCGGCTTCGTCACCGAAGAGCGCCTCAATGAATCGGTGCGTCGCGTCCTCACGGACAAAGCCCGGCTAGGATTACTGGACGATCCTGGCGCCGGGACCGTCGTGGCTGACAAAATCCATGATCGGGTACGAACAGAATCGAACCTCGCCCTGGCTCAACGTGCCCAGCGAGCCTCCATTGTCGCGATCCACGGCTCGCCCATCTCCCTCACCCCAAGCACCAAGGTGTATAGCGAGGGCCTTGATCTAGGCGTGCTCGGCGAATACGCCACACCAGTTGCCACACCCGAAAAGGCTGACATCGCAATTCTGCGTCTCGCAGCGCCTTACCTCAAAAAGCCAGCGGGAACGTTGGACGCGGCCTTCCACGAAGGAACACTCGAATTCGCCTCCGATGAAATCAAGCGCATCAGAGAAATCGCACAGCAGGTGCCGACCATCGTCGACATATTTCTCGAACGAGCAGCCGTCCTCACGCCTCTTCTGGAAGCAGGAATCGCTGCAATCACCGGCACATTCGGGGTAGATGACAAGCTCCTCCTCGACGCCCTGACCGGTCACGCACAAACCTCTGGCCGTCTCCCTTTTGACCTCCCCCGGTCCAATGCCGCCGTGATGAAGTCACGCGAAGACGTCCCCTTCGACACCGAAGATCCGCTCTACCGATTCGGTCACGGATTGACCTGGGGAAACACGACGGAACAGTGATGCTGGGCTACCGTGCACCGGGCAGCTTTCAACACCCGGCACGCGGTCTCACCCGCATAGTCACCAGAACCCATCGCTAAACCGGCGAGGATATGGCCACCGAATGGTGTCGAGGCCGGGAGGGAGTGCTTTTGCCTCCAGGTGCCAGTGAAGCACTCCCTGCTCGGCAGTTTCGGCAGTTTCGGCACGATTCGGGAACAGTGTCTGGTGCCTTGGAGGCCTAGCTTCAGATCTGCTCTCCTAGAGGACTAGCAATACAGCGCCCCGAGGCAGAACTGAGTCCCAAACGCGCCGAGATGACTTACCCAGACTTGGGTAGCTACTGAAAGTTGCGGGATCCTGCGCTTCTGTTCTCCCCCCCCCCCCCGGCAGCCGCTGCCGACCAAAAGCGCACACCGCTACGCCAGGTTGGGGTCACCGCTCGGCTGAATCGTTGTGTCTGGGCGTCGACGGCTCGCGAGATATTCCAGCACGGTCGCGACAATATCTGCGAGCGGCCGCATCGAGTCCACGCGCACGCGGTCTCCGTCCCAATCATCGAATCCGCTCCGGCGCTCAACGACAGACTGCCATGTCGGCTCAGGGAATCCCTTTATGTCGCGCTGCCTTCCAGCCAACCGCCGCTGGTGCTCCTTTTCGTTGCTGCAGAACACTTCCACGAACGCAAGCGGTAGCTCAAGCCGCGACGCCAGCGACCTCCAATGTTCACGCGCAAGATCGACGTCGTTGACCGCATCGACGATGACGTCATTACCGATCAGTAACTGTTCCCGAGCCAGGAACTCAACCACTACGTAGGCCGCCAGCCCGGTGGGCTGCTCGCGACCAACACCCGCATGCCACATCGCCGCCTCAACCGGGTCAACCGAGAGCAATGCACAGCCCAGCGCCTGCGCGAGCTCAACGGATACGGTACTTTTCCCCGAGCCAGGAAGCCCGGCCATCGCTATCAACATGATTTCCAGCTTCTCATGCCTCTAGATGACCCTTCTATGGTTCAAACCCTCTTGACTTGAACCATAGAAGGGTCATCTAGCGGGAGTTTCCCTACGAATCTTCCTAAGATCCCTGACCCGACTTCTGAGCGTCAGTTTCGACGTCTGGTAAGAAGTGGGGATGCATCGAGCACTGGGAGCATCCCACACGCCTATTCAGGCCTCCTAGGCTGGACAGCAGAAAAGAACAATGACGGAGCGGCCTCCAAGGGCGACACCTCGCAACGTCTCCACGAAAGGTAGACACAGCATGGGATTGCAGATACTGTTTCGAACGACTGGTCCCCAATGTATCTGGTCATTTGTTCTCAGAATCCCCCAAGGTCTGAGAGCACGAGAACCCCGCCGGCGCAACGCGTCCGGCGGGGTTCTTTCACGTTTGGGAACGGTCCTTCGTGATCCATGACTCCACTGCTGGAAAACCAGGGCCCTTGCGGCTAGGAGTCGGTGCTGTGCGCGTGTGCAAAATATCTCGGCCGTGGTATCAGTAGGCAAATTGCGCTAACACTTTATGGGAGACTGCTTGTGCTTTCATGCCCCCAAGGCACGAAACCCTTGCAAAACCACGCGGCCGGGCACACTCGCACAATCCACGACCCTAACTCAGGCGCATTCGAGGTTCAAGACTTGTTAAACGTGAGGTGAGACTCCACATCGGGCGCCGGGCCACTGTGCAAGCCATGATTATCACGAGCCAGCTGCTCAGGGACCCTGTGGATAATTCCCTGGTTTCACGGGGCTTGGATCTCCCTGTTGATCACTAACCAGCGACATTTGTTCATGTCGATCCAACCGCGCGGCCGGACGTGGGCCACCCATGACTGAGCCGCCATTAGCGTGGCCGGACACCCCTCCACACCCCCTAGGTCGAAGCCGCCACCCTCGTCGGCAAGAACCTCCGGGTATTCGTAGCAGACACCTGTCCACGGCAACAACGGGCATAACATGGTCGT
>NZ_JBIBDE010000017.1:0-7766 GCF_042901625.1 Paeniglutamicibacter sp. NPDC012692
TGCTCGCGCTGACCTACAGGTCTGCCATCGTTTTGCACGCCGTCCTGATCTGGAGCACGGCAATCACCGAGAGTCGATTAGGAGACACGCCCTAGTTCCGCCTCGTCGAATTTGCTGCCCTTGGGCCGGCACCCGCGCAACTCGGCTTTCTTCTGGGCCGCATGCGGCGCATACGTCCCGCGGCCCCGCGCGCCTCTCACCGGGCCGTTGCGGCGTAGCTCCCGGCTGATCGTGGAGGCGGAGCGGTCCAGCTGCACCGCGATTGACCGTGCGCTGGAGCCGGACAGGTGAAGGCGGCGATCCTCAGCCGCTCGTCCAGGGACAGGAACCGGCCCGAGGGCTCAGGTTTTTTCCGCGGGATTCGCCCGCCGGTTGCTTGACGCCAACGATGGCCGGTTCGTCGATCCACTCCTACAGCGTTGCACGCCGCACTCAACGTCGAGCCTTGGGACATCAGCACCCAGAACCGGGCTTCCTTGGCAATCCGTTCCGTCTTCGAATGCATGCACAACACCTCACAACAAATGGGGTGGTGCGACGACCGATTGAACTCGCCGTTCCTTTTACGGACGCGCAATCACAGTGATGAGGACTTTGGACAGCCCGTGCCTTTGCCGTTGGAAAAAGACAGCGGGGGCACCGCGCATGAAATGCACCGACAATGAAGACGACTGTGGACCGTATTGCGGTTTGATGCAGATGACTCCTGACAAACCATGTATCCGAAGTCGGCTGCATTTGCCCCTAAATTCGGGAATTTCAATGCAGAAGACTTCTAAAAATGACAACCACGACAGCCCACGGAGGATAATCGGGTGTCTCGTTCAGCTATTGCCTTATGCATACTTGACTGCGAGCAGATTGACTACCATGCGTGCTGGCGACTATCACGAATGCTGGATTCCGCCAGATGCCGAAGCATCGGGCCGAAATCGTCAGGAGGCCGGAGCAGCCTTTGCTCTAAATACGGGAACTCGCTGCCCCTGGAATGAAGAGGAAATCAGAATATCTAGTCTCTTCACCCTCGTTTCTTCCTTCTTCGCGCTCATCACCCACCAGACAGAGTCACGCCTGTAGGACGGTGCGAACTTCGAAAACTTATCCCAAGCCGTCTGATGCTCCTTGAATCTCAGTTCGTAGGCGGGGTTTAGCTCCACTTTGCGTGTTTCCGATGAGTAGCCCTGAGCGTCATCTCGGCTGTTGAACAGTTCCAGTCCTTCCGGCCTCATTTTTCCCAACCGCATCAACGCCTCAACCTTATTGACGTTGACAGAACTCCACACGCTATTTCGTTTGCGGGGTGTGAAGCGCACCTTGTAGCTGTCACTGTCGACACTTTTTCTGAGTCCATCAATCCACCCAAAGCACAGTGCCACATCCACGGCTTCAGACCATGTTTGACTGACCTTGCCAGAACCCGTTTTGTGGAACAGCACCCACACCTCAGGTGATTGGTTGTGGTGTGTTTCTAACCAATCGCTGAAAGCATCCGCATCGCTGAAAAATAGCGTATCGACCACTTCTGCCTCCTAGCTGGCTGGGGTCCGGGCCAACCACTCTAGGATCGCACTCGTGGTTTCGCTGTGGCGTTCCTGCTGGACCCAGTGGCCGCTGTCAAAGCTGATCTCTTCAACATTTGGAACGAATAGAGACAGGTGTTCCGAGCGGGCGACCGCGTCGCGAAGACCGTAGATCATGAGTGCGGGCTGATGGATGACGGGGTCGGCATCTGCGAGCAGGTGCCAGTTGCGATTGAGGTTGCGGTACCAGTTAATGCCGCCAGTGAACCCTGAATGCTTGAACGCGGAATCGTAGACTGCCAGGTCACTTTCGCTGAGCAGAGGCTCGCCAAGAGGAGAGTCGCCCTGGGCGATCTCGATCAGTGCCATGCCCGGTTTGGGCGGCATGAGCGGCTCGTCCCGACGGTAGAGGTTGTTGATAAAACGTGCGGGATCCGCGTCGAAGACCGCGTCAGCAACGCCCGGCTGCTTGTTGAAGTGCACGAAATAGTAGTCACTTCCTAGCACCGCCTCCATGAAATTGAGCCATGGCATTTCGCCGCGCGCGAGGTACGGCAAGCTGAGCGCCACGACTTTGTCGACCCGATGCGGGTACAGCAGCGTGAAGCTCCAAACGATAAACGCTCCCCAGTCGTGGCCGATGAAGGTCGCGCTCTCGTAACCGAAATGGTCAAGCAGGGCGGCGAAGTCGCCCGTCAGGTGCTCGATATCGTAATCGACGATATTGTCTGGCCGGGCAGAGTTGCCAAATCCCCGCTGGTTAGGGGCGATCACGTGGTAACCGGCAGCGACGAGAGCCGGGATCTGATAGCGCCAAGTGTATGCAAGATCTGGCCATCCGTGGCAGAGCACGATGGGGTTTCCTGCGTTCTCTCGGCCGGCTTCGAAGACTTCAAGGTCCACACCATTCACGGGAATGATGGTGGTCTCAGTGAAAGGGATTTCATGCGTTGATGTGTTCATGTCTCCAAAGTAGTTCCCTAAATAGGCCACCTATTGACCGGTTTCTCTGGAAGTATGAAAATCATGAAATCGGATCGTTTGGTGGCCATCCTCCTGATGCTGCAGCGGCGTGAGCAGGTCACGGCCGCGGAAGTCGCCAAGGAACTGGAGGTTTCTGAACGCACTGCTCGCCGCGACCTGGACGCGTTAGGCATGGCTGGGGTCCCGATCTATTCGATTCAGGGCCGTTCCGGTGGGTGGCGTCTTCTTGGTGGCGGACGCACAGACCTTTCAGGCCTCACCGCGAGCGAAGCTCGCGCCCTGTTCCTTGTCGCCGGGCCAGCGACAGCCTCGGCAGCCGCAGAGCCTGAGTTGAAGGCAGCCCTTCGAAAGCTCGTCCGAGCCCTGCCTGAGACCTTCCGCACGCAGGCCGAGGCCGCAGCTTCTTCCATGATCGTAGATTCGCAACCGTGGGGCGCGAGCGATAGGGTGAACCCGCGTCCACAGTTCCTTGACGTTCTACAGGACGCCGTGATCCGCGGCGTGCAAGCGCAACTTAGCTACGTCGACAGCGCTGGCAAGGAATCCGAGAGAATTGTTCATCCATTGGGTCTGGTGGCGAAGGGTTCACGCTTGTACCTCGTTACTCACACCGAGATGGGTCGGCGTACGTTTCGCCTCGACCGCATTACTGCAGTTACTCCAAGCGACGCCCCCGTTCACCGAACCAAGGGCTTCGACCTCGCGGAAAGTTGGCGCGACATTACCGACGAAGCTGAGCGCGACAGTACAGTCGTCGAGGTGCGCGCGAACTGCGCCCCCGAAGGGCTCAGCTTCCTCCAAACGGCAGTCGGCGACAACCTCGAAATTAGGACAGCTTCAGGCGATGGCCGCATCCCAGTGGTGATCCATGCGCCTAGCGAGTACGGGATCGCCGGCCATCTCGCAGGGCTCGTCGAGTGGCTTGACATCACCAGCCCACAAAGCGTGTGCGACCACTTGGCGATGATCGGCGCAGCACTCACCAACCGTTACACCAAACGCGCCAGTACGGACACAACATCCTAAGCCCACTGGAGCATTACTCATCAAGGATCATGAAGAGTGAACCGTCCAGGGAATCATGCCGCCGTTTTGTTAGCAGCATGATTCCCGGGACGGTTCAATATGCAGGTACTCGTCGCGCAAAGCGATGCGGGCCACTACTAATCACTTGTGAGACTGTTCCGTAGAGCGTTCCGCTTGTGAGGTTTCGTTCGCCATGCAAAAGGCCCCAGGCACTGATGGCCGAGAGGACGCCGAGATGAAGCGCAGTATGTGATTGCAGACGGAGACAAAAAGCGTCGGAAAACCCATCTCCAGCCCGGCCGTCAGCAAGGAGACATGGCAGCGGAGGCACCTGTTGCGGTTACCTGCAGGGAAACGACCCAAACCACGGGCGAAGAAGGCAGAATCAGACCATGACGGAATTCCTGGATCTTTCCCTTCTAGACACCACGCTCCAGGCCACGAAGGAGTGGCGCTCCCATTTCTCAGACCTCGGGTTCTTCGCCAGCGGCATTGCCTTTCACCATGATCCAACGGCTTTCGGTGGGGAGGGAGCCGACCTCGCGACGATCGTGGCTAACGGCGTCGAGGTCGAAGCGGCCGAGTTTGCAGCGAACGACATCCGGTTTTCCGCCGTGTTTCCAGACGGACATTCCATCTACGGGGGCGAGACCTTCTTCGCGGAAACCGATGGCCGGCGCGGCTTGTTCGGAGCGATGCGTATGCCGGAAGCAGCCGTGGAGGCCCACTCTGCTCTCAACGCCCTGCTCGTTATCGCGACCATGAAAGCCATCGCGGACGCCGCAACCCACAAAACATGGGATGAGATCCAACGTGCCGGCGGGATCGAAACCCCCACGGGCAGGTTGTCCCCTCTCGACCTGGACTGATTTACCCGTCATGAAGCCACCAATCAGCGCTGCGAAGTTTGCGGTGATTTAGTGTCCGCTCAAGGTTCCGCTACGGGACGATTGAACTTCACTGAAAATGGACTGAGGCAGAATAGTCCCATGAACATACATCCAAACGGATCGCAGACCGGCGAAGCGACTTCGGTTCCGAAGGTATGGCCTCTACCAAGACTCATGAAGCGGAACCCGGTCATGGCTGTTTTGCTGGTCGCGGCCCTCATCGCCATTGCGGTTCTCCTGGTAAAGATGTGGTCACTAGCCAACGGCGGGATGATGATCTTGGCCGGGGCCATCACAGTTTCCTTTGTATTCATACTTTTAGGCGCGTTGCGCCCCCGCCGGGTCAACAGCTAACCCTTCATCCCACCAGCGATTCTCATCTGCCTCGGCAGGGAAATCACAGTAAGCCACGAAAATCTGAATTATTGTCCCGCAGAGCGTTCACTATTGGAGCGGACCGTGTTTGGGGAATGATTGGAATGAGATTGCCTGCTTTTTCTAGACTGGCTCTATTCTGACGTTCCAGATCTCGCCTAGGGCGGTGGTTCCGGTTGGGGTGATGTCCAGCCCGCGCCCGCTGGAGCGCTGTAGAACCCAGCCCCGGTCGAGGAAGAAGGAGCCTAGTGCTGCTCCTAGGGCGCCGGCTAGATGTGTTTTTCGCTCGGTCCAGTCTGGGCAAGGTCGTGTGAGGGCTCTTTTACCCGTGAGGCGATTGGTGTCGATACCAATACTTTGAAGTCTTTGGTGGCCTTCCTCTGTCACTGCGTATTCTTCTTCGGTGATCCACAAGCTCTCGACCATGGAGGTGAGGAGTTCGACGCCAAGCCGTCCGGCAAGATGGTCGTAGCAAAACCTGGCGCGGGCGATGTCGCGTGCTTCACGGGACTGCCGATACCCGATGACCGGGATGGGTGGGCAGAGGTGCCCTAATTGTTCTAGGGCGCCGGCAACCGAGTTGTTGGCTAGCGAGTAGAAACGCTGCCTGCCACGTGCCTGACACTGGACCAAGCCCGCTTCAACCAGCACGGCAAGGTGTTCGCTGGCTGTCGCCGCGCTCACACCGGCAGACCTTGCCAGTTCCCCGGCAGGCCTGCTGGAGCCGTCCATGAGCAGATTGATGAAGGCAGACCGCGCCGGGGCGGACAAAGCCCTTCCGATCTGCGAAAAATCTCTACTCATGCGATCAGGTTACAAGGTCGAAGGCCAGCAACTGGTACCAAGCCAAGCCATGGCCCATTCCGGTCTTGGAAACCAGGCACTAGCTCGGCCCGTACGGCTTGTACAAGCCAACCAACTCTTGAATTCGAGAGTAGCTTGTCTCGGTAGTTGCGAGGCGGCCGTCCCGAAGGTCTTTGGCGACGTTAACGGCTGCATCCAACGCTGCCCGATACGGTAGTGATCCGGTGCTGATCCGGCGCACACCCAGGGCGGACAGGTCATCTAGGGTGTGTTCGGGTGTAGCCAGAACGTTCACGGGTACCGTCACGGCTGCGGTGAGTGCGCTGATCTGTGTTGCATCCAGCGTTCCAGGGATGAAAATGCCGTCGGCTCCGGCATCCGTGTAGCAACGTGCACGGGCAACTACTGCCTCAATAGTGGGTTCCTCTCCGAGCCAGAAGTTGTCCACCCGCGCGTTGATGTACACATTCGGAGTGCGCGCCTTGATCGCGGCGACCTTGACCGCATGCAGGACCGGATCAATGAGCCGTCCGTCTGTGCTGTCCTCAATATTGATCCTCTCCACCCCCAGGCCTTCAACGTAGTCGGCCACGACGGTGGCAGACTCAGCGAATCCGTCTTCGATGTCAACGGAAACGCAGCACTGCAGGGTGGATAGCTGTCTTGCCAGTCTCTGCGTTAGTTCTCGGACGGCGCGACTCCCATCAACGTGGCCGTGGCTGACGGCCAGTCCAAGGCTGCTCGTGCCGATCGCCGTGAAACCAGCGTCCAGGAACATCAGAGCCGAGGGGATGTCCCATGCGTTGGGTAGCACCAGCGCAGAGGCGCCATGGTGGAGGTCCCTGAAGCTCATCGGATGGCCGCCGCTGCGAGGATGCGCCCCATGTGCTCACCGGGGCAGGCATGGTGCCCCCTACCAAAGTGGGCGCCATGGAGCTCCACCTCGACTTCAGTACCTGCAGCATCTACGCGGCGGGTGCTGAGTATCGGTGGCCCCTCATTCTTGTCGCGTAAAGCTTGGATCAGGGCACCAACCCCCGCTTGTGACTGCACCAGGATGCAGATGTTCGCGGCCGTCACTTCGTCCCGCACCCCGAAGGCTGCCACGAGTCGTTCAACGGCTTCATCAGCGGCGGCGGAGTGGGGAGAATGCGGTTGGTATCCCGACGCCGCCAGGGCAACTTCTTCAGCCAGATCAGTGGGCATTCCCATGGCTGTGAGCACCGTCGTTGCCGGGTCTTCCCCGTCCACTGGCACAACGGTCAGCTGAGCCAAAAGATGCTCTGTCAGGAGCCTGCGTCGTCGATGGTTTTCTCCTTCGCTAAATCGGACTGCTTCTCCGCGAAGCCAAGCCACCCCCAAAGGAGAAGGCGCAGCATATGGCACTGTGAAGCCGCTATGCTCCAACGTTTCCGACGTCATTTTCTTCATGGTTCAAGTTTGGAGGCAGAATACTTCGGCCCAAACCGAACTGTTACGGCACACCGCTCTCGCACGAGTCAACGAGCGGAACCCCGCCCATGCAAGCAGCCGCTCAATGCACGCCAGGACCAGCCGAAACAATAGCGGCGATGGAGCTTTGGCCCTTCCCCCCAGTGGAACCTGCACACAACGCGTATCTTGAAGCTCTGCGGTGCTTGGAGGCCCATCCAGCCAGCGGTGATTCCAACAATGCGAAGTGTCCCGCAGAAGGTTCCTTGGGTTCTTGCGGTGACTGCAACACTTAGCGACTGGGTGTTGACGTGGGAAAGTATTCGATTCTGTACCGGCCCGACCTCTTGCAGGTATTCTGGGCGGGGATGCAGGCAGGCGATTTCATCACCGATGCCGTCATTCCCCTGAACACCAGCAGGCGCACCGGGCGCACCGTTCTGGCCGCCGGCGGTGTCCGTCCCCGCCGGGGAAGGGATTTGAAGGACCGCTGCTTGACCTTCGCCCAGCGCGAGGAGATCGCCATCCTGCGTGCCCAAGGACAGTCGCTGCGGCGGATCGGTGAGGCCATCGGATGCTCCGCCTCGACGGTGTCCCGGGAGCTGCGGCGCAACACCAAACCCGGGCAGGAGTACCGGGCGACCTCGGCCCACGTGCTGGCCTACGAGCGGGCCTCCCGTCCCAAACCCGCCAAGCTCCACACGAATCCGGTGTTGCGTGGAATAGTCGAGGAGGA
>NZ_JBIBDE010000018.1:0-1966 GCF_042901625.1 Paeniglutamicibacter sp. NPDC012692
GTCTGTTGTTTGAGAACTCAATAGTGTGCCAAGTTTGTTGATACCAATTTATTTATTTTATTGGTGAATGGTTTCAGGGTCCGCACCCCCGTGTGGATGCCTGGGGCAATTTGCCGGGATTTTTTTGCTTGGTGCAACCCGGCCGACTTTTTCCAGTCGGCGTGTTGGTTGTGTCTGTATTTTTTTACGGAGAGTTTGATCCTGGCTCAGGATGAACGCTGGCGGCGTGCTTAACACATGCAAGTCGAACGATGACCCTGTGCTTGCACAGGTGATTAGTGGCGAACGGGTGAGTAACACGTGAGTAACCTGCCCCTGACTCTGGGATAAGCCCGGGAAACTGGGTCTAATACTGGATATGCACCGTGGACCGCATGGTTCTTGGTGGAAAGATTTTTTGGTCAGGGATGGACTCGCGGCCTATCAGCTTGTTGGTGAGGTAATGGCTCACCAAGGCGACGACGGGTAGCCGGCCTGAGAGGGTGACCGGCCACACTGGGACTGAGACACGGCCCAGACTCCTACGGGAGGCAGCAGTGGGGAATATTGCACAATGGGCGAAAGCCTGATGCAGCGACGCCGCGTGAGGGATGACGGCCTTCGGGTTGTAAACCTCTTTCAGTAGGGAAGAAGCGAAAGTGACGGTACCTGCAGAAGAAGCGCCGGCTAACTACGTGCCAGCAGCCGCGGTAATACGTAGGGCGCAAGCGTTATCCGGAATTATTGGGCGTAAAGAGCTCGTAGGCGGTTTGTCGCGTCTGCCGTGAAAGTCCGAGGCTCAACCTCGGATCTGCGGTGGGTACGGGCAGACTAGAGTGATGTAGGGGAGACTGGAATTCCTGGTGTAGCGGTGAAATGCGCAGATATCAGGAGGAACACCGATGGCGAAGGCAGGTCTCTGGGCATTAACTGACGCTGAGGAGCGAAAGCATGGGGAGCGAACAGGATTAGATACCCTGGTAGTCCATGCCGTAAACGTTGGGCACTAGGTGTGGGGGACATTCCACGTTTTCCGCGCCGTAGCTAACGCATTAAGTGCCCCGCCTGGGGAGTACGGCCGCAAGGCTAAAACTCAAAGGAATTGACGGGGGCCCGCACAAGCGGCGGAGCATGCGGATTAATTCGATGCAACGCGAAGAACCTTACCAAGGCTTGACATGTGCCAGACCGCCGTGGAAACACGGTTTCCCCTTTGGGGCTGGTTCACAGGTGGTGCATGGTTGTCGTCAGCTCGTGTCGTGAGATGTTGGGTTAAGTCCCGCAACGAGCGCAACCCTCGTTCTATGTTGCCAGCGGATTATGCCGGGGACTCATAGGAGACTGCCGGGGTCAACTCGGAGGAAGGTGGGGACGACGTCAAATCATCATGCCCCTTATGTCTTGGGCTTCACGCATGCTACAATGGCCGGTACAATGGGTTGCGATACTGTGAGGTGGAGCTAATCCCAAAAAGCCGGTCTCAGTTCGGATTGGGGTCTGCAACTCGACCCCATGAAGTCGGAGTCGCTAGTAATCGCAGATCAGCAACGCTGCGGTGAATACGTTCCCGGGCCTTGTACACACCGCCCGTCAAGTCACGAAAGTTGGTAACACCCGAAGCCGGTGGCCTAACCCCTTGTGGGAGGGAGCCGTCGAAGGTGGGACCGGCGATTGGGACTAAGTCGTAACAAGGTAGCCGTACCGGAAGGTGCGGCTGGATCACCTCCTTTCTAAGGAGCAACTAGCACCAGGCAGGGATTCCAAAGCGTTTCCCTTGCGGGTGTTCAGTGCTGCTCGTTTCCACCACTTGTGTTGGTGGGCGAGTGCTCAAGGGTGGAATATCAGCAAGCAATGGCCGCCTTTTCCTGGGCATGGTTCTCCAGTACGCCGCACCTCGTGTGTGGTTGGAACGTGGATCGTGTACGGGGTTTGGTGGTCTTTTGGCACACTGTTGGGTCCTGGAATAACAGGCCCGTCGCCGGTCCGC
>NZ_JBIBDE010000018.1:2061-5616 GCF_042901625.1 Paeniglutamicibacter sp. NPDC012692
CTTGGGTCGTTGGTGTTTTTGTCTTGTTTTGCATAAGCAATTTCTTAAGAATTATTGAACCTGGTGGGCACGCCTTGTGCGTGTCTTTCTTGGTTCTTTCGATTGTAATTAATTAAGCTCATGTAAATTTTTGATCATGTTTGTGGTCAAGTTTTTAAGAGCGCACGGTGGATGCCTTGGCATTGGGAGCCGAAGAAGGACGTGGGAATCTGCGATAAGCCTGGAGGAGTCGATAACCGGACGTTGATACCAGGATTTCCGAATGGGGAAACCCCGCACCATGTCATGTGGTGTGACCCGCAGCTGAACACATAGGCTGCGTGGAGGGAACGCGGGGAAGTGAAACATCTCAGTACCCGCAGGAAGAGAAAACAAAAGTGATTCCGTTAGTAGTGGCGAGCGAACGCGGAAGGGGCTAAACCGGTCCATGTGTGATAGCCGGCGGGCGTTGCATGGTCGGGGTTGTGGGACTTTCCGTTCTGGTTCTGCCGGACCAGTGAAGTGAGGTGCAGGCGTATAGGCGAACCGGTTTGAATGCCGGACCATAGAGGGTGAGAGTCCCGTAGTGCTAATGCGTGTCTGCCGCTTTGTGAGAGTATCCCAAGTAGGACGGGGCCCGAGAAATCCCGTTTGAATCCGCCAGGACCACCTGGTAAGCCTAAATACTACCCAATGACCGATAGCGGATAAGTACCGTGAGGGAATGGTGAAAAGTACCCCGGGAGGGGAGTGAAATAGTACCTGAAACCGTGCGCTTACAATCCGTTGGAGCCTCCTTGTTGGGGTGACAGCGTGCCTTTTGAAGAATGAGCCTGCGAGTTAGTGTTACGTCGCGAGGTTAACCCGTGTGGGGAAGCCGTAGCGAAAGCGAGTCTGAATAGGGCGAGTTAGTGGCGTGATCTAGACCCGAAGCGAAGTGATCTACCCATGGCCAGGTTGAAGCGCGTGTAAGAGCGCGTGGAGGACCGAACCCACTTCAGTTGAAAATGGAGGGGATGAGCTGTGGGTAGGGGTGAAAGGCCAATCAAACTTCGTGATAGCTGGTTCTCCCCGAAATGCATTTAGGTGCAGCGTTGCGTGTTTCTTACCGGAGGTAGAGCTACTGGATGGCTAATGGGCCCTACAAGGTTACTGACGTCAGCCAAACTCCGAATGCCGGTAAGTGAGAGCGCAGCAGTGAGACTGTGGGGGATAAGCTTCATAGTCGAGAGGGAAACAGCCCAGAACGCCAACTAAGGCCCCTAAGCGTGTGCTAAGTGGAAAAGGATGTGGAGTTGCGAAGACAACCAGGAGGTTGGCTTAGAAGCAGCCATCCTTGAAAGAGTGCGTAATAGCTCACTGGTCAAGTGATTCCGCGCCGACAATGTAGCGGGGCTCAAGCACACCGCCGAAGTTGCGTCATTCAAATATTGGTAGGCCTTCGTGGTCCAGCCGTTTGGATGGGTAGGGGAGCGTCGTGTGGGCAGTGAAGTCGCGGTGTAAACCAGCGGTGGAGCCCACACGAGTGAGAATGCAGGCATGAGTAGCGAATGACGGGTGAGAAACCCGTCCGCCGAATGATCAAGGGTTCCAGGGTCAAGCTAATCTGCCCTGGGTAAGTCGGGACCTAAGGCGAGGCCGACAGGCGTAGTCGATGGACAACGGGTTGATATTCCCGTACCGGCAAAAAACCGCCCATAGCGAACCGGTGATGCTAACCACCCCAACCACCCACCGCGGGGCCTTCGGGCTTTGCACCGGGTGTGCGGCGTGGGACCCGAACCGGGGAGTTAAGCGTATTAACAGGTGTGACGCAGGAAGGTAGCCGAGCCAGGCAATGGAATTGACCTGGTCCAAGGATGTAGGGCGAGTCGTAGGCAAATCCGCGACTCACATAAGCCTGAGATCCGATAGGCGCCCCCCTCGGGGGGTGATTCGGTGATCCTATGCTGCCAAGAAAAGCATCGACGCGAGGTTTTAGCCGCCCGTACCCCAAACCGACACAGGTGATCAGGTAGAGAATACTAAGGCGATCGAGAGAATCATGGTTAAGGAACTCGGCAAAATGCCCCCGTAACTTCGGGAGAAGGGGGGCCTGCCCCGTGACCGCCACTTGCTGGCGTGAGCGGGTGTGGGCCGCAGAGACCAGGGGGAAGCGACTGTTTACTAAAAACACAGGTCCGTGCGAAGTCGCAAGACGATGTATACGGACTGACTCCTGCCCGGTGCTGGAAGGTTAAGAGGACCGGTTAGCCCTTTTGGGCGAAGCTGAGAATTTAAGCCCCAGTAAACGGCGGTGGTAACTATAACCATCCTAAGGTAGCGAAATTCCTTGTCGGGTAAGTTCCGACCTGCACGAATGGAGTAACGACTTCCCCGCTGTCTCAACCATGAACTCGGCGAAATTGCACTACGAGTAAAGATGCTCGTTACGCGCAGCAGGACGGAAAGACCCCGAGACCTTTACTATAGTTTGGTATTGGTGTTCGGTGCAGCTTGTGTAGGATAGGTGGGAGACTGTGAAGCCCGGACGCTAGTTCGGGTGGAGTCATCGTTGAAATACCACTCTGGCTGTACCGGTCACCTAACTTCGGCCCATAATCTGGGTCAGGGACAGTGCCTGATGGGTAGTTTAACTGGGGCGGTTGCCTCCTAAAAAGTAACGGAGGCGCCCAAAGGTTCCCTCAGCCTGGTTGGCAATCAGGTGTCGAGTGTAAGTGCACAAGGGAGCTTGACTGTGAGAGCGACAGCTCGAGCAGGGACGAAAGTCGGGACTAGTGATCCGGCGGCACGTTGTGGAACGGCCGTCGCTCAACGGATAAAAGGTACCTCGGGGATAACAGGCTGATCTTGCCCAAGAGTCCATATCGACGGCATGGTTTGGCACCTCGATGTCGGCTCGTCGCATCCTGGGGCTGGAGTAGGTCCCAAGGGTTGGGCTGTTCGCCCATTAAAGCGGTACGCGAGCTGGGTTTAGAACGTCGTGAGACAGTTCGGTCCCTATCCGCTGCGCGCGCAGGAAATTTGAGAAGAGCTGTCCTTAGTACGAGAGGACCGGGACGGACGAACCTCTGGTGTGTCAGTTGTACTGCCAAGTGCACCGCTGATTGGCTACGTTCGGAAGGGATAACCGCTGAAAGCATCTAAGCGGGAAGCCCACTTCAAGATGAGATTTCCATGCACGCTTGTCGTGCGAGAGGCCCCCAGCAGACCACTGGGTTGATAGGCGGGATGTGGAAGCGAGGACCAAAGACTCGTGAAGCTGACCCGTACTAATAGGCCGACAACTTAAACCACAAACACCACGCACTTGATGCGTGGCGAGAAACGCTGCGTCCACTATACGGTCCCGAAACAACAACCCTTGTTTTCGCGGAACCACTTGCATCACCACAGATAAGATTTTCTGTAACCCATAGATTCACCGCACCCGTCCCGGATTTTTCCGAGGGGGTGTCGGTACTAGAGTTACGGCGGTCACAGCGTGGGGGAAACGCCCGGTCCCATACCGAACCCGGAAGCTAAGACCCACAGCGCCGATGGTACTGCACTCGGGAGGGTGTGGGAGAGTAGGAC
>NZ_JBIBDE010000019.1:0-3150 GCF_042901625.1 Paeniglutamicibacter sp. NPDC012692
CCCAGATACATGGTCGCGACGCGGTCGGAGATGTGCCGGACGATCTGCAGGTCGTGGGCGATGAACAGGTAGGAGAGCCCGAGTTCCTTTTGCAGGTCATCGAGCAGGTTCACCACCTGGGCGCGCACCGAGACATCCAGGGCGGAGACCGGCTCGTCGCAGATGAGCATCTTCGGGTTCAGCGCGATGCCGCGGGCGATGCCGATGCGCTGCTGCTGTCCCCCGGAGAAGTTGTGCGGGTAGCGCTCGGCGTGGTCCGGGTTCAGGCCGACCAGTTCCAGCAGTTCCCGGATCTTCGCCCGCCGCCCGGCCTTGGGGGCGATTTCGGGGTGGATCTCGAAGGGCTCGCCGACCAGCTGCTCCACGGTCATCCGCGGGTTCAGCGAGGAATACGGGTCCTGGAAGATCAGCTGGATGTTCCGGCGCATCTCCCGGCGCGCTTCCCCGCGCAGGTCGTTGATGTCGGTGCCGCGGAAGAGCACCTTTCCCTCGGTGGGTTTTTCCAGGCCGGCCATGACGCGGGCCAGGGTGGACTTGCCGCACCCGGATTCCCCGATGACCCCGAGGGTCTCGCCCGGCGCGATGGCCAGGTCGACGCCGTCCATGGCCTTGACGACCTTGCGGGGGCCGACGGGCAGGTGGCGGGCGACCGGGTAGTGCTGCTTGACCCCGCGCAGCTCCATCAACGGGACGGCGTTGGTCCCGTCCGTGCGGGCCGGATGGGTGAGGGTTTCAGGCGTTGACACGGTTCAGGACCTCCTGGGTGTGGAAGCAGGCCGCGAAGCGGCCGGCCTCGAGGGTTTCCAGCGCGGGAATCGACTCGTTGCACGCCTCGGTGGCGTAGGAGCAGCGGTTCGCGAACGAGCACCCGGCCGGAAGGTTCAGCAGGTCCGGGGGCGTGCCGGGGATCGCCGGCAGGCGCTGGCCCTTGAGCTCCTCCCCGGCGATCGATTCGCCCAGGCCCCTGGAGTAGGGGTGGCCGGGGCGGCCCAGCACCTCGGCGGTGGGCCCGTGCTCCACGACGCGTCCGGCATACATGACCGCGACCTGGTCGGTGACCTCCTTGACCACGGAGATGTCGTGGGTGATCAGGATCAGGCCCATGTTCCGTTCCTCCTGCTGCTCCTTGAGCAGTTCGAGGATCTGCGCCTGCACGGTGACATCCAGGGCGGTGGTGGGTTCGTCGGCGATCAGCAGCACCGGGTCCAGGGCCAGGGCCATGGCGATGACGATGCGCTGGCGCATGCCGCCGGAGAACTGGTGCGGGTAGTCATCCACCCGCTTGGCCGCGGCCGGGATCTTCACCTTCTCCATCATGGTGATGGCCGCGGCCCGGGCGTCCTTGCGGGAGTAGCCGCGGTGCACGCGGTAGAGCTCGCCGATCTGGCGTCCCACCGGGTGGACGGGGTTCAGGGCGGTGAGCGCGTCCTGGAAGACCATGGAGACGCGGGAGCCGACCAGCTGGCGGTGGCGCTTGGGGGTCACGGTGAGCAGGTCCTCGCCCTCCAGCAGGATCTGCCCCTGCGGGATGTGGGCGGGGGGCATGTCCAGGATGCCCATGATGGCGCGGGCGGTGACGGACTTGCCGGAGCCGGATTCGCCCAGGATGCCCAGCGCCTGGCCGCGCTTGACCTCGAAGTTCATGCCGTTCACGGCGGTGGCGATGCCGCGGGAGGTGTTGAACTCGACCTCGAGGTCCTTCACGCGCAGCAACACCTCGTCCGTGCTCGCGGGAACCCCCGCGGGACTGCCCTCGGTGGGGCGGGTATGGTTCGTGCCCACGTTATTTGCCTTTCGGGTCGAACTCATCGCGCAGGGCCTCGCCAAAGAGCACGAAGCCGAGCACGGTGATGGTCAGGAAGATCGCCGGGAAGATCAGCAGGTGCGGGGCCGCGGAGATGTATTCGCGGGCCGCGGCCAGCTGCAGGCCCCAGGACACCGAGGGCGGGGTCAGCCCGATGCCGATGAACGTGAGCCCGGCCTCGGCGCTGATGACCCCGCCGATGCCCAGGGTCTGCAGGACCAGCAGCGGGGTCAGCGAGTTGGGAACGATGTGGGTGCGGATGACGCGCCCGTGGGAGGCGCCCAAAAGCCGGGAGGCCTGGACGTATTCGCGGTTGCGGACCTCCAGGACCGAGGAGCGCATGAAGCGGACCCCGCCGGCCCAGGAGAACAGGGCCAGGGCGAAGATGACGGTCCAGACGGTGCGCTCGGCGAAGAGCTGCAGGACCACGATCGCGGCCAGGATGAACGGCAGGCCGAAGGCCATGTCGCAGGCGCGGGAGATGATCGTGTCGACCCAGCCGCCGAAGTAGCCGGCCAGGGCGCCGAGCACCGCGGAGATCACGAAGGAGATCGCGGTGACCACGATGCCGACCAGGATGGAGGCCCGGGCCCCGAAGATCACGTTGGTGTAGTAGTCGCAGCCCTGGATGTCCATGCCGAAGGGGTGCCCGGGGCCCGGGGGCTGGTTGGTGTTCAGGATGTCGCAGTTCGCGTTCGGGTCCGCGTTGAACCCGGCGAAGAGCTGCGGGAACGCGGCCATGAGCAGCATGAGGGCCACGATGGTGCCGGAGACCAGGAAGCGGGGCTTGAGCCAGAGGGGCCCGCGGTTGATTTTCTTGGCGGCCTTGCGCGGGGTGAAGCCCGCCGGGGTGCCGGGGGTGCCCGCCGTCTTCGGGGTGCGGGTTTTCAGGCCCGCCGGGGGCGTGATCGGGTTGGTCGGGGCCAACGGGTCCAGCTCGTCGGCGGCCTGGTTGGTTTCGGTTTCTTGGCTCATATCCGCACCCTCGGGTCGATAATGCCGTAGAGCAGGTCCACGAGCAGGTTGAAGATCAGGTACACCAGCACGAGCATGGTGGCGATGCCCACCACGACGGTGCCCTCCTTGTTGTTGATGGCCGTGACCATCAGCCCGCCGATGCCGGGGATGTTGAAGATCGCCTCGATGATCACCGCCCCGCCGAGCATGCCCGCCAGGGACAGGCCCAGGTAGGTGACCACCGGGATCATCGCGTTGCGCAGCGCGTGGCCCCAGATGACCCGGTTCGGGGAGAGGCCCTTGGCGCGGGCGGTGCGCAGGTACTCGGCGCGCAGCACGTCCACCAGGGAGGTGCGGGTCAGCCTCGCCAGGCCCGCGGAGGCCTCGAT
>NZ_JBIBDE010000020.1:0-2352 GCF_042901625.1 Paeniglutamicibacter sp. NPDC012692
AACCTTGACCGGGACACTAAATCCAGCCTTCTCTCAAAACAGCGCAACGCTGCTGCCATCAACCACCAACGCCTGGCCGTCACGAAGCGCCCAGTACTGTTTGCCGTCTTGGGCGTAAGCCGCAGCCACCTGAGTCAGGCTCTCGCGTTCGGGGTGATCAGAAGTTCCGAGGTGGGGCACAAAGGGGCGATCAAGAATATTGAGGCCGTCGAACTCGACAGCTCCGTAAAGCAGCAAGGCATCGTCTGTTGAATCGCACTCTTCGAGGCCCAACAAGCTCGGGGCGAGAACGCAACCCCCAGCACTGAAACCGGCGTAGACCATGGAATCGGCTCTGAGGCGGTCCACAATGAGTGCGTCGGCTCCTGATCGGGCCAGAGCCGCCCGGAGCGTGAAGACGTTGCCGCCCCGAACCCAGACGAAGTCCGGCTCCCCGAACTCCGTAGTAAGGCTCTCCGGGTCGTGCGTCCGCAGATCGAACTCGTGTGCGGTGAGCCCGAGGCCCGCGAGATTCACGAGCTGGCGTTCGGTCTCACTGCGCCGCATCTGAGGATCGGCCCCATCGAAGGCGTTCATGATGACCCACCCGCGCTTTTTGCCTCGAACCATGCCCGTGAATGCTTCGGGATGGTCGCCAAGCTGGTAGGAAGATAGATAGAGGCGCATGGGGCCATTGTCCATCCTTGTACGCAGAGAGTCATTTTCCAATGAATGGGGCACGCCCGCATCTACCCGCAGGGGGAACGCTGTGCGGGACACCATTTGGCCGTGTTTAGCCATGGCAAGCCTGGACTTGGTCAATGGCGTTGATGGCTGAATCGAGGGCTACGGCATTTGGGAGAAGAGGCCCGTGATGGATTCGCCCAAATTGGACGCTTCGCGTTTCGGGTCCCAGTTCGTATGCGGCATCTTGAAGGCTGCCTCATTGAGACGGCTCCAGAAGTCGCTCTCATCCTTGATTCCGGAGGGCAAGCGTAGAAACCATCGGTAGCCGTGGGGTCGAGAAGGCAGTCCCGAATCTGCTAGATAGCCATCGATGTCGTCCTCGATTTCCTCGATCTCGGCTTCTGTGATGGTCTCGGTCCAGGAAGTGCTGGTGCCCTCTGGCTTTTCACAGGTCACCCTGACCAAGTCGGTACGTTTACCCATCGGCTCGCGCATCACGTTCTCCGGTCCAGCGAACCATGATGCAATCGCACCCCAGCCGTTCTCCGTCAGTTCTATCCAGCCTGAGGGCCGGGTGCCAATTGGGTAGCTTTCCCACATCTTGAACGGCCGTCCTTGCTGAGGTTGGTATCGGACTTCGCAGAAACAGATAGTCAGGTTGGAAACCCCAGTGCCAGAGAATCCTGAAATCGTAGTCTGAAGTAGGCTGCTGAGCATATAAATGGCCACAATCAGGTCCGCTAGCGGAAGCTTGACCGGGCACTCTTTGGGTATGGTCCGTGCCGACTCGAAGGAGCCGTTTAGTCGGCCAGCGTTCCGCTTCCGGCTGTGTCGGAATAGATGTAAACATCATCCGGGTGCTCCACGGATTCAAGCAATCCGTCGATGTTGATGACGGGAATCTCATCTTTTGCCGGAAGGAAGGCTTGTGCGCCCACGACGGCTGCACCCGCCAGGGTAAGCGTTGAGAAGATTGCGATCATGGTGGTTTTCATGTTTTTGCCTTTCGAGAAGGAGCCAATGCCCTGGGTGGACATGATGATGTGTGAAGCGCGCAAGTGAAGCGCTGCGGTGGCCGCTCCGATGAGCACTGCCCGGTGGTTCATTCCCAGCGAGTGGGCATCGCGCAGGTCGGCACCCCACTGTTCGCGACGGACCTCGCGTTGCCGCGTAGGTGTCAGGGCCAGGCAAAGATTCAGGGTGAGCTGTTGGAGGTTCACGCCGTGATCCACTCGAAGCCCAGGGCGATGTCGCGCCCGGGGTTCTCCTTGGCGTGTTGCGAATTCACATACCGGCGTGCGTGGGGCGCAGCTTCCGCACCCAGACGGAAGTATCGACGACGAGGACCCTTGCGTTCGTCGTCGGTGTCCCATACTCCCTCCACCCAGCCGGCGGCTTCCAGCCGTTCAAGGATGGGGTAGACGGTGCCCGTTTTGAGGCCGGTTTCCTTGACCACTTGCAGTCCCCACACGGCGTCACTGGCGGACAGCAGGGATTCCAAGACGGCAGCAGTGGCGGGGGTTTTGCGGGTGAGTGGCTCCATAAACCAAAGACTACCTATGTAGATCTAGGTTTGCAACAGGCAACTATCAGTACTCATCAAATTGTCACGTCGTCAAAATGCCGGCCACTGGTTCAGTGAGTGTTTCACTGCGGCACGAAGGCATTTGGGTCCCGTAGGACGAA
>NZ_JBIBDE010000021.1:0-1505 GCF_042901625.1 Paeniglutamicibacter sp. NPDC012692
TCCGCTGCCTGGCGCGAGGTCTTGAGTGCGCGCCAGCGTCGGCGGCCGGGGGAGCGTGCGGCGGAGGCCGCCCGCACCACCAGGAAAGGGGGAGGGGCACCCATAACGGTGCCCCTCCCCCGCCGGGCTATTCTGCGGTTGGCTCGTCGGTGATGAGCCTTTCAACCGCGCTCTGGGTGTATCCCCACGCGATCAGCTGTGCGAAGTATTCGCGGGTATCGCCGGTGGGGTTCCTCCACGCCGTGCGGTCTAGGTGCTTTTCGTGGGCCGCGAAGCACAGGGCCAGGATGGTGAACTCGCTGCGAGCCGCCACCTTCGCGGTGTGCTCGGTGACCGGGTGGAATCCCCCGGTCTTGATGCCCGCGAAATTCGCGGCGAGTTCCTGAATGGAGCGGCCAAGTTCGTAGCTGTGGGCGCTCATGGTCTTGGCCACGAAGTGCAGGTAACCCTTGGGTGCCGTTTTGCGGGCCAGCAGGTTGGTGATCCATTCGTGGCGAACGGTGATGGCCGAGTCCATGTCCTTGTTGCGGCTGATGAGTTCCTTGCGTTCGGCCTTTTGTTCCTCGGTCATCGGGCCTGACTTGCTGCCGCTGTTGCCCCAGCGGTCGGCGAATCCTGCGGCCTTCCAGCCCTGAACCACGGGCGTGGTTTCGATCTTCCCGTTGTACAGGACGCGGACGTGGTAAGCGTTCGCGTCATCTTCCGTGGCGGGTTCCCCATCGGGGCGGTTCAATGAGGTGACGGCTTTTGCGGTGCCGTCGTATCCCATTTCCTCATCCGTGGCCAGCACCTTGCCAGCTTCGACCAAGAGGGTTTTGACGGCTTCCACTGCGGCATCCTCGGCCAGCTGGTCGAGGTGGCGCTGTGCGAGGTGGGCGAATTCGGCTGGTTCTTCCAATGCGGTTTCGGTCAGTTCGGCAATGATTTCCTCGTGTCCGTCGAACTCCGCGATCTTCGCGGCCTGTTCGATGGTCAATCCCTGCCCCAGCGAGGCGGTAGCGGCATCGTTCGCCTTGGCGATCAGTGCTTGGCTGACGGTTTCCTTGGTGGCTCCGGTGCGCTTGGCGATCTTCGCCGGGGTCATCCCGAGCAAGGAAAGCTGGTGGAATGCTTCGGCGCGGTCGGCGTGGGTCAGTTCCTGGCGCTGGTCGTTTTCGACAACCTGCGTTGCCAGCCGGGTTGCTTCCTCGGGGGTGTCCACCACGTAGACGGGGATGGTTTCAAGCCCGGTTTCGATGGCGGCGAGGGTGCGGCGCTGGCCCATCAGCACGTGGAGTGCTCCGTTCCGTTCGTGGACGGTGACGGGCTGGAGCACGCCGTGCTCCTTGATGGAGGCAACGAAATCGGTGCCGAGTTCGGCCACGGTGCGCACGTTGTTGTCCACGGTCAGGGACGTGGGGTTCACCTGTTCGATCTTCTGGGTGTTCATGTTTGTTCTCGTTTCATGGGTGAGGGGGATCGCGGCACCAGCCCCGCGCTTTGTCTCTCCCCCGCGTTTTTTGGTT
>NZ_JBIBDE010000022.1:0-1420 GCF_042901625.1 Paeniglutamicibacter sp. NPDC012692
CCCCCTAGGTCGAAGCCGCCACCCTCGTCGGCAAGAACCTCCGGGTATTCGTAGCAGACACCTGTCCACGGCAACAACGGGCATAACATGGTCGTGCTCAAAGGCCAGGTTATGATCGCGCGCGAATTTTTGTGTAACGTCGGCGCGTCTAGGCGATTCGGCCAATTCAGTGCATCGTACAGTAAGCCGATGGAGACACTAACTCGCATACGAGTTCACCTTGCCGACGGTGATCCTTTTCTCAGGATCGGCTTGGAAATCACGCTGGGGGCTTGCCCAGAAATCGAGTTGGAGTCGGTGACGACTAATGGAACGGCCGCCATCGAGGCAGCACGGACTTTGCGGCCCGACATCGTCCTCATGGAATCAACCATAGAGAATGTCAGCAGCATGATTGCGACCCGCCATATTCGTTCAGTGACCCCAGGAACCAAGGTTGTCATGTTCTCGGCAGTGCATGATGTCGAGACAATGAAGCACGCCCACATCGCAGGAGTGACTAGCTTCCTCTCCAAACACTCCATCGCTGCTGACCTTGGGACTGTGCTGAGGCTGATCAGTTCCGGAAATTCGATCTTCGCCAAACCTTCCGATGCCGAACAGTTCTTGGTCCCTCTCGCCCACAAAGACGAAACCCGATGTCAGTTGCTGCGGAACATCAGCCAGCGGGATCGACAACTGCTCATCGAATTGGCGCAAGGACGCACGAACCGGCAAATCGCGGTGTCTCTCCACGTCAGTGAGGCAACGATCAAGGCGGGGATCGGCAAATTGATTGTTGCACTGGCCATTCAGAGCCGGGTTCAACTTGCTGTCCTCGCGGTTCAAGCGGGTCTACTTGAGAAGGGTGCCCCAACCGTTCCTTTGTCGACCGGCTACTTTCGCCATTCCCTCCACCGCGCCTAATGCGATGGCATCGTGACTGAAAGGCTAGCTGGGACAGGGATCGCTTTCAGGGTGCGGGGTCGGTGAAAGATGTGGTGGGGAAGATTCACGTACATCATTTGAATCAGCCGTGAAGGACTGCAGTAGGAGGGCCTCAAATCGGGACCTCCCTACTCGCTTAACGTGACATGTCGTGGGGATCGGCAGAATTTGGTGCGGGTTTCATGGGCTTACTGGTGATGGGGTGATCCCAGTCGTCTGGCCAATCCACGTGGAACTCGTTCGGGTCCAAGCCGTAGCCGGGTTCGGCCCACACCGGCTCGGCCGTCGCGAAGTCCGGAACGGATTCGGTGAATTCCTGGAATGGGTGCCCGGCTTGTGCACGGATTGTGAGGCATACCCAGTCACAACGATGGTTGAGCAAAAGAGAGCGGTTGTCAGGTCGGCCGCAGGTCAACCTGTCTCAGAGGTTCTTAGGTACTCACTTGGTCGCACCCAAGAAACCGGACGTCCGCTCTGCGGCCGACTGCTGGCC
>NZ_JBIBDE010000023.1:0-1062 GCF_042901625.1 Paeniglutamicibacter sp. NPDC012692
AAACTTGGCACACTATTGAGTTCTCAAACAACAGACGCTTCCAACCTCCACGACCCGGGCTTATCTCATGCCGGCGCTTCGCTCTGGAGCAACTTATCCAGCCTAACCCACCGCGTGTCGAAGAGCAAATCGCACCAATCGGTGCTACCCGCCCCGCCGAACCGCGCCACAACACACCGGCAAAAACCGGCGCATCGGAAAGGGGTAAGAAGGATTCTCGACCGGGAGATCCCCAGCGGCTTTACCCGCTGTCCTCATCCCGGCAACTCAGAAAACAATACACGCCTTCGCGCCCATCCGCAAATCGGGGCCCTCCGGCCCCCAAAACCCCGCCGCAACGGCCCAAAACACCCCTCCAACGCCCCGAAAGCCCCCCGCACCCCCAAAAGCGACCCTGTGACCCCGACAACACCCCCAGCAAAAACACCGGGCGCCCCCGCCAAAAACACCGGGCACCCCCGCCAGGGGCGCACCAGGCAGCAAACCCGCACCGGGCAAACGCACCGCACCGGCAAACCCGCCGGACCGCGCACCCACCGGAGCGCACCGGACACTCCCCCGCACCCCGACACCCGCGCGGAACCCACCCCGGCACCCGCGCGGGACCCACCCGGCACCCGGGAATCCGGGAATCCGGAAAGCACACCATCCCCGCAACCACGCAGCGCCGGCCCCGCCGCATCCCCGGGACCGCCGGCGCCATCCCCCACAACCCCCACCCCGGACACCCGAGGGGGGCAGCCCGGAGCGGACGCACCCCCGGGGATACGGCCGGCAACCCGCGCCGGCGGGTTTTTTTCGGGTTAAACGGCAAAAGGCCCCGCGGACGCGGGGCCCACGGGCACCAGGCATCCGGGGCCGGGGCGGGGAAGGGGCCGGGCCGGGGAAGGGGCCCGCGGTGCGGGGGCCGGCGTTCCCGCACGCGGGGCGGGACCCCCGGTTAAAGACAAAAAAGGGGGGCCCGCGTGTGCGGGGCCCCCCTTCTGGTCCGGCCCCTGGCGTGTGCCGGGGAACCGGGGTGGTTAAACATCGGAACCCCCAAGCCAGGGGCTTGGGGGTTCC
>NZ_JBIBDE010000024.1:0-1017 GCF_042901625.1 Paeniglutamicibacter sp. NPDC012692
CCTAGATGATTGATTCCAAGGGTTCAGTGGTCGTAAGCGGTCAATGAGCGCAGCGGATGCCGGCCGATGTTTTGGTTGTGCCAGATGGCCGCGGTCAGGGCGAGCAGGCGCTGCAGGACCCGCACGGTGACCCCGGCGACGGTGTGTCCTCCGTGGGACTCGAGGCCCAGCTGGCCCTTGAGGGTGTCGTTGATTGACTCGATGACCTGCCTCAACGGCTTGAGGAACTCCCTGCCGGGCCGTCGCCGCTCGCCCTGACGGGCGGGCCGGAGCAGGACGATGCCGGCCTCGGCCAGGTCGGTTTCGAAGACCTTGCCGTAGTAGTTCCTGTCCGCCAGGATCATTTGCCCGGCCCCGATTTTGGCGGGCATGGAGTCCAGGATCCCGAGCAGGGTTTCGCGTTCGTCGGCCTTTGCGCCGGTCAGCGCGAAGCCCACCGGCAGCCCGGACAGCGTGCACAACAGGTGCAGGCGCAGGCCCCAGAACCAGCGCGAATGCGAGGCGCAGTACCCGTATTCGGCGAACCCCGCCAGCTCGGAGCGGTGCGCCGTCTCGCGGGAGCGCCCGCACTCGACGGGGGTCGAATCGGCCACCCAGATCCCGTCGGCCCACAAGCCGGTGTCCCGGCCCAAATGGGCGATCACCGCCTGCAGGGTTTCCCCCAGGTGGCGCAGTCGCTTGTTGTAGCCGGACTGCTCCGGCAAATAGGGGAACCATTCGAGCAGGTCAACCCGCGCATGGCGCAGCCAGCGCCGTTCCGAGGTGAAGCCCAGCAGGGCCTGGAGCACGGCCACGGTGACCAGCTCGGCGTCCGTGATCAGCGGTTGCAAACCGACCGCCGGACGCCACGGGGCCGCGTCCGGATGGGCCTTCAAAAAGTCATCCGTCGAGGCGTACAGTGCTGTTGCAAGGGTGTCCAGGTCGTTGTCCATCGGAACCGTCCAAGGTCGATACGGGTAGTAATTCGAGTCTGGACACCCTTGTCTGCGCTGTCACCCCTTGGAATCAATCATCTAG